>NZ_RQIV01000010.1:0-235794 GCF_003977705.1 Verrucosispora sp. FIM060022
TGATAGGGTTACGGCGGTTATGGCGGAAGGGAAACGCCCGGTTACATTCCGAACCCGGAAGCTAAGCCTTCCAGCGCCGATGGTACTGCACTCGGGAGGGTGTGGGAGAGTAGGACACCGCCGGACATTCTTCGATTTGAGGGCCACCCTTGTTGGGGTGGCCCTCAAACGTATGTCCACACGAGACACTCACCGGCTCGGGACGGGGACGGACTTCGAGGTACGCCACCCCCCCCCCGGGGGCACGCGCCGGGCAGGCACACTGGCCCGCGTGACCGCGGCACCGACCCACCGCTCGTACCAGAATGCCGTGCCCCCTGCCAGGACGCCGACGCCACGCAATGCCACGGCCGGCGGGCCGGGCATGCCGGCCTGAACTGCTTTGCTCTGCTTCAACCCACGCAACAACCAGCAACGAAAACCAGTGCGTGGATTGAAGCAGAGCAAAGGCCTACCCAACGACGGAGACCGCCAGCGACAAGAGCCGCCGGCGAGAGTGGGCTGCTGGCGGGACCGAGACTGGCGAGAGAGGTCGGTTGGAGGGTCAGTCGCGGGTCTGTACGGTTTCCCTGATCTTGCGGAGGAGTCCGGCTGCTTCGTCGACGGGGCGGAAGGGGAACATGGCGATGGCCACGCTGCCGTGGTCGGCCCAGCCGCAGACTGCGAAGTCGCCGCCCTCGCCGCTGGTGGTGCCGCATTTCATCACGCCGCCGAGTCGGCCCGGGGTCATGTCGCGTAGGCCGGTTACCGCACCCGTCTCGTCGGACATCAGGCCGAAGAGGCTCTCCAGGTCTCGCTCGGGCTGCCAGAGCAGGGTGGTGCCGCCGAAGAACAGTACCGACCGACGCTCGTCGGCGGGGTCCTGGTAGACGGCACCGAAGCTGGTGTCGAGCTGGATGTCGGCGGCGAGGCCGCTGCGCAGGTAGTCGGCGGTGCTCACGGCCCGTTCGCTGTCGTCGCGGGTGAGCCCTGCGATCGTGTCCGGCGTGGCGATCAGGGTGTCCTTCTGCTGGACGATCCGCCAGCCCCAGGCGCCGAGCGCACCCACACCCGTCAGCGCCAGGACGGCCAGGAGGGCGATCACGACGCGGCGTCGGCGGCCACGGGCTGTGGGGCGATCCGGGTCGTCCTGCGGGTCGCGGTTGCTCAGCTCGATCGGCTCGTCGGTCAGGTCAAGCGGCGGAGCCCCCTCGTCGAGCTGGCGCGCGGTGCGATGTGCGTCCGACATAGCCGCCACCGTACGCGAAAGCACCGGTGGTGGACGTCGGGTCTGCGGAAGCGCTCCGTAGACTTTCTTAGGTGACCGAGAACCTGGATACCCGACGCCCCGACGCCCCGACCATCGCCGGCCAGTACCAGCCCGGTGAGGTAGAGCAGCGACGGTACGAGCAGTGGGTAGCCGACGGTCGGTTCCGGGCGTCGGCAGACAGTGACAAGCCACCGTTCACCATCGTGATCCCCCCGCCCAACGTCACCGGCTCGCTGCACATGGGCCACGCGCTCGACCACACGGTGCAGGACGCCCTGGTGCGGCGGAAGCGGATGCAGGGGTTCGAGGCGCTCTGGCTGCCGGGCATGGACCACGCCGGCATCGCCACCCAGAACGTGGTCGAGCGGCAGTTGGCCGCGCAGGGGCTGTCTCGCCACGACCTGGGTCGGGAGAAGTTCGTCGAGCGGGTGTGGCAGTGGAAGGCGGAGTCCGGGGGCGCGATCCTCGGCCAGATGCGTCGCCTCGGTGACTCGGTCGACTGGGACCGTGAGCGCTTCACCATGGACGAGGGCCTGTCGCGGGCCGTACTGACGATGTTCAAGAAGCTGTACGACGACGGCCTGATCTACCGGGCGAACCGGATCATCAACTGGTGTCCGCGCTGCCTGACCGCCCTGTCGGACATCGAGGTGGAGCACTCCGACGACGACGGTGAGCTGGTCTCGATCCGCTACAGCGACGACGTGGTGGTGGCCACCACCCGGGCCGAGACCATGCTCGGTGACACGGCGGTGGCGGTGCACCCGGACGACGAGCGGTACCGGCACCTGATCGGCACCGAGGTCGAGTTGCCGCTGACCGGCCGTCGGATCCCGATCGTCGGTGACGCGCACGTCGACCCGGCCTTCGGCACCGGCATGGTGAAGGTGACCCCGGCGCACGACCCGAACGACTTCGAGATCGGACAGCGACACGAGCTGCCCGCGTTGACGATCATGGACGAGCGGGGTGTGATCACCGCGCCCGGCCCGTTCGAAGGGCTGGACCGGTTCGAGGCCCGCCCGGCGATCGTCGCGGCGCTGCGCGCCGAAGGGCGCATCGTGGCGGAGAAGCGGCCGTACGTGCATGCCGTCGGGCACTGCTCGCGGTGCCGGACCACGGTCGAGCCGCGGCTGTCGTTGCAGTGGTTCGTCAACACCTCCCCGCTGGCCAAGGCGGCCGGTGACGCGGTGCGCGACGGCCGGGTGGCGATCGAGCCGGCGGATCTGGCCAAGCGGTACTTCGCCTGGGTCGACAACATGCACGACTGGTGCATCTCCCGCCAGCTGTGGTGGGGCCACCGCATCCCGGTCTGGTACGGCCCGGACGGCGAGGTGGTCTGCGTCGGCCCCGACGAGCAGCCGCCGACCGGCGAGGGCTGGCACCAGGACGAGGACGTGCTGGACACCTGGTTCTCCAGCGGGCTGTGGCCGTTCTCCACCCTCGGCTGGCCGGAGCAGACCCCCGAACTGGCGAAGTTCTATCCGACCAGCGTGCTGGTCACCGGGTACGACATCCTGTTCTTCTGGGTCGCCCGGATGATGATGTTCGGCCTGTACGCGATGGACGGCAAGCAGCCGTTCGACGTGATCGCCCTGCACGGCATGGTCCGCGACGAGCACGGCAAGAAGATGTCTAAGTCGTTCGGCAACGTGGTCGACCCGCTGGACTGGATCGACCGGTACGGGGCCGACGCGACCCGGTTCACCCTGGCTCGGGGCGCCAACCCCGGCGGGGACGTGCCGGTCAGCGAGGACTGGTGCCAGGGGTCGCGCAACTTCTGCAACAAGCTGTGGAACGCGACCCGCTTCGCGCTGCTCAACGGCGCGCACACCGAGGGGCCGCTGCCGGGCGCGGCCGAGCTGTCGACCGTCGACAGGTGGATCCTGTCCCGGCTGGCGCAGGTCACCGCCGAGGTGGACGAGCAGTTCGAGGCGTACGAGTTCGCCAAGGTCTGTGACCTGCTCTACCACTTCGCCTGGGACGACGTCTGCGACTGGTACGTGGAGTTGAGCAAGCCGGTGCTGGCCGCCGGTGGCGCCGCCGCCGACACCAGTCGCCGGGTCCTCGGGCACGTGCTGGACCAGTTGCTGCGGCTGCTGCACCCGGTGATCCCGTTCGTCACCGAGGAGCTGTGGACCGCGTTGACCGGTGGCGAGACGGTGATGACGGCCGCCTGGCCGGTCGCCGACCGGGCCCGGATCGACACCGGCGCCGAGGCGGAGATCGCCACCCTGCAGCGGGTGGTCACCGAGGTCCGCCGGTTCCGTTCCGACCAGGGGCTGCGTCCGACCCAGCGGGTCGCCGCCCGGCTCGACGGGCTGGCCGGTGCCGGTGTCGCGGCGCACGAGCCGTTGATCCGTTCCCTGGCCCGGCTCGACGCGGCCGGTGACGACTTCCAGGCCAGCGCGACGTTGGCCATGCCGGGGGAGGTCAGCGTCGCGCTGGACACCCGGGGTTCGATCGACGTCGCCGCCGAACGCGCCCGGCTGACCAAGGACCGCGCGGCGGCCGAGAAGGAGGCCGGGCAGGCGCGGGCGAAGCTGAACAACCCGGCGTTCGTCGGTAAGGCACCGGAACCCGTGGTTGCGAAGATCCGTGACCGGCTCGCCGCCGCCGAGGCCGACCTGACCCGCATCGACGCCGCTCTGGAGGCGCTGCCCTCGTGACCGACAGCAACGAACACGACGACCGCAGTGGTGCGGGCCGACCGGCGTCCGCCGGTCGGCCCGGCCGCGCCGACGAGCGCCCCGAGCGGGGCAAAGCCGCCGAGCGGGCCGCCTTCGCCGAGATCGAGGCGGAACTGGCGGGGCGCGGCTTCACCCGGATGGTCTTCGAACTGGACCGCATCTCGGACCTGCTCGACCTGCTGGGCAGCCCGCAACGGGCGTACCCGTCGATCCACCTGACCGGCACCAACGGCAAGACTTCCACGGCCCGGATGATCGACTCGTTGTTGCGGGCGTTCGGGCTGCACACCGGGCGGTACACCAGCCCGCACCTGGAGACGGTGCGGGAGCGGATCAGCCTGGACGGTGAGCCGGTGGACGAGGCCCGCTTCACCGCCGTGTACCAGGAGGTCAAGCCGCTCGCCGAACTGGTCGACGACCGTTCGGCCGAGCCGCTCACCTACTTCGACATGACCACCGCGTTGGCGTTCGCCACCTTCGCCGACGCGCCTGTCGACGTGGCCGTGGTCGAGGTGGGACTGGGCGGAGCCGAGGACGCCACGAACGTGATCCAGGCCGGGGTGTGCGTACTGACGCCGATCGGGCTGGACCACACCGAGTGGCTCGGTGACACGTTGCAGGACATCGCGGTCGCCAAGTCCGGCATCATCCATCCGGGCGCGACGGTCATCGCCGCCGCTCAGGAGGAGGAAGCCGCGCGGCCGATCCTGCAACGCTGCGCCGAGGTCGGTGCCACCATCGCCCGCGAGGGCTCGGAGTTCGGCGTACTGCGCCGGGCGGTGGCGGTCGGCGGGCAGGTGCTCACGTTGCAGGGCCTCGGCGGGGTGTACGAGGAGGTGTTCCTCCCGCTGCATGGCGCGCACCAGGCGCAGAACGCGGCGGTGGCGCTCGCCGCCGTGGAGGCGTTCCTCGGCGCCGGTGCTCGGCGTCAGCTCGACCTGGAGACGGTCCGGGAGGGTTTCGCCACCGCCAGTTCCCCGGGTCGGCTGGAGCGGGTGCGTACCGCCCCGACGATCCTGCTCGACGGCGCGCACAACCCGCAGGGCATGGCGGCCACGGTCACCGCCCTGCAGGAGGAGTTCGCCTTCAGCAAGCTGGTCGCCGTGGTGGGCACGCTTGCCGACAAGGACGCGGCCAGCATGCTTGAGCTGTTGGAGCCGGTGGTCGATCAGGTGGTGGTGACCCGCAACAGTTCGCCACGGGCCCTGCCGGCCGACGAGTTGGCCGCGCTCGCCGCCGAGGTGTTCGGGCCCGACCGGGTCGAGGTGGCCGAGGAGATGCCGGACGCGATCGAGGCGGCGGTGGCGCTGGCCGAGGAGGACGTACCGGGTGAACTGGCCGGGGTCGGTGTGATCGTCACCGGTTCCGTGGTGACGGTGGCCGACGCGCGCCGGTTGTTGAAGCGATGAGCGGACCGGAGGGCCCGCAGCAGCGGCGCTCGGGGCTGCGTGACCCGCAGCGGGCGGTACGCGGCCTCGGGGCCGGCACCCTGGCCCTGGAGGCGCTGGTGCTGCTGCTGGCCATCCAACCGATCCGGTTGGTCGGCGGTGACCTGAGCGCTGCCGCGATCGGGGCGGTGGTGGCGCTGGCCGTGGCCGCCGCCATGCTGGCCGGTCTGATGGGCCGGCCGTGGGCGTGGAACGCCGGCACCGTGTTGCAGGGGCTGCTGCTGCTCTCCGGGCTACTGCACTGGTCGCTGCTCGTGCTGGGGGTGATGTTCGCGTTGGTGTGGGCGTACGCCTGGCATGTCCGTCGGGTGATCCTCGGCTGAGCCGTGCTCAGGCGTCGGCGCGTTCCCGCCACTGGGTGAGGGCGATGCCGTGACCGTCCGGGTCACGGAACGCCGCCGCCCACACCTCCAGCCGGTTGCCCCGGTTGACGACCCTCGGGGCGTAGGTGAACCGCACACCGGAGTCGCGTAGCTGTTCGTACGCCCCCTGGATGTCGTCGACGTCGAGGTTGACGTGCACCAGTCGACGGCTGACCGGCTGGGCGCCGGACACCTCGCGCAGCACCAGTCGGGTCGCCCCGGAGGCGAGCACGGCGTTGCCGGTGCCCCGGTCGACCTCGGTGAAGCCGAGCCGCCCCTGGTAGAACGCCAGGGAGCGGGCAAGGTCGGTGACCAGCAGGGTGATGCCGACACCGCTGATCGGCGCGGCCGGGTCCGCGGTGTCGACGGCCTCCGGGTCGTACCCGAAGATCGCCTCGTCCAGCTTGCGGGCCTCGACGGCGTCGTCGACCGCGGCCTCGCTGTCGACGGAGGCCTCGCTGTCGACGGCGGACGGTGCCGGGTCGCTCGCCGTCGACGGCCCTGATGCGAGGTCGCCCGCGGCCGTCGGTCGTGGTTGCGGGTCGTCCAACGGGAGGTCGAGCGGGTCGAGCGGATCGGGTGAGCGGGGGGCCGCCTCGGCCAGCCGGGCCCCGCTCGGCTGGGCGTCGACGAGAGCCTCCGTGGAGGCGGTGGCGGCGGCGAACCGTTCCTCGGCCGGGGTACGAGGTGCCGGCGTGGCCCGGCGGGGCAGCTGATGGTCGTTCGACTGTTCCACCACCGTCCCCTCCAGCACGACCGGGCCGCCCGGACGCTGACGGACCCGTACCGGCTCCCGTGGCTCGACCGGCTCGACGGGTTCGTCACCGGTGGGACCAGCCAGCGGATCACTCAGCGGGAAGTCGTCCTCCGGCGCCCGGTCGGCCCACGGTGGGGCCTCCTGACCGATGAGGACCTCGTCCGGCGGCACCTGGGTGGCGTACTCGGGAGGCGGCTCGGTGGGGTCGGTCTCGGCGTGGGTGGGCACCTCGTCCCAGAGCACCCGGACGTGTCGCGGGTCGTCCAGGGCCACCCGGATCGGCAGGCTCTGGCCCAGCGACGGCCACTTCGACACCGGCACCCGAGGCTCGATGATCTTCTTCGACCGGGGTGGTAGGCCCGGGGCGTCGATCACCAGTTGGAGTTCGCAGCGCCCGAAGGCGTACTGGGTGGGTGGCTCCGAGGCGCTGTGCACGTGCCCGGCGCCCACGACCCAGGTGCGCCCGCCGGCGCGGACCGTGGCCAGCGCGATCGCCAGCGCCAGGACCGCGACGCCCAGCGCCACGATGGCCCAGCTGGTCATGCCCAGGCCGAAAAGGATGACGAAGGAGGCCACGGTGCCGAGCACCGCAGCGACCAACTTGCGTACCGGTGCGATGGGTCGGTTCCCGCCGTTCGCCACAGTGGACCTCCCGGGTGGTCAGGGCCAGGCTAGGCCGGATCGGGGATCGGGGGAAGCACCGACCACCGCGCCGGCGCCGGGACCGGGTCGCTAGGCTGACCGTACCCAGCCCGACCGGCTTCCGCTCTGAGGAGGAACCCAGCGTGTCCAGCAGCAGCCCGGACGAGCGTACGCTCGTACTGATCAAGCCCGATGCGGTCCGCCGTGGATTGGTCGGCGAGATCATCTCCCGCTTCGAGCGCAAGGGGCTGCGGATCGACGCCATGGTGTCCCGGACGATGGACGCCGCGCTGGCCGACGAGCACTACGCCGAGCACGTGGACAAGGCGTTCTACCCGCCGTTGAAGGCGTTCATGACCGGTGGTCCGCTGGTCGCCCTGGTGCTCTCCGGTGACCAGGTCATCGACGTGGTGCGCGGCCTGATCGGGGCCACCGACGGGCGTAAGGCCGCCGCCGGCACCATCCGGGGTGACCTGTCGCTGTCCAACCGGGAGAACCTGGTGCACGCCTCCGACTCGGCCGACAGCGCCAAGCGCGAGATCGCACTCTGGTTCCCCGAGCTGAGCTGACGCCTGGTACGCGGCGGGGCGGCTGTTCAGGCCGCCCAGGTCAGCTTGTCCGGGTTCGCCACCAGGAAGATGTCGGTGATCCGACCGTCTGCGGTGGCGAGGGTGAGGGCGTACCGGTGACCGGCCGCGGTGACCACGACGGCGGCCGGCTGGCCGTTGAGTTCCGTGCGGTGCACGGTGAGCGGCCAGCCCTTGGCGCGGATGCCCAGCAGGAAGCGGGTGACCCGGTCGACGCCGGTCACCGGGTTGCGGGCGGACCGCACCCGGCCGCCACCGTCGCTCCACGCGGTCGCCTCGGCGGCCACCAGGTCAGTCAGCGCGGCCAGGTCGCCGTCGTCGACGGCGGCGATGAAGGCGTCCAGCAGCCGCTGCTGCTCCGCCCGGTCGACGGTGAAGCGGCGCTGGTCGCGGCCGATCCGCATGGCGGCCCGATGATGCAGTTGCCGGCAGTCCTCGGCCGAGCGGTCCAGTAGCTCGGCGATCTCGGCGTACGGCATCTCGAAGGCGGTGTGCAGCACGTAGACCGCGCGCTCCGGCGGGGTGAGGCGTTCCAGCAGGTGCAGCAGCGCGGTGGCGAGCGAATCGCGCAACTCGGCACGTTCCAGCGGGCCGAACGGCGAAGGCGCGGTGGGCACCGGCTCCGGCAGCCACATCCCGACGTACGCCTCCCGGGCTGCCTGCCGGGCGCGGAGCCGGTCGATGGCCAGATGGGTCACCACCCGGGACAGGTAGCGGCGCGGCTCGGCCACGCCGGCCCGGTCGACCCGCATCCACCGCAGGTACGCCTCCTGGAGCACGTCCTCGGCGTCGTGCCGGCTGCCGAGCAGCCGGTAGGCCAGACCGAGCAGCATCGGCCGGTGCGCTTCGAGCGCACCGGCCGCCTCCACCGCGTCGATCGGGCTCAGACCTCGGTCGGCAGGTCCTTGCGGAAGGTCACCGCGATCCGGTTCCACACGTTGATTGTGGCGATCGCCAGCACCAGGTCGGCGAGGGCCTTCTCCGGCCAGACCTTCGCGGCGGCCGCCCAGACGTCGTCGGGTACCCCGTGCTCGCCGAGGCGGGTGACCGCGTCGGTGAGCGCCAGCGCGGTCCGCTCCCGCTCGTCGAAGAAGGGCGCTTCACGCCACGCCGCCACCGCGAACAGCCGCCGATGCGACTCCCCGGCGTCCATCGCATCCCGGCTGTGCATGTCGACGCAGTACGCGCAGCCGTTCAGCATCGACGCGCGCAGTTTCACCAACTCCAGCACGGTGTGATCCACGTTGGCCCGGACGTACTTCTCCAACCCCAGCACGCTCTGGTACGCCTCCGGCGCTACCTCAGCCACATCCATCCGCTGCACGACAACCCCTCCTGACAGTGCCTCCAACACCCCCACGACGCCCCACCCCACCCCCACCGTGACACCCCACCCCTGTGACCCCCACCACCCCCGCACCCTGACCCGCCGCCCCGCCCCCTCACGCCCCGTCACGCCCTCGCGCCCTCGCGCCGTCGATCTTGCACTTTGTGTCGGTGCATATCCATACAGAAGCCGCGTATGGGCGACCGGAAGTGCAAGATCGCGGGGGGAGGGGGGTGGGGTGGGGGTGGGGTGGGTTATGGGGGTGAGGGGGGTGGGTGGGGTGGGTAGGATGGGGGGAGTGGCGATGATCCGGCTATCACCGGGGAGCCTCCGGAAGAAAGGGCCTTGTGCCCGAGTAGAACCGGACGGGTTCGGCCCGTTACAGCCGGCCTAACGAGCGGGCGGTTGATCCTGACCGTCAAGCGGGGTGGTACCGCGGGCCTTGCCCGGGGCGCTGGTGACGGCGTACCGGTGACGGGCTCGTCCTCGCAAGACCCACACGACAGTGAGCGTCAGCGAGGAGAGCGACAGGCGATGGCCTATCCGTTGCACGACCCGACCGCCGCCGGAGTCCCGGCGAGCCCGGACCTGCCCGCGGTCGAGCGCCGGGTGCTGGAGCACTGGACGGCCGACAAGACCTTCGAAGCCAGCGTCGAGCAGCGGCCGGCCTCCGGCCGGCAATCGGAGACGGGTGCCGGCGGAGACGCCGACAACGAGTACGTCTTCTACGACGGCCCGCCGTTCGCCAACGGGCTGCCGCACTACGGGCACCTGTTCACCGGGTACGTCAAGGACGTGGTGCCGCGCTACCAGACCATGCGGGGTCGCCGGGTCGAGCGGCGTTTCGGCTGGGACTGTCACGGCCTGCCCGCCGAGGTGGTGGCGGAGAAGCAGCTCGGCATCACCAGCAAGGCGGAGATCCTCGACCTGGGCGTGGCCCGGTTCAACGAGGCGTGCCGCACGTCGGTGCTGGAGTTCACCCACGACTGGGAGCGGTACGTCACCCGGCAGGCCCGCTGGGTCGACTTCGCCAACGACTACAAGACCCTCGACCTGGACTACATGGAAAGCGTCATGTGGGCCTTCAAGACCCTGCACGACAAGGGTCTGGTCTACGAGGGCTTCCGGGTGCTGGCGTACTGCTGGCGCTGCGAGACGCCGCTGTCGAACACCGAGACCCGGATGGACGACGTCTACCGGGACCGGC
Organism: Verrucosispora sp. FIM060022; assembly: GCF_003977705.1. Taxonomy (NCBI): domain Bacteria; kingdom Bacillati; phylum Actinomycetota; class Actinomycetes; order Micromonosporales; family Micromonosporaceae; genus Micromonospora; species Verrucosispora sp. FIM060022. Next base: position 10,270 of record NZ_RQIV01000010.1, read on the forward strand.
ACGACCCGACGCTGACCGTGTGGTTCGAGCTGACCGGCGACGAGTCCGCGCCGGAACTGGTCCGTGGGCCGGTCAAGCTCGGTGTCTGGACCACCACCCCGTGGACCCTGCCGTCGAACCTGGCCCTGGCCGTGGGCCCGGACATCGAGTACGCCGTGCTGGAGCGCGACGGCGAGCGGTACCTGGTGGGTGCCGGGCGGGTGGCCGCGTACGCCAAGGAACTTGAGGGGTACGAGCAGGTCGGCACGGTACGCGGGGCGGACCTGGTGGGGCGGCGCTACACCCCGCTGTTCGACTTCCTGGTCGAGCAGGCCGGTGCGAACGCGTACCAGGTGCTCGGGGCGGAGTTCGTGACCACCGAGGACGGTACCGGGATCGTGCACCTGGCCCCGGCCTTCGGTGAGGACGACCAGAACGTCTGCAACGCCGCCGGCATCCCCACCATCGTCACCGTGGACGACCACACCCGGTTCACCGCGCTGGTGCCGCCGTACCAGGGCGAGCAGGTCTTCGACGTCAACAAGCCGGTGATCCGGGAGCTGAAGGACCGGGGGGTGGTGCTCAAGCAGGACACCTACACCCACTCGTACCCGCACTGCTGGCGCTGCGACACCCCGCTTGTCTACAAGGCGGTGTCGTCGTGGTTCGTCGCGGTGACCAAGTTCAAGGACCGGATGGTCGAGCTGAACCAGCAGATCAACTGGACCCCGGGGCACATCAAGGACGGCTCGTTCGGCAAGTGGCTGGCCAACGCCCGGGACTGGTCGATCAGCCGGAACCGGTTCTGGGGCTCGCCGATCCCGGTGTGGCGCTCGGACGACCCGAACTACCCCCGCATCGACGTGTACGGCTCGCTCGCCGACATCGAGCGGGACTTCGGCGTACGCCTGACCGACCTGCACCGGCCGGCGGTGGACGACCTGGTCCGCCCCAACCCGGACGACCCGACCGGCAAGTCGATGATGCGTCGGGTGCCGGAGGTGCTGGACTGCTGGTTCGAGTCCGGCTCGATGCCGTTCGCCCAGGTGCACTACCCGTTCGAGAACGCCGACTGGTTCGAGCATCACTACCCGGGCGACTTCATCGTCGAGTACATCGGGCAGACCCGCGGCTGGTTCTACACCATGCACGTGCTGGCCACCGCGTTGTTCGACAGGCCGGCGTTCCGTAACTGCCTCAGCCACGGCATCCTGCTCGGCTCGGACGGGCGCAAGATGTCCAAGAGCCTGCGCAACTACCCGGACGTGTACCACGTCTTCGACTCGTACGGCTCGGACGCGATGCGCTGGATGCTGATGTCCTCGCCGGTGCTGCGTGGCGGCGACATGCCGGTCACCGAGTCGGGCATCCGGGACGCCGTCCGGCAGGTGCTGCTGCCGCTGTGGAACGTCTGGTACTTCTTCTCGCTCTACGCCAACGCCGACGGCTACACCGCCCGGCGTCGGACGGACAGCACCCACCTGCTCGACCGGTACGTGCTGGCCAAGACGAACGAGCTGGTGGCGACGGTCGGCGCGCAGATGGACGCGTACGACATCTCCGGTGCCTGCGCCACCGTGCGGTCCTACCTGGACGCGCTGACCAACTGGTACGTGCGTCGCTCCCGGGACCGGTTCTGGTCCGGCGGCCCCCACGCGTTCGACACGCTGTCGACGGTGCTGGAGACGCTGTGCCGGGTGGTGGCGCCGCTGGCGCCGCTGACCGCGGAGGAGATCTGGCGTGGGTTGACCGGTGAGCGGTCGGTGCACCTGACCGACTGGCCGGTCGCCGAGGAGTTCCCGGCCGACCACGACCTGGTGGCCGCGATGGACAACGTCCGGGCGGTCGCCTCGGCGGCGCTGTCGCTGCGCAAGGCCAAGGGTCTGCGGGTGCGGCTGCCGCTGTCCACGCTTACCGTGGCCAGCCCGGTCGCCGAGCAGCTGCGTCCCTTCGCCGACCTGGTGGCCGACGAGGTAAACGTCAAGCAGGTCGTCTTCACCGGCGACGTGTCGGCGTACTGCCAGCAGGTGCTGACGGTGGTGCCCCGGGCGCTCGGGCCCCGGGTCGGCAAGCAGGTCCAGCAGGTGATCAAGGCGGTCAAGGCGGGGGAGTGGGAACTGGTCGACGGTGACCCGGTCGCCGCCGGGGTCACCCTCGCCGAGGGCGAGTACGAGCTGCGCCTGATCGCGGCCGACGCGGAGCACTCGGCACCGCTGCCCGGCGGCGAAGGGGTGGTGGTGCTGGACACCACTGTCACCCCGGAACTGGCCGCCGAAGGGCTGGCCCGCGACGTGGTCCGGGTGGTGCAGCAGGCCCGGCGCGACGCCGACCTGGACATCTCCGACCGGATCGTGGCGACTGTCGACGCCTCGGCGCAGGTGCGGGAGGCGGTGTCGGCGTACGCCGACTTCGTGGCTCGGGAGGTGCTGGCCGACCGGGTCGACTTCGCCGAGGGAATCGACGGGTTCGCCGGCGAGGCCGGTGAGGGCGAGCGGGTCACCGTCTCGGTCCGCCGCGTCTGACGAGTGAGCGGGCGCGGTCGCCGCGCCTGACGGATGAGCAGGGGCCCTTGTCGACGCCCTCGGGCGGCAGCGGGGGCCCCTGTCACCATCCGGTCGTCCAGCCAGCGGATCCGGCCCACCTCGCGCATCACGACGTGCGTCCGTCCGCTACGGTGTCAGCGCCCCACTGCGTACATCACCCATCGTCGGAGGACCAGTGCCGCTGCTCTACACCATCGGCAAGCTCACCGTGGCGCCCACGCTGCGGCTGGCGTTCCGACCGACCGTGGAGGGTCTGGAGCACGTACCGGAGACCGGTGGGGCGATCTTCGCCGGTAACCACCTGTCGGTGGCCGACGAGTTGTTCCTCGGCACGGTCGTCCCCCGGCACCTGGCCTTCTGGGCCAAGTCCGAGTACTTCAAGGGCACCACCCTCAAGGGGCGCTTCTCGAAGTTCGTCCTCACCGGCCTCGGCGCGATCCCGGTGGAGCGGGCCGGTGGGCGGGCGGCGCTGTCCGCGTTCGACGCGGCCATCCCCGCGCTCAAGGGCGGTGACCTGGTGGTCGTCTATCCCGAGGGCACCCGTTCGCCGGACGGACGGCTCTACCGGGGTCGCACCGGAGCGGTCCGTCTCGCCATCGCGGCCGGGGTCCCGATCATCCCGGTCGGCATGATCGGGACTGACAAGGTGCAGCCGATCGGCGCTCGGGTGCCGCGGCCCTTCACCGGGAAGAAGATCACCGTCAAGTTCGGTAAACCGCTGGACTTCACCGGCCGACCGGACGACCGGCTCTCGCTGCGGAAGATGACCGACGAGATGATGGCCGAGATCCAGAAGCTCACCGGTCAGGAGTACGTGCCCCGGTACGCCCCGCCGCGCGCTCAGCCGAAGGCCACCGGCGAGCCGAGCGCCGACTGACCCACGCCGGTCACGGCGCCTTCGAGGAGCGGCGTTTCTCCTGATCGCGTACGGCGTCGAGGTCGCCGAGCCGGTTCATCTGCGCCATCGTGCGCGCCATCCGGGCGTTGGCCGGGATGCGGTCGCGGTTGCGATCGAGGAACGACCAGTAGCCGGCGGTGAACGGGCAGGCCCGCTCACCCAGGCGGACCTTCGGGTCGTACCGGCAGCCGCCGCAGTAGTCGCTCATCCGGTTGATGTACGAGCCGCCGGCCACGTACGGCTTGGTGCTCATCCGTCCCAGGTCGGCGTACTGGCTCATGCCGACGACGTTGACGGTCATCACCCAGTCGTAGCCGTCGACGAAGCTGCGGCGGAAGAAGTCCACCACCTCGGCCGTTCGCCAACCGCGCTGCAACGCGTAGTTGCCGAGCACCATGAGCCGGGGGATGTGGTGCACCCAGCCGTGGTCACGCAGATCGGCCAGCACATCCGACAGGCAGCGCGCCTGCACCGCGTCGGCGTCCAGGTCGCGGAACCAGCCCGGCATCGCCGCGCGGGCACCCAACGCGTTGCTCCGCTGGTAGCCGGGCTCGAAGTACCAGTACAGGTTCCAGACGAAGTCCCGCCAGCCGAGGATCTGCCGGATGAAGCCCTCCACGCTGGGCAGCGGCACCTTCTCCTTGCGGTACGCCTGCTCCGCGCCACGGATCGCCGCCATCGGGTCGAGCAGCCCGAGGTTGAACGAGGAGGAGAGCATGCTGTGCGCCAGCCACGGGTCACCGGCGAGCATGGCGTCCTCGTACGGGCCGAAGTGGGGCAGCCGATGCTTGAGGAAGTGCCGTAGCCGTGCCTGGGCCTCCTTGGCAGTGACCGGGAATCGGCGGGGACCGTCCCGCCCGACGAACCGGATGCCCTCCCGTTCCCAGCGGTCCAGATCCTCCCGCACCTCGGCGTCGATGTCGTCCTCGCGGGGCATCGGCGGAGGCGGTACGTCGAGCCGCTCGACACCCTTCGGTGGCGGCTGGCGGTTCTCGGTGTCGAAGCTCCACCGCCCGCCGACCGGCTCGGCACCGTCGACGAGCACCCGATGGTGTTCCCGGGCGAACCGGTAGAAGGTCTCCATCCGCAGCGCGCCGCGCCGAGCGTCCGCCCAGTCGGCGAACTCGTCCAGCCCGGTGACGAAGCCGCGAGGCGGCAGTACGGTCACCTGGTCCAGCCCACGGACGAAGTCCAGCGCGGCGCGGGACGTCGGGTGGCAGACCTCCAGCGGTTCACGTACCCGCCGCAGTGCCTGCCGGTAGGTCTCGGCGCGCAGGAAGATCGCCTGATTGCCCAGTTCGGCCGCCCGGTGGCGCAGGGCGGAGAGCACCAGGTGGGCCTTCTGCCGGTGGAAGGCCCGACGACGGAAGACCGCCTTCGACTCGATCAGCAGCACCGGTTGGCGGCGCTCGTCGAGGAAGTGTGGTCCGAGTTGGTCGGCGAACAGCCAACGCCGAGGCATGACCCGATTGTCCCCGAGCGGGCGCGGGTCGGGGTGGAAACCGGCTCAGGTCAGGCAGGCGTGATGATCTCTTCCCGCAGGGTGTCGAGCAGCCGGGCGCTGTCGTCCACCGAGAGGCCGGTGAACACCGCGGTGGTGAGGCTGCCATGGTCGACGGAGGTGCAGACGACCACCCCGATGCCGTCGGAGCTGCCCACCGCGCAGCGCCCGTGCCGCCCCCGGACGCCGCTGTCCACCACCTCCGCCGCGCCGAGGGAGTACTCCTGCGTGAGGCGTTCGATCTCGGCGTCGGCGTCGGAGGAGGGGGTGAGCCGGAATCCGGTGCCACCGAAGACCGTCACCCGCTTGCCGACGCTTGTGGTGTACACCCCGGCGAAGATGTTGTCGGAGAGCAGGTGCGCCTGGCGCGTCTGGGCTTCCAGCTTCCGGGCGGTCTGCGCGTTGCGCGGATCCTCCCGCAGGCGCAGATCCGCCACCTGCCTGGGAAGGGCCGCATCGGCCGGGTACTGGGTGGCCATCGGCATGCCGTAGTAGGCCGGGCAGCCGCAGCAGCACGCCAGGGTCAGCAGCAGCACCCAGGGCCAGCGGCGCCGTTTGCGGGCCCGAACGTTTCCGGGAGGCGGTTGCCAGCCGGGCGGCGGCGCGGCCGGTGGCAACTTCTTCACCTTCCGCCCTCGGGCGGGCGGTGGCGGTGGCCCGACCGGGGCCGGCGGTCGGGCGGCGGGACGCGGCGACGGCGCGGGCGCCTGGTGCACCGGTGGCGGCGGATAGCCTGCCTGCGGATACGCCGGAGAAGCCGGTGGCATCGGGGGAGCCGGCACCGCCGGCGGGGGGAAGTTGGCGGCCGGTGGCTGCTGGGCTGGCGGCTGGTGGGCCGGTGGCCCGGAGTACGGCGTGGTCGGCGGTGGCGCCGGGTAGGAAAGCGTCGGCGGCAGCGCCGGGAAGTCGGCCGAGTGCAGTTCCCATCCGCTGGTGTCGACACCCGCCCACGGGTCGACCGGGGTCTGGTGCTCCGGCTGGTGGGCCGCGGCGACCGGCGGCGGGGTCGGCTCGGCCGACTCGCCCCAACTGGGGCGGCGCGGCGCTGCCGGCGGTACGGCGGCGGACCCGCTCCAGCGCGGCGCGGGCTCCTCGTCCGGTACCGGTTGTGACATGACGCGGGTGCCCTGCGGACCGACAGCCGTGGGCGGCGTACCGGCGGACTGCGCGTCACCTGGGTCGATGGCGGTGCGCTGCGCGTCGCCCGGGTCGATGGCGGTGCGCTGCGCTTCACCCGGGTCGATCGTGGTGCGCTGCGCGTCGCCCGGATCGATCTTGGTGGGGTGCGCGTCACCGGAGCCGCCGGCGGCCTGCCGGGGGCTGCGCGGCACGTCGTCGGGTTGTCCCGGTGCGGTGGCGGTCGGTGCCGTGGCGTCGGCGTCTGCCGGCGGGGCTGCCGTGGCGTCACTTCCGACGGCGCTGTCCTCCCGCGTCGGCTGGTCCGCGTCACGTGGTGCACTGGTGGGGTCGGGCGCGTCGGCAGGCAGCACCCGGGTGCCGTCAGGGCCGGTGGGGGCCCCGAGGACCACCGGGGTGGGCTGTTCCTGGGTGACCGCGGGCTCCCCGTCGCGGTGTGCGTCCGGCCGGTTCCCGTCGACCGGCCGGTCGGTACCCGGCTGCGGCTCCGGCATCGCGGCAATCTCCTCTCACGCCGACCCGAGGTTAGTACCGTCGTGCCAGCGTGTCCGAATCAGGCCGCGTCCGGTCCCGGTGGTCGGCCACTTCAGGGGGGCCGGTGGCCCGGCGTGCCGGGGGGACAGGTGTGGCGCGGCCGTCGACGGGCGGGCGCGTACCCTTGGGCATCATGAGCGTCCCGTCCACCACACCGCGCCCCGTCGCGGCCAATTCCGTGTGGCCCCGACTGGAGCCGCTGCTGCCCCAGGTGACCAAGCCCATCCAGTACGTCGGTGGCGAGCTGGGTGCAGTGGTCAAGGACTGGGACTCGGCGACCGTACGTTGGGCGCTGATGTACCCGGACGCGTACGAGGTCGGCCTGCCCAACCAGGGCGTGCAGATCCTCTACGAGGTGCTCAACGAACTGCCCGACACGCTCGCCGAGCGGACGTACGCGGTCTGGCCGGACCTGGAGAACCTGATGCGCGCCCACGGCGTGCCGCAGTTCACCGTCGACGCCCACCGGCCGGTACGCGACTTCGACCTGTTCGGCGTGTCGTTCGCCACCGAGCTGGGTTACACAAACCTGCTCACCGCGATCGACCTGGCCGGCATCCCGCTGCTTGCGGCCGACCGGACCGACGCCGACCCGGTGATCGTGGCCGGCGGGCACGCCGCGTTCAACCCGGAGCCGATCGCCGACTTCGTCGACGCCGCGGTGCTGGGCGACGGCGAGGAGGCGGTCCTGGAGATCACCGCGATTCTTCGGGACTGGAAGGCCGAGGGGTGCCCCGGTGGCCGCGACGAGCTGCTGCTGCGGCTGGCGCGTACCGAGAGCGTCTACGTGCCGCGCTTCTACGACGTGGACTACCTGCCCGACGGTCGGATCCAGCGGGTCGTGCCGAACCGGGCGGACGTGCCGTTCCGGGTGCACAAGCGCACGACGATGGACCTGGACGCCTGGCCGTACCCGAAGAAGCCCCTGGTCCCGCTGGCCGAGACGGTGCACGAGCGGTACGCGGTGGAGATCTTCCGGGGTTGCACCCGGGGCTGCCGGTTCTGCCAGGCGGGCATGATCACCCGCCCGGTACGGGAGCGGTCCATCACCACGGTCGGGCAGATGGTGCAGCAGGGGCTGGAGTTCTCCGGCTTTCACGAGGTGGGGCTGCTGTCGCTCTCCTCGGCCGACCACTCCGAGATCGGCGACATGTGCTCCGGCCTTGCCGAGCAGTACAAGGGCACGAACGTGTCGCTGTCGCTGCCGTCGACCCGGGTGGACGCGTTCAACATCGAGTTGGCCCAGGAGTTGTCCCGCAACGGGCGGCGCACCGGTCTGACCTTCGCCCCGGAGGGCGGGTCGGAGCGGATCCGCAAGGTCATCAACAAGATGGTCTCCAAGGACGACCTGATCCGTACGGTGGTCACCGCGTACACCAACGGGTGGCGGCAGGTGAAGCTCTACTTCATGTGCGGGCTGCCCACCGAGACCGACGCCGACGTCCTGGAGATCGCCGACATGGCCCACGAGGTCATCCGGGCCGGTCGGGCCGCCACCGGGTCCAAGGACATCCGCTGCACGGTCTCCATCGGCGGGTTCGTGCCGAAGCCGCACACCCCCTTCCAGTGGGCGGCGATGGAACGGCCGGAGGTCATCGACCACCGGCTCAGGCTGCTCAAGCAGGCGATCAACGCGGACCGCTCGCTGGGCCGGGCCATCGGCTACCGCTACCACGACGGTGAGCCGTCCCTGATCGAGGGGCTGCTGTCCCGGGGCGACCGCCGGGTCGGCGCGGTGATCCGCAAGGTCTGGGAGAACGGCGGCCGGTTCGACGGCTGGAGCGAGCACTTCTCGTACCAGCGCTGGGTGGAGGCCGCCGCCGAGGTGCTGCCCACCTTCGGCGTGGACCTCGACTGGTACACCACCCGCGAGCGCGACGAGCTGGAGGTCCTGCCCTGGGACCACCTGGACTCGGGCCTGGACAAGGACTGGCTCTGGCAGGACTGGCAGGACGCGCTCAGCGAGTACGAGCAGGACGACTGCCGGTGGACGCCGTGTTTCGACTGCGGCGTCTGCCCGACCATGGACACCGAGATCCAGATCGGTCCGACCGGCCGGAAGCTGCTCCCGTTGACCCCGGTCAACGGCTTGAAGCTGCCCACCGGCGCCCAGCAGTGATCTGATCGGATCTCTCAACGAGGAGCATGAAGATCAGTAAGAGACCACAGCCCGAAGGGGGCCAGGCGCCGGTCGTCCAGCGTGTGCGGATCCGGTACGCCAAACGGGGCCCGTTGCGGTTCACCTCGCACCGGGACTTCGCCCGGGCGTTCGAGCGTGCGTTGCGCCGCGCCGGCGTGCCGATGGCCTTCTCGCAGGGCTTCACCCCGCACCCCAAGATCTCGTACGCCAGTGCGGCGCCGACCGGGGTGGCGAGCGAGGCCGAGTACCTGGAGATCGGCCTGCGTGAACCGGTCGATCCGGACGCGCTGCGTCTGGCGCTGGACGCCGCGCTCTCTCCCGGCCTCGACGTGCTCGACGCCGTGGTGGCCACCGGCAGCGGGTTGGCCGACCGGATCGAGGCGTCCCGGTGGCGCGTCGAGTTGCCGCAGGTCGATCCGGAGGTGCTCGCCAAGGCCGTGGCCGCGTTCAGCGCCGCCGAGGAGGTCCAGGTCGAGCGGATGACCAAACAGGGGCGGCGCACCTTCGACGCGCGGGCGGCAGTCATCGCCATCGATGTGGGCGTTGCGTCGGCGACGCCTTCCGAGGCATCAGCCGTACCGTGTGCGATACTCGAACTGGTTGTACGGCAGGTCACCCCGTCCGTACGACCCGATGACGTCCTTTCCGGCCTCCGCGTGGTGGCCGGCCTGGAGCCGCCGGTGGCCCCGAAGGTGATCCGGCTGGCTCAGGGCACGCTGACCGCGCAGGGTGCGATCGTGGATCCGCTGGACGCGGATCGCGACGGGGCAACCATCGGCGGACGCTGACCGACGGTCGGCGTCCAGGCAGGCAGACTTCGCCGGTCGCGCACGCCGTGCGCCCGGGGAAACACCTTTTGCGGCATCCCTGCGTGGCAGCGCTCACCCGCGCCCGGGGAAGCCAGAACTGGAGAACGTCCATGCTCGAGAACGAGCCCGAGGGCGGCGAACGGACCGGTGTGAACCCGGCCGCCGAGCCCACCACCGTCGACGCGGCGAGCGAGGCCGGCGGCACCGCCACGCCGCAGGAGACCACTGCCACCGGAGCGGGTGCCTCCCCGTCGCAGGAGGCCACCGACACGGTGAGTGGTACGGCCGACCTGGCGGGCGTGCCCACCGGCGAGACACCGCCGCGGCGGCGGACCACCCGACGGCGCGCCACCCCGGTCAGCCAGCCCGAACAGACCGACGCTCCGGTGGACGCGCAGAGCACGCCGGCCGTGGGCAGTGCGGAAGCCCCGCAGGCGGAGGTCCTGGCCCCGGTCTCCGGTGACCTCGAGGCGGCACCCAAGACCACACGGCGACGCCGCAAGGCCACCACCGCGGCGAAGAGCACCGAGGAGCCCGTGGCCGCGGCCGAGGTCGAAGCGGCCGCCGGTGACGTCGTACCGCCGGTCAAGGTGACCCGTACCCGGCGGCGGAAGGCCACGCCCGCGGTGGTCGAGCCGGCCGTCGAGACCCCGGCGGAGATGCCGAGCGCCGAAGAGCCGGCGGCGGCCGAACCCGCCGCCGGAACCGACTTCGGAGCCGCAGCCGTTCCGGCCGAGAGCGCTGCCCCCGCACCTGACGAGTCCACCGAAGAGGTCGAGCCGACGGCGCCGACGCCGGCTGCGGGCGCGGCGGCCGAGCCGGCACCGGGCGCGGTGCCGCCACCGGTGACGCAGGTGCCACCGGCGCCGGAGCCGGTCGCGGAGCCGGAGCCCAGGTCGCGCCGCCGCCGGGCCGCGCTCACCGCGCCGACGGTGCTGTTCATGGCTCCCGAGGAGATCACCGCGGCCCGTATCGCCGCCGCCGCGGCGGCGGCCGAGGAGGAGGTCGCCGAGGAACCGGTCGAACCCTCCCGCCGCCGACGGCGTAGCCGGCGCGAGCCCGAACCGGTCGTGACGGTCGAGGCCGACGAGGAACCCGCCGTCGAGGAGGTCGAGGAGACCGCCGACGAGGACGAGGACGAGGAGACCGCCAGCGCACGGCGTCGCCGTCGGCGTGGTCGCCGGGGCCGGGGACGCGGCAAGGGTGGCGCGGAAGAGGCCGAGGACGGCGAGGACGCCGAGGCCGAGGCCGAGACTGAGACCGCCGAGGCGGGGGAGACCGAGGCCGAGGCCGAGACCGACGAGAACGGCGACGACACCGAGGGCGACGGGTTGACCCGTCGGCGTCGGCGGCGTCGTCGGCGGGGTGCCGGTGACACCGAGGGCGCCGCCGATGACGGCGTGCCGACCGTGGTGAAGATCCGGGAGCCCCGTCGTACGGTCGACGAGGTGCAGGGCGTCTCCGGCTCGACCCGGCTGGAGGCCAAGCGGCAGCGCCGTCGGGACGGTCGTGAGCAGCGCCGTACCCGCCCGCCGATCCTCAGCGAGTCCGAGTTCCTGGCGCGCCGGGAAGCCGTCGACCGGGTGATGGCGGTACGCCAGCGCGGCGACCGCACCCAGATCGCGGTGCTCGAGGACGGTGTGCTTGTCGAGCACTACGTCACCCGCAGTTCCACCGGCACCATGGCCGGCAACGTCTACCTCGGCAAGGTGCAGAACGTGCTGCCCAGCATGGAGGCGGCGTTCGTCGATATCGGTCGCGGTCGCAACGCGGTGCTGTACGCCGGAGAGGTCAACTGGGACACCAGCGGCCTGGAGGGCCGGGCCCGCTCGATCGAGCAGGCCCTCAAGTCCGGCGACTCGGTGCTGGTGCAGGTCACCAAGGACCCGATTGGGCACAAGGGCGCCCGGCTGACCAGCCACGTCGCGCTGTCGGGCCGGCACCTGGTGTACGTGCCCGGTGGCAACGCCTCCGGGATCAGCCGCAAGCTGCCCGACACCGAGCGCAAGCGCCTGCGTGACGTGCTGAAGAAGCTGGTGCCCGACGGCGCCGGTGTGATCGTCCGGACCGCGGCCGAGGGGGCCAGCGAGGACGAGTTGGCCCGCGACGTCAAGCGGCTCCAGGCGCAGTGGGAGGACATCCAGGCCAAGGCCGCCGAGGGCGGCGCGCCGGTGCTGCTCTACGAGGAGCCTGACCTGGTCATCCGGGTGGTCCGGGACCTGTTCAACGAGGACTTCCGTGAGCTGGTGATCGAGGGCGACCAGTCGTACGACATGGTCGAGTCGTACCTGTCGCACGTCTCGCCGGACCTGCTCGCCCGGCTGCGTCGGCACGTGGGCACCACTGACGTCTTCGCCGAGTACCGCATCGACGAGCAGATCCTCAAGGGGCTCGACCGCAAGGTCTTCCTGCCCTCCGGCGGTCACCTGGTCATCGACCGGACCGAGGCGATGACCGTGGTCGATGTGAACACCGGCAAGTACACAGGTGCCGGCGGCAACCTGGAGGAGACGGTCACCCGCAACAACCTGGAGGCGGCCGAGGAGATCGTCCGTCAGCTGCGGCTGCGCGACATCGGCGGCATCGTGGTGATCGACTTCATCGACATGGTGCTGGAGTCGAACCGGGAACTGGTGTTGCGCCGGTTGACCGAGTGCCTGGGCCGGGACCGTACCAAGCACCAGGTCACCGAGATCACTTCGCTGGGCCTCGTGCAGATGACCCGTAAGCGGATCGGCGCCGGTCTGCTGGAGGCGTTCAGCGAGACCTGCGAGTGCTGCAAGGGCCGGGGCCTGGTCATCCACACCGAGCCGGTGCCGGAGAAGCCCCGCTCCGGTGGCGCGGAGAAGGTCAAGGCGGTCGCCTCGGCTGCTGCGCCGACGACGGAGCAGCCGACCGCCTCGTCCCGGCGTCGGGCTCGTAAGAGCGCTGCCGAGCGGACCGTCGTGGAGGTCGCCGAGGTCGACGACACGAGCAGCGCCGACGCCGACTACCACGACACCATGGGCTACGACCTGTCGCGCTACGAGGCGGAGACCCCGGCCACGCCGGACATCGCCGACAGCCAGCAGGGTGAGTCGGCGCGGCTGGCCGCGCCGGACGACCCGGATGCGCTCGCCGAGGACGACGAGGACGACAGCGGCTCCGGTCGCCGTCGCTCCCGCCGGGCCGGTGCTCGGCGCCGTACCCGGCCCTGACCTGAGCACAGTCGTGGTGGCCCCTCCCTGCGGTGACGTCCGCGAGGAGGGGCTGCTGCGGGTCGGCGGTCGGGCCGGGCCCGGCGTGGGGCGGGGGCGGTTTGGGGCGCGGGGCAGGCATGGCGTACGCTTGCCTGCGGCGCACCCTTGTGTGCCGAGTTCTCGCGTGCCCGCGCCGCCGTGCCTCTGCTACCCGGCGAGCCGCCGCGGGGACGACCGACCGGCAACGGTGGGTAAAGACGCTAGCAGCCTCAACGACAGGGAGTGCGCCTCCGATGTACGCGATCGTCAAGACCGGCGGCAAGCAGTACAAGGTCGCCGAAGGCGACGTGATCGAGGTCGAGAAGCTCGTCGGTGCTCCCGGCGACGCGGTGAAGCTCGCCGCGGTGCTCCTCGTCGACGGTGACGACCTGGTGACCGACGCGGCCAAGCTCGCGCAGGTCGAGGTGTCCGGCGAGATCGCCGCACACACCAAGGGCCCGAAGATCCGGATCCACAAGTTCAAGAACAAGACCGGCTACCACAAGCGCCAGGGTCACCGCCAGCCGCTGACCCAGGTCAAGGTGACCGGCATCTCCAGCGGGAAGTAGGTCGTCTCAAGATGGCTCACAAAAAGGGTGCGTCCAGCTCGCGTAACGGCCGGGACTCCGCGGCCCAGCGGCTCGGCGTGAAGCGCTTCGGTGGTCAGGTCGTCAGCGCGGGCGAGATCATCGTCCGGCAGCGCGGCACCAAGTTCCACCCCGGTGACCTGGTCGGCCGCGGCGGCGACGACACGCTCTTCGCGCTGGCCGCCGGTGCGGTCCAGTTCGGCAGCAAGCGCGGTCGCAAGACCGTCAGCATCGTGCCGCAGCAGTAACTCTCCGGCGTGAGCGGGCCGTGGACCTGATGTCCCGGCCCGCTTCGCCTTTTCAGATGCGGGGCTGCTCCCCGCTGGAAGGATTGCGGCGTGACGATGTTCGTTGACCGGGTCGTCCTGCACCTGCAGGCCGGCGACGGTGGGCACGGCTGTGTCTCGATCCACCGGGAGAAGTTCAAGCCGTTCGGCGGCCCCGACGGGGGTAACGGCGGGCACGGCGGCAGCGTCTCCCTGGTGGTCGACCCGCAGGTGCACACGCTGCTCGACTTCCACTTCCGCCCGCACATCAAGGCGCAGAACGGTCGCGGGGGTGCCGGTTCCAACCGGGACGGCGCCAACGGCGCGGACCTGGTCCTCACCGTGCCCGACGGGACGGTCGTGCAGACCATGGACGGCACCGTGCTCGCCGACATGGTGGGTGCCGGCACCACCTTCGAGGTGGCCCGGGGTGGTCGTGGCGGCCGGGGCAACGCCTCGCTGGCCAACGCCCGCCGCAAGGCCCCCGGTTTCGCCGAGCTGGGCGAGCCGGGTGAGCACCTGGATGTGGTGCTGGAACTCAAGAGCGTCGCCGACGTCGGCCTGGTGGGTTTCCCGTCGGCCGGCAAGTCGTCGCTGATCTCGGTGATCTCCGCAGCCAAGCCGAAGATCGCCGACTACCCGTTCACCACCCTGGTGCCGAACCTCGGTGTGGTCCGGGTCGACAACCACACCTTCACCGTGGCCGACGTACCCGGCCTGATCCCCGGCGCGGCCACCGGCAAGGGCCTCGGGCTGGAGTTCCTCCGGCACATCGAGCGGTGCGCCGTGCTGGTGCACGTCATCGACACCGCGACCCTGGAGCCGGGTCGGGACCCGTTGGCCGACATCGACACCATTGAGGCGGAACTCGCGGAGTACGGCGGTCTGGCCGATCGACCCCGACTGGTCGCGTTGAACAAGATCGACGTGCCCGACGGGCGGGACCTGGCCGACATCGTCCGGCCCGACCTTGAGGCGCGCGGGCTGCGGGTCTACGAGGTGTCCGCGGCCACCCGGGAAGGGCTCAAGGAGCTCACCTACGCGATGGCGGAGCTGGTGGAGCAGTCGCGTGCTGCGGCGCCGCCGGCCGAGCCGACCCGGATCGTGCTCCGACCGAAGGCGGTCGACGACGCCGGCTTCACCATCGAGGCGGAGCCGGACGGCTCGTACACCGTACGGGGTGTCCGACCCGAGCGGTGGGTGCGCCAGACGAACTTCGACAACGACGAGGCGGTGGGCTACCTCGCCGACCGGCTGGCCCGACTCGGTGTCGAGGACCAGTTGGCCAGGGCGGGCGCCCAACCGGGCGACCTGGTCCGCATCGGTGAGCGGGAGTTCGACTGGCAGCCGACCCTCTACGCGGGTGCCGAGTTCACGCCCGGGACCCGGGGACGTGACATCCGGCTGGAGGAGAAGTCGACCCGGGCGAGCGCGGCCGAACGGCTGGCGGCCCGCAAGGCTCGCCGGCAGCGGCCCGCCGACGAGGTGGAGGCGGCACCCGAGGCTACGGCGGCCATCGAGGCTAGGGCGGCCATCGAGGCGGACGACGCCGAGTAGGCCGGCGGCCGCCGCTGCGAAAGATCAGGGGCGGTCGAGGGGATCATCGAGCCGACCGCCGGTGCCGACGTTGTTGGACAGCAACAGGCCCAGGGCCAGCATGCCGAACCCGAGCCCGAGGTGCAGGAAGTCGTCCGCGCTGTTGACCGGGATGAAGTTGGCGCTGCTGTCGTCCTCGGTCGCCCACCCGTACAGCCACAGGGCCAGGTAGACGGCCCCGCCGGCGGTCAGGAAGATCCGCGCGCCGGCCAGCCGGCGGGCCAGCAGCAGGCCGATCAGGCCGAAGCCGAGATGCAGCAGGTTGTGCAGGATCGAGACCTGGAACAGGCCGAGCAGCTTCGCCCCGGAGTGGTGCCCGGCGAAGGTCATGTCGCCGTAGCCGGTGGTGATGCCGGGGATGAAGCCTGCCACGCCGAGGACCAGGAAGAGGGCTGCCACGGCCAGGGCGGCGAGTTGGACGCGGCTACGTCCGGGCCGACCGCGGCGTGCGTGATGCGCCATTGATGTCACCCCTGTGGATCTGGATACGCGCGCGGCCGAGGGGGCGGCGAGGCTGGGCACCGTGCCGGGCGATCTCGCTGGCCCGTTGGTCCTCCATTGTCGTAAGCCCGGCGGTGCTCCCGCAGCGAAACGACCAATCAGACACGACCCGGCACCTGGCGACTGGAAGCGCCTGACGTGTCGTTTCGTCGGCCGCGGTCCGGGTAGCGCTCGGGGTGGACGGTTCAACGCCGGACGTCCGAGTGGAGGAGACATGACGACAAGCAACGGCGCGAGGTGGGCGCTGCTCGGCGCCGCCACCGTGACCGCGATCGGCGTCGGCCGGGCGGTGGCCCGGCGGCGACATCGGCACCAGCCTGTCAAGCAGGACGGCTGGTACGTGGTGCGGCGCGGGGTGACGATCGACCGGCCGGTCGAGGCGGTCATCGGCTTCTGGACCGACCAGGAACGGCTCGACCGTGCCCTGGCCGAGTGGGCGACCCTGGAACGGATCGACGACGAACACTGGCGGTGCGTGGCGCTCGACGACTCGGGCGCAGGCGTCGAGTGGCGGGCCGAGATCACCGTCACCGGTCCGGGCCGGTTGAGCTGGCAGGTCACCGACGGGCCCGAACAGCAGGGCACGGTGAAGTTGGTGACCGCACCGCAGGGCCGGGGCACCGAGATCCGGGCCGAGTTGCGGTACCGCTCCGGTCCGCTGCGCCGGGCCCTCGGCCTCGCCGGTGACCACGAGCCGGACCTGCGACTGCGCGACACGCTGCGCCGGGTGAAGTCGCTGATCGAGTGCGGTCAGATCATCGAAACCCGACGTGACCCGTCCGGTCGTGGCCGGATGCAGGAGCGCGCCACCGACAAGGTGCGTGAGCGGCTGTCGGCGGGAGGACGGGCATGAGGGCGCTGTGCTGGGAAGGAGTCGGCAAGCTGAAGGTGCGCGACGTGCCGGAGCCGACGGTACGCGCGGACGGGGACATCATCGTCAAGGTGCGGGCCAGCAGCGTCTGCGGCTCCGACCTGCACCTGATCAACGGGTTCCTGCCCGCCATGCGGGAGGGGGACATTCTCGGCCACGAGTTCATGGGCGAGGTGGTGGAGACCGGGCCGGGCGTACGACGCATCGCTGTCGGCGACCGGGTGGTGGTCGGCTCGGTGGTGGCCTGCGGCGGCTGCTGGTACTGCCGGACCGAGCAGTACTCGTTGTGCGACAACTCCAACCCGCAGCCGGTGTTCACCGAGAAGCTGTGGGGCCATTCACCGGCCGGCATCCTCGGCTACTCGCACGCCGCCGGCGGCTACTCCGGCAGCCACGCCGAGTACGTCCGGGTGCCGTTCGGTGACATCGGTGCCTTCAAGGTGCCCGACGGCGTACCGGACGACTCCGTGGTCTTCGCCTCCGACGCGCTGCCCACCGGTTGGATGGCCGCGGACTTCTGTGGCCTGACCGGCGGCGAGGTGGTCGCGGTGTGGGGTGCCGGGGGAGTAGGTCAGATGGCCGCCCGCGCCGCTCAGTTGCTCGGCGCCGAACGGGTCATCATGGTGGACCGGCTGCCGGAACGGCTGTCCACCGCCGCCGACCGGCTCGGCGTGGAGACGGTCAACTATGCCGAGACCGACGTGCTGGAGGCGCTGCGTGAGATGACTGCCGGCCGTGGACCGGACGCCTGCATCGAGGCGGTCGGCATGGAGGCGCACGACGTCGGCCCGGCGTACGCGTACGACCGGGCGAAGCAGGCCACCCGGACGCAGCTGGACCGGCCGACGTCGGTCCGGCAGGCCATCCTGGCGGCACGCAAGGGCGGCACGGTCAGCATCGTCGGCGTCTACGCGGGTTTCGTGGACAAGTTCCCGCTGGGTGCGGCGATGAACAAGGCCCTGGTGCTGCGGATGGGGCAGATGCACGCCCAGCGGTACATCCCGATGCTGCTGGAGCGGCTCGCCGCCGGGGAGATCGACCCCGCTTACCTGGCCACCCATCCGATGTCGCTGGAGGAGGGCGCCCGCGGCTACGAGATTTTCGAGAAGAAGCAGGACGGGTGCCTGCGGACGGTGTTGCACCCGGCCTGAGGCCTGACGCGCCGGGGCTGCGGCCCCGGCGTCACCAGGTGGACCGTTGTCGATTCGGCGGTGTGGGCCAGCTGGCCCCTCCCGCGAGCAGACGTTCCTGGTTGACTGCGGTCAGCGTCGGCGGCGCCGCCCACCCGGGCGGTGCGCACCGCGTCGGCCGGCCAAGCTTGCGGCAGAGCGTCGGCGGGGCGGGGTGCGGCAGGTGGGCCGGCGGGCACGCGGGGGAGGACGCATGCGGGACAACAGGCCGCCACACTGGCGACGGTGGATGGCCGGGGCGCTGTGTGGTGGCGGCGACCCACCCCTGATCGGGCCGCCCCGACGGGTGGTCCGGCCGGATCGGTTCTTCACCGCGCACCTCGGCTTCACCGCGCCTGATCTGGCGACCGCACGGGAAACGGCGGTCGGATACGCGGAGGCGCTGAGCGTGTTGCGGGCCGAGGTGGCGCTCGGCGCGTCCGCGGTGTCCCCGGCCGAGGACTGGCGGCGGGCCGAGCGGCTGTTCTGCGGGGCGGTCGGCCCCGACGGCGAGCGCTGCGTCGACGTCGCCGGTCACCCGGGGTTCCATCACGCGCCGGGGCCCGGTGGGCTGGGTTGGGGTGATGGCGATGTCGTCTGAGGGATCGCCCCGGTCCGGCACGGCGGGGTCGGGCCCGCCGACCGGGGCGGTGGGTCCCGCCGGTCAGTCGAGGTCGAACTCACCGTCCTGGGCGCCCGCGACGAAGGCGTCCCACTCGGCCTGGGTGAACACCAGCACCGGGCCGTCCGGCTCGGCGGAGTTGCGCATGCCGATCAGGTCGTCGACGAAGGCGACCTCCACGGCGGCCTCGGAGGTGTCCCCCTCGGCACGCTGCCAGACCGCCCGGGAGAGGTCGAAGTCGCCCTTGGGGTGCGTTGTCATGGTCCAGTCCTCCAGCGTCGGTGGGTGGGGGCGCTCCATGCGACCCCATCCGGCAGGATAAGCGGATGCCGAGCCTGAGCCGTGCAGAGTCGACCGCGCGTGGCGCGTCGATCGCCGTCGAGTCGTACCACGTGGATCTCGACCTGACCGGGGGCGGCGAGCGGTTCCGGTCGCAGGTCACGATCCGGTTCACCGCCACCGGCACCGAGACCTTCGCCGAGGTCAAGCCCGCGAAACTGCTGGCCGTACGCCTCAACGGCGTCGACCTCGACCCGGCCGGGCTGGACGACAACCGGCTGGCCCTGACCGGGTTGGCCGAGGAGAACACGCTGACCGTCGAGGCGGAGATGGCGTACACCAACACCGGCGAAGGGCTGCACCGGTTCGTCGACCCGGCCGACGGGGAGACCTACCTCTACGCCATGTCCTTCCTGGACGACGTGCAGCGCATCTTCGCCGCCTTCGACCAGCCCGACCTGAAGGCCCCGGTGACTCTCTCGGTCACCGCACCGCCACACTGGACGGTCGCGGCAAACGCCGAACTGGCCGCCCAGCCCGGGCCGGGGCGTTGGGAGTTCGCCCCCACCCTGCCGATCTCGACGTACCTGTTCAGCCTGATCGCCGGGCCCTGGCACGTCCGCCGCGACGAGCACGACGGCGTTCCGCTCGGCATCTACTGCCGGCGTTCCCTGGCCGAGCACCTGGACGCCGACGCCGAGGAGATCTTCACCGTCACCAGGCAGTGCCTCGACCGGTTCCACCAGCTGTTCGACGAGCGCTACCCGTTCGGCAAGTACGACCAGGCGTTCGTGCCGGAGTTCAACGCGGGTGCCATGGAGAATCCCGGGCTGGTCACCTTCCGCGACGACTACGTCTTCCGATCCGCGGTCACCGACACGCAGCGCGAGCTGCGGGCCACCACCATCGCCCACGAGATGGCCCACATGTGGTTCGGCAACCTGGTCACCATGCGGTGGTGGGACGACCTGTGGCTCAACGAGTCGTTTGCGGAATACCTCGGCACCCGGGTCACCGCCGAGGCGACCCGGTTCGACCAGGCATGGACGACGTTCGCCATGCGCCGCAAGGCGTGGGGGTACGCGGCGGACCAGCGTCCCTCGACCCATCCGGTGGCTCCGGACGAGCTGTCCGACGCGGCAGAGGCGCTGCTCAACTTCGACGGCATCTCGTACGCCAAGGGTGCCAGTGTGCTGCGGCAACTGGTGGCGTGGCTGGGCGACGAGCCCTTCCTGGCCGGGCTGAACGACCACTTCTCCCGCCACCGGTTCGGCAACGCCACCCTGGCCGATCTCCTCGCCAGCCTCGGCTCGGCGAGCGGGCGGGACCTGGCCGGTTGGGCGCAGGCGTGGTTGCGTGCCGCCCAGGTCAACACGTTGCGGGCCGAGGTGGCCCTGGACGCCGACGGCCGGTACCGGGAGGTGGCGGTCCTGCAGACCGCGCCGCCGGCGCATCCGGTGCTGCGTCCGCACCGCATCGGCGTGGGGCGGTACGCCGTCGACGGCAGCGCCGACCGCTTCGAGGTCGACCTGGATCCGAGCACCGACGGTGGCCGGACGGTGCTCGACCGGTTGACCGGTGAGCCGGCGTCGGCCGTCCTGCTGCCCAACGACGGCGACCTCACCTTCGCCAAGATCCGTCTCGATTCCGCCTCGGTCGATGCGGTGCCGCTGCTGCTTCCCCGGCTGGCCGATCCGTTGGCCCGCGCTCTGCTGTGGGGCGAGGCGCTGGACGCGGCGACCGACGGTGAGCGGCCGGTCATGGCGGTGGTGGAGCTGATCGGACAGGCGCTGCCCACCGAGACCGAGGTGATCATCACCGAGGACGTGCTGGCCCTGAGCCGTTCGCTTGTCGACCGTTACCTCGATCCGTCGATGCGGCCGACCGCCCTGGCGGTGATCGACGAAGCCTGCCGCCGGATGCTCGACACCGCTCCCGCCGGCGGGTCCATGCAGCTGGCCGCGGCGCGGGGCCGGATCGCCGCGACCATCGACGCCGCCCTGCTCACCGGCTGGCTCGGCGGCCGAGGTGTCCCGGACGGCCTGGCGATCGACACCGAGTTGCGTTGGAAGATCCTCGGTCGGCTGGTGGTGCTCGGTGCGGCGGGTGCGGCCGAGATCGAGGCGGAGGCGACGGCCGACCGGAGCGCGGCAGGTGCCGAGCATGCCGCGCGGTACCGAGCCGCGCTGCCGGATCCGGCGGCCAAACAGGCCGCATGGCAGATGATCGTGGCCGACACCACGGTCTCCAACCGGCTGATCGAGGCGACCGCAGCCGGCTTCTGGCAGCCCGAGCAGGCCGAGCTGACCGCCGAGTACGTGCCGCGCTACTTCGCCGACATGCCGGCCATGGCGCGGCTGCGTACGCCCTGGGTGGCCGACGAGGTGGCGAAGCTTGCCTTCCCCCGCTACGCGGTGGCGCAGCCCACCCGGGAGGCGGCCGCGGCGCTGCTGTCCCGGGACGACCTCACGCCCGGCCTGCGCCGGGTGATCACCGACGCCGACGACGACCTGCGCCGTGCCCTGGTCGCGCGGACGGCGGTGGCTGCCACGACTGCCTGATCTGCGTGGCGGGACGTGAGCTCTCCGTCATGCCCGGCCTGAAATGAGGTCGGCTCGGACTACGATCATGGGGTGACGGAAGACAACCGGCGGATCGGGATCATGGGCGGCACGTTCGATCCGATCCATCACGGGCACCTGGTGGCCGCCAGTGAGGTCGCGGACCGGTTCGGGCTGGACGAAGTGATTTTCGTGCCGACCGGCGAACCGTGGCAGAAGGCGGATCTTCCGGTCAGCTCGGCCGAGGACCGTTACCTCATGACCGTGGTCGCCACCGCCTCCAATCCACGCTTTCAGGTCAGTCGGGTGGACATCGACCGTGGCGGCCCGACCTACACCGTCGACACGCTGCGGGACCTGCACGCGATGTACGGCCCCAAGGCGCAGCTGTTCTTCATCACCGGCGCGGACGCGCTGGAACGCATCCTGAGCTGGAAGAACCTTGACGAGATCTTCGAACTCGCCCACTTCATCGGGGTGACCCGACCGGGATTCGCATTGTCCGACGCTCACCTGCCCGCCGACACGGTCAGCCTGGTCCAGGTGCCGGCGATGGCGATATCCTCCACCGATTGTCGGGCGCGGGTCGCCCGCGGTGAGCCGGTCTGGTATCTGGTGCCGGACGGTGTGGTGCAGTACATCGCAAAGCGGCGTCTCTATCAGCAGTGATACGTCCACTTATGCGATAGATAATGCCGATTCCGGGCTGAAGCTGGCGGGTCGCACTCGCGGGCCGTGTGAGAGGCTTGGGTATCGCACGGTTGATCGAAGGAGAACGGTGACAGTTTCCGAGCGCGCTCACGAGCTGGCGATCGCCGCAGCCCAGGCGGCGGCGGACAAGAAGGCTCAGGACATCGTCATCATCGACGTGGGTGACCAGCTCGCCATCACCGACGCGTTCGTGCTCGCCGCGGCGTCGAACGAGCGGCAGGTGCTGGCCATCGTCGACGCCATCGAGGAAGCCCTGCTCAACCTGCCGGAGAAGGCAAAGCCGATTCGGCGCGAGGGCGAGCGCGGCGGGCGCTGGGTGCTGCTCGACTACGTCGACATCGTGGTGCACGTCCAGCACACCGAGGAGCGCGAGTTCTACGCCCTCGATCGGCTCTGGAAGGACTGCCCGACCATCCCGTTCGTCGACCGGGACCTGGCTCGCGTCGAGGCCGCCGCCGGATCGGGCGAGTGACCCGGCTGCTCATCTGGCGGCACGGCAACACCGACTGGAACGCCGCCAGCCGGGTGCAGGGGCAGACCGACATCCCCCTCAACGATCTCGGCCGTGAGCAGGCCCGCGAGGCCGCGCCGTTGCTCGCGGCACTGCGTCCGGACGCGATCGTCGCCAGCGACCTGAGCCGCGCGGCGGACACCGCCGCCGCGCTGGCCGCGCTCACCGGCCTGCCGGTACGCTCCGACGCCCGGCTGCGGGAACGCCACTTCGGCCGCTGGCAGGGGCTGCTGCTCGCCGAGGTCGCCGCACAGTTCCCCGACGAGTATGCCCGTTGGCGAGCCGGTGACCCGGCACCCGGCGCGGACGTCGAACCCCTCGACGAGTTGGGCAAGCGGATGGGCGCTGCCCTGCACGAGATCGCCGACGAGATGGCCGGTGGCACGATCGTCGTCGCGACCCACGGCGGCGCGGCACGGCAGGGCTGCGGGCAACTACTGGGCTGGGATCAGTCCGTGCTGCGTGCCGTCGGCTCCCTACGCAACTGCCACTGGACCGAACTGCACCACCACCCCGAACAGGGCTGGCACCTGCGCGCCCACAACGTAGGCCGCATCACCACACCCCCCACCGAACCCGTCTGAACCACGCCGCCCCCGGCTGGGTAGTTGATCAAGAAGTTTGCGTCGTGGTCGCGTTGTTCGGTGACGCAAACCTCTTGGTCAACCAGATGGTTCGGGGCCCAGGGTGGGTTTGGGGGTTGAACCGGTGGGGGTGGTGGCAGGGGTGATCCGCTACGGTGCCGGCATGCCCGTCGCGGTCGTGACCGACTCCACCACCTATCTGCCACCCGAACTGGTGCTGGCGCACCGACTGACCGTGGTGCCGCTGACCGTGGTGCTCAACGGCGTCGAAGGGCTGGAGGGAGTGCAGGTCTTTCCCGCCGACGCCACCCGGGCCCTGAGCGCGCGACGGATCTCGGTGAGCACCTCCCGCCCGTCACCCGAACAGTTCACCCGCACCTACCGCAGCCTGCTGGAGGCCGGCGCGGAAGGGATCGTCTCGGTGCATCTGTCGGCCGCGCTCTCCGGCACCGTCGAGGCCGCCGAGTTGGCGGCGGCCCAGTTCGGCGGGCAGGTGACGGTGGTGGACAGCCGATCCTGCGGCATGGGCCTCGGCTTTGCGAACCTCGCCGCGGCCCGGGCCGCCGCCCAGGGCGCCGACCTGGCAGGCGTACGCGCCGCGGCCGTCGACGCGGCGGGGCGTACCGCCACCTTCTTCTACGTCGACACGCTGGAGTTGCTGCGCCGAGGCGGCCGGATCAACGCGGCCGAGGCACTGCTCGGCACGGCACTGTCGGTCAAACCGATCCTGCACATGCCCGACGGCGGCATCGTGCTGAAGGACAAGGTGCGTACCGCCAGCCGAGGGGTGGCGCGCCTGGTCGACCTGGCCGTCGAGGCGGCCGGCGACGCACAGGTGGA
The DNA here is from genome assembly GCF_003977705.1 of Verrucosispora sp. FIM060022. Lineage (NCBI taxonomy): Bacteria > Bacillati > Actinomycetota > Actinomycetes > Micromonosporales > Micromonosporaceae > Micromonospora > Verrucosispora sp. FIM060022. The sequence continues at coordinate 34,127 of NZ_RQIV01000010.1, forward strand.
TCTCGCCGTGCACCACCTCGCCGCGCCGCAACGCGCCGAGGATCTGCTCGGTGCGCTGACGGCTCGGCTCGGCGACCGACTGCACGACACGTACGTCACCGAGGCCGGTGCGGCCGTCGCCGCCCACGTCGGCCCCGGGCTGGCCTGCGTGGTGATCCACCGACGACCGTGAAGCGTGAGCGAGGTGGCGGATGTCCTGTGTGGTGACCGGCGGCGGGCGGGGGATCGGGCGGGGGATCGTCGAGCACCTGCTCGCCGGCGGTGAGACCGTGGTGGTGATCGAGCGGGACGCCGACGTGGTGTCCTGGGTTTCCCGACATCCCCACGCGGACCGCCTGACCGCCGTGGTGGGCGACGCCGCCGACGAGGCGGTCACAGGCCGGGCCGCCGACCTGGCGGAACGGCACCAGCCGCTCACCGGGTGGGTGAACAACGCCGCGGTGTTCCGGGACGCCTCCGTACATGACGCCCCGGTGGGCGAGGTGCTCGACCTGATCACGCGCAACCTGCGGCCTGCCGTGGTCGGGGCGGCCACCGCCGTACGGCGTTTCCTCGCCGCCGCGACGCCCGGCGCCATCGTGAACGTCTCGTCCCACCAGGCGAGCCGTCCGGTGCCGGGCTGCCTGCCGTACGCCACCGCGAAGGCCGCCGTGGAAGGACTGACCCGGGCGCTCGCGGTCGAGTACGGCCGGTACGGCGTCCGGGCCAACGCGGTCGCGCTGGGTTCGGTGACGACCGAGCGGCACGAGGCGTTCCTCGCCGGCCAGGACGCCGGTGAGGTGCAGCGGATCGAGGCCGAGTTGGCCCGGCTGCACCCGGTGGGCCGGATCGGACAGCCGCAGGACGTGGCGAGTGCGGTGGCATACCTGCTGTCGCCGGCCGCCGGCTTCGTCAACGGCGTGATCCTGCCGGTCGACGGTGGGCGCAGCGTGCTTGGCCTCGACCCGGAGTCGGCCTAGCACATCGAGGGCATGATCAGGGCGTTGTCCACAGGGCGCTGGTTGTCCACAGCGAAGCGTTCGGGACCAACGGGCGCCGTCCCGATCGTCCTAGCCTCGCGCGGTGTCCAATGACGAGGAGACGGCGGTACGGGCGCGCCTGTGGCGACTCATGCCCGGCGCGGCCGAACGCGCTGCTGACGTACCGGCGGTTCCCGGCGCACCTGCGGCCGAGCCGGAATCCGAGGACTCAGGCCTGCCCGAGTTCTCCCTGCGCGACCCTCGTCCGGCGTCGGTGACGGCCTCCACGCCGCTGGATTGGCCGACGGTACCGCTACCCGTCCGCCCCACCACCGTCGGCCGGAGCCCCCTCCCGCCGACCGTGGCCGGGCCGACCGTGGCCGGGCCTGCCCGATTGGCGGGGCCGGGGTGGAGCGATGTGGAGCCGTCGGTCGGGCCGGGGTCGGCTGATCCGGGGCCGTCGGTCGGGCCGGAGTCGTCCGATTCGCAGTCCGGGCTCGACGCGGCCGAGGTCGCGTCGGCGTCGCGGTTGCCGGGGCCGGGGGCGTTCGATCCGGGTCGGCGGGGGGTTCGGGCGCTGGCCGTGGTGGCGGTCCTGGTGGTGCTCGGTGCCGCCGGCTGGACCTGGCGATCCCGACCCCAGGTCGAACCGGTGAGCGCGGTGACCGGTGCCCCCACGACGGTCCCGTCCGACAACCGGGGAAACGAGCCGGGAGACGAGCCGGCCGACAGGGCGACCGGCGAGGTGGTGGTCGCGGTAGCGGGCAAGGTCCGGCGTCCCGGGCTGGTGCGACTGCCGGCCGGTGCGCGGGTCGCCGATGCCGTCGAGGCGGCCGGCGGAGCGTTGGCCGGAGTGGACGTGGCCATGCTCAACCCGGCCCGCAAGGTCGCCGACGGCGAGTTGATCCTGGTTGGCGTGGCGGCGGCCACCCCGGCGGTGGGGGCTGCGCCAGGTGCCGGCCCGGCGGCGGGCGCGGACCCGGGTGGGCGGCTCAACCTCAACACTGCGAGTCAGTCCCAACTGGAAACGCTGCCCGGCGTCGGGCCGGTGCTGGCCCGACGCATCATCGAGCACCGCGACGAGCATGGCGGCTTCCGGTCCGTCAGCGACCTGCGCCAGGTCAACGGCATCGGCGACGCACGGTACGAGGAACTCAAAGACCTGGTGACGGTGTGACGACGGACGGGGCACCCACATCCCGGCACACCTCGGCGCCGGGCGGGCTGGTGCGCTCGGGCGACGGCACCTTCGGAGCGGCCGGGGCGATCGCCGGCCTGGACGGTGCCCAGATCCCCGATCTCCGGCTGGCCGGGCTGGCCGTGGCAGCGTGGCTGACCGCCCTGGCGGGGCTGCACGTCGACGCCGGGCGGGCGCTGCTGGTGGCCGCCGTCGCGGCCGGTCTGGCCGTGCTGGTGGCACTGCACCTGATCGGGGTGGCAGGCCGTCCCGGCACGGTCGCACGCCGCTACGGCTGGATCGTGGTCTCGGTACTGATCGGCGTGGTCTGCGGCGGCGCCGCGACCTCGGCCCGGTTGGCCGTACGCGACGCCGAACCGATCCGCGCACTTGTCGACGACCGGGCACAGGTCACCGCCGAACTGGTCGTCCGGGACGATCCACGACCGGTACGCGGCGGCATCGTGGGCCGCCCGCCCACCCTGCTGGTACGGGCCAAACTGGTGAACGTCACCGGCCCGGCGGGGCAGCGGGTGGCCGTACCGGCCCGCGTGCTGGTGCTCACCGATGATCCGGCCTGGCGGCAACTGCTGCCCGGGCAACGGCTCACCGCCGAGGGGCGGCTGACCGAACCGCGCGGTGGTGACCTGAGCGCCGCCGTACTGCTCGCCGCCGGCCCGCCGGACCGGCTCGGGGCACCCTCGGCGCTGCAGCGGGCCGCCGGTCGGCTGCGTGCCGGTCTGCAGCAGGCGTGTGCGTCGTTGCCGGACGAGCCCGGTGGCCTGCTGCCCGGGCTGGTGGTCGGCGACACGAGCCGGCTGCCCGACGCGGTCGAGGAGGACTTCCGCGCCACGGGAATGACGCATCTCAATGCGGTATCCGGTTCCAATGTCGCGATCATCGCCGGGGCGGTGTTGCTGGTGGCCCGCTGGGCGCGAGCCGGCCCCACCCTGGCCGCCGTGCTCTGCGGGCTGGCTCTGGTGGGCTTCGTGATCCTGGTGCGTCCCTCGCCGAGTGTGGTTCGGGCAGCCACCATGGGTGCGATCGGGCTCGCCGCGCTGGCCGCCGGCCGCCCCCGAGCGGCGGTACCGGCGCTGGCCGCTGCTGTGGCGGTGCTGGTGCTGGTCGACCCGGATCTGGCCGGGGATCCCGGCTTTGCGTTGTCGGTGATGGCCACCGGTGGTCTGTTGCTGCTCGCGCCACGGTGGCGTGACGGGCTGCGGCGGCGGGGCGTACCTCCGGGGGCGGCCGAGGCGCTGGCGGTGCCGGCTGCCGCGCAGTTGGCCTGTTCACCGGTGATCGCCGGTCTGTCGGGCACCGTCAGCCTGGTCGCGGTGCCGGCGAACCTCCTCGTGGTGCCGGCGATCGCCCCGGCCACCGTGCTCGGTGTGGTGGCCGCGACGGTGTCGCCGGTCTGGCCGTTCGGCGCCGAGATGGCCGCCTGGTTGGCGCACTGGCCGGCGTGGTGGTTGGTGCTGGTCGCCCGGTACGGCGCACGCATGCCGATGGGGAACCTGCCCTGGCCGGGCGGGGTGACCGGGGCGCTGCTGCTGGCGGCGCTGACCGTGGCCCTGTTGGTCGCCGCCCGGCGGCCGGTGGTGCGCCGCCTGGTCGCGGTGGGCACGGTCGCCGTGATGCTCGGCACCGTGCCGGTGCGGGTGATCGCGCCGGGCTGGCCGCCGAAGGGCTGGGTCATCGCGGTCTGCGCTGTCGGTCAGGGTGACACGGTGGTGTTGCCGGTGGCGCCCGGGCGGGCGGTCGTCGTCGACACCGGCCCGGATCCGGGGGCGGCGGACGCCTGTCTGCGCCGGCTCGACGTGCGCAGGGTGCCGTTGCTGGTGGTCAGCCACTTCCACGCCGACCACACCGCGGGGGTGGCGGGGGTGTTCCGGGGGCGGCGGGTCGACCTGGTGTCGACTCCGCAGTGGCCGGAGCCGGCAACCGGGCGGAACCAGGTCCACGACACCGCCGCCACCCACGGCACCCGGGTGGTGCCTGTTGCCGCCGGATGGCGGTACCAGGCCGGGGCGGTCGACCTTCTCGTCGTCGGCCCGCCTTACCCGATGCGGGGAACCCGGTCGGATCCGAACAACAACTCGCTGGTGTTGCTCGCCACGGTGGCGGGGGTGCGGATCATGCTCACCGGCGACGCGGAGACCGAGGAGCAGCAGGCACTGCGGGAACGGTTGCCCGCACACCGGCTGCGGGCCGACGTGCTGAAGGTTGCCCACCATGGCAGCGCCTTCCAGGACGCAGCCTTCCTGGACGCGATCGCCCCGGCGGTCGCTCTGGTGCCGGTGGGTGCGGGCAACACCTACGGGCATCCGAGCGACGCGCTGCTGGCCCGGTTGTCCCGAGGCGGGGCGCGGGTGCTGCGTACCGACGTCGACGGGGACGTGGCGGTGGTGCTCGACGCGTCCGGGCTGGCAGTGGTGCTGGGCGGTGTCGATCTGAGCCGGTCCACCTCGTGAAGCAGGTTCACTACCGACCAGAAAATAGACCCCAATTTATGGGGATTGGCGGCAAATTAGATATATGTCTGGATTTGCGCTGTGTGCGGGGTCTGCCCGTGCGGTGCGGCCGACCGGACTGGACCGGGCCGCTGAGCGTGCGAATATGGGCGGCGTGACCGCCGCCAGTGCCGCTCCTATTGTGCTCGTCCTCGGTGACGAGGAGCTGCTCGCCACGCGTGCGGTGGCCGAAACCGTCGCCGCCGCCCGGGCCGCCGACCCGGACGTCGATGTCCGCGAATACCAGGCTGGTCAGCTCAGCGTCGGCGAGATCGACGAGATGCTCAGCCCGTCGCTGTTCGGTGGTCGCCGGGTGCTGGTGCTGCGTTCCGGTCAGGACGCCCGCAAGGACCTGGTCGCGGCCCTGCTGGCGTACGCGAAGCATCCCGACCCGGACGTACAGCTGATCGTGCAGCATCTCGGTGCGGCCAAGGGCAAGGCGTTCGCCGACGGGCTGAAGGCGGCCGGTGCCCACATCATGCCGGCAGCCAAGCTGAAGGGGCACCGTGACCGGGTGGCCTTCGTCCGGGACGAGTTCCGCCGGGCCGGCGGGCGGTGCACCGACGACGCCGCCGAGGCGTTGATCGCCGCGGTCGGCAACGACCTGCGGGAGCTCGCTGCGGCCTGCGCACAGCTGATCGCCGACACCGACGGTCGGATCGGCGCCGACACCGTGGCCCGCTACTACCGGGGCCGGGTGGAGGTGAGTGGCTTCACCGTGGCCGACGCCACCATGGTCGGTGACCTGCCGGGTGCGCTGGAGGCGCTGCGGTGGGCCCTGCACGTCGGAGTGGACCCGGTGCCGATCGCCGACGCGCTCGCCGACGGGATCCGGACAGTCGCCCGGGTCGCCTCCGCCGGGAGGGGCAGCCCGTACCAGTTGGCGAGCAGCCTGGGCATGCCGCCGTGGAAGGTCGAACGGGCCCAGCGGCAGGCACGTGGCTGGACGCCCGAGGGGCTGGTTCAGGCGATGCAGGCGGCGGCCGAGTGCAACGCGGCGGTCAAGGGCGGCTCGGACGACCGGGCGTACGCGCTGGAACGGGCCGTCTTCTCAGTGGCCGCCGCGCGGCGGGACGGCAGCAGATGAGCGGAGCCTCCCGTGGCTCGTGGGCCACGATCCCGGCGGACGAGCAGCGGTACCGCCCGTTCTACGCCCGGGCGCTGAGGCTGCGTTTCGTCAATCCGGGTGGGGTGCTCTGCTTCCTGTTCTTCGAGGGGGCGATCGCGTTGGCGACCCTGCTCGTCCTCGCCGAACTGGTCAAGTGGTGGGCGATCGTGGTGCTGCCGACGGCGGTGGCCGTCATGGTCAAGCTCAACGACCTGGTGGCCGCGGTGGTGATCCGTTCGGCGGCCGCCGTGCCCGAGCAGGAACGCGACCGGTTTCGGCGGCAGATGGAACCGGTCGTGGGGCGGGCCCAGGTCGACTGGCTGCCGCACAGCGTGCCCGGTGTGGTGGTCCGGGTCGGGCCGGCGGACGGCGTCAAGCCGACCAGCGGCACCGAGGCGGCGTCCGGCCGGTCAGCAGGCAGGCGAGAGTAAGCCCCGGCCGGTCGACGGGGTGGCAGAGAGCAAGCCGCAGCCAGTCGGCGGGTGGACGACGAGAGCGGTGGACGACGAGAGTAAGCCCCAGGGCAGTGCCCCGGGGCTTACGTCAGGTCAGCGGTCGCTGGCTCAGGAGGCGAGCGACGCCACGCGCTTGGCGATCGCCGACTTACGGTTCGCCGCCTGGTTGGCGTGGATGACGCCCTTGCTGGCCGCCTTGTCCAGCTTGCGGGAGGCCTCCTGCAAGAGCACGGTGGCCTTCTCGGTGTCACCGGCCTCAGCAGCCTCGTGGAACTTGCGGATGGCGGTCTTCAGCGACGACTTGACCGACTTGTTACGCAGCCGGCGCTTCTCGTTCTGCCGGTTGCGCTTGATCTGGGACTTGATGTTCGCCACGCGACAGCCTCGTCTTGATAGCTCGGGTTGGTCAGCTTGTGCGCGCGACGAGCATGCGTCATCGCTGCGCGAAGAGCCAGGTTACCAGGTCGGCTCGGACGAGCCAAAACGGCACCCGACCAGTCAGGTCCACGCCTGGCGGCGGGCCAACCAGGCCAGGGCCTGCTCGCCGGTCCACCGCTGGTGGGCGGGTAGCTGGGCCGACGCCGTCGGTGGGGGCGAGGCGGCGGCCGTCAGGTGGTAGCCGGCCAGGGCGGCCAGCGTCACGTCCAGCGCGTCGGCCGGCGCGTCGGCGGCGGCCGGGTGGGTGGCGAAACGGCTGTCCACGTCCAGGCCGCTGGCGTACCCGGTGATCAGTAGTCCGGCCAGGTCGAACCAGGCCGGCCCGTGACACAGCCAGGTCCAGTCGCAGAACCAGGCGGTCGCGTCAGTGCCGATCAGGATGTTGTCCACCCGCAGGTCACCATGGGTCAGACCGGTCGCCTCGGCGGCGTACCCGGGCAGTTTCGACTCCAGCGCGACCAGTTCGGCCAGCCGGCCCGCCACCGGTGCGGGTAGCGGCGGTGTCGGTTCCCGGCCGGCGGCCACCTCACCCCACCAGAGGATGTCCTCGCGGGCCAGGTCGGCGAGGCGGGGCAGCCCGAGTTCGGCGAGGTCGGTCGGCGGCTCGGCGAGCGCGGCGGCGATGTCGACGAACCCGGCGAGCGTGGCGTCCAACTCCGCCGGATCCCACGGCAGCCGGGGTGTGTGCCCGTCGACCGGGTCCAGGCAGAGCGCGTACCAGCCCGCCTCCCACAGTGTCCAGCGCAGTCGCGGAACGGGCAGCCCGGCGGGTAGCCGGGTGAGGATCGCGGCCTCCCGGGCGTACCAGTCGACCAGGTGTGGCTGCTCGGCGTGGGCCGCGGCCTTGACGAACGCGCTGCCGCCGTCGGCGGTGCGCAGCACTGCGGCGAAACCCCGGGTGAAGCCGGCGGTGGCGACCCGGGCCTCGACCACCGGCGCGCCGAGGCGGGCCGACAACGCGGCCCGGACCGCCGCCGGCAGGGCCGCCCAGCCGGGCCGCTGGGCGGTGGCGTGGTACGACACGGGCGACGCAGGCGGGTTGCTCACCCCACCATGCTGCCCGGTGGCAGCGCCACCGCACGCCCGGCTGCCGAGGGGCACGGCGCGACCGGCCAGCGCGTCCGGGGAGCGACCACGCAAGGGCGACCATCACCGCGCGTGCCGTGCGGTGGTGGTCGCGGCGTCTGCCAGACTGCCAGGCCATGAGGACCGACGAGTTCTGGCAGTTGATCGACAGCGCCCGGTCCGGTGGGGGAGAGCCGGACGCCATCGCCGCTCGGGCGGTCGCGCTGCTCGCCGCCCGCGATCCCGAGGAGATCATCGGGTACGCCCGCCACCAGCGGCGTGTCCTCACCGCCTCCTATCGGGTCGACCTCTGGGGTGCGGCGTACCTGATCAACGGCGGTGCCTCCGACGACGGCTTCGAGTACTTCCGGGGCTGGCTGATGACCCAGGGCCGGGAGGTCTTCGCCCGTGCGGTGGCCGATCCGGACTCGCTGGCCGACCTGCCGCGCGTGCGGTCCGCCTCGCTCAGCGGCGAGGAGTTCGAGTGCGAGGACATGCTGGCGGTGCCGTGGGACGCGTACCGCAAGGCGACCGCGACCGAACTCCCCACCGACCGGGAATCGCCGCCGGTGCCCGACCTGAACGACTTCTGGGACTTCGACGACGCCGACGAGGCCCGGCGTCGGTTGCCCAAGCTCGCGGCCCTCTTCGTGGAGCCGCCGCAGGAGTGACGGACGCCCGGCCGACGCGCGGCGGGGACGTGGGAGCATAGAGGGGGCCGGCACGAGCCGGCCTGCTCACGTCAGCCGACCAGAACGGACCGCTGTGCCACCGACGCTCGATACCGGCGCGAACGCTCCTGGTGCCACCGACCCGGCGCGGATCAGGAACTTCTGCATCATCGCCCACATCGACCATGGGAAGTCGACCCTGGCCGACCGGATGTTGCAGCTCACCGGAGTGGTCGACCCTCGGCAGATGCGTGCGCAGTACCTCGACCGGATGGACATCGAGCGCGAGCGCGGCATCACCATCAAGAGCCAGGCCGTACGCATGCCGTGGACCATCCGCGATGGTGAGCGGGCCGGCGAGCAGGCCGTGCTCAACATGATCGACACTCCGGGGCACGTGGACTTCACCTACGAGGTGTCCCGCTCGCTGGCCGCCTGCGAGGGCGCGATCCTGCTGGTCGACGCCGCCCAGGGCATCGAGGCGCAGACCCTGGCGAACCTCTACCTCGCCCTCGAGAACGACCTGCACATCATCCCGGTGCTCAACAAGATCGACCTGCCGGCCGCCCAGCCGGAGAAGTACGCCGAGGAACTCGCCCACCTGATCGGCGGTGACCCGGCGGACTGCATCAAGGTCTCCGGCAAGACCGGTGAGGGTGTGCCGTACCTGCTCGACGAGATCGTCCGGCAGTTCGTCCCGCCGGTCGGTGACGCCGACGCGCCGGCCCGCGCGATGATCTTCGACTCGGTGTACGACGTCTACCGGGGCGTGGTCACCTACGTCCGGGTGATCGACGGGCGGATCAGCGCCCGCGACCGGATCAAGATGATGTCCACCGGCGCGGTGCACGAGTTGCTGGAGATCGGCGTCATCTCGCCGGAGATGGTGAAGTCCGAGGCGCTCGGCGTCGGCGAGGTCGGCTACCTGATCACCGGGGTGAAGGACGTCCGCCAGTCCCGGGTCGGTGACACGGTCACCATCAACGGGCGCCCGGCGGCCGAGCCGCTCGGCGGCTACAAGGACCCGAAGCCGATGGTCTACTCGGGCCTCTACCCGATCGACGGCTCGGACTACCCGGCCCTGCGTGACGCACTGGACAAGCTCAAGCTCAACGACGCCGCGCTGACCTACGAGCCGGAGACCTCCGGTGCGCTCGGCTTCGGGTTCCGCTGCGGCTTCCTCGGCCTGCTGCACCTGGAGATCATCGGGGAGCGGCTGGAGCGGGAGTTCAACCTGGATCTGATCTCCACCGCGCCGAACGTGGTCTACCGGGCCATCTCCGAGGACGGCCAGGAGGTCGTGGTCACCAACCCGAGCGAGTACCCCACCGGCAAGATCGCCGAGGTGTACGAGCCGACGGTGCGGGCCAGCGTGCTGACCCCGAACGACTACGTCGGTGCGGTGATGGAGCTGTGCCAGAGCCGTCGGGGCAGCCTGCTCGGCATGGAGTACCTCTCCGCCGACCGGGTGGAACTGCGCTACACGCTGCCGCTGGCGGAGATCATCTTCGACTTCTTCGACCAGCTCAAGAGCCGCACCAAGGGCTACGCCTCGCTGGACTACGAGCCCACCGACGAGCAGGCGTCCGACCTGGTGAAGGTCGACATCCTGCTGCACGGCGAGCCGGTGGACGCGTTCAGTGCCATCGTGCACAAGGACAAGGCGTACGCCTACGGCACCACGATCGCCGCGAAGCTGCGCAACCTGATCCCGCGCCAGCAGTTCGAGGTGCCGATCCAGGCCGCCATCGGCAGCCGGGTCATCGCCCGGGAGACCATCCGGGCGATCCGCAAGGACGTGCTCGCCAAGTGCTACGGCGGTGACATCAGCCGCAAGCGCAAGCTGCTGGAGAAGCAGAAGGAAGGCAAGAAGCGGATGAAGATGGTGGGCCGGGTGGAGGTCCCGCAGGAGGCCTTCATCGCCGCGCTCTCCTCCGACTCCGGGGACGGGAAGCCCACCGGCAAGAAGTAGCCCCCTCGGGTGCGGTAGTCGTTTCGCCGCAATGGCGGTCACCAGGCAATCCGGTGACCGCCATTGCGGCGAAACCGTGTTGACCCACGGGTACGGGCAGGGCGGTGAGACCGGTGGACTGTCGACCGGCATAGGTCGGTTTGAGTTCTTCGCGGGTCGGGCATTAGGCGGTCACGACAGGAAAACCACAAATGTGGATCGTCTTTTGTGAAGGAGAGCGACCATGGAGCTCACCGTCTGGGGCATCATCACCGCGCTGATCGTCGGTCTGATCGTCGGCGCACTGGGCCGCCTGGTGGTGCCGGGCCGTCAGCCCATGCCGATCTGGCTGCACATGCTCATCGGTGTCGGTGCCGCGCTGCTCGGTACCGTGATCGCCCGCGCCTCCGGCTTCGCCGAGACCGCCGGCATCGACTGGCGGGAGCTGATGCTCCAGGTGCTGCTGGCCGCCATCGCGGTCGCGCTGGTCGCCGGGGTCGGCCGCAGTCGCCGGGGCGTCACCCACCGGTAACCGCTGATCACGAGAAAGGCACCCGACCATTCAGGTCGGGTGCCTTTCTTTGCCGTGCGCTTCGCCACCCGCGTTGCTCTCATCAGCGCCGGTGCGGCGGTGTGTGCCGCGAGGTGCTGCCGGGTGTTAAGAAGGGCACCTTTTAGTACGCGAGGCGTTAATAAGGGGCCCTTCCTTACACCTCAGCGGAGCCAGGGGATGTTGCGGTTGAGCAGGCCGCGCTGCTTGAGTTCCTTGCGCAGCGGGATCTCGTCGTCGATGTAGCCGTCCCAGTTGATGCCCCAGTAGTTCGCGGTGTGGGTGCCCTCACCGCAGAGCTGGCGCTGCACCGGCGTGCGGTTGTTCCACCACTCGCCGTTCTTGTCGATGTGCAGCTCGTCGAGGGGACGGATCCACCGGTAGGTGTAGCCGACGAAGAGCATCTTGCGGGTGATGTTCGACAGGTTCGTCGACCGCGAGTGCCACTGGCGGCGGTCGAAGATGAAGGCGTCGCCCGGGTTGGCGGTGATCTCGACGGTGCCCTCCGGGTCCGGGTTGTGCACCGTGGTGTCCGCCGGACGCGGCAGCGAGTTCCACAGGTGGCTGCCCGGGATGACCTTGGTCGCGCCGCGGCCGGTCTCCGACAGGTCGGAGAGCACGTAGGCGACCTTCAGCGAGAACATCGGCCGGGGCAGGTTCGGGTCCATCGTCTCCGGGTCGGAGTTCTGCCGGTACCCGTCCTGGTGCCACCCCCAGTACGGCTTCTCCGGCTCCAGCGCCGGTGGAGTCACGTCGAGGTGGTTGTGGTGCGAGTAGATGTTCCACCCGGCCAGGCCCCACATGTACGGGAAGGCGATCGGGTGGGTGAGCAGATCGCCGAAGAGCTCGTCGCGCTCAAGGAAGCCCAGCAGGTGCAGGGTGCCGTCCTTGGTCGTGTTGCCCTTGGCCTTCTCCTCGGCGTACACCCGGTCGACCGCGGCTTCGAGGGCCGCCCGGTGGTCCTCGGTCAGGACGTTGCGCAGCAGGAGAAAGCCCTGCTCGTGGAACTCCTTGCGGTCGACGTCACTGATCGGTTCATAGCCGGTGCGGTCGCCGTAGTCGAAAGCCACGTCGTACCCCTCCCCAAGAGGTGAAACCATTTCTGGCACAGGTGGCCGATCGTAACGCGCCGTGGCATCGGCCGCCGGACCGCCCGTATCGATCCCGGCGATGATGACGACGCACCGCAGTGACGCGACTACCTGCAGTCACTCAGAGTGGCAATGCTGGGCTATTGATAACGGAATGCCGGTTTTTGCGGTTACTGCGGGTAAGGAGATCGGGGTCTGTCAGGCGTCCGCGAATACCTCGGCGACGACCTCGGCATGCTCCCGCGAACCGTCACCGACCCGGCTCCACGAACCACCCCGGTTGGTCCACTCCAGGTCGCCGAAGCGCACCCGTTTCACCCCGTGATCGTTGGCGTGGGCGACCAGCCAGTGCGCGTACCGCCAACCATCGAGTTGGTTCGCCGCGGTGACCGTGAGCCCGGTCAGATGCGCCGTGGTCGCCGAGGCGGTCAACCCCCAGTCGAGGTGGAGACCCTGGGTCAGCGCGGTGGCGGCAGCCTCACCCCGCATCGCCGGATCGCCGCCGAAGGTGCAGACCACCGCACCCGTGGCGTGGCCGAGCAGCGCGCGGGCGAGCACCTCCGACTCGTCGGCCCACTTCTCGTACGCCTCGGGGAAGGCGGACCGCTGCACCTTCTGCGCCGCGTCGGTGACCCGCATGTCCTGCCAGCCGCGCACCTTCTTCAGCGCGGCGTAGAACCGGTCGGCCGCGTACCGGGGATCGCGGATCTTCTCGGGGGTGCCCCAGCCCTGGCTCGGTCGCTGCTGGAACAGGCCGACCGAGTCGCGGTCGCCGCCGGCCAGGTTGCGCAGCCCGGACTCCTGGTAGGCGGTGGCGAGCGCCACCACCACGGCCCGGTCGGGAAGCTCGTGCTGGATGCCGATGGCCGCGATGGTCGCCGCGTTGGCCATCTGATGAGCGTCGAGGGTCACCTTCCCGTCGGCCTGCACCGTGCAGGCCCGGCTGGCCAACGGCAGCCGTAGCCGCTCTCCCACCTGCCGCATGCCGAGCACGATGCCGATCACGGCGACCAGCACGACGACCAGGAAACCACCCACGACCACCCGAGTTCGCACCCACACCTCCCGTACGACGTCCGCCGAAAGCGTACGTCCCTCAGCGCCCGACCTGGGTCGTCCGACCAGTTCCACCGCAAGCGATCCGCGTCGGGACGGAAGTTCCCCGATAGCGGCCGATCCTCACCTGTCGAGTTCGGCGACCCAGCGCGGCGGACGCTTCTCCCGGAACGCGGTGACCCCCTCGATGCCGTCGCTGGACAGGAAGTAGCGGGTGGACAGGGTGCTGAGGTCCGCAAGGTCGGCGCGCAGCTCGGTGGCGGGCGGACGGCGCAGCAGTTCCTTCGCCCCGGCCAGCGCCGACGGGGCGCCCCGCACCAGCGAGTCGAGGTAGCGCTGCACCGCGGCGTCCAACTCCTCGGCCGGCACCGCGGCGGTGACCAGACCGATCTGCGCCGCCCGCCGGCCGTCGAAGGTGTCACCGGTCAGGTACAGCTCGGCCGCCGCCCGAGGGTGCAACCGGGGCAGCACGGTCGCCGAGATAACCGCGGGGATCACCCCGATGCGTACCTCGGTGAAGGCGAAGGTGGCCTCGGCGGCGCAGATCGCCAGGTCGGCCGCCGCGATCAGGCCCAGACCACCGGCTCGGGCCGGGCCGGCGACCCGGGCCAGCACCGGCTTCGGGCACTGCCAGACCGCCGCGAGCACGTCACCCAGCATCCCGGCGGGCACCGTCCCACTGGCGTACGCCGCTGCCGTCTCCTTCAGGTCCGCCCCGGAACAGAAGACCGGGCCGGTGTGGTCCAGCACGATCACCCGGACCGTGTCGTCGGCGACCGCGGCGTCCAGCCCGGCCAGCAGTTGGGTCATCAACGGCGTGGAGAGGGCGTTGCGGTTGGGTGGGCTGTCCAGGGTGAGGGTGCTCACCCCGCGGGCCGTGGTGACCCGTACCAGCGCGTCGGGAGAGGTCATGGGAGGGCACACTAGTGGCCATGCCCGGCGTCCTTCCAGCAGGCGAACCCGTCCCGACCGACGGGTCGTTGCCCGCCTCCGCCCGAGCGAGCGTCGGTGACCAGGGCTTCGGTGTGTACGTGCACGTGCCCTTCTGCGCCAGTCGGTGCGGCTACTGCGACTTCAACACCTACACGGCGCAGGAGTTGGGCGGCGGCGCGAGCCGGGACAGCTACGCCGACACCGTGCTGGCCGAGTTGGCGCTCGCCGCGCGGGTGCTGGGCGACCGTCCGCCCCGTCGGGTGGAGACCGTCTTCGTCGGCGGTGGGACCCCCACCCTGCTGCCCGCCGACGACCTGGCCCGCATCCTCGACGCCGTCGACCGCACCTGGGGACTGGCCGCCGACGCCGAGGTGACCACCGAGGCCAACCCGGAGTCGGTCACCCCCGCCTCCCTCAAGGAGTTGCGGGCCGCCGGCTACACCCGGATCTCGCTGGGCATGCAGTCGGCCGCCCCCGGGGTGCTCGCCGTGCTCGACCGCCGACACAGCGCCGGCCGGGCCACGGCCGCCGCGCTGGAGGCCCGCGACGCCGGATTCGACCACGTCAACCTGGATCTGATCTACGGCACGCCGGGGGAGCGGCCGGAGGACTTCGCCGCCTCGCTGGACCAGGTCGTGGCGGCGGGCGTCGACCACGTCAGCGCGTACGCCCTGATCGTCGAGGACGGCACCCGGCTGGCCGCCCGGATGCGTCGCGGTGAGCTGCCGTACCCGGACGACGACGTCGCCGCGGACCGCTACCTGGCCGCCGAGGCCGCCCTCGACGCGGCCGGCTTCTCCTGGTACGAGGTGTCCAACTGGGCCCGTACGCCGTCGGGCCGGTGCCGGCACAACCTGCTCTACTGGACCGGCGGCGACTGGTGGGGTCTCGGTCCGGGGGCACACAGCCACGTCGGCGGGGTGCGCTGGTGGAACGTCAAACACCCCACGGCGTACGCCCAACGCCTGGCCGCCGGCCGGTCACCCGGCCTGGCGCGGGAGGTGCTGACCGCCGACGAGGCCCGGATGGAGGAGGTCATGCTCCGGCTGCGGCTGGCCGAGGGCCTGCCGCTGGACGTCCTCGACGACGCCGGGCGCGCGGCTGCGGCGCGGGCGGTGGCCGACGGCCTGCTGGCCGCTCCCGCCCACGCGGCCGGCCGCGGGGTGCTGACCCTGCGCGGCCGGCTGCTCGCCGACGCCGTGGTGCGTGACCTGCTGCCCTAGCTGCCGATCAGCCCTTTATGAAGGAGAAGCTCATCGGGTACCGGTAGAGGACGCCTTCGTTGGCCTTGACCCCGCCGATGATGCCGAAGATCAACGGCACGAGCCAGACCAGCATCGGGACGAAGAAGAGAATGCCGCAGGTGATCGCGGTGAGCACCCAGCTCAGCAGCCCGACGACCGCCCAGGTGAGCTGGAAGTTCAGGGCCGCGACGGCGTGCGCCCGGACGACCGGGGACTGCTGCCCGCGGGTCATGTTCGCGATCAGCGGCGCCACCCAGCCGAGCAGGCCGCCACCGAAGACCACGCCGAGCGGGCCGCCGAAGTGGGCGATCAGGGCCCACGTCTTGTCTTCGTTGGTGCCGTAGCCGCCACCGGGCGCGCCGTAGCCGCCGGTCGGGTAGCCGACACCGGGCGGAGGGTAACCACCGGGCGGCGGATAACCACCCGGCGGTGGGTAGCCGGCCGACGGAGGCTGGTCACCGGGCGGCGGGTAGCCGCCGGGCGGGGGATATCCGCCCTGGCCAGACGATCCGGAAACGGGAGCCGTGGGATCGTCGCCGAAACTCGGGGGACGAGGTGGTTCAGTCATGGGGCTCACGGTAGGTGCCAGCGGCAATGACGCACCATAGCGACACCGGCGAGTGTCAAGTCTCCGATCGGACTGCGGACAACTCCGTTTTCTTGATCATCGCGCTGCGGGGGGCCTCGACGTAGACTGGCACTCGCTACAGTCGAGTGCCAGGGCGTCCGCCGACGGTGGGTGACGCTCGACACTGACCTGCGACAGGAGGTGGAGATGGGTCTCGACGACCGCAAGCTCGCCGTACTGCGGGCGATTGTCGAGGACTACGTCGCCACCCAGGAGCCGGTCGGCAGCAAGGCCCTGGTCGAGCGGCACCAGCTCGGTGTCTCGCCGGCCACCGTCAGAAACGACATGGCCGTGCTTGAGGAAGAGGGCTACATCCGGCAGCCGCACACCAGCGCCGGTCGAGTGCCCACCGACCGCGGCTACCGGCTCTTCGTCGACCGGTTGAGCCGGGTCAAGCCGCTCAGCCCGGCCGAACGCCGGGCGATCGAGCGCTTCCTGGCCGGCGCAGTCGACCTCGACGACGTGGTGCACCGCACCGTCCGGCTGCTGGCACAGCTGACCCGGCAGGTCGCCGTGGTGCAGTACCCCAGCCTGGCCCGGTCCCGCGTACGGCATCTGGAGCTGGTGCCGATCTCCACCACCCGGCTGATGCTCGTCGTGATAGCCGACACCGGGCGGGTCGAGCAGCGGCTGGTCGAGCTGCCCGCCCCGATCCACGCCGACGACGTGCTGGATCTCCGCCGGACGGTCAACGAGAAGCTGGTCGGCATCCAGTTGTCGGAGACCCCACCGCTGGTGCAGACCCTCATCGACGAGTGCGTCCCGCATCTGCGTGGTGCCATGACCACCCTGTCCACCGTGCTGCTGGAGACACTTGTCGAGCGGCACGAGGAGCGGATCGCGCTGGCCGGCACCGCCAACCTCGCCCGCGGCGGTCTCCTGGACTTCCAGGGTTCCCTGCGGCCGATCCTCGAAGCCCTCGAGGAGGAGGTCGTGCTGCTCAAACTCATCGGCGAGGTGGAGCCGAGCACGCTACGGGTACGCATCGGTGACGAGAACGAGATCGACAACTTGCGGGCGGCCTCCGTGGTCAGCACCGGCTACGGCCCGGGCGCGACCATCGTCGGGGGGATGGGCGTGCTGGGGCCGACCCGGATGGACTACCCCGGGACCATCGCCACGGTGAGGGCCGTGGCACGCTACGTGGGCGAGCTGCTGGCCCAGAACTGATCAGTCAGGGCCGACGGTGGGCTGCCGCCGCCGACCGGCGTAACGCGAGACGAACACGAGGACACGGAACGCAGTGGCCAGGGACTACTACGGCATTCTCGGCGTCAGCCGGGGCGCCTCCGATGACGAGATCAAGCGCGCGTACCGCAAGCTCGCGCGGCAATTCCACCCGGACGTGAATCCGGATCCGGAGGCACAGGAGAAGTTCAAGGACATCAACGCCGCGTACGAGGTCCTCTCGGACGATCGGAAACGGCAGATCGTCGACCTCGGTGGCGACCCGTTGGCCCCGGGCGGTGGCGGTGCCGGTGGCCCGGGCGGGCCCGGCGGCGCCGGTCCGTTCGTCGGCTTCCAGGACATCATGGACGCCTTCTTCGGCGGGGCCACCGGTGCCGGCCGGGGACCGCGACCGCGTACCCGCCCCGGTGCCGACGCGATCCTGCGGCTGGAACTGGACCTGCAGGAGACCGCCTTCGGGGTGGAGGCGCCGATCACCGTGGACACTGCGGTGCTCTGCACCACCTGCTCCGGTGCGGGCACCGCCGCCGGCACCCACCTGGCCACCTGCGAGGCGTGCGGTGGCCGCGGCGAGGTGCAGTCGGTGCAGCGCACCTTCCTCGGTCAGGTGGTCTCCGCCCGGCCGTGCACGGTCTGCCAGGGCTACGGCACCACCATCCCGAGCCCCTGCCCGACCTGCGCCGGTGACGGCCGGGTCCGGACCCGCCGGTCGCTGACCGTCAAGATCCCGGCCGGGGTGGAGGACGGCATGCGGATCCGGCTGGCCCAGCAGGGCGAGGTCGGCCCGGGCGGTGGCACCGCCGGTGACCTCTACGTCGAGATCCACGAGCGGCCGCACGACGTCTTCTCCCGCAAGGGCGACGACCTGCACTGCCGGGTCACCGTGCCGATGACCGCCGCGGCGCTCGGCACCCGACTGACCATCAAGACGCTCGACAGCGAGGAGCCGGTCGACGTCAAGGCGGGCACCCAACCCGGCAGCACGCTGCGGCTGCGGGCCCGGGGCGTACCCCATCTGCGGGGCACCGGTCGTGGTGACCTCTACGTCCACCTCGACGTGCGTACCCCGACCAAGCTCGACGCCGACCAGGAGCGGATGCTGCGCGACTTCGCCAAGACCCGCGGCGAGGAGGTCGCCGAGCTGACCAAGCAGGGCGGCTTCTTCTCCCGGATGCGCGACGCCTTCAACGGTCACGGCTGACCGACGTCCCGTGTCCGCTCCGCTGTTCCTGGTCGAGTCGCTGCCCACCGCCGACACGATGGTGCTCGACGGCCCCGAGGGGCACCACGCCGCCACCGTGCAACGGCTACGGGTCGGCGAGGAACTGCTGCTCGGCGACGGCCGGGGCGGCACGGCCGCCGCCGTGGTCAGCGCCGTCGGCCGGGGCACCCTGGACATCGAGATCACCAGCCGGGGGTACGTCGACGCGGCGAACCCCCGGCTGGTGGTGGTGCAGGGCATCGCCAAGGGCGACCGGGGGGAACTGGCCGTACAGGCGATGACCGAAGCGGGAGTGGACGAGATCGTCCCCTGGGCGGCCGGCCGGTCGGTCGCGCAGTGGCGAGGGGACCGGGGCGTACGGGCCCGGGACAAGTGGGTGGCCACGGCCCGCGAGGCGGCGAAGCAGGCCCGCCGGGCGTGGCTGCCCGTGGTGGCGGGCGCGCCGGACGAGCCCACCGCATCGGTGGCCCGACGCATCTCCGGCGCCGCCGCCGGCTACGTCCTGCACGAGGAGGCGACCGACCGGCTGACCACCGTCGAGTTGCCCGACCAGGGCGAGATCGTGCTGGTGGTCGGCCCCGAGGGCGGCATCACCCCGGCCGAGCTGGCAACCTTCCAGCAGGCCGGCGCACACCCGGTCCGCCTCGGACCCTCGGTGCTGCGCACCTCCACCGCCGGCGTGGCCGCCCTGGCCGTCCTCGCCACCCGCCTCCTGCGCTGGTAGAACCCGCTGTCGGCCTGCTGCGTCAGGTGCGCAGGTAGGAGGCACCGTTGAGGTCGATGATGGTGCCGGAGGCCCATTCCGCCTCGGGGCTGGCCAGCCAGTGCACGGCGGCGGCGATCTCCTCGGGCCGGGCCACCCGGTCGAACGGGCTCTGTGCCCGGATGGCGTCGCCGCGCGGCGCCTTCAGGTGCTCGTTGGTCATGTCCGTCTCGACGAAGCCGGGCGCGACCGTGGCCACCGCGATGCCGTACGGCGCCAGGGCCACCGCCAACGACTGGGCCATCGCGTTGAGACCGGCTTTGCTGGCGCCGTACGCCGGGTTGGTCGGCTCGCCGCGGAACGCGCCGCGCGAGGAGACGTTGACGATTCGCCCACCTCGCGTGCGCATGTGCTGGGCGGCGCACCAGGCGGCGTTGGCCGCCCCGAACAGGTTGGTGTCGCAGACCTCGCGCCAACGTTGCCGCCACTGCTCGTAGCTGCTGTCGAAGACGGGGTGCGGCGGGTCGGCCGGCCCGAACACGCCGGCGTTGTTGACAAGTACGTCGAGCCCGTCGAGGCGGTCGGCGGCCTCGTCGACCATCGCCCGTACCGCGTCGGGGTCGGCGAGGTCGGCGCGGACCACCACATGGCCCGTGCCCGGCAGCTCGGCCCGCAGCTGCTCGGCCAGGTCGGCCGAGTCGCGGTGGTGGATCGCCACCCGGTCGCCGGAGGCGGCGAACGCCTGCACCACCGCCCGCCCGATGCCACGTGAACCGCCCGTGACCAGCACTGCCCGTCCTGCCATGGGCGACATCCTGCCGTACCTGCTCGGTGGTGTTAACAAGGGGCCCTTGCTCTACCTGAGGCGTTAAGCAGGGGCCCTTCCTTACACTGCCCGGGTGAGTACTGACTGTCTGTTCTGCCGGATCGTCGCCGGGGAGATCCCGGCCACGGTGGTCCGCGAGACCCCCACCACGCTCGCCTTCCGGGACATCGACCCGAAGGCGCCGGTGCACGTGCTGGTCATCCCCAAGGAGCACTACGCCGACGTGGCCACCCTCGGCCAGGGTGACCCGGCGTTGGCCGGTGAGGTGCTCGCCACGGCCGCCGCGGTGGCCGAGGACGAGGGGCTGCTCGGCGACGGCTTCCGGCTGATGTTCAACACCGGCCCGTACGGTGGCCAGGAGGTCTTCCACGCGCACGCGCACGTGCTGGGTGGTGCGCCGCTCGGACCGATGCTGGCCCGGAGCATGGCGTGAGTTCGGCCGCCGGCCGTACCGCAGCCGCCCAGCACCTCGAACGGCTGGTGCGGCGGGTCCAGGCGCAGGCTCGGGTGCCGGCGGTCTCGGCCGCCGTGCACCGGGCCGACCGGGCGCTGTGGACGTGCACGGTCGGCGGCACCGGCAACGACACCGCGCTTGACGAACAGACCCGGTTCCGGATCGGGTCGGTGACCAAGACCTTCACCGCCGTACTGGTCATGCAGTGTCGCGACGACGGGCTGCTCGACCTCGACGATCGGTTGGACCGGCACCTCGACCTGCCGGCGCACGGCGAGTTGACCGTACGCCGGCTGCTGTCGCACACCGCGGGCCTGCAACGCGAGCCGTACGGCGACGTCTGGGACACGCTTCAGGTGCCCGACGTCGACCGGCTGGTCGCCGAACTGGACCGGGCCGAGCGGGTGTTGCCGCCCGGCCGGCGGTTCCACTACTCCAACCTCGGCATGGCGCTGCTCGGCCGGCTGGTCGGGCAGGTACGCGCAAGCACCTGGGCCGAGGTGCTGACCGAGCGGGTGCTGACTCCGCTCGGACTGACCAGCACCACGGTTTCGCCAGGCCCCCGGGCGGCCACCGGTTACCTGGTCGACGCGTACTCCGACGAGGCGCATGCGGAGCCGCCGAGCGACTTCGGTGCCGTCGGCCCGGCCGCCCAGCTCTGGAGCACGGCCACCGACATGGCGCGCTGGGCTGCCTTCCTGGCCGACCCGGCGGCGATGGACGCGACCGGCCGGGTACTCAGCCCGACCACCTGTGAGGAGATGCGCTGGCCGGTCACGGTCACCGACGAGGCGCTCTGGAACGCCGGGTTCGGCCTCGGCCTGATCCTGGTGCCGCAGGGCGACCGGGTGGTGCACGTCGGGCACGACGGCGCCATGCCCGGGTTCCTGGCCGGGGCGTACGGCCGCCGGGGCGGCGAGGGCACACCTGCCGCCTTCGGGGCTGCCGTGCTGGGCTCCTCGGGCACCTCGGCGGAGCTGCTGGAGCTGCCGCACCGGCTGCTCGCCGCCGCCGCCGAACACGACCCGGCCGAGATCACCCCGTGGCGACCCGGCGAGCCGGCCCCCGCCCAGCTGCGTGGGCTGCTCGGCCGCTGGTGGGGCGAGGGTTTCCAGTACGTGTTCAGTTGGCGGGACGCGACCCTGCAGGCCCGGGGCGCGGACGATCCGCCGGGCAAGCCGCCGGCGGTCTTCGCGCCGCTACCGGATCGGCCGGACGTGTTCCGTACGGTCGCCGGGCGGGAGGTCGGCGAGTTGCTCCGGCTGACCCGCGACAGCGACGGGGTGGTGGTCCGGATGCACTGGGCGACCTACCGGTTCACCCGGCACCAGGAGGCCTTCGACGGGTACGACTTCCGGGCCTGACCCGCCCGGACCGCCACGCCTTTTGTGCCGGTTCGTCCGCTCGTGTACGCCTGTATCGTGCCAGCGGAATTGGGCAGCGTGTCCGCGCGGGCGACCCGATACGATGGAGGTAACGTCAGCACGCCGTGGCGCCACGCCCGGCACCGAGATCGAGAGCAGGTGGCGCAGGGCCCCTTGGCCCGACCTATGACCGGCACCCCACCTCCCGGCCCACCCCGGGTGCAGACCAGGATCACCGTCCCCGACTCGAAGATCATGGTGAACCTGCTCGGCGCGGGTGACGAGATCCTGCGACTGGTCGAGCGCTCGGTGAACAGCGACGTGCACGTACGGGGCAACGAGATCACCATCACCGGCGCGCCCGCCGACAATGCCCTCGCCGAGCGGATCTTCAGCGAGCTGCTCGAACTCATCGAGAAAGGCGAGACCCTGACCACAGATGCTGTCCGGCGTACCGTCGGCATGCTCGAACAGGGTGGCACGGAACGACCCGCCGAGGTGCTCACCCTCAACATCCTCTCCCGGCGCGGGCGCACCATCCGGCCCAAGACGCTCGGGCAGAAGCGCTACGTCGACGCGATCGACGCGCACACCATCGTCTTCGGCATCGGCCCGGCCGGTACCGGCAAGACCTACCTCGCCATGGCCAAGGCCGTCCAGGCGTTGCAGGCCAAGCAGATCAACCGGATCATCCTGACCCGGCCCGCCGTCGAGGCGGGGGAGCGGCTGGGCTTCCTGCCCGGCACGCTCAACGAGAAGATCGACCCGTACCTGCGCCCGCTCTACGACGCGCTGCACGACATGCTCGACCCGGAGACGATCCCGAAGCTGATGGCGGCGGGCACGATCGAGGTCGCCCCGCTGGCGTACATGAGGGGCCGGGCCCAACCGTACGACGCGCGGGTTCTCACGCCTCAAGGGTTCAAGCGGTTCGGGTCGCTTCGGATCGGTGACCTGGTCATCGGCTCGAACGGCAGGCCGACCCCGGTGATCGGCATCTACCCACAGGGGCCCAAGCAGGTCTACCGGGTCACCACCGGAGACGGGGCCTCCACCCTGTGCTGCGGCGAACACCTCTGGACAGTCGCTACCGCCGAGGACAAGCGACGCGGATGCCGGCGCACGCTCGAGACGCAGGAGATGATCGGCCAGGAGTGGCGGGGCCACACCCGCCGGTACGAGCTGCCGGTCGTGGCGCCCGTGCAGATGGAGCCGCAGGACGTCCCACTCGACCCTTACGCGCTCGGGCTGCTGCTCGGCGACGGCGCCATCTCGTGCCAGACGACGCCAGGGTTCAGCACCGCGGACCCGGAACTCGCCCGCGCGATGGAGGATGCGCTCGCCGACATCGAACTCGTCCGCAAGAGCGAGTACGACTACGTGCTGCGGCACGTCAACGGGCAGCGGGGCGGGGTGATCGTCGCGAACCCGGTGACAGTCGCGCTCCGTGAGCTGGGCCTGGCCGGGACCAGGTCGGGCACCAAGTTCGTGCCCGAGGTCTACCAGCGCAACAGCCTCGACGTTCGGTTGGCTGTCCTTCAGGGGTTGCTGGACAGCGACGGGGGGCCGGTCGTGCAGGCCGGACGCACCTGCCGGGTGCAGTACGCGACCACCTCCGCCCAACTGCGAGACGACGTCATCTACCTGGTCCAGTCGCTGGGTGGGGTCGCGACGTGGCGCGGCCGCGCGGCCGAGGGTCGGCCGCCCGGTCGGGCGAAGGGCCGCCCGGTCCCGTACCGGTCCGACGCGTACGTCGTGGAGATCCGCCTGCCCGAGGAGATTCCGCCGTTCCGGCTGGCTCGCAAACGCCAGCGGTACGAGGAGTACGGTGGCGGGCGGCCGATGCGGTTCATCGACTCGATCATCCCGGCCGGGGTGCAGGAGACGATGTGCATCCAGGTGGCGGCGGAGGACTCGCTCTATGTCACCGACCATTTCCTGGTGACGCACAACACGCTCAACGACGCGTTCATCATTCTCGACGAGGCGCAGAACACCACGCCCGAGCAGATGAAGATGTTCCTCACCCGGCTCGGCTTCGGCTCGAAGATCGTGGTGACCGGTGACGTCACCCAGGTCGACCTGCCCGGTGGGACGACAAGCGGCCTTCGGGTCGTCCGGGAGATCCTGGCCGGCGTCGAGGACGTGCACTTCGCGCAGCTGTCCAGCGCCGACGTGGTACGCCACCGACTGGTGGGTGAGATCGTCGACGCGTACGCCCGCTGGGACGCCGAGCGGGAGAACCAGCAGGCGCAGGCCGTGCACGCGGTGCCGGGGCGCAACGCCCAGGGCAACCGCGCCGGTCGGCGCCGCTAGACCGAGGGAAGACAGTTGTCCATCGAGATCGCCAACGAGTCGGGTGTCGCCGTCGACACCGACGCCGTGCTGGCCGTCGCCCGGCACGCACTCGACGAGATGGGGGTCAACCCCCTCGCCGAGCTGTCCGTGCTGCTTGTCGACGTCGGCTACATGACCGAGCTGAACCATCGCTGGATGGGCGGCGACGGCCCGACCGACGTGCTCGCCTTCCCCATGGACGAGGGCAGCATCGACCACGGGCCGGGTGAGAACGCGGCCGTCGGCGGCGAGCCGGCGCTGCTCGGTGACATCGTGCTCTGCCCGGAGGTGGCGGCGAAGCAGGCTGCCACCGCGGGCCACAGCGCCGACGACGAGCTGCACCTGCTCACCGTGCACGGCGTCCTGCACCTGCTCGGCTACGACCACGCGGAGCCGGAGGAGGAGCGGGAGATGTTCGGGCTCCAGGCCCGGTTGTTGTCGAGCTGGCGGTCGACCCGCACCCGGTGATGGATACCTCGCTGGCCGCGTCCGCCACCGGCCTTCCCGACCTGCAACTACTCGCCTTCGCCGCCGGGCTGGTGGTGCTCGGCGGTCTCATCGCGATGACCGAGGCCGCCCTGGCCGCGGTCTCGCCGGCTCGGGCCGCCGAGCTGGCCCGGGAGGGTGCCCGGGGCGCGCCCACCCTCCAACTGGTCGCCGGTGACGTGGTCCGCCACCTCAACCTGCTGCTCCTGCTGCGGCTGCTCGCCGAGCTGACCGCCACCACGCTTGTGGCACTGGTCGCGGTGGACACCTTCGGTGCGGGCTGGCGGGCGGCGCTGGTCACCGCCGGGGCGATGACCGTGGTCAGCTTCGTCGTGGTGGGTGTGGGTCCGCGCACCATCGGGCGGCAGCACGCGTACGCCGTGGCCCGCTTCGCCGCGCCGCTGGTGCGCTGGCTCGGACGGGCGCTCAACCCCCTCGCATCGCTGCTGATCCTGATCGGCAACGCGGTCACGCCGGGTCGCGGGTTCCGGGAAGGACCCTTCGCCACCCAGGTCGAGCTGCGGGAACTGGTCGACCTCGCCGAGCAGCGGGGCGTCGTCGAACACGGCGAACGGCAGATGATCCACTCGGTCTTCGCGCTCGGTGACACCATCGCCCGCGAGGTCATGGTGCCGCGTACCGAGATGGTGTGGATCGAGTCGACCAAGACGCTGGCGCAGGCGTTGGCGCTGTTCCTGCGTTCCGGCTTCTCCCGCATCCCGGTGATCGGCGAGAGCGTCGACGACGTGCTCGGTGTGCTCTACCTCAAGGACCTCATCCGGCGTACCCAGGGTGGCGCCGCCGAGGACCGTCAGCTGCCGGTGGCCGAGCTGATGCGCCCGGCCACCTTCGTGCCGGACTCCAAGCCCGTCGACGACCTGCTGTCGGAGATGCAGGCCGCCCGCAACCATCTGGTGATCGTCGTGGACGAGTACGGCGGCACCGGCGGGCTGGTCACCATCGAGGACATCCTGGAGGAGATCGTCGGCGAGATCACCGACGAGTACGACGTCGAGCGTCCGCCGATCGAGCAGCTGCCCGACGGTGCGGTGCGGGTCACCGCCCGACTGCCGGTCGAGGATCTCGGCGAGCTGTTCGACACCGAGTTGCCGCACGACGAGGTGGAGACCGTCGGCGGCCTGCTCGCCCAGTGCCTCGGCCGGGTGCCGATCCCCGGAGCGGAGGTCGAGGTGGCCGGGCTGCAACTGCTCGCCGAGGGCACCACCGGCCGACGCAACCGGATCGACACGGTGCTGGTGCGCCGGGTCGAGCCGACCGACACCCAGGACAACCCGGGCGGTGGGCCGACCGCCTCCCGGGGCGACACCGATCGATCAGAGGAGAGGCAACCCGCCGATGCCTGAGTCACCTGCCGTACCAGCCGCCGTACCCGCCGGCTCCGAGCTCAGCGCCGAGGACGGCAAGCTGGTGATCCTGGCCCGGGGGGCGCGCGGCCGGGTGGGCGCCGTGGAGGGTGCCGCGGTACGCGACCAGGACGGTCGGACGTACGCGGCGGCCAGCGTGTCGCTGCCCTCGTTGACGATCACCGCGCTGCAGTTGGCGGTCGCCTCGGCGGCGGCGGCGGGTGCCACCCGGTTGGAGGCCGCCGCCGTGGTCACCGAGGCCTCCACTCTCGACGGTGCGGGGTACGCGGCCGTCCGCGACCTGTCCGCCGATGCACCGGTGCACGTGGCCGCGCCGGACGGCACGGTGCTCGGCACGGTGACCGAGTGAGCGCCGCGCCGACGCCGCGCGCCTACCGGGCGGGCTTCGCCTGCTTCGTCGGTCGACCGAATGCCGGCAAGTCGACGCTGACCAACGCGATCGTCGGGCAGAAGATCGCGATCACCTCGAACAAGCCGCAGACCACCCGGCACATCATCCGGGCGGTGCTGCACCGGCCGGATTCGCAGCTCGTGCTGGTGGACACGCCGGGTCTGCACCGGCCGCGTACCCTGCTCGGCGAGCGGCTCAACGACCTGGTCCGGCAGACCTGGAGCGAGGTCGACGTGATCGGCCTGTGCATCCCCGCCGACGAGCCGATCGGCCGTGGCGACCGGTTCATCACCGGCGAGCTGGCCGAGTTGAAGGCGACAGTGCTGGCGGTGGTCACCAAGACCGACCTGGTGGACAAGAAGCGGCTGGCCGAGCAGTTGCTGGCGGTCAGCGAGCTGGGCGAGTTCGCCGAGGTGGTGCCGGTCAGCGCGGTCGCCGGGCACCAGGTGGACACGCTCGTCGAGGTGATGACGCGGTATCTGCCCGAGTCTCCGCAGCTCTATCCCGACGACATGCTCACCGACGACCCGGAGCAGGTGCTTGTCGCGGAGCTGGTCCGGGAGGCCGCCCTGGAGGGTGTCCGGGATGAGCTGCCGCACTCCATCGCGGTGGTGGTCGAGGAGATGATCCCCGAGGGGCAGCTGACGAAGATCTACGCCGATCTGTACGTCGAGCGGCCCAGTCAGAAGGCGATCGTCATCGGGCACCGGGGCAGTCGGCTCAAGGCGGTGGGCACCGCCGCGCGGCGGCAGATCGAGGAGTTGCTGGGCACCCGGGTCTATCTCGACCTGCATGTGCGGGTGGCCAAGGACTGGCAACGCGACCCCAAGCAGCTGCGCAAACTCGGCTTCTGACAGCGCCGGTAATCCGGACTTCTCGCGCTGCATCTGACTGATCGGTACCGGTCAGGCATATGGGAAGGTTCACTATCTGGTCGGGCCTCTGGGCGTTTCCACCGCCCACCCCGGAGGGTAGAGAGACGTACCTATGCCCCCGGATACAGATGCAGGCTGATGCGAAATCGATACCTGGACCTGCTGCGCTTCCTGGCCATCGTGCGAGTCGTCGTCTACCACGTCACCGGTTGGGCGTCGCTGACCCTGCTGTTCCCGGCGATGTCGGTGATGTTCGCGCTGGCCGGGTCGTTGATGGCGACCTCGCTGCTCAGGTCCGGTCCCACCGCGGTCGGCCGTCGGCTGCGCCGGCTGCTGCCGTCGCTGTGGGTGCTGGCCGGGATCTTCGTACCGGCGATGCTGCTGACCGGGTTGCCGCTGACACCGAAGGTGCTGCTCTGGCTCTTCCCGGTCGCCGATCCACCGGCGAACTACTGGGGCGCGTTGGCGCTGAGCCCGATCTGGTACCTGCGGGACTACCTGTGGTTCGTGCTCGCCTCACCGGTCGCACTCTGGCTGTTCCGGCGTTATCCACTGCCCACCCTGCTCGCCCCGTACTGCCTGCTGTTGGCGATCGAGTTGGGCATCTACCCGAACGCCCCCGGCGTGCTGCGGGAGTTCGGGCTCTACTTCGGTGCCTGGCTGCTCGGCTTCGCCCACCAGGCGGGGATGCTGCGCCGCCTGGCGAACCGGGTGCTGGTGCCGACCGTGCTCGCCCTCGCGGCGACCGGTGGTGCCTGGCTGCTGGCCCATCCCGGGCCGCGCGGCTACGACCTGAACGACAACCCGCTCGGCAACGCCCTCTGGTCGGCCGCGTTCATCCTGGTGGCGCTGGGACGGGCCCCGTCGAGTGCGGACTGGGTCGACCGTAACCACGTGTTCGGTCGCGCGGTGACCGTGCTGAACCGCCGGGCGTTGACCGTCTACCTGTGGCACATGGCGTTCGTGGTGGCGCTCACCCCGCTGGTGGACGTGGTCGGCTGGTCGCATCAGGACCTGCTGGGCCTGGCGATCCGGGTGATGCTGGTCTTCCTGCTGGTGGGGGTGGTGACCGCACTTGTCGGCTGGGTCGAGGACGTCGCGGCGGGGCGCCCGCCCGAGTTGATCCCCGGCGGACGCCGTCACGCCGTTCCGGCCGCCCGCCGGCACGCGGAATCCCGCCGCGGTGTCGAGGCCGACCGGACCGCCGAGCCCGGCGAGACGGCCGTACCGGGTCAGCGTGACCGGGAGACCGAACCCCGGGAGGACGCGGTGTCGGGTCGGCGGGGCCGGGACGTCACCGGGTCATGAGGGAGATGTCGCCGCTGCCCGTTCGCACGTCGAGCACCAGAGCGGCGGTCGGGTCGTTCGGTACGCTCACGTCGACCGAACCGGAACCGGCCTCCGACCGGATCTGGTAGCTGCCGGCGGGTACCCGCAGCTCGACGTTGCCGCTCGACGCGTGCGCGCGGGCCGAGGCGGGAGCGTCCAACTCGACCGTCACGTTGCCCGACGAGGCCTGTGCGTCCACCTCCCCGCGCAGCCGGGTGGCGGTGATGTCTCCGGAGCCGGTCCGCAGCACCACGGTGGACGTCAGGTCGTACACCTCGATCTCGCCGGAGCCGCTCTCCACCCGGACCGGGCCGGCGGCACCGACCACCCGGACGTCGCCGGAACCGACCGTCACCTCGACCTGTCCCACCCAGCTCAGGTCGATGTTGCCCGAACCGGTCTCGCCCTCGACCCGGACCCCCTCGCCCGCGACCACCTCGTAGGAGACGCTGCACCGGCGTCCGCACGAGGTGTCGAGCACCAGTTCGGTGCCCTTGATCTCGTACGTGATGCCCGGCTCGTCACCCTGGTACCGCACCACCCGCTTGATGCGGATCCGGTCCGGTTCGCCGTCGGCGCGGATCACCACGTCACCGGCGCCCGGCAGCAGGCGGATGGTGCTGATCCGGGCCTCCTCGGTGGTGTCGAAGTCGAGCCGACGGAAGGAAAGGTTGTTGCAGCCGGCCAGGACGGTCAGGGCGATCGCCGCGGCGATCACCGTGCCGACCCGACGGACCGGGGTACGCCGAGCAGGACGAGCAGGTCGAGGGGGGATGGTCCGGTGTGCAGCCATGCCGAGCACGCTAACGCCGGTGCTGGTGGGGGCACATCCGGGTCAGTGGCCCCCGATACCCGGAGCGGACCCTGAAATCCGACCCGGGGTGCCGACGGGTGTCCGGCCGCGAGGGAGAATGACGCGATGGCCGGATACCGCCGACAGCTCTACCGCGACGACGCGGTGGTGTTACGCGTACAGAAGCTCGGCGAGTCCGACCGGATCGTCACCCTGCTCACCCGGCGGCACGGCCGGCTGCGTGCGGTCGCCCGAGGCGTACGCCGGACGACCTCCAAGTTCGGTGCCCGGTTGGAGCCGTTCGGCCACGTCGACCTGCAACTCGCCGGTGACCCCAAGGGCGAGTTGGGCAGTTCCCTGCACACCGTCAGCCAGGTCGAGGGGATCGACCTGTACGGCAAGCGGTTCCTCGGTGACTATCCCCGCTACACGGCGGCCAGCGCGATCGCCGAGACCGCCGAGCGGCTCACTCCCGTCGAGCGGGAACCGTCGTTGCGGCTGTTCCAGCTCACCCTGGGTGCGCTGCGGGCCCTCGCCCAGGGCGAACACGCCATTACCCTGGTGCTCGACGCCTACCTGCTGCGGGGCATGGCCCTGGCCGGCTGGGCGCCGGCGTTGACCGCCTGCGCCGTCTGCGGCACCCCCGGCCGGCACCGGGCCTTCTCGGTGCCCGCCGGCGGCGCGGTCTGCCCGGACTGCCGTCCCCCCGGTGCCGCCCATCCCGCCCCGGCCACCATCGACCTGATGTCCGCGCTGGTCGGCGGAGACTGGCGGGTCGCCAACGCCACCGACACCGGGGTACGCCGGGAGTGCAGCGGGCTCGTCGCGGCGCACCTGCAGTGGCATCTGGAGCGCACGCTACGCTCGCTGCCGCTGGTCGATCGGGGTGGCCCGGCGACCACAGCGGTCCCAGAGCGTGAACAGGGGAGAGCCGAGTGATCCGATCCATCAGGGCCGGCCGGCGCGAGCCGGTGCCGCCGACCCCGCACCCGTCGGGTGCCCGGCCGCCGGCGCTGCCGCCGGGGGCGGTGCCCAAGCACGTCGCCGTGGTGATGGACGGCAACGGCCGTTGGGCCAAGGAGCGTGGGCTGCCCCGCACCAAGGGACACGAGGCGGGGGAGTTCTCCCTCTTCGACACGGTCGAGGGGGCCATCGAGATGGGCATCCCCTACCTGTCGGCGTACGCCTTCTCCACCGAGAACTGGCGGCGCTCGCCGGACGAGGTCCGGTTCCTGATGGGCTTCAACCGTGACGTCATCCGTCGACGCCGGGACCAGTTGATCGACCTCGGGGTGCGGGTGGTCTGGTCCGGGCGGGCCGGGCGGCTGTGGAAGAGCGTGATCAGCGAGTTGCAGACCGCCGAGGAGATGTCGCGGGGCAACTCGACGCTGACCCTGCAGTTCTGCGTCAACTACGGCGGGCAGGCGGAGATCGCCGACGCCGCTGCCGCGATCGCCCGGGATGCGGCAGCCGGGAAGCTCGACCCGGCGAAGGTGACCGAGAAGACCGTCGCGCGCTACCTCTACCACCCCGAGGTGCCCGAGGTGGACCTGTTCCTGCGGCCCTCCGGTGAGCAGCGCACCTCGAACTTCATGCTCTGGCAGAGCGCGTACGCCGAACTGGTCTTCCTGGACACGCTCTGGCCGGACTTCGACCGCCGCCACCTGTGGTACGCCTGCGAGCTGTACGCCCAGCGGGACCGCCGCTTCGGTGGCGCGCTACCCAACCCGGTGGCACCGACCACCTGAACGCATAGGGTGCGCCCGGACTGGGTACCACCGCTGGTAGCAGCCACTGACGGAGGTGAAACCACATGATCCGCAAGCGCGTTGCCCAGTGGGCGGTGATGGCCGTGGCGGTTCCGTTGGCGGCAGCGGGTGCTCGCCGGCTCAGTCACACACTGGAGTCGCGGCGCGGCCCCTCCGGGGCCAGCCGCATGCTCACCCGGGGAGCCGACCTGCTGCGCCCCCAGAAGGCCCGGCGTCGCCGCTTCTTCTGACCCCGTAACCTGACGCGCCCTGTCCCGGTGTCCCGGGGCAGGGCGCGTCAGCGTCGGCTCAGGCGTCGGCTCGACGGTGCGGTCCTCAGGCCTCGACCTCGGCGCGGTCCGGCGTGGCCCACAGGGTGTGGAAGGAACCGTCGCGATCGACCCGACGGTAGGTGTGTGCGCCGAAGTTGTCCCGCAGGCCCTGGATCAGGGCGGCGGGCAGCCGCTCGGCGCGCAGCGCGTCGAAGTAGGCCAGGGACGAGGCGAAGGCGGGCGTCGGGACACCGGCCTGCGCCGCCTCGGCCACCACCCGCCGCCAGCTGGGCACGCCGTCGCGCACGGTGTCGGCGAACCACGGTGCCACCAGCAGGGTGGGCAGCTCCGGTTGCTCGTCGTACGCCTGCTTGATCCGGTCCAGGAAGCGGGCCCGGATGATGCAGCCGCCCCGCCAGATGCGCGCCGTGCCGCCCAGGTCGATGTTCCAGTCGTACTCGGCGCTGCCGGCACGGATCTGGTCGAAGCCCTGGGCGTACGCCACGATCTTCGAGGCCAGCAGGGCCCGGCGGACGTCCTCGATGAACGCCTCGCGGTCGGTGACCTGCCACTTCTCCCCGGAGTCGGGGAAGGCCCGGACCGCGGCCTCACGCTGCCCGACGTGCCCGGACAGCGACCGGGCGAAGGTCGCCTCGGCGATGCCGGTGATCGGGATGCCCAGGTCGAGGGCGATCTGGACGGTCCATCGCCCGGTGCCCTTCTGCTCGGCCCGGTCCTGCACGACGTCCACGAACGCCTCGCCGGTGGCGGCGTCGGTGTGCGCCAGCACGTCGGCGGTGATCTCGATCAGGAACGACTCCAGCTCGCCGGTGTTCCACTCCCGGAAGATCTCCGCGAGTTCCGACGGCGTCGCGCCCAGCCCGGCCCGCAGCAGGTCGTACGCCTCGGCGATGAGCTGCATGTCGGCGTACTCGATGCCGTTGTGGACCATCTTGACGAAGTGCCCGGCACCGTCCGGCCCCACGTGCTGGCAGCACGGCTCACCGTCGACCTGCGCGGCGATCTTCTCGAAGATCGGGCCGAGCTTGCGGTACGACTCGACCGAGCCACCCGGCATGATGCTCGGCCCCCACAGCGCGCCCTCCTCACCACCGGAGACACCGGTGCCGACGAAGTGCAGGCCGTGGGCCCGCAGCGCCTCCTCCCGCCGACGGGTGTCGGCGAAGTGCGCGTTGCCGCAGTCGATGATGATGTCGCCCGCTTCGAGCAACGGCACCAACTCGTCGATCACCGCGTCGGTGGGGCCGCCCGCCTTGACCATGATGATCACTGCGCGGGGGCGCTCCAGCGCGGCGACGAAGTCCGCAAGGGACTCCGTCGGGACGAAGGTGCCCTCGTCGCCGTGCTCGGCCACCAGCGACCGGGTCCGCTCCGGCGAGCGGTTGTGCAACGCCACGGTGAACCCGTTGCGGGCCAGGTTGCGGGCCAGATTTCGACCCATCACCGCCAGCCCGGTCACACCGATCTGCGCCGTAGCCCGATCCGCCATCCTCGTCGCCACCTTCCGCGTCTGTCAGTAGTGCTGCGACGGTAGCGCGCTTCGATGCCCGCCCGCGTCATCCCCCACCCCTGGTCACCATGTGGTCGCCCCCTCTTGCGGCGACGATCATGCACTCTCGGTCGCCGTTGCGCGTAGATTATCCCCTTTGCGGGGACGGCAACTGCATGATCGACGGGAGCCAGGGGGAGGGGCGTAGGGGAGGGTGGAGGGGTGGAGGGTTAGGGGGTGAGGGGGGTGAAGGTGCCGAGGGTGATGCTGATGGTGAGGGCGGCGGCGGCCAGGGCGGGGGCGCAGATGAGCAGGAGCCAGTCGGCGGTGGAGAAGGGCTGGTGGCGGGCGAAGGTGCGCCCGGTGGTGGAGTCGAAGCCGCGGGCGTCCATGGCGACGGCGAGTCGGGTGCCCCGGCGGATCGCCCCGACCAGCAGGGTGAACGCGGTCGAGGCGAACAGTCGCAGCTTGGCCACCGGGTTGCGGCCGGCCTCCACGCCCCGTGCCCGGCGGGCCATGGCGATCATCTGCCACTCCTGGCTGAGCAGCGGTAGCAGCCGGAACGCGGCCAACGCGCCGATGGCGAACCGGGCCGGTGCCTTCGCGTTCTGCACCAGCGCGTCGGCCAGATCGGTCGGATCGGTGGTGGCGAAGACGATCACGCCGGGCAGCGCGACCGCGAACAGGCGCAGCACCAGGCCGAGGGCGGTGAGCAGCACCGACGAGGTGACCATGATCGGCCCGGCGTCGAGCAGCACCCGTCCCGACCGGTCGGCGGCGAACAGGACCAGGGTGACCAGTACGCCGCCGGCGGCGAGCAGCAACGGCCAGGCCCGACGGAGCAGCACCCGGTACCGCAGGCCGAACAACGGCAGTACTGCCAACTCCACCGCCAGGGCGATCGCCGGCGCGACCGGATCCAGCGTCGCCAGCAGCGGGAAGGCGAACAGCAGCGCCGCTGCCAGCTTGGCCACCGGGTTACGGCGGGCCAGCGGGGCGTCCGGGTGCGCGACCGGTTCGAGGTCGATCATCGTTGCCCCGCCGTCGCCGGCCCGGCATCGTCTGTCGGCGACATCCGCATCCCACCCTCGCTTCCAGCCGGCCGTCCACGATCAACGGGGCGACCGTCACCCGGCTCGCGGGTAGGCAGGTCGGGGCGGTCGCTGGGGTCGTCGCCGCGGCGCGGTACGGGCCGCAGGGTCAGGGTGCGGTCGGCCAGCGCGGCCACGAAGTCGGTGTCGTGGGTGACCGTCACCAGGCCGTGGCCGGCGTCGCGCAGTTCCGCGAAGAGGTCCACCAGCTCCCGCCAGGTCCGCCGGTCCTGCCCGAAGGTGGGCTCGTCGCAGATCACCAGCCGGGGCGCGGTGGCCAGGGCGGTCGCGACACTCAGCCGCCGCGCCTCCCCGCCGGAAAGGGTGTACGGGTTGGCCCCGACCAGCTTGTCCAGCCGCAGCCGCTGCAGCAGGTCGTCGACGCGCTGGCGGACCACCGCATCGGTGGCGCCCGTCCGGCGCGGACCCAACGCCAGTTCGTCGAAGACCGTGCTGGTGACGAACTGGTGTTCCGGATCCTGGAACACCGAGCCGATCCGGCGCGCCAGCGCGGGCGCACGCCACCGGTGCGGTGCCGTGCGGGCGTCGGCCCCGGCCAGTTCCGTGCTGCCCGACAGTCGTCCGGTGCCGGGCTTGAGCAGCCCGCCGAGCAACAACGCGAGGGTGGACTTGCCTGCGCCGTTGGGACCGAGCACGGCGAGCGCCTCACCGGCGCGTACGGTCAGGTTGGTGGGGGCCAGCCGGGGTGGCTGGCCGAGGCGGTCGGCGGTGAGCAGCACCTCGCCTGCCGGAGCGATGGCCGGGCGTGGCGGGAACTGCCGGCCCGGCACCCAGACGCCGTCGGCGGCGAGGGCGTCGCCGTGCGCGGCGAAGACGGCTTCCGGCGTACCGTCGGCCCGCACGCCGCCACCGGCTTCGAGCACGACCACCCGGTCCACCAGGGGCAGGGCATCGGCGATCCGGTGCTCGACCAGGATCAGTGTGGTGTCGCCGTCGACCGCGCGGGCGATCGCGGCGCGGATCAGGTCGGCACCGGCCGGGTCGAGGTTGGCGGTGGGCTCGTCGAGCAGCAGCAGGTCGGGGCGCAGCGCGAGCGCACCGGCCAGGGCGAGCCGCTGCTGTTCGCCGCCGGAGAGCGCCGCGGTGCGACGGTCCCGGTGGTACGGGAACCCGACCCGCTGCAACGCCTCGTCGACGCGGGGCCAGATCTGTGCTGCCGGTACGCCCCGGTTCTCCAGCCCGAACGCCACGTCGTCGCCGCTGCGGGCCATGACCAGCTGGGACTGCGGATCCTGAAAGACGATGCCGACCCGTTCGCGGACCTCGGCCGGCGGGCGACCGTCGATCTCGATGGTGCCCTCCTGCTCACCGGAGTCCTCCGGCAACAGTCCCGCCAAAGCGGCCAGCACCGTGCTCTTGCCCGCCCCGGAAGGCCCGAGCAGCAACACCCGTTCCCCTCGCCGCACCCACAGGTCCACCCCGCGCACGGCCCACGCCCGCCGCCCCGCATGCCGCCACCCGAACCCCCGCAGCCGCACCCCACCCACCCCGTACCCCCCTCCTCCCACCGTCACCCACCCACCGTCACCCACCACCCCGCCATCGCGCGTTGATCAAGACGTTTGCGTCCGAGAAATGCAGGTCGACAGACGCAAACTTCTTGATCAACAGGGGCGGGGGGTTAGACGAGGGTTTGGGTGCGGCCGGAGGGGAAGCGGGACAGGGCGCCGGTGCGTGCGAGGGAGTTGGTGAGGGCGTACGCGCCTACGCCGGCGATCGCGGCGGCGCTGAGGATGGTGAACAGCGCGTACGGGATCCGGTAGCTGACCAGTTCGTACGCGGTGTTCCAGACGAAGAAGTCGAACAGGGCGGCACCGAGGCCGGTCATCGCGCCGGCGAGCAGTGCGGTCGGCAGCCGGAACGAGCGGTAGCGGAAGGCGGCGAAGGCCAGTTCCGCGCCGAGGCCCTGGATCAGGCCCTGGACGATGGTGACGCCGCCCCACTCCGAGCCCAGCAGTGCGGAGACCGTCGCCGCGACCGCCTCGCAGAACAGCGCGGCACCCGGCTTGCGGATCACCAGGCCGCCGAGCACCGCGGGGATCAGCCAGACGCCGTACATGATGGCCTGGCTGGCCGGGAAGAAGGCGAAGGCCGGGTCAACGGCCCGCCAGAGCAGCCCCCAGGCCCAGAAGATCACACCGAAGGCGACGGCGATCACCGCAGCCACGACGATGTCGATGGTGCGCCATCGGTTGGCGGTCGGTCGAATCATGATTGCTCCCAGTCCAGTGTTCGAACCAGGTAAGACGCACGCCGCGCCCGACGGCACCGGGCCGTGGCGGGCTGGAGGTGGACCGAACTCCCTGCGCTGGCATTACCCAGATCAGGTACGGAGGGTCTGCGGGCGAACCCGCACTCTCAGCGCTGTGCGCTCCCCTGTCGGAGGTGAAGTTGTCTCGCCGACGCTAACACCTTTAAAGATCAACAGGCAATGTGATCTACGCAGGTCACGCCAGGTGCGGCCCGAGCCGCCCGTACGTCCGCCCGCCACATCCACCCGTTTCCGTGACATTCATCGACGTTGTCGGTTCCGGACGGTAATCTCAGCCCGCCAAATCTCCCAGGTGAAGAGACGACAGGGTGAGCACAGACACGGATCACGCCGTACCGGCCGACGAACCGCAGGGCCGTCCCGGCGGCGTCACCACCGAGGCGCCGGCGACCCACCCGGACGGCCCCACGCCACCCCGACGATGGCTCGGTGACCGGATCGGCTCGGTGGAGGTGCTGGCCGCGCTGCTGATCCTGCTGATCATCTTTCGGGATCCGCTGGCCGGGGCGCTTGACGATCCGCGCCTGCAGACCTGGACCACGGTGTTCGTCTCGATCATGGTGCAGGCGGTGCCGTTCCTGGTCTTCGGGGTGCTGCTCTCGGCCGTGATCGCGGTCTTCGTACCCCGGTCGTTCTGGGCCCGGGCGCTGCCCCGGCACCCGGCCCTGGCGGTGCCGGCGGCCAGCGCGGCCGGCGTGGTGCTGCCCGGCTGCGAGTGCGGGTCCGTGCCGATCGCCGGTTCGCTGATCCGCCGCGGGGTCACCCCGGCCGCCGCCCTGGCCTTCCTGCTCGCCGCACCGGCGGTCAACCCGATCGTGCTGACCGCCACCGCGGTCGCCTTCCCCGACAACCCCGAGATGGTCCTCGCCCGGGGCCTCGCCAGCCTCGTCGTGGCGATGGTGATGGGTTGGCTCTGGCTGCGTCTCGGGCGTACCGAGTGGATCAGGATGCCGCGCCGACCCGAGTTGGACGACCCCCGGCGCGGGCGGGCGTTCTGGGCCGCCGTCCGGCACGACGTCACCCACGCCGGTGGCTTCCTGGTGCTCGGCGCGATGGCCGCCGCCAGCATCAACGTCCTGGTGCCGGAACGCTGGCTGCAGACCCTCGCCGACAACGCCTGGCTGTCCATCCTGGCGCTGGCGGCACTCGCCGTGCTGCTCTCGCTCTGCTCCGAGGCGGACGCCTTCGTGGCCGCCTCGCTGTCGCAGTTCTCCCTCACGTCCCGACTGGTGTTCCTGGTGGTGGGGCCGATGGTCGATCTCAAGCTGATCTCGATGCAGGCCGGTGTCTTCGGCCGCCGGTTCGCGTTCCGGTTCGCGCCGACCACGTTCGCGGTGGCCCTGCTGATCGCCGTCGGTGTCGGGGCGGTGCTGCTGTGAACCGGCAGGCCCAGGCGGTGGTCCTGCTGCTGCTCGGCGGCGCGGTGCTGCGGGCCAGCCTCTCCGACCTCTACCTGCGCTACGTCAAGGAAGGGCTACGACCGTTCCTGATCGCCGCCGGTCTGTTGCTGGTGGTCGCGGCGATCATGACCCTCTGGTACGAGCTACGTCCGGTCCGCACCCGCTCCGACGAACCTGCCGACGACCACGACGACCACACCCACCACGAACCGCGCGTCGGCTGGCTGCTCATCCTGCCCGTGCTCGGCCTGCTGCTGGTCGCCCCGCCGGCCCTCGGCTCGTACGCGGCCAGCCAGTCCGGCACCGCGCTGAACGCCCCGCGACAGTCCGACTACCCGCCGCTGCCCGACGCCGACCCCGCGCCGGTAAGCGTCCTCGACTACGCGGCCCGGGCGTTGTTCGACCGAGGTGCCTCGATCGGCGACCGGCGGGTGCTGTTGACCGGTTTCCTCGCCACCGGCGAGGACGGCCGACCCATCCTGGCCCGCATGGTGCTGTCCTGCTGCGCGGCCGACGGACGGCCGGTCAAGCTCGGCCTCACCGGCGACGTGCCGGCCGGTCTGCCCGACGACACCTGGGTCGAGGTGATCGGCCGGTACAGCGACCGGATCGGTCGTGACCCGGTCAACGACGCCGAGATCCCCTACCTGCAGGTCGAGTCCTGGCGGCCGATACCCACCCCCAAGCAGCAGTACGACTGACCGTCCACCTCGGTAGGCTGCGGGTCATGCACATCGACGCCCGAGGTATGCGGTTCGACGTCACGGCGGGCGGCCCGGAGCACGGTGAGCCGGTGCTGCTGCTGCACGGCTTCCCGCAGCACGCGGGCGAGTGGAACGACGTGACGCCGACCCTGCACGTGGCCGGTCTGCGCACCTACGCGGTCAACCAGCGTGGCTACTCGCCGGGCGCCCGACCGACCGAAGTCGAGGCGTACCGGTTGACGGAGCTGGTCGCCGACGCGGCCGCCGTGCTGGACGCCCTCGGCGTCGACTCCGCCCACGTGGTGGGGCACGACTGGGGTGCCGTGGTGGCCTGGGCGCTGGCCGCCGAGCATCCGGAGCGGGTCCGCACGCTGACCGCCGTCTCCGTGCCGCATCCGGCCGCCATGGCGTACGCGCTCAGCGAGGATTCGCAGCAGAAGGCGCGCTCGGCGTACATGCTGCTGTTCCGCCGGCCCGGGGTGGCCGAGAAGACGCTGCTGGCCCTGGGGGCCCGCGGGTTGCGCCGGATGTTGCGCGGCGTCGGCGACGCGGCGCGGGTGTCGGCGTACGCCGAACCGATGCGCGAGCCCGGCGCGTTGACCGCGGCGCTGAACTGGTACCGGGCGATGTCCTGGACGGACCTGGCGGCCACCGGCCCGTCGCGGGTGCCGACCACCTTCGTGTGGAGTGACCGGGACGTGGCGATCGGGCGTACGGCTGCCGAAGCCTGCGTCAAACATGTGCAGGGGGACTACCGGTTCGTCGAGATCGCCGGGGTCAGCCACTGGATTCCGGACGAGGTGCCGACGCGGCTGGCCGAGGCGATCGTGGCCCGGGTGCGCTCCGCGGCCTGAGCCCGGCGTCGATGGTGCCGTCGTGCCTTGATGCCTGCGGAGGGCTGGCGGAAGGGCTGGCGGAGTTGCTGGCGGCTGGCGGAGTTGCTGGTTCGGCGAGAAAGCGGAGTGACGATGACGTTGAGTGCCGACGGTTACCTGGCCGTGGTGACCGCGACGATGAACCGGGTGGCACAGGGTCAGCGGGACCAGGTGGCCCGTGCTGCGGACCTGATCGCCGAGGCGATCCGGGCCGACGGGGTGGTGCACGCCTTCGGCACCGGCCACTCCGAGGCGCTGGCGATGGAGATCGCCGGCCGGGCCGGCGGGCTGGTGCCGACCAACCGGATCGCCCTGCGTGACCTGGTGCTGCACGGCGGAGCGTCCGCCGATGTGCTGGGACCGAAGCTGGAACGGGACCCGTCGGTGGCCCACCGCCTCTACGAACTCGCCCCGGTCGACCCGGCCGACATCTTCGTACTCGCCTCGAACTCGGGGGTGAACGGGGCGATGGTGGAGTTCGCCTCGCTGGTACGCGAGCGCGGCCACCGGCTGGTGGCGATCACCTCGGCGGAACACTCGGCCCGGATGGAGTCCCGCCATCCGTCGGGTCGCAAGCTCGCCGACTTCGCCGACGTGGTGCTGGACAACGGCGCCCCGTACGGCGACGCGACCCTGCCGCTGCCCGACGGTGGCGCGGTCGGTGCGGTCTCCTCGATCACCGCCGCGTTGCTGGCCCAGCAGATCGTGGTGGAGGTGGTGGCCCGGCTGCTCGCGGCAGGTGAACGTCCGCCGGTCTACCTGTCCGCCAACATCGCCGGCGGCGACGCGCACAACGACACCCTGGAGGCCCGGTACGCGGGACGGATCCGCCGCGGCTCCTGAGCGCCGGGCTTCCTGAACGCCGGGTTTCCTGAACGTCGTGGCTCCTGAGCGCTGCGGCGGGTTGGCCGGGGCGCAGTGGCGGTGGTCCTGCGAACCGGTTTCGGATCGACGGCGGTGGGGCAATCAGCGTTGCCGCCGTCGCCGAACCGGTCCGGCGGCAGGCCGTACCCCCGGAGGTCAGCGGTGTCCAAGGAAACCGAGAAGCAGCGGTGGCAGCGCAACTTCGCCGACCTGTTGCAGGAGTTGCGGGTCGCGCAGACCGGCGTGCAGATCCTCTTCGCCTTTCTGCTGACCCTGCCGTTCAGCAACGGCTTCGGCAGCACCAGCCCGTTCCAACGGGACGTCTACATCGTCGCGTTGCTCGCAGCGGCCGGCGCCACCGCGATGATCATCTCGCCGGTGGCGTTCCACCGCGCGCTGTTCCGTCAGGGACGTAAACCGGAGTTGGTACGGTTCGCGCACCTGATGGCCTCCGGTGGCCTCGCCCTGATGCTGATCGCGATGGTCAGCTCGGTCCTGCTGATCACCGACTTCGTGCTCGCCCGCCCGATCGCCTTCCTGCTCAGCGCTGTCACCGGACTCTGGTTCCTCACCTTCTGGCTGATTCTGCCCTTCTCCCGCCGCAACTGGGGCGACGACGACATCGACGACGACGAAGACCCCAGCGGCCTGGCCAACACCTGACCCACCCCCCTGCCTGTCCCCACCTCGCCCCGTTGATCAAGAAGCTTGCGCCGGAATTCGGGCCGATGATGACGCAAACCTCTTGATCAACGCGGACGGGTGGCTGGGGACGGTGGGGTGGGGGTGCGGAGACCCAGGTGGCGGAGTTCGAGGGTGGCGAGGGCGGTGATGGTGTGCTCGTCGCCGTCGCGCCACGCCTGGGCCACGTCGGGGTTGATGCGGGTGAGTCGGCGTAGTGGTTGGTTGGCGAGGGCGCGCAGGGCCAGCAGGTCCTGACCGGCGGGTGCGGCGGCCAGCGTCGCCGCCGAGCCGGCCCGGCGCATCCAGCGCACCCGCAACGGCAGCCAGCCGAACAGCACCAGCCCGAGCGGGACGATCATCACCCCCACCGACAGGGCCAGGGCCAACTGGTCGACAAGTTCCTGCTGGTCACGCCCAGCCTCGGCGAGCGACCGCGCCGCGTCTGCCGCCCGTTCGAACGGCGCCGTCAACTCGTCACCCACCAGCGGCACCCGGCCGACCTTCCCGCCGGCCTCGGCCAGGTTGTCGGCCAGCCCACCGCCGGCCCCTTCCAACTTCTGCCCGGGTACGGCCAACCTCTGCACCAGGTCGTGCAACCACAACGCGCCCCGGATCGTCCCGTAGACCCAGGCGACGACGAGCAGATCGGTGAATACCTGCCGCAGTGCCACCGGAAAGCGATCAGCGTAAATCTTCACGCCGCCCACCCTGCCACGCCCGACCCGCCCCCGCCTCACCACCCAGCCCTAATCGATCTTGCCCAGCCCTCGCCCCGCCCGCCCAACCCTCCCCACCGCGCCCGCTCCTCCCACCGCCCTCCCGCCCGTGCTGCCCCGCCCCGCTCCGCCCTCTCGCTCTGTCCCGCTCAGTCCCGCCCCGCCCCGCCGTGCCCCGCCCCGCCGCGCCGATCTTGCACTTCTGGTCGCTGATTCGCCCCTTATGCAGCCTTTGGGGCGGCGCAAAGTGCAAGATCGCGTGGGCCTGGGTGGACGCCCCACCTGCACGTGCCCTCGCCTCGCCCGCACCCGCCTCGGCTCCGTCGATCTTGCACTTTTGGTCGCGGATATACCCTTTTCGCGGCCTTCGCGGCGACACAAAGTGCAAGATCGCGCGGGCGGGCGCGGGCGGGGGCGGGCGGGGGCGGGGAGGGGGGCGGGGAGGTCAGGGGGTGCAGGTGGGGCAGGTGCCGAAGATTTCCAGGGTGTGGCTGACGTTGGTGAAGCCGTGTTGGGCGGCTACCTTGTCGGCCCAGGTCTCCACTGTGGGGCCGGCGACCTCGACCGTGCGACCGCAGGCTCGGCAGACCAGGTGGTGGTGGTGTCCCTCGCTGCACCTGCGGTAGAGGTGCTCGCCGCCCGGCGGGCGCATCACGTCGATCTCGCCCGCGTCGGCCAGGCCCTGCAAGGTCCGGTACACCGTGGTCAGGCCGACCCGCTCGCCGCGATCCCGCAGCATCGCGTGCAGATCCTGGGCGCTGTGGAAGCCTTCCACCTCGGCCAGCAGGGCGCTCACCGCCGAGCGTTGCCGGGTGTTACGGACCGCCGTCCCGCTGTCGCTCATGACGGCACTCCACTGCGCTGCTCATCACCCCGAGGCGCGGTCGCGCTGACCTGGCAGACCACGATGGTGCCGGGCTGGGCGTCGCCACCAGGCATTGACGTTCTGAGCTGACCGATTCGCTCGCTCATGATCCCTCCCCGGCATGGCTCACCGCGTCGGCGACGATGTGCGCAACATGCTCGTCGACCAGGGCGTACGCGATCTCCCGGCCGCGCCGGGAACCGCGGACCACGCCGGCGCCGCGTAGTACCCGTAGGTGCTGGGAGACCAGCGGTTGGGCGACGCCGAGCTTGTCGACCAATTCGTGCACGCAGCGCTCGCCGCCGGCCAGCTCGCTGACGATGGCGAGCCGGATCGGCGCGGAGAGGGCACGCAGGAGCTCACTGGCGCCCTCGTACGCGTCGTATCCGGATTCGCTGCTCACTCTGCAACGGTAACCAATACCGACAGGGTCATCGTGGTCAGGACCGGTCGAGCACCACCTCGGGTGGCTCGGGTGCGGGCACCGGCTCCGGTCGGGTCCGGCGGATCCGACGCCAGCCGGCGGCGAACAGGGTGATCACCACGAACGAGGCGATGGCGAGCACCACCACCGAGGCGCCGGGCGCGGTGTCGGCGACCGCCGCCACCCAGATGCCGGCGCCGGCGGCGAACAGGCCGAGGGTCATCGCCGCCGTCATGGTGGCGCGGAAGCCTCGGGTGACCTGTTGGGCGGTGGCCACCGGCACCACCATCAGCGCGCTGATCAGCAGTACGCCGACCGCCCGCATCGCGATCGTCACGGTGATCGCGGTGGTGACCGCCAGCAGCAGGTTCAGGGCGCGTACCGGCAGGCCGGAGACCCGCGCGTACTCCTCGTCCTGGCAGACCGCGAACAACGCGGGCCGCAGGGCGATCATCGTGATCAGCACGGCCACACCGAGCACCGCGATGGTGACGAGGTCGCTGCGGGAGGTGGTGGTGAGCGCCCCGAACAGGTACGCGTTGAGGTTCGCGCTGGTGCTGTCCGACAGGCCCACCAGCACCACGCCACCGGCGATGCCGCCGTAGAAGAGCAGGGCCAGGGCCAGGTCACCGGAGGTACGGCCCCGTTCGCGGATCAACTCGATGGCGACCGCACCGATCACAGCCGCGATCACCGCCATGATCACGGGGGAGGTGCCGAAGAGCAGGCCCGCGCCGACACCGGTCAACGCCACGTGCCCGATGCCGTCCCCGATCAGCGCGAGCCGCCGCTGCACCAGGTAGATGCCGAGCGCCGGTGCGGCCACCCCGATGACGAGCGCGCCGATCAGCGCGTTCTGCATGTACTCGTACTGAAAGAGGGTCAATTCGTGCCCCACAGCCCGGCGGGTTCCTCGGGACAGTGCGGATGCACGTGGTCGTGGTCCGGCGCCGCGTGGTGCCCGGCCGGTTCCGGCACCGCGCCGTCGTGCGCGATCAGACCCTGGTGTACGACGACCGCCCGGCTGATCAGCGGCTGGAGCGGACCCAGCTCGTGCGCCACCAGCAGGACGGTGCCGCCGCCGTCGGTGAAGCCGCGCAGCGCCTCGGCGAACGCCTCCTGGCTGGCGGCGTCCACCCCGGCCGTCGGCTCGTCGAGCACCAGCAGTTCGGGCTTACCGGCCAGCGCGCGGGCGATCAGGGTGCGCTGCTGCTGCCCG
Source organism: Verrucosispora sp. FIM060022 (assembly GCF_003977705.1). NCBI lineage: Bacteria > Bacillati > Actinomycetota > Actinomycetes > Micromonosporales > Micromonosporaceae > Micromonospora > Verrucosispora sp. FIM060022. The sequence continues at coordinate 77,981 of NZ_RQIV01000010.1, forward strand.
CCGGAGAGGGTGGCCACCGGGTCCTTCGCCCGGTCGGCCAGACCGACGGCGTGCAGCGCCTCGGTGACGGCCGTGCGGTCGGCGCGCCCCGGTGGGCGCAGGATGCCCCGGCGGGCCAGCCGGCCGGAGGCCACCACCTCGGCCACCGTGGCCGGTACGCCGCTGCCCGCGCCGAGGCGCTGTGGGACGTACCCGATGCGGTGCCACTGGCGGAACCGGCGTGCCGGCTCGCCGAAGAGGGTCACCGAGCCGGAGCTGAGCGGGACCAGCCCGAGCACGGCGCGGATCAGGGTGGACTTGCCGGAACCGTTGGCGCCGAGGACCGCGACCACCTCACCGGCGGTCACGGTCAGTGAGACGTCCCGCAGCACGGGGCGGCCGTCGTAGCCGACCACCCCGTGCGTGACGGTGATGACTTCAGGTGTCACGAGCAGCTCAACGCCGTCCGCAGGGTTTGCAGGTTGGTACGCATCACCGAAAGGTAGTCCTCCCCGCTGTTGCCGGTGGACAGGCCCTCCAGCGGGTCGAGCACCGCGGTCTGCGCGCCCACCTCCCGGGCGATTGTCTCGGCGACCTTGGGGCTGACCAGCGTCTCGAAGAAGATCGTGGTGGCGCCGTGCTCGCGCGCCTCCTCGGTGACCGCGGCCAGCCGCTGCGGCGACGGCTCGTCCTCGGGCGAGAGGCCGGTGATGCCGATCTGCTCCAACTGGTAGCGCTGCGTGAGGTACCCGAACGCGGTGTGGCTGACCACGATCTCCCGGCGCTGGCAGGTCTTCAGCCCCTCGGTGAACTCGGTGTCCAGCTGCTCCAGTTCGGTGCGCAGGGTGGCGGCCCGCTGGGTGTACTCGTCGGCGTGGTCCGGGTCGACGGCACCGAGGCGTTCGGCCAGCTTGTCGCCGATGGTGGCCAGCCGGGTCGGGTCGAGCCAGACGTGCGGGTCCTTCGCGCCGTCGGACACCTCGTCGGCATGCTCGTCATCGTGGTCGTGCTCGTCACCGTGGTCGTGGTCGTGGCCGCCGGCGGTGGCGTCCAGCAGGGGCTCGACGGCGGCCACGTCGAAGGCCCGGTCGCCGCCGTTCTGCTCGATCGCGGTGTCCACCGCGGGCTGGAAACCGTCCAGGAAGATGATCAGCTCCGCGTCGATGATCTGACCGACCTGTCGCGGGTTCAGCTCCAGGTCGTGTGGCTCGGCACCCGGACGGGCCAGGTTGGTCACCGTCACGGCGTCCCCGCCGATCCGCTCGGCCAGGAACTGCAAGGGGTAGAAGCCGGCCACCACGTCGACCCGCTCCGGGTCGCCACCGGAAGTGGTGTCGGTGCTGCAAGCGGCGACGCCGGTCAGGGCGAGCAGCGCGGCGGTGGCGGTGGCCAGGACTCGGGGGGTGGTGCGGAAGGTCATGTCATCGACTGTCCGCGACAATGACAATGATTGTCAAAAACGCATAATTGCATGTCGGAGCAGGTCGATCAGAGCAGCTTCACCAGGCCGACGGTGACCAGCAGGGTCAACATCAACAATCGGATCAGCCGGGTCGGCGGCGTCTGCACCGGCCAGGTCGTCACCAGCAGGGCGGCCACCGCGGCGGCGAGCAGCAGGGTGAACAGCCCGCCCAGCGGGCCCGGGGTGAAGAACGCGACAAGTACGAGAAGCAGGGTGATCAGGAACACGGTCGTCGGGTTGGCCCGGGCCAGGCGGCCGGCGACCCGGCGCTGCGTACGCTGCATCCCACAGACTCTACGAGGAGGAGTGCCCGGTGCTCGTGACCAACCGGTTCGTGGTCGACGACGACGGCGCGCAGGATTTCACCGAACGGGCCCACGCCGCCCTCGCGGCGCTGGCTGCCCGCCCCGGTTACCTGCGCGGGCAACTGGTCCGGGCGCTGGACGACCCGCGACACTGGTGCCTGGTCACCGAGTGGGAGTCGGTGGGCACCTACCGCCGCGCGCTCGGTGGCTTCGACGTCAAGGTCACGGCGATACCGCTGCTCGCCGAGAGCATCGACGAGCCGTCCGCGTACGAGACGTTGGCCAGCGCCGCGCCCGACGGCGACGTGGTGGTGGTCGACAGCGATCGCGCTGCGGGTCCTTACCGCTGAGCTGTCGGGCACTACGCTGGCTGCTATGACCGATCCCGGACCGGCGGCCCCACCACCCCAGCCCCCGCTGCCCGGCCAGCAGAATCCCCAGCCGCCGAGCCAAGGTGCCTTCGCACCGCCCGGTGTGGTCGAGTCAGGCGTGCCGACACCACCGACCGGCCCCGGAGTGGCGCCGCCGTTCGCGGCGCCGCCGACCGAGGGCCGTCGCTCCCGACTCTGGCTCGGCCTCGGTGCCGGGGCGTTGGCGCTTGTGCTCTGCTGCGGTGGCGGGGGCGCCGCAGTGGTCGGCCTGCTGGTCAGCGGGGTGCAGGCGATCGAGGAACAGGGCCGTACGGTCTCCAGCGACTACTACCGCGCCCTGGCCGACGGCGAGTACGGCCAGGCGTACGACCAGCTCTGCGAGGACGCCAAGCGGCGCGAGTCCCGGCAGGAGTTCGAACGCCGGGCCGCCGCCGAGCCGCAGATCGTCTCCTACCGGGTCGGCAGCGTGGACACCACCACGCTTACCGTGCCGGTGGACGTCACCCTCGCCGGCGGCGGTCAGGAACGGCAACAGGTCGTGCTCGGCCAGGACCAGCAGACCGGTGCCATGGAGGTCTGCGGAGTCAACTGACCGGCCGCAGGTAATGTGCTGGGTTCGGGACCACGGCAGTCGTACCGTTGTCCCGAACTGTTCCTGCCATCCCACCGCGTCCCCGCCGACCGCCAGTCGGCGTAGGAGGAAACATGCCAGCAGACCGTATCGACGCCATCGTCAGCCTCGCCAAGCGCCGAGGCTTCGTCTTCCCCTCCAGTGAGATCTACGGAGGCACCCGATCGGCGTGGGACTACGGCCCGCTCGGCGTGGAGCTCAAGGAGAACGTCCGCCGGCAGTGGTGGAAGACCATGGTCCAGCAGCGTGACGACGTGGTCGGGCTGGACTCCGCGGTCATCCTGGCCCGGGACGTGTGGGCGGCCTCCGGCCACCTCGACGCCTTCGTCGACCCGCTGACCGAGTGCCAGTCCTGCCACAAGCGGTTCCGCGCCGACCACCTGGAAGAGGCGTACGCGGAGAAGCACGGCAAGCCGCTCGCCTCGCTCACCGAGCTGAACTGCCCGAACTGCGGCAACAAGGGCACCTTCACCGAGCCGAAGATGTTCAACGGGCTGATGAAGACCTTCCTCGGCCCGGTGGAGAGCGACGAGGGCCTGCACTACCTGCGCCCGGAGACCGCCCAGGGCATCTTCGTCAACTACAACAACGTGGCCAACGCGGCGCGGAAGAAGCCGCCGTTCGGCATCGCGCAGACCGGCAAGTCGTTCCGCAACGAGATCACCCCGGGCAACTTCATCTTCCGTACCCGCGAGTTCGAGCAGATGGAGATGGAGTTCTTCGTCGAGCCCGGCACCGACGAGCAGTGGCACGAGTACTGGCTCTCCGAGCGCTGGAACTGGTACGTCGACCTCGGGCTCTCCGCGGAGAACATGCGCTTCTACGAGCACCCCAAGGAGAAGCTCTCGCACTACTCGAAGCGCACCGTCGACATCGAGTACCGGTTCCAGTTCGGCGGCAGCGAGTTCGCCGAGCTGGAGGGGATCGCCAACCGCACCGACTTCGACCTCTCCACGCACAGCAAGCACTCCGGGGTCGACCTGTCGTACTTCGACCAGACCAAGAGTGAGCGCTGGGTCCCGTACGTGATCGAGCCGGCCGCCGGCCTGACCCGCGCGGTGCTGGCGTTCCTGCTGGAGGCGTACGACGTCGACCAGGCACCCAACGCCAAGGGCAAGATGGAGGAGCGCACCGTCATGCGCTTCGACCCGCGGCTGGCCCCGGTCAAGGTGGCGGTGCTGCCGCTGTCGCGCAACGAGGCGCTCTCGCCCAAGGCCAAGGACCTCGCGGCGCAGCTGCGCAAGCGTTGGGTGGTCGAGTTCGACGACTCGCAGGCGATCGGCCGCCGCTACCGTCGCCAGGACGAGATCGGCACCCCGTTCTGCGTCACTGTCGACTTCGACACCCTGGACGACAACGCGGTGACCATCCGCAACCGGGACACCATGGCCCAGGAGCGCATCGCCCTGGACCAGGTCGAGCGCTACCTGATCGACCACCTCCCCGGCTGCTGAGGTGTAAGGAAGGGCCCCTTCTTAACGCCTGGCGTAGAGGAGGGGCCCCTTGTTAACAAGTGGGCTGGCCGACGCATACCCGGGCCGTGGCACCGACACCGCGTCGGGAGTCGTACGCGTCCTCCACCGTGCGGCGCACCCGGCGTGGCTCGCGGCGGATCTGCGCGGGCGTGAAGTGCAACACCAGGATGCCGTGCCGACTCAGCTCGTTGTGCCGGTCGAGCGTGCGCGTCCAGTCCGCAGGTCGGAAGTGGTACTCCTGCGAGTCGACCTCCAGCGCCACCGCCGCGTCGGCCAGATAGCCGTCAGGTGTCGGCAGCGACGTGTCGTCCGCGCCGAGCAGCCGGGGATTCCAGTGGATCTCGCTCAGCACGCTGCTGCCCGCCAGACACTCCCGCAAATCCGCCTCGGGCGCGGACCGGGTGCCCGCCGTCACCTCCTCGAACGCCTTCCTGATCAACGCAGTCCGGCTGCGTCGGGCTCGCCTGATCTCCTCGTCCAGGGACGTGAGATCGGCGTACCCCCGCTGCACGGCCTCGGCCACGATGGCGCGCACCGGGCGGAGTTGCCGCAGGTCGCGCGCCGCGTCGACCACCGCGCGGGCCGGTGAGCACACCGGGTACAGCGGCGTGGCCCGGGCCCGGTCGTCCAGGGCGAGAGCCCGCGAGACCACCGCGAAACCTGCGGACCTGCGTCGTGCGTGATGCGGCACGATCAGCTGTACGTCGTCGCTGCGCGGGCTCTGCCTGAAGCCGTACCAGGTCAGCGCGGCCAGGCCGGTGAGTTGCGCCTCGCCACCGGCGTACAGCGCCGCCGAGATTCGCCGCTGCTCGTCGGTCAGGGTGCCGGTGACCAGGGCGTACGTCGCGGGCAGGACCCGTTGCCAGAGGGCGCGCCGGGTCTGCCGGTACAGGTACATGTCGTCGAAGCCGCAGGCCAGCAGTTGGGTGCGGCTGACGATCTGCTGTTGCCGCTCCGCCAGCTCGGAGAACTCGGGTGGATGGGTACGCATGCCGCGCAGCATCACCAGCCGTGCCGGCGCGTGTCCCGCCCGCGCCGGGCATCTGTGGACGACCGCGCACGCTGTGGACAGCGCCCCGACCTCGACGTGAGTGTGTTATGCGTCGCGTTAACAAGGTGCCCTTCCTATGCACGAGGCGTTAAGAAGGGGCCCTTCCTTACACTTGGGCGGTGATGATGTCGAGTGCTGCGCTGGGGCCGTTGAGGATTGGGCGGCACCAGGTGTGGCCGCCGGTGGTGCTCGCGCCGATGGCGGGCATCACCAACGTCGGTTTCCGGCAGCTCTGCCGGGAGCAGGGCGGCGGCATCTACGTCTGCGAGATGATCACCACGGTCGCCCTCGTCGAGCGGAACCCGAAGACCCTGCGCATGATCGCCTTCGGGGCGGACGAGAGCCCGCGCAGTCTCCAGCTCTACGGCACCGACCCGGAGATCACCGCCGCCGCCGTGCGGATCGTGGTCGAGAAGGACCTCGCCGATCACATCGACCTCAACTTCGGCTGCCCGGTGCCGAAGGTCACCCGACGCGGCGGCGGCGCGGCCCTGCCCTGGCGACGCCGACTCTTCGCCCGCCTGGTCAAGGCCGCGGTGGACGCCGCCGCACCCGCCGGGGTGCCGGTCACGGTCAAGATGCGCAAGGGCATAGACGACGACCACCTGACGTACGTCGAGGCGGGGCTGGCCGCCCAGGACGCCGGCGTCGCCGCGGTCGCCCTGCACGGGCGTACGGCGGCACAACGCTACTCGGGCACCGCCGACTGGGACGCCATAGCCACCCTCAAGCAGGCCCTCGACGTGCCGGTGCTCGGCAACGGTGACATCTGGGAGGCCGACGACGCACTGCGGATGGTGACGCACACCGGCGTCGACGGGGTGGTGATCGGGCGGGGCTGCCTCGGCCGCCCGTGGCTCTTCGCCGACCTGGAGGCCGCCTTCGCCGGGCGTACCGACCGGCGCCTGCCCACCCTCGGCGAGGTGGCGCTGACCATGCGCCGGCATGCCGAACTGCTGGTCGAGCAGTTCACCGCCGGGGCGCGCAACCCGGCCCGGGGTGAGCGCGACGGCTGCACCGACTTCCGCAAGCACGTCGCCTGGTATCTCAAGGGCTTCCCGATCGGCAGCGAACTGCGCCGCGCCCTGGCAATGATCGACAGCCTGGCCCAGCTCGACGACCTGCTCGGCAAGCTGGACCCGACGGTGCCCTTCCCGACCGAGACGCTGGGCCAGCCGCGCGGACGGACCAATTCCCCGGGCAAGGTCTTCCTGCCCGACGGTTGGCTGGCCAGCCGAGACGACGACACCGTCCCCGAGGGTGCCGAGCTGGACGACTCCGGCGGCTGAGCGCAGACCGGCGGCCTTCGGGCATTACCTGGCAGGTAATCGACTACGCACCGGTGGTCCGGCACGCTGGCGTGGACGCCCGAGGACGAGGAACCCGATGAACCTGCCCCCACCGCTGTGTCGATCGTGCCTGTGCCCGTCCGCGCTGGACGCGGTACCGCCGGAGCTGCCGTGACCGCCACCGTGCCGGCGCTCTCGGTCGGTCCGGCGCTGCGCCGGTGGCGGGAGGCGCGGCGGTTGAGTCAACTGGAGATGGCCGCGCGGGCCGACATCTCCACCCGCCATCTGAGCTTCGTCGAGACGGGCCGGTCGCGACCGAGCCCGGAGATGGTGCTTCGCCTCGCCGAACACCTCGACCTGCCGCTACGCGAACGCAACCGGCTGCTGTTGGCGGCGGGCTACGCACCGGCGTACCCGCAGACCGCGCTGACCGCCCCCCGGATGGCGTCGGCCCGCGCCGCCGTCCGGCAGGTGTTGGCCGGCCACGAGCCCTACCCGGCGGTGGTGGTCGACTGCAGGTGGCAGATGGTGGACGCCAACCAGAGCCTGACCATCTTCACCGATCTGGTCGCGCCCGACCTGCTGGCGCCTCCGGTGAACGTGCTGCGGGTGAGCCTGCATCCGGACGGCCTCGCCCCGCACATAGCGAACCTCGGCCAGTGGCGTGCGCACCTGCTGGCTCGGCTGGCACGGCAGGTCGAACTGGCCGGTGACGCGGGGCTGGCCGCCTTGGACGGCGAGTTACGTGGCTATCCAAGCGACGGCCCGGAACCGGACGTCGAACTGCCCGGCCCAGGCGACATCGTGGTGCCACTGCGACTGCGGCACGACGGTGGAGAGTTGGCCTTCATCAGCACCATCGCGACGTTCGGTACGCCACTGGACGTCACGTTGGCCGAACTGTCCATCGAGTCGTTCTATCCGGCGGACGAGCGTACGGCGGCAGTGCTGCGCGAACGCAGCCGATCGTGACCGTTGTCCCCTGCCATTGGAGGTCGTGAAGTGTCCGCTACCCGGCAGACCGTCGACACGCTGCTGTCCCGCATCGTCGCCGGTGCGGCACCCGAGCAAGTCGCCGAGCTGTACGCCGACCAGGTCGACTGGCAGGTCAACTGGCCGAGCAGCGAGCACCTCGACGTGCCGTGGATCCGTCCGCGCTCAACCCGTGCCGACGTCGTCGACCACCACCGCACGCTGGCTGCGGCCACCGTGCCGGGGCAGGCCGAGGCGACCGTCACCGGCATCCTCGTCGACGGGCCGGACGCCGTGGTGTTCGGCCAGGTCGCCCAGACGGTACGCCGTACCGGCAAACGGTTCACCGCTCGTTTCGCCCTGCACCTCACGGTGGTCGATGGCCGGATCGTCCGGCACCACGTTTACGAGGACAGCCTCGCCATCGAGGCAGCCTGCCGGAGTTGACGCCTGCGGGTGACGACGGCAAGGGCCGACCCCGTGCGGGGTCGGCCCTTGCCGTTCGCGATGGTGGATCGTCAGCTGGTGGCGGTGTAGCCGCGGGTGGCGATCCAGTCGGCGAGGTCGTCGATGGTGAGCTGGTAGGTGGCGGTGGCGGGGTTGGCGGAGTCGGCGATGGTGACGGTGTCGCCGTCGTCCTGGTAGCCGGTGACGCTGATGTAGTGGCCGCCTTCGAAGCTGTGGACGACGCCGTCGGTGTCGGTGGTGGTGCCGGCGATGTTGGCGACCACGGCGTGGCCGCTGTCGACGGTGCGCTTGATGTCCTCGCGCAGCTTGTCGGTCTGCTTGTCATCGGCCTTGGCGCCGGGGAGCTCCACCGACTTGTAGACGTCCTTGCCGGTTTCCTTGTTCAGCACCGGAGTGATGTCGTTGATGGAGTCGGTGCCGTTCTCGGTGGTGCCCATCTCCTTGGCCATGGTGTGGACGTCGATGTTCTTGCCCTGCACGCTCAGGGCGTTGCGGGCGGCGGCGGGGCCGCAGTAGTAGAAGTTGGGCTGCGCTTCGTAGCGCACGTCGAGCTGGCGCTCGCCGCCCGGCTTGCGGTCGGCCTGCACGGCGGTGGGGGTGCTGGGTGCGGCATGGGCGGCGATGGCGGGGCCGGCGATGCCACCGGCGGTGGCGGCGGCAGCGGCGATGGTCAGGGCGGTCTTGCGCAGCATGGTGGTACGCATGATGGTGTTCCGCCTTTCGTTTCGGGGGTGCGCGCGGCAGCGATGGGGGTCGCGGGTGCCGCGCGAAAAGGGGGAGATCGTGATGGGCCGTCTCAGGCAGCATCGTGTTTGGGCTGCTGCTGTTGGCCTTGTTCGGGCGTCGTGAGGCCCGGTACGAACATCGCGGGAGAGGCTGCTGGGCTGCTCACCGGCTCGGGAGCCGTTCACGATGTCCGGGAGATGTGTAACGCCGGGTGGGGGGCGGTCATTCCGACCCGGTCCCGGGGGCGTCGCCGTCGAGGGGGCGTCGCGGTTACCCCCTGTACAACGCCCGGGCTGGGGACATGATTCCGCCGCCACGGTGACCCAGCCCACTGGCCACCGGGGCATTCGTCGGACATATCGCCTGAGCGTCGCCGGGTCCGCCCTCGCCGTTACGCCGAGACGGCGGGTTCAGAGTGGCAGGAAACCGCCATTCCGGCGTAATGGAGTCGATCACGCCGGTCAGGTCACATCCCACCGATGCTGAGGTGGGACCGCCGGGTTGACGATCCTGCCGTCGATGTCCGGGTTGAGCGCAGCCTTGGGCGGGACCGTCAGCCTTGGGCGGTATGGGGCGCGCTTTCGGCAGGCGGCGCGGGTCGGGGCGCGGGGACTGAGGGCTGCGCCGGCCAGGGTAGGTCGGGCGAGCGGTGGAAGGCGATTCCCGCCGCCGTCCAGCGCGGGGCGTGGCCGGCCAGCCGCTGCCGAAAGTCGGACCAGTCGTGAGCGGCCCGGTCGGACTGGGCGGCCCGGTCGGACTGGGCGGACGGGTGGGGCTGGGGGGACTGGGGGGACCAGGCCAGTTCGGCGATTGCGGGGAGGCGGGGGAAGAGCATGAACTCGATCTCGGTGCGGGTGGTCACGGACTCGGTCCAGAGCGGTGCCTCGACGCCGAGCACCGCGTCGGCCGGTACGTCGGTCAGGTGGGTGGCGGGGTCCCAGTCGTACGCCTGGTGCACGTCGATGTGGGCGGCCCAGTCGTGGCCGATCGGGGTGTCCGGGGCGTACTTCATGTCCAGGTAGGCGTGGTTGGCGGGGGAGAGGATCAGTTTGGCGCCCCGGCGTACCGCGTCGGCGGTGGTCGGGTCGTCGGGGCGGGTGCCCCACCACTGCAGGATCCGGCCGTCGGTGTGCGCGGCGGGGGCGATCTGGTGCCAGCCGATGACCGTCTTGCCGAGCCCGGTCACGATTCGTTGTACCCGTTCGACGAAGCGGGTGTAGACCTCGGCGGGCACCTTGAACGCCTCGTCGCCGCCGATGTGCAGCCACGGGCCGGGGGTGAGCGCGGCGAGTTCGCCGAGCACGTCGGCGACGAAGTCGTACGTCCGCTCGCTTGTCGGGTCGACGTAGCTGAACCCGATCTCGGTGCCGGCGTACGGCGACGGGGTTGTTCCCGGCGGTGCCAGTTCGGGGTGGGCGACCAGCGCGGCGTTGGTGTGGCCGGGCAGGTCGATCTCGGGGATGACGGTGATGTGCCGGGCGGCGGCGTACGCCACGATGCGCCGGTAGTCGGCCTGGGTGTAGTGCCCGCCGGGGCCGCCACCGACCTCGGTCGCCCCGCCGACGGCGGCCAGTCGGGGCCAGGAGTCGATGGCGATCCGCCACCCCTGGTCGTCGGTGAGGTGCAGGTGCAGCCGGTTGAGCTTGTACCGGGCCAGGTGGTCGATGACCCGCAGCACGTCGGCGACGCCGAAGAAGTGCCGGGCCACGTCGAGCATGGCGCCTCGGTGCGGGTACCGGGGGCGGTCGAGGATCGACCCGCCGGGCAGCAGCCACCGCTCGGCGACCGGCGTGCGGCTCTCGATGGCGGCGGGTAGCAGTTGGCGCAGTGTCTGCACCCCGTGGTGCAGACCGGCGGCGGTGCGGGCGCGCAGGCGTACCCCGTCGCGTGTGACGTCGAGCCGGTATCCCTCGGCGCCGAGGTCGGCCTCGTCGGTCAGCTGCAGGGCGATGCCGCCGGCGGGCGGTTGCCCGACCACGGCGGTCACCGGCAGCGGGTACCCGGTGGCGGGGCGGAGCAGCGCGGCGAGTTGTTCGCCGACGGCCAGTGCGGCCGGGTCGGCGCTGACCCGGATCACCGCGTCGGCGGTCAGCAGGTGGTCGGCGTCGGGATCCGGCTCGACCCGCTCGGGCGCCGGGATCACCTCACCCAGCCGGACCACCGAACCCAACTGGACCGCCGCGCCCAGCTGCACCACCGAACCGAGCCGGACCGGCGCGGCCGGGGCGAGCTGCGTCGCCGCCGCCCGCTCCGCCGCGCCCGCCAACTCCTCGGCGGTACGCGTGGTGCTCTCGGCCGGGTGCAGCGGCTGCGGTGGGGTGTCAGGCGGCGAGGACAACGACAGCTCCGAGGACAACGAGGGCTCCGGGGGGTGTATTCGCGGCAGGGGTGGCAATGGTGCGAGGTGTGGTCACAATGCGTGTCGTCAAGAGTACGGCGAGGCCGCCCAATGCGTATTCGTGCGTATGGAAACGTTCCCAGAAACCGCGACGATCGCGGACAGTCGTGATTGCTGTGCCTATTGTCACCGAATGGCCCCGAGCCACTCGTTGTTCGCTTAACCTTCGCCCACCGATCGGCACAACTCCCTGGATTGCCAGCGAGTACTTCCGGGGTAGAAAACTGAACCTTCGTTAAGTGTCAGTCCGGGCGCGTGGGAGGCTCTGGTGGCAGCGCAGGAAACGGTCGAGCACAAGTACGTCTACGACTTCGCCGAAGGCAACAAGGATCTCAAGGACCTGCTCGGCGGCAAGGGTGCCAACCTGGCCGAGATGACAAACCTCGGTCTGCCGGTTCCGCCCGGCTTCACCATCACCACCGAGGCGTGCCAGGCGTACCTGGCCAGCGGGGAGCAGCCCGCCGGGCTGGCCGACCAGATCGCCGCGCACCTGGCCGCCCTGGAGCAGGGCATGGGTCGACGCCTCGGTGACCCGGACGACCCGCTGCTGGTCTCGGTACGGTCCGGGGCGAAGTTCTCCATGCCCGGAATGATGGAAACCGTCCTCAACGTGGGGCTCAACGACCGCAGCGTGGTCGGGCTGGCCGCGCAGGCCAACGGCAACCAGCGGTTCGCCTGGGACTCGTACCGGCGACTGATCCAGATGTTCGGCAAGACCGTCTGCGAGGTGCCGGGCGAGGAGTTCGAACACGCGATCGACGAGGCCAAGCGGGCCAAGGGCAGCACCGACGACCTGGACCTGGACGCGGACGACCTGCGTGCGCTCGTCGACACGTACAAGAAGATCTTCAGTAAGCACACCGGGCGGGAGTTCCCGCAGGACCCCCGTGAGCAGCTCGACCTGGCCATCGGTGCGGTGTTCGACTCGTGGAACGCCGAGCGGGCGGTGATCTACCGTCGGCAGGAGCGGATCCCGGCCGACCTCGGCACCGCGGTCAACGTGGTGGCCATGGTCTTCGGCAACCTCGGCCCGGATTCGGGCACCGGCGTCGCCTTCACCCGCGACCCGGCCAGCGGCGCGCAGGGCATCTACGGCGACTACCTGGCCAACGCCCAGGGCGAGGACGTGGTCGCCGGCATCCGCAACACCGTGCCGTTGCAGGAGTTGGAGCGGATCAACAAGGCCGCCTACGACGAACTGCTCGACTACATGGCCCGGCTGGAGCGACACTACAAGGACCTCTGCGACATCGAGTTCACCATCGAACGCGGCAAGCTGTGGATGCTGCAGACCCGGGTCGGCAAACGCACCGCCGCCGCCGCGTTCGTCATCGCCGGCCAACTGGTCGACGAGGGCCTGATCGACCTCGACGAGGCGCTGCACCGGGTCAACGGCGCCCAACTCGCCCAGCTGATGTTCCCGCGCTTCCAGCTCGACCACGGCTTCGAGGCGGTCGCCACCGGCATCGGCGCCTCGCCGGGCGCGGCGGTCGGCAAGGTGGTCTTCACCTCGGCCCGCGCCGTCGAGCTGGCCGGTCAGGGCGAGGACGTCATCCTGGTCCGGCGGGAGACCAACCCGGACGACCTGAACGGCATGATCGCGTCCAGGGGCATCCTCACCTCACGGGGCGGCAAGACCAGCCACGCCGCCGTGGTGGCCCGGGGGATGGGCAAGACCTGTGTCTCCGGCGCCGACGCGCTCGACATCGACGTGCCGAAGCGGCGGTTCACCGTGGCCGGGCAGACGGTCACCGAGGGCGACGTGGTCTCCATCGACGGCACCACCGGCAAGGTCTACCTGGGCGAGGTGCCGGCCACCCCGTCGGAGGTGGTGCAGTACTTCGAGGGGGAACTCGACCCGGAGGCCACCGACGACGCGCTGGTCAGGGCCGTACACCGGATCATGTCGCACGCCGATGCCACGCGGCGACTCACGGTACGCACCAACGCCGACACGGCCGCCGATGCGGCGCGGGCGCGGCGCTTCGGCGCCCAGGGCATCGGCCTGTGCCGCACCGAGCACATGTTCCTCGGCGACCGGCGGGAACTGGTCGAGCGGTTGATCCTGGCCCGCGACGCCAACGAGCGGGACGAGTCGCTCGCCGCGCTGCTGCCGTTGCAGCGGGCCGACTTCGTGGAGATCTTCCGGGCGATGGACGGGCAACCGGTCACCGTCCGGTTGATCGACCCGCCGCTGCACGAGTTCCTGCCCCCGCTGGAACAGCTCGCCGTCGACGTGGCGGTGGCCCAGGAACGCGGCGAGGACGTGGCCAAGGAGGAGGCGCTGCTGGCCGCCGTACGCCGGATGCACGAGGAGAATCCGATGCTGGGGCTGCGCGGCGTACGCCTCGGTCTGGTCATCCCCGGCCTGTTCGCGATGCAGGTCCGGGCGATCACCGAGGCCGCCGTGGAGTGCACCCGCCAGGGTGTGCGCGCCTGCCCGGAGATCATGGTTCCGCTGGTCGGCGCGGTGCAGGAACTGGAGACGGTACGCACCGAGGCCGAAAAGATCATCGCCGAGGTGGTCGGCGGCAGCGACGTCGAGGTGCTGATCGGCACGATGATCGAGGTGCCCCGGGCGGCGTTGACCGCCGGGCAGATCGCCGAGGCGGCCGAGTTCTTCTCCTTCGGCACCAACGACCTGACCCAGATGGGCTGGGGCTTCTCCCGCGACGACGTGGAGGGTGCCTTCTTCTGGCGCTACCTGGAACTGGGCATCTTCGGCATCTCGCCGTTCGAGTCGATCGACGCCGACGGCATCGGCCGGCTGGTGCGGATCGCGGCCGAGGAGGGTCGGGCCGCTCGCCCCGGCCTCAAGCTGGGCGTGTGCGGCGAGCACGGCGGTGACCCCGACTCGGTGCACTTCTTCCACTCCGTCGGGCTCGACTACGTCTCCTGCTCGCCGTTCCGGGTGCCGGTGGCCCGGCTGGAGGCGGGCCGGGCGGCCGTGGTCACGGCGGGCTCGGACAGTCGCTGAACTGATCGGGTCGGCGGGCGATCGTCCGCCGACCCGGCCGGTGCTCAGATCGGTGGCCGCCGCCAGGTGATGTGCGGGTCCCGACGGGGACGTGGGCCGGGCAGGCTGGCCATCGGGGTGCGTACGGCCAGCGGGGTGCGCCCGTCGGTCTGCAGCGGCGGCATCGGCGTCGATCGGCGGCAGGCGGCAAGCGTCGGCCCGGCCCGATGCACCATCGCCAGCGCCTCCTCGCGCAGCGCCACCAGGTCGGCGCCGGGGGCGGTGACCACGGTCAACAGGACATCCCCGCCGGCCGGATAGGTGATCACACAACCGGCTGCGGTGTGCACCACGGACTCGTGGAACGGGCCCTGCCGGACCGTTGCCGCCATCCGGTTGCCGACGCCGAAGTTCGCGGCGGCCAGGGCTGCCAGGTAGGTGGCGTCCGTCGTGGGCAGGTCGCTGGAAATCAACAGGCCGTCCGTGCCGGCGAGCACCGCGCCGGTGACCTCGGGTCGGCGTCGGCGCAGCGCCTGCAACTCGGTGCCCATCATCGTTTCCGCGTTCACGAGCGTGTCTCTCCCACCGGTCGTGTCTCCGCCTCAACAGGTGACGTTCCGCGTTGGCGACGCTACCCGTGGGCGTCGATAAACGCGATCCCGTGACCGTCGGCAATCGGACGACAACTCTAGTCTGATCGGAGGATGTGAACTCGTCGGCCTCAGTTCGTCGTCGCGCCGTCCGGCGCGGTCGGGCGTAACCTGATGCTCGCCGGAGGACCGTCGTCGCAAAGGGGTGGCCGGATGAGTGTGCGTACCGGGCTGTCGGGTCCTGCCGGTGACCGACCGGAGGTGTCGGCATGACCGTCGTCTGGGCGAGCCTGACCATCGACGCCCGCGATCCGGCCCGGTTGGCCCGCTGGTGGGCCGAGGCGCTCGGCTACCAGGTGATCACCGAGCAGCCCGACGAGGTGGAGATCCGGCAGTCCGTCGACCGGCTGCCCGGCATCGTCTTCGTACCGGTCACCGGTGCCAAGGAGAGCAAGAACCGGCTCCACCTCGACCTGCGCCCGGCCGACCGGGAGGCCGAGGTGGAACGGCTCGTCGACATGGGTGCCCGGCACGTCGACGTGGGCCAGGACGGTACCGACTGGACGGTGCTCGCCGACCCGGAGGGCAACGAGTTCTGCATACTCGCACCGCGTGACGACTGACGCGCAGCGGCGGGTGACGGAGCCGGTCAAGGACGCCGGGGGAGGCCGTTCGCCGTACGAGCGGGACCGGGCCCGGGTGCTGCACTCGGCGGCGTTCCGCCGGCTCGCCGCGAAGACCCAGGTGCACACGGCCGGCACGGACGACTTCCTGCGTACCCGGCTGACCCACTCGCTGGAGGTGGCCCAGATCGCCCGGGAGATGGGCGCGCGGCTGGGCTGTGATCCGGACGTCGTGGACACCGCCGGGTTGGCGCACGACCTGGGACACCCGCCGTTCGGACACAACGGCGAGGCCGCCCTGGACACGGTGGCCGCCGCCTGCGGCGGCTTCGAGGGCAACGCGCAGACGCTGCGGGTGCTGACCCGTCTGGAAGCCAAGGTGTACGACGCCGACGGCACCTCGGTCGGGCTCAACCTCACCCGCGCCTGCCTCGACGCGGTCAGCAAGTACCCCTGGCCACGCCGGCCGGGCCGACGCAAGTTCGGGGTGTACGCCGACGACCGGCCGGTCTTCGACTGGCTGCGGCGCGGCGCGCCGCCCGGCGAGCGGCGTTGCCTGGAGGCGCAGGTGATGGACTGGGCCGACGACGTCGCGTACTCGGTGCACGACGTGGAGGACGGCATCCACGGCGGATACCTCACGCTGGGGTTGCTGCTCGCCGACGCCGACGAGCGGGCCGCGCTCTGCGCCGACGTGGCCGCCACCTACTCCGCCGAGCCACCCGACTACCTCGGCCAGGTGTTGATGGAGGTGCTGGCCGACCCGCTGCTCGCTCCGCTGGCCGGCTACGACGGCAGCCACCGCGCCCAGGCCGCGCTCAAGGCCACGACAAGCGTGCTCACCGGCCGCTTCGTGGCCGACGCGGTCGCCGCCACCACCGCCCGGTTCGGTCCCGGCCCGCACCGTCGCTACGCGGCCGACCTCGTGGTGCCCCGTTCCCTGCGGGCCCGGTGCGCCCTGCTCAAGGGCATCGCCCTGCGCTACGTCATGCGTCGCCCCGGGGCGCAGGGGCGCTACCAGCGGCAACGGGAGATCATCACCGACCTGGTACGGGTGCTGACCGATCGGGCCCCCGAGGCCCTCGACCCGGTGTTCGCCCCGCTGTGGCATGCCGCCCCGGACGACGCCGGCCGACTGCGGGTGGTGATCGACCAGGTGGCCTCCCTCACCGACCCGGCCGCCCTGGCCTGGCACGCCCGCCTGATCGACTGACGCCGCCCGGCTGCCGCTCTCGCCTGGCCCGCCGGCATGACCGACTGATGCCGCCCGGCCGGGGGGCGGTGGGTGAGGTTAGCCTAACCAGATGACGGAGCGCCCGAAGACAGTCACCGCCACCCGCGTGGTCCGCACCGAACGACCCACCGCGCACGTGGTCCGATTGGTGTTCGGCGGGCCCGAGCTGATCGGCCTGCCGGTGGGCGAGTTCACCGACCACTACATCAAGTTCGTCTTCCCGGTGCCGGGGGTCGACTACCCGCGCCCGATGGAACTTGCCGCGATCAAGCGGGAACTGCCCCGCGAGCAGTGGCCCCGGCTGCGGGCGTACACCGTGCGGGACTGGGACGCCGCGACCGGGCAGATGACCGTCGACGTGGTGTACCACGGTGACGCCGGCCTCGCCGGGCCCTGGGCCGCCGCCTTGCGACCCGGCGACGAGGTGTTGTTCACCGGCCCCGGTGGGGCGTACGCGCCGAGCCCGGACGCCGACTGGCACCTGCTGGTCGGCGACGAGAGCGCCCTGCCGGCGATCGCCGCGTCCCTGGCCCGGCTGCCGGTGGGCGCGCCCGCGCACGTCTTCGTCGAGGTCGACGGCCCGGCCGACGAGCAGCCGCTGCCCAGCCCCGGCACGGTGCAGCTGACCTGGCTGCACCGCGGCGGAGGCCCGGTCGGTGCGGCCCTGGTCTCCGCCGTCCGTGAGCTGGAGTTCCCGCCCGGCACGGTGCACGCCTTCGTCCACGGCGAGGCAAGCTTCGTCCGCGAGCTGCGCCGCCTGCTGCGGGTCGAGCGGGCCGTGCCCCGCGAGGCCCTGTCCATTTCCGGCTACTGGCGTAAGGGCTTCGACGACGAGGGCTGGCGCGCCACCAAACCCGACTGGAACCGCCAGGTCGAAGCCGACGAACAACCCCAACCGCTCCCCGCCCGGTGATCACGAGGCCGACGGCGGCCAGGTAGTGCCAGCCACCTCATGGCCAACCCGGGAATCGGGGGCAGGGGTGGGCAGGGGAGGATGTGAGCAGAAGGGGGTGGGGGTGTGGCGGGGCGGATTCGGGACGAGGACATCGCGCTGGTTCGGGAGCGGGCCTCCATCGCTGAGGTGATCTCCGACACGGTGACCTTGAAGTCGGCGGGTGCGGGCAACCTGAAGGGGTTGTGTCCGTTCCACGACGAGAAGAGTCCGTCGTTCAACGTCTCGCCCGCTCGTAACGTCTGGTACTGCTTCGGCTGCGGTGCCGGTGGCGACGCCATCAAGTTCCTGATGGACGCCGAGCATCTGAGCTTCGTCGAGGCGGTGGAGCGGCTCGCCGCCCGGGTCGGCCTGCAACTGCGGTACGTGGAGGACGACCGGTCCACCCCCCGCCGGGAGCGACCGCAGCAGGGCCAGCGGCAGCGGCTGGTCGCCGCGCACGCCGCCGCGGCGGAGTTCTACACCGCCCAGCTCACCACTGCCGGCGCGCGTGCCGCCCGGGAGTTCCTGGCCCAGCGCGGCTTCGACCGGGCCGCCGCCGAACGGTACGGCTGCGGATTCGCCCCCGAGGGCTGGGACCCGCTCACTCGACACCTGCGCCAGCGCGGGTTCAGTCACGACGAACTGGTCACCGCCGGGCTGTCCCGACCGGCCCGCTCGGGCAGCCTGATCGACCGGTTCCGGCGTCGGCTGCTCTGGCCGATCCGCGACCTGACCGGCGACGTGATCGGCTTCGGTGCCCGCAAGCTGTTCGACGATGACGACGGCCCGAAGTACCTCAACACCCCCGAGACGCCGATCTACAAGAAGTCGCAGGTGCTCTACGGCATCGACCAGGCCAAACGGGAGATCGCCAAGCAGGGCCGGGTGGTGGTGGTCGAGGGCTACACCGACGTGATGGCCTGCCACCTGGCCGGCGTACCGACCGCGGTGGCGACCTGCGGCACCGCCTTCGGCGGCGACCACATCGGCGTACTGCGCCGGCTGCTGCTGGACACCGACGCCGTGGCAGGGGAGATCATCTTCACCTTCGACGGGGACGCCGCCGGGCAGAAGGCAGCGCTGCGCGCCTTCGAGGACGATCAGCGCTTCGTCGGGCGTACCTTCATCGCGGTCAGCCCCGACAACATGGACCCGTGCGAGCTGCGCCTGGCAAAGGGCGACCTGGCCGTCCGTGACCTGGTCGCGCGCCGCGAGCCGCTCGTCGACTTCGCGCTGCGCCACGTGATCAGCCGGTTCGACCTGGACACCGTCGACGGGCGGGTCGAGGCGATGCGTCGGGCCGCGCCGCTCGTCGCCAAGCTCAAGGACCAGGAAAAACGCCCCGAGTACGTACGCAAGCTCGCCGGTGACCTCGGCATGGAGATCGAGCCGGTGCAGCGGGCCGTGCTGGCCGCCGCCTCCGGACGACCGATGGACACCCCGGCGCGTCCGGCGCGCAGCGAGCCGAGCGTGGACAGTCCGCAGTCGATGGTCGAGCGGGAGGCGCTCAAACTGGCCCTCCAGGAGCCGGTGCTGGCCGGGCCGATGTTCGACGCGGTCGAGGCGACCGACTACCGGCACCCGGTGCACGTGGTGGTGCGTACCGCCATCGCCGAGGCCGGTGGCGCCGCCTCCGCGACCGCCGGTGCGGTCTGGGTCGAGGCGGTACGCGACGCCTGCGAGGACCTCGCGGCCCAGGCCCTGGTCGGCGAGTTGGCGGTCGAGCCGCTGCGGATCGACGGCGAGCCCGACCCGCGGTACGTCTCGATCACCATGGCCCGCCTGCAATGGGGATCGGTCACCGCCCGGATCCGGGACCTCAAGTCGCGGATCCAGCGGATCAACCCGGTCAGCAACAAGGACGAGTACTTCGCCACCTTCGGTGAGCTGCTCTCGTTGGAGCAGCACGCCCGGGCCCTGCGCGAGCAGGCAGCGGGAGGATTGTGATGATCAAGTTGTTCCGTCGCCGACCCAAGCTGCCGCCCGCCGCCCGGCCACCCCTGGAACGCGACGAGCGGGTGCTGGCCTGGGCCGCTGTCGGCAACGGCGAAGGCGACGGGGTGGTCGTCGCCAGCAACCTCGGGCTGTGGCTGCCCGGCCGTGGCCACCGGATCGGCTGGCACGACATCGTCAAAGCGGTCTGGTCGGGCCGGGAACTGACCGTCACTGTCGGTGAGCAGGTCGCCGAGCGGGACGGCTATCTCGTCATCGCCGACCGCCCGGCGGAACGCTACCTGCTGCTCGACCCGGGCGAGCTGCCGCACCAGGTCCGCGCCCGGGTCACCAAGTCGGTGGCGTACACCCAGCATCACGCCCTGCCCGGCGGTTCCGGCCGGATCGTCGGTCGGCGGGTACCCGGCGTCGACGGTCTGACCTGGATGGTCCACTACGACGTCGGCACGCCTGTGGACGACGAGGCCGTGATCGCCGAAACCGACCAGCTGGTCGCAGCGGCCCGCGTAGCCACCACCCCCGAGGGCCTCTGACCCCCGCCCCTCCTGCTCGCACCGTTCTTTCGCGCCGCGCCTCACGCGCCGGGATTGCGTCGACTCGATCTGGGATTGAGTGGCTATGCCGCGGAGGGAAACCACTCGATCTCAGATCGAGCGTGGGAACGACAAGTGTCCAAGATCTGGTGGAGAGATGGTGATCGGGCGGCCACGGTAGGCGGGTGATCGTTCCTGACGAGCGGGCGGGAGTGCTGGAGCGGCTCGTGGCCGAGCAGGCCGGGGTGCTCACCGTCGCGCAGGCCCGTACTGTGCTCGGCGAGCGGGCCGTGCGAGGGCTGGTGCGTTCCGGGCGGTGGCGTTCGATCAGTCGGGGCCTGCTGCTGGCCGGCAGCGGGCGACTGACCAGGGAACAGCAGTTGTGGGTGGCGGTCCTCGCGGCGGGGTCGGGTGCGGTCCTCGCGGGTGCCACGGCGGCCATCGAGGCCGGGGTACGCGGGCTGCGGATCGAACCCGTGCATGTGCTCGTGCCGTCGGCCCGTCGACCGGGTCGTCGGAGCCTGCGGGGGATGCCGATCGACATGGCGGCCGTGGCGGTGCATCGGACGACGGTGTTGCCCGCCGCGCACCTTGAGGTGGGGCGTCCACCTCGGACCATCGTCGCTCGAGCGCTTGTCGATGCGGCCGGGTGGGCGTCGTCTGCTCGGCAGGCGCAGGAGATCGTCGCGGGTGGGTGCCAGCAGGGGCGGGTGTCGCCGGAGGAGTTGGCGGCGGTGCTCGAGGTGTTGCCTCGGGCGCCTCGGCGGCAGGTGATCCGCCAGAGCATCGACGAGCTGGCTCAGGCGTACGGTCGGATCGAGTTCGTCAGGTGCTGCCGTCGGGCGGGGCTGCCGGAGCCCGAACTGTCGTCACGGCGTACCGACGGGTCCGGACGGGCCGGCTGGTGGGACGCGTACTGGCGGGCGTGGCGGGTGCACGTGGAAATCGACGGTACGCATCAAGGAGACGTACGCGATTGGGTGGACGTCCGCAATCAGGTGGCGGACCTGGAGCATCAGAACGACATCTCGACCACCGGCGACCGCGTCCTGCAATTTCCGGCCTGGCTGGTGCGGACCCACCCGGATCAGGTAGCCGACACCGTAAGACGTGCTCTGCTCGCCGGCGGCTGGGGGCCTGACGAGTGAATCCTGCGGCCGAACCACGATCGCAGACATTGTCGATCATCGTTGTACGTGCCCCTGTCCGTCGTTGGGGAAAGCCAATTTGCTCGGCGTCGATTCAGGCTCATTGAATGCGACGACGGTTGTTCGGGCCGGCTGTGGGGGAGGTGAACCGGCGGCGGCCGAGCATCGGAGAGTCGTCGGGCGCCGCGTGGTGACGCTCCGTGAACGTTTTTGTGGAGCGCGGCGGGTGTGAAGCCGGGAGCGCGGGCCTCCGTCGGGGTGTCGAGAGGATCTCCATCGAAGCCCATCATGATCGCGAACGGTGCGCGGGAGATGACTCTTCGGAGCCCTATTGACCTGGGGAAAGGCAATCGGTCCGTACCGGCGGTAGCTTTTGCTTGATCCAACAAAAGTTGGCACCGATTCTCTCTAAGGTCTGGACACCGCGCATCGAAGGCTCCTACTGTGTCGGGCACTACACGTCGGTATTTCATCGATGTGAACGAGCCTGGTGGAGAGGTGAGCCGTGCACACCGCCGACCCCCTGCACGTACGGTTGCTGCGGTTGCTCCGTGACGAGGGCGCGCTGTCGCGCGCCGAGCTCGCCGACCGGCTGGAGATGCCTCGCCCCCGACTGCTCACCGAGCTGGAACGGTTGGTCAGCCTCGGGTTCGTCGCCGAGGCCGGCAAGGCCGCCTCCCGCGGTGGACGTCGCTCCACCCTTGTCGAACTCAGCCCGCACCTGCGGTTCGCCGCCGTCGACCTCGGTGCCAGCTCCATCGACGTCGAGGTGGTGAACGGCCGCCTCGAACCGGTCGCCGCGTACGCGGAGTCGGCCGACATCCGGTCCGGGCCCAAAGCCATTCTCCAGCGGGTCAGCGAGTTGCTGCACAAGGCCCGGGTGGACGGTGCCTACGACCGGCTCGACGCGGTCGGCATCGGGGTGCCCGGCCCGGTCAGCTTCCGCGACGGCGTGCCGGTGTCCCCACCGATCATGCCCGGCTGGGACCGCTTCCCCGTCCGGGAACTGCTCACCCGCGAGCACGGCTGCCCGGCCGTGGTCGACAACGACGTCAACATCATGGCGATCGGCGAGCGGCACGGCGGCGTCGCCCACTCCGTCGACGACTTCCTGTTCGTCAAGATCGGCACCGGCATCGGGTGCGGCATCTACCTCAGCGGCGATGTCTACCGGGGCACCGACGGCTGCGCCGGGGACATCGGCCACATCCAGGTCGACCCGCATGGGCCGATCTGCTCCTGCGGCAACGCCGGCTGCCTGGAGGCGCTGTTCAGCGGGGCCGCGCTGGCCAAGGACGCCACCGCCGCGGCGCGTACCGGCGCCTCGCCCGCGCTGGCCGAGCGGCTGGCCGCCAACGGCACGGTCACCGCCCTGGACGTCGCCGCCGGTGCGGTCGAGGGCGACGTGACCTGCATCCAGCTCATCCGCGAGGGCGGTCGGCGGGTGGGCAGCGTCCTCGCCGGGCTGGTCAGCTTCACCAACCCGTCGATGATCGTGATCGGTGGTGGACTCGCCCAGCTCGGGCACGTGCTGCTCGCCGAGATCCGCAGCGTGGTCTACCGCCGCTCGCTGCCGCTGGCCACCGGCAACCTCCCGGTGGTGCTCTCCGAACTGGGCTCGCGCGCCGGCGTCGCCGGTGCCGCCGTGCTCGCCAGCGACCTGGCCTTCGGGGAGGCGACGTGAACCACCGCCAGACAACGGACCGAGGCCCGAAGTGGAGTGGAGAGCCGGCATGAGCGAAACCGGACGTCCCCTGGTCGAGGCACCCGCCGACGCCGTCGCCGGTGAGGTGGTGCTGCGGCTGTCCGACGTGGTGAAGACCTTCCCCGGCGTACGCGCCCTGGACGGGGTGCAGTTGGAGGTCCGCGCGGGCGAGGTGCACTGCCTGCTCGGGCAGAACGGCGCCGGCAAGTCCACCCTGATCAAGGTGCTCGCCGGGGTGCACCGGCCCGACTCGGGGCTGGTCGAGTGGCGGGGTCAGCCGGTCAGCTTCGCCAACCCGCAGGCCGCCATGCGCGCCGGCATCGCCACCATCTACCAGGAACTCGACCTGGTCGAGGACCTGTCGGTGGCCGAGAACGCCTTCCTCGGCCACGAGCCGCGCAGCCTGGGCTTCATCCGCCGGGGCCACATGGCCCGCCGTACCCGGCAGATCCTCGGTCGCCTCGGGCACGCCGAGATCCCGCCCGGGCGGATGGTCCGGGCGCTGCCGGCGGCCGGCAAGCAGGTGGTCAGCATGGCCCGCGCGCTCTCCCACGAGGCCCGACTGATCATCATGGACGAGCCGAGCGCGGTGCTCGCCCACGACGAGGTCGAGAACCTGTTCCGGATCATCCGTGAGCTGACCGCACAGGGCATCGCGGTCATCTACATCTCCCACCGGTTGGAGGAGATCCGCGAGATCGGCGACCGGGTCACCGTCCTCAAGGACGGCCGGACCACCGCGGCGAACCTGCCGGCCCGCGACACCCCGACCCGCGACCTGGTCTCCCGGATGACCGGCCGCACCATCGAGTACGTCTTCCCGGAGCCCTCCGCCGACACCACGGTCGGCGAGAAGCTGCTCGAAGTCGACGGGCTGACCCGATCCGGCGAGTTCGCCGACGTCTCGCTCACCGTCGCGGCCGGCGAGATCGTCGGCATCGCCGGGCTGGTCGGCTCCGGCCGCTCCGAGGTGCTGGAGACCATCTACGGCGCCCGTCGCGCCGAGTCGGGCACCGTGCGGATGGCCGGCAAGGCGCTGCGGCCCGGCAGTGTCGGTGCGGCCGTACGGGCCGGTCTGGGCATGGCCCCGGAGGAGCGCAAGAGCCAGGCTCTGCTGCTCGGCGAGCCGATCTACCGCAACGTCACGCTTGCCACCTTCGCCCGCTACGCCCGGCTCGGCTTCACCGACATCGGCAAGGAGCGGGCCGAGGCCGACCGGATCGCCGAGAGCCTGGAGATGCGGCCGCGCGACGTGAACCGGCCGGTACGCACGCTCTCCGGTGGCAACCAGCAGAAGGTGGTGGTCGGACGCTGGCTGCTCGGCGGCACCCGGCTGCTGCTGCTTGACGAACCCACCCGGGGCGTCGACGTGGGCGCCCGAGCCGAGCTGTACCAGGTGATCCGGGAACTCGCCGCGCAGGGCGTCGGGGTGCTGCTGGTCTCCAGCGAGGTGCCCGAGGTGCTCGGCCTGGCCGACCGGGTGCTGGTGATGCGGGAGGGGCGGGTCGTGCGTACCGCTCCCGCCGCCGAACTCGACGAATCCACCGTCCTCGACCTCGTGATGTCGGGGTCCCTGATGGAAGGCGCAGCGGCATGACCGATAGTCCGCCCACGACCAAGCTGCCGGCGCAGTCGCCGCCGGTAGACCCGGCCGAGACGGAGGTGGCTGGGCACAAGGCATCGGCCGGTACCGCTCGACTGTCCTGGTGGCACGGCGACGGCGGTGACGGGGCACGGCGCAACCTGGCCCTGATCGGGGTGCTGCTGATCCTGTTCGTGATCGGCGCGGCGACCCGCTCGGACCTCTACTCCAACCCGGACTGGGTCTGGGCGAACATGCTCAGCATCCTCAAGCTCGCCTCGGTGGTCGGGGTGGTCACCGTCGGGATGACCTTCGTCATCATCGGCGGCGGCATCGACCTCTCCGTCGGCGCGATCGTCGCGCTCGCCGGGGTCTGGTGCACCACTGTGGCCACGCAGAGCTTCGGCGCCGCCGGCATGATCTTCACCGCGATCGTCGTCGGGATGGCGGTCGGCCTGGTCAACGGCACCCTCATCGCGTACGGGCGACTGGTGCCGTTCATCGCCACGCTGGCCATGCTGGTGGCGGCCCGAGGGCTGGCCGCCGAGATCTCCGACAAGCAGACCCAGATCTCGCAGAACAGCACCATCAACGGCATCGCCAGCAACAGCCTGCTCGGCATCCCGCTGCTGGTCTACATCCTGGCCGCGGTGGTCATCGCCGGTTGGGTGCTGCTCAACCGCACCACCTTCGGCCGGCGTACGGTCGCCGTCGGTGGCAACCCGGAGGCCGCCCGGCTGGCCGGTATCAACGTCAAGCTGCACACCCTGCTGCTCTACGTGCTGTCGGGACTGTGCTGCGGCATCGCCGCCATCATGCTCACCGCCCAGGCCACCTCGGCCCAGGCGGCGATGGCGAACCTCTACGAGTTGGACGCGATCGCTGCCGTGATCATCGGTGGCACGCTGCTCAGCGGCGGGCGGGGCACCATCGTCGGCTCCCTGCTCGGTGTGATCATCTTCGCCACCATCACCAACCTCTTCGCCATCAACGGCCTCTCCACCGAGGCCCAGAACATGGTCAAGGGCGGCATCATCGTCGCCGCCGTCCTGATCCAGCAGGTCCAGTTCGGCAGCCTGTCCCAGTTCTTCCGTCGCAACAACCGGCTGACCACCAGCTGAACACCGATTCACCCAGATCACCGGCGCGCATCGACGGTGGTCGGGTCTCGCACACCCAAATTCCCTCTCCACCACTGATAATCAGGAGGTCGTGATGACCCAGCACAGTCGCCGCCGGCTGCTCTTCGGCGGGGCGGCCGTCGGGGCCGGCGTACTGCTCGCCGGCTGCACCAGCAACGAACAGGCCACGCCGACCGAGGCGCAGACCAAGGCGGCCGAGGGCGGCGGCAACTCCGAGCCCGGCAAGCAGGTGACCATCGGCTTCTCCGCCCCGGCCGCCGACCACGGCTGGATCGCCGCGATCACCAACAACGCCAAGGCGCAGGCCGCCGCGTACTCCGATGTGGAGTTCAAGACGGTCGAGGCCGGCGCGGACGCGGCGGCCCAGCGGGCGGCGCTGTCCACGCTGATCGCGCAGAAGCCCGACGTGATCGTGTTGCTGCCGCACGACGGCAAGGAACTCAACTCGTTCGGCCTGGAGGCGATGGCAGCCGGCATCCCGGTGGTCAACCTGGACCGGGCCTTCCCGGACGCCAAGGCGTACCGGTTGCAGATCAAGGGCGACAACTACGGCATGGGCGTGGCCGCCGCCACCTTCATCGTCGAGCAGCTCAAGGCCAAGGGCGTCAGCAACCCGGTGATCGCCGAGATCGCCGGCATCGACTCGCTGGAGCTGACCCAGGAGCGTACGCAGGGCTTCAACGACACCCTGGCCCAGCACAACTTCAAGGTGGCCAACCGGCGGGCGGCCGAGTTCACCGTCGACTCCGGGCAGCGTGAGGCGAGCCAGCTGCTCCAGGCCCTGCCGAAGATCGACGCGATCTGGAACCACGACGACGACCAGGGCATCGGTGTCCTGGCGGCGATCAGCCAGGCCAACCGCAACGAGTTCTTCATGGTCGGCGGCGCCGGCTCGAAGAAGGCGATGGAGGACATCCAGGCCGACAACACGGTGCTCAAGGCGACGGTGACCTACAGCCCGTCGATGGCCTCCTCGGCCATCTCGCTGGCCCGGCTGATCGGCCAGGAGCGGGGCATGTCCGACCTGGTGGAGCTCCAGGTGCCCAAGGAGATCGTCCTCGCCTCCGAAACGATCACCAAGGAGAACGCGAGCAACTACCTCAAGCTCGGGTTCTGACACGACCGGGGGGAGACCCAACCTTGTCCACGAACGACAACGAACTGCGGGTCGGCATGGTCGGCTATGCGTTCATGGGCGCCGCGCACTCACAGGCGTGGCGCACCGTGAACCGGGTGTTCGACCTGCCGGCGCGGGCCCGGATGGCGCTCATCTGCGGCCGGGACTCCGGGAAGGTGGCCGAGGCCGCCGACCGGCTCGGCTGGGACGAGCACACCACTGACTGGCGGGAGCTGGTGTCCCGACCAGACATCGACGTGGTGGACATCTGCACACCGGGTGACAGCCACGCCGAGATCGCGTTGGCCGCGCTGGCCGCCGGCAAGCACGTACTGTGCGAGAAGCCGCTGGCCAACACAGTCGCCGAGGCACAGGAGATGGCCGCCGCGGCGGCCAGCGCCCGCGCCGGCGGGGCGCGGTCGATGTGCGGATTCAACTATCGGCGGGTGCCCGCGGTGGCGCTGATGCGCCAGCTGGTCGCCGAGGGGCGGCTCGGCGAGATCCGGCACGTGCGGGCCACCTACCTGCAGGACTGGATCGTGGACCCGCAGTTCCCGCTGGTCTGGCGGCTGCGTAAGGAGGTGTCCGGCTCCGGCGCGCTCGGTGACATCGGTGCGCACATCATCGACCTCACCCAGTACGTCACCGGCCAGCAGATCACCGGCGTGAGCGCGGTGACGGAGACGTTCGTCAAGGAACGGCCGCTGCCGAGCGAGTCCAGCGGGTTGGCCGCGCAGACCGACGGGGGCAGCGCCGCCACCGGACCGGTCACCGTTGACGATGCGGCGATCTTCGTCGCCCGGCTCAACGGTGGAGCGTTGGCCACGTACGAGGCGACCCGGTTCGCCACCGGGCGTAAGAACGCTCTCCGGGTGGAGATCAACGGGTCACTGGGCACCGTCGCCTTCGACCTGGAGCGACTCAACGAGCTGGAGTACTACGACGCGACGCGACCCGCCGTCGAGCAGGGCTTCAGCCGGATCCTGGTGACCGAGAGCGATCACCCGTACCTGTCGGCCTGGTGGCCGCCGGGGCACATCATCGGGTACGAGCACTCCTTCACCCACCAGATGCGCGACTTCATCGAGGCGGTGGCGACCGGGGTCGACCCGAGCCCGTCCTTCGCCGAGGCGTTGCAGGTGCAACTGGTGCTGGACGCGGTGGTCCGGTCGGCCGAACTGGGGTCCTTGTGGACCGCTGTGGAGCCGGCACTGGCGACGGCCACCGCCTGAGCCACCTTCGGTACCCGACCGGTGAGGGCCGGCCGCGGTTGCGCCCCGCAGCCGGAACGGGTCGGGTACCGGAGGACGTGCCCTCGGGCTGCCCGGCCCGCAAGGCACGAGCAATGCGGTTCCTCCGGTGCGGTCGGACCGGGATTCCCCGGCCGCACCGGAGGACCGCCGCCCGATTCGTCACCAACCGGCCCCAGGACCCACCCGGGGCTACCACCGGAGGAGTTCAGTCGTCGTCCGGCCGGTCGCGCTGCCATGCGGCCGGACCGGATGCGGGTAGGCAGAGGCGAGACGCCGACCGTCGCTGCCTGCCAGCCCCGTCCGTCCGTACCGCTCCGGGTCGCCGGTCCGGCGGTGACGCCGCCGACGTCGGCGCCGGTCGGTGACTCGCATCGGAGCGGACGGCGGACGGGGCGCAACATCCCCAGGACGGTCCCATCGAACGGGAAGGAGCGCCATGCGTACGGGTGTCTGGCTGGTGGGAGCGCGCGGCTCGGTCGCGACCACCAGCATCGTCGGGGCGCTCGCGCTGCGCGCCGGGCTGACCAGGCCGACCGGGTGTGTCACCGAACTGCCCGCGGTGGGTGGTCCCGCCCTACCGACCTTCTCCGACCTGGTCTTCGGCGGGCACGACGTGGTCGCCACCCCACTGGCCAAGCGGGCCGAGACGCTCGCCGCCGCCGGGGTGCTGCCCGCGCGACTGGTCGCCGCACTGCCCGAGGAACTGGCCGCGGTCGACCAGGAACTGCGTCCCGCGCCGACCGACGGCAGCCAGGCCGACCGGGCCGCCGCGATCGTCCGCGACCTCACCGGGTTCCGTGACCGACACGGGCTGGCCCGGGTCGTGGTGGTCAACGTCTCGGCCACCGAAGCGGCCCCCGAGCCACACCCCGCCCACGCCGACCCGGCCGCGCTCAGCGCCGCCCTCACCGGCCCCGACGAGGTGCTGCCACCCAGCTCGCTGTACGCGTACGCGGCGGTGACGGCGGGCTGCCCGTACGTCGACTTCACCCCGTCGACCGGGCTGCGGCTGCCGGCGCTTAGCGCGTTGGCCGAGCAGCACCGGGTGCCGTACGCCGGGCACGACGGCAAGACCGGCGAGACGCTGCTCAAGTCCGTACTGGCTCCGATGTTCGCGATGCGCAACCTGCACGTGCGCTCCTGGTCCGGCACCAACCTGCTCGGCGGGGGAGACGGCGCCACCCTGGCCGACCCGGCCGCCAACGCCGCCAAGGTACGCAGCAAGCAGCGGGTGCTCGGCGAGACGCTCGGCTACCTGCCCCAGGGCGACACCCGCATCGACTACGTCGAGGAACTGGGCGACTTCAAGACCGCCTGGGACCTGATCACCTTCGCCGGCTTCCTCGGCACCGGCATGCGCCTGGAGTTCACCTGGCACGGCTGCGACTCGGCGCTGGCCGCCCCGCTCGTGCTCGACCTGGCCCGGCTCGCCGCCGCCGCGCACGCCGCCGGCCGTAGCGGGCCGCTGACCGAGTTGGCCTTCTTCTTCAAGGACCCGCTCGGGGAAGGCACCCACTCGCTGGCCGACCAGTGGACCCGGCTGTGCGAGTTCGCCCACCGGCTGCACACCGGAGGCACCGATGACCCGCGTGGCTGACCTCGTCGAGTTGGTCCGGGCCCCGGCCGCCCTCTCGGTGCCCGGTGACGTGGTCGCCGGTGCCGCCGCGGCCGGCGCGCTCGGTCCCCGTACGCCGGCTCTGGCGACCGCGTCGGTGCTGCTCTACTGGGCCGGCATGGCCGCCAACGACTGGGCCGACCGAAAGCTGGACGCGGTCGAACGCCCGGAGCGGCCCATCCCGAGCGGGCGGATCAGCCCCGGCGCGGCGGTCGGCCTCGCCGCCGGCCTCACCGCCGCGGGCGTCGGCCTCGCCGCCGCCGCCGGGGGACGCCGCGCCGCCGCCGTCGCGGTGCCGCTGGCCGCCACCATCTGGGGGTACGACCTCCTGGCCAAGAACACCGCCGCCGGCCCGGCCGTGATGGCCGCCTGCCGTGGGCTGGACGTGCTGCTCGGTGCCGCCGGTGGCCGCCCGCTCCGGGCACTACCGGCAGCGGTGACCGTGGCCGCACACACCTGGACCGTCACCGCCCTGTCCCGACGCGAGGTCGACGGCGCTGACAAGGCGCTGCCGCTGCGTACGCTCGCCGGCACCGCCCTGGTCGCGGCGAGCGCCGCGGTACCCCCCGCCCTCCGTGCGGAAGACCCCGCCGCCCGGCAGGCGCACGGCCCCCGCCGCGGCGAGCGCTTCGGAGTCGGCCGCCGTGCGGTCGGCGCGGTAGCGGCGGCGCTGCCGGCCGTTCTCGCCGGGTGGTACGCCGCCCGCTACGGCGCCGCGCAGGCTCGGGTGGTCAGCGAGCCCACCGCCGGCCGGGTCCGCGCGGCTGTCGGTGCCGGCATCACCGGTCTGCCCGCCCTGCAGGGCGCATTGACCGCACGGGCCGGTGCCGGCCTGCTCGGGGTGGCCGTGGCGGCGGCGGCACCACTGGCTCGACGGCTGGCCCGGAAGGTCTCCCCGACATGACCGCTGCCGAGGGCAGGCCCGTCCCCCCGGTCGGCGGGCCTGGCGGCCTACGCTTCGGGTACGGCACCAACGGCTTCGCCAACCATCGTCTCGACGACGCGCTGGCGGTCATCGCCGACCTCGGTTACGTCGGCGTCGCGCTGACCCTGGACCACGACCATCTCGACCCGTTCGCGCCGGAACTGGCCCGGCGGGTCGACGCCGTCGCGCGTCGGCTGACCGACCTCGGCCTCGCCGTGGTGATCGAGACCGGTGCCCGGTACCTGCTCGACCCGTGGCGCAAGCACGCCCCGACACTGCTGCACGACGACGCCGCGCTGCGGGTGGAGTTCCTGCGCCGGGCCGTAACCATCGGCGCCGACCTCGGTGCCGAGGCGGTCTCCTTCTGGGCCGGGGTACGCCCCGAGGCGGTCGCACCGACCCTGGCCTGGGACCGCCTGGTGGCCGGCTGTGCCACAGTGGTCGAGGCGGCCGACCGGGCCGGCGTGACGCTCGGTTTCGAACCCGAGCCGGGCATGCTGGTCGAGGACATCGCCGGCTGGCGGCGGCTGCACGCGGCGCTCGGCGCACCGGCCTGCCTGGGCATCACCCTCGACATCGGACACTGCCGCTGCCTGGAGTCGCTGTCCGTGCCCGACTGCGTCCGTGACGTCGGCAACCACCTGGTCAACGTGCAGATCGACGACATGCGGCGCGGTACGCACGAACATCTGGAGTTCGGCGAGGGCGAGATCGACTTCCCGCCGGTGCTGGCCGCGTTGCGCGAGGTCGACTACCGAGGCCTGGTCGCGGTCGAGCTGCCCCGCCACTCGCACGCCGCACCGGCCGTAGCAGCCCGATCGCTGGACTACCTCCGCATCGCCTCCACCGCGCTGCCCGCCCTGGCCACGCCGGTGGCCGGCACTGCTGAGCGTGCCGCCGCGGCGGACGACATTCCTACCGAACCCCTTTGCTCTGCTTCACCGGACGCATCACTGGCGTCCGATATCCGGACAGCGACCGCTGCGTGGGTTGAAGCAGAGCAAAGGGGCCGTGGGGACGACCCGGGTCTGCGATGACGAGGCAGCGCGACATGAGAGGGGTGAGGACGGCGATGAGATCGGACGACCTGCGGGCGGCCCTGCGGGGCATACCCGACCCGGACTGGTTGGTGGCGGCCCTGGCGGGCGTCGCGGCACAGCCGTCGGCGATCACGAGGTTCTTCCCGGCGGTCGGCCGGCGCTGCGGCCGGGCCGACCTGCCCGACCTGCCCGGGTGGACCGCTGACGAGGCGGCCCGCGCGCTGCTGCTGGCCAACCTGCCGGCCGAGCACGCCGAGCGGGCCGAAGCGCTGTACCGCACCGGCGACGCCGCCGAGAAGCGGGCCGTGCTCAAGGCGTTGCCGCTGCTGCCGATCGGTGCGGCCGGGGTGCCGCTGCTGCACGACGCGCTGCGTACCAACGACACCCGGCTGGTCGCCGCAGCCCTCGGCCCGTACGCGGCACATCTCGACGCCTCGACCTGGCGGCAGGCGGTGCTCAAGTGCGTCTTCACCGGCGTACCGCTGGCGGTGGTGGCGGATCTCGACGCCCGCGCCGACGGGGAACTGGCGGTGATGCTCGCCGGGCTCGCCGCCGAACGGCAGGCCGCGGGCCGGAGCATGCCCGACGACGCCACCGCGCTGCTGGACCGGCTGACCGCCGGCAGCCAACCGCACCACAGGGAGGCGTGATGCGCATCTTCGACCCGCACATCCACATGACGTCCCGCACCACCGACGACTACGAGCGGATGGCCGCCGCAGGGGTGCAGGCGATCGTGGAGCCGGCGTTCTGGCTGGGCCAGCCGCGTACCAACGTCGGATCGTTCACCGACTACTTCGACTCGCTTGTCGGCTGGGAGCCGTTCCGGGCCGGGCAGTTCGGGATACGGCACCATGCCACGGTCGCGCTCAACCCGAAGGAGGCAAACGACCCGCGTTGCCGGCCGGTGCTCGACGTGCTGCCCCGCTACCTGGAGAAGGACGGCGTGGTCGCGGTCGGCGAGATCGGGTACGACTCGATGACGCCGGAGGAGGACGCCGCCTTCGCCGCCCAACTCGCCCTGGCGGTCGCCCACGACCTGCCGGCGCTGGTGCACACCCCGCACCGGGACAAGGCCCGCGGTGTCGACCGCACCCTGGCCGTGGTCGCCGAGTCCGGCATCGAACCGGGGCGCGTGGTGGTCGACCACCTCAACGAGGTGACCGTGAAGCAGGTCCGGGACACCGGCTGCTGGCTCGGCTTCTCGATCTATCCGGACACCAAGATGTCGCCGCCCCGGATGGTCGAACTGCTCAAGGCGTACGGCACCGAGCGGATGCTCGTCAACTCCGCCGCCGACTGGGGGCGGTCGGATCCGCTGCTGACCCGGGCCACCGGCGAGGCGATGCTGGCTGCCGGGTTCACCGACGAGGACGTCGACCGGGTGCTCTGGCGCAACCCGATCGAGTTCTACGGGCAGTCGGGTCGGCTCGACCTCAGCGACGGTGACGGTGCCGAAGCCACCTTCGCCGGCAACTCGATCCTGCGCGGCGGCGGCTGATGCGACTACGGCATGCCGGCGGGCGCACCATCCACCTCGGCTACTGCACGAACGTGCATCCGGCCGAGGACCTCGCCGGCATCCTCGCCCAACTCGACCGCTACGCGCTGCCGGTCCGTACGGCGCTCGGTGCCGACCTGCTCGGCCTGGGCCTGTGGCTGGCCGCCCCGGTCGCCGCCGAACTGGCCGCCGACGCGGACGCCCGCCGTCGGTTGCGCACCGAGTTGACGGTACGGGGGCTGGAGGTGGTCACGCTCAACGGCTTCCCGTACGCCGCCTTCCAGGCGCCGGTGGTCAAGGGCGCGGTCTACCAGCCGGACTGGACCACGCAGCAGCGGCTGGACTACACAGTGGATCTGGCCCGGGTGCTGGCCGACCTGCTGCCCGACGACGCCGCCCGAGGCTCGATCTCCACCCTGCCGTTGGCCTGGCGTACGCCCTGGGACACCGCACGTGCGGACGCGGCCCGGCGGCGTCTCGACCAGCTCGCCGCCGGCCTGGCCGCGGTCGAGCGGGACAGCGGCCGGGTGATCCGGGTCGGCTTCGAGCCGGAGCCCGGCTGCGTGGTGGAGAGCAGCGCGCAGGCGGTGTCGGCGTTGTCCGGGATGGACACCGAGCGGCTCGGCGTCTGCCTGGACCTGGCCCATCTCGCCTGCGCGTGGGAGGAGCCGAGCATCGCCCTCGACCGGCTGGCCGCGGCCGGCCTGCCGGTGGTGAAGGTGCAGGTGTCCGCCGCGCTGGAGGCCACCGACCCGGCGGGCGAGACGGCCGCGCTGCGCCGCTGGGTCGAGCCGCGGTTCCTGCACCAGACCCGTACCGTCGGCTGCGCCGGGTCGCACGACCCGGCGGATCCCCGGTGGGCCGCCGACGACCTCGATCTCGCTCTCGACGCCGGGCTGCCCGGCCCGTGGCGGGTGCACTACCACGTGCCGTTGCACGCCCCGCCCGAACCGCCGCTGGACTCGACCCTGCCGGTGCTGCGCGCCGCGCTGGCCGCCCTCTTCGCCGGGGTCGATGCCGGCTGCGACCACCTCGACGTCGAGACGTACACCTGGGGGGTGCTGCCGGCCGCGCGGCGCCCCGGCACCGACGCGGAGCTGGCCGCCGGGATCGCCGCCGAGTTGGCCTTCGCCCGCGACGAACTGGTCGCCCTCGGGCTGACCCCGACCGAAACGGTGGTTACCCCATGACCCGAAAACTGCTGGTGCTGGACGTGGTGGGGCTGACCCCGCGGCTGCTGGCCCACATGCCCCGGCTGCGCGCGGTGGCCGACACCGGCTTCTCCGCCGAGCTGGGTACGGTGCTGCCGGCGGTGACCTGTTCGGTGCAGTCGACCTTCCTCACCGGTGCGCTGCCGGCCGAGCACGGCATCGTCGGCAACGGCTGGTACTTCCGTGATCTCGGTGAGGTGCTGCTCTGGCGGCAGCACAACGCGCTGGTCGGCGGGGAGAAGCTCTGGCAGGCCGCCCGGCGGGTACGCAGCGACTACACGGTGGCCAACGTCTGCTGGTGGTACGCGATGGGCGCGGACGTCGACTGGACGGTCACCCCGCGGCCGGTCTACTACGCCGACGGCCGCAAGGAGCCGGACTGCTACACCGATCCGCCGCAGCTGCACGACGACCTCACCGCGCGACTGGGCACCTTCCCGCTGTTCACCTACTGGGGGCCGGGCGCGGGTCTGCCGTCATCGAGCTGGATCTGCCGGGCCGCCGAGCAGATCCTCACCGAGCAGTCTCCCGACCTGACCCTGGTCTACGTGCCGCACCTGGACTACGACCTGCAACGCTTCGGGCCGTCCGCACCCCAGGCCGCCGCCGCGGCAGCCGAACTGGACGGGGTGCTCGCGCCGCTGTTGGACGCCGCGCAGGCTCGGGACACGACGGTGGTGGTGCTCTCCGAGTACGGCATCACCGACGTCTCCCGGCCGGTCGACGTGAACCGGCTGCTGCGCGCCGAAGGGCTGTTGCGGGTGCACACCCAGGCCGGCATGGAGTACCTCGACCCGTGGACGTCGCGGGCGTTCGCGGTCGCCGACCACCAGATCGCCCACGTCTACGTCCGCGATCCGGCGGACGTGCCGGCGGTGGCGAAGCTCTGCGCCGGGCTGCCCGGGGTGGCCGAGGTGCTCGACGCGGACGGCAAGGCGGCACACGGGCTGGACCATCCGCGCGCCGGTGAACTGGTGCTGGTGGCCGAGCCCGACGCCTGGTTCACGTACTACTACTGGCTCGACGACGCCCGGGCGCCGGACTTCGCCCGGCTGGTCGAGATCCACCGCAAACCCGGGTACGACCCGGCGGAGCTGTTCTTCGACCCGGCCGCACCGGGCGCGGCGAAGCGACGGGCGGCCGTTGCGCTGGCCCGCAAGAAGCTGGGCATGCGGTACCTGATGAGCGTGGTCGGCCTGGACGCCGGTGCGCGGGCGGTACGCGGCTCGCACGGTCGGCTGCCGACCGACCCGGCCGACGGGCCGGTGCTGCTCTGCTCCGACCCGTCGCCGGCCCGGGACCGCATCGCCGCCACGGAGGTGAAGGGGCTGCTGCTGGAGCTGGCCGGACTGGAGGCGTTGTGACGGCCACGATCACTCCGACGGACGCGAACGAACTGCGGGCCCGGTTCGACGCGGAGTTGACCGCCTTTCTCGACCGGCAGGACCCGGACTGGCCGGACGGCGCGCCACGGGGCGTTTTCACCACGCTGCACCGCTTCGTGCTGGCCGGCGGCAAGCGGCTGCGACCGCTGTTCTGCTACTGGGGCTGGCGGGCGGCCGGTGGCCCGGACAGCACCCCGATCGTGACCGCCGCCGCGGCGCTGGAGCTGTTCCACGCCTTCGCGTTGATCCACGACGACATCCTCGACGGCAGCGACCGCCGTCGGGGCGAACCCTCGGTGCACCGGATCTTCGCCGACCTGCACACCCGGTCGTCCTGGCGGGGCGACCCGGAGGCGTACGGGCGCAACACCGCCCTGCTCTGCGGCGACCTCTGTGCGGCCTGGTCGGACCAGATGTTCCACGAGTGCGGGTTGGACGCCGAGTCGGTGCACCGGGGCTACGCCGTCTTCTCGTTGATGCGTACCGAGGTGATCGCGGGGGAGTACCTCGACCTGGTCTCCGGTGTCGGGGGCGGCTCGGTGGCCAGCGCGCTCACCGTGATCCGGATGAAGGCGGCCCGGTACACGGTGACCCGGCCGTTGCAGATCGGCGCCACGTTGGCCGGGGCGTCATCGGAGCTGGTCGACGCGCTGGCCGAGTTCGGCGACCCGTTGGGCGACGCCTTCCAGCTGCGTGACGACGTGCTCGGGGTCTTCGGTGATCCGGCGGTCACCGGTAAGTCGATCCTCGACGATCTGCGCGAGGGCAAGCCGACGGTGATGATGGCGTTGGCCCGCGACGCGGCGAACCGGGCGCAGAGTGCCCGGCTGCGGGAGCTGTTCGGCAATCCTGACCTGGACGCCGAGGGCGCCGCCGAGCTGCGCGAGATCATCGAGAGCACCGGTGCGCGTACCACGATCGAGCAGATGATCCAGGTCCGGGCCGACGCCGCGTTGGCCGCTCTGGCGCAGACAACTGTGACGCCGGAGAGTCGGGCGGCGCTTACCGCGTTGGCGGCTCAGGCGGTCGACCGCCACCGTTGACGTGCAGGTGGATCGTTCGGAACCTCCCCAACTTCTGATCATATATACGAAAGTCCATGCGTCCTCGGCGGAAGGTATGGACACATCGACGAATGCCACTTAGTGTCATAGCCGGTACCGAAATGTTTCGATGAGGTGAACCGGCGGCGCGGGAACCTCGGACTGACCCGTCTCCATCCCCGCGCGACCACGCACCCCGGCCATCGGTCGTCCGGGCAATCCCCCCCGCTACGGCATTCGGCGCGACGGCGCGCGCCCCGCCTGGCTTTACCCGTCAGGAAGGGACAGCCTCCAATGTCCACAATGGACAGCACTCGCCACCCCGCACGGTGGCTCACCTCCGGCGCGGCCCTGCTCCTGGCCGTCACGGCCGGCACGGTCGCCCTCGGTGCCGGTCCGACCGCGCTCGGCGGACCGACTCCGGCCCAGGCCCACCCCATCGTGGCCACCGACTTCCAGCAGGTCACCCTCGCCAAGGGGGTCGCCGAGGTCGGCGAGCCGATGACCCTGGCGGTACTGCCGGACCGCTCCGTCCTGCACACCGCCCGCAACGGCACGTTGCGCCGCACCGACGCGGCCGGCAACACCACGGTGATCGGCACGATCCCGGTCTACACCCACGACGAGGAAGGGTTGCAGGGCGTCGGCGTGGACCCCAACTTCGCCAGCAACCGGCACATCTTCCTCTACTACGCGCCGCCGCTGTCCACCCCCGGCGGTGACGCCCCGGCCACCGGCACCAGCTTCTCCGCCTGGCAGGGCGTCAACCGGCTCTCCCGGTTCACCCTCAACGCCGACTTCACAGTCAATGCGGCCAGCAAGGTCGACGTCCTCGACGTCGCCGCCGACCGGGGCATGTGCTGCCACGTCGGTGGCGACATCGACTTCGACGCCGCCGGCAACCTCTACCTCTCCACCGGTGACGACACCAACCCCTTCGACTCCGGCGGCTACGCCCCGATCGACGAGCGGACCAACCGCAACCCGGCGTACGACGCACAGCGCAGCGCGGCCAACACCAACGACCTGCGCGGCAAGATCCTCCGGATCAAGGTCAACGCCAACGGCTCGTACTCGATCCCGGCCGGCAACATGTTCGCCCCCGGCACCGCGAACACCCGCCCGGAGATCTACGCCATGGGCCTGCGCAACCCGTTCCGGATGAGCGTCGACAAGGCCACCGGCATCGTCTACGTCGGCGACTACGGGCCGGACGCCGGCTCCACCAGCGCCCGTGGCCCCTCCGGACAGGTCGAGTTCAACCGGATCACCGGCCCCGGCTTCTACGGCTGGCCGTACTGCACCGGCACCAACACCACCAACGAGACGTACGCCGAATGGAACTTCGCCAACAACACCGCCGGGGCGAAGTACAACTGCACCGGCGGCGCCACAAACAACTCGTTCCGCAACACCGGCCTGACCACCCTGCCGGCGGCCAAACCCGCCTGGATCCGGTACGCCGGAGACGCCGGCAGCCCGCCGGAGTTCGGTGGCGGCTCCGAATCCCCGTCGGGTGGGCCGGTCTACCG
Source organism: Verrucosispora sp. FIM060022 (assembly GCF_003977705.1). Taxonomy (NCBI): domain Bacteria; kingdom Bacillati; phylum Actinomycetota; class Actinomycetes; order Micromonosporales; family Micromonosporaceae; genus Micromonospora; species Verrucosispora sp. FIM060022. The sequence continues at coordinate 116,130 of NZ_RQIV01000010.1, forward strand.
CTACAACGCCGCGTCGACGTCGACCACCAAGTGGCCGCAGAGCTTCGACGGCCAGTTCTTCGCCGGTGAGTTCGGCCGAGGCTGGATCAAGCCGATCCACGTCAACGCCGACGGCTCGGTGGGCACCATCGACGCCTCGTTCCCGTGGAACGGCAAGCAGGTCATGGACATGGCCTTCGGCCCGGACGGCGCGCTGTACGTGCTCGATTACGGCACCGGCTACTACAACGGCGACGCCAACTCCGCCCTCTACCGCTACGACTACGTCGGCGGTGGCAACCGGGCGCCGACGGCGGTGGCCTCGGCGAACCGCACCTCCGGGATCGCCCCGTTGACCGTGAACTTCTCCTCGGCCGGGTCATCGGATCCGGAAGGTGGGACGCTCACCTACTCGTGGGCGTTCGGCGACGGCACCACCTCGACGGCCGCCAACCCGAGCAAGACGTACACCGCCAACGGCAACTACACCGCCACGCTGACCGTACGCGACCCGCAGGGCGCGACCGGCACGGCGAGCGTACGCATCGGGGTCGGCAACACCGCCCCGACGGTCACCATCACCAGCCCCGGCAACGGCCAACTGTTCAGCTTCGGTGACACGGTGCCGTTCAGCATCACCGTCACCGACCCGGAGGACGGCACCATCGACTGCACCAAGGTCAAGATGACCTACGTACTGGGCCACGACAGCCACGGTCACCAGATCACCTCGCAGAACGGCTGCACCGGCACGATCGCCGTACCGGTCGACGGTGAGCACGACGACGCGGCCAACATCTTCGGCATCTTCGACGCCGAGTACACCGACGCCGGTGGGCTGACCACCCACACACAGCACACCCTCCAGCCCCGCAAACGGCAGGCGGAGCACTACAGGACCGCCTCCGGTGTCGACGCCTTCGACAAGCCGACCGCCGAGGGCGGCAAGACCGTCGGCAACATCAACAACGGTGACTGGATCGCGTTCGAGCCGTACCGGCTGGGCAACGTCACCTCGTTCAGCGCCCGGGTCTCCTCCGCCGGGGCCGGCGGCACCCTCCAGGTGCGGGCCGGTTCGGCCACCGGCACCGTCCTCGGCTCGGCGACCGTTCCCGTCACCGGGGCCTGGGACAGCTTCACCACGGTCACCGGCGCCATCAGCAACCCGCCCACCGGCACCACCACGCTCTACCTGACCTTCGCCGGCTCGGGCACCGGCCACCTCTACGACCTGGACTCGTTCGCCTTCACCACCGGCAGCGGCAGCACCGTCCGGACCGGGCCGATCACCGGCCTGGGCGGCAAGTGCCTCGACGTACGCAACGCGGCCACCGCCGACGGCACCCAGATCCAGATCTACACCTGCAACGGCAGTGCGGCGCAGACCTGGACGGTGACGCCGAACTCGACGATCCGGGCGTTGGGCAAGTGCCTGGACGTCAACGCCGCCGCCTCGGCGGACGGCACGAAGATCCAGCTGTGGACGTGCAACGGCGGCGTCGCCCAGGTCTGGTCGGCGCAGTCGAACGGCACGTTGCGTAATCCGAACTCCGGTAAGTGCCTGGACGTGTCGAACAACAGTTCGGCCGACGGCCAGGCGGTGCACCTGTGGACCTGCCACACCAACACCAACCAGCGCTGGATCCTTCCGTAGCTGAAAGGAAGGGCCCCTTGTTAACGCCTAGCGTTGTACAAGGGGCCCCTCCTAACACGACGACCGTTTGGGAGAGCGACATGCGCAGACTGCTCCGCCCCGTTCTCGGCGTGGCCACCGCGGCCCTCGCCGTGATCGCCTGCACCGCCCCGGCCACCCCGGCCAGCGCCGCCGACACCCCGTACGACGTGCTGGTCTTCTCCAAGACCGCCGGCTTCCGCCACGACTCCATCGCGGTGGGCACCCAGACCATCCGCGACCTGGGCGCGGCCAACAGCTTCACGGTCACCGCCACCGAGGACGCCGGTGTCTTCACCACCGGCAATCTCGCCCAGTACGAGGCAGTGGTCTTCCTCAACACCACAGGCGACGTGCTCAACGCCAGCCAGCAGACCGCCTTCGAGTCGTACATCGGCTCCGGCGGCGGCTACGTGGGTGTGCACGCCGCCGCCGACACCGAGTACGGCTGGTCCTTCTACGGCAACCTGGTCGGGGCGTACTTCCGCTCCCACCCGGCCATTGCGCAGGCCACCGTCCGGGTGGAGAACCGCGCCCACGCGGCCACCGCCCACCTGCCGCAGAACTGGACCCGCACCGACGAGTGGTACGACTTCCAGGCCAATCCCCGCCCGGGCGCCCGCATCCTGGCCAACCTCGACGAGTCGTCGTACTCCGGCGGGGTGATGGGGGCCGACCACCCGATCGCCTGGTGCAAGACGTACGCCGGAGGTCGGTCCTTCTACACCGGGGCCGGGCACACCCAGGCGTCGTACTCCGAGCCGGCCTTCCGGGCGCACCTGCTCGGCGGCATCCGGTACGCGGCCGGCCGCACCAAGGCCGACTGCCGGGCCGAGACCGGCTACACAACGCTCTACAACGGCTCGACCACCGGCTGGTCGCAGGCCGGCCCGGGCAGCTTCACCAACTCCGACGCCACCCTCAGCTCCACCGGCGGGATGGGCCTGTACTGGTACAGCGCGAAGCAGTTCACCAACTACTCGCTCAAGCTGGACTGGCGGATCGCCGGAGACGACAACTCGGGGGTGTTCATCGGCTTCCCGCCGTCGAGCGACCCGAACTCGGCCATCAACAACGGCTACGAGGTGCAGATCGACCCCACCGACACCGCCGACCGCACCACCGGCGCGGTGTACGGCTTCAAGTCCGCCGACCTCGCGGCCCGCGACGCCGCGCTGAACCCGGCAGGGGAGTGGAACACCTACGAACTGCTGGTGGAGGGGGAGCGCCTGCAGGTGTTCCTCAACGGGGTGAAGATCAACGACTTCACCAACACCGACCCGGTCCGCTCGCTCGCCGGTCACATCGGCATCCAGAATCACGGTACGGGCGACGACGTCTCGTTCCGCAACATCCGGATCAAGGAACTGGGTGGCACGAACCCACCGCCGGGCAGCAACACGACCGTGCAGGCCGAGGCGTACAACTCGGCCAACGGGGTGACCGTGGTCGGCAAGACCGGCGCCAACGGCGGCCAGGTGCTGGGCTACATCGATCCGGGTGACTGGGCGGCGTACAACAACCTGGACCTGACCGGTGTCACCTCGCTGCGGGCCCGGATCGCCTCCGCCGGCCCCGGCGGGACCATCCAGGTGCGTACCGGCTCGACCACCGGCACCGTGCTCGGGTCGGTGTCGGCACCGAACACCGGCAACTGGAACACCTTCGTCGACGTCAGCGCCCCGCTGTCAAACGTCCCGTCCGGCACCCGCAACGTCTACCTGACCTTCACCGGCTCGGGTGGCAGCCTCTTCGACGTCGACGACTTCACCCTGGTCCGGGGCGGTGGCGGCACCGGCGGCACCGGCCCGATCACCGGGCTGGGCGGCAAGTGCCTCGACGTACGCAACGGGTCGTCGGCGGACGGTACGCAGATCCAGATCCTCACCTGCAACGGCAGTGCGGCGCAGACCTGGACGGTGACGCCGAACTCGACGATCCGGGCGTTGGGCAAGTGCCTGGACGTCAACGGCGGGGCCTCCGCGGACGGCACGAAGATCCAGCTGTGGACGTGCAACGGCGGCGGCGCGCAGAACTGGTCGGCGCAGTCGAACGGCACCCTGCGCAACCCGCAGACGGGCAAATGTCTGGACGTGTCGAACAACAGCTCCGCCGACGGGCAGGCGGTGCACCTGTGGACCTGCCACACCAACGCCAACCAGCGCTGGATCCTCCCGTAACGAGGTAAGGAAGGGCCCCTTGTTAACGCCTGGCGTGGTACAAGGGGCCCCTCTTAACACCGGCAAACCGGAGGGCCTTTTGCGTCGCGGGTGACAGGCCTAGAGTGAAGGCGGCGACCGCGAGGTGGCCGGTGAGCCGACGGGAGGCGCAACCCGTCGGCCCCAGGCGCGACCACGCCCACCGGCACACCGTCGAGGCCGCCGCATCCGGCATCCCTCGCCCCGGTCCCGCAGTCACGGAATCCCCAACACCACGACAGGGGAAAAGGACAGATGGCGCGACCGATCACGCTGTTCACCGGCCAGTGGGCCGACCTTCCGTTCGACGAGGTGTGCCGGCTCGCCGCCGAGTGGGGCTACGACGGCCTGGAGCTGGCCTGCTGGGGCGACCACTTCGAGGTCGACAAGGCCCTCGCGGACGACTCGTACATCGAGCGCAAGCGCGAGACGCTGGCCAAGCACAACCTCCAGGTCTTCACGATCTCCAACCATCTGGTCGGCCAGGCGGTCTGCGACCACCCGATCGACGAGCGGCACCAGGGCATCCTGCCCGCCCGGATCTGGGGCGACGGCGAGCCCGAAGGCGTCCGCCAGCGGGCCGCCGAGGAGATCAAGGACACCGCCCGTGCGGCGGCCAAGCTCGGCGTCAACACCGTCGTCGGCTTCACCGGCTCGTCGATCTGGCACACCCTGGCGATGTTCCCGCCGGTGCCGCCGTCGATGATCGAACGCGGCTACCAGGACTTCGCTGACCGGTGGAACCCGATCCTCGACGTCTTCGACTCCGTCGGGGTGCGGTTCGCCCACGAGGTGCACCCGAGCGAGATCGCCTACGACTACTACACCACCAAGCGGACCCTGGAGGCGATCGACCACCGGCCCGCCTTCGGCCTGAACTGGGACCCGTCGCACTTCGTCTGGCAGGAGCTGGACCCGGTCAACTTCATCTTCGACTTCGCCGACCGGATCTACCACGTCGACTGCAAGGACGCCAAGGTGCGTACCGGTGACGGCCGGCGCGGCCGGCTGGCCTCGCACCTGCCCTGGGCCGACCTGCGGCGCGGCTGGGACTTCGTCTCCACCGGTCACGGTGACGTGCCGTGGGAGGACTGCTTCCGGGCGCTCAACGCGATCGGCTACGACGGGCCGATCTCGATCGAGTGGGAGGACGCCGGGATGGACCGCCTGGTCGGTGCCCCCGAGGCGCTCCAGTTCGTGCGCCGGCTCGCCTTCGACGCCCCCTCCGCCGCCTTCGACGCGGCGTTCAGCAGCAAGGACTGACCGCACCTTCCGTGCGGCCCGACGACCACCGGGCCGCGCGGACGCGGTCAGCCGGACGTGAAGACGTGATCGCTGGCCAACCGGGCCGCACCGACCAGGGCGGCCCGGTCCGCCAGGTCGGAGAGCACCACCGGCATGGTCCCGGTGGCCAGCGGCGCGGACCGGCGGTAGACCACGCCACGGATCTCGGAGAGCAGGATGTGCCCGAGCCCGTCCGGTGCCCCGCCGATCACCACGATGCCCGGGTTGAAGAAGCTGACCAGTCCGACGAGTACCCGCCCCACCCGGCGGGCCGCGTCGCGGACCAGCGCCTGGGCGGCTGGATCACCGGCGGTCGCCGCCGAGGCGATGTCCGGCACGGTGAGCGTGCCCGTCTCGGCCAGTCGGGCCGCCAGCAACTCCGACCGGCCACCGCGGGCAGCCGCCGACGCCGCCCGGATCAGCCCCGCGTCCCCGCAGTACGCCTCCAGGCAGCCGAATTCGCCGCAGGCGCAGACCGGCCCGTCCTCACCGAGCGGCAGGTGGGCGATGTCACCGGCGCTGCTCGTCGCCCCCCGGTAGAGCGAACCGCTGAGCACCAGCCCGCAGCCGATCGCGGTGCCGAGCTTGAGGTAGAGGAAGTCGTCGAAGGTCCGGCCGATGCCGGCGTGCTGCTCACCGAGGGCGAGCACGTTCGCGTCGTTGTCGACGAGCGCCGGACAGCCCAACTCGGTGGCGAACGCGTCCCGGACCGGGAACCGCTGCCAGCCGGGCAGCACGGCCGGCGCGACCGAGGCGCCGCCGTCGACCGGCCCGGGCAGCGCGATGCCGACCCCGGTGAGTTCGGCGACGCCGAGTTCGGCGCGAAGCTTCTCGACCAGTTCGACAGCCCGGGCGATCACCGGCTCCGGCCCGCCCCGAACGTCCGCCGGTTCACCGGTCTCGGCCAGCACGTTGAGCTCACCGTCGGTCAGCGCCACGCTGATCCGGTCGGCCGCCACGACGACGCTGGCGAAACGCACCCGACCGGCGAGGCGCAGCAACGACGACCGGCGTCCGCCCCGGGAGGCGGCCTGCCCGGCGGTCTCGACCAGCCCGCGGGCGACGAGTCGATCCAACTCGGTGGTGAGCGTCGAGCGGGACAACCCCAGGATGTCACCCAGCTCCACCCGGGAGCGGGGGCCGTCGTCGCGCAACAGCCGGACCAGCCTCGCCTGCTGCGGATTCTCTGGGCGGACGAGTGTCATCACCAACACCTCCCGTCCGAAGTCTTTCATGTAGGTGTTTCCAGCCTGTAGCGAGCCGGGGCCGCATCCGTCACCGGATGCGGCCCCGGGATTGAAGATGTCACCGCGGGCGGTGCCGGCACGGCGGGCGGGCCCGCCGCGCCGGCACCGCGTCCACGGTCTCCCGCATGTCGAGTCCGTCAGCCCCGCAGACCCGACATGTGCTGGTAGCTCACCTCGGCGTAGCGCAGCGAACGGCCCGGGTCGGCGGCCCCGCCCGGCGCGTTGTCCTGCTCCCACATCGGGTTGTGGTAACCCTTGGCGCCCATGTTGGCGAAGAAGTTGCCGTAGTCGATGTCGCCCTGGCCGAGCGGCACCATCTCGTACCCGGCCGCGACGTTCGGGTTGAACGCGCCGTCCTTGGCGTGGAACAGCGGGAACCGCATGGTCCGGGTCGCCACCGTGGCCAGCGGGTCGAAGACGTCGGTCTGCAGGTTGCCGTCCGGGTCGGTGTAGGCACGGAAGCGGTGCTGGGCCACGTGCGCCCAGTAGATGTCCATCTCGAAGAAGACCCGGTCGGCCTCGGTCTTGTCGAAGAAGTACTCCAGCTTGCGGATGCCCGAGGAGCGGGTGGGCCGACCCAGCCCGTCCAGCGGCCCGCTGTCGAGCAGGAAGTTGTACGCCGCGTCGTGGTTGTGCGTGTACAGCTTCAGCCCACGGGCACGGGCCATCTCACCGAACAGGTTCCACCGGTCGGCGGCGGCGTCCCAGTCGGCCTTGTAGTTGCTGCTCGTCGGGTCGCTGCCGGTGCCGATGTGCTGCATGCCGAGGATCTCGGCGGTGTCGAGGGTCTGCTCGAACGCGGCGATGGTGTTCGGCGTGACGGTGCTGGGGATCGAGGCGTGCGAGCCGTTGGCGCGCAGCCCGTTGTCGTCCAGGATCTTCCGGATCTCCGTCGGGGTGATCTGCCGGCCCAGGATGCTGGTGTGCTGGGTGTAGCCGGCGAACTCCACCTCCTTGTAGCCGATCTCGGCGAGCCGGCCGAGCACCCGCTCGAAGCCGTACGGCACTCCGCTGGTGTCCGGGGCGGCGCTGATCCGGTCCCGGACGCTGTACAGGATGATGCCCCGCTTGCCGGGCGGGACGAGCACCCCGTTGCCGTTGCCCTTGCTGTTGGCAACGGCGGCGGAGCCGAAGCCGGCGGCGCCGACGGCCGCCGCGCCGGCGACCCCGGCGAAGGCGCCGAGTATCCGACGCCGGCTCATTCCGTGCTGACTGTCGCTCATGTCCTACTGCCTTTCTCGGTGGTGTTACCGGTGGGGTGGCTGGGGTCGTCGGGTGACGACCCCAGCCGGAGGGTGCCTACGGGGTGAGGCCGATGCCCGGACCGTTGAACTGCACCCAGTTGAGGTTGCCGAAGCCGCTGGCCGGACCGCCGGCGACGGTGGTGAACACCAGGTACAGCCGGAACGTCTCACCGGGGTCGGTGATCGGCACGCTGGTGCTGGTGAAGGCGTTGTTGCCGGTGGTCGCGTTGACCGTTGCGGTGGTCAGCAGCGGACCGGTCGGCGAGTCCCGGCGGAACTCGACGTTGAAGCGTGGCTGCCCGGCCGTGGCCGCGCTGCCACCGGAGGTACGCAGGGTCACCGAGTCGATGTTCCGCAGGTTGACCGTGCCGTTTATGGCGATCCAGTCACCGTTGTCGAGGCTGCCGCGTTGCTGCCCGCCGCCGGCGTCCGCGGTGTTGCCGACCGTGGTGCCGGACTGTTCCCGGGCGAACTCCACCTGCTGCAACTTGTCCTGGATGACCTGCTGACCGATGGTGGTCAGCGGCGGCTGACCGTTGGCGCCGTTGTCGGTGTAGGTCGCGCTGATCACGCCGTAGATGTAGCCGCCGTGTGAGGCGTCGTCGGCGAGCGTGGGCAGCACCCCGGAACAGCCGAGCTGGTTGGCCTCCCCGTGCCCGTGGTCGTCGTGACCGAGAACGAAGGTGACTTCCACCTTCGCGCAGTCGATCGGGCCGTCCTCCGGGTCGGTGACCGTCACCGACCAGGGGATGTCGTCACCCCAGCTGAAGAAGCCACCCTCGATCGGTACGTCCACCCGTACCGTCGGGGCGGTGTTGCCGACCGTGATGGTGGTGTTCGCCGTCGCGGTCTTGCCACTGGAGTCGGTCACCGTCAGCCGCGCCGTGTAGACGCCGTTGCTGGTGTACGTGAACGAGGGGTTCGGGTCGACGGAGTCGGTCGTGCCGTTGCCGTCGAAGTCCCAGGCGTACGAGATGGAGTCCGCCGGATCCGGGTCGCGTGACCCGTCACTGGAGAACGCCACGGTCAACGGGGCCTGCCCGTTGGTCGGGGTCGCGTTCAGCACGGCCGTCGGTGCCCGCAGGCCCTTGACGTAGCTGAACTTCACCATCGCCGCGTCCGGGTTGATGTTGAAGAACCCGTCCCCGTACGTGAGCAGGTAGAAGTTGCCGTCCGGACCCCACATCATGTCCATCGGGTTGTCGCAGAGGAACGGCCTGGCCGGCGTGACCGGACCTCCGCCGCAACTCAACAGATCGTTGATCTTCAGGACGTCGCCCTGCGAGTCGAGCCGGATCTCCCGCAGGTAGTCCCGGGTGAACTCACCGAAGAAGATCGCGCCGTCGTAGTACGCGGGGAACTTCGTCTCCGACCTCAGCTCCGGGTCGTAGTCGTACTTCGCCGCGCCGTGCGGACCCACACCGCCGGTGCCGAGCTCCGGGAAGAGCACCGGACAGGTCTGGGTCGGGGTGGACAGGTAGGACTCCGGGCAGGGCGTCGGGGCCTGGAAGGAGTACCAGAGCTCCGACTTCTCCACCGGCGGCAGGTCGACCAGGCCGGTGTTGTGCCGGGAGGTGTTCTTCGGCGCCGCACAGTCGAACGGCGCGATCGGCGAGATCGGGCTGGTGGTCCAGTTCATCTCGTAGTACGGCAGGTCCGGCTGTACGCACAGCGGCCAGCCGTAGTTCGCGGGCTTGTCGACCACCATCATCCGCCCGGTGCCCGCCGGCCCTCGCCCGACCGCGGCGGTCGAGGAGTCGGGAGAGTAGTCGGTGATGTACGCGACGTCGTTCTTGTCCAGGGTGATCCGGAACGGGTTGCGCAGCCCCATCGCGTAGATCTCCGGTCGGGTCTTGTCACCCGGATCCTGCGCCTCGGGGAACAGGTTCCCCTCGGGGATGGTGTAGCTGCCGTCCGCCTGGACCTTGATCCGCAGGATCTTGCCCCGCAGGTCGTTGGTGTTGGCGGAGCTGCGCCGGGCGTCCACGAACGGTGCCTGGTAGACCCCGCTCGCGCTCACCGAGTCGTTGTGCGGGGAGAAGCCACCCGAACCGCCGCCGCCGGCCGGGGTGTCGTCCCCGGTGACCAGCCACAGGTTGTTCTCCGAGTCGAAGGCGATGTCGCCGCCGACGTGACAGCAGGCGCCCCGGTCCACCGGTACCTGCATGATCTTCTGTTCGGTGCTCAGGTCGAGCGAGGGGTTCTCGCCGTCGACGAACTTGAACCGCGACAGCTGGAAGTAGCCCTTCCAGTTGTCCCAGGCGTTGGGGTTGGTGCTGGTCGTGGGCGCAGCGCCGGTGGGAGTGTCACCCGGTGGGGCGTAGAACAGGTAGACCCACTTGTTGGTGGCGAAGTCCTTGTCGATCGCCGGGCCGTACATCCCGTCCTCGCTGTGGGTGTAGACCGGGATCTGGGCCAGCAGGGTGGTGCGGTTGCCGTCCGGCTCGTGCAGCCGTACGCCACCACGTCGGTCGGTCTGGATGACCCGCCCGTCGGGCAGCACGTCGAAGCCGATCGGCTCGTTGACGTTGGGCTGTGCACCGATCACCGTCATCTGGTAGTTGGCCAGCACCGTCGCGCCACAGTCGCCGTCGGTGACGCCGGCCGCCCACTGGATCGCGCCACCGAGGTGAGCGCGCAGGTCGGTGCCGCTGAAGCTCTCCGGGGTGGCGCCGAGTCCGGTGTAGAACGAGCGTCCGCCCTGGTAGTCCTTGCACCAGGTGATGGGGTGGTCGAAACCCATGCTGCCGCCGGCGTACGTCTTCTCGTCCACCGTCGCCAGGACGTGCGAGAAGCCCCGGACGTTGGCCGCGAAGTTGTACCACCGGTCCGTCGTGGTCCACCGCTCGGGCAACGAGGCCGAGGCCGGGTGTACCCGGTCGGCCACGGTCACCGTGGCGGCGCTGGCCGGCGTCGCCGCGCCGACGGCGCGGGTGCCGAGGACCTCGTCGAGGAAGCCCCAGCCCGGCTCCGCCTCGATCGCCGAGTGCACGCCGACGAAGCCGCCACCGGCGCGGTAGTACTTCTCGAACGCGGCTCGTTGGTCGTCGTCGAGCACATCGCCGGAGGTGTTCAGGAACACCACGGCGCGGAACTGCTTGAGGTGCGGCTCGCGGAACTTGCGGGCGTCGTCGGTGACGTCCACCGTGAACCGCCGTTGCTTGCCGAGCTGTCGGATGGCGTCGACGCCGGCCGAGGTGGCGGGGTGGGCGCCGTCGGCCGACCGGGTGAAGACCAGCACCTTGTACTGGATGCCGTTGTTTGTCGATGTCGCCTCGCCGGCCACCGGCGCGGCTTGCGCCGGCGTGGTCTGCGGGGCGCCGGTCGCGACGAGTGTCGCGCCGACGAGGGTGAGGAGACTCAGATAGGTGAGGGCTCTGCGGCCCAACGGTCTGTGCATCGAACCTCGCTCTGATCGGTCAGTTCCGTCCCGGCACGCGCGGTGCCGGGGCGGTTGGGGGTTACCAAACGAGCCTGGCCAGGTCTAACGAGGACGATATTTGCGGCCGGCAATAAAGAGAAGGGGTCAGAGGCAGAAGTTTCAGCGATATCGCCGGGACTTTCGTTCAATACGGGCGAAAGTTACCGCGAGGGTGGACACTTTGCCGGTGCGCACACAGCAGCCGGGCCCGACCGCCACACTGGCGATCGGGCCCGGCTGAAGGGTTGCTACAGATTCGTGCCGTTGGTGCCGGACGGCTTGCTGCGGGCCGTGGTCGACGTCGTCGACCCTGCGGTCGACCCCGACGAGCTGGGGCCGGGCTTGGCGCCGGCCGTGGCCGGCGTGCCGGCGAAGGCGTCGTCGGCAGCGGTGGGCCCGTGCTTGCCGTTCTGGTTCAGCTTCTCGCCCAGCTTGGAGTGGCCGAGCTTGTCCTTGCCCTCGTGGTAGAGCCGGCTGGCCTGGGCCTGGGCGACCCCGGCCGCCTCCTGGACGGTCGGGTGGTCGAGCACCTTGCGGCCCTGGACCATCAACTCCTCGTACTTCTCCCGGCCGGCACGGGCGCCCAGGACGAACCCTGCAGCCAGCCCGCCAAGGAACATGATCTTTCCGCGCATGGCGGCTCCTCTCGTACCTGACGCGCCGTCGACCCGCCCTCGATCACCGGGAGCGGGGCCGACCAGTTCGCGCCTGCGTCCTGTCGTCGGCAGCTAACTACCCATCCTGCTCTCTGCTCATACCTCCTTGTGCCCCGATGGCGATTTGCCCCAGACAATCCGATCGGTCGGTCCGATGATCAGGAGGGTAACCCCCCTGGACCAAGACCCCCCGGAGTCCTGTACTCTTGTGCCCGGCGCACGGCGCGGAGAGATCCGCACCGGGCGGCTGTGCAGTCCCCCGTAGCTCAATTGGCAGAGCAGCCGGCTGTTAACCGGCAGGTTTTTGGTTCGAGTCCAAACGGGGGAGCTTGCTTCTCCAGCACGACATGCCCACCGGCAGTCCGGTGGGCATTCGCCGTTCCCGGGCCGCCGAGATGTCCGTACCCCGCCGCTACCAGGACGCCAGCCGCATCGACCGTGCTGGTGCGGCCGGTGGGCGGGGCGGGATCAGATTTCCCGGCTGCCCGCTGTATTCTCGCGTTGCCCATCGTGCTGCTGAGGCGGAGGGCGACGCCGGTATGAGCGGCCGGTGATCGACAGGGGCGGGATCACTCCGGCCCCGGTGCCGGGGCGGTAGCTCAGCCGGTTAGAGCAGGGGACTCATAATCCCTCGGTCGCGGGTTCGAGTCCCGCCCGCCCCACTCGAAACGGATACCCAAACGGAGGGGTGCAAGTCCGCGAACGCAGGCCACGGCCGTCGTCGTGGCCGGGCGTCAAGCGGCGGCCGGACTTCGTACAGGGTGGTGGATTCGCGGGTCAGTTCTGGCCGGGGCTTGCTACGGGTAGTCCTGCTTCCTTGGCGCAATCGAGCAGCCGCCGGTCGTAGGTGACGAAGGCGGTGAGTGCCGTGCCGGACTCGTTGGTCAGTACCTGGGCGGTGGCCAGGTGGATGGCGTCGAGGCTGCGGAGCGTCGGCTCGGCGAACGCGGCTGCGGTTGCACGGATCGTGCTGTCGATCTCCAGTCGGAACAGCCGTCCGACAGCAGCCGGCACTCCGATCAACGCCTGCGGAGCTGATCGGCGCAGCGCTCTGGGCACTTCCACCTCGACGAGCGCGGAGGAGACCAGCGGCACGTCGTCGTGCTTGTTGAGCCAGGAGACAAGGTCGGCGCTGCATGCTTCCTGCCGCACCAGCTTGACGACGGCGGCGGAATCGAGATAGATCACCAGCGCTCCTCGTCACGCATCGCAGCGAGCGAGGCGGCCACGTCTACACTCTCGTCACCGAGCTTCGGTGGAAGTGGAACAGAGCCCCCTCCGGTGGGGGCGACGGCCCGCCCTGCCGCTACCAGCTTGGCCAGAATCGACCTGTCGTCGCCCACCGGAACAAGTCGAGCGATCGGGTGTCCACGATCGGTGATCTCGACGGTCTCCCCGCCACTCACCCGAGCCAACACCTGGCTCGTGTTCTGGTTTAGCTCCCGGACACCGATGCGTTCCATGGACACGAGTGTAGAACTAAATGTTCTACGGTTCTAGCTCCTGGCGTAATCCGGGCTGTCTGTTCGCTGACCAGGGAGATCAACGAGGCATGCCACGCTAGATCCCGACGCCGCCGACTTGCCGTCAACGTCGAGGCGGATCGATGGCGGTGTGACACCTGACCCGGTCTGGCACCCGCCGCTGACTCGTCTCCGTGCATCCGGCGGGCCGGTCAGCGCAGGAACGCTGTCAGGGTCTGTCGGAACCACTGCGGATCGTCGTGCCAGGGCTGGTGTCCGCCGGTTGGCAGCACGGCCAGCTCAGCCTGCGGAAACAGCTTGGCGTACGCGGCGGCGCAGCTCGGGGGAAGTGCGACGTCGTATTCGCCGGCGACGAGCAGGACCGGTGCCCGGAGGTGGGCGAGGTCGGCTCTGGTCGCCTGCGGGTCAAGGGTTCCGGCCGAGTAGTAGATGCCGGCCGCCTCCGCGTTCCTCTGACTCGCCTCCCGGTCGAGCCGAGTCCGGAGGTCGGCATCCCATCGCCCGTGCATGAAGGGCTCGATCGCCTGCCAGTCAGCCGCGGTGGCATCGCCCGACCAGATCCGCTCGAAGGCGGCGAAGGCGGCAGGGAACCAGGGCTCGCTGTGGCGCAGTTCCGCGACCTGGCGACGGTCGGCGTCGGTGACCTCCAGGTCGACCACCCGCGGGCTGGGGGTGACCAGCACGAGACGGCCGATCCGGTCGGGGTGGCGGGCGGCGTACCGCACGGCGAGACCGCCACCGGCCGAGTGCCCCAACAGGTCGATCCGCTCCTGGCCGAGATGCGCGCGTAGCGCTTCGACGTCCTCGACGAGCCGGTCGACGCGATAGGTCGTCGGGTCCGCCGGGATGGCCGAATCACCGGTCCCGCGCAGGTCGAGACGCACGATCCGGCGGTGGGCCGACAACCCGCCCAGGTCACCGAGGTAGGCCGAGGACTGCATCGGGCCGCCGGGAAGGCAGATCAGCGGGGAACCCTCGCCAACCTGGTGGTAGGCGAGCCGGGTGCCGTCGGTGCCATCGAAGAAGACCATGCAGGGACCGTACGCGTCGGAAGCCTTTGTCAGGGGGCGGCGGACGGGGCTTGACCCTGACGCAGCGTCAACCCTCCATGCTGCCGGTCATGAGCATTCCACCACCAGCCGGTCGGGCCGAGGGGCCGGCGATCCAGGTACGAAATCTGGAGAAGTCGTTCAAGCAGTTGCCGGTGCTGCGCGGCGTGGACCTCGACGTGGCGCGGGGCAGCATCGTCGCCCTGCTCGGCTCGAACGGGGCGGGCAAGACCACCCTGGTGAAGATCCTGGCCACGCTGCTGCGGGCCGACGCGGGCACCGCCCGGGTCAACGGTTTCGACGTCGCCGGGCAGGCCGGCCAGGTACGCGAGTCGATCAGTCTGACGGGGCAGTTCGCGGCGGTCGACGAGATCCTCACCGGGCGGGAGAACCTGGTCCTGGTCGCCCGGCTCCGGCATCTCGCGGATCCGGGTGCGGTCGCGGACGACCTGCTGCGGCACTTCTCGCTGACCGAGGCGGCCAACCGGCGGGTGGCGACGTACTCCGGTGGCATGCGCCGCCGGCTGGACATCGCGATGAGTCTGATCGGCAACCCGCCGGTGATCTTCCTCGACGAGCCGACCACCGGGCTGGACCCGCAGGCGCGCATCGAGGTGTGGCACACCGTCAAGGAACTCGCCGGTGGAGGTACGACGGTGCTGCTCACGACCCAGCATCTCGACGAGGCGGAGCAACTCGCCGACCGGATCGCGATCCTCCACCAGGGTCGGATCCTCGTCGAGGGGACCCCCGACGAGCTCAAGCGGCTGCTCCCCGCGCCCGAGGTCGAGTACGTCGAGAAGCAGCCGAGCCTGGAAGACGTCTTCCTCGCCCTCGTCGGCACCGCAACGGAGAAGGCAGACCTATGAACAAGCATCTTCTCGGCGACACCGCGGTCCTGCTGGGCCGCTCACTGCGCCACATCGCCCGCAGCCCGGACACCATCATCACCACCGCGATCATGCCGATCGCCTTCCTGCTGCTGTTCGTCTACGTCTTCGGCGGCGCGATCGAGACCGGCTCCGAGTCGTACGTGGACTACCTGCTGCCCGGCATCCTGGTCATCACGATCGCCTCCGGCATCTCCTACACCGCCTTCCGGCTCTTCCTGGACATGCAGGGCGGCATCGTCGAACGGTTCCAGTCCATGCCGATCGCCCGGTCCTCCGTACTGTGGGCACACGTCCTGACCTCGCTGGTCGCGAACCTGATCTCGCTGGCGGTCGTCCTCGGTGTCGCCCTGGTGGTGGGCTTCCGCACCGGGGCGGGGGTGCTGGGGTGGCTCGCGGTCGCCGGCATCCTGGCCCTGCTCACCCTGGCGTTGACCTGGCTCGCTGTGCTGCCCGGCCTCACCGCGAAGTCGGTGGACGGCGCGAGCGGGTTCGCGTACCCACTGGTGTTCCTGCCCTTCGTCAGCTCGGCCTTCGTGCCCACCGAGTCGATGCCCGGCCCGGTCCGGGCCTTCGCCGAGCATCAGCCGGTGACCGCGATCGTTGACGCGATCCGGGACCTGTTCGCCGGGCAGCCGGTCGGTGCCGACATCTGGACCGCCCTCGCCTGGTGTGTCGGCATCCTCGTCGTCGCCTACGTCCTCGCGGTCGTCACCTACCGTCGTCGGGTCGCCTGAGTCGGCGGCGACAGGGGGCAGGATCAGAGCATGCTGACGATCGGTCAACTGGCGGCGTACGCCGGTGTCACCGTGCGCGCGGTGCGGCACTATCACCAGGTCGGGCTGCTGCCCGAGCCGGACCGGGACGCTTCCGGTTACCGGCGCTACAGCGCCAGGGCGGTCGTGTCCCTCGTGAAGATCCGTACGCTGGCCAACGCCGGCGTGCCGCTGGCCCGCATCGGTGAGTTGCTCGACGCCGATCCGTCGGCCTTCGCCGACGCGGTCCGGGCCATCGACGAGCGGCTGCGCGACCAGATCGAGCGGCTGGAGACCAGCCGCAGGCAGATCGCGCAACTGGTCGGCGGCGACCGGCTGACGCTCCCGCCGGAGGTCACCGCCTACCTCGATCGGCTCCGCGAGCTGGGGGTGTCGGAGCGGGTGGTGGAGGGTGAACGGGACGGCTGGATCCTGGTCGCCGCTCGCTGGCCCGAACGGATAGCCGAATTCATGCCCGGCAAGCTCGCGCAGCTCGACGATCCGCAGGTCGTCCGGCTCTACCGGGTGCTGTCGGAGATCTTCGACGACGAGCCGGGTGAGACCGACGACCCACGGCTGGCGGAAGTCGCCGACATCATGGTGGGCCTGGCCGAGCAGGCGTACCGCGCCGGTGAGATCCTCCGCGACGAGGCGTCCGACGAGTTGCCACAGGACCTCGTCGACGTGCTCGCCGTGGAGTCCGATCCGAGGGTGCAGCGGCTACGGGACCTGCTGCGCGAGCGGGGCTGGGCCGGGTGGAACCGGATGGAGCCGCTGCAAGGGTGCTGACCTCAGGTGTCGCAGGCGACGCCGATGCCGAGGCGTACCTGTGACGTCCGCCCCTGCGAGCGGATCGTCAGTGGCAGGCAGGTCGGCTGCGCGACCCACGTGCCGCCGACGAAGGCCAGCCACTGGGCCTGGTCGTCGTCGGGGGCACAGGCCTGCACCTGAACGCTTACCGCTGGTACCGCCGGGCGGCCCCAGCCGACCCGGGCCCGGTCTTCCCAGCCGGGCCCGACCCGCAGGTCGACCACGGCGCCGACGCGTACGACAAGTCCCCATTTGGCGAACAGCCGGGCCGCCGGATCCGGTTTCTCCGACTCCTGGGCTTCGATCACCTCCCGGTCCGGCACCGCGACGTCCGCACCCACGATGCGGTAACCATCAGGTGGTTCCCGCAGCTTGTCGACCGCGGCGGAACACGACACCACCCCGTCGCCGACCTGGCTCGACCCGGTGGTGTCGGGGTCGGCCAGGGACGTGGCAGGCACCGGCGGACGCGGTTCTTCCTGGCCGGTCTCCTCGGTCGTGCAGGCGGCCGAGGCGAGGAGCAGGCAGCAGGCGAGCGGCCACGACAGGATTCGGCTGGTCGGCATCCGCGTCACCTCCGTCAGCGGCGGGTCTTCGGCAGGTCGAACTGGTCGGCCCGGCGGCAGTCGCGCTGGTTGCCGATCGCTTCGGGCCCCAGCCGGTCGAGCACCTCCCGGGCGCGGTCCCGGCCCCGGTTCCAGGCGTACCACGGGTCGGGTTCGGCCAGGTCGTCGGCGATCCAGCTGAGCGTGCAGCGGCGTACCGGGTCGGGCAGGGCGGCCAGGGCGGGCGTGGCGTCGGCGGAGAGGGCGCGCAGGTACCAGGCGTCGATGCGGCCGGTCTCCTGGTACCGGGCGACGCTGCGCCGGGCCGCGTAGTCCTCCGGGTTGAGCACCGCCAGGCCGAGCAGCAGCACCACCGCGAGCGCCGTGGCCAGCCGGGGGATCCAACCGCCGCGCCAGCGTACGCCGGCCACCAGGATCATCAGGAAGACCGCGCCGAGCAGCAGCTCGAAGCCCATCACGAAGATCCGCTCGCCGGTGAAGCTGTAGACCTTCTGGTACGTGTACATCCGCGACAGCGCGGACACCACGATGACCACGGTCAGGGCGCTGAGCAGGCCGAGCAGGACCCGCAGCAGCACCCGGTCGAGGTGGCGGTCCCGGCGGACGAAACGGGTCACCCCGCCGAGCACCGCCAAGGTCAGCACGGTCACCACGACCAGCTGCCAGAAGCCGCTGCGGGCGTACTCGGCGTAGCTCAGGCCGGTGGTCCGCAGCACGTGCCGCTGCCCGCCGAAGAGCACCGTGAACTGCACCGCCACGAAGCCGCCGAACAGGGCGGTCAGCGCGGCGATCGGCGGCGCCCATTCCAGCAGGCCGACGCGGCGTTCGGTGGGCCGGTCCACCGCGGACAGATCCGGCGGCGCGGCGAGCGTGTAGACGGCGGCCACCGCGATCAGGCCGCCCACGGCCGCCAGGAACAGCCACCGGAACACACCACTGACACTGATCTCCGGCAGCAGCGCGCCGAGGACCTGCGAGAACGCCGCATCGGCGGAGGAGAGCAGGGGACCGAACACCACGAGGACGACCACGGTGGCGACCACCGAACCGACCACCCGCCGTACGCTGCCGGGGCTGCCGGGCGCGCGCAGGTGTCGGCGCACCCAGGGCAGCCCGCGCAGCCCGGCGATCGGTGCGGCCACCAGGCTGAACAGGATCGACCGCACCCGCTGCCCACCGACGATGGCCAGGGCGGCGCAGCCCAGTGCGCCCAGCACGCAGAAGGTCACCAGCCACCAGGCGTTGCGGAAGGCCAGCACGGCGAGCAGCGCCAGGGCGGCACCGGCCCAACCGGCCCGGACCCACCGTTCGGTAGGGGCAAGTTCGGCGGTGTGTTGCCGTACCGCCACGACGACCGCGACGGTGAGCACCAGCCAACCGAGGAACCAGCCGATGCCGGTGCGCCCCAACGGCACGAAGGCTGCCACCCCCAGCGCGCCGACCAGCACGGCCAGCGGCGTGGCCAGGTGACCTGTCACCTCCGGGCCGGGCCACACCCGCTCGAAGAAGGTCGGTGGCGGTGGGGTCCGTCGGAAGGCGTACCCGGGGCCGGGCGGCGGATACGAAGCCGGAAGCCCACCCGACGTCACCGCCACCGGCCGCCCGCCGCCCGCCGGCTGGCCTGCGGGTGGGGACTGGCCGGCGGGTGGGGACTGGCTGGCGGTGGTGGCGGCCGAGGCTGTCGCGGCGGGCGCGGTGTCCGGCGGCGCTTCAGCAGCCGATGCTGCCGTGGACGGTGTGGTGGTGGCCGGTGACGTGCTGGTCGGCGCGGGCGCCACCGCCGCGGCGACGGCGGGTGGCGCGGCGGCGGTCGTGGCCCCGCCTTCCTGCACCAGCGGTAGGAAGATCGCGTAGCCCCGGGTGCCGGCCGGCACCTGCACCGGGATCGCCCAGGCGGGTTGGTCGGTCGGACCGGGCCACACGATGGACGGCAGCCCTTCGACCGCCGGTACGACAAGCAGCCGGGGCACCGTCCCGGCGGGATCCGCCGGGACGGCGACGGTCGGGGCAGGGGCCTCGCGGGATTCCCCGATGTCAGCCGGGGACGGCTCGACCGGTGGCGGCTCGGACACCGCACCTCCTTGGACGATGATTGCCGTCACTCTAGGCGCGGACGCGCATTCTCGACGCCCCGTGTCGCCGAGCTGCGCCGCGCCGCAAACCCGCCGGACGCGCCACCGCCCCGGAGGACGCCGCCCCTAGCTGCGGCCCCGGTCGTCGAGGGTGAGGGGAGCACGCCCGTGCACCGCGTACCGGATGTGGGTGATCTGCGGGGCCGACACGACGCGGGTCGGGGTCAGCTCGATGGCCTCGAACTCGTCCACGTCCAGGTCGGCGTCGAACAGCCGCATCCCGGTGCCCAGCACCACCGGCGCGATGTGCAGTTCGAACTCGTCGAGCAGCCCGGCGCGCAGGACCTGCCGGAACAGGGTGCCGCCCCCGGAAACCGCCACGTCCTTGCCACCTGCGGCGGCCCGGGCCTGCGCCACCGCGCTGGCCACGCCGTCGGTGACGTACGTGAAACTGGTGCCGCCCTTGCGCACCACCGGAGGGCGGGGCCGGTGGGTGACCACGAAGACCGGTGCCCGGAACGGCGGCTCGTCGCCCCACGGCACCTCACCGCCGTCGGCCATCCGGCGACCCATCACGTACGCGCCGGCCGCCTCGAACGACTCGGCGAGGATGTCGGAGTTGACGTCCTGCGCGCCGCCGGCGAAGCCCTGCCGTTCCCGCCAGGACATCGCCTCGGTGGCCCAGCGCGTCACCCGGAAGAAGCCGTGGCTCTCCGCCGAATGCAGCCAGTCACCATCGCCGTCGTGCCGGGGGCCGGCGTAGAAGCCGTCCAGCGACACCGACATCTGCGCGGTCACCTTGGTCATCTCGTTCCTCTCGGTCTCGCGGCACCCGTCATGGGTGCTGCTCGCCGATGGATCGGAGCGGAGCCGACGCCAACTACCGCCCTTGGTTGTGATCTGAATCACTGGCAGGTTGCGGGTGAGTCGATTCAGCGCCTCGTTGCGACGCCGCTGTCTGGCTGGAGACAGAGACGTTCGTGCCGCGGCGTGGACCGTCATCATTCGGTGAGAGATCCACTGCTCGTGGACTCGTGCTTCACGACGGAGGAACCGATGAGGACACTGGCCCTACGACGGTCGGCCGCCACACTGGCCGCCGCACTTGTCGCCACGCTCGCTGTTGCCCTGCTGCCCGCCACGCCGGCGCTCGCACTGCCCTCAGGTGCCGGCTGGTCGGCCTCGTGGAGCTACTACCAACCGAACGCCTACCAGTACTCCGGCACACTGCCCGGGGTACGCCTGACCGGTTACGCCACCGACAACGCCGGCACCTCGGCCACGCTCGGCACCATCGAGGACACCGCGGCGGACGGACGCTGCGCCCGGGTGATGCTCTACGCGTACGGTGTCGGCTACATCGCCGACCGCACCACCTGCGGTAACGGCAGCTACCTGACATACAACACGGTCAGCTACGACCAGGGGCTGTTGGTGATCGTCTACCGGATGATCGACGGAACGAACACCAACGACAAGGGTTTCTACATGTTCATCCCCGGCTCGGCCACCGATTCGGAGCTGCGCACCGTCGGGACCGGGGCCAGCTGGTCGTACTACACCTCCACGGCGTACCAGTACACGGTCACCCGATCCGGCGTCAGCCTCATCGGATACGGCGTCCACCAGGCGGGGGATCTGCGTTCCTCGCTGAACACGGTGGAGAAGACCGCCGTCGCCAAGGGGGCGTGCGCCAGCGGGACGGTCACCGGCGGGACGACCGTCAGCGGCAGCACCTGCCTCAACGGCGGCACCACCTCCTTCCACCGCAACGACCACAGCTACAACCTGGAGGCGTCCGCCTGCTACAAGCCTCTTCTCGGCACCCAGCGCTGCCTGGCGGTGAACATCCCCGAGCCCTGGTGATCCCCCTCAATGCGACCTGAGTCGCTTGCGGCGGCGGCCCGGCGGAGCAGGTGCCGGCGTTCGGGGTCGCTGCCGGCGGCGAGCTCCGCCGCCTGCCGCCAGGCCGTTGCCGCGCTGGCCCGGTCGCCGGCCAGCTCCAGCAGGTGCGCGCGGACGGCGTGCAGCCGGTGGTGCCCGGCGAGGATGCCCGATTCCAGTTGCGCCAACAGGGCCAGCCCAGCGGCCGGCCCGTGCACCATGCCCACCGCCACGGCCCGGCTCAGGGTCGCCACCGGGTTGGGTGCCAGGCGTTCCAGCAGCTCGTACAGGGCCAGCACCTGCGGCCAGTCGGTCTCCTCAGTGGTCGACGCCTCGGCGTGCACGGCGGCGATCGCGGACTGGATCTGGTACGGCCCCGGGGCCGAGGTGGTCAGGGCCCGCTCGACCAGCGCGCTGCCCTCGGCGATGGCCCTGCGGTCCCATCGGCGACGATCCTGCTCGGTCAGCGGCACCAACTCGCCGTCCGGGCCGACCCGCGCGGCGGACCGCGCCTCGGTCAGCATCATCAGCGCGAGCAGGCCGGTGGTCTCCCCGTCGTCGGGCAGCCGGTCGTGCAGTCGGCGGGTCAGCCACAGCGCACGCCGGGTCAGGTCGGACCGGTGCAACTGCGGGCCGCTGCTGGCGCTGTAACCCTCGTTGAAGATCAGGTACAGCACCTGGCGGACCACGGCCAGCCGCGCGCTCTGCTCCGCCTCCGGCGGCAACTCGAACCGGGCGCCCACCTCGCGCAGCCGCTGCTTGGCCCGGAAGATCCGCTGGCTCATGGTCTTCTCCGGCACCAGGAACGCCGCCGCGACCTCCGCCGTGGTCAGCCCACCCACGGCCCGCAGGGTCAGGGCCACCTGCGCGCTCGTCGACAACGCCGGGTGGCAGCAGAGCAGGAAGAGTTCCAGCAGGTCGTCGCGGGGCACGTCGGCGTCCGACGGCGGCCCGACCAGCGCGTCACGCCCGGTGGTGTCGAGCACCGTACGCTCGCGGCGCGCCCGGGCGACCTCGGACCGTACGTGGTCGACGTAGCGGCGGGCGGCCACGGTGTGCAACCAGGCCGCCGGATGCTCCGGTACGCCGTCACGCGGCCACGTTTCGACGGCGGCGACGATCGCCTCCTGCACGGCGTCCTCGGCCGCGCTGAAGTCGCCGTAGCGGCGGACCAGCACGCCGAGCACCTGGGGGGAGAGCCGGCGCAGCAGTTCGGCAGCGGCCTCGTCGAGGCTCAGTTCTCGACCCCGTCGCGGATCATCAACGGCCACATCTCGATGCCGCCACCGACACCGGGAGCGAACCGCAGCCCCGGGTACGACCGGGCGATCTCCAGCGCCCGTTGCTCACTGTCCACGTCGACCACGAAGTACGAGCCGACGTACTCCTTCGCCTCCAGGTACGGTCCGTCGGTGACGGCCGGGGTGTCGCCGGCCATCCGCACCGAGCGGGCCGGGGCGTCCAGTCCCTGCACGTCC
This sequence comes from Verrucosispora sp. FIM060022, assembly GCF_003977705.1. Taxonomy (NCBI): domain Bacteria; kingdom Bacillati; phylum Actinomycetota; class Actinomycetes; order Micromonosporales; family Micromonosporaceae; genus Micromonospora; species Verrucosispora sp. FIM060022. Next base: position 138,819 of record NZ_RQIV01000010.1, read on the forward strand.
ACCAGTTCACCACGGGCGCGCAGGTCCTCGTTGAAGGCGTCCACCTCGCCGATCAGCGTGGCCAGGTCGCCGGCGGGCAGGCTGCCCCAGATCTGCTCGTTGCCGTAGATCAGCATCAGATACTTCACGTGGAACCCTCCGTCACGGTGTCCGCAAGGTGACAGGACGCCCGGGCCTGCCCCGATGCACTGTTGTAGCAGGTCAAGAGGCTGCGGATGGCGGGCCACATCCGACTCTGCCCGAGCCAGGAAGGAACCGCCATGGCCGCTCCCACCGTGACCGCCTCTCTCAACGCGACCAGCTACGCCCCTGGTGCCCAGATGCTGCTCACCGTCACCTACGGCGACCCCGACACCAAGACCGTCACCGTCACCGTCGTGGTCACCGATGCCCAGGGCAACAGCAGCGCACCAGCCAAGGTCAACGCCGTCATCGACCCGCTCACCGTCACCGTCACCGACGACTCGAAACGTACCTGGACCCGGGTGTCGGACAACGGCACCGTGGCCGTGTACCGGGCGGTGGCCTGATGCCCCGGGTGACCGTCACGGTGCGTGACTCGTCCGGGCAGACCGCCACCGCCGTCGCGACCTACAGCCTCGCCCCACCGGTGCTCGGTGGCTACTACCTGTCCGGCAACGCCGACCCGACGACCGACATGTCGGGCGGCAACTTCCGCTCGCTGACCCAGTACCGCAGCTTCGCCGACAGCAACATCTTCCCCGGCTACAACCGGCCGTGGCTGGTCACCCTCGGCCGGTCCGGGGTGCAGATGAACATGGTGCTGGAACTCAAGCACTACGGAGCCGGTGACACCGGGTCCCAGACCTTCACCGTGGACGGGGTGCGCTACACGGTGCCGGCCCCGGCGATGACCATCCAGCAGCGGCCGGGGACGGTGTGGCCGAAGGCGTACGGCTACAGCCAGGTGATCTCGGGGCAGTGCGACGGACTGTTCGCCCGGGCGCTGTCGCAGTACCGGACGCTGGGCTTCGGGGTGAACATCCAACTCGCCTCCGAACTCGACACCGACCACGAGTTCGGCACCACCGAGTCCGGCAAGGCGTACACCTGGGCGGAGTCGGACGCCAGGGCGGTGCAGGCGATGACGTACATCGTCAACTGGTTCCGGGTCAAGGCACTGCCGGCGGGAACCACCTTCTCGGTCGGCGTCGGCGGCTTCGACCGGGCCTCGTTCACGCGCACCCACCCGGAGTCGCTGATGTCGCGCCTGGACTACCTGCAGTGGAACGTGTACGCGACGAGCGCGTCGGACACCGCGCTGGCCCGGTTCCGCCGCACCAAGGACTGGGCGGTGGCCGACCTCGGTCCGGTGGCGCTGTCCCGACCGGTGATCGTCGCCGAGTGGGGGGTCCGGGTCGCCGAGATCCCGGACCAGGCGGCCTGGATAGCCACGGTGCCGGCCGCGATCGCCCGGCTCAACGCGGAGCGCGGGCCGATCTTCGCCCGGACCAACTACTTCAACTCCGGCTGGGGCACGTTGAGCCCGAAGGCCACCGGGTTGGCCGCGTTGCGGTCCGCGTACGCCCGCTCGCCGTACGCCTGAGCCGGCCGGTGGTGCCGGGTGCGTGCCCGGCGCCACCGGCCCTTCGCCGCCCGGAGATCGGCCCCTGGCCGCCCGGCGGCCGGAAAGCCGACGACTGCCGTGCCTTGACAGCGAGCCGTGCTGGTTGCATGGTTAGTTACATGAGTAATGAACCAGCCAACCGATGGAGCGCAGCGGGGCGGCGGGTGTGATGGACGACGGCCGGCCGATCTTCCAGCAGATCGCGGAACTGCTGGAGAGCTCGATCCTGGACGGGACGCTGGCCGAGGAGAGCCAGGTGCCGTCGACGAACGAGCTGGCGGCCTTCCACCGCATCAACCCCGCGACCGCCGCCAAGGGCGTCAACAAGCTGGTCGACGACGGAACGCTCTACAAGAAGCGAGGAATCGGGATGTTCGTCTCCTCCGGCGCCCGCGCCAAGCTGCGCGCCCGCCGCCGTGACGAGTTCGCCCGGCAGTACGTGCAACCGCTGGTGGCCGAGGCCCGCAAGCTCGGCATCGACCCGGCCGAACTCAAGCACATGATCGACAATTGGGAGGAGACCCGATGAGCCCGGTGGTCACCGTCACCGACCTCACCAAACGGTACGGCGACGTCACCGCGCTGGACCGCGTCAGCTTCACGCTCGCGGAGAACCGGATCTACGGCCTGCTGGGGCGCAACGGCGCCGGCAAGACCACCCTGATGCAGCTGCTCACCGCGCAGATCTTCGCCACCAGCGGGGAGATCAGCGTCTTCGGTGAGCACCCGTACGAGAACGAGCGGGTGCTCTCCCGGATCTCCTTCATCAAGGAGAGCCAGACCTACCCGTCGAACCTGCGGGTCAAGCACGCGCTGCGGGCCGCCGCCCTGGTCTACCCCAACTGGGACGAGGAGTACGCCCAGCAACTGGTCGAGGACCTCCGGCTGCCGCGCGAACGCAACGTCCGCAAGCTCTCCCGGGGCATGCTCTCGGCGCTCGGCATCGTCATCGGACTGGCCGCCCGGACCCCGCTGACCTTCTTCGACGAGCCGTACCTCGGCCTCGACGCGGTGGCCCGGCAGATCTTCTACGACCGGCTGCTGGCCGACTTCACCGAACAGCCGCGCACCATCGTGCTCTCGACCCACCTGATCGACGAGGTCAGCGACCTGATCGAACACGTCCTGCTGATCGACCAGGGACGCCTGTTGCTGGACAGCGAGACCGACGCGCTGCGCGGGCAGGTGGTCACCGCCTCCGGTCCGGTCGCGGCGGTGGACGAATTCGTCCGCAGTGGCACCGAACTGCACCGGGTACGCCTCGGCGGAACGGCCCGGGCCACCGTGCGCGGTGACTTCGGCGCGGCCGAGCACGAGCGGGCCCGCGCACTGGGCGTGGACCTGGTCGCCTCGTCGCTCCAGGACATCGTCGTACGCCTGACCACGTCGTCAAACGGACCCGCAGCGGACGCCGGCAGCGCCGTCGCGGCCGACAAGGAGGCCGTCCGATGAACCGCACCCTGACCGTCGCCCGGATGCAGTTCGTCGCCTGGCGCAGCGTGGTCGGCTGGCCGTGGGCGATCCTGCTGCTCAGCTTCGCCATCAACCTGGCGTTGTTCAGCGCGATGAACGAGAAGGACGACTTCGAGCCGACCACCGGCGGCCTGATGAGCATCTACGTGGTGATGTTCGTCGCCAGCATCAGCGCGATCACGATGGACTTCCCGTTCGCGATCGGGCTCGGTGTCTCCCGTCGCAGCTTCTACCTCGGCAACGTGCTGCACTTCGTCGGTCAGGCGATCGTCTACGCGGCGGTGCTCTACCTGCTGGCCGTGATCGAGCAGGCCACCGACGGCTGGGGCGTGAACCTGCGCTTCTTCGGCATCCCCTTCCTCATGGTCGAGCATCCGGTCCTGCGGTACCTCGGCTTCGCGATCCCGTTCCTGCTGCTGGGCTTCGTCGGCATCGCCATCGCCGTGGTCTTCAAGCGCTGGGGGATGAACGGCATGCTCACCCTGTCGACGGTGGCGCTGGTCGCCGTCGGAGGCTCCGCGGTGCTGATCACCTGGCAGGGCTGGTGGTCGGCGATCGGTCGCTGGTTCGCCGACCAGCCCGGCGCCGCCCTGCTGGTCGGCTGGCCCGCCCTGCTGACCGTGCCGCTCGCCGTGGTCAGCTACCTGATCATCCGCCGCGCCACCCCCTGATGAAAGGAAGGGCACCTTGTTAACGCCTGCGGTAGAGCAAGGGCCCCCTTTTAACACCACGACCGGCGACGACCGGCTGTGTGCCGCAGGGCGCGACGGTTCACCGTGAGACAACGGGGGCGGCCCCTCCCGATCGGGTTCGGGAGGGGCCGCGCGGTGGGTGCGGTCAGCGCCAGGTGTCGGTCAGGGTCACCGAGCCGGACGCGGTGGCGGTGCGGTTGGTGCCCGACTCCCACACCACCTGGCCGGAGTCGGTGCGCTTGACGTACTTGTAGGAGAAGGTGGTGCCAGCCGGCAGGTTCAGCTGCCCGGTCCACACCGGGTACGCCGTCGGCGAGAGTCGTACCCCCTTGGCCGGGTCCCAGCCGCCGAGGGCGGGCAGGTCACCGACGACGTAGATGTTCTGGCCGTACGTGGTGCTCGCGGTGGCCTGGAAGGAGACCGTGGCCTCGCCGGGCGGGTTGGTGGCCGGCTGGTTCCAGGTCACCGTGAAGGTCGTCCCGCCGGTGCCGGTGCGGTTGGGGTCGTTCTCCCACTGCACGCCGTTGCCGACCTTTACCAGCTTCCACTCGAAGGCGGTACCGGCCGGGACGTCGACCGCGCCGCTCCAGGTCGGGTAGCTGCCCGAGGTGGTGGACAGCTTCACCCCGTTGGCCGGGTTCCAGGAGCCGAGCTGCGGGATCGAGCCGACCACGTACACCTCCTGGCCGGGGTTGGTGGTGACGGTGGCGGTGAACCGGGTCGACCCGGCCGGCTGCGTCGGGCTCGCCGTCGGCGTGGGGGAGACGGTCGGGGAAGCGGTGGGGGTGACGGTCGGACTGGCCGTCGGGGTCGGGCCGTCCAGGCGCGCCTCGACGTGCAGGGCGACCGCCTGGTCCGCCGGGATGGCGGCGCTGAAGCTGCCACCGGAGACGGTCACCGCCCCGCCGGGGCAGGCCCCGGTCGACCGGTCGTACGCGCCCCGACCCACGTTGCAGTACCGGCCGTCCGGCAGTGAGGTGCTGAAGCTGCGGCTCCACGTGCTGCCGGTGGCGTTGAAGGCGGCGTACCCCCGGTTGCCCCGGGCGAACGCGAGCCGGCCGTTGCCGTCGGTGACCACCGAGGCGATGCCGGTGCCGGCGACCGCGTTGCGGAAGCCCGGCATGCCGGCCACCCCCGCGTCGCGGTGCTCGCAGATCCAGGCGCTGCTGGTGCAGTCCGTGGCCAGGGTGGTGCCGTTGGAGGCACTCGGCGGGCCCTGCCCGTGCACCGAGCCGAACGCGTAGCTCGACATCAGCTGGGGCCGGCCGTACGGGTGGGCCATCATGAACGTGTCCGCCAGGTAGTAGCGGGCACCGTTCTTGTAGGTGAGCGTCGGAGTCTCCCGCTGGGTGTCGTGGTTGTCGATGAACACCACCGCCTGCTGTCCGGTCAGGCCACCGTAGTGGGGCAGGTTGCCCAGCTGCGCGATGTTGCCGTCGCGGAAGGCCGACGAGACCGACCGCTGGTAGTCGAAGTTGGTCACCCCGCCGTACGGCGCGTACGCGGTGTAGGGGATCGTGCCGTCGCCGTACACCTCGTGGAACAGGTCCGGTCGGCCGCCGAAGCCGGGCACGTCACGCAGCCGGTTGATGATGTCGGCCAGGTGCGACTCCTGCACGTGCTTGGCCGCGTCCACCCGGAACCCGGCCACGCCCAGGTCGATCACCGCGTTCATGTACTTGGCGATCTTCCGCCGTACCTCGGGGTCGGCGGTGTTGAGGTCGGCCAGGTCGAGCAGCTCGCAGTCCTGGACCTCCTGCTTGTTGCCCCAGTTGTTGATCTTCCGGTAGCAGGGCCCGAAGTCGGCGTAGCCGTAGCTGTCGCCGGAACCGTCGTTGAACAGGTTCGGGTAGCTGTACTTGCTGTAGACCGTGCCGGCGCTGCCGGGGCCGCTGTTGGCCGAGCCGGTGCCGCTCATGTGGTTGAGCACCATGTCCACGTAGATCTTCACGCCCTGCGCGCGGCAGCGCTCGACCATGTCGACGAACTGGGCCTTCGATCCGCGCCGGGTGGCGTCCAACCGGTACGACACCGGCTGGTAGTCCTGCCACCACGGGTAGGTGGCGCCCTCGGCGCTGGGCAGCACCACGTGTTCCTGCGGCGGTGAGACCTGCACCCCGCCCCAGCCGTTCGGGCCGAGGTTTGTCTCGCACTCCTCGGCGATGGAGTCCCACCGCCACTGGAACAGGTGGACGATCGCGTCGCCGTTGGCGCGTACCTCGGCTGCGCTGGCCGGGGCGGTGGTGGTGGCGACGACGGTGAGGCTGGCCGCGACAAGTGTCGCGGCCAGGGCCGCGGGTATCGCGGCGCGGGGACGGGGAACTCGCACGGGCCCTCCTCGGGGGACGGTCAGGTAGCGGTGGTGGTAGCCAACGTTTCCTGCAAGTTATGCAAGAACTTGCGATGATGCGTGACCGTAACAGTGACATCGATGCTTGGGAACCTCTGATTCACAAGTCGCCCGTATGAGAACAGGCTCTTGCGGACCGCTGCAATCACTGCAAGGATTTGCGTCCACTTCGTTCGAAACAACCGGTGGCTCACACCGGCGGCACAAGTCGGGGCGGTACGGTCGTGAGCTTTCTATGCTCGACTCATGGAACTGCGGATCTTCACCGAGCCCCAACAGGGCGCGACCTACGACGCCCTGCTCGCCGTGGCCCGTCGCGCCGAGGAGACGGGCTTCGGCGCCTTCTTTCGCTCGGACCACTACCTGAAGATGGGGTCGGTCAGTGGCGACCCCGGCCCCACCGACGCCTGGACGACCCTGGCCGGACTGGCCCGTGACACCCGCTCCATCCGGCTCGGCACGCTGATGACCGCCGCGACGTTCCGGCTGCCCGGCCCGCTGGCCATCACCGTCGCGCAGGTCGACCAGATGAGCGGCGGACGGGTCGAGCTGGGCATCGGCACCGGCTGGTACGACGCCGAGCACAGCGCGTACGGGATTCCGTTCCCGGCGCTGGGGGAGCGGTTCGACCGGCTCGCCGAGCAGTTGGCGATCATCACCGGGATGTGGCGGACCCCGGCGGGGCAGACGTTCGACTACACCGGCCGCCACTACCAGGTCAGCGACTCACCAGCGCTGCCGAAGCCGGTGCAGCGGCCGCACCCGCCGATCCTGCTGGGCGGCATGGGCGCGAAGCGTACGCCGCAACTGGCCGCCCGCTACGCCGACGAGTTCAACCTGCCGTTCGTCTCGATCGCCGACACCGTCACCCAGTTCGAGCGGGTCCGGGCCGCCTGCCAGCGCATCGACCGGGACCCGACCGAGCTGGTCTGGTCCAACGCGCTGGTGCTCTGCTGCGGCAAGGACGACGCCGAGGTGGCCCGACGGGCCGCCGCGATCGGCCGGGAGCCCGACGAGCTGCGCGAGAACGGCGTGGCCGGCACCCCCGCCGAGGTCGTCGACAAGATCGGCCAGTACGCGGCCGTCGGCAGCCAGCGCATCTACCTCCAGGTACTCGACCTGAGCGACCTGGACCACCTGGACCTGGTCGCCGGCGAGGTGATGCGCCAGCTCTGACGTCAGCGGACCGACGAGCGCACCACGGTGTCCAGCCGACCGTCCCGATCACTGTCCAGGTAGGTGACGTCCGGAATCCCGTCACCGTCGAGATCGAACTGCACCACGTCGGCCACCCCGTCGCCGTCGACGTCGGTGACCACCTGCACCGAACCGTCCAGGTGCCGGCTGACGATCGACCGGCCGCCGCCCGCCTGCCGCGGCGGCGGCCCGGGGGTGGGCACCGGCGTCGGCGCCGGTCCAGGCATCGGGTTCGGTTGCGGGCCGGGCTGGCTCGCCACATCCGAGGCGTACGCCCCGGCCGGGCCGCTGGCCGGCTCGACGCCGCTGCCGCCCGGATCGATCTCCTCCTCGGAGGGGTACACGTCGCCACGAGGGGCGGGATCACGGTAGCTGCTCATCGGCGTAGGGTTCCCCGACGGAGCCGGCGGTAACCGCCGCCGCGGAGAAGGGGGTCGCAGTGCCGACGCACCGTAACTGGGCCGGCAACATCCAGTACTCCGCCCGGGCGTACCACCGGCCGACAACGGTGGCGGAGCTGGCGACACTTGTGGCCGGCAGCGACCGGATCCGGGCGGTGGGCAGCGGACACTCCTTCAACCCGCTCGGCGACACCACAGGCGACCTGGTCACCCTGGCCGGGCTCCCGGCCGACGTACGGCTGGACGAGGAACGCCGTACCGTCGACGTCCCGGCCGCCATGCGCTACGGCGACCTGGCGAGCTGGCTGCACGAGCGGGGGTACGGCCTGGCCAACCTGGCCTCCCTGCCGCACATCTCGGTGGCCGGCGCGATCGCCACCGGCACCCACGGCTCCGGCGAACGCAACGGCAACCTGGCCACCGCCGTCGCCGGTCTGGAACTGGTCACCGCCACCGGCGAGCTGCGCACCGTGCACCGCGACAGCGACGACTTCGCCGCGATGGTGGTCTCCCTCGGGGCGCTGGGCATCGTCACCCGGGTCACCCTGGACGTGCTGCCCACCTTCGACCTGCGCCAGTACGTCCACCTCGACCTGCCCCGCGCGGCACTGGACGAGGCGCTCGGGTCCGCGTACAGCGTCAGTGTCTTCACCGACTGGCGCTCGACGCGCGGCACCCAGGTCTGGCGCAAACAGCTCGCGGACGCGCCCGCGCCCCCGGCGGGCTGGCTCGGCACCACGGCGGCCGACGGGCCCTGGCATCCGGTGCCCGGCATGCCGACGGCCAACTGCACCGAACAGCTCGGCGTGCCCGGGCCGTGGCACGAGCGGCTGCCGCACTTCCGGCTCGGTTTCACCCCGAGCAGCGGCGACGAACTGCAATCCGAGTACCACCTGCCCCGCGCCGACGCGGCCGACGCGCTTGCCGCCCTGGACGAGGTGGCACCCCTGATCGCCCCGGTGCTGCAGATCAGCGAACTGCGGACCATCGCCGCCGACGACCTCTGGCTCAGCCCGCAGTACCACCGCGACAGCCTCGCGATCCACTTCACCTGGATCGCCGACACGACACGGGTGCTGCCGGTGGTCGCCGAGGTGGAACAGGCCCTGGCCCCCTTCGCACCCCGCCCACACTGGGGCAAGGTCTTCACCACCGCCCCCGAAGCGATCGCCGCCACCTACCCCCGCTGGTCCGACTTCGCCACCCTCCTGCACCACCTCGACCCCACCGCCAAGTTCCACACCCCCGCCCTAAACCCCCTCTTCCCCCGCTGACCCCCCACCCCCACCCCACCCGCGTCCCGCCCGTCCCACCCGCGTCCCACCCGCGTCCCGCCCGCCCACCCGCCCGCCCCGTCCGCGTCGATCTTGCACTTTGGGTCGCCGATACATCCCTTTCCGCGGCAATTGCACCGACAAGAAGTGCAAGATCGCGGGGTGCTGCGGTGCTGAGGGTGGGGGTGGGGGTTAGGGGCCGGTGGTGGTCTGGGTGCGGAGGTGGCCGCGTTGGACGGCGCGGCTGATGTCGCTGGGGGAGACGATGCCGACCAGGTTGCCGTTGGCGACTACCAGGGCTCGGCCGTCGGCGCATTCGCTGAGGCGGGGCAGCAGGTCGGTGAGCTGCTCGTCGGGGGAGGCGAGCACCAGGTCGTCGGCCCGGCAGGCCACCGCCTCCAGGGTGGTGCTGCTGCGCTGCTCGCTCGGCACGCCGCGCACCCGGTCGAGGGTGACCAGGCCGACCGGCCGTCCGTCCTCGGTCAGCGGCAGCGCCGTGTGCCGGTACGCGAACAGGTAGTTGTCGACGAAGTCGGCCACGGTCAGCTCACCCGAGGCGGTCTGCGGCTGCGGGGTCATCACCTCGCCGACCCGTATCCCACGCAGTGCGCTGCCCATCCGGGCCTGCCGTTCCTCCATGCTGGCCGCGCCGATCAGGAACCAGCCGATCAGCGCCAACCAGAGCCCACCGAAACCGGCACCGCTGAGGAACCGCCACAACCCCAGCCCGATCAGCACCACACCGAGCACCCAACCCGCCCGAGCCGCCACCACCGACGCCCGGGTCCGGTCCCCGGTGGCCTTCCACACCGCCGCGCGCAGCAGCCGCCCGCCGTCCAGCGGCGCCGCCGGCAGGACGTTGAACAGGGCCAGCAGCAGGTTGATGCCGGCCAGCCAGGCCATCACACCCAGCAGCAGCCCGTGCACCCCGGCCACCCCGAGAACCATCGCGATCACCCCGAAGAACGCCCCGATGATCAGGCTGACCAGCGGTCCGACGCCCGCGATGCGCAACTCCGCGCCCGGCGTACGGGCCTCGCCCCGTAGTTCGGCGACCCCACCGAAGAGCCACAGCGTGATCCCCTGTACGCCCAGCCCGTTGCGCTTGGCCACCACCGCGTGGGACACCTCGTGGGCGAGCAGACCCAGGAAGAAGACCACCGCCGCGGCCAGACCCGCGAAGACGTACGCGACGACCGACCGATTCGGGTACGACACCGGGAACAGGTTCGCCGACAACCCCCACCAGATCAGCGCGAAGATGACCAGGACACTCCAGTTCACGCCGACCGGTACGCCCGCGATCCGACCGAGCCCGAAACTCGCCCTCATGCCTGGGTGATACCCCCGCAGGCCAAACCCATGCCCAGGTCGGAAACGTCGCCGCCTGCCGCAGGTGGTCGCGCCGGCCTCAGATGGCGGTGGTGATCGAACCGATCTGGTGCCAGAGCAGTGCAGCGACCAGGCTGGCCAGCAGGGACGTGGCGGCGAAGATCGGCCACGACGTCGGGGCCCGACGGTACGCGAGCAGCACGGTCGTCCCGATCATCGCGAGCAGGACGCTGGCCGTGGCGGACAGCACCCGGCCCAGGAAGAACGCGTCCAGGGCATGCCAGGCGCGGAAGATCATCAGGAACTCCAGGCCCTGACCGGCAAGGAGCCCCAGTGCCGCACCGGCGGCCACCGACGCCGCGATGCGTGTCCCCCGTCGGACTAGCGCACCCAGCCCGCCCAGCAGGACACCGGCGACGACCGAGGCGGTGAGCCAGAACGCGGTGGCCCGCCCGACCGAGGCCAGACCGTTCAGGGCGGAAGAACTGCCGTCCTCGAGAGTGCCGAGACGCCAACGGCGGCCGTGGGCGACGATCAGTCCGTAGTAGACGACCGTCGCCGTCACCAGGACGACGCTGGCGCTGATCGGCGCCACTGCCCGACTGATCGGCGCCACTGCCCCGCTGGTGGTCAGGTAGCCGGCCAGCAGGGCTGCGCCACCCCAGGCGAAGCCGGTACTGGTGAGAGTCAGCACGACCATCCCGGCGATGCCGGGTAGTTCGTCACCGACGAAGGCGAACAGGCCCAGGCCCGCTCCGACCAGCAGCAACGGCGTCCAGGACAGACCTCGGTACGCGGTGACAGCTCGCAGCGCGGCGGCGCGAGTCCGGCGCAACCCGACCTCACCGTCGCCGGAGCGGGTGATCGGGCGAGGTGCGGGACGCGCGGTGGTCATCGGTGATCCCCACTGCCCGGCCGCCGTCGGTCAGCGATGCGGGTCTTCATGTCGGGCGAGCATGCCACGACCGGTCAGGTTGCGCGTACCCGAAATGCCGGCGGTCAGGCCGGGACCGTTCGGCGGCGGTCAGGCGGTCGGCGGTGGGGTGGGTAGCGTGTCGACGACGGTCACCGGGCTGCCCGGGGGGACCTCCTTGAGCAGCAGTCGCTGCCCGGAGGGGGTCAGTCGGATGCAGCCGTTGGTGGTCTGCCGGCCCAGTTCCCCGTCGTGGTACCAGGTGTGGATGCCGATGTGCGCGCCGCGCAGACCGGCCGGTACGGATTCCGGGTCGTCGGGCACCGAGCCGAGGGCGTAGATGTCGACGCCACCGTAGACCGACTCCGGCGGTGGCGTACGCCCCAGCACGAAGGTGCGGCCCAGCGGGGTCTCCTGGCCGCGCTGGCCCAGGCTGACCCGCCAACTGCGCTTCGCGACGCCGTCGCGGTACCAGGTGAGCCGGTACGGCACCCGCTCGACGACGATCTGGTCCCGCAGCTCGACCGTGTCGAAGCCACCGGGTGGCAGCCAGGCCAGCTTGCGGTTGGCCGACGGCAGCAGCACCGCCGTCCAGCCGGCCTCGCGGCGCGCCACCGGGACGGTCAGATCCACCCCGCTGATGGTGGGCATGAGGAAGGCGATCGGCCGCCCACCGGGCCCGTCGTAGGCGGCGAGACGGCGCTGCGGGCGTACGCCCTCGGTGAGCGGCGTGGTGTCCAGCGCGTCCGGGTCGTCGGGGAAGCCGACGGGTGCCGGGTCGTAGTCGATCTCCGGCAGGTCATCCGGAGCAGGCGCGGCCGGCGCGACCGTCTCGGCGCTCTCCGTCGGCACCGGCACCTGATCGCTCGGCCGGGCCACCGGTGCCGGCCCGGCCGACGGCGTCAGCGCCCAACCGGCGTACGCCGACCCACCCACCAGCACCGCAACACCCACCGCCGCGACGACCCCCCGCCGCCCTCGTCCAAACCGACCAAAAGCCACAACTCACCCTAACCTCCCCACCCGCCCCACCACCCCCAAACCCACCCTCTCCCCACCCGCCCTGAACCGTGTTGATCAAGAGGTTTGCGTCGGGATCGAGCCGATTCCTGACGCAAACCTCTTGATCAACGAAGCGGGAGCGTGGACAGGGGGTGGGGAGGAGGGTGGGGCGTTAGGGGAGGCGGGCGGAGAGGTGGATGGCTATGGCGTCGTGGGCGGGGACGTTGGCGGTGAACCAGCCGTTGGTGTCGACCGTGATGACCGGGCCGGAGCAGGTGCCGGCCGAGAAGGTGCCGTGGATGACGTCGCAGTAGCGGCCGGCGGGTAGGCCGGTGTAGTAGGAGCGGCCGTTGACGGCGAAGTCCTCGTCGTTGATGGTGATGAAACCCTTGCCGGTACGGCTGAACGCGATGTGCTGGTAGCCGTTGTCGTACCAGTTGCTGACGCCGGTGCCCTCGGTGGCGTTGCGGAAGCCGACCATGTTCGCGATGACCGGCCAGCGGTGCTCGCACTCCCAGCCGGAGTAGCAGACCGTGTTGCGGGTCTTGTTGCTGCTGTCCGAGGGTGGGCCCGCGTCACGGCTGCTGTAGGTGTAGCTGGACATCACCGTCGGCGAGCCGTACGGCCAGGCCAGCATGAAGGCGTTGGCCAGCGCGTAGATGCCCCGGTCGCGGTAGGTGAGCACCCCGCCGTCGTCGCGTTGGGTGTCGTGGTTGTCGATGAAGACCGAGGAGACCCCGCTGGGCAGGTGACCCCAGCCCTCACCGAAGTTGCGCAGGTACGCCAACCGCTCGGAACGGAACACCCGGGCGAGGTCCTTGCCGTAGCGGAACTCGTGCACGTCGCCGTTGCCGGTGTACTCCTCCGGCCGGATGGGCTCGCCGGCACCGTAGATGACCTCCTGCACGATGTACGGGCGGCGGTTCAGTCGACTGAGGATGTTGGCGATGTCGGCGGCGGGCATGTGTTTGCTGGCGTCCAACCGGAAGCCGTCCACCCCGAGCGACAGCAGGTCGTTGAGGTACGCGGCCAGCCGCGAGCGAACGTAGTCCGAGCCGGTCTTCAGGTCGGCCAGGTTGACCAGCTCGCAGTTCTGCACCTCGTACCGGTCGTTGTAGTTGACGATGTCGTTGTTGCCGTTACGGCCGCAGTAGTTGAAGTCCTGCGCCTGGTAGATGCCGGGGTAGACGTGGTGCTGGTACGACGACCCGGCCCAGCCGGTGCCGCCGTTCGTCTGACCGGACATGTGGTTGATGACGGCGTCGACGATCACCTTGACGCCGGCCGCCTGGCAGGTGGCGACCATGGACCGGAACTGGTCGCGGGTGCCCTTGCGGGATTCGATCCGGTAGCTGACCGGCTGGTACGCCACCCACCACTGGTTGCCGCGGACGTGTTCCTGCGGGGGCGAGACCTGGACGTAGCCGTAGCCCTTCGGGCCGAGGGTGCTGGTGCACTCGCTGGCCACCGAGGGCCAGTTCCACTCGAACAGGTTGGCGATGACCTTCTTGCCGCCGGTCGGGGCGGCGACGGCCGGGGGTGCCGTCACGACGGTGGGGGCGAGCAGGGTGGTGATCGTGCCGAGGGCCACGATCGCCGTACGGAGTCGACGTCGGTGCATCGGAAGCTCCTGGGGGAGTGAGGGCTGCCTGACTCTTGCATCGATGCTGAAAAATTTCAGCAAGGTTACAAGCTGATTTCATCGACTGTCAACGTATGGATGTGCGTCAGTGGCCGGATCGGGTCTACACGCGCCGGGCGGGGGGACGGTTCGACAAGTCGTGGAGATTTTTTCGGCGCGGGCTGATCCGTCCGGCATCCGACTGCGTACTGGAGTGGGGAACAGGGTCGGCCGGTGGTACGCCGCCGCGAGACGATCGAGGAGCACATGGCCCGGGCTATGCAGAACGAGACGACGCCTGCCGTCCGTACCAGCAGCAGCAGTAGAGGCGTCCAGGTGGCCTCCCGCGGCCAGATCCTGGCGCTGTCCGCGTCCGGGCTCGCCGCGGTGTGGGCGCTGGTCATGCTCACCGGCGCCGGCCAGAAGGCGTACGCGATGGGCTTCTTCTTCACTGAGTTCTTCGCCGGCGTGATCGCCCTGGTCGCGCTGAGCCTCACCGTGATGATGGGGCTGCTCTCCACCGACCGGCTGGTGCTGCTCATCCGGCACCGGGTCCTGTTGCAGTCCGCGCACCGGGCCACCGGCATCCTCGGGGTGGCGGGTCTGGGCTTCCACGTGATTACCAAGATCACCACCGGGCGGGCCGGGATGACGGACGCGGCCGTGCCGTTCGTCGGTGGGCGGGGCCTCTACGTCGGGCTCGGCACCATTGCCGCGCTGCTCATGGTGAGCGTGCTGTGGACGGGGATCATTCGGGCCCGGTTCGCCGACATCGGTCCGAAGTGGGTGTGGCGGGCGCTGCACTCCCTGGCGTACCTCTCCTGGCCGTTCGGCATCTTCCACGGCCTCGGTGCCGGCCGCCCGCCGGCCACCTGGGTCAGCCTGAGCTACGGGCTCTGCGTGGTGCTTGTCGTGATGGCGCTGTTGGTCCGCCTCTCGGTCACCCTTCAGCGGCGCAGTCGCGAACGGCACCAGGCCGCCGCCCTCAACGAGGCGATGACCGGCAAGGGCAGTGACGAGACCCGACCGAAGACCCTGCTCGGCAGCCTGACCAAGCGGGCCGGCGAGGGCGAGCGGACCCGCCGCGACACCAGTTGGGCGGAGAGCACCTCCGGCACCTGGGCCAGCCCCACCATCCGCCGCAACGACCCGGAACGCTTCACCGTGCCGGTGGTCCCGGAGCCGGGCACGCTGCGCGGACCGGTCCGCCCCGGACGCCGGGACGAGGAGTTGGAGCCGGTCGCCCGGCGTACGTCGTGGCGCGACGAGGAGGACCTGGAGCGCGCGGTACGACGGGAGACCGAGTTGCTCGAACCGGTGGCCCGTCGGCGGCGCGACGAGGAGCCGGTCGGGCGGCGTGGCTCCCGCCACGAGGAGGAACTGGAGCCGGCACCGCGCCGTTCCCGGATCGACGACGACGCGGAACCGCGTCGTTCCCGACGGGACGAGGAATCGAGCCGGCGTCGCGTCGACCGGCGGGAAGAGGAGTACGAGCCGGTGGCACGCCGCGCCACCCGACGCCGCGACGAGGAACCGGTGGCCGACGTCGACCGTGAGCCGGGCGGCCGGCGCTACCGCGACGACGAGGTGTACGGCCGCTCGCGGCGGTCCCGGTCCGACCTGGACGCCGGCACCCGTTACTCGGCACCCCCGCAGGGCATCGTCGACGAGCCGGAGGAACCCTGGGACAGCCCGCGCCGCTGGGAGTCCACCGCGCCGATCTCCGGCTCGCCGATCTCGGGCTCGCCGATCTCCGGTTCACCGATCTCGGGCTCGCCGATCTCGGCCGCGCCGCGCAGTGGTGGCGGTCGGCACAGCGCCGACGACGACGGCCCGGAGGCGGAGACCGACTACTGGCGTCCCCCGGCCCGGTACGCCCCGGACGACGTCGCCGACGACGACACCCCGACCCTTGTCGACCTGGCCGCCCGGCGGGCTCAGCGGGCGGCCGCGGACAGCCGGCGTCGCCGCCGGGCCGACCCGGACTCGGTCGACGGGGCCTACTGGGCCGGCCTGCGAGGTGAAGCCAAGTGACGATGCGTACCACCGTGCCACCGGTCGCCTGCGTGGGTGAGCCACGGATCACCGCCGGGTTCGCCGAGTTCGGTCGCCTCGACCTGCGGGCGCACGAGATGGTGCACGGCCCGATCAGCCCGATGGAACCGTCCAGCCTGCTGCGACTGGCCGAAGGCATCCAGCTCAAGGGCAAGGGCGGTGCCGGGTTCCCGTTCGCCCGGAAGCTGCGCGCGGTGCTGGAGTCCTGCGAACGCCAAGACCTGCCCCCGGTGGTGGTGGTCAACGCCACCGAGGGTGAGCCGGCCAGCTGGAAGGACAAGGTCATCCTGACCCGGGCACCGCACCTGATCCTCGACGGTGCCGCCCTGGCCGCGTTCGCCCTCGACGCCGAGGAGATCGTGCTCTGCGTGGCCGACGACCTGATCGGCCGGGACTCCCTGATGGAGGCGCTGGAGGAGCGCCGGATGCCGGTACCGACAAGCGTGGTCACGGTGCCGCACCGCTTCATCAGCGGCGAGGGTGGCGCACTTGTCAACGGGATCAACGGCCTGCCGCACATCCCGCCCGGTACGAAGAAGCGGTCCAGCGACTCGGGTGTCAACAACCTGCCCACCCTGCTGTCCAACGCCGAGACGTACTCGCAGATGGCGATCGCCGCCCGGCTCGGCCCGTACGAGTACGCGGCGCTCGGCACCGACGACGAACCCGGCACCGTGCTGCTCAGCATCACCGGCGCGGCCAAACGCCACGCCGTGGTGGAGTGCGCCGCCGGCACCCCGCTGCGGGAGATCCTCGAACTCTGCGAGGTGCCCGAGGGGCCGGGCATCCTGATGGGCGGCTACCACGGCAAGTGGATCACCTGGGAGGCGGCGAACAAGGCCGAGGTCTCCCGCAAGGGGCTCGCCGCGGTCGGCGGCACCCTCGGCGCCGGCATCATCGTCCCGCTCGCCAACGACACCTGCCCGCTCGGCGAGGCCGCCCAAGTGGTGCGGTACCTGGCCGGTGAGTCCGCCGGGCAGTGCGGCCCGTGCAAGCGCGGCCTGCCGGACCTGGCCCGCGCCGTCGACCTTGCGGTCTCCGGCAGCGCCCCGGTGGAGGTCGTGCGCGCGGCAGCCGGCGACGTCAAGGGACGCGGCGCGTGCAGCCACCCCGACGGTACGTCCCGATTCGCGCTGTCCGCGATGGAGGTCTTCGCCGAGGACCTGAAGAAGCACACCACCGGCGAGGGCTGCGGTCGACGGGTCAAGGGTGTGATGGGCCTGCCCGGTGCGCCCGACCCGGATCCGCAGAAGCTGGTCCTGGACTGGTCCCGGTGCGACGGTCACGGGCTCTGCGCGCACGTGGTGCCGGACTTCATCCGGCTCGACCAGAACGGATACCCCGCCTTCCCGCCCACCCCCGTACCGACCTGGCTGCGGGAGGGCGCGTCGAAGGCGGTCAAGGTCTGCCCGGAGCTGGCACTACGACTGACCAAGGCCTGACGGGCCGCTCCGGGCCGCCCGGCAGGTCCCGACCTCGGCGGACCGCCTCGGCCTGCCATGTGATCCGACGAAGGAGGCGCGGATGGGGACGGCACGAACGACCGGACGACTCGCCGCCGCCCTGCTGGCCGTCGTCCTGACCGGGGCCGGCTGCGGTGCGGAGGCGGACACCCCGCCCGCCTCGACCTCCGCCGACAGCGAGGCCACTCCCGCGGGCGGCGCCGTCTCCCCGGGGGGCGCGCCCACCGGCCCGGTCACGGTGCCGGACACCCTCCGGTTCACCGGCAAGACCCTCGACGGTACGGCCTTCGACGCCGCCGGTCTGGCCGGTCGTCCGGTCGTGCTCTGGTTCTGGGCGCCGTGGTGCGCCGCCTGCGCGAGCCAGGCGTGGACGGTGGCCGAGATCGCCCCCGGCTTCCGCGACACCGTGCCGATCATCGGCGTCGCCGGCCTCGGCGAACACCAGGCGATGGCCGACTTCGTCACCGAGTTCGAGTTGGCGCCGGTGACGCAACTCGACGACCGTGCGGGGGCGATCTGGCGGCGCTTCGAGGTCACCGAGCAGAGCACCTTCGTGATCATCGATCGGGACGGTCGGGTGGTGCACCAGGGCTGGCTGGACGGGGAGGACCTCACCCGCCGGGTCACCGCGCTGGCCGCCTGATGCCGGGGATGTACCGGCGCTGCCCGCCGTGGCCGGGGGCGTACCGGCGCTGCCCGCTGTGGCCGGGGGCGCAACAGCGCTGGCCGCTGCGACCGGGAGGTGGTTGATGGAGGCCACCCTGCTGCTCGCGTTGACCGCGGGGATGCTCGGCGCGGTCAACCCGTGCGGCTTCGCGATGCTGCCGGCGTACCTGTCGCTGTTGGTCGCCGGAGCCACCGACACCCGTGGTGCGGTACGGCGGGCGCTCACCGCCGCCGCCGCGCTCACCGTCGGGTACGTCGTGGTGTTCGGTGCCTTCGGCCTGGCACTGGCCCCGGTCGCCGGCTGGCTGCGCCCCCGGCTGCCCTGGTTCACCGTCGGGCTCGGACTGCTGCTGGTGCTGCTCGGCTGCTGGCTGCTCGCCGGCCGGCGACTGCCCACCCTGCGCCCGTTGGCCCGGGCACCCCGACTGACCCGTTCATGGCCGTCGATGGTGCTGTTCGGGATGGCGTACGCGGTCGCCTCGCTGGGCTGCGCCATCGCACCGTTCCTGGCGATCGTGGTGACCAGCCTGCGGGCCGGTACGCTGCCGCGCGGGCTGGCGCTGTTCGGCGCGTACGCCCTCGGGATGGGGTTGGTGGTGGCGGTGGCCGCCCTCGGCGTGGCCCTGCTGCGCGGGGAGGTGGTGGCCCGGCTGCGCAATGCCGGCGCGTGGGTGCCCCGGCTCAGCGGCCTGGTGCTGCTGCTCGCCGGCGGCTACGTCGCCTGGTACGGCTGGTACGAGGCCCGCCTGTTCGCCGGCCACCGAGCCGCCCTCACCGACCCCGTCATCCTCACCGCGGCCCGTGTCCAACGCTGGCTGGCTGCCACCCTCGACACCGCCGGCCCCACCACCCTGGCCCTCCTCCTAACCACCCTCACCGCCCTCACCCTCCTCACCCGCCCTCGCCACCCCCACCCCCCTGACCTCCGCGATCTTGCACCTTCTGCCTCGACAAAAGTGGCAAATGCGGACGTTTCAGCGACCACAAGTGCAAGATCGACGCAGAGATCGAGGCGGGGCGAGGGGGAGGGGGAGGGGTTAGCGGGGGGTCAGGCGGTCGGTGCCTAGGCGGGGGCGGAGGACCTCGGGGACCAGGACTGAGCCGTCGGGCTGCTGGAACTGCTCCAGGATGGCCGGGAGAAGTCGACTGGTGGCCAGTGCCGAGCCGTTGAGGGTGTGGACGAAGCGGGTCTGCTTGCCGCCCGGCTCCCGGTAGCGGATCGCCGCCCGGCGGGCCTGGTAGTCACCGCCCCAGGAGACCGACGAGACCTCCTTGTACTTGCCGGTGCTCGGCATCCAGACCTCGATGTCGAGGGTCTTGCGCATCGAGGCGCTGGAGTCACCGGCGGCCAGCAGGCTGCGCTGGTAGTGCAAGCCGAGCCCCTCGACCAGGCTCTCCGCGTGGGTGACCATCTGCTCCAGCGCGGCGTCGGCCTGCTCGGGCAGGGTGAACTGGAAAATCTCCACCTTGTTGAACTGGTGGCCGCGGACCGTCCCGCGCTCGTCCGAGTGCGACCCGGCCGCCTCGCGGCGGTAGCAGGGGGTGTACGCGAACACCTTCAGCGGCAGCGACGCGGTGTCCAGGATCTCGTCCTGGTACGCCCCGAGGATCGCCGTCTCCGCGGTGGGCAGCAGGAACTGGCCGCGCGGGGCGGACTGCTTGTCCAAGTGGTAGACGTCGTCGTAGAACTTGGGGAACTGGCCGGCGGCGAAACCGGCGGTGTCCAGCAGCAGGTGCGGCGGGAGCAGGAACTCGTACCCGGCCTCGATGTTCCGCTCGATCAGCCAGTTGATCAGCGCCCACTCCAGCCGGGCGCCCAGCCCGGTGTACATCCAGAAGCCCGAGCCGCCCAGCTTGAC
The DNA here is from genome assembly GCF_003977705.1 of Verrucosispora sp. FIM060022. Taxonomy (NCBI): domain Bacteria; kingdom Bacillati; phylum Actinomycetota; class Actinomycetes; order Micromonosporales; family Micromonosporaceae; genus Micromonospora; species Verrucosispora sp. FIM060022. The sequence continues at coordinate 158,705 of NZ_RQIV01000010.1, forward strand.
GCCCCGCTCGTGGTCGACAAGCGCCAGCATCCGGCTCAACTCGACGTGGTCGCGGATCTTCTCGATGGCCGGTGGGGCACCGAAGGTCTTGACCACCCGGTTGGCTTCCTTGCCGCCGGGCAGCACGTCGTCGGCGGGCAGGTTGGGCAGCTCGCTCATCACGGTACGCAGCCGGGACTGCACCTGGTCGAGCTCGGCCTCCAACTCGGCGACCTGCTTGCGGCCGGTCTCGTCGGTCACCTGCGGCTCGACACCGGCCCGCTTGGCCTGCGCGTACGCCCGGGCCTCGGCCTTGCGACGCTGCCGCTCCCCGTCGATCTCGGTGATCAGCCGGCGGCGTTCCCGGTCGAGGTGCTGGATCTCGTCAAGCGCCCGGTCGACCTCGGCGGCATCGAGCCGCTTGGCCAGCGCGGTCGCCACCGCGTCGCGATCCTTACGGATCAACTCCATGTCGAGCATGCTGCTCCGTACCTTCAGGTCAGGCTGACCCGGTGATGCTACCGCCGTACGCGGATCGCCCTGCCCCCCGCACCCGACCGTCCACCTTCCGCAGCGGCTCGGCCGCAGAGTCGGCTCGGCATCAGAGTCGGCTCGGCATCAGGATGGAGAAGGCGCCCTCGTCGTCCGGGCGGCGGATGGTCAACGGCGTGAGCGGGCTGTCCAGTTCCAGCGTCAGATGCCGGCCGCCCGCCGCGTCCAGCGCGTCGAGCAGGTACTCGCCGTTGACTCCGACCCGCAACTCGGTGCCGTCCTCGCCGGCCCGGTCAGCACCGGCGGCCAGGCCGGGACGATCCGGATCGGGCAGGTCGTCGGGATCGGGCAGGTCGTCGGGGCCGAGCAGGCGGAGCCGGTCCGGCAGGCCGAGACCGAGCACCGTCACCGGCAACGACCGGCCGGCGTACTCCCGTACGACCGTGGGCCCACCGGCCCGCAACGCGGTGACCAGCCACTCGGCGTCGACCGGTACCCGTCGGGTCGGCCCGGCGGCACCGGAGCGTGGCAGCAGCGCGTGGTAGTCCGGGAAGTCGTACGGCAGCGCGGTGGCCCGCAGTTCATGCCCGGCCACGTCGGCGACCAGCGACGAGCCGGACACGGTCAACTCGACCACAGCCCGATCAGCGCCAGCGCCAGCGCCAGCGCCAGCGCCAGCGGATGCGGATGCGGATGCGTCGAGCAGGTGGCGCAGGGCGTCGACCGTGTCCAGCGGCAGCAGGGTGCGCACCGCCGGGCCGTGCACCGTCGCCTCGGCCGTCGCCACCGCCAGCCGGTGCCGGTCGGTCGCCACCAGTTCCAGGCCCGAGTCGGTCACGTCGAACAGCACACCGGTCAACGCCGGCACCGTCGGGTCGGTGCCGACGGCGAACCGTACGGCGTCCACGGCGGCGGCCAGCGCGGCACCGGTCAGGGTGAGTCGGGTGATCCCGGGCTGGTCGGCCGGTAGCAGCGACCGCAGCCGGGACACCTCGCGACGCGCGTCGGCCAGCCCCTGCTCCAGCCGCCGCAGGTGCGTGTCGAGCAGCCGGTGCACCAGCGCCGGTTCGGCGCGTACCGCCTGGGCGATCTCGGCCACCGGCATGCCGACGCGGCGTAGCCCGGCCACCAGCCGCGCCGGCGCCACCTGGTCGTCGGTGTAGCGGCGGTAACCGGTGACCGGGTCGACCCAGGCGGGCACCAGCACCCCGGCGGCGTCGTAGAACCGCAGGGCGCTCACCGTGAGCCCGCTGGCCCGGGCCAGCTCACCGATGCTGCGCAGGTCACTGTCCACGCCGAGATCCTGCCCCCTCGACCTGCTTGAGGGTCAAGCCGCTGTCGGGTGTTAACAGGGGACCCCTGCTCTACACCAGGCGTTAAGAAGGTGCCCTTCCTTCGTCCAGGACTCCGAAGGTGAGGCCGGCGGTGGTGAGGCGGTGCAGCAGGGCGTCGCCCATCGCAGTGACCGGGGTGACCTGCCCGGCGGTGGACGGCAGATCGTCCAGGGCCAGGCAGAGCGCCGACTCGGCGAGCATCTTGGCGGTCTCGTCGTAGCCCGGATCTCCGCCGGCCACCTCGGTGATCACCCGTCGGTCCCCACCGCGACCCACGAACCGGACCCGGAACCACGACCTGGCCCGCTGCTCGGGGCTCGGCCCCTGGCCGGAGGCGAGCCGGCCGAGCAGCCAACGCCGGGTCGGTGGCAGCTTCACCAGCGCGGTCAGCGCGCCCAGACCGGCACCGGCGACCAGCACCGTCGGCAGCCGCCGTACCGCCGCGAAGTGCCGGTAACGGAAGTCCGGCCCGTACTCCGGACGGGCTGCGGCCGATCGGCGGACCACCTGCGGGTCGATGGTGGGCAGTGGCACCGCCCAGACCGGCAGGTCGCGGGAGCGGGCCACCTTGCCGGGCACGGCCCGCACCTGGCGGCCGGTCGGGCGCGGCTCGACGGCGCGGCGTTCGTGGGCCGCCCGGGCGGTCTCGGCGGTACGCGAGAAGGCGGTCAACGCCGAGTGGTAGGTGCCGGCGGAGAACCGGCCCCCGGCGCGTACGTAGCCGTCCACGGTGATCGGCACGTCGGCCGGCAGATGTTTGATCGTGAACCAGACCCCCAGGTCGTGGGGGATCGAGTCGAAGCCGCAGGCGTGCACCAGCCGGGCCCCGGTGCGTACCGCCTCGGCGTGGTGGCGCACGTACATCAGGTCCACGAACTCCGGCTCGCCGGTGATGTCCAGGTAGTCGGTGCCGGCGGCGGCGCAGGCGGCCACCAATGGTTCCCCGTGCCGGATGTACGGCCCGACGGTGCTGGCCACCACCCGCGTGGCGGCGGCCACCGCGCGCAGCGAATCCGGGTCGGTGACGTCGGCGGTGAGCAGCGGCAGTTCCGCAAGCGCCGGGTCGACCGCGGCCAGCCGGTCGCGGACCGTGGCCAGCTTGTCGCGGTTGCGTCCGGCGATCGCCCAGCGCAGCCCGGGTGGGGCGTGCCGGGCGAGATAGTCGGCGGTGAGCCCGCCGGTGAAGCCGGTCGCCCCGAACAACACGATGTCGTACGCCCGCTCCGCCGTCATGCCGAGATGATGCCAGCCGGAGCGCCTCACCGCTCGGCACCTGTCACCGGTCCCGGCCGGTCGGGGGCAGCTCACCGCTCTCGGCGAGCTGCTTGGCCTGCCACAACGCGTGGCGGACCGCGAGCTGTGGTTCGTCACCGATCAGATGCGCGGCCAGCCCGGTGGGCGCCGGTTGGGTGACCGGTCGGGCGGCCAACTCCGTACGCCGACCGTCGGGCGGGCTCCGCAGCTCGACCTGGATGGCACCGTCGAGTCGGCGCAGCGGCTCCGGCCAGACCCCTTCCGGCAGCACCTCCCCGGGCGGCCGGGCGATGGCCACCACCTGCCACGCCTCGGGCCACCGGCGGACGGAACGGGAACGCCGCCTCAGCCGTCGGACGACAGCGGTGCGTACGGTCCGGAGCAGGGCAGCGCCGAGGACACCCGTCACGGCGAGTGCCGTTCTGAGCTGTCCCACCCGTTACCTCCCGTGCTCCGCGCGATCTCCATCGTCACCGCGCTCCGGGTGAACCGGACTCCTCCCGAAGGGGTGAACCGCCCGGTGCCGGGTAACCGCCGGACCGCAGGGCCTGGGGAGGGTGGACGCGTCCGTGGGGGTGGGCCGGATGCCGGATGACCGCAGCGAGGTCCGGGGTGCCGCACGGGCCCGTACGCCGGGCGGGTCGGCCGTGCTGGCGTCCCGCCTGTCGCCCGCCGTGCTGCCCGAGCCGGTGGTGCTGCGGCCACGGCTGGCCCGGTTGCTCGACGAGGCCGTGGCCCGACCGGTCACCCTGCTGCGGGCCCCGGCGGGCTGGGGAAAGACGACGCTGCTCGCCTCGTGGCGGCGTACGGCCACGCAGCGCGACTCGGGCACCCCGCCGCCGGCCTGGGTCTCGGTCGAGGCCGGCGACGACGCCGAGCGGCTCTGGGCGTACCTCGCGGCGGCCCTGCGTTCGATCATCGACGTGGCGGCGACGCCGATTCCCGACCGGCCACCGGGCCCGGACGAACTGGAGGTGCTCGCCGCCGCGCTGGCCGCCCGGGAGCAGCCCGCGGTGCTGGTCCTGGACGACCTGCACCGGGTCACCGACCCGGCGGCGGTGGCCGGGCTGGAGTTCCTGCTGCGCCACACGGATCAGCGGTTACGTCTGGTGGTGACCGGACGCTCCGGCCCACCGCTGGCCGTGCAGCGTCTGCGCCTGGCCGGTGAGTTGACCGAGATCGGACCGGACGAACTGGCCTTCACCGGCGACGAGATCGCCGACCTGTTGACCGCCCACGCGGTGGCGGTCCCGGTGGCCGCGGTACGGCGACTGCGGCAGCGCACCGAGGGTTGGGCCGCGGCGCTGCGGATCGCCGCGCTGGCGCTGCGCAGGCAACCGGATCCGGAACGCTGGATCGACCAACTCGGTGCCGACCACCCGGAGATCGGCGGCTACCTGCGCGAGGAGGTGCTCGCCGGGCTGACGCCGCAGGACGGAGAGCTGCTGCGGCGGGCCGCGGTCGTGGACACCGTCTGCGCCGGTCTCGCCGGTGCGCTGACCGACGACCCGAGCGTCGAGGGGAGGCTGAGCGGTCTCGCCGAGGACGCCGGGTTGCTGCACCACGACGGGGGACGCCCGGCGTGGTACCGCTGTCATCCGCTCCTGGCGGACCTGCTGCACCGCGAGCTGGGTCGGTTGCCCGCCGACGAGCTGCGTGACCTGCACCTGCGTGCCGCCGGCTGGTATGCCGGCAACGGTCGACCGGCCGAGGCGTTGCGGCACGCGCTGGCCGCCGAGGACTGGGTCAGCGCCGTCGACCTGTTCGTCACCCGGTGGCCGGAACTCGTCCCGAACGGCCGGGTCGACCGGGACGTCCCTGCGGCGGCACCCCCGCCGGAGGCGGTGGCGCGGGATCCGGAGCTGGCGCTGGCCTGTGCCGCCGACCGGGCCCTGCACGGCGACCGGGAGGCGGCCGAGGCGCAGCTGCGGCTGGCCGCCGAGCACGGTGGCGCGCTGCCCGAGCCACGTCGGGGCCGGTTCGGTCGGCTGGCCGCCGCCGTGACGCTCACCCTGGCCCGGTCGACCGGCGACCCCGAGACGGTACGCACCGCCGCCGCCCGGCTGCTCGCCACCGCCTCCGTAGCGGGCGCCGCCCCGGTGGCCCGCGTCGAGGAACGGGCCGCCGGGCAGACGCCTCGCGGCGACGCCGGTGACGATGCCGACGTACGGGCGGTGGCCGGCACCGAACTGGCCCGGCTGGCGCTCGACGCCGGGGAGCTGACCGAGGCGGCCGACGGGTTCGCCGCGTCGTTGACGGCCGCCCGGGTGACCGGCCGACTCCGCCCCGAACTGGTCTGCGCCAGCCGTTGGGCGTTGCTGGCGGCGCTGCGTGGGCATCTGCGGGCGGCCGAGGAGGCAGCCCGGGCCGCACTCGCGCTGCCGCCCTGCCAGGGCTGGTCGGCCCAGCTGGACTGCGGGTACGCGTACCTGGCGCTGGGGTTTGTGGCGCTGCACCGGGACCAGCCGGCGGAGGCCGCGGCGAACCTGACCCTGGCCGCGGCGGCGACCGGCGAGGCACCGGCCGGTGCGGTGGCGGCCTGGTGCCACTCGATGCTGCGCCACGACGAGGGCGACCTCGTCGAGGCGCACCGCCTGCTCGGGCAGGCTCGGGAGTGCTGGTCGCAGCGCTCCGGCCCGGTGGCGGCCTGGTTGCTCGCCGCCGACGTGGATCTGCACGCGGCCCGAGGTGACCTGTCGACCGCCCGCGAGCTGGCCGTCGCCGGGATGGCGCGGTTCACCTCACCGACGCAGGCCGGGCCGGCCTTTCCCGCAGCCGTGCTGTCGGTCGCGGCGGCCCGGGTGGAACTGCGGGCCGGTGACCTGCACGCCGCCGCGCGGCTGCTGCCGGACTGGGCCGCCGGGCCGGCAACCGACTGGCCCCTGCCGGTACGCCTCGACGCCGCGTTGCTCGACGCGGTGCTCGCCGGGCGCGGCGGCGATGAGCGCCGGGCCGGGCGCACCCTGGAACAGGCGCTCGATCTCGCCGCCCCCGACGGGTACCGCCGGCCGTTCACCCGCGCCGAGCCGGGCCTGCGTCACCTGCTCACCGCCCACCTGGACGCCGGTACGGCGCACTGGCCGATGGTCAGTGACCTCGTTCGGGCGGTGGACCCGCCGGCGGACCTCGCCGCGTCCGGTGCGTCGGTGGCCCCGCTCGACGAGCCCCTGACCGAGCGGGAACTGACCATCCTGCGCTACCTGCAGAGCATCCTGTCAAACGTGGAGATCGCGGCCGAGCTGTCGGTGTCGGTGAACACGGTCAAGACGCACGTACGCAACATCTACCGCAAGCTCGACGCCACCCGACGCCGGGACGCCGTCCGCCGGGCCCGCGAACTCCACCTCATCTGAGTGGGCGGTGCCGGCGGGTCGTAGGCGGACGGCGTCCCGTCACCAAATGACCTGCAAGGAGGGGCCCCTTGTTAACGCCTGCGGTAGAGGAGGGGCCCCTTGTTAACGGATCCGGTGCCCGGATCAGGTGATGGCCGGATCAGGTGGTGGCGGCGTCGACGGTGGCCAGCAGGGTGGCCAGGTCGAAGTCGCCGTCGTGGCGGGTGTCGTTGACGAACAGGGTCGGGCTGGCGTCCACGCCACTGCGGATGCCGCTGACGAAGTCGTGTCGGATCCGGTCACCACCGGCGTGTCGACCGATCTCCGCGTCCACCTCGTTCACCGGCAGCCCGAGCTGCTCCACGCCGAGCATCAGGTGCACCCGATCCAGCTGCTCCTGGTGCTCGTAGAGCCAGTCGTGCATCTCCCAGAACCGTCCCCGCCGTCCGGCGGCCTCGGCCGCCTCGGCGGCCATCTCGGCGTACGGATGCAGGTTCGCGATGGGGAAGTGCCGGTAGACCAGGCGGACGGTGTCGGCCCGCTCTCGGAGCACCTCCTGCAGGCTGGCGTGCGCCTGGCCGCAGAAGGGGCACTGGTAGTCGCCGTACTCGACGATGGTCACCGGCGCGTCCGTCGGACCTCGGACGTGGTCGTGTTCCGTGACGGGTGTGCGGAGCCGCGCAGTGACCTGCAGTGGTGTGGTCAGCTGATCGGTCATGAGTGCCAGGCTGCTGCCCGGCCGGGTGAGGGGGGCTCACCCGGCCCGGGTGGTTGCGGCGTACGCCGCCTCAGCGCAGCACCGGTGCCACGGCGATGTGGTTCTGCACCTCCCGGATGCCCGGCGCGGACCAGACGACCCGCTCCACCTCGGCGCGTTCGGGCATCGAGTGCACCAGCCCGCCCAACAGCACGGTGTCGCCGTGCACCCGCACCGTCACCTGCTCGGCGTCGGTCGCCCGGTTGCGGGCCAGCGCGTCGACGATCCGGTCGGCCAGCCTGCTGCCGTCGGGACGCACCGTCGGCCGTACGGTGATCCCGTTGCTGATTCCGCGTACGCCGTTGAGCTGGTTGACCGATTCCTCCGCGGCGCGGCGTTGGTACTCCCATTCGACCTGGCCGTGCAGGGTGACCCAGCCGTCCGCGACCGTCACGTCGAGCTGCTCCACCGGCACGAAGGCACGCCACTGCAGGGCGTGTTCCACCGCGGTGGCGATCTCCGGATCGGTGCGCTCCGCGCCGGTGATCAGCCGTACGGCGATGTCGTTGGCGACCACCCGGACCTGGGCGACCCGATGTGCCGCGCGTTCCGCGGCCCACTTCTTGGCGTAGCTGTCCACCCGGCCGGTCAGCGTCACCACACCCTCGGCCACGGTCACCCCGATCTCGTGCGGCTGTACGCGGGGCTCCCAGTCCAGTTCGTCGAGTACCGCGGAACGGATGTCCTGATCGATGCGGTTGATCGTCGAGATGCTGGCCATCGCCTTGCTCCTCCCTTGCCGGCGTGGCGCGGCCCGCTTTGCCGGGTCCGCGGCACTCAGCCTGGTGGCGGTCCGGGTGACCCGGCCTCACCCGGGTCGGAGGAGGTCCGTGGGAGCGCTTCCATTTGCTCGTCGAAACGGTTAGGGTGAGCCCATTCCTCGGGTGCGGGAGCCAATCGCGCCGGTGCCGGAGCCAGGGCAGCTCCGTTGGGTGTCTGCTGTGCGTCCACCTCACCTCGGTCACGGGGTGTGGGGCGTCTCCCCCCGAGAGGAACTCAGATGCGGAGAGGTCTCGTCGATCCGGCGGTGTCTGCGCCCGGCTGTGCCGGCGCCGGCCCCGTCCTGCGAGCCCGACCGGGGGCACCGTCCGCCGCGCCCACGCCACCCACCACCGGCACCGTACGCCTCAAGGCCCGGCCCGCTAAGGAGGGCGATCTGTGGCTGGCTGGGCAGGGTGGGCCGGGGCGTCGCACCGGAGCCACCCGCCTCACGTCGACGAACGTCAGCAGCGCGGGCTTCTTCTTCCCCGAGCCCGACCGGCCAGACGGCGTCGCCCCCGGGTCCGTCCGCGTCCACCCCGGCCACCGGCCCGGCCGCGTTCCCGACCCGCCCGCCGCCGTCGGGCGGCGCTCCGGCCGCCTGCCTCAGCGCCGGCTCGTGACGCGAGTGAGCTTCCGACGACCACCACCCGCACCACTCGCTGGCCGTCCACACCCGGTCAGCGCAACGGACCCCGTCCGACCGGATCGGTCGGACGGGGTCCCGTCCCGAGCTGAGCCCGTTCGACGCCAGCAGGGTGAAGGCCGCCGCTCAGCGGTCGGTCTCGGCGGGGGAGTCGGGGCGCTCGACGTCCACGAACTCGATGTCGTCGACGGACCGGTCACGGCTGCCCGCGGCGCGGGCGGCGGTGCCGGCAGCCCAGCCGAGCGCGGCACCGACCAGCGCCGCGCCGATCAGCAGGGTCCACGGCAGGGCGGGACGGCGACCGGCAAGGGCGTCGAAGGCCCGGGTGGCCCGGCGGCGGGCCTCCTCGGCGGCCGATCCCACCAGCTCCCCGGCGTCGTCGGCCAGCCCCGCAGAGGTGTGCCGGGCGGAACGGGCGGTGTCCCGGAGGTTGTCACCCGCGGTGCTCACCGCCGACACGAGGTGGTGCCAGGCGTCGTCCGCGATCCGCTCCGGCTTGCTGCGGCGTTCCAGCAGGTTGGTTCCGAACATGCTTCCCTCCTCGACAGGACCGAGGCCGGTGCCCGAATGAGACCTCCTCGGCGGCTTGCCCGGCGTGCGGCGGGGGTACGCCTTCGGAGGCTGTGCCCCGCCGGATGCCCTCGCAAACCGGATCAGCGGGACGACACCACCGCGACGGCGGCCCGGGCGAAGTCGTCGTCGTCATCGTCGTCGTCATCGCCCCCGCCGCCGAAACCGCAGGCCAGGACGAGGGTGAGCAGTGCACTGACGCCGGCCAGGGTGGCGAGCCTGCGAAGCATGTCGTCGTCCTCTCATCGATTCGGTCAGTGGTGATGCTAGGCACATTCCGGTACTGACCGCAGCCCGGCTACCAGCGGAGCCGGCCCCACGGCGGACGCCTCGCCGCGCTGGATATCGAAACCGCTGGCATCGGCCCGCTACCCTGGTTCGACGGCGTGGGCTGGCGCGCGGTGTGGAATAGCGGCCAGCGCGTCGAGTGATAGGACATGAAAAGTCCGGACAAGGGCGACTTGGCACGCCCCTGTCCGCGAATTGCTCATCCCGAGGGGTGGCGACCGAGGCCGTTGGAGGAATACTCTCGGTCGCGGCCCGCGTACTGATGAGGCGCCCGTCGTACGGGCGAGTGGAGGTGCTCGCGTGAGCCTGTCGATCCTGCAGACGGTTCGGCCTGGTGGTGTCATCGAGATCGCCCCGCGAGGGGAGATCGACGTCGACACCGCGTACGAAGTGAAAGAGGCCATCGCCGAGGTGCTGGCCAAGGGCCGGCCGGCCCGGATCGAGCTCAACATGCGGCTGGTCACCTTCATCGACTCGGTAGGCATCAGCGCGATGGTCGCCGGATTCCAGACTGCCGAGGTCAGTGGCGTGAAACTGGTCGTGACCGAGCCGAGTCGGTTCGTGCACCGGCAACTCTGGGTGACCGGCCTGCTCGGCCTGTTCGGCGCCCCCGAGCCGTACTACGCGGGGGCCGCCACACCCGAGGTCCTTCCGGGGGCCTGACCCCTTATCCGGCGTCGAGGCCGGACAGATCAATATCGGTCGCCTCGGTGACGGCCCGAATCGCCGTCACCGAGGCGTAACCCTCGGCGAGCAGGGCCAGGTCGGTACCGGGCTGCACCGCCTGACCGGGCTCCTCCAGCGACGTGCGGACGAAACCGTGACCGGCTTCGGCGACCGTCATCTGCACCTGGCCGAAGGTGGCCAGGCTGCCTCGGCGTACCCCGCGAAGCCGCTCGTACGGCAGATCCGGCGCGTTGACGTTGAGCACGCTCGCCACCGGCCCGGTGGGTAACCTGGGCAGCAGGTCCAGGGCGACCCGGGCGGCGGTCGACCAGTACCGGTCGGCGTCGCGTACCCGTGCGGCGGCGGCCACCGCCGCCCCGCCGCTGGCCGCGGTGGCCTCACCGGCCGACAGGACGTCCAGGGACACCGCCATCGCCGCACAGCCGTTCGCGGCGGCGGTGAACGCGGCACCCACGGTGCCGGAGTGCAGCACCGCGCGACCGGCGTTGGCACCACGATTGATTCCGGACAGCAGCACCTGCGGCGGCGGCCCGAAAGCGCCGTGCACGGCGATGAGCGCGATGAAACCGGGAGACCCGCCGACCGCGAAGGCGGGCGTACCGTCCAGGTCCGGCAGCGGGTGCTCGTGGACCACCACCCGGCCGTCCTGCTCGATCGCGCTCATCGCGGCGCTGGTGCCGCTGGCCTCCTCCAGCGGGGCGGCCACCACCACGTCCAGACCCCGGTCGACGGCGGCCCGGGCCAGCGCGTGGATGCCGGGGGCGGCGATCCCGTCGTCGTTGGTGATCAGTACCCGCAGCGTCATCGCCCGCCCGCCCGGTGGGCCAGCTCGTCGGGGGTCGTGCGGTGCTGCGGCCGGATGCTCGCCGGCTCCAGCTGCACCCGCTCGACCAGGCCGGTGATCGAGTCGACCCGACCGGTGCCCAGCCCGTGACGCGTGACGTTCAGCGCGCCGGCCGCCGCCCCGGTACGGATGGCGGTGCGGACGTCGCCGCCCTGGGCCACCACGGCGGCCACCCCGGCGGTCATCGAGTCGCCCGCCCCACGCGGGTCGGCCGCTTCCAACTGGGGCATCAGGACCTCGAACACCTCGCCGTCGACCAGGGCCAGCGCCGGCTTCTCGGCCCGACTGACCACCACGTTCTCCGCACCGGCGGCGTGCAGGTCGTACATGGCGCGGGTGAGCTGTTCCTCGTCGTCGTCGGCGGCTCGGCCGTCCGCGATCAGCTCCTCGTGGCTGACCTTGAGGAAGAACACGCCGCTGTCCACGACCGCCGTCAGGTGTTCGCCACTGAGGTCCACCACCACCCGGCTGCCGTTGGCGCCGAGGTCGGCGGCGAAACGGCGGTACAGGTCAGCGGGCACCAGTGACGGGTCGTTCGGGCCGCTGAGCACGCACACCTCCGCGCGCAGCCCTTCGCTGAGGGCGAGGTTGTACAACTCGTCCAGCTCGTGCCGGCTCAACGGTTGGCCGGGCACGTCGACGATCTCCCGCCGGGTGCCCCCGCGGCGGTCGTGCACGTACCCGCCGCTGCCGCCGGAGTCGCGGTTCACCACCTTGAGGTCCACTCCCTCGCCGACCAGCAGCGGCGCCAGGACCTCCCCGATCTCGCCGCCGAGCGCCGTGCAGAGCACCACGTCGACACCGAGCGACAGCACCATCCGGGCCTGCCAGACGCCCTGTCCGCCGGGGTGCAGGTGCAGCTCCGGTACGTCGCTGGGCTGGTCGACGGTGACGGTCAGCAGCGGTGTGGGCGCGAAGACCATGACGTGCCCGGTCACCGGGCCCACCCGCAGGTGCCGGACCGGGTGAACCGCGTGGTGGGTTGTCTCATGCGCGTTGCGCCCCTTCGTGGCGAAATGTCCACTTCCGTCTTAGACGGTAACCAAGGTGGCGGAACCGCGCGCGTCGACCGGCGGGGAGTGTGGGCGTTTCGCGGGCACGATGCGACGCCGCCGGGCGGAAGTCCCACCCGGCGGCGTCGTGTGAACAGGTCAGTACACCGACAGGTGCACGTGGTTGGTGTGGTCGCTGGACGGGTCGCCGCGACCGCCGCTGTAGGACTTCCAGCCGCTGCTGGGCAGCCAGATCTGCTTGTACCAGATCACGTAGAGCACGGCGAGCCGGTCGGCGTTGTTGACGAAGTACGCCGCCAGGTTGTTGCCGTACGTCCGGTCGCCGCCCGTGGCGACCCCACCGAAGCCGTTCTTCTGCGCGGCGAAGTCGCAGGCCCGACCCTTGGGGTGCTCGCCCGAGCCGCCCGAGCGGTAGCAGGAGACGTACCGGGTGAAGCCGGCCGCCTTGGCCTGGTTGAGCGCGTGCAGCGTGCGCGGGGTGATGCAGCCGTTCGCCGGGGTCGGGTCGTTGACACTGCACGACTCCGAGGGCCACGAGCCGTCCGAGTTGCGGGGCGCGGGCTTGGCCGTCGGGCTGGAACCGCCACCACGGCTCGGGGTGCGGGCGGCGCGTTCGGCGGCCTGGGCGCGTTCGGCCGCCTCCGCCCGCTCGTTGGCCACGGTCAGCGCCCGCTCGGCCTGGTCCTTGCGCTTGGCCATCACCGCGACCTGCTTGCGCTGCTCCTGGACCTCCACGTCCAGCGCCTGTTTGGTCCTGCTGACCTCGTCGCGGGTGGCCCGCAGCTCACCCAGGGCGCGCTCCTCGTTCGCGGCCACCGCGTCCAGCGCCGCCGCCCGGTCCATGAAGCCGGCCGGAGAGCCGCTGTTGAGCAGCGCTGACGCCGCACCGAGCCGGCCGCTGCGGTACGCCTGTGCGGCGATCTCGGCGACCTTGGCACCGCGTTCGGTGAGTTGGTTCTCGGTGGTGGTGAGCTGTGCGGCCAGTTGCTTCTGTCGCTTGACCGAATGGTCCAGCGCGGCCTTGGCGTCGAGGTAGCCCTTGCTGGCCGCCTCCAGTTGGGCGCGCAGCGCCGGGGTGCCCCCCTCGTCGCCGACGTCGGCGGGAGCCGCCGCCAGTAACCCGTGTGCCGCGGCCGGGCCGGGTACGAGCGCGACGCCTACGGCGAGAGCGAGCGCCGCGCAGATCAGGGCCGCCGTTCGGGCGGCCGGTTTCACGGTTGCCACTGCTGGCATGCACATGTCCTTCCGTCAGCCGCCGACCGGGTTAGCTGACGGGTTCGGGACGGAAGATCCCTACCGCGCGTGCGCGGATGCACCCCAGGAACATGGTTCCCCGGCTCGCCCCTGCGGGCGATTAGGCGGCGACCACCGCCGGCACCGGTGGGTGCCGCCTGGCGGAGGCCGGGTCCGAGCCTACCGGTGCTGCTGTGACCCGTGCAGCCGGTGTGACTCGTGGTGTTCGTCCGGTCACCAGGAAATCGGACGAAAGTATCATTTTTGGTAAATGGCGGTAGCTCGGTGTCAGGTGGCCACATCGACCGTGGTCAGCCGCTGGGTGGCCCGGGACAGCGCGACGTAGAGCGTACGCACACCGGAATCGGGCACCGCGCGGATCTCACTCGGCGCGACGAGCACCACCGCGTCGTACTCCATGCCCTTGGCCTCCAGGCTCGTCACCACCTGCAGGCGGTCGCCGCCGAGGCCATCGAGCCAGCCCGCCACCTCGTCGCGCCACGGCACCGGAGTGATCACCCCGACGGTGCCCTCGACCTCGCCGAGCAGGGTGCCCGCGGCCGACACCACGCTCGTCGTCAACTCGGCGGCCGGCACCACGAGTTGCACCGGGTCGACTCCGGTGGAGCGGACCGCCGTGGGCAGCGGAAGATCCGGGTACACCCGGCGGATCTCCTCGGCCGCCACCGCGAAGATCTCCGCCGAGTTGCGGTAGTTGGTGGTGAGGGTGAACCGGTGCCGCGGCCGCCGACCCAGGGCCTGCTCCCGAGCGCGATTCAGCTCCTGCGGATCTCCCGTCCAGGCGGTCTGCGCCGGGTCACCGACCACGGTCCACGAGGCCAACCGGCCCCGCCGGCCGATCATCCGCCACTGCATCGGCGAGACGTCCTGCGACTCGTCGACCACCACGTGGGCGTAGTCCCGGTAATCCTCCGGACGCTCGCGGGCGGCCTGTCGGGCAGCCCGCTGCCGGTCGGCGAAGGTGCTCAGCTCCCGTACGCCGCCGGCCAGCTGGAACGGATCCCGCTTGGCTCGGGCCGGGCGTACCGGCTTACCGAGCAACGTGTCCAGCTCGTCGAGCAGCGCGGTGTCGGCGACCGTCGGGCCGTCCGTGGCCAGCCCTCGGTAGGCCTCGCCCAGCAGCCGGATCTCGGCCCCGGACAGGATGCCGCCGGCGTACCGGCGCAGTCGCTCGTGGTCGGCCAGCCAGCCGAGCACGTGCCGGGGATGCAGCCGGGGCCACCAGGCCTTGAGGAACTCTCGGAAGTCGCTACGGTCGATCAACTCGTCCTCGAAGGCGCGCTGCTCGGGCAGGCCGGCGATGCCCAACCGGCGGGCCTGGGCCCAGAGCGCGGCGAGGACGCCGTCGAAGCCGGCCCGGCGTACCTCGTTGCGGCGGGCGCCACGGGGCAGCGCACGGTTCCAGACCGTGTTCAGCTCGGCCCGCTCCAACCGCAGCAGCTGTCCCCGGTAGAGCAGCCGCAACTCGGTGGGGGCACCCGGCGCGGTGTCCCGCACGGCACGTTCCAGGACCCGCCGCATCCGCAACGATCCCTTGATCGCGGCCACCCGGGGCGGGTCGGTGCGGGTGGCGACCAGGCCGGGGAAGATGCTGCCCAGCGACTGCAGGGTGGCATTGTCCTCGCCCAACGACGGCAGCACCGAGGCGATGTAGGAGACGAAGACCGAGGAGGGGCCGACGACCAGGATGCCGCCTCCGGCGTACCGGCTCCGGTCGGCGTAGAGCAGATAGGCGGCACGGTGCAGGGCCACCGCCGTCTTGCCGGTGCCGGGGCCGCCGGAGACGAGCGTCACCCCGGAACTGGGGGAGCGGATCGCCTCGTCCTGCTCACGCTGGATGGTCGCGACGATGTCGCGCATGCCCCGGCCGGTGGTGCGGGACAGGGTCGCCAGCAGCGCGCCGTCGCCCACCACCGGCATGTCCGGCGGTGCGGCTTCCGGGTCGAGCAGGTCGTCCTCGATCCGGGTGACCCGTTCCCCGCTGGACTGGATCGTGCGTCGGCGTACCACGCCGAGCGGCTCGGCGGGAGTGGCCTGGTAGAACGCGGCGGCGGCGGGGGCCCGCCAGTCGACCACCAGGGTGCTGGCGTCCTCGTCGCGGATGCCGAGCCGCCCGACGTAGATCACCTGGCCGTCCCGCAGGTCGAGTCGGCCGAAGACCAGCCCTTCGTACTCGGCGTCGAACAGGTGACGTCGCTGCGCGGCGTGGAAGACCATCGCGTCGCGTTCGACGAGCGCCCCGAAGTTGCCGACCCGGGCCAGCCGGTAGCCGTCCCGTTCGGCGCGGACCGCCCCGCGCCGCAGCTCGGCCAGTCGCGCGTACACCCGGTCGAGATGCCGTTGCTCGACGGCGATCTCCTGATCCAGGGTGCTCTGATCCACCGCTCGTGCTCCTCGTCCCGCCGCCCGGCCAACCGCACGAGATTACGCCCCGCCGTCCACGTGCAAGGAAGGGCACCTTGTTAACGCGTCAGGTAGAGCAGGGGTCCCTTGTTAACAGTCGCGGACGGGGCTGGTGTCGAGGACCCGGCGCAGCACGCCGGAGAGTGCGCCGTTGACCTCCTCGGCGCGTTCCATCATCAGCATGTGGCCGGCGCCGGGGCACACCACCAGGTCGGTGGCCGGCAACGCCTCGGCGATCGACTCCGCGCACGGCGGTGGGGTGAGCCGGTCCCGGTCCCCGACCAGGGCGGCCGCCGGCAGATGGGCCAACGCGGCGAGCGTCTCCAACCGGTGCTGGGCGCCGATCGACGCCCGGAACCCGCCGATCGAGCGCAGCGAGGCGCGAGCCACCGCCGAGGTGACCAGGCGGATGTCCGCCGGATCGCAGCGCTCACCGAAGAGCATCCAGCGGATGCTGGGCTGCAGCGCCCGCAGCAGGGCCCGGGGCGGACGCCACGAGCCGCAGCGGGCCAACACCCCGGCCCCGGTGGTCTCGGCCAACCGGATGATCCGGGCGATCCGCGGTGAAAGACCGTAGACGGTGTGCGTGTGCCCCTCGGCGGTGGTGGAGACGAAGAGCAGTCCGGCCGTACGGCGCGCGAAGTGCTCGGGGTGGCGGTGGGCGTACTCCATGATCGTCATGCCGCCCATCGAGTGGCCGACGAGCACCACCCGGCCGCCGCCGGAGGAGACGGTGTCCAGCACGGCGGCCAGATCATCGCCGAGCTGGGCCAGGGTGGCCGTGGGCAGCGCCATGCAACTGGACCGGCCGTGCCCGCGCGCGTCGTAGGTGACCACCCGCACCGACGGATACGTCTCGCGCAGCGCCGCCACCTGCCGGTGCCAGCTGCGCCCGTCCAGCGTCCAGCCGTGCAACAGCACCACGGTGACCTCGGCGTCCGCCGGTCCGCTGGCTTCCACATGCAGGCGTACGTCGTCAGGAAGCCGTACTTCGACCTGCTCTGGCATCGCCACCTCCCCCATGGCCGCGCGAGTGCGCAACACCGGGGATACCCGGTGGTAACACCGGCTACCCGCCATGACACCACGAGAACCGCGATGTTGAGAAGATTCCGGTTCGGGTCCCCTGCTCGACCGGCTGGGCCGGAGACGACGAAACGCCCGCCGAGAAGACCCGACGGGCGTTTCGTGGTGGTGCGGGAGGCTGGCTCAGCCCTCGAAGACGCCGGCCTCGACCAGGCGCTTCTCGGCGGCGTCCCAGCCGTCGCCCGGGTGGGCGGCGTTGAGGCTGTTGATCTCCGCCCGGATCTTGGCGGCGTGGCCGGCGGCGGCCAGCACCCGGATCTCCTCGACGAAGGCCTCGGAGTCGGTGCGCAGGTGCACGGTCTTGCCGTTGGTCAGGTTCCGCACGTAGGCGTGCTTGCCGCCGTTGAGCGGGATCAGGTACTTGAACTCGCCCAGCACGCTGAGGGCGCCACCCTGGCCAGCCTGGCCGGCCCGGACTGACGCGCGCGCGGTCTTAGAGGTGTTGCTCGCCACGGAGGTACTCCTTGCAAGACGTACGGAGGACGGAACGTCCGGGGGCTGTTGCGGGGCGGCACCCGATGGGAGGCCCCGCGAGAGGCTTACGCGGCACAGGCCGCCGATGGAACTGTACACGACCCACGATCCCGGCTGGTCATCGCGGCGTCACGAGGTGGAACGGCGGTCACCTGTCCGGGTATTCCGACCGGCGGATTTTCCGATTCCCTGGCGCACCATCCGTCCCACCAGTCATCATGTGTGACAACAACGCACCCGGAATCGGTCGAGGTCGTAGGGGAAGACGCACCTCGCTCTCCGGGAGGTCACCGTGCCAACGCGTGGCGTCGTATACGTCCATTCGACCCCGCTCGCCGTGTGCTCACACGTCGAGTGGGCGATCGCGCGCGTCCTTGCCGCGCCGGTCAACCTGCAATGGACCGCCCAGCCCGTCGATCCCAGCGCCCGCCGGGCCGAATGCGGCTGGTCCGGTCGCGCCGGGACGGGCGCCGAACTGGCTGCTGCCCTCCGGCAGTGGCCCATGATCCGTTTCGAGGTCACCGAGGAGCCCAGTCCGGGCGCCGACGGTGAACGCTTCATGTACGTCCCCGGCCGCGGGCTGTTCCGGGCCACCGTGGGCGCGGCCGGGGACATCCAGCTCGGCGAGGACCGGCTGCGCAGCATCATGGCCGCCGCGCGGGGACCCGAGGCCCTCGCACACGCTCTCGACAAGGCACTCGGCAGCGCCTGGGACGCCGAACTGGAGCCGTACCGCTACGCCGGGGACGGCGCGCCGGTGACGCTGCTCACCAGGGTCGGCTGAGCGTCGCCGACCACCCGGGATCTCCGTCCGGGCGGTCGGGGGCGTCGCCCGGCCGCCACCGGACCAAGTTGCCCGATACGCGGTGAGCTGGTGGGATGGGCCGCGTGTCGACTACCCCTCGGCGTGTCGCCGCCGTGCTCGTCGCCGTGACCATGCTGCTCGCCTCCGGTTGCTCCCAGCCCGGGCAGCGTCCCGGCTCGGCCCCGGCGTCCGGCTCGACGTCACCGTCCACCCCGGCGGCACCGGATCCCTCGCCGACCGCCACGCCGGACGACCCGGCCACCCGGGCCGCCGCTCTGGTCGCCGAACTCGGCGACGAGGACCTGGTCGGCCAGGTGCTCATGCCGTACGCGTACGGCGACCGGGCGACCCAGGTGTCGGCCGGATCGGCCGCCGGAAACCGGGCCCTCGCCGGAGTGGACACCCCGGCAGAAATGATCGAGAAGTACCGGCTCGGCGGACTTATCCTGGTCGGCTTCAGTGCCGACGACCCCACCCAGGGCAACCAACCGACCACCAACGTCGACAACCCGAAGCAGGTCCGCGAGTTGACCACCGGGCTGCGCGAGGCCGCCGGGAAGCTGGCCGCCGGTGCGGCACCCCTGCTCATCGGCACCGACCAGGAGTACGGCGTGGTCACCCGGGTCACCGAGGGAGTGACCCTGCTGCCCAGCGCCCTGGCCGCCGGGGCCGCCGCTGATCCCGCGCTGACCGAGGCGGCCTGGCGGGCCGCCGGCACCGAACTGGCCGCCATGGGCATCAACGTCGACTTCGCGCCGGTCGCCGACGTGCTTGTCACCCGCAGCGCGGTGATCGGGTCCCGGTCCTTCGGCGCGGACCCGCAGCGCGCCGGGCAGCAGGTCGGCGGGGCGGTACGCGGACTGCAGGCCGCCGGGGTGGCGGCCACCGTCAAGCACTTCCCCGGGCACGGGCACAGCGCCGACGACTCCCACCAGGACCTGCCCGTGCTCAGCCAGTCCCGCAAGAAGTTGGCGGCGCAGGCGTGGCCACCGTTCACCGCCGGCATCGAGGCCGGTGCGCTGGCCGTGATGTCCGCCCACCTCGACGTCCGGTCGGTCGACCCCGGTGTGCCGGCGACCTTCTCGTACAAGCTGCTCACCGAGGTGCTGCGCGGCGAACTCGGCTTCCAGGGCGTGGTGGTCACCGACGGCATGAACATGGCACCGGCGCGCCGCTGGGGGCCGGGGGAGGCCGCGGTACGCGCCCTGAAGGCCGGCAACGACCTGATCCTGATGCCGCCGAATGTGAGCCAGGCGTACGACGGGCTGCTGGCGGCGCTGCGGGACGGCTCGTTGCCCCGGGCCCGACTGGTGGAGGCGGCCACCCGCGTGCTGACCATGAAGTTCAGCCTCGCTGGCGCGCCGACGCCGGAGTTGTCCGCGCTGGCCACCCCGGCGCACCGGGCGGCCGCACGGGCGTTGGCCGCCGCCGCGGTGACCGTGCTGCGCGGCCGGTGCGACGAGGTGGCGATCCGTGGACCGGTCACCGTCACCTCCTCCGACGGGCGGGCGCACACCCGGACCGCGTTGACCGAGGCGCTGACCGAGGCCGGGGTGCGGGTGGTGGCCAGCGGCGGCACGATCGTGCACCTGGTCGGGTACGGCGACCGCGCCGGGGACCTACGGGCCGACGCGGCGGTCACGGTGGCGATGGACACCCCGTACGTGCTGGGTCAGGCGAAGTCGCCGACGCTGCTGGCCACGTACTCGTCGAGTCGGGCCTCGATGGAGGCGCTCGCCGACGTGCTGGCCGGCAAGGCAACTGCGCCGGGGCGTTCTCCGGTCCCGGTGTCCGGGCTGTCCGCCACCACCTGCGCCGGCTGACGCCACGGTCAGCACGGGCGCCGGCGGCGCTCAGGGCGTCGCGGTCAGCGTGTCGCGGGCCAGCCGGTACGCGGGCAGCAGGTCGAGCGGGTCACCGAAGCTGGTGCTGCTGGCCTCCAACAGCACCGTCGCCCCGCCGACCCGGACCACCAGCGCCCACTCCCGGATGTCCTCGTCGAGCAACTCCCGATGGCTCAACCAACTCGCCTCGATCACGTCGAGGTCGCCGACACGGGTCTGGCGGTACTGCGGATCGGTCGCCTTCTGCTCGGCGGCGACGAACGCCTCCAGCGTCTGCCGGGCCGGGGCGTCCGCGTCGTCGGCCGTCCACACCCGCAGGAAGCCCGACGCGACCGCGCGGCCGTCCACCTCGCAGCGCGCGGTCGTGCCGCCGCGTCGGGTCAACGCCTCGGCCACGGCAGCGGCCACCTCGTCGTTCGGGTCGGCGGTCTTGATCTCACTTACCCGCCACCCGTCGGCCAGTCCGAACGTCACCGGCAGCGGACAGGGGGCACCGGCGCCTACCGTTTCGCTCGCCGTGGCCGCGGTCACCTCGTCGTGCCACGGCGCACCCGTCGCGGCACCGCCGGGCTGCTCGCCGGTATCGGTCTGCGCACCGCCGCCGCAGCCGGCGAGCAGCCCGATGGCCAGGGCCGCCAGCGCGAGCCGGGATCGTCGCACGATGTCCACTCCCCGTTGTTGATCTATTGAAGCGCTCAGCAAAGCGAAACCGGGGGGCGCCGTCAAGTCGGTAAGCCCGCTGCGCCCGACGACACGAAACCCCTGCCGTCGCGATGACAGCGACGGCAGGGGTGACGGGCGGACGGTCAGGCGCGGGTGAAGACCAGCGCCACGTTGTGACCACCGAAGCCGAACGAGTTGTTCAGCGCGGCCTCGATCGACATCTCGCGGGCCTTGTTGGTGACCACGTCGAGGTCGAGACTGTCGTCCGGGTCGTCCAGATTGATCGTCGGCGGCACCACACCGTCGCGGATCGCGAGGATCGTCGCGATCGACTCCAGCGCACCGGCGGCACCGAGCAGGTGCCCGGACATGGACTTGGTCGCGGTCAGCACCGGGTGGTCGCCCAGCGCCTGGTGCAGTGCCTTGATCTCGGCCAGGTCGCCCACCGGCGTCGAGGTGGCGTGCGCGTTGACGTGCACGATGTCCGACTTGGCGACGTCCGCGTCGGCGATCGCCTTCTCGATCGCCCGGATCGCCCCCGCACCCTCCGGGTGGGGCTGGACGATGTCGTAGCCGTCGGAGGTGATGCCGGAGCCGGCCAGCCGGGCGTACACCCGGGCACCTCGGGCGGCGGCGTGCTCGGCGCGTTCCAGCACCACGATGCCGGCACCCTCACCGAGGACGAACCCGTCCCGACCCTTGTCCCACGGCCGCGACGCCCGCTGCGGCTCGTCGTTGCGGGTCGACATGGCCCGCATCGAGGCGAACCCGGCGATCGGCAGCGGGTGGATGACCGCCTCGGTACCGCCGGCCACCACCACGTCGGCGCGGCCGGACCGGATCATGTCCAGACCCAGCGCGATCGCCTCCGCGCCGGTGGCACAGGCACTGGCCACCGAGTGCACACCCGCCTGGGCGCCGAGTTCCAGGCCCACCCAGGCGGCCGGGCCGTTGGGCATCAGCATCGGCACGGTGTGCGGGGAGACCCGGCGAGGGCCGGAGGCCTCCAGGATGTCGTCCTGGGCGAGCAGGGTGACTGCGCCGCCGATGCCGGAGCCGATGCTGACACCCACCCGTTCCCCGTCGGGCCGGGCGTCGGCCAGGCCGGCGTCCGCCCAGGCCTGGTGGGCGGCGATCAGGGCGATCGCCTCGGAACGGTCCAGCCGGCGCAGCTTCACCCGGTCCAGCACGGTGGCCGGGTCGACCGCCAGCTGGGCGGCGATGCGGACCGGCAGCTGCTCGGCCCACTCCTGGGTGAGAGCACTCACCCCGGAGCGGCCGTTGAGCATGGCGTCCCAGGTCGACGCGACGTCCCCGCCCAGCGGGGTGGTCGCGCCGAGCCCGGTGACGACGACGTCGGATCGAGTCATGATCAGGACTGCGCCTCGATGTAGCTGACGGCGTCCCCGACCGTCTTGAGGTTCTGCACCTCGTTGTCCGGGATCTTGACGCCGAACTTCTCCTCGGCCGCCACCACGACCTCCACCATGGAAAGGGAGTCGACGTCCAGGTCGTCGGTGAAGGACTTCCCCTCGGCCACGTCGTCCGGGCTCACCCCGGCAACCTCTTCGAGGATCTCGGCGAGGCCGGCGGTGATCTCGTCACGGGTCATTGCGGTGGGTTCCTCTCATCGGGTTTCTCTCGGCGGCGGCGACGCCACCGCCTTGCTCCTCGGCGACGACGCGCCGAGGGGGTATCAGGGGCAGCGGACGACCTGACCGGCGTAGGTCAGGCCGCCGCCGAAGCCGAACAGCAGCACCGGCGCGCCCGAGGGCACCTCACGGCGCTCGACCAGCTTGGACAGGGCCAGCGGGATGCTGGCCGCGGAGGTGTTGCCGGACTCGACGAGGTCCTTGGCGATGATCGCCTGCGGGATGTTCAACCGCTTGGCGATGCCGTCGATGATCCGGGTGTTGGCCTGGTGCGGCACGAAGGCGGCCAGCTCGGACGGGTCGACCCCGGCCCGCTCGCACGCCTGCAACGCCAGGGGCGCCAGCGCCGTGGTGGCCCAGCGGAACACCGTCTGGCCCTCCTGGGCGACGTACGGACGCCAGCCCTCGATGCGTACCGCGTCGCCCCGCTCGGGCACCGAACCCCAGATCACCGGGCCCACGCCGGGCGCTTCGTCCGTGCCGGTGGCGGTGACCACCGCGGCACCCGCGCCGTCACCGAAGATGATGCAGGTGGAGCGGTCGGTCCAGTCGGTGAACTCGGAGAGCTTCTCGGCGCCGATCACGATGGCGTTGCGGCTGGCACCGGCGCGAATCGCGTGGTCGACCGTGCCGAGCGCGTACGAGAAACCGGAGCAGGCGGTGTTGACGTCGAACGCACCGGGGGCGCTGATGCCCAGCTTGGCGGCGACCCGGCAGGCCACGTTCGGGCTGCGGTCGACCGAGGTGCAGGTGGCGACGACGACCAGGTCGATATCGGCGGCGGTCAGGCCGGAGTTCGCCAGGGCCTTGTCGGCGGCGGCAGCGGCCATGTCGGCGACGGTCTCGTCACCGGCGATGCGCCGGCTGACGATG
The DNA here is from genome assembly GCF_003977705.1 of Verrucosispora sp. FIM060022. NCBI lineage: Bacteria > Bacillati > Actinomycetota > Actinomycetes > Micromonosporales > Micromonosporaceae > Micromonospora > Verrucosispora sp. FIM060022. The sequence goes on from NZ_RQIV01000010.1 coordinate 181,714, forward strand.
CCGACCCGGTCGCGGATCCACTCGTCGTTGGTGTCCACCAGTTGGGCGATGTCGTTGTTGGTCACCACCCGGGACGGCTGGTAGTGGCCTAGCGAGAGGATCCTGCTGCCGCTCATGCCGAGCTCTCCCTGCGGTCGGTCTCGTCGCGAGACTCGTTCGAATCGAGCCGGCTGCCCGGCTCCTGGCGGGCGGTCGTGCCGTGCCGGGCGATCAGGTCGCGGGCGGCGGGCAGGTCGTCCGGGGTGTTCAAGGTGACGATCTCCGGGGCGCCGTTGCCCTTGAGTTCCCGCTTCACCAGGCCGGCGAGCGTGCCTGCGGGCGGCAGTTCGATCACCGCGGTCACGCCGAGTTCGGCGAGGGTGGCCATGCAGAGGTCCCACCGGACCGGGGCGGTGACCTGGCGGACCAGCCGCTGCAGGACCTCCCGGCCGTCGTCGACCGGCGCGCCGTCAAGGTTGGACAGCAGGATCCGGGTCGGGTCGTCCGGGGTGATCCCGTCTGCCACCGAGGCCAGCGCGGTCTCCGCCGGGGCCATGTACGGGGTGTGGAACGCGCCGGCCACCTGGAGGCGGATGATCCGCGCCCGGGTCGGTGGCTCGGCAGCGAGCTTCTCCAGCCCGGCGACCGCACCGGCGGCCACGATCTGGCCACTGCCGTTGCGGTTCGCGGCGTGCAGGCCGTGCCCGTTGATCACGGCGACCACCTCGTCCGGGTCGCCACCGAGCACGGCGGCCATGCCGGTCGGCTCCAGCGCGCAGGCGGCAGCCATCTCCCGGCCGCGTACGCCGGCCAGGGTGATCGCCGCCTCGGTCGACAGGGTGTCGGCCAGCGCCGCCGCGCCGAGTTCGCCGACGCTGTGCCCGGCGGTGAGGGCCACCTCGGTCAGCGGCAACTGCTCGGCGGCGAGCAGGGCGGCGGCCACCAGCAGCGGCTGGGTACGGGCCGTGTCCCGGATCTCGTCGGCGTCGGCCTTGGTGCCCAGGTGAACCAGATCGACCTCGGCCAGTGTCGACCAGCTGCGCAGCCGGTCTTCAACGCCGGTCAGGTCGAGCCAGGGAGTGAGGAAGCCGGGTTTCTGAGAACCCTGGCCGGGGCAGAGTACGGCGAGCACGTGTATGACTCTCCCGGATAGCCACGCGATGCGCTGTGCCGACTGACACCAAACCGCACTAGGACCTTTGGAGGGATCCTACAAAGATTGGCGATGATCGTCACTTGCCTGTGATCTTTTACCGGCGGGTGGGGGCAATGTCTGGGTCGGTACCACCGGGTCCAGCCGACCCACCGTCAGCGCGACACGCAGGGCGAAGGCGTCCCGTGGCATCAGCGGGCTGAACCCGGTGACGTCGGAGATCCGCCGCAGCCGGTAACGCACCGTGTTCGGGTGCACGTACAACGCCCGGGCGGCGCTCTCCAGCGTCCCGCCCGCCGCGAAGAACGCGTCAAGCGTCTCCAGCAGTTCGCCGCCGGCCCGCGCCAGCGTCGCGTACACATCGTGCCGCAGCCGCCGACGGGCCTCCGCGTCACCGGCCAGAGCCCGCTCCGGCAGCAGGTCGCCGGCGTGGACCGGGCGGGGCGCGGTGGGCCAGGCCGGTGCCGCGCGGTAGCCGGCCAGCGCCGCCCGCGCCGACTCGGTCGCCTCGTCCAGGCTCGGCACCGCCGGGCCGACCACCACCGGCCCCGGACCGAACGCGGTGAGCAGCTTGCCGGTGGCCGCCACCGGCTCGGCCGCCCCGCCGAGCACGATCACCAGCCGGTCGCCGTGCACGCCGCCGATCACCTCCACACCGATACGCCGCGCCTGGCGGTAGACGTTGTGCAGGACGGCGGCCACCTCACCGCCCGGGGAGGTGCCCACCGCCACCGCCACCGGCGGCGCGTCCGTCCAGCCGAGGGCCGCGGCGCGGCTGGCCAGCACGTCCGGGGAGTCACCACGCAACAGCGCGTCCACCAGCAGGGCCTGCAACCGTGCGTCCCACGAGCCACGGGACTCCGCCGCCCGCGCGTAGACCCGGGCGGCGGCGAAGGCGATCTCCCGGGAGAAGCGCAGCACCGCATCGCGCAACTGCGGCTCCTCGCCGGGGGCGGCGAGCTCGCTCACCTGCTCTTCGACCACGTCGATGGTGACCTTGATCAGTGCCACGGTCTGCTGGAGGGTGATCGAGCGGGCCAGCGCCTGGGGCGCGGTGGCGAAGACCTCGTCGGAGACCTCCTGGGTGCCCTCACCGGTACCACCGCCCGACCAGAGCCACTGCACCAGGGAACGGACGCCGGCCTGGGCCACCAACATCACCCAGGAGCGCTGGTCGGCCGGCAACTCCCGGAACCAGGGCAGCGTCTCGTCCATCCGGGCCACGCTGGCGGTGGCCAGGGTGCCGGCCGCGCGTTCGATCCGGCGCAGCGTGGCCGACAGTTCCGTCCCGCCCGATCCGCTCACCCACCTAGCCTGACATGCCCTGAACTGGACCTTCACGGCAGCCGTCCGGTCCCATCCCTGACCTCGACCGGGTACGCGGTGCGTGGCGCGTCGGTACCGGCCAGTACCGTGTCAGGACACGTCGGGTGGGCACCGGCGGGTGAGGGCGAGAGCGTGAGGAGAAGCCGATGGCGCAGGGGGACGCCGAATACGGCTGCGCCCAGGACGAGCCGAGCCGACCGGGCGCTCACGAACAGCCGGCCACCGCCAAGCACCACCACCGGCGGCCGACCGGCCTCAGCCAACCGGCCGACGCGCATGCCGGCTGGACGCCGGAGCGTGGCGACGAGGAGCCGGCGGTCGCGCGACCCGGCCCGACCGAGCCGGCGGTGCCCCGGCAACGGGCGGCCGAACCGCCGGTCGAGCCGGTCGAGCCGGACGCCTCCGGCTGCCGCAGCGAGCAGCCCGGCTGGGCCGGCGCACACCGACACGGCCCGGTACGCCCGGCTCGCCGCGCCACCCGACGGGAGCGCCCACCGCGACGCTGGTGCTGATCACCCGACGCTGGTCCCGATTGCGGTGTCGAGCGCCCCGACGCTGGTGCTGAGCACCAGACGATGGTGTCGAGCGCGCCGACGATCAACGCCCGGCCAGGCCGGGTGTCGATCGCGTGGGTGAGCGGTGAGCTGACGGTCAGCGGGTCCGGCGGCGGATCAGCAGGGCGATCCCGGCGAGCCCGAGGGTGATCACGACGACCACCGCGACGTTGAGCAGCAGGAGGCGACGCAGTTCCCCGAAGGCCTCGTTGATGTCCTGCGCCGGGTTGAGGGTGTCCTCCGGGATGATCCGTTCGCCGCCGCCGATGCCACCGCTGACCGCCTCGTACGTGCGCTCCAGCGGTACGCCGGCGGTGCGCAGCGTCTCGGACATGGTGACGCGGCCGAGGAACCAGGCCGCCGTGGTCTTGCGCGAGTCCGGCTGCTTGGCCGGCCGGTAGACCCGGGGCCCGCCGACGGCCTTCGGGTAGAGGTCGTAGGTCTGCTTGGGAACGTCGCCGGCGAGCACCACGACTGTGTACTTCGGACCGAGATTCGCCTTCTTCGGGCTGCCCGGCTGGCGTACCAGCACCTTGGCGCTGACCTGGTCGACGATGGCCTTGACATGCTCGGGATGCTGCTCGGCACGCAGTCGCAACGGTTCGGCGAGGCCGTGCCCGGTGATGTCCACCCCGGCCGGCGGCGACTTCGGTGCCGCCTTCGCCGGTTCCGCCACGGTGAGGGACAGCAGCATGGCCGCCAACCCGCCCAACGCCACTACGGCCAGTCGCCTCATCCGTCGGACCATGCCGCCTCCTCGCCCCGTTCGATGGTGGCTCTGCTGCAGGAGTCACGTGCCGGAAGCTGACGGCGGTGACCGTACCCGCAGGACGGGTACCCACCTAAAGACTCCGCCGAACGTCGATCGGTTGCAGCCGGTGGAACACTAATTGGAACTATCTGCGATCTCGACTCGGCACGGTAGCGGTCGTCAAGCAGTGGGCGGATCTTACCTGTGCCGGGACCAGTGATGCAGGCAGGATAACCTGCCGCCGCCACCGGGGCGGTGTCGGTGGCCGCCTAGACGAGGCGTAGCCGGGCGGCGCGCAGGCGGGTGAGCGTGCGCTCGGGGCCGAGCACCTCCAACGACTCGAACAGCGGCAGGCCGACGGTGCGGCCGGTGACCGCGACCCGTACCGGCGCCTGGGCCTTGCCGAGCTTGAGTCCACGCTCGGCACCGACCGCCTCCAGGGTGGCCTTGAGTGTCTGCGCGTCCCAGGAGTCGACCGCCTCGAAGGCGGCGATTGTCGCCTCCAGCAGCTCGGCCGATCCCTCCTTCATGGCCTTCGTCCAGGCCGCCTCGTCGATCAGGGGCGTCGCCACGAACAGGAAGTCGACGTTCGGCACGATCTCGCTGAGCACCGCGATCCGGGTCTGGGCCAGGGGCGCCACCGCGGCGAACACCGCCGGGTCGAACTCCTCGGGCTGCCACGGCGGCGGCGCGATGGTGCCGGTGCCGGTCAGCCACGGCCGGCAGGCCTCGATGAACTCCTCGACCGGCAGCGCCCGGATGTACTCGCCGTTGAACGCGCGCAGCTTCTTCTCGTCGAAGAACGCCGGTGACGGGTTCACCTCCGACAGACGGAACTCGTCCTCGATCACCGACCAGGGCACGATCTCCCGGTCCCCGGAGGGCGCCCAGCCCAGCAGCATCAGGTAGTTGCGCATGGCGGCGGCGAGGTAGCCCTCGTCCCGGTACGCCTCCAGGGCGACCTTGTCGCGGCGCTTGGACAGCTTCTGCCGCTTCTCGTTGACCACCACCGGTACGTGCGCCCAGACCGGCGGCTTGACGCCGAGGGCGTCCCAGAGCAGTTGCTGCTTGGGGGTGTTGGGCAGATGCTCCTCGGCCCGGATCACGTGGGTGATCCCCATGGTCATGTCGTCCACCACGTTGGCCAGCAGGAACACCGGCGAGCCGTCACCCCGGGCGATGACGAAGTCCTCGATGAGCTTGTTCTCGAAGGTCGGCTCGCCGCGGATCAGGTCGGTGACCACCGTGGTGCCCTCGTCCGGGGTACGGAACCGCAGCGCCCGGCCCTCACCCGGCGGCAGACCCCGGTCGCGGCAGTAGCCGTCGTAGCCGGTGTACTGGTTGCCGGTGCGGGCCTGCACCGCCTCGCGGGTGCAGTCGCAGTAGTACGCCCGGCCCGAGTCGTGCAGCCGGGCGGCGGCGGCGCGGTGCTCCTGCGCGTACGAGGACTGGAAGTAGGGGCCCTCGTAGCTGTCCCGGGAGATGCCGATCCAGTCCAACGCCGACAGGATGCCCTCGGTCCACTCGGGCTTGTTGCGCGCCGCGTCGGTGTCCTCGATGCGCAGCACGAACACCCCGCCCTGCTGCTTGGCGTAGATCCAGTTCTGCAGTGCCGAGCGGGCACCGCCGACGTGGAACATACCGGTCGGGGATGGGGCGAAGCGCACACGTACCGTCACGACCACAGCCTACCGTCAGGGCACCGAGCGGATCTTCAGCACCAGCACGCTACCGAGGACGGTCACCGCGGCCGTGGTCGCGTACAGCGCCGGATAGCCGCCCAGGTACACGACGATCGGGGCGGCGATGGCCGGACCGAGCACCTGCGGCGCCGAGTTGGCGATGTTGATCACGCCGAGGTCCTTGGCCCGGTCGGTGGCCCGCGGCAGCACCTGCGTGATCAGGGCGGCGTCCACCGACAGGTACACGCCGTAACCGGCGCCGAGCAGCAGCGCGGCGACGATCGCCATCGGCCAGGTGGGCGCGGCGGCCAGCAGCAGCGCCGCCACCGCCATCACCATCCCGGCGGCGATCACGAAGACCTTCCGTCTGCCGGAGCGGTCCGACAGCCGGCCGGCGATCACCGTGGTGGCCATCAGCCCGGCGGTGTAGAGCAGGATCAGCACCAGCAGGCCGGTGTCGGGGTCGGCCAGCCGTACCTCGTCGGTGAGGAAGTAGAGCAGGTAGAGGGTGCCGAAGGCGTTGCCCAGCTGGACCAGGAACCGGGTGATCCAGGCCCACCCGAAATCGGGGTGGCGACGCGGCGACACCCACATGCCGGCCAGCATGCCGCGCAGCGCCGGCCGGTGCGTACGCGGCAGCGGATCGTCGGTGGTGCGCAGGGCGAACGGCACCGCGAGCAGCACCACGGCCGCGGCGATCGCGTAATAGCCCGCGGCGTTGCCGGTGACCACGGCGGTGACCAGCACCACGCCGAGCACCAGCCCGAGCGCCTGCGGGATGCCGACCCAGCCGGAGACACCACCCCGCTGCGCCACCGGCACCCGGTCCGGTACGGCGGCGGTCAGGCTGGCCAGCATCGCGTTGAAGCACACCTGCGCGGCGACCCAGCCGACCGTGACCGCGGCGACGGTACGCGCCTGGGCGAGCAGCACCAGCGCCAGCGCACCGATCAGCGCCCCACCGACGGTCCAGACGTGCCGGCGACCGAGTTCCCAGCGCCCGAACCGCAGGCAGGTCCGGTCCGACAGCGCTCCGGCGAGCGGGTTGGCCAGCACCGCGGCCAGCGCGCCCACCCCGGTGACCACCGCCAGCATGGTCTCCTTGTCCGTCGGCGCGATCTGCTCGATCTGCTGCGGCAGCAGCACCTGGATCGGGGTGAAGAACGCCATCCAGACGCCGAGGTTCGCGGCGAACAGCAGCGCGATCCAGCCTCGCCGTACCGGCACCGTCGGCTCGGCGAGCGCCGCCGGCAGCGAGGCCGGCATCGGGTCGACGGTGGTCACCGGGCGGTGTCCCGCCGGGCCGTCGCGATGACCTCACGCAGCCAGGCGTACGACGACTTCGGGGTACGCCGTCCGGTGGGGTAGTCGACGTGTACCAGGCCGAAGCGCTTGGTGAAGCCCTCGGCCCACTCCCAGTTGTCCAGCAGCGACCAGACGAAGTAGCCGGTGACGTCGACCCCGTCGTCGACGGCGGCGCGTACCGCCCGCAGGTGGCCGTCGAGGTAGGCGATCCGGTCCGGGTCGTGCACCCGGCCGTCGGCGTCGGGCTCGTCGTCGTAGGCGCAGCCGCTCTCGGTGATCTGGACCGGTGGCAGGTCGGCGCCGTAGCGACCGTGCAGCCAGCCGAGCAGTTCGCGCAGCCCGTCCGGGGCCACCGGCCAGTCGAAGGCGGTACGCGGATAACCGTCGAGCGGCACCAGCTCGAACGGCAGCGGTGAGCCGTCCTCGGGTGCCCGTACGCCTGTGGGGTTGTAGTAGTTGACCCCCAGCACGTCGATCGGCGCGGCGATCACGTCGAGGTCGCCGTCGCGCACGGCGCCCTGGTCGAAGCCCAGTTCGGTCGGGTAGCCGCGGCCGAACAGCGGATCGGTGAACAGCTGGTTGTGCAGCGCCTCGTACGCCGCGACGGCGGCCCGGTCGGCCGGGCCGTCACCGGCGGCGCGTACGGGGGAGTAGTTGTTGGCGATGGCGACCGGGGCGGCGGTCCGGGCGCGCAGCGCGGTGACCGCGAGACCGTGGCCGAGCAGTTGGTGGTGGGCGACCGGGAAGGCGTCGAAGAGCAGCGCCCGGCCGGGGGCGTGTTCGCCGGTGCCGTGACCGAGGCTCATGTGGATGAACGGCTCGTTGAGGGTGATCCAGAGTTTGACCCGGTCACCGAGGCGCTCGGCCACCAGGTCGGCGTACTCGGCGAAGCGGTGTGCGGTGTCCCGGTTGAGCCATCCGCCGGCGTCCTCCAACGGCTGCGGCAGGTCCCAGTGGAACAGCGTGGCGACCGGGTCGATGCCGCGCTCCAGCAGCCCGTCGACCAGCCGTTCGTAGAAGTCCAGCCCAGCGGGGTTGACCGCGCCGCTGCCGGTCGGCCGCACCCGGGGCCAGGCCACCGAGAACCGGTACGCGGTCACTCCCAGCTCGGCCATCAGGGCGATGTCCTCGGCGTAGCGGTGGTAGTGGTCGCAGGCGACGTCGCCGCTGCTGCCGTCGACGATCCGTCCGGGGGAGTGCGCGAAGGTGTCCCAGATGGACGGTCCCCGCCCGTCGGCGCCGGCCGCACCCTCGATCTGGTACGCCGATGTGGAGACGCCCCAGCGGAATCCGGCGGGGAAGCTGGGCATAGCTGCGGTCGACATGCGCCCTCCCGGAGAAATGCGAAACGTGTTCGGGACTCTAGGGCGCGCAGGGGCTCGGGTCTATAGGCCGATGTGCATGGGAAAGCAATACCTTTCGGCGTGTCTTTTGCGAACACGTCCGCATACGTCCGATTTGACGCATAGAGTGCCGATATCGTGGGATGTCCTCACTGGAGGAAGACGGAATAATGATCCTCGTGGAACGCAGCGCGCACGTGGCGGCGCCGGTCGAAGCGGTCTGGGATGTGGTACAGCGGGCCGAGCAGTTGCCCGCCTGGCTGGCCGGCGTCCGTGCGGCCGAGGTTCTCTCGGGAGAGGGCTTCGGCAGACGGCAACTGGTCCAGGCCGGACGCGGCGCCGCGCACGAAGCCGAGGTGATCGCCTACCAGGAACCGACGCTGATCGGCTGGCGGGAACGCGCGAAGGGCGCCGGTGCCCGAGCGGAGGCGCGCACCGAGATTTACGTCCAGCTCACTCCCGACGAGGAGGAGGGCGGCACGATCGTGCGGCTGATCGTCGTACGCTGGCCGGCCGGCCCGGTCAAGGCCGCCCTGCTGCGACTCGGCCTGCGTCGGGTCGGCGCCGATCTGGAGGACTCGCTGGCCCGGCTGACCGACCTGGCCGCCGTCGGCTGACCGGCCGCGTCCTGGCGTCACCCGCGACGGTGGCGGCCCCGGTGTCCCGTCCAGAGGCACCCGGGCCGCCACCGCTTTCGCGACGCTCACACGACCACGGTGAACGCGGCGACGCGTACCTCGTCGAGATGCCGGAACTCGAAGAACAGCCGGTAGGTCCCGGCCGATGGCACGGTGACCCCGAACGCCACCACCGAGCTGGGTTGGCTCGCCGCCGCCGGATGCACGTGCAGGTACGCCAGGTCACCCTGGCGCAGCGCCACCAGGTGCCCGTACGCGCCCAGGTGCAGTTGCAGGTCGTTGACCGGCTGCCCGTCGCGGCCGAGCCAGACCAGCACCTGGTTGGACTCGCCGGGCCGCAGGCCGCCGTCCAGGGTGACCGTGTAGCCGTCCACCAGCACGGTCTCCTCGGGTGGGGCGAGTTCCTCGGCCGCGTACCGACCGGGAACCGGCAGGTCGATGCCGAGCGTGGTGCCGGCCGCCGCCCCCGTCGGCCAGAAGTCGGCGATCGCCCGTAGCGGGCCGGGTGCGGCCGGGGTGATCGTGACCCGCCAGCTGCCGTCCGGCGACATCTCCGGATGCACGTGCTGATACCCGCCGAGGTCGCGGCCGACCAGGATCAGGTGCAACGGCCGGTCGTGGACCACCTGGAAATCGGTGAGCGCCGCCCCGGCCGTGTCGGTGATCCGGAAGACCAGCTCACCCGGCTTGCCGGCACGCAGCCTCGCCTGGTCCACGGTAAGCGTCCAGCCGTCCCGGGAGACCTCCAGCCCGCCGGGCCCGTGATTGGCGTGGGCGAGCGCCCCGGCCGCCGCCGGCCGAGCCGGAGCGGTCGTGCCGCCGGCCCGACCCGCGAAGAAGCCGACCGCCAGGGTCAGGCCGAGCACCAGGACGGCGGCGGCGTAGCGACCGACCCGACCCGCCGGTGCACCGTCGGGGCCGGGGCGCCCCGGCTGGGACGCCCCGTCCACGATCTCGGCGAGGGTCGCCGGCCGCTGGTCGGTCGTGGTCACGACAACCGGGGCTGCAACACGAACAACCCCTGCTCGATACCGCTGACCACGACGATGCCGCTGGGATAGTAGGGGTAGACGCTCCACGCGCCGTTCATCGACGCGCTGTTGCTCGACGGGTAGATGTCGAAGAAGCCGGCCTCGGTGGCCCGGCCGCTGGACACGTCGGTCAGGTCCAGGATGCGCAGCCCGGCCCGGTAGTTGGCCTGGTAGCTGTACCGGCCCTTGACGTACTGGTTGTGGTCGGTGGCGGCGACCCCGCTCGGCGCGCTGTAGGTGCCGATGTGCCGGGGGGCGTCCAGGTCGGCCAGGTCCCAGATGTACGTCTGGGTGTTCACCCCGCGCCGGGACTCGTCCAACTCGTCGTCGAGCAGGAAGTACCGCTGGTCCTCGGTGAACCACCCCTGGTGGGTGTACGCCCGACCGGTGTAGCCGATGCGGGCCAGCTGCCGGGGCGACGACTTGCTCGTCACGTCGACGATGGTCACCGTGTCCTCGTTGGAGCTGACGCAGATCTCCCGGCCCGAGTACGCGGTGTCCGGCCCCCGGTAGACGACGCACTGGGTGTCGTGGGTGTAGCCGTCGTTGCTGACGCAACCCGCCGAGACCGGTGACTTCGGGGTCCGGATGTCGATCATGTGCAGGCCGCCGCTGCAGGTGTTGGTGCCCACCGCGTACGCGTACCCGGTCTGCTCGTTGATCGCGATGTTGTGCGAGTTGCCGAACCCGCTGTAGTGCGCGTTCGCCGTCCAGGTCTGCGGGGTGGTCACCCCACGCAACCGGGTGAGGTCGAAGACCTGCATGCCGTGACCGGAGACGTCCGCCACCACGTACGCGTGGTCGCGGTAGACCTTGATGTCCCGCCAGACCGCCGTGCGGTTCTGGTACGCGGGCAGGTTGCCCAGGTAGACCGGGGCGCTCGGGTTGGACACGTCCACGAAGGAGGTGCCGTTGCGACGGCCGACAAGCGCGTACTCCTTGCGGGTCTGCGGGTCGGTCCAGCCCCAGATGTCGTTGGCCTGGCTGCCGCCGATGCTGGACAGCGGCATGAACGACAGCAGGTCCACGTTGCGGCAGGGGTAGCCGGCTGCCTGACCGTTGGTGCAGGCGGTAGCGGCCTGGGCGGCCATCTGCTGGGTGGGTTCACGCTGGGCCATGAACTCCTGGGCCGAGGCCCGCCCGGCGGGGGTCGCGGGATCGTGGGCCACCGAAGGCGAGCCCGGCCCGAGCATCGACACCACCAGGGCGCCGACAGCCAGGGCCAGGCCGATCCGGACAGGTCGCATGTGCACTCCCTCCCGTCGCGCCCGGCCGTCGACGGCGTCCGGGCCGGCGGTGGGACGGCGCGACGGGATAGTCCACCCAACCGACCCAATGCCCGCAAGGAGCTGACGCCTATAGACCATTCTGGATGAATCGTGTTACAGGCAACAGCATCCGCCCATACCACCTGCGTCATACCATCGCCCGCTCCCGCCCGCACCCCACGGGGCCGGTAAGCCGAAGGGCCCGGCACGCACAGCGCGCCGGGCCCTTCGAAGACGGAACGGATCAGGTGTCGCCGCCGGTCTCGCCGACCGGGGCGGCGTTCACGTCGTCGATGGCGTACTTCTTGGCGGCCTCGGCCGGTACGTGGGCCGGTACCGTCCCGCGCAGCGCGAGCTGGCGCAGGGTCGCCACCGTCACCGACTCGGCGTCGACGTGGAAGTGCCGGCGCAGGGCGTGACGGGTGTCGGACAGGCCGAAACCGTCGGTGCCCAGCGAGGTGTAGTCACCCGGCACCCAGCGGGAGATCAGGTCCGGCACCGCGCGCATCCAGTCGCTGACCGCGACCTTCGGCCCGTCGGCGTCGGCCAGCTTCCGCTGGATGTACGGCACCCGCTGCTCCGCGCCCGGGTGCAGGAGGTTGTACTCCTCGCACTCGACCGCGTCGCGGCGCAGCTCGGTCCAGGAGGTCACCGACCAGACGTCCGCGGCCACCCCCCAGTCCTGGGCGAGCAGCTGCTGCGCCTTGAGCGCCCACTGCATGCCGGTGCCGGAGGCCAGCAGGTTGGCCCGCGGGGCGTCGCCCTCCACCGACGGGGCGGCCGAGTAGCGGTAGATGCCCTTGACGATGCCCTCGGCGTCCACACCCTCCGGCTCGGCCGGCTGCTGGATCGGCTCGTTGTAGATGGTGAGGTAGTAGAAGATGTTCTCCTGCTGCTCCCCGTACATCCGGTGCAGGCCGTTCTCCACGATGTGCGCGATCTCGAACGCGAACGCCGGATCGTACGCCACGACCGCCGGGTTGGTGGCCGCGATCAGGTGGGAGTGGCCGTCCTCGTGCTGCAGACCCTCACCGTTGAGCGTGGTGCGGCCGGCGGTGGCGCCGAGCACGAAACCGCGCACCATCTGGTCGGCGGCGGCCCAGAAGCCGTCGCCGGTGCGCTGGAACCCGAACATCGAGTAGAAGATGTACATCGGGATCATCGGCTCGTCGTGGGTGGCGTACGACGAGCCGGCGGCGGTGAAGGAGGCGACCGAACCGGCCTCGTTGATCCCCTCGTGCAGGATCTGCCCGACGGTCGACTCCTTGTACGACAGGAACAGCTCCCGGTCGACAGCGGTGTACCGCTGACCGTGCGGCGAGTAGATCTTCGCGGTCGGGAAGATCGAGTCCAGGCCGAAGGTACGCGCCTCGTCCGGGATGATCGGCACCCAGCGCTTGCCGAACTGCTTGTCCTTCATCAGGTCCTTGAGCAGGCGGACGAAGGCCATCGTGGTGGCCACCTTCTGCTTGCCCGAACCGCGCTTGATGTCGGCGAAGCGCTCGCTGCCCGGGATCGGCAGGGACTTGGCCTTGGTACGCCGCGACGGCAGATAGCCGCCGAGCTGCTGACGCCGCTCGTGCAGGTACTGCATCTCGGCGGACTTCTCGTCCGGACGGTAGTACGGCGGCAGGTAGGGGTTGTCCTCCAGCGCCGAGTCCGGGATGTCCAGGTAGAGCCGGTCGCGGAAGGTCTTGAGGTCCTCCAGCGTCAGCTTCTTCATCTGGTGGGTCGCGTTGCGGCCCTCGAAGTGCGAGCCGAGCGTCCAGCCCTTGATCGTCTTGGCCAGGATCACCGTCGGCTGACCGGTGTGCTCCGTGGCCGCCTTGTAGGCCGCGTAGAGCTTGCGGTAGTCGTGCCCGCCCCGCTTGAGGTTCCAGATCTCGTCGTCGCTGAGACCCTCGACCATCTTGCGGGTACGCGGGTCACGGCCGAAGAAGTGCTCCCGCACGTACGCCCCGGACTCCGCCTTGTAGGTCTGGTAGTCGCCGTCGGGCGTGGTGTTCATGAGGTTGACCAGCGCGCCGTCGGTGTCGGCGGCGAGCAGCGGGTCCCACTCCCGGCCCCAGACCACCTTGATCACGTTCCAGCCGGCACCCCGGAAGAACGCCTCCAGCTCCTGCATCACCTTGCCGTTGCCCCGCACCGGCCCGTCGAGCCGCTGGAGGTTGCAGTTGATCACGAAGGTGAGGTTGTCCAGCTCCTCGCGGGCGGCCACCCCGATCGCGCCGAGGGTCTCCGGCTCGTCCATCTCACCGTCGCCGAGGAACGCCCAGACGTGCTGGTCGGAGGTGTCCTTGATGCCCCGGTGGTGCAGGTAGCGGTTGAACCGGGCCTGGTAGATGGCGTTCAGCCCACCCAGACCCATGGAGACCGTGGGGAACTCCCAGAAGTCCGGCATCAGCCGCGGGTGCGGGTACGACGGCAGGCCGCCGCCGGGGTGCGACAGCTCCTGGCGGAAGCCGTCGAGCTGGTTCTCGCTGAGCCGGCCCTCGAGGAACGCCCGGGCGTACATGCCGGGGGAGGCGTGACCCTGGTAGAAGATGTGGTCGCCGCCGCCCGGGTGGTTCTTGCCCCGGAAGAAGTGGTTGAAGCCCACCTCGTACAGCGAGGCGGAGCTGGCGAAGGTGGAGATGTGGCCGCCGACACCGATCTCCGGCCGCTGAGCGCGGTGCACCAGCATCGCCGCGTTCCACCGCACGTACGCCCGGATCCGCCGCTCGACGTGCTCGTCGCCGGGGAACCACGGTTCCCGCTCCGGCGGGATGGTGTTGATGTAGTCGGTGGTGGTCAGCGACGGCACCCCGACCTGGCGCTCGCGAGCGCGCTCCAGCAGACGAAGCATCACGTAGCGGGCACGCTTGGCGCCGCGCTCGTCGATGACACCGTCAAGCGACTCGACCCACTCGCTGGTTTCTTCCGGGTCGATGTCTGGAAGCTGGCTAGGCAGGCCGGCCGTGATCACCGGGCGCTTGCGTTCCGTAGCCACAGGCGTTCCCTCGGTTGTGTTTGGGACAGGTCTCTAGCGCCATCCTGCCCCGTCGTACCACTTGTCGTCACGCCCACCCGTGTCAAGGGCGATGCGCAACACAGATACTCATCAGTAACGTTGGTCTTTTTGTACTTACCGGCTCCGAGCTGTGGTGGAAGCGGTGCGGGCCGCGGTTCGGCCCGGACGGAGTGACGATCACCACGGGTCCGGTGCGAACCGGTCGACTGCGGCAGAATGCGACACATGCGCAGTGAGGTGATCACCGTCCGGACCGGCTCCCGGCCCACCGTGCAGGACATCACCGCCGAGGCGGAGTCGTTCGTCTCCGGGCAGGGCGACGGACTGCTGCACGTGTTCGTGCCGCACGCCACCGCCGGGGTGGCCATCATCGAGACCGGCGCCGGCTCCGACGACGACCTGCTCACCGCGCTGGACTCGGTGCTGCCCACCGACAACCGGTGGCGGCACCGACACGGCTCACCCGGGCACGGGCGTGATCACGTGCTGCCCGCCTTCGTCGCCCCGTACGCGACGCTGCCGGTGCTCGGCGGCCGGCTCGCCCTGGGCACCTGGCAGTCGATCTGCCTGGTCGACACCAACGGCGACAACACCACCCGCCAGGTCCGCTTCTCGTTCCTGCCCGGCTGACTCTCGTTTCTGCCCGGCTGACCGCATCCGTTGAGTCGGGGCCGGACGGCGACACGAGTCGGGTTCGAGTGGGCGAGGTGTGCTCCGGTCGGTAATGCTGTCCGACGTGACCACCCCGCAGGATCTTGACGACCGACTCCGGGAGTCCCTGGCCGCGTTGACCATGCCGCGGCACCGTACCGACCCGGCCCAACCGGTGGCCGAGGGCGCGGCGCTGACCGGCGCCCAGCTGTTGGAACTCTTCGACGCCCAGGTCACCAGCCGGCAGCTCGATCTCGCCGGGCGATGGCTGCGCAGCTTCGGCGAGGGTTACCACACGATCAGCTCGGCGGGCCACGAAGGCAACGCCGCGGTCGCGGCGGCGCTGCGCCCCACCGACCCGGCGCTGCTGCACTACCGCTCGGGGGCGTTCTACTGCGTCCGCGCGGCCCAGGCCGCCGAGCCGGCGACCGGTTCCGTGCTGCTGACCCCCGACAACGGCCCCGACGGTACGCCCGCACCCCCGGCCGACCCCGCCGAACCGGACGACGCGCCTGATCCGGCCAGCTCGGCGGAGCAGGTCGACCCGGTCGACCCGGCGGCGGACAACGCCTCGACCGGCCGGGAGACGGACGACGACCAGGCCGTACCGTCCGCCGACGCTGCTCCGGCCGAGCCTGTCGTGGCGAACGAGCCGGGTGACGGCGTACCGGTAGAAACCGACGCCACCGACTCGACCGCGCCGGCCGGTGACGAGGTCGCAGGGGGTGCTCGTCCGGCGGTGGTGCGGCGGCCGGTGGTGTCGGCGTACACCGAGGCGGCGCGGGACGTGCTGCGCGGGATGGTGGCCTCGCGTGAGGAGCCGACGGCCGGTGGCCGGCACAAGGTCTTCGGTCGCGCCGACCTCACCGTGGTGCCGACCACCTCCACCGCCGCCTCGCACCTGCCCCGGGCGGTGGGCATGGGACTGGCGGTGGAGCGGCTGCGTCGCCTGGACGCCCGGGGCGTCGCGGCACACGTCGACGTGGCCCCCTGGGCGCCGGACGCGATAGTGGTCTGCTCGTTCGGTGACGCCGCGATCAACCACGCCGACGCCACGGCGGCGTTCAACACCGCCGGCTGGTACGACCACACCGGCCTGCGTATCCCGGTGCTGTTCGTCTGCGAGGACAACGGCCTGGGTGGCAGTCTGCGGTCGCCGCAGGGCTGGGTGGCGACCGCCCTACGCGCCAAGCCGGGCATCCGCTACTTCGCCGCCGACGGTGCCGATCTGGTGGCGACCTACGAGGTGGCGCGCGAGGCGGCGGCCTGGGTCCGTCGCCACCGTCGTCCGGCCGTGCTGCATCTGAGCACCGTCCGGCTGCTGGGGCACGTCGGCGCGGACGCCGAGAGCGCGTACCGCAGCGCGGAGGAGATCGCCGCCGATCTTGCCGGCGATCCGCTGGTCGCCACCGCGCGGCGGCTGGTCGAGGCCGGTCTGGCCGGTGGCGCGGAACTGCTGGACCGCTACGACGAGATCGGCTGGCAGATCCGTCGGCTCGCCGAGCAGGTGCTCGACGAGCCGAAACTGAGCAACCCCGCCGAGGTGATCGCCCCGCTGGCACCGCGCCGCCCGGTGCGGGTCGCCCAGGCGGTCGCCGACGCGGGCGCCCGAGCTGCCGGGTCGGAGGCGGGGGCACGGCTGGAGGCGTTCGGTGGCAAGCCGCCGGAACTGTCGGGCCCGCTCACGCTCGCGCAGAGCATCAACGCCGCGCTGACCGATGCCCTGCTGACGTACCCGCAGATGGCCGTCTTCGGCCAGGACGTCGCCGCCAAGGGCGGCAGGTACGGGGTGACCAGGGACCTGCGCGACCGGTTCGGCCCGGCCCGGGTGTTCGACACGCTGCTCGACGAGACCTCGGTGCTCGGCCTGGGCCTCGGCGCGGGACTCGCCGGCATGCTGCCGGTGCCCGAGATCCAGTCGCTGGCGTACCTGCACACCGCCGAGGCCCAGGTGCGCGGTGAGGCCGCCACCATGGGGTTCCTCTCCCAGGGGGCGCTGCGCAACCCGATGGTGCTGCGGGTGGCGGGCCTGGCGTATCAGGAGGGCTTCGGGGAGCACGTCCGGGACGACAACTCGGTGGCCGTACTGCGGGACGTGCCCGGCCTGGTGATCGCCGTGCCGGCCCGACCGGACGACGCGGCGGCGATGCTGCGCACCTGCCTGGCGAGCGCGGCGGTGGACGGCAGCGTCTGCGTGTTCCTGGAGCCGGTCGGGCTCTACCACGCCCGCGACCTCTACGCCGACGGCGACGGTGAATGGTCGGCCGGCTACGCCGAGCCGGGGGCCTGGGCGAGCGGGCACGTCCCGGTCGGCCGGGCCCGGGTGTATGGCGTCGGCTCGGCCGAGGACATCACGATCGTGACCTTCGGCAACGGCGTACGGATGGCGTTGCGGGCGGCCTCGGTGCTGGCCGACGAGGGGATCGGCAGCCGGGTGGTGGATCTGCGGTGGCTCGCGCCGCTGCCGGTGGCCGACCTCATCCGAGAGGCCGCCGCGACCGGGCGGGTGCTGGTGGTGGACGAGACCAGGCGCTCCGGCGGCGTCGGCGAGGGTGTGATCGCTGCCCTGGTCGACGCCGGATATGTCGGGGCGGCGCGCCGAGTGGCGGCAGTTGACTGTTTCGTGCCTTTGGGTCCGGCTGCCCGTCAGGTCCTGATCTCCGAGGAGGCCATCACCCAGGGTGCCCGTACGCTGCTGGCACGGTAAATTTCGTTCCACCCGGTGCGCCACTTGCGCGCGGCGGCACAACTGTGTGGACTTGCCTGACGGCGCCGGCCGGGTGCCGCGAGCTTGGACGAGATGAGGAGGCACGCGACAGTGAGCGCGACCGCTGGTCAGGCTGCCGACGGGGTACGCAGCCTGGCGGACCGGTTCGGCATCGAACCGGGAATGGTCGTCATGGAGATGGGCTACGACGACGACGTCGACGCCGATCTCCGGGACGCCCTGACCGACCGTTGTGGAGACCTGGTCGACGAGGACACCGACGAGGTGGTCGACGCGGTGCTGGTGTGGTACCGCGACGGCGACGGTGATCTTTTCGAGCTTCTCGTCGACGCCCTCGGCCCGCTGGCCGACAACGGGGTCGTGTGGCTGCTGACGCCCAAGGCCGGCCGTGACGGCCACGTCGAGCCGAGTGAGATCGCCGAGTCCGCTCCCACCGCCGGCCTTCAGCAGACCTCGACCGTCAACGCCGGCAAGGACTGGAGCGGCGCCCGTCTCGTGCTACGTCGCGGCGCAAAGGCCAAGAAGTAGTCTCCCGCCCGACGTACACCCGCATCTCGACTCGATCCAAGGAGTTCGCATGCCCATCGAGGTTGGCGCAGAGGCGCCGGACTTCGTACTCAAGGACCAGAACAATCAGCAGGTCCGGCTCTCCGACTTCCGTGGTCGGCGTACGGTCCTGCTGGTCTTCTACCCGCTGGCCTTCACCGGCGTGTGCCAGGGCGAGCTGTGCGAGGTCCGGGACAACCTCAACGACTACGTCAACGACGACGTTCAGGTGCTGACCGTCAGCGTGGACTCGGTCTACGCCCACAAGATCTGGGCGGACCGGGAGGGCTACCAGTTCCCGCTGCTGGCCGACTTCTGGCCGCACGGCGCGGTCGCGCAGGCGTACGGGGTCTTCAACGACGTCGCCGGTATCGCCAACCGGGGCACCTTCATCATCGACAAGGCAGGTGTCGTCCGCTTCGCCGAGATGAACATGCCGGGCGAGCCGCGCGACCAACAGGGCTGGCGCAAGGCACTGGCGGACGCCACCGCCTGAGCCCGGTCCCAACGGGTGCGACCGTCCGGCAGGGCCGGCGCGTGGCAGGGTAAGCTGCCAACCGCCGGTCCGCCGTACGGCGTTTCCGGGCGCGTAGCTCAGTGGGAGAGCACTCGCCTTACAAGCGAGGGGTCGCAGGTTCGAAACCTGCCGCGCCCACCAGCACAAACAATGGCCCGGAGATCAACTCTCCGGGCCGTGACAGCTACGGTGACAGCAACGGCGGTTACGAGAGCCGGCCGTCGAGCTTGCCGAGCGCCTGACGCATGGCGTCAAGGTTGGCGTGCGAATAGATCTTCAAGGTCAGCTTCACGTCCGCGTGTCGGGCGATGGCCTGGACGACGTGCGGCGGTACGCCCAGCTCCATCAGCAGCGACACGACCGTGTGCCGCAGGTCGTGTAGCCGCACATCGGGACAGCCGGCCCTCACCCGGAGTGCCGCGAAGTGGCGATTGAGGTTGCGCGGCTCGATCGGGGTGCCGACCTCGGAGGGGAAGACAAGGCCGTGATCCTGCCAGACCTCGGATAGCCGCTTGCGCTCCCGCTGCTGGCGCTCCTGGTGGTCGAGCAGGGCCACCCAGGTCCAGTCGGGTAGCGGAAGGATGCCTTCGGACTCCTCGGTCTTGGTGTCTTGCAGGTGCAGCTTTCCGCCGGCCCGCTGGACGGTCTGGTCGATGGCGGCGGTGCCTTTGTCGAGATCGAGATCTGACCAGCGCAGCCCAAGCAGCTCACCGCGCCGCAATCCGAGGGTCGCTGCCACGACGTAGAGCGCGTGTAGGCGGTGCCCTTCGGAGGCTGCGATGAGCTTGCGTACCTGGTCGACCGACAGGCCCTTGCCGACCTTGTAGCGCGGCGAGGGGACGCGCACCAGCTTGGCTACGTTGCGGGACACCAGCTCCTCCCGCATGGCGTGTTGCAGTGCGTTGCGTAGCACCGCGTGGACGTACTGAATCTGTCGGGCGCTGGGGTAATGCTGGCAGCACTTGCCGACCGAGCAGCACTGCCGGTCGGGCCGGCGGGTGGCGTCAAGCCCAGCAGTACAGCAGAGGCACTTACGGCGGAACTCGTCCATGAACGTCTTGACGTGTTTGACCTGCAACGCGTCGAGACGCTTGGTACCGAGCCCGGGGATCAGGTGAAGCCGAACGGCGCTCTCGTAGCCCCGGGCAGTGGTGGGCTTGAGGTCGGTCACGTAGGCCGCCAGCCAGTACGGTAGGTAGTCGGCGACCTTCCAGGCACGATCGGGCACGGGTATCCCGCGCTGAGAGCGAGACTTCAGCTCGACGAGCTTCGCGTGAGCCTCCTCCCAGGTCGCGCCGTAGACGAACTTGCGTTTGCGGGTGCCATCGGTGGTGAGGACGTACGCCTGTCCGACCCAGCGGCCATCGCTGGCCCGCTGATAGATGGACCCTTCTCCGTTCGGATTGCGGCGGGCGGCGGATTGGCGGGACTTCGGCGGTTTGGGCATCAGGCGGCTTCTTCCGTGAGTGTGGTGATGACTTCGTCGACGGCGGCGGCGGGGATGAGCCGGCGGCTGCCGACTTTGAAGGAGCGCAACCGTCCGGAACGGATCAGGTCGTAGACGAGCGAACGGCCGATGCCGAGCGCACGGGCGGCTTCCTCGACGCGCAGCACGCGAGGAGTGATCGGAGTCGGGTTGTCCAACGGGTGGCCTTCCTCGTGTGACTGGGGCAGGGTCAGGCGGCGGCCGGCGTGGTGCCGGCCGGGGTGGTGCCGAGTTCGTGGGCGAGTTCTTCGCGGCCGATGGCTTGTCGTTCTCTGGCCATGGCGGCGGCGGTGTTGGCGAGGAGGGCGTCTCCGGTGGTGTGCCAGCCGACGCCGGCGAAGGTGAGGGTGCCGACGATGAGGGTGGTGTTTTCGTTGACGAGCTGGCCGCCGTCTGTCGGGTGCCCGTGTTCCTCGTGCTGCCGGTGGGCGCGGCGAGTGTCGCGCAGGAGTTGGAAGGTGACGGAGTACCGCCGGGCTTTGGTGAGGAAGTGGCCGCCGAAGCCGAGCATGTGCGCCCAGCGGCGCAGCCGGGCGTAGGGGTTGGCGTTGGCCGGTTTCGTCGATTCGGTGTCAAGGGCGGCTTGACGCTGGGCGACGCAGACCGGGCAGGCGGCGTATCGGGTGTGGGTGCCGCAGACGGGGCACTCCCAGCGCGGGACGAAGCCGGGGCGGGGCCGGTGGTCGCGGGGCCGCTGGGACAGTGGCACGGGGGTGCCGGTGGGCCGACCGAGTCGCCAGCAGGCGTCGATGAGGCGGGCGGTGTGGTCGCCGTCAGGATCGGCGTGGTCGCCGATGGTGTCGGCGGTGAGGCGGGTGGAGCAGTGCCCGGTTACCTCGGTGCTCTTGGTGGCGTACTTGGCAAGGTAGCCGGCGACCATGCTGTCGGTGACCTCACCGTGGCCGGTGAGGGTGATGGGCCGGATGTCGAGCTGCTCGCCCCAGGCGATCGGCCAGCCGCCGGGCCGGTCCGGGTGGGCGGGGGTGGTGAACGCGACCTGTGCGGCGGCGTGCCGGAGCGCGTCGACGAGGTCGTCAACGGTGAACGCGGCCGGTGGTGGGACGACGGCGGCCGGGTCGCCGGGGTCGACGCCGTCCAGGCGAACGAGGGCATGGAAGTGGACCGCGCCGCGTGCCTGGAACTCTGCCGCTTTGCCGTGGGACAACCGAACCGGTGGGACCGTGCGGATGTTGCCTGAGGCGGTGGTGACCTGGACGCGCGGAATGCCGCGGCGACGGGCGAGCTTGGCCAGGTGTCGTTCCGCGGCTTGCTTGGTGCGGTGCCACAGCTCGCCGGAGAACAGGTTCCAGACGACCTGGTGGTCATGGTCGTAGCAGTCCAGGCACAGCGGCTGACCGAGCGCGGCGTCACCGGGCTCGTGTCGTGCCCAGCAGACTGCGGGGCGGCCGTGTGGGCAGCGGCCGGCGGTGGGGTCGTCGGCGCGGCGAGCGTGGCAGGGGTCAGGGCGGCAGTCGCAGCGCTTGCGGTCCCGGCAGGTGTGCTTGCGGACCGCGTGGACATGGACCGGCCCGAAGGATGGGGCGGTGAAGGTGGGGAACACGGCCGGGTGTTGGGTGACGGTGTCGGGGACGCCCTTGCCGCCGACGAGGCCGGCGCGTAGGAGCTGGTACGCGTCGCGTTGGTAGGTGCGGGCGCAGGACGGGCAGACGGTAGCCCGCCGGTTGCCGCAGGCGGTGTAGATGACCGCGTCGGGCATGGCGTCGGTGTGCCGCTGCTCGACGACGCGTCCGGTGACCTGATCGACGGTGAGGAGCTGGCCGGCGAGCCGGATCGGGCGGGTACAACCAGCGGCGGCGCGGACATGCTCGATCCAGCCGAAGTAGTCCGGTCGGGTGGCACGGGCGAAGGCAGCCCCGGCGGCGGTGTAGTCGTAGACGATGGCGTCGGCGTTCGAGCCCACACCCCGGGCCGAAGCACGGGGTGTGAGATCCAGCGTCGAGGCCATCAAACCGCAGCCCCGTCCGGGGTACGGGTGGTGATGGTGCGTTCGGTGACGATGACCCGGCAGGCGCCGCACTGGCGCTTGGCCGGCTCGTGCCGACGGCACGGAATCAGGACGGTCTGTCCACCGCAGCGGACGGTGACCGGTGCCCGGCAGGGTCCGCCGGGGATGACGTCGACGACAGTGCGCCGGACGTCGTAGGGGTGCCCGTCAGGGTGGACGGGACAGGTGTGGACGACCTGCTCGATGTCGACGAGGTAGATGGTCATCGGGCATCACCGGTCAGGGTGGTCAGGAGTTGCCCGGCGACGGCCGGGGTGACGTCGAGCCGATCGGCCAGCTCGGCGGCAGTGATCGGTGACCCGGTGTTCTGTTCGTGCTGCGCAGCAGCGAACCGGGCCATGGGCAGGAGATGAGTTGGAACCTCGACCGGCTCCAACTCGGTGGCCGGCATGGTGGGCTGGATGGCCGGACGGGGTTGCGGGTCGATGATGAGAGCAGCCGGCGGTGCCGGTTCGGTGGTGACCTGCTCGGCCACCTCAGCCCGGATGGGCTCGGTCGGCTCGACAGCCGGCGCGGTGGGGTTGTCGCCCTTGACGGGTGCGAGGACGAGTTTCACCAGAGCCATGAAGGCCAGCGCCGGTACGGCCGAGAGCAGCCAGCCGGAGATGCCCGGCTTGGCGACCGCGAGTTGCGCGGCGAGGGAGAGACCGGCGGCAGCGATGAGCAGAAACAACGGGTAGCCGATGGGAGCACCGATCCGGCGACGACGCCGGATGGTCAGCAGGCAGGCGATGGGGACGAGTTCGGAGATGACGGCGTTGGCCCAGCCGAACCATTCGCCCGTTCCTGCCGGGGAGTTGTCGAGGGTCCAGTCCTTGACGTGGGTGAACGAGGCGGCACCGGCGAATCCGGCGACGGTGAGCAGGATGAGGACCAGGACGACACCCTCGATTCGGGTGCCGGTGGTGGGTTGGCGGTTCATCGCACACCGCCCATGTAGGCCATGGCGACGCCGATGAGCAGGATGACGGCGAAGGTGATCAGGACGCCCATCAGGAGTCTCCTTCGTGGCAGTCGAGGCAGCAGCCGTAGCGGCGACGGATGTAATAGGGCTGGACCAGGCCGCAGACGGCGCAGGTCTGTCGGGCACGCAGCGCCTTGCCGATGGCCTCTCGCTGGGCAGGAGTGGCGGTGCGCTTGGGCTTGGCCATATCGAGGCGGTAGAGGTAGGCAACGCGCTTACCGCGCCGCCAGAGGATCTGGGCTACGGGGGCGTGTCCGCCGGGGCGCAGACCGGCAGCACGAAGCTGCCGCAGGGTGGCGAGCCCGCTGGGTGCCATCCGATAGGGGTAGGTAGGGAACCCGAAGCGGGTGCCGGTCGGGTCGTAGTAGGTGGTCACGGCCGGTCCCCCCAGCGTTGCTGGGCGGCTTGGCGGGAGATGCCGAGGCGTTGCCCGATCTCGGCCCAGGAGTAGCCGAAGGAGCGGAGCCCGACGACGGCGTCGGTGATTGCCTCGTCGATGACGGTGGAGAGGGCGACCAGATCGCGAAGGGCTTCGACGTCCCCGGTGGCGACGCGGCGACCGTGGGCACGGATGATGCGCCGGGTGAACGCGGCAAACTCGGTGTTTTCGACGACCTCCCGCCGCTTCTGAACGGGGATGCGAGGCGTCAAGGACTTCTTGACAGTGCTCACCGGTTCTCACCCCCGGTGGTGTGGAGGTCATCCCACTCGTCGGCGGCCGTCTCAAGGGCCGTGATGACCTGCTCGGCGGTACGCGCAGGGTCGTCGTTCCACGAGTACGGAGAGGTGTGTTCGTCGATGACGAAGCCGTCTTCGTCGACGAGGAAGACCGGCGCGGTGGTGTCGAGGTAGTCGACAAATGCGTCGAGCGCGGCGAGGTAGTCACCCAGGGCATCGGGGGTGAGTTGGGAGAAGTGCTGCACACGGTGGCCGGCGGCGGCGATGCCGATGGCCCCGGCGACGCAGGCCGGTGGGGTGGGGGTGTCGGTGGCCGTGGGGTAGTAGGTGCCCTGGTGCCAGCCGTGCCGGCGCAGGTAGAGGGCAGCCATCCGAAGCAGGTCAGCAGTGGTGACCGTTCCGGTGGTAGGTGGGCTCTGGGTAGCCTTCATGGCAGCCACGTCCTTTCAGAAGGGCTTGGTGGGAGGTCGGCGGAACCGGTCTGCTTTCCAGGGCTTGAGCCGGTTCCGTCGGCCGATCAGTTGGCGCGCAGCCGCAGGTAGCGGCGGAATCGGGTGGGATCTCCGGGCACCTGTACGGGTGCTGAGGCGAAGACGAGGAGCCCGCGTTCGGTGGCCAGCGCCATGAGCGTGGCGATCTCCTCGGCGGTACCGATGACGTGTCGGTCGGTGTACCGGGTGGCCGGTGGCGGGGTCCGACGGGCGCGGATCAGCTCTCGCAGTTTCATGCGGCGGTTCCCCAATCGAGTCGGGATCCGGTCGGGTCGGATGAACGGGTGGGACGACGAGTCCAGGTGGCGTAGTCGGCGATGCCGGCGATCTGGGCGTCGGTCAGGTAGGCGACCTTGATGCGGCGCGGGGTGCCGCCTTCGGCGATGAGGTACGCCGCGCCCTGGTTGGTGGGGGCGATGTCGGTGGCGGTGTAGCCCTGTTCGGCCCAGCCGTGGCCGAGGACGATGTTCGAGCTGTTGGGAGTGGTGCAGCGGAACGCGGCGCGGTAGCCGAACAGGTCCCGCAGGCTGGTGGGGATGATGTCGAACGAAGGCCGCTGGGTGGCGGCGACGACGGGGATACCGGCCGCTCGACCCCGAGCGACCAGGTCCCGTAGGAGAGCGACGAACTCTTCCTGTTCCTGCTTGCTGCCGATGGTGGCGGAGTAGAAGGCGATTTCGTCGACCAGGACGGTGATGACGGAGAGCCCATCGAGGGCGGTGACCTTGCGGCGCCCGTGGGCGCGCAGCCAGGCGTACCGGTTGTTCATCACCTGCTGTAGGCGTCGGAGGACGTCGAGCGCGGCGGTGATGTCGGGGCCGATGAAGGCGTCGGCGCAGTCTTCCCACTGGCCGAGTTCGACGAGTTTGCCGTCGAGCAGAACGAGGCGGGAGTCCGCCGAGAGAGCGGCGTGGGCTGCGATGGTGTTGAGCAGGCCGGACTTACCTCCACCGGGTTCCCCGCCGGCGAGCAGGTTGCGGTAGGCCAGGGTGATGTAGACGGGCTGACCGAACTCGTCGATGCCGACGAAGACCGGGTCGAACATCGACAGGCCAGGCCCCACCGGAATACCGGCGGTTGGGGCGGTTGCCGTAGTCATGGGTGCCCTCCTTGGGCGTTGATGGGCGCGGAGAGCCACACGAAGGAGCCCGTAGGGCTCCCCGCGTCCGGGATGGGTTGCGGGATCAGATCCAGTCGGAGACGTCGTCGACGTCCGACGACGCTGCGGGGGCCGGCTTGCTGCCGTTGGCCGACGTGGCGGCCGGCTTCTTGGGCTGGATGGGCAGGGTGACCGTGGGTGCCTGCACGTCGGGCAGGTCCAGGGCGGTGGGGATGACCGGCGTCGGTCGGTCGGTGGCCGGAGCGTCGGGAGTGATGACGTCCGCCAGCGGGGACGTGACAGTTGCGGTGAGCACCTCGCGGCGCTTGACGTCGAACCGCAGGTACGCGGCGTTTCCGTCGGAGGCGCGTTCGACCAGGACGGACGAGGCGTGGCAGGTGACGGCGATCTTGTCTAGGCGGCCTTCCAGGTCCGCCAGGGACAGGCCGGGCCGCAGGTAGACCCAGACTCGTTCGCCGACCGGGGTCGGCTTGGCCCAAAGGATCAGCGGAAGGGACCCCGACTGGTTGGCGACGATGAACTGTGCGAAGCAGACCCGCAGCCGGTGGCGCACGATCAGGCACCAAACCCAGGCGACGACCTGGCGGCGAACAGTGGGGACGGCGGTCGGGACGCCGAGGACGACCGCGACGACGGCCAGGGTGACGATGGTCGGGGTGTGAGTGGCGAGTTGCACCCACGCCGTCAGCAGCGTGACGGCAAGAACGATTTCGGGGGTCCACCACCACAGCAGCCGCAGGACCGGCCAGATGCGGACCAGGAGCCAGGCCAGCGCGCCGCACGGGACGCCGATGGCCGCGCCGATGAACAGCGCGATGATGGGGTGTACGTAGGAAGCGGCCACCACGGCACCGAGTACGCCGAGGATGACCGCAGTGAGGATGAACGCCATTCGGGCGTTGCGGGCCGAGGACCGGTGAACTTTGGCCTCGATTACTGTCACCGTTCCGGTTGACTTCCGGCCGAACGAGCGGCGAGGGCTAGACTTGGACATGACACGTCCTCCCAAGTGATTGGGCTGGATGGGTTGGAGAGCACGGGGTCGGCAGGTGTAGGAGCCAGTACCGGCCCCGGGCTCGAAATCACTCAGGCCGCGTAGCGACCCTTGCGCCTACAAGCAGGCGATGAGCAGCGCGGATACCCACAGGCAAGCCGCGTGCAGGGACTGATCCGCCAGGTACATGCCGCAGATCGGGGTCTGCCGGTCGGCGAAATCCCGGCTACCGGTGTGGATGAGCAGCCACCGCACCGGCCAACGCCGGTCGAGGAATGCGTGTGAGACGGCGGAGAAGCCGACTCCGGCGGTGAGCCCGACGACGGTGACGGGCAGATCAAGCGCCACGATGGCGATGGTCAGCATGACCACCACCACGAGGTGATAGGCCACGACGTGGCCCAACAGGTGACGCCAGCCGTCCCAGCCGGGAGCGGCCTTATAGGCGGCTTGCTTGTCGGACTGGCCGAAGACGTGATCGGCCACCTGGTGGCCGGCGTAGAGAGTCGCCGCGACAACGGCGAAGACGATGGCGGAAACGAGCACGACAACCA
This sequence comes from Verrucosispora sp. FIM060022, assembly GCF_003977705.1. Taxonomy (NCBI): domain Bacteria; kingdom Bacillati; phylum Actinomycetota; class Actinomycetes; order Micromonosporales; family Micromonosporaceae; genus Micromonospora; species Verrucosispora sp. FIM060022. The sequence continues at coordinate 208,509 of NZ_RQIV01000010.1, forward strand.
CTCCCAACGTGTGGGCGAACGGGTTGGAATGGCAGGCGGGGCCGGCAGGTGTAGGAGCCAGTACCGACCCCGCGCCATATCGAGAGGGCAACCATGGGTTGCCAGGGCCGGGAGAATAGGAGCCAGAAACGCTCCCGGACCGAAGATGGATCAGATCAGCGGACCGTCAGGCCGCTTCGTGCATCAGACACCAGAGGCTCACACAGCGCGGTGAGCGAAGAACTACTTAGCCGCCGAGTTACCAGCCTTCGGCTTCAGCGAGATGGCGCGGAACGCGACGCCGTTACGCCCGTTGGTCGCCCACGGAATGGCCTCCAACTGCTCGACAGCGACGAACTGTCCCACCGTCACGCTCGGCTTCTCTCCCGCCGTGGTGATGGTGATGATCTCGCCGCCGGTCTCGTCGAGTACGAAGACCTGGGTGGACCACATGAGCCGGCCGGTGTTCTTCTCCGACCGCTGGTTGCCGTTCTGGTCGTTCTTCGGCTCGGGGTCCTTCGTCACCTGGACCTGCTTGCTCTGGGTGTCCACGTACAGCTTCACAACAGACCTCCTGTGTCTCGGGCCAGGTATTGAGCTTGTCCCCGGTGGACTCTTGCTCGTGGCCTCTGCGGATAAGGCTCCCGGAAAGCAGGGGACAGCCCATCCGATGGGCTGGACGACTATGGGACGTCTTGGTTATCGTCTAGTTGTCCCTAGTCGTCCCTTGAGGAGGGTCGGATGCCAAACGACCGGCTACGCGATGCCATCCTGCGCAACGGCCTGACTCCCGTCGTCGTGGCCGAGCGGATCGGAGTCGACCCGAAGACCGTGGAACGGTGGATCACGCAGGATCGGACGCCGTACCCCCGCCACCGGCACGCGATCGCGGCGATGGTGCGTGAGGATGTGCCGTATCTGTGGCCCGACGCGGTGAGTCCGGAGAAGGCGTCGAAGATCGGGCAGAGCGAGATGGTCCAGCTCTACTCTCGGCGATCCTCCGTGCCGTACGACCTCTGGCGACGACTGATCGAACGAGCCGAGACCCGGATTGATGTGCTGGCCTACGCCGGCCTTTTCCTGTTGGAGCAAGATCCGAGGCTTGTCGACGTCCTGCGTCGGAAGGGCGCCGGTGGCGTGGCAGTGACGATCCTGCTCGGGAACCCGGACAGTGCCGCAATCGAGCGGAGAAGCATCGAGGAGGGTGGGCCCGGCGTGATGGCCGCGAAGATTCGTCAGGTGCAGCAGTACTACAAGCGGCTTGACGATGCTTCCGGCGTGAAGGTGCTCTACCACGAGACGACGCTGTACAACTCGATCTACCGATTCGACGACGAAATGCTGGTCAACACCCACGTCTACGGCTTCCCGGCCCCACACGCGCCCGTGATGCACCTCCGCCGGCTCAACGGCGGCGACCTGTTCGGTACCTACGCCGACAGCTTCGACCGCGTCCTGTCCGCCTCGAAGCCGCTGCCAGTCGGTGAGGTGGCAGCCTAGAGCCATGGCGAGAACCGAGCACTACCACGACCCGAACGCGCCGAAGGCCAACAGCATCGTCGTGGCCGTCTCCGTCTTCGTCCGCGACGAGCACGGCCGGGTACTGCTCATCCAGCGCACCGACAACGGCCTGTGGTCACTGCCCGGTGGGGGCCAGGAGATCGGCGAATCGGTCGCCGAGACAGCGACCCGAGAGACCCGCGAAGAGACCGGCATCAGCGTCGAGGTGACCGGCCTGGTCGGCGTCTACTCCGACCCAGGCCACGTCGTCGCCTACTCGGACGGCGAGGTACGGCAGCAGTTCTCGCTCTGCTTCCGAGCCGTTCCCGTCGGTGGCACCCCAACCCCGAGCGACGAGTCGAGCGACGTCCGGTGGGTGGCCCGCGACGAGCTGGACGCACTCGACATCCACCCGTCGACCCTGCTCCGCATCACCCACGGGTACGAGGACAGCGCCGAGCCCTACATCGGCTGAGGGACGCTGCCGACAAGCCGTTGTTGCGTCCGCTGCACAGCGGCGACCATCTCCGGTTCCGCCCGGCCGATGAACCGGGTCACCAGGTGCTCCGGCCCGTACCGCGACCGAATCTCCGCGAGCCGATCCAACACCTCGAAGTCTTGCCCGTCCGGCCCGGTCGTCATGTCCGAGAAGCAGAGCGCGTCAGTCACCGCGGTTTCCTCCCGAGTGAACTCGGCGGCCAGGACCTCACCGAGCCCACGCTCCTCAGCTTCCAGCCAGGCGCACGAGTGGTGAGCCACCAGGGCGGCAATCCGCTCGTTGAACCGCTCCCGCCGCAGCCAGCGGCCTCCATCGAGCGAGTGAAAGCCGGTGTCGACCAAGTCCGGGCTGTAGCCCACATCGTGCAGCCACGCCGACGCCACGAGCACCGCACGATCCTCAACCGGTACGGCAGCGCTGACCCGGTCCGCCTTGGCGGCCACCGCCTGAACGTGACTCCATCGACGAGGCAGCGGAGTCTCCAACAGATGCCGCGCAACTTCCCGAGCGGTATCGACGAGGTCGGCCATGCCGCCAGGGTACGGAGCGCGTGAGGTCCGCACCATCCTGTGTCCGCTGGGCGACGGCACGAGGCCGGCCGGCTGCCAGCAATGTGGTTCAAACTTTCTGTACGTCTTCAAGGCGGCCCGCAACGGGCCGCACGCGCCGCCGCCTGGGCGCGCGCCCGTCGCTCCGCTGACGCTCCGACTCCGGCCACGCAACACGCCCGGCGGCTGGCGCGGAGAGCGGAAAGCCCGGGGCCGCCGCAGACGGCAGCGCCGAGAGTGGTCGAGGTTATGGGGCCGGCAGCCGGCCGGGGCGCGGCGGCCGTCGCACCGCCGTGCCGTAGGGCGAGGCACCGCCGGTCGTGGTGGGGATGCGGCGCTGAGGATGCGGGGCCGCCCCTCCGGCCTCAAGGGCGCTTCGCGTCGCTACGCGACGTCCCTACGGGCCGCCCTTGACCCCGGAGCCTCTGCGGCCCCTCGGGCCGGCGTTGCCGGCAGGCGGGGGCCTGCCCGGTTACACGCGCCGCATCCCCACCACGACCTTGTCGCGTAACCTGTCAGCGTGCGCTATTAACACTCATTCGAGCAGGCCATGCAGATCATTGCTCTGCGAGTTCCGGGTAGGCGCTCTGTAGTGCCTCTATCTCTTCGCGCCAGACAAGAAGGATGCCGCGAAGATCGGCCATCCGAAGACACGCCTTCTGTATGGCCTTCAGCGGCTGATCTAGGCGACCAGAGAGTCCAACACTCTGCTCAATAATGGTACTCAATCCCTCTACTTGTGCGAGAGCGTCAGATCCCGTTGTCGACAGATCCCAGACGACTCTGGCGAACTCGACAAGGTCCTTGTCTAGCTTTCCCTCAGTGCTCTTAGCTAGATCAACCAGCAATTGGACAGCGTAGCCCCAGTCGCCGAATTGCGCCACCAAGCGATCGGCAACCTCGGCCATCTCTATAGAGATCGGCTCCAGTTGCTGGGCTAGGGCGCTGGTTACCGCCAATTTCTTGCCGAACGTGTTGGCTCTTCTTAGTTTCGGTGTCGCCTGTGTCGTGGCCTCATTGAGTCTGCCCATCAATTGAACGAAGCGTTCCAGTCCTTCCACCATGAGAGGGCTTTCCTCTTCGATGGCGGCCATGCGTTCAACCATGCCTCTGGTTTCGCCCTCGTCCTCAGTGGCCGTCTCGGCTTTTTCTTTCCGAAGAGAACTTCTTTCCTCAAGCGCAGGGGCCATCTCCGTAAGGACGGAGTCCACTCTGTCCGCTATCTCTTCAACCTTGGTGATCCATTCAGATGAGCCCGGATCGACAGCGCGAAGCTTGGCAATGTTTATCCGCTGAAGCCGCGACATCTTCAGCCAGAGGTCATCGTTGGCGAAATGTGAATCCATTCGCGCCGGATCGGCAAACAGTAGCGGCAGCACCAAGCGGGTACTTGAATTAGCGTTGAGGAATCCGAGGAACTCATTGAACTCTTGTCGGCAAAAAGTGCTACGTAGATAGGCGGGGGAGATAAACGCGAGAAAAATGGACGAGGATGACAGTCCTAGGCGAATCCGGTCTCTCCAGTCGTCGCCCGCCTCGATCGATTCCGAGTCCTTGAATACTCCTACTTCCCTGCCGGTCATGCTTCGGTAGGAGTTAGCGATATCGTCAATCAAGCGCGATACCCTGCCATAAGTGGCGTCGTTGTCTACGTGGGCATATGAAGCAAAGACGGAGACCTCGGGCTGCCGCTTTTCCCGCATTGGCTCGATTTTCTCGCGGGTCTCGATCCATAGTTCTTGGAAGCGATCGCTATCCCCGCCGAGGTATTCGACCAATTTAGCCAAAATGGGCCAACTCGGAACCTTTGGACCCTTCAGGGCTAAATTGATGGTTGTGTGGCTTGTTCCGCCGATAGCTGACGCGATCGTCCGACTGCTCGGCTCGCCGGCGCGGACGTGTAGCTCGCGGAGCGCAGTGAACAGCGCACGCGTGGCCGGGGATTGTACATCACTACTGGGAGTAGCCACAACTCATCCGTTCCTTGACCGGCCCACCCTCGCCGCGTACTGTCCTGTCAGGTTTCCGGATTCTTACGGATCCTGACGGGCTATCCGGGCGGAGCTCGGTGCCGAGTTGATGCGGCAGTGCCGCAGTGAGGGCGGGTGTACTCAGATGTACGTTACCGTAAAGTTGGCCTGGGTTATCGTGGCGGTGATCGTGGGTGGACTCACGTGGTGCGCTTGGAGATACCCGCGCTCGGCCATGCCGATGACCATCGGTATCGCCGCGCTCGCAGCTCTGGCCATGGTGGTTGACCTCTAGTTGATCACCTGAAGGTCTCATTGAAGCTCTGTAAGCGCAGCGTCAGGCAGTACGGCGGCGAACGCGGCCGGTCGCCATGCGAGTGGCTAGGTGGTGGACCGCCCGGAGTCCCTCATGCGTCGGCGGACGGGGTGTCTTGTGCCCTCTGTGTGCTGGCGCCGCAGGAGCAGGCAGAGCGTGCTCAGCCTTACCCTGCTCGCTGTTCAACCGTCAAACGTCGGCAACCAACCAGCGGCGACGGCAACCCGAGACGGAGCGTGACCAGCCTGCAGACCAGATCGCCACAGGTCATGTGCAAGCCGGTCTAAGTTCCGCTTCAACGTTTGACACTCCAGCTGGGCGGCGATGGGCACGAGCAACCCCGGACGTCCGAGGACTTCGGTGGACCTTTCGGGCAGGGCAGCCCTGCTGCTCGCGCTGCTCGCCGACGGCTGGTGGTTCCTTTCGGGGCGAAGGAGTCAGCTCGCCGGACACCAGGTGTGGCTATCATCGGTAGGACCATCCGGATGAATTTGTGGACCTCAGCTTCGTTTCAGGATCTGATCGGTCATGGGAGTCGATATATGAGCGCCAAAAGACTGCTGCACAACGTCAAGTCGCTCGTTATCGTTCTTCTCTCTGATTTCCTCTATGCGCTGCACCAGAAGAGTGTAATTGTTCCCACTTGCATATTCCCCGACGCTCGTCCTGTACATGCGGAATTCGCGGCTCAGGCTCGATACCCGCCGAGTATCTAGGACTGCACGCTCGTTTAGCCGCGTTAGTTGAATAGCTCCCTCTGACAGGAAGGCGACGGTTCCCACGCCGGCTGTTATCCACGTCGCGGCGTTGAGTAGGGCTACTGCGGGCGTTACAGCGGATGCGGCAAGTGCCGCGAAGCGTAGGGTGCGGTAGATGACAAGCCGCCTGCGCGCCGCCTTGGCTACAGCGGTGATTTCGTTTTCAAGCTCCGACAGGTATTCGCTGATCTCATCCGGAGTTCCGCTCTGTTCGGCAGATGCGGCGGCCGAGGTGGCCCGCGTCGCCCCTACGACCACCTGGCCGCCTGCAATGTACGCGTAGTCACGGCCGCTCTGAAAGATGTTGGTTTGAATCGGTACGTTTTTCTCGTCCCGAGTAGCCTCGATAAATCGCTCATAGGCTTCCCGCCATTCTTCAAGATCCAGGCTTCCTTGCGTGGCGGGGTTGACTTTGTGCATTGCCTCAAGAATGGTCTGCATAAGCAGCCAGGGAGCTGCCTTTTTGCCAGCAAGGATGTCGGAGACCTGCCTTTTCAGAACACGTATTCCCCTTTCCCTGGCTGCTGAAGTAAGGTATTCGAGTGTTGCATTGCCGTGCTTGCGCCTAAAATCCGCTATTTTCGACGCGAAAGCCTCACGCGCTTGGTTGCGGCTGGCTTGAAGTTCTGCCAGATGGCGGGCTTCTCCTGACATGGCCCCGAGATTAGCGTTCAGAGACGATTAGAGATAGATGCGTGACGGCATTCAACCACTCGCCTGGAACGAGCCGAGGCGGACCTCTGGCGCCGTCTCTGGGCCCTCTGGCCGTCAGTATGCCCTTAAGGACTGCGGCGGCCGGGAGCGAGACGGCACGCTCGCGTATCCGGGTTGTGGCGAGAGGTGGCTGTTGACAGCAACGGTGACAGCAACGAGCCGGGACACGGACAGCCGCAGGCAGCCGGGCAGGGACAGGCGGGCGAGGTCCGGAACGGGCATGGATCCAGCCAGACAAAGCGCCCAGAACTTACAAGCGAGGGGTCGCAGGTTCGAAACCTGCCGCGCCCACCAGTACCAACGGCGGTAGGGCCGGGTCGCCCTCACCGTTACGGCGTAATGGCGGAATCCAGGCGAGCCGGAAACCGCCATTACGGCGTAACGGAGTCGATCACCTCGCACGAGCCGACCGTCGAGGGTCTGGCGCAGGGCGTCAACCGGTCACCCAGCAGTAGCGCTGCTACGTTCTTCGCGATGGCAGGTGGGTCACTGCCGCGTGGGTCAGGATGCCGATCGCGCTTCCGACGAGAATGCCGATCAGGGTGGCCCACTGCGCCCCGATGCTGGCTTCGAGCAGGGCGTTGATGCCCAGGCCGGCAGGCACCCCTGCCGCTGTGCCCGCCCCGAGAGCCCACCAACGGTGCCGTACGCCCGCGACGTGCAGGTCGAGGTAGGGCGGCAGGATCGCGAGGAACACGATCAGCAGCGGGGTCGAGGGAATCAGCAGGATGAGGGCCGTGCCGGAGATCGCCCCGATGACGAGGCTCAGCAGGCCGAGACCGATTGCATGATCCAGGTCAACGGGCAGGTGGCTCATGCCCGGCTGCCGTCGCCAGAGCCGTCGCCATCTGTTGGTGAAGGTGTGCTCGGGTGCCCGGCCGACCTGCGGTTCGGCTGGTGGGGAAGCACCGCCGGGGCCGGCTGTGCCGTCGGGAGCGGAGGACGCGTCCGGCGAAGCCATGCCAGCAATTGTGGCGTGTCCCGGCCGTCAGGTGACGGTGGCGGCGGTGAGGAAGAACGTGACTGCGTAGGTGAATCGGTGGGTGCGAACGGCCTCGTCGAACTGGTCTTCGAAGGCGCGGGCTTCGCTGGGGTCGAGGGCACCGCGTTGAGCTGCGGTGGCGGCCCAGCTGCGCAGGCCGAGGACGTTGTCGACGGCGGTCGGGTCTCGTACGACAAGCGTTCGGGGTTCGACGGTGATGTCGACCAGGCCGTGTGCGGCGAGCAGGCCGGCGTGTCGGTGGGCCAGGGTGCCGTTGCGGAGGAGGGCATCGGCCCGGAACCTCAGTACGCGCCGGGCCAGCTCCTGGTCGGCGATGTCGAGCACCTGGGTGTCGTAGTCGGGGTCGGCGAGGACGATGCGGCCACCGGGTCGTACGACCCGGACCAGGTCGGTGACCGCGGCGTGGGGATCGGCGAGGTGTTGCACGGTGCGGTCGGCCCACGCCCCGTCGAAGGCATGGGTGCGAAACGGCAGGTGGTGAGCGTCGGCGGCGGCGCATCCGGTGAGACCACGGGCCCGCATGGCGGCAGCCATGGTCAGCGAACGATCCACGGTCGCCACGCTGACACCGTGTGCGTCTCTCAGGTGGGCCGCGCTCGCTCCGGTGCCGGCGCCGACTTCGAGGTAGCGGCGGCCGGGCGTCGGATCGAGCAACTCGCGGACCCGCTGCTGGTACGCCCGGTAGAAGGGCTCCTCGGCGAGGCGGTCGAGCACGCCGACCCACGAGTTCGGGTCTGACTGGCGGTCGACGTCGGTAAATCCGTGCATCTCGGCAGCCTATTGCGGCGGCACCGCCACCGACCGCAACACCGGCAGTGGATCAGCGTGGGGTGAGCAGGCAGAACTCGTTGCCCTCCGGGTCGGCGAGGACCATCCAGTGGACATCGCCGTCCAGGCCGATGGAGGTGGCGCCGAGCGCCCGCAGCCTGGCCGCCTCGGCCGCCAGGTCGTCACCGGGGTACGGGCGGACGTCGAGGTGGACGCGGTTCCACACCGTCTTCACGTCGGGGGTGCGGACGAACCGCAGGTAGGGGCCGACGCCCTTGGCGGAGCGCAGCACCGCGTGGTCGTCGTTGACCTCGTGCACGGTCCAGTCCATGGCGTTGCCCCAGAAGTCGACCATGGCCCGGGGGTCCGTGCAGTCGGCCACTATCGCCGCGATCGGTCCGGTGTCTCGGGGCGAGGTGCGCCAGTCCAGCACGCAGAACTCGTTGCCCTCCGGGTCGGCCATGACGGTCCACGGCACGTCACCCTGGCCGATGTCGGCGGGGGTCGCCCCGAGTTCCGTCAGTTGGGCGATCAATTCCGCATGATGGGCCGCGGAGGTGGTGGCGAGGTCGATGTGCACGCGGTTCTTCACCGTCTTGGGGTCATCCGGGTAGGCGACGAGGTCGATGCAGACGGCGACGGGGTCGGGGTAGACGGAATCCTCCGGTTCGAGGTTGGTCACCCTCGGCCCCTCGCTGGAGACTCCCCACCCGAGCACCTCGGCCCAGAAGCGGCCCAGCGCCGCGTCGTCCCGGGCCTTCATGTTGATCTGAACAAGTCGGGTCGCCATGTCGACGATGCTAGATCCTCTGACCTGCGACTGCTGGCCCGCGCTGGGCGCAGCGGCAGATCCTCAGCGGCCGCTCGGCACCGCCGGCCGGGTGAACACCGCCAACGGGCGATCGTTCACCTGGAACGAGAATCGGCGTTCCCAGCCTGCGCGTTGGTAGAGCCGGGCCGCTGCGGCGTCCGGGTGGGTGGCCAGCCATGCGGCTCGGTCACCGACCTGGCGCGCCAGCAGTTCCCGGCCCAGGCCGTGGCCTTGGTGTGCCGGCGCGACCATCAGTTCGGCGACCACCAGGGCCGGTGCCACCAGCAGGTCCGCCACGTCCGGTGGTGCCGCGTCCCGTACCGCGATGTCGAACGCGTTCGCCGTCGGCAGCGTTGTCGGCGCCGGCCACCCGTAGATCGCGCCGACGATCTCACCGTCCCGTTCGGCGATCGAGCCGTACGCCCCGGGTTGGCTCGTGTGCCGTGCCAACCGGGCGGGGAAGTCGGCGATCTTCTCGGCCGGCTCGCTCCACGGTGGGGCCGCGAAGCAGTCCCGGTAGATCGGATGGAGCTGCGCGACCAACTGCCGTAGCCCGGCTCCGTCCAGCCCTCTCATCACCAGGGACAACGACCTCACCCACCTTGCTGCCACTAACTTGCAATTACTAGATGCTGGCGAGAAGGGTACGTGCCGATGATCCAGGCTTCAAGCCGGCAACCGGCACCTGCCCGCACCGGTGTCGTGCCACCGTGGTCGCAACGGCGGCGGAGGGGGACTGGTGAGCTACGCACAGATCAACGGCGTCCGGTTCTGGTACGAGACGCACGGGGCCGGCCGACCGCTGGTGCTGCTGCACGGCGGGTTCGGTGCGGTGGAGACGTTCGCCGCCGTCCGGCCGGCGCTGACCCGGCGGCGTCGGGTGATCAGCGTCGACCTACCCGGTCACGGGCGTACCGCCGACGTCGACCGGCCGCTGCGCTACGAGTCGATGGCCGACGACATCGCCGCGCTGATCGTCGAGCTCGGGCTGGCCCCGACCGATGTGCTGGGTTTCTCGCTCGGTGGTGGGGTGGCGCTACGGCTGGCGATCCAACATCGGGAGCTGGTGCGTCGACTGGTCGTGGTCTCTGCGCCCTGTCGACGTCAGGGTTGGTTTCCCGAGGTGCTGGCCGGGATGCCCGACCCCGACGAGGCGGCCGGTGATCAGCTGCGCGGCACCCCGCCGTACCAGCTCTACCAGGCCGTCGCGCCCCGCCCGCAGGACTGGTCGCGACTCTGGGTCAAGACCGGGGAACTGCTCCGCCGGGAGTACGACTGGTCGCCGGAGGTCGCCACGCTGACCACGCCGACGCTGCTGGTCTTCGCCGACGCCGATTCGGTCCGGCCGGACCACATGGTGGAGTTCTTCGGACTGCTCGGCGGCGGTCACCGCGACGCCGGCTGGGACGGCACCGACCGCCCCGACGCCCGGCTGGCCGTCCTGCCGGGGCTCACCCACTACGACATCGTCGACTCGCCTGCCCTGCCCGCCGCCGTCCTCCCTTTCCTCACCCACACCCTTCACACGCCCGCCTGACCCGTCGTGGCTCGACCGTCGAGGGCTTCGGCGCTCATCGGGTGTAGTGCAGGACGACGACTCCGGCACCGGTGGGGGTGGCGGCGAGCAGGGTCAGGTGTTGTGGGGCGAAGGAGTGGTCGAGCAGGGGGATGCCGCTGCCGGCGACGACGGGGTTGACCTTGATCACCCACTCGTCCACCTCGGACAGGAGTTGGCCGGCGAGATGTCCGCCGCCGCAGAGCCAGAGGTCGCCGCCGGGGCGTTCCTTGAGGTCGCGGACGAAGGCTGCCGGGTCGCCGGAGACGATCTCCACCGCCGGGTCGTCGGACGGCGGCAGTGAACGGGCGAAGACGTACTGCTTCAGATGGGCGTACGGGCTGGTGACGCCGACGCGAAGGGCGGGCTCGTAGGTGGCCCGGCCCATCAGGACCGTGTCGAACCGGCCCTGCGGGCGGTCGATGCCGAGCTGTGCGTGGGCGAAGGTCGGGAAGGTCTGCGGCCACTGGGTGACGAGGTGTCCCGCCGGGTCGGGGTGCAGATCGAAGAAGTCGTACGACCCGTCGGGGGCGGCGATGAAACCGTCGACGGTGGCGGCCACGTAGTAGACGAGCTTACGCAAAGGGGACTCCCAATCACTACGGATGTTGTGGTCCTGGCAACGTACAACAGGTGTTGTGGTTGCTGCTAGGGTTTTTCCGTGGCGCGCAACCCGCAGCGGCGGGCGGCCCTGGCGGACGCCGGGCTGCGGGTGCTGGCCGCCCACGGCGCCCGCGGCCTCACCCACCGGGCCGTCGACGCCGAGGCGGGGGTGCCCGTCGGCACCACCTCCAATTACTTCCGCTCCCGCGACGCCCTGCTCGGCGCGCTCGGCGAGCGGATCTTCGAACGGTTCGCCCCGGACGACGCGGTCGTGGCCGAACTGGCCGCCCGTCCGCCCTCCTCGGCCCTGCTCACCGACTACGTCCGGTACATCGTCGAGCGCACCACCCGGTATCCGGAACTCACCCGCGCCCTGATCGAGCTACGCCTGGAATCGGCCCGCCGCCCCGACCTGGCCCGGATCCTCGGCGACACGCTGCGCCGGGGCTACCGTGCCGACGTCGCGTACCACCTCGCCGCCGGGCTGCCCGGCGGCGCGTTCGAGGTGGCCCTGCTGCGCTACGCCGTGGACGGGCTCCTGCTCGACCTGCTCACCACCTCGATCGACACCGGGTTCGACCCCGACCAGGTGATTGCCGCCCTGGTGTCCCGCCTCGCCGGCGACGTCCCGCCCGGCGGCTGACTCTGGGTCACGGCGATGACTGTTCGGCGGTGCAGCGGGGAAACGTTGATCTGACGCACCTGGGGAGGAGCGACGGATGACGCGTGGCGGACTGACCATCGGCGTGCTCGGCTCATACGGTGGCCGCAACCTCGGCGACGAGGCCATCCTCACCGGCCTGCTGACCGACCTGCGTCAGCAGGAGCCCAACGCCCGGATCATCGTCTTCTCGCGAAACCCCGAGCACACCGCGGTGGCCCACCCGGACGTGGAAGCGGTGCCCTGGGAAGGGGTCAGCCGCACCGACTCCGCCCTCGTACTGTCCCAGCTCGACCTGCTCATCCTCGGCGGTGGCGGAATCCTCTACGACAAGGAGGCCCGCCGGTACCTGCGGGTGGTCCGGGTCGCGCAGGAACGGGGCCTGCCGGTGCTGACCTACGCGGTGGGTGTCGGGCCACTGAGCGAGATGGTGGACACCGGCATGGTGCGCGAGACGCTGGCCGGCGCCACCCAGGTGACCGTACGCGACCAGGAATCGCGGATGGTGCTGGAGGAGGCCGGGCTGCTCAACCCGATCACCGTCACCGCCGACCCGGCGTTCCTGCTCGAACCCGAGGAGTTCCCGGCGGAACTGCTGCGCGAGGAAGGTGTGCCGGCCGGTAAACGGCTGGTCGGGATGAGCGTACGGGAGCCGGGCCGGGCCGCCGAACGACTGGACGTGGACGGCTACCACCGGCTGCTCGCCCAGATCGGTGACTTCCTGGTGCACCGCATCGACGCGCACGTGCTGTTCGTCCCGATGGAACGCGACGACATCCGGCATTCACACGGTGTGCTGTCGCACATGATCGCCGCCGAACGGGGCCGCATCCTGCACGGCACCTACTCGCCCCAGCAGGTACTCGGCCTGATGCGCCACTTCGACCTGGCGGTCGGTATGCGGCTGCACTTCCTGATCTTCGCCGCGATGATGGGTACGCCGTTCCTGCCCCTGCCGTACGCCGGGAAGGTCTTCGACCTGGCGCAGCGACTCGGAGTGCCGGCGCTGCGCGGCGTGGAACGCGAGGTGGAGGGCCCGTTGCTGGCCGAGGTCGACCAGTTGTGGGACGAACGCGACCAGCGGGCCGAGACCACCGCGCAGCGGGTGGCGCAGGTCTGCGACGAAGCCCGCGGCACCTCCCACGTGACCCGGGCGGTCCTGGAGAGCCTGCGCAGCCGCTCCCTGGTCGAGGTCGGCGCCTGACCCGAACTGCCCGCCTCGCGGTCAGACCGCCGGGCCTGAGGTGCGGGCCTCGCGGTCAGACCGCTTGGCCGCAGGTGCGGGCCTCGTGGTCAGACTGCTTGGCCGCGCCAGCGGTAGCACCACTGCTGGGCCTGGGCATCGATCGATTCCAGCTCGTAGATGTCCGCCTCGGCCAGGCCGCCCGACCCGACGTGGTGGTGGGTCAGCGGCGGCCGGTCGTTCGGATCCAACTCGACGGTGACCAGCTGACCGTCCGCAGAACCGCCCACCAGCGGGATCTCAACCGTTGCTGCCATGCGCCCATCCTGCCCCGAGCACCGCGCCCCCGCAGCGGATCGGCAGGCCCACGGCACCGAGCCCGCTGGCCGGCGCTTGCCGACCGGCGGTGTCCAGCATGCGGCAGAGTGTGTTTCGGGCCTGGCCGCTCGGGATAACGTCTCGACATGGCGGAGATCGCGATTGATCCGACACTCGGACCGGTGGTCAACCGGACGGCCGGCGAGCGGGAGGTCCTCGAATCCTTCCTGGATTTCCATCGGACCGTCCTGCTGCGCAAGCTGCACGGCCTCAGCGACGCCGACGCGGCCCGCCGTCTGGTGCCCTCGGCGACCACCGTCGCCGGGCTGGTCAAACACCTCACCGAGATCGAGCACAACTGGTTCCACATCCTGCTGGAGCCGTCGCCCGGCGAGACGTTCCCGACGACCGACGAGGCGGCGCTGGCCAGCTTCACCCTCGCCGAGGACGACACCGTGGAGCGCCTCGCCGCCGACTACCACCAGGTCTGCGCCCGGTCCCGGGAGATCGTGGCACGCTTCGACCTCGACCACGTCGTGCCACATCCGCAGCTGGGCGAGGTGTCGGTGCGCTGGATCCTGGTGCACATGATCGAGGAGACGGCCCGGCATGTCGGACACGCCGACATACTCCGGGAACTCACCGACGGCACCACCGGCGCCCTCTGACATTCAGATCGTCGAACCTGCTCCCTGGCGGGACCCACAGGCAGACCATGATCGTGCTCGATGCGAGATCGAGTGGCCTCGTAAGCCGAGAATAGGCACTCGATCCCAGATCGAGCGTGATCATGCAAACGGTCGCGGCAAGGGCGGGGCGGGCGCGGCGTGGCGCAGGGGCGCGGGGTGTGGGGTCAGTGGTGGGGAAGGAGACCGGGTGGGTACTCCATGCCGTCGTGGGTGCAGGCTGCGGCGGCGACCCGGGCCGCGTACCCGGCGGCTTCCGCCCACGTCGCGCCTCGTGAACGGGCGGTGATGATGCCGGCCGCGAAGGCATCCCCGGCACCGTTGGTGTCCACCACAGGGCCGGGCGGCGTGGCTGCCGGAATCCGGGTGACGACACCGCCGAGGTGCAGATCCGCGCCGTCGGCACCCCACGTCACCAGCACCGGCCGCGGTGCCAGCGCAGCGCCCACCGCCGTCGACCGGTCGCCGAGCGTGACTCCGCTGACCAGCACCAGTTCGGCGATCTCGGCGAACGGGCGATGGTACGGATTCTGCCCGTCCCAGTCGTGCAGATCGGTGGAGCTGCCCACACCCTCGCCCAGCATGTCGCCGAGAGCGGGCAGCAGGTCCCGTACCCAATTCATGATCGAAAGGTGGACGTGCGTGGCCTGCTCGACCAGCGTCGCCACCTGCGCCACCGGAATGGGGGCGGTCCCGTCGGAGGGGCGGGGGTCGTACAGCGACATCCGCCGTCCGGCGGGATCGACCAGGTTGACCGAGCGGCGGGTGCCGGCCGGCGTCGAGGCCAGCACGGCGTGCACCCCGGTGCGGGACAGCGCGGCCCGCACCACGTCGCCGGCCGAGTCCGTGCCGAGCGTGTCGACCACCGCCACCCGTAGTCCGAGGGCGTGCGCGGCGAGTACCACGCCGGCGCCGGTGTTGCCGATCCGCAGGTCGATCGGTTCGACGGTGACGGAGTCGACCACCGGTAGGGGCAGGTCAGGCACCCGGACCCGGATGTCCACGCCGAGGCCGCCGAGCACCAGCAGGTCGTACATGGCGCCGACGGTAGCGGGCCGGGGCCGCCTATCCTGACCCGGGTGTTAAGCGGGGGCCCCTGCTCTACCGGAGGCGTTAACAAGGGGCCCTTCCTTTCAACAAGATGGGGTGCGGGTGCTGGTCGTTCATGGGGCGTGGCTGCCGGGTCGGGGGCTCGCGGTCTGGGGTGAGGACAGCACCCTGCCGCCGCGCGCTGCGCGCCGTCCCGGCCGGGTACCCCGGGAACGTCCGCATCCGTTCGCCGCCGCGCACACCACGCTGGCTGCCGCGCTGGCCGAGGTGGCCGAACCGACAGACCTCGGCACCGCGCTGCTCCGCCTGCCCACCCGCGCCGGATCCCCGGTCGACTCGCCGGAGTTGGTCCGAACCGCCGTCGTGGACCCGGTCCGCGGCCCGGTCACCCTTGCCGGCTGGCGGGTGCCCATCCTGGCGTACGCCCCGGACGCGGCGCTGTCGTTGCTGCGTACCCTCGACAGGCTGACCGCCGTGCCCGGCGCGACGCTGCGGCACCTGGCGGAACTGGCCACCTTCGCCGCCGACCTGGCCACCCGGGGTCGGGTCCTGCCCGGCCTGGCCGCCGGCCAGGGGAGCGAGGTCGGGGCCCGTGCGGTGTGGCGACCGCTGCTCACCGGGACCGACGCGGCCTGGGCTCGGGCGTTGGCGCTGGCCCTGCCACCGGTCGCCCGCGCGGTGGCCGAGGCCGACCTGCCCGCGACTGCCGTACCCACCGGGGCGGGATTGGAGGCTGAGGGTGCGGCCGGCGCGGGGGTGCTGGTGGGTGATGCGCTCGACGCGCTCACCGATGCGGCGGTGCGGGCGGCGCTGCCGCAGACCACCTTGGCTCGCGGGGTACGCCGCGACGGGGCGGTGGCGGCCTGGCTCGGTGCGCTCACCGGGCCACAGCGGGAATTCACCGCCGAACCGGCGGCGCTGGACGTCCTGCGTGACGAGCTGGAAGCCTGGCAGCGGGACGCGGCCGGCGGGACGGTACGGGCCAGCTTCCGGCTCGTCGAACCACCCGACGACGAGATCGAGACCCCGCTGACCGTGGTACCGGCCGACCCGGACGCCAACGTGGCGACCGAGGGGACGTGGCGGGTGGAGTTCGGGCTCCGCGCCCCCGACGAGTCCGGTCTGCACGTCGACGCCGGGCAGGTGTGGTGGGGTACGACCGGGCCCGCGCTGGACAGCCCGCAGGAGACGCTGCTGGCGGAGCTGGGCCGGGCCAGCCGGCTCTGGCCGGAGCTGGACTCGGCGCTGCGGACCGCGACGCCGGAGGCGCTGGAGCTGGACGCCGAGGGTGCCCACCGGTTCCTGCGCGAAGGTGCCCCGCTGCTGCACGCGGCGGGCTTCACCGTGCTGCTGCCGTCGTGGTGGCAGCGGCCGTCGGCGCGGCTCGGCGCGCGGCTGCGGGCTGCTTCCCGCACCGCGCCCGGCACGGTCGCCGCCGCCGGTGAGCAGGTCGGGCTGGACGCGCTTGTCGACTACCGGTGGGAAATCGCCCTGGGCGACCAGCCGCTGACCGCCGAGGAGTTGGCCCGCCTCGCCGAGCTGAAGACGCCGCTGGTGCGGCTGCGCGGCCACTGGGTCGAGCTGGACCCGAAGCGGCTCGCCGCCGGCCTGCGGCTGTTGCGGTCCACCGGCGAGCTGACTGTCGCCGATCTGCTCCGGTTGGGGCTCACCGACGCCGAGCAGCCGGATGCGCTGCCGGTGCTGGAGGTGAGCGCGGACGGGGCGTTGGGTGATCTGCTCGCCGGGTCGGTGGAGCGGCGGCTCGCCCCGTTGACCGAGCCGCCGTCGTTCGCCGGCACCCTGCGGCCGTACCAGCGGCGTGGTCTGGCCTGGTTGACGTTCCTCCAGTCGCTCGGGCTGGGCGGGGTGCTCGCCGACGACATGGGGCTGGGCAAGACGGTGCAGCTGCTGGCGTTGTTCGCGGCCGACCCGCCGCAGGCCGGGCCGACCCTGCTGGTGTGTCCGATGTCGCTGGTCGGCAACTGGCAGCGGGAGGCCGCCCGGTTCGCCCCCGAGCTGCGGGTGCACGTGCACCACGGCGCGCAGCGGGCCCGGGGCGCCGAGTTCGGTGACGCCGTACAGGCTGCGGATCTGGTCCTGACCACGTACCCGACGGCGGCCCGGGACGCGGCGGACCTGGCCGGTGTCGACTGGCACCGGGTGGTGCTCGACGAGGCGCAGGCGGTGAAGAACGCCGCCACCCGGCAGGCCGAGGCGGTCCGCGCGCTGCCCGCCCGGCACCGGATCGCGGTGACCGGTACGCCGGTGGAGAACCGGCTGGCCGACCTGTGGTCCATCATGCAGTTCGCCAACCCGGGCCTGCTCGGCCCGGCGGCGACGTTCCGTAAGCGCTTCGCCGAGCCGATCGAACGGCACGGTGACACCGACACCGCCGAGCGGCTGCGCCGGATCACCGGCCCGTTCGTCTTGCGCCGACTCAAGACCGACTCGTCGATCATCTCGGATCTGCCGGAGAAGCTGGAGATGGAGGTCGTCTGCAACCTGACCGCCGAGCAGGCGGCGCTCTACCAGGTGGTGGTCGACGACATGATGGCCCGGATCGAGGCCAGCGAGGGCATCGAGCGGCGCGGCCTGGTGCTGGCCACCATGACCCGGCTCAAGCAGGTCTGCAACCATCCCGCCCAGTTGCTGCGCGACGGGTCGGCGCTGGCCGGGCGCTCCGGCAAGCTGGCCCGGTTGGAGGAGATCCTCGACGAGGTCCTCGCGGCGGGGGAGAAGGCCCTGTTGTTCACCCAGTACGCGGAGTTCGGCGGGATGCTGCGCGGCCACCTGTCGGCCCGCTTCGGCCGGGAGGTGCTGTTCCTGCACGGCGGCCTCGGCAAGGCCGACCGGGACGAGATGGTGACCCGGTTCCAGTCCGACGACGGCCCGGCCCTGTTCGTGCTCTCCCTCAAAGCCGGCGGGACCGGGCTGACCCTGACCGCCGCCAACCACGTGGTGCACGTGGACCGGTGGTGGAATCCGGCGGTGGAGGACCAGGCCACCGACCGGGCGTTCCGCATCGGTCAGCGCCGCCGCGTGCAGGTCCGCAAGTTCGTCTGCGCCGGCACGGTGGAGGAGAAGGTCGCCGCGCTGATCGCCGACAAACGCAGTCTGGCCGCGTCGGTCGTCGGCACCGGCGAGCAGTGGGTCACCGAGCTGTCCACCACCCAGCTGCGCGAGCTGTTCAGCCTGGAGGCCGGGGCGGTGGCGCAGTGACCAGCCCGACCGGTACCGGTGGGCGGGGCCGGTTCGCCGACTACGGGCGGCCCCGCCGGGTCGACGGCGGATTGCGGGCCCGCAGCAGCCGAGGCGCCATCGGGGTGTCCTGGTGGTCGCGGCGGTTCCTGGAGGTGCTGGAGTCGTTCGCGCTCGGCACCCGGTTGACCCGTGGCCGCGCGTACGCCCGAGCCGGTCAGGTGGTACGCCTCGACATCGCCCCGGGCACGGTGACCTCGACGGTGCAGGGCTCCCGCCCCCGGCCGTACCAGGTCCACATCGCACTGCCGGTGTTCCCGGAGCAGTTGTGGGCACGGATCGAGGCGGAGCTGGCCGGGCAGGCGTTCTTCAGCGCCCGGCTGCTCGCCGGTGACCTGCCGGCCGAGCTTGAGGAGCTGTTCACCGCCGTCGGTGCACCGCTGTTCCCGGCCACCGTGACGGAGTTGGCGCAACGCTGCTCATGCCCGGACGCCGCGGTCCCCTGCAAACACCTCGCGGCCACCTTCTACCTGCTCGCCGAGGCGTTCGACGCGGATCCGTTCGCCCTGCTGCACTGGCGTGGCCGCAGCCGCGACGCCCTGCTCGACCGGCTCCGCGAGCTACGTGGCACCGGCAGCAAGCCGAGCAGCACAGGTACCCTCGGAACCGATCGGCCTGCGGCGGGTGCGGCGCGAGCCCTCGCCGATCTGCCCGTCGCCCCGTTGGCGGAGACGGTCGATCGGTTCTGGCTGCCGCCCGTGCCCCTGCCGGATCGCCCGCCGAGTCTGGCGAGCCGTCCGGATCTGCTGTTGCGGCAGCTCGGTGCACCCGCACCGGCGATCGGTGGACCGGGTCTTCTGGAGCGACTGCGCCAGGCGTACCGGCAGCTCGGTGAGTGAGCGGCCGCGGCGTCGACCCGGTCGGGCAGCTTCGGCGCTGTTCAGAGCCAGCGTTGCCGGAACCGCCACATGAGTACGGCGTTGGTCAGCAGCACCACGGCGAAGATCGCCCCGGTGAGTCGTCCGAACGCCACGGTCGCGGCCGGCAGGGCCGCCCACAGCAGGATGGTCAACAGCAGCAGCCATCGTCCGCGTCGACCCCGGGCCCGGTTGTCGAGCCGGGCGAAGAACGCCGGGTCGCTCTCTCGGAGATTGCGGGTGATCTGCTCAAAACGACGCTGATCCTCTTTGCTGAGCATGTGCCTTCCCCTCACGCGTTCAGCAACGGCGAGGCGGAATACCCACTGGGGTCACGGCTCACGCTTCTTCTGCTGCTTCTTTCGCCAGCAGGACGGGGCGAGCGCGGCGACCCGTGCACACCGGGTGCCGATGTCGTCGCACAGCTTCGGTCGGCCGAAAAGGATGCCGCGTACCCCGAACCCGTCCGATAGCGCCGCGAGTCCCTTTTCGCGCTCGACGACCCCAGGTGCGTCAGGCCCGGCTCAGCAGGCGGACCGGGTCACAGCCAGCGGACCGGGTCAGAGCCAGCGGGTCGGTCGGTGGGTGGTCGCCGGGCGTGAGCCGAGCGGGCGGGGCCGACCGGGGCGCGCGCCCGGTGGGCGGGTGGCGGCCCACCGGCGGCCAAGGCGGTGCCGCCGTGGCGGCTCGGCACCGTTCGGGTGGTGTGTGGTGTCGTCCGTGGACATCGCCGATCCCCGCTCCCGGCGCCGGGCTGCGCCGTCGTGGTGCTCAACGACCGCGCGCGGTCCGGCGTCGCTGTCCGCACGGCCGGCATGCGCGGGACGCGTGCTCACCTGCCTCGACGGGGCAACGGCAGGTGACCGGGCACCAGCGCCGGCACCAGGGTGATCCCGGTGGCCCGGAGCGCGTCGATCAGGGTGTTCTGGACCAGGTAGGAGTCCGGCAGCTGCCAGCGGGCCTGCTCCGGTGCCACCATCCAGCGGACCGGGCCTTCGGGTAACCGGGTGGGCGGTGCCGCGATCCACGAGCCGGGACCGTGCCGTACCACCTGGAGACAGTGCTCCAACTCGGGGCGCAGCGGATCGCCGGGGCGTACCAGGAACATCCACCGCCCGGTCGGTGTGACAAGCACCGGGCCGCGGACGCCGAGGCCCGCGGGATGGGCGCGGACCGCATCCAGCACGCGGCGGCCCAGGTCCGCGGCGACCTCCAGCACGTCGAAGGAACGCCCGGTGGGCAGCAGTACGCCGTGCGGCCGGGACCGCCACCAGTTCGCCACCCGGGCCGGGTCGGCGCTCGCGGCGTGCTCCCAGTCCTCAAGGGCGGGATGGCAGCCGACGGTGGGGCAGCCGGCTCGACCGCAGACGAAGCGGCTCCGTGCCAGGCAGGCACCGGGGGTGACCTCCCAGCCGTGCATCGCGTACCGCACCGCTACCCGGCGCAGTCGTACCCGTTCCAACGGCGACAGGTGCGCCACTCGCGGTCCGACGTTCTCCCACATTGGCGCCATCTCCCCTCGCCGGGCCGCCCGGTGCAGTTCACACGTTGAGCACCGTCACTGCCATCGTTGACGATCGTTTGGTCTGACAAAGTGGCTCATGCAACTTGCACGAAAACTATGAGGACTGGCCGTACGGCTGACGCACAACCAGTGCGACCAGCGGAAACCTGAAGACGGACGGTTGGCCGCATCCGCGGAACAGCCCACGGCCCCTGGCTGCGGCTCCATCTAGGGAGGACTGGCGAGATGGACGAACTACCCATCGGGCGGCGGGTGGCCTACTGGCGAGGGCGACGAAAAATGTCGCAACAGGTCTTCGCCGACCGGTTGGGCAAGTCGAAGAGCTGGGTCGACAAGATCGAACGCGGCGTACGCCGGCTGGACAAGTTCTCCGTCCTCTACGAGATCGCCGACATCCTTCAGATGGATGTGCAGTTGCTGCTCGGCAAGGACCCGGAGCGGCGCGGGGACACGCTCAACTGCATCGAGCAGTTCGAGGTCGAGGAGATCCGGGCGGCGCTGGAGCGGTACGACTCGGTCAGCGCGTACTTCGACGCCGCGCCGTGCCCACCCCCGCTGGCGGACATGAGCAAGGCCGTCACCCACGCCTGGCTGACCTACCAGTACGGCCGCTACGGCATGCTGATCCGGGCCCTGCCCAAGCTGCTGCGCGACGCCCAGGCCGCCGACGCCGCCTACGGCGGGGATCAGGCGGAGCGCGCCGCCCACCTGCTCGCGCAGGTCTATCAGATCGCCTCCTCGGTGCTGCGCAAACTGGGTGAGTGTGAGCTCGCCTGGCTCGCCGCCGACCGGTCCATCGCGGTCGCCCAACGCGCCGACGACCTGCTGCTCGCCGGGGTCGCCACCACCCGGGTGTGCAACGCCCTGGCGTCGATGGGACGATCCCGGCCCGCGCTGGAGTTGAACGTCCGGATCGCCAACCGCCTCGCCCCCGGCGGTCAGAACGACACCAGCCCGGAACGGGTCTCGGTGTACGGCATGCTGCTGCTGCAAGGTGCCATGGCCGCCGCCCGCATCGGCGACGCCGCCACCGTCGATGACCTGATCGCCGGCGCGTACGCGGCGGCGCAGGAACTCGGCAGTGACCAGAACCACTACTGGACCTCGTTCGGGCCGACGAACGTCGAACTGCACCGGGCGGCAGCCGCCGTCGAGTTGGGTGACGGTGGCCGGGCGGTCGAGGTGCACCAGCTCAAGCTCCAGAACCCGTCCTTCGACGCGCTGCTGCCGGAACGCCGGGCGCATCACCTGCTCGACCTGGCCCGGGCCTACGCCCTGATCGGCGACGTGGCCAACGCGGGTGAGATGTTGCTGCGCGGGGATCGGCTCGCCCCGTCCGAGATCCGCTGCCGGCCGATCGCCCACGAGGTGATGTCCGACGTCCTACGTCGCACACGTGGTGCGCCGCCTTCGCTGATCGCGGAGTTGGCTGAGCACATGGGAGTAGGGGTATGACTTCGGGGCCGGTCTGATGACCGGTTCGCACCGCCATGACGGGCACCGTGAGGTGCTGTACATCATCGCCTGCGGTTCGCCGCTGGCCCGAGACGTGGGTCGGCTCGTCGAGCTGGCCCAGCAGGACGGCTGGGACGTCTGCGTGGTCACCACGCCCGACGGCGCCAAGTTCGTCGACCGCGCCGCGTTGGCCCGCCAGACGGGCCACCCGGTGCGTACGCACTACAAAAACCCGGGTGATCCGGACGTGCTGCCGTCGGCCGACGCCATCATCGTCTGCCCGGCCACTGTCAACACGGTCAACAAGTGGGCGGCCGGCATCGCCGACACCCTCGCCCTCGGGTTGCTGATCGAGGCACAGGGCCGGGGCATCCCCCTGGTCGCCGTGCCGTACACAAACGTCGCGATGGCCGCACACCCGGCCTTCCGGACGGCGATCGACCGACTGACCGAGTGGGGGGTACGCGTGCTCTTCGGCGACGACGTCCTCCCGCTGCACCCACCCGGAACGGGGGAGCGGTACCAGCACGCCTTCCCCTGGCCGCTCGCCCTCACCGCGCTGCACGACCACCTCGTCCACACGTCGTGAAAGGAAGGGCCCCTTGTTAACGCCTTCGGTAGAACAAGGGGCCCTTGTTAACAACCGCACCCCGGCCGGTCCGGCGGCGGGCGGGTGACGTCCCGCCTCGGCGCTGACGCCGGTAAGCTGGCCCGTCGTGAGCACAACCACAGCCGTGCCGACCGTCGCCGACGTCGTGGCCGAGCTGGAGCGGCGCTACCCGCCGAGCTGGGCCGAGGAGTGGGACCGGGTCGGCCTGGTGCTCGGTGAGCCGGACGCCCAGGTGCGCCGGGTTCTCTGCGTCGTCGACGTGGTCCCCGAGACGGTCGCCGAAGCCCTCGCCGCTGGCGTCGACATGATCGTCGCTCACCATCCGCTGCTGCTGCGCGGCGTCTCCTCGGTCGCGCCGACGACGTACAAGGGCCGGATCATCCACCAACTGATCAAGGCCGACATCGCGCTGTACGTCGCGCACACAAACGCCGACGTGGCCGCCCCCGGCGTTTCCGACGCCCTCGCCGGCCGGCTCGGCCTGACCGACCTGCGTCCCCTGCAACCGGCCCGGCCCGGCACCCCGGCCGCCGGTGAGGGCCGCGGCGTGGGCCGCATCGGCCGGCTGCCCCGACCGATGAGCCTGGCCGAGCTGACCCGACACGCCGCCACCGTGCTGCCCGTCACCGCCGTCGGGGTACGCGCCGCTGGCGCACCGGACCGCATCGTGCGTACCCTCGCCGTCTGCGGTGGGTCCGGGGACAGCTTCCTGGCCGACGCGAGCGCCGCCGGCGTGGACGCCTACCTCACCGCCGACCTGCGCCACCACCCGGCCGGCGAACATCTCGCCACCGGAGGGCCGGCGCTGCTCGACGCCACCCACTGGGCGACCGAGCGACCCTGGCTGGACGACCTGGCCGCGCTGCTGCGGGGCACGTCGGGCGTCGAGGCCCTGGTGTCCGACCTGGACACCAGCCCGTGGACCGTACACGCAGCCCCACCCTCAACGGGCCGGCCCGCAGTGGCCGAACCCGTAGCGGACGACAAGGAGCCCGACCGTGAAGGCTGACCCCCAGGTCCAGCGCCGCCTGCTCGACCTCCAGGCGATCGACACCGCCCTCGCCCAGCTCGCCCACCGGCGGCGGTCGCTGCCCGAGCGTGCCGAGTTGGAGGCCCTGGCCCGGGAGCTGTCCGCCCTGGAGGACGAGCGGGTCCGTGCCCAGGTCGCGGTCGACGACCTGGACCGGGACATCGCCCGGCTGGAGAAGGACGTCGACCAGGTGCGGGCGCGCAAGGCCAAGAACGAGGACCGGCTGGCCGCCGGCACCGGCCCGGCCCGCGAGCTGGAGGCGCTGCAACACGAACTGGTCTCGCTCAACCGCCGGCAGGGCGACCTGGAAGACGCCGAACTGGAGTTGATGGAGCAGCGCGAAACCGCCCAGGCGGTGCTGGACGGCGTCGAACAGCGGCTCACCGAGGTCCGCGAACGGCGGGCCGCCACCGAGCAGCGACGCGACGAGAGCCTCGGCGAGATCGGCCGGGAGGAGGAGTTCAAACGCTCGGCCCGCCAGCCGCTCGCCAACGACCTCCCCGCCGACCTGGTGCAGCTCTACGACCGGATCCGCACCGACACCGGGCTCGGCGCGGCGCTGCTCTACGCCGGCCGCTGCGGCGGCTGCCGCCTGGAGCTCTCCGGTGCCGACCTGGCCCGCATCCGCAAGACCGACCCCGAAGAGGTGGTCCGCTGCGAGGACTGCCGCCGGATCATGGTCCGCACCAACGAGTCCGGGCTGTAACCGGTGGCACCGCGTACCGTCCTGGTCGAGGCCGACGGCGGCGCCCGGGGCAACCCGGGCCCGGCCGGGTACGGCGCGGTGCTCCGCGACCCGGCCACCGGCGAGGTGCTGGCCGAGCGCAGCGCCGCCATCGGCACCGCCACCAACAACGTCGCCGAGTACCAGGGCCTGCTCGCCGGCCTGACCGCCGCCGTCGAGCTGGGCGCCACCGAGGTCGAGGTCCGGATGGACTCCAAGCTGGTGGTCGAGCAGATGTCCGGCCGCTGGCAGATCAAACACCCCGGGCTGCGTCCGCTCGCCGCCCAGGCCGCCCAACTGGTCGGCCGCATCGGTACGGTCCGGTTCACCTGGATCCCCCGGGACCGCAACACCCACGCCGACGCCCTCGCCAACGCCGCCATGGACGCCGCCGCGACCTCCGGCGTCGCCGTACCCTCCGTCGCGCCGCCCCGCGTGGTCGAGCCGCCCCGCGAACTCGGCGGCCCGCAGCCCGCCGGCGGCGGCGCGGCCACCGTCGCCGCCCACGCCGAGACGCCCGGCACCGACCTGACCAGCGCGCCGGTCTCCTGGGAACCCCGGCCCAGCTTCACCGCCACCCGGCTGATCCTGGTCCGCCACGGCGAGACCGAGTACACCGAACAGGGCCGCTACTCCGGCCGCGGCGACGTCGCGCTGTCGGCGAAGGGCCAGGCCCAGGTGCGGGCCACCGCCGCCCGGGTGGCGGCGCTCGCCCCGCAGGCCGCCGCCGTGGTCAGCTCACCATTGTCCCGGTGTACGGCCACCGCCGAGGCGATCGCCGCCGCCATCGGCGACCTGCCGGTACGCCCCGACGACGACCTGATCGAGTGCGACTTCGGTGCCTGGGAGGGCCGCACCTTCGCCGAGGTACGCGAACAGTGGGCGGGCGAGCTGGACGCCTGGCTGGCCTCCACCCGCATCGCCCCACCCGACGGCGAATCCTTCGCCCAGGTCGCCGACCGCTGCGCCCGGGTGACCGAACGCCTCGTCGCGGCGTACCCCGGCCAGACCGTGGTGGTGGTCTCGCACGTCTCGCCGATCAAGCTGATGCTGCGCGACGCCCTCGCCGCCACCGACGCCTTCCTGCACCGGCTCTACCTCGACGCCGCCGGCATCTCGGTGCTGGACCGCTGGCCCGACGGCGGCATCGCCGTCCGCACCGTCAACGACACCGCCCACCTCGCCTCGCTGCAGTAAGGAAGGGCACCTTATTAACGCCTAGCGTTGTATAAGGGCCCCCTACTAACACGTAGCCGCGTGGCGCGAGCAGCGTCGCGGGTGCGGGTGCGGGTGCAGGTGCAGGTGCAGGTGCGGCGTGCCTGGGCGCTGCCGGTCAGCGCAGCGCCCGCCACAGCAGGTACAACCCGATCGTGGTGCCGAAGACCACGATGATCGCCTTCAGCAGCTTCGACGGCAGCCGGCGGACCAGCCGGGCGCCCGCGTACCCGCCGACAAGCGTGGCCGGTGCCAGCAGCGCCACCCCCGCCCATTTCACCGGCCCGGCGAGCGCGAACACGGCCACCGTGGTCAGGCCGATGATCGCGGAGAGCAGGTTCTTGATCGCGCTCACCCGGGCCAACGTGGCGTCCAACACCAGGGCCAACGCGGCCACCAGCATCACCCCGACCGCCGCGCCGAAGTAGCCGCCGTACACCGAGGCCAACGCCACCACGACCTGGATCGTCAGACCCCGCCGCCGGGTCGGCACATCACGCGGATGCCCCACCAGCCGCCGCAGCGGATCCTGAAACGCCAGCAGCGCCGTCGCCCCGAGCACCAGAAACGGTACGACCACCTCGAACGCCCGTGCCGGAGTGACAAGCAGCAGCCCCGCACCGACCAGCGCGCCGACGATCGTCGTCGGCACCAGCGTGACCAGCAGCCGCCCCCGAGGCAGATCCATCCAACTGCCCGCCACTGCCGCGCCGTACCCCGGGAACACCGACACCGAGTTGGTCACGTTCGCCGGCACCGGCGGCAACCCCACCGCCAGCAGCGCCGGAAACGTGATCAGCGAACCACCCCCGGCCACCGCGTTGACCGTACCGGCGGCCATACCGGCCGCGAGCAGCAACGCGGCGTTCGCAAGATCCATACTCGCCGAGGCTAGTCGGCCCGGCCTGCGACAGCGAGCCCACCGGCATTATCTGACCTGGTGGTGCTCTCTTGGTGGTCGTCGCTGCCGGGTGTGCACGGCCGTGGCAATAAGTCGCCCGGCCGGTGTCGTTAGGATGTGTGCGCGACGGACGAGTCGACCGGGCGGTCGCGTCGGTGGGCAGCAGCCCGCCGCCGAGGAACGTCCGGACTCCACAGGGCAGGGTGGTTGCTAACGGCAACCCGGGGTGACCCGCGGGACAGTGCCACAGAAAACAGACCGCCGACCCCAACGGGGACGGTAAGGGTGAAACGGTGGGGTAAGAGCCCACCAGCACCCCGGGTGACCGGGGTGGCTCGGTAAACCCCACCCGGAGCAAGGCCAAGAAAGGGCCGTCACCGCATGATGACGACCCGCGCAGACGCTTGAGGGTGGCCCGCCCGATGTCTGCGGGTAGGCCGCACGAGCCTGTCGGCAACGGCAGGCCGAGATGGATGGCCGCCGCCGGCGCGAAACCCCTCGGGGTACGCGCCGCGCACAGAATCCGGCGTACAGGTCGACTCGTCCGTCGCCCATTAGGCCAGTGTCGCGATCAAGGCTCTGGCCTGGTTCTGAGTCTGGGCGTCGTCGATGGTCGTCCTTGTCTGTCGGCTCCGCCTGAAAACTGACCCCGTGGTTCCGGTTGAATTTTGACCCCTTCCGGAAGCATCGGGAGGTGCTGAGCGTGGAGGACTGGGCGGAGATCCGTCGGTTGCACCGGGCGGAGCGGATGGCGATCAAGGCCATCTGTCGTCGGCTGGGGGTCTCGCG
>NZ_RQIV01000011.1:0-191907 GCF_003977705.1 Verrucosispora sp. FIM060022
ATGGTGTGCAGGGTGCGCAGTCGCGTATCGATCTGAACGATGAGCAGGTGGCGAACACGAAGGCGATCATCGCCGCCACGAAGAAGGCCGGCATGGACGAGCGTGCCGCGGTCGTCTCCATCGCCACCGCGTTGCAGGAGTCGAAGTTGGAGAACCTCGGCCACCTGGGTGACCGTAACGACCACGACTCGCAGGGCTTGTTCCAGCAGCGTCCGTCCAGTGGTTGGGGCACGGTGGAGCAGATCACCGATCCCGAGTACTCGACCACCGCGTTCCTGAAGGGTCTGAAGCAGGTTGATGGTTGGCAGGACATGCCGTTGACCAGGGCCGCGCAGACGGTGCAGGTGTCGGCGTACCCGGATCACTACGCCCAGTGGGAGCAGCAGGCCGCTGACCTGGTCGCCAAGTACTGGAACAGCTGACCCCAAAGACATTCCTCCACAGGGGGAGCAAGAAACCATGTGGCCGGCACCCGAACCTGGGTGCCGGCCAAACGGCGTCTACCCACCCACCCCGACAACACCCACGGGGTCCGACGGGATGGACGAAGGTCGACCGGGTCGGGCTGGGGCGACCGTGCCCGGCGTACGGATCAAGCCTGACCGCCCGAAGCCGGGCACAGCCGCCCCAACCCTCCACCGCAACCACCCAAGAACCCGGAAAACCAGTGGGAGTGAGCCGACGGCAAGTGGGAACAAGAACGGGCGTGGGTCGGTTGTACCGAGCGTCGGTGTGATCCAGTGTCCCCGGGCCTCACCTAATTTGCCGTCGCGGAATACCGTCCGGCTGGAGCCGCGTCGCGCCACTCGCCGAGAGGCGACCTGCACACCGACACCCACGCGCCGCCCCCGGCCCCGTCAACGGGCCGGGGGCGGTGTGCTGTTTCCCGAGTTCTGTCGGCCCGGCTGTCCGACTGCGCCCGGCTGCCCTAAGGTCAGAGGCGAAGGATCAAGGGCGGAGGTTGACGAGCGTGGGGCTGCGGGACGTGTTGCTGGGCTGGCCGGTGTACCGGCAGCTCACGGGCACCGATCCGCTGGGCCGGGGCGCGGCGGCGCAGTCCGCTCGTTCGGCCGGGCTCACTGCGCGCACCGAGGACGCCGACCGGGTGGCCCGGTCCGTCTGCCCGTACTGTGCGGTCGGTTGTGGGCAGCGGGTCTTCGTCTCCGACAACCGGGTGACCCAGATCGAGGGCGACCCGGACAGCCCCATCTCCCGTGGTCGGCTCTGCCCGAAGGGGTCGGCGAGCAAGAGTCTGGTTACCAGTCCGCTGCGGCAGACGACGGTGCGGTACCGGCGGCCGTACGCCACCGAGTGGGAGGACCTGGACCTCGACACGGCGCTGGACATGATCGCCGACCGGATTCTCGCCGCGCGTGCCGAGACCTGGGAGGACGTCGACGCCGAGGGTCGTCCGCTGAACCGTACGTTGGGCATCTCCAGCCTCGGCGGGGCGACGCTGGACAACGAGGAGAACTACCTCATCAAGAAGTTGTTCACCGCGATGGGGGCACTTCAGATCGAGAACCAGGCGCGGATTTGACACTCCGCCACCGTCCCCGGTCTGGGGGCCAGCTTCGGTCGCGGCGGCGCGACGGTTTTCCAACAGGACGTGGCGAACGCTGACGTCATCGTCATCCAGGGGTCGAACATGGCCGAGGCCCACCCGGTGGGCTTCCAGTGGGTGATGGAGGCGCGTAAGCGTGGGGCGAAGGTGTTCCATGTCGATCCCCGGTTCACCCGGACCAGCGCGTCGGCTGACACGTACCTGCCGATCCGGGCGGGCTCGGACATCGCGTTGCTCGGTGGGGTGGTCAACTACATCCTGAGCAACGAGTTGGACTTCCGGGAGTACGTGCTGGCGTACACCAACGCGGCGACGATCGTCAGCGAGGATTATGTCGACGCCGAGGACGCCGACGGGCTGTTCTCCGGGTTCGATCCGGCGACCGGCAGCTACGTGCAGGACAGTTGGCAGTACGCCGGGCACGAGCGGGATTCCGGCAGCGGTCACACGGCGATGGAGCGGGAGACGGCCGCCGGGTTGCGGCACGAGTCGCATGGTGCGCCGATCGCCGGGCAGGTCGAGCGGGACGAGACGTTGCAGCATCCGCGCTGCGTGTACCAGATCCTCAAGCGGCACTTCGCCCGCTACACGCCGGAGATGGTGGAGCGGGTCTGTGGTCTGCCGCGGGAGAAGTTCCTGGAGTTGGCCCGCGCGTGGACGCAGAATTCGGGTCGGGAGCGGACCGGTTGCCTGATCTACTCGGTGGGGTGGACGCAGCACAGCGTCGGGGTGCAGTACATCCGTACCGGCGCGATCATCCAGTTGTTGCTGGGTAACGTGGGTCGCCCCGGTGGTGGGGTGTTGGCGCTGCGTGGGCATGCCAGCATCCAGGGGTCCACCGACATTCCGACGCTGTTCAACCTGCTGCCGGGCTATCTGCCGATGCCGCATCACGCCCAGCATCCGACCTTCGACGACTGGGTGGACGCGATCCGGCACCCGGGGCAGAAGGGTTTCTGGGGCAACGCGCGGGCGTACGCGGCGAGTCTGCTCAAGGCGTACTGGGGGGACGCGGCGACCCCGGACAACGACTTCTGTTACGGCTATCTGCCTCGGATGACCGGTGACCACGGGACCTATCAGCAGGTCCTCGACATGATCGACGGGAAGATCAAGGGCTATTTCCTGCTCGGTCAGAACCCGGCGGTCGGTTCGGCGCACGGTCGGGCGCAGCGGCTCGGCATGGCGAACCTGGACTGGCTGGTGGTCCGGGACCTGTTCATGATCGAAAGCGCGACGTTCTGGCAGCGTGGCCCCGAGGTGGCCACCGGGGAGATCGTGCCGCAGGAGTGTCGTACCGAGGTGTTCTTCCTGCCGGCGGCCTCGCATGTGGAGAAGGAGGGCACCTTCACCCAGACGCAGCGGTTGGTGCAGTGGCGGGAGAAGGCCGTCGACCCGCCGGGTGACGCCCGTTCGGAGTTGTGGTTCTTCTACCACCTGGGCCGCAGGCTGCGGGAGAAGTTGGCCGGGTCGTCGTTGCCGCGCGACCGGGCGCTGCTGGACCTGGCCTGGGACTATCCCACGCACGGTCCGCACGACGAGCCGGACGCCGAGGCGGTGCTGCGGGAGATCAACGGGTACGAGGTGGCGACCGGCCGTCCGCTCGCCGGTTTCGCCGAGGCCCGTGACGACGGTACGACCGCGGTGGGCTGTTGGATCTACGCCGGGGTGTACGCCGACGGGGTGAACCAGGCGGCGCGTCGGCGGCCCGGTCGCGAGCAGGACTGGGTGGCGGCCGAGTGGGGTTGGGCGTGGCCGGCGAACCGGCGCATGCTCTACAACCGGGCGTCGGCCGATCCACAGGGCCGGCCGTGGAGCGAACGCAAACGGTACGTGTGGTGGGACGAGTCGGCGGGCCGGTGGACCGGTTACGACGTGCCGGATTTCGAGGTGACGAAGGCGCCGACGTACCGGCCGCCGGAGGGCGCCACGGGTCCGGCCGCGTTGGCCGGCGACGACCCGTTCGTCATGCAGTCCGACGGCAAGGGCTGGTTGTTCGCGCCCAGTGGCGTGGTCGACGGCCCGCTGCCCACGCACTACGAGCCGGCCGAGTCGCCGGTGCGCAACTCGTTCTACGGTCAGCAGGACAACCCGACCCGTAAGACGTACCGGCATCCGGTGAACTCGATCAATCCGAGTCCGCCGCAGGAACACAGCCAGGTGTTCCCGTACGTGTTCACGGTCAGCCGGTTGACCGAGCATCACACCGCCGGCGGGATGAGCCGTACGGTGGCGCCGTTGGCGGAGTTGCAGCCGGAGATGTTCGTCGAGGTGTCCCCGGCGTTGGCGGCGGTGGCCGGGCTGACTCATCTCGGCTGGGCGCACCTGATCAGCGCCCGCGCGGTGATCGAGGCGAAGGTGCTGGTCACCGACCGGCTGGTGCCGTTGCGGGTGGACGGTCGGGTGATTCACCAGCTGTGGTTGCCGTACCACTTCGGATTCGAGGGGTTGGTCACCGGCGACTCGGCCAACGACCTGTTCGGCATCACCCTGGATCCGAACGTGCTGATCCAGGAAAGCAAGATCGGCACCTGTGACGTGCGGCCGGGTCGCCGCCCCACCGGGCCGGCGTTGCGGGACCTGGTGGACGATTACCGCACCCGGGCCGGCATCGTGGCGGGTGCGGTGCCGCCGGCGGTCACCCCCGGTGTGCCGGTCGACCAACCTGGCGAGGCAACGGGCGAGCGGGAGACCGGCGCTGACGAAAGAGGGGACCGGTGATGGTCGACACGGATGACCGGTCGACGCCACGGGACCCGGCGACGGGTGCCGGTTGGGTCGACGCGCCGCCACGGATGGGGTTCTTCACCGACACCAGCGTCTGCATCGGCTGCAAGGCGTGCGAGGTGGCCTGCAAGGAGTGGAACGGGGTACCCACCTCCGGGCTGGACCTGCTCGGCATGTCGTACGACAACACCGGGGCGTTGACCGCGAACTCGTGGCGGCACGTCGCGTTCATCGAGCAACCCCGGCCGGCCGCCGCACCGGAGCAGACCGACACCACCCAGTTCCTGGGGATGCCGCAGTCCGGGCCGCCGGGGCGTACCGGCACGGCCGAGGGGCGCAGCGATTTCCGCTGGCTGATGATGTCGGACGTGTGCAAGCACTGCACCCGGGCCGGTTGCCTGGACGTCTGCCCGACCGGGGCGCTGTTCCGCACCGAGTTCGGCACGGTGGTGGTGCAGGAGGACATCTGCAACGGCTGCGGCTACTGCGTGTCGGCCTGCCCGTACGGGGTCATCGACCGGCGGGTCGACGACGGCCGGGTGTGGAAGTGCACCCTGTGCTACGACCGGATCGGCGCGGGCCTGACGCCGGCCTGCGCGCAGGCCTGCCCCACCGAGTCGATCCAGTACGGCCCCCTCGACGAGTTGCGGGAGCGGGCCGCCGCCCGGGTCGCCACCCTGCACGAGCGGGGGGTGCCCGAGGCCCGGCTCTACGGCCACGACCCCAGCGACGGCGTCGGTGGTGACGGCGCGTTCTTCCTCCTGCTCGACGAGCCGGAGGTGTACGGTCTGCCGCCCGACCCGCAGGTGCCCACCCACGACCTGCCGAAGATGTGGAAACGCGCGGGGGTGGCGGCGCTGGCCATGGCGGCGGGCGCGGTCGTCGCGTTCCTCGGAGGAAAACGGTGAACAGTCAGCAACCGCCGGTGGGGGAGCGGTTCCGCCGGTCCCGCCAGCGGCGGGACGCCGGGTTGACGGTGCCGCCGGCCGAGTTCAGCTCCTACTACGGGCGGCCCATCCTCAAACCGCCGGTGTGGACCTGGGAGATCGCCGCCTACCTGTTCACCGGCGGGGTGGCTGCCGGTTCGTCGCTGCTGGCCGCCGGTGGGCAGTTGACCGGCCGGCCGGCGATGCGGCGCGCCGGGCGGGTCGCCGCGCTGGCTGCCGTCACCGCCAGCGCCGGGCTGCTGGTGAAGGATCTGGGCCGGCCGGAGCGGTTCCACCACATGCTGCGGGTGGCCAAGCCGACCTCCCCGATGTCGGTGGGCACCTGGATCCTCGCCGCCTACGGGCCGGCCGCCGGACTGGCTGCCGTCGCCGAGGCGGCGCCCCTGCTGCCGCGCCGGGGTCCGCTGGGGCTGGCCCGCCGGGTGTTGCCGCCGGTCGGGCGGGTGGCCGGGCTGGCGGCGGCGGTGACCGCACCGGCCCTGGGCACGTACACGGGGGTGCTGCTGGCCGACACGGCCGTGCCGTCGTGGCATGAGGCGTACCCCTATCTGCCTGTGGTGTTCGCGGGCAGCGCGTTGGCCAGCGGCGCCGGGGTGGGTCTGATCGGCGTGCCACCGGCGCAGGCGGGGCCGGCCCGGCGGATGGCGGTGGCGGGTGCCGCGCTGGAGTTGTACGGCGCGCATCAGGTGGAGAGCCGGCTCGGGTTGCTCAGCGAGCCGTACCGGACCGGTCGCGCCGGTCAGTTGTTGCGGGCCGGGCGGGCGTTGACCGCCGTCGGGGTGGCCGGTGCGGTGCTGGGTGGTCGCAGCCGGGTGGTGGCGGCGTTGTCCGGTGCGGCGTTGCTGGCGGCGTCGGTGGCCACCCGGTTCGGGGTGTTCCGCGCCGGGGTCGCGTCCGCCCGTGACCCCCGGTACACGGTGCTGCCGCAGCGGGAGCGGCTCGCGCGGCGGCGTGCCGCCGACATCCCGTAGCGTCAGCGTTCGGCCACCTCCCGGCCTGGTCGCGGCCAGGCTGTGATCAAATGCTGGGTGGAGGCGTTCAGGTGGCTGGTGCCCCTCCCGGTCTTCAAAACCGGTGTGGTCCGGGACCCGGGCCAGGCGGGTTCGATTCCCGTCCGTCTCCGCCAACGCTGCCGAGGAGATGACCCGATGGGCGACGGTTGCGCCGATCCGCGGCGTCGGGTGCCGCGCACCGACGCGCTGCTGGCCGAGCCCCGGTTGGCCGCGGCCGTCGTCGGCCTGGGCCGGGACCGGGTGAAGGCCGCCGTGCGGCAGGCCCAGGACCGGGCCCGCCGCGGCGAGATCGACCCCGATCAGGTACGCGACGCCGCCCTCGCCGCGTTGCCGCCGGCGGCGCCACGTGCCGTGCTCAACGCCACCGGGGTGGTGCTGCACACCAACCTGGGTCGGGCCGCGTTGTCGGACGCGGCGGTGACCGCGATGGTCGCTGCCGCCGGGCACACCGACGTCGAACTGGACCTTCAGACCGGGCGGCGGGCTCGCCGTGGCCGTGACGCGTTGGACGCCCTCGCCGCCGCCGTGCCGCAGGCCGAGGCGGTGCACGTGGTCAACAACGGTGCCGCCGCCCTGGTCCTGGCGGCCACCGCGTTGGCCGCCGGCGCCGAGATCGTGGTCAGCCGAGGTGAACTGGTGGAGATCGGTGACGGGTTCCGGCTACCCGACCTGATCGTCAGCACCGGGGCCCGGCTGCGGGAGGTCGGCACCACCAACCGGAGCACCCTTGCCGACTACGCCGACGCGATCGGCCCGGACACCGGGTTCGTGCTGAAGGTGCATCCGTCGAACTTCCAGGTCAGCGGCTTCACCTCGGCGGTGCCGGTGCGACGGTTGGCCGACCTCGGGGTGCCGGTGGTCGTCGACATCGGCTCCGGGCTGCTTGCTCCCGATGCGTTGCTGCCCGACGAGCCGGACGCGGCGAGCACCCTGACCGCCGGGGCGGCGCTGGTCACCGCCAGCGGCGACAAGCTGCTCGGTGGGCCGCAGGCCGGGCTGCTGCTCGGCCGCGCCGAGCTGGTGGATCGGCTGCGTCGCCATCCGCTGGCCCGGGCGTTGCGGGTGGACAAACTGACCCTGGCCGCGCTGGCGGCGACCCTCGGTGATCCGGCCACACCCACCCGGACCGCGCTGCACACCGACCCGGCGAGTCTGCGGGAGCGCACCGAGCGGCTGCGCGAGGCCATCGCGGCGGACGGGCACAAGGTCGAGGTGGTGCCGTCGGTGGCGGTCGTCGGTGGCGGCGGCGCTCCGGGGGTGGAGTTGGACTCGTGGGCGTTGAGCCTGCCGGAGCACTACGCCCGTCCGCTGCGCACCGGTGAACCGCCGGTGCTGGGTCGGGTCACGCACGGGCGGCTGCTGCTGGATCTGCGGTGCGTGCCGCCGCACGCCGACGACACCGTACGGGCCGCCGTGCTGGCTGTGCCGGGAGAGCACTGATCATGCTGGTGGTGGCCACCGCCGGGCACGTCGACCACGGCAAGTCCACCCTGGTGCGGGCGCTGACCGGAATGGAACCGGACCGGTGGGCGGAGGAACGCCGCCGAGGCATGACCATCGACCTCGGGTTCGCCTGGACGACACTGCCCTCCGGCGCCACTGTCGCGTTCGTCGACGTGCCGGGACACGAACGGTTCGTACCGAACATGCTCGCCGGTGTCGGTCCGGTGCCCGCCGCCATCGTGGTGGTCGCCGCCGACGAGGGGTGGATGCCGCAGTCCGCGGAGCACCTGGCCGCGTTGGACGCGCTGGGGGTCGCGTACGGGCTGCTGGTGGTGACCCGCGCGGACCTGGCCGATCCGGGCCCGGTCCTGGAGCACGCCGGTGCGTACCTGGCGGCGACCTCGCTGCGCGACGTGGAGGCGGTGGCGGTCAGCGCGGTCACCGGCGTCGGGCTGCCGCAGCTGCGGCTCGCGCTGGACCGGCTGGCCGCCCGGCTGCCCACCGCATCGACCGACGGCCCGGTACGGCTCTGGGTGGACCGCAGCTTCACCATGCGCGGCAGCGGCACCGTGGTCACCGGCACCCTGGGCGCCGGTGAACTGCGGGTCGGCACCGAACTGGTGGTGGCCGGCAGCGGCGAGCCGGTGCGGGTACGGGGTCTGCACCGGCTCGGTCAGCCGTGCGAGCAGGTCGGGCCGGTCGCCCGGGTGGCGGTCAACCTGCGCGGGGTGGCCCGGGACCGGATCGCCCGGGGCGACGCTCTGCTCACCCCCGACGGGTTCGCCAGCACCGACCTGATCGACGTGCGGCTGGCCGGTGACCCGGCGGCCGACCTGCCGGCCACACTGACCCTGCACGTCGGGTCGGCGGCGGTGCCGGTGCGGGTACGCCCGCTGGGAGTCGACACCCTCCGGCTGCGGCTGGCCCGGCCGTTGCCGTTGCTCATCGGTGACCGGGCGTTGCTGCGTGACCCCGGACGCCATCACGTCGCCGGTGGGGTCACCGTGCTGGACGTCGCGCCGCCGCCGCTGCGTCGCCGTGGTGCCGCGGCGGCCCGGGCGGCCGTGTTGGCGAGCATGGACGGCCGTCCCGACCTGGCCGGCGAGCTCCGCCGCCGGGGCCTGGTGCGCGCCGCCGACCTGCGTCGGGCGGGGGTGCCGGTGACCGGAGCACCGGTGTGTGGGGACTGGTTGGCCGATCCGGAGCACTGGCGGCAGTTGGGTCGCCGGCTCGCCGACGCGGTCGCCGACCATGCCCGCCGGCATCCGCTGGAGCCCGGGGCGCCGGTGGAGGTGCTGCGTCAGCGTCTGGACCTGCCGGACCGGGCGCTGGTGGAGGCGCTGGTGCGGGCGCCGCTGCGGTTGGCGGCGGGCCGGGTCGGCACCGCCGACGCCGACGCGCTGCCCGAGCCGGTGGCCCGCGCGTTGGCGCTGCTGCGCGAGGAGTTGACGACCCGGCCGTTCCGCGCCCCGGAAGCCGACCGGCTCGCCGCCGTCGGGCTGGGCACCCGTGAGATCGGTGCCGCGGTACGCGCCGGTGTGCTGCTGCGGCTGACCGGCAACGTGCTGCTGCCCTCGGGTGCGCCGCAGCAGGCCGTACGGGTGCTGGCCACCCTGCCGCAACCGTTCACGCTCAGCGCGGCCCGGCAGGCCCTGGACACCACCCGTCGGGTGGCGGTGCCGCTGCTGGAGCTGCTGGACCGGCAGGGCGCCACCCGTCGGCTGCCCGACGACACTCGGATGGTGGTGGGCCGCTGAGTTGGTGGCATCCGTCGGTCGGCGGGCCGGTGCAGCGCCTACCGTGACGGCATGGACCCGAGCGCGGTCTGGCGGGACCGGCAGCACCGGTGGCGGATCGAGGCGTACCGGGCACCGGATCTGCGGTTCGCCATCTTCGCCACCAACGGCACCACCGAGTCGGCGCCGCTGTGGCTGTTCGGCATGTCGGCGTTGGCCCGCTGGCTGATGAGTCACAAGATATCCCTCGATGACCTGGAGACCGACTGAGTTCGTCGCCCGGTCGAGGGATCTGCCGACAAGTGCCGGAAACAGCCCGGTCTGTGCCTTTACCGTGCGAGGCGTGAAGGACCGAGGTATCCGCAAGCTGTTCGCGGTGCTGGCCGGCCTGGCGGTGATCTACTTCGGGACGACCGGCCGCTCCCCGGAGGAGGGAAGTGGGCTCTCCGGCGGGTTGGTGGTGCTGGCGTTGCTCGCGTCGCTGCTGGTGTGGCACCTGACCAAACCCGGCGGCGACGCCGCCAAGTGACGTTGGGCTCAGCCGGCGGCGACGCCGCCACGTGACGGGCTCAGCCGGCGGCGACGCCGCCACGTGACGGGCTCAGCCGGCGGCGACGCTGCGGGTGATCTGCCCCGCCGACTCCTCGCCGAGCGCCACTCGCACCAGGGCCGAGGCCAACCGGCCGAACTCGCCCTCGTCGACCAGACCGGCCAGCCGGTCGGTGGCGGCCGGCAGACCGAGCCGCTTGGCCCCGGCGACCGCGCGCCGGTCGGCGTACGGTCGCAGTTCCGGCCAGACCGTCTGCACCTCGCGCAGGAAGATGTCCGCGCCGGTGGGGCCGATGCCGGGGAACTCGACAAGCAGGCGGCGCAGCTGATCCTGGTCGCCGTCGGCCTGCCGGCGCAGTCGCCGCAGGTCACCGTGCCAGCGGTCCAGGCAGAGCCGGGCGCCGGTGCCGAGCATCGTCGCGGTCCGCTCGTCGTAGCGGCGGTAGTGGCCCCGCCCGAGCGCATCGACCCGCTGCTGCCAGCTCGCCGCCTCCATCGCCGCTGCGGTGCGGTATCCGGCGGCGAACAGTTCCCGGGCGGCGGCCACCGCCACCTGTGCCCTGATCCGGGTACTGAGCAGCGTCACCAGCACCAGCAGCTGGTACAGCGGTGCGGGCCGGTCGGCGAGGGAGATCCCCGCCTCCTCGGCGTACGTGTGGCGGGTCAGCAGGGCCCGCGCGACAGCCCGTTGGTCACCCATCGTCGGGACATACCCGCTGTACGCCCGAGCAGTCCCGGGCCGCAGGCCCGGCTACGGAATGCGGTCGACGGCGATGGGTAAGCCGGTCGTGGACGTGGTCGACTGTCGCGTCCCGCCACTTGGCGAAGGGAGACGACCATGACGAACCCGCAGCAGCAGGAGTTGCGCCGCAACGCCCTGGGCGCCACCAGTCAGGACAGCAAGGGACCGGGTCCGACCGGTCATCCGCGTAACCGTGGCACCTCGCGGGCCGACGCCGGACGCCCGGTGCCTCGGGGACAGGTGTCGCCGTACGGGCCGACCGGGCAGCCGGTCGCGCAGGACGAGAGCGACCGGGACTAACCTCCGGTCACCGTTGACGGCCGCAGCCGGTTCCAGGTGGCTGCGGCCGTCAGCCCGTACGCGAGGTGCGGCAGCAGGTCGGCGAGCCAGTCGCTGCGCCGCCAGGTACGCGGGTCGGTGACACCGAGCAGGGTCAGCGTCCCGTCGGACAGTGTCATCGCCCCGCCGCCGAGCAGCGCCGCGGCCCGCAGCACCGGTTGCCGCCGGCCCCGGGTCAACGCCGCGAAGCCGACGGCGGCGGCCACGCCGAGCCCGTACCCCATCAACGCGCCGAGCCCGGAGAGCCGGTTCTCGGCCCGTTGTGGTGACCCGAGGTCCAGATGGGCCACGTCGGCCACCCGACCGGCGCTCTCCTGCGGGCTATGGCTGGCCGGTCGGGCCCGTACCGTCATGTCCAGGTAGGTGGCGACGTTGAGGGCGGTGGTGCCCACCGCCCCCGCGATCAGCCCGTCGGTGAGCGCGCTGCGCCTCACTTCGGATCACCCGGTTCACGGTTGCCCTTCGGGCCGTAGGTGCGCTCGCCCCGGGCGATGCCCCGCTGACCCCGTTCGTCCTGCAGGATCCGGTTGGCGGCCTCGTCGGCCCGTTCGTCCGTGACGCCCCGACCGGAGTTGTCGAGGGCGTTGCGCAGGCGGGCGCGTTGCTTGTCGTAGGCGTTACTACCAGGCCTCGGTCCAGGCATCGCTGTCTCCTCTGGTGCTCGCCGGTCACGTACGCGCCCCGTCTACCCGCCTGGAGGGGGGCCAACCCCGTCCCCCCGGACCACCGCGACCGGGCAGTGGCTGTGGTGCAGCATCGACCGGCTCACCGACCCCAGCAGCAAACCGGTCAGCTCGCCACGCCCCTGACCGCCCACCACCAGCAGCTGCGCCGTACGGGAGGCCTCGGTGAGCACCTTCGGGGCGCGTCCCCGCACCGATTCACGGCGAATCGTCACCTCCGGGTAGCGGTCGGTCAGCCCGGTGATGGACTCCGCGAGTGCCCGCTCCTCCTCGGCCTGCAGCTGCGACTCGTCGTACACCAGGGGTTGCATGTCGCCCGGGCCGGTCGAGGCGGGATGCCGGTAGGCGTGGGTCGCCACCACCGTGGCGCCGCGGAACGCCGCGGTCTGCACCGCGAACTCCACGGCCCGCCGCGACACGTCGGAGCCGTCGACCCCGACCACGATCGGTCCCTGCGGGTCGGCGGTACCGCGGGCCACCAGGACCGGGCAGCGGGCATGCGCGGCGACGGTCACCGCGACCGAGCCGACCACCAGGGCGGTGAAGCCACCCAGCCCACGGTCGCCGAGGACCACCAGCGCGGCGTCGTCGGAGGCCTGCAGCAGGACGGCTGTCGGCGCACCGTCGACGATCTCACCGGTCACCCGTAGGCCCGGCGCGGTGGTCTGCGCCTCGTCGACGGCGGCGGTGACGAGTTGGTGGGCCTGACCGCGCAGCCCTCCGTCGGCCGGGCCCTCGGTGCCCGGGGTGAAGGGGGAGTGCAGCGACGGCCAGATGAAGGCGTGCACCACCCGCAACGGTCGATGCCTGCGCGCCGCCTCCGCCGCGGCGAGCCGTACCGCGGCGAGTGCCGCCTCGGAGCCGTCCACGCCGACCACCACCGCCGAGTCCACCGCCACCCCCGTCTGCCGGTTTGCGTCAGTATCGCGGGCCGCCGCAGGTCAGCGGGGCTATACCGGCCAGGGGACCGATGTCGGTACGCTGACCCCGACCGCCGGGGGAGGGAGCGTCGTCGATGGTGGAGCCCGACCAGCCGAGTACGGCACGGATGATCGACTTCTGGCTCGGTGGGACGCACCACTACCCGGTCGACGTGGCGGCGGCGCATGCCTTCGAGCAGGCGTACGGGCCGTGCGCGCCGGTTTTCCGGGCGCTGCGGGCCTTCCTCGGCCGGGCCGTCCGCGCGATCGCCGCGACCGGTGTGGACAGCTTCCTGGTCTTCGGCGCCGGGGTGCCGACGATGGGCAACGTGCACGAGGTGGCCCCGGAGGCGACAGTCCTCTACACCGACGTGGACCCGGTCACCATCCGCCTCGGGCAACGCCTGCTGGCCGGCAGCGACCGGGCCGGTTACGGCTACGGTGACGCCACCGACATCGGCACGATCGATCCGGCGTTGCTGCACCGTTTCGTGCCGGGCTGGGGTCGACGGCCGGTGGGTGTGGTGTTCCTCGGTCTGGCCGCCTTCCTCGACGACGAGACCCTCGCCCGCACGCTCGACGAGTTGTACCGGGCGTCTGCTGTGGGCAGTCACCTGGCCATCGACTTCGACACCGAGGAGTTGGCCGGCCACCCCGAGGCGCTGGCCATGATGGGGCCGGCGTTCCGGATGCGCACGCCGGCGGCATTCGCGCCGCTGCTGGGGCGGTGGACGCCCACATCGGAGGGGATCGTCGCGGTGCCGCACTGGCGGCCGGACGGTGCGCCGGAGCAGGTGCCGGACGCCTTCCACGGCGCGGTGGCGGTGCGGTCGGCCGGGTGACCGGGGGTCGCCCCACCTCCGTATGATGCTTGCCCCAGGGCAAGTAATTTTCGGAGGATGGTCATGGCGGATGCGCTCACGGGGATTTCCCGCGCCCTGCGCGAGGCGCCGCCCGACCGGGTGGTCGAGGCCGCCGACCAGGCCATTCGTTCCGTACTCGGTGCCGTGGGCACCGCCGTGTTCGTCGCCGACTACCGGATCAACGGTCTGTGGCCGGTGCTCGACTCCCGCCAGCCGCAGGTCGCCGGTCAGGCGGTGCAGAGCATGGTGCAGCGGTGCTTCAGCAGTCAGCAGTGGGTGCGGGGCGGTGAACCACAGGGCCGCTGCCGGCTCTACCTGCCGCTGACGGTGTGGGGGGAGCGGCTGGGTGTGCTGATGGTCGAGTTGCCGCAGGCGCCGTCGGAGGAGGTCGTCGCCGCGGCAACGGACATCGCCGGCGAGGTGGCCATGGCGTTGCGCGCCGCCGACCGGGAGACCGACAGGTATCGGCGGGCCCGCCGCCGGGAGCGGCTGAGCATGGCGGCCGAGTTGCAGTGGGAGCTGCTGCCCGGGCGCGGCATCAGCCACGAGGCCTTCCAGCTGGCGGGCCAGCTCGAACCGGCGTACACGGTCAGCGGTGACCATTTCGACTGGTCGTTGAATGACGACCGGCTGACCGTCACCGTGCTCAACGGCGACACCATCGGGCTCGCCGCGGCGTTGCTGACCGCGGTGACGGTCAACGCGATGCGCAACGCCCGCCGCTCCGGCGGCGGACTTGTGGAACAGGCCGAACTGGCCTCCGACACGGTCTACTACCAGCATCGGGGGCACCGGCACGTGGCCACCGTGCTGCTCGAACTGGACTGTACGACCGGGCGGGTGCGGGCGGTCGACGCGGGCTCGCCGCATCTGATGCGGTTGCGGGGTGGCGCGGTCACCCGCCTGGTGCTGGAGCAGCAGCTGCCGTTGGGCATGTTCGCCGAGACCCGTTACAACCTGCAGGAGTTCGACCTGGATCCGGGGGACCGATTGTTCGTCGTCTCCGACGGTGTGTGGGGTGCGGACCCGAGCGGCCGGGAGGCGTACGGCCAGCGGGCGATGGCCCGGTCCATGCGGGCCACGCGGTTGCAGCCGCCGAGCGAGGCGGTGGGGACGGTGATGCGCGAGTTGCAGGCCTTCCACGCCGACGCCGACCTGCGCGACGACGCGGTGGTGGTGTGCCTGGACTGGCACGGCGGGGGCGAGCGCGCGGACCGTTGACGAGTACGCACCTGCCCACCCCGACAGCATTCATCCTAGGACGCTTTACGCGTGGTGACCACCGTCACCTCGACACCACGCATCCCACCCGGCACCGCTACAAGGCGAGGCCTGCACCAGGGCCCGATATAGTGGCAGCGCATTCCGCCGGTTCGCGATCTTCGACAGCGGACGGCAGGGCCAGGGACGATCCCGGATCGGGATCACAGGGGGAGTCGGCGTCAGCCGACGGGACAGCACGCACGACCGCCGGCGGACCAGAGGCCCGCGATGGACCGGCGTGCCGCGAAGGAGGTTCGGTGTCGCGTCGGCCCGCTCGAACGGAGCCACCCCAGGCCGCCGACGCCGGTGGAGAGCACCGGGTGCTGACCGTGCCGAACGTGATCAGCTTCGTACGGCTGGCCGGTGTCCCGTTGTTCCTCTACCTGTTCCTGGTCGCGCGCGCGGACGTGGCCGCGGTCGTGGTGCTGGCCGTCGGGGGCACCAGCGACTGGGTCGACGGTTGGATCGCCCGCCGCCTGCGCCAGGTCAGCCGCCTCGGTGAGCTGCTCGACCCGCTCGCCGACCGGCTGTACATCCTCGCCGTCCTGATCGCCTTCACCGCCCGGGACGTGGTGCCCTGGCAGTTCACCGCAGCCCTGCTGGCCCGGGAGGCGCTGCTGCTGGTGTCGTTGGCGGTGCTGCGCCGGCACGGCTACGGTCCGCCGCCGGTGCACTATGTCGGTAAGACCGCCACGTTCCTGCTGCTCGCGGCCTTCCCGCTGCTGCTGCTGGCCGCGACGGTGTCGGCCACCACGGCGGTCGCGCACCCGATGGGCTGGGCCCTGGCCTGGTGGGGTCTGGTGCTCTACTGGGTGGCCGGCGCGTTCTACGTGATCCAGGCCCGCCAGCTGGTGCGGGCGGTACGGGGACGGGGAGAGGCATGAGCGAGCGGGTGGGTGACGACGACGAGCGTCGCGGCGTACGGACCTTCACCCCGGACTTCCTGACCGAGTTGTTCCGTAACCCGTTGGATCCGGGTTACGAAGACGCGGCGCAGGCGCGGGCGCGTCGCGGGGGATCGCCTCGACCCGGCTGGACGGTGAGTCCGGTCAGCCTGGTGTTGATCGTGCTGCTGGGTTTTCTCTGCGCGGTGGCGTACCGGCAGACCACGGCCGAGGAGTCGGGGCGGGCGCAGGCCCGTTCGGGTCTGGTGGCGCAGATCAAGCAGCGGCAGGCCGACACGGACGCGATGTCGGAGCGGGCCGACCAGCTGCGCGATGAGGTGAACCGGCAGCGGGAGGCGCAGCTGAGCGGTTCGCAGGCGTCGCGGCTGCGCAATCTTGCGGCAAGCACCGGTCTCGGTCGGGTGCGTGGCGACGGTGTGGTGGTCCGGTTGGAGGACGGCCCGAGTGGTCAGGATGGCCTCGGTGGGGCCAACGTCGGCCCGTCGCAGGTGCTCTACAGCGACCTTCAGGGGGTGGCCAATGACCTGTGGGGTGCGGGGGCGGAGGCGATCGCGATCAACGGGCAGCGGTTGACGGCGACCTCGACGATCCGGAACGCGGGTCAGGCGATCCTGGTGGACTTCCGGCCGGTGACCGGGCCGTACGAGGTGTCGGCGATCGGTCCGAGGTCGATGCGTGAGCGGTACGAGGCCAGCCGGAGCGCATTGACGATGCGCAAGGTGGCGCAGGACACCGGGTTGTCGTTCGGTGTGCGGCAGGTCGATGACCTCACGTTGCCGGCGGCGCCGGAGCCGCGGCTACGCTACGCGGAGCCTGCGGTGAGTCCGAGTGTGTCGCCGTCGGGTGGCGGGTCCCCCAGTCCCTCCGGAGGTGGTCGATGATCGCGGTGCTGGCTCTGCTGGCCGGTGTGGTGCTCGGTCTGTGGTTGGATCCCACGGTGCCGGCGGCGTTGCAGCCGTACCTGCCGATCGCGGTGGTGGCGGCGCTGGACGCGGTGTTCGGTGGGGTTCGGGCGAAGTTGGACCGCATCTTCGACGACAAGCAGTTCGTGGTGTCGTTCATCTCGAACGTGTTGGTGGCGGCGTTGATCGTGTATCTGGGTGATCAGTTGGGTGTGGGTGGGCAGTTGTCCACCGGTGTGGTGGTCGTGTTGGGTGTGCGCATCTTCGGAAACGTGGCGGCGATCCGCCGGCACCTGTTCCGGGCGTAGGTTTGTGGCGTGACTGACGAGCACACCGAGACGGGTACGGGGTGGCCGCAGCCGGCGGGTCCGGTGCGGCCGGATGGTCCGGCGGGTGAGCCGGATCCGCGGCCGGAGGCGCCGGATCCGGACGAGCTGAGTCCGTTGTCGCCGCAGGGGCGCCCGCCGGAGGACGATGCGCCGGCCAACGGCGGGGACGAGTCGGCGGCGGGGTCGTTCGCGGCGGCGGTGGCGGCGGGTTGGCGGCGGTTCGGTTCCGCGACGGTGATGATCAGCGTGTTGCTGGTGTTGCTGGGGTTCACGCTGGCGGTGCAGTTGAAGACCACGTCGACGGATTCGTCGTTGGCGGCGGCGCGCCAGGAGGACCTGGTGCGGATTCTGTACGACCTGGAGGCGCGGGACGTTCGGCTGCGGCAGGACATCTCGGCGTTGGAGGAGAGTCAGCGGCAGTTGCGTTCGGGTGAGCAGGGGCGTCAGGCGGCGTTGCAGGAGGCGACCCGGCGGGCGGACGAGTTGGGGATTCTGGCGGGTACGTTGCCGGCGCGGGGTCCGGGTCTGGCGGTGCGGTTCCAGGCGGGTGCGAAGCCGATCTCGGCGATCCGGGTGTTGGATGCGGTGCAGGAGTTGCGGGGTGCGGGCGCGGAGGCGATGCAGATTTCCGGTGGTGACCGGGCGTCGGTGCGGATCGTGGCGTCGACGTACTTCCTGGACGGG
The DNA here is from genome assembly GCF_003977705.1 of Verrucosispora sp. FIM060022. Classification (NCBI taxonomy): domain Bacteria; kingdom Bacillati; phylum Actinomycetota; class Actinomycetes; order Micromonosporales; family Micromonosporaceae; genus Micromonospora; species Verrucosispora sp. FIM060022. The sequence goes on from NZ_RQIV01000011.1 coordinate 17,610, forward strand.
GAGAACGGCTCGTTGATCGTGGATGGGCGTCCGTTGTCGGGTCCGTTCACGATCACGGTGATCGGTGATCCGGCGACGATGCGTACGGGGCTGAACATTCCCGGTGGGGTGGTGGCGTCGGTTGCGCAGGACGGCGGTAACGTGATCGTTGAGGATCGTGAGGTTGCCGAGGTTTCGGCGCTGCACGTGCCCAGAACACTGGAACACGCCCGTCCGGTCGGTTAGGCCTGGTGGGCCGGCATCGGTGAGGTCCGGTGTCGCGATGGATGAGGACGCTGGTGATTCCTGAGGATCTGCGTTACACCGCTGAGCATGAGTGGGTGGCGGCCGCTGACGGCGGGGCCGTGCGGGTCGGTATCACTCATTTCGCGCAGGATGCTCTCGGCGACATCGTGTACGTGCAGTTGCCGGAGGCCGGTGCGGTGGTGGCGGCCGGTGAGCCGTTGGGTGAGATCGAGTCGACCAAGAGCGTGTCGGAGTTGTACGCCCCGGTGGGGGGTACGGTGTCGGCGCGTAATGAGGTGTTGGCCGACACGCCCGAGGTGATCAACACGGATCCGTACGGGTCGGGTTGGTTGGTGGAGATCGCTGTGGCGGATCCGGCGGCGGTCGACGGGCTGCTCACCGCGGACGCGTATCGCGAGTTGACGGAGAGCTGAGCGTTTTGCTGTGTCGGCGCGTTGGTGTCTGTGCCGCGCGTCCGGTTGCCCTGTTTTTCGGCGCTGGCTAGGCTCGCCCAGTCGACCGAGAACCCATTTGTTGAGCGTCGCGGACAGCCTTTCGGGGCACGGAGAGCCAGCCGCCGGGGGGATGTGCGCCCGGCGGCCAGACCCGCCGTCACCCGACGCCGACCGAAACAGATCCGTGAGGTGGTCCCATGACTCGCCCAGGCGACGAGTTCCCCCCGCTCGACGTCACGTCGACGCTCAATCTCGGTTCGCTCGAAGAAGCGTTGGAGGGGCCGGACACCGATGTGGTGCCGAGCCGGATGTCCGGTTCGTTGCCGCCGGGGATGGCGCTGCTGGTGGTTCGTCGGGGTCCGAACGCGGGTGCGCGGTTCCTGCTGGATCACGATGTGACGACCAGTGGGCGGCACCCGGACAGTGACATTTTTCTCGACGATGTGACGGTGTCGCGTCGGCATGCGGAGTTCCACCGTGATGGTGGGACGTTCACGGTGCGGGACGTGGGCAGTTTGAACGGCACGTACGTGAACCGGGAGCGGGTCGAGGCGGCGACGTTGACCAACGGTGACGAGGTGCAGATCGGCAAGTTCCGGGTGGTGTTCATCGCCGGTCCGCGCCCTGAGGGCGAGGCCGGCCGGGGGTGAACGAGCCTGCGGCCTCGACGCCGTCCGGGGCGGGTCGCGCCCAGCCGTTGATGAGTATCGGCGAGGTGCTGGCCCAGCTGCGGGTGGATTTTCCCGACGTGACCATTTCGAAGTTGCGGTTCCTGGAGGCCGAGGGCCTGGTGGAGCCGCAGCGGACGGCGGCGGGTTACCGGAAGTACGGCTGGGACGATGTTGCGCGGTTGCGGTTCGTGTTGACCGCGCAGCGGGATCAGTATCTGCCGTTGCGGGTGATCCGTGAGCAGTTGGCGGGGTGGGAAGCCACGGGTGAGGTGCCGGAGCGGTCCCGGCCGGCGTTGGTGGCGGTGGGTCCCGATGGTGAGGTTCCGGGGCGGGGTGCTGGTCCGGAGTCGGCTCAGGTGCGGTTGGGCCGCTCGGAGTTGGTGTCGCGCAGCGGGATCGACGAGTCGACGTTGGGGGAGTTGGAGCGGCTGGGGCTGGTGGTGTCGGATCCGCCGGGTTGGTACGACGGCGATGCGTTGATCATCGCGAAGGCGGTGGCGGGGCTTTCGGCGTACGGGTTCCAGCCGCGGCATCTGCGGGGTTATCGGACGGCGGCGGACCGGGAGGTCGGTTTGTTCGCGCAGTTGGTGGCGCCGTTGGTGCGGCAGAGTGATCCGGCGGCGCGGGCTCGGGCGGCGGAGACGGCGCGGGAGCTGGTGGGGTTGTCGCAGCAGTTGCATGCGGCGCTGGTGCGGGTGGGGTTGCGTTCGACGTTGGGGCGCTGAGGCGGCTGTGTGTGGCCGGATCTGCCCGTCGTGCGTGGCGTAGGCTTGCGGGGGTAACCCCTCTTCTGGCGCGGTTGTTGGTGCGGGAAGCGCATGGGACGGCCGTGTCGCGGTCCGTGTACCGTGCAGAGAAGGGCGCGGTGCGGCGTAGGTGACAACGACACGGAGGCGGCGGTGCGCGAGCTGAGCGTGGTCGGGGTTCGGGTGGAGTTGCCCAGTAACCAGCCGATCGTCCTGCTCAGGGAGGTCGAGGGGGACCGCTATCTGCCGATCTGGATCGGCGCGGTGGAGGCGACGGCGATCGCTTACGAGCAGCAGGGTGTCAAGCCGGCCCGGCCGTTGACTCACGATCTTCTGCGGGATGTGTTGGCGGCGTTGAAGGCGCCGTTGCGGGCGGTGGAGATCACTGAGCTGAAGGAGAACGTGTTCTTCGCTGATCTGTTGATCGGTGACGGGGTGCGGGTCTCGGCGCGGCCCAGTGATTCGATCGCTCTGGCGTTGCGGGTCGGTGCGCCGATTCGTTGTGCCGAGCAGGTCCTCAGTGAGGCGGGGATCGTGATCCCTGATGAGCAGGAGGACGAGGTGGAGAAGTTCCGGGAGTTCCTGGAGCAGGTGCGTCCGGAGGATTTCGCCGGCTGAGCTGGTGGACCCGGGTCGCTGCTTGTCCTCACTTCGCCGGTTACTGTCGGTGATGGTGATGCTCGTCGCTGTCGATGCGCGGCGTGTCGCGATGGTTTCTCCGTGGTAACGCGGGCCGGTCGCTATAGGGTTGCCCGTGTCGAGGGGTGCGCGTCTCAGAGACGACGTGTCACCGCACTGACGGGGAGGTTGTCCGGATGCACGAGCCGCGAGATTCCGATCCGGTCACCGGGCTGGACGAGTCGGGTGGGACACCCGGGTCGGCGACTGACGGTGACGGTGCGGTGGGGTACCGGGGTGTGACGGCGTGCCACGCGGTGGGCATCAGTTACCGGCAGTTGGACTACTGGGCGCGTACGGCGTTGGTGGTGCCGAGTGTGCGGGATGCGTCGGGTTCGGGGACGCAGCGGTTGTATTCGTTCCGTGACCTGGTGGTGTTGAAGGTCGTGAAGCGGTTGTTGGACGCCGGGGTGTCGTTGCAGAACATCCGTAAGGCGATCGAGGCGTTGCGGTCGCGTGGTGTGGCGGATCTGGCGGGCATCACGTTGATTTCCGACGGGACGACGGTGTACGAGTGTCGGTCTCCGGAGGAGGTGGTCGACCTGTTGCAGGGCGGCCAGGGGGTGTTCGGCATCGCGATCGGTGGTGCGTTCAAGGAGATCCAGGGGTCGTTGTCGCATCTGCCGGCGGAGCCGGCGGGGGTGGTGGCGGAGCCGGACGAGCCGCAGGAGCCGGCGGTGGGTGACGAGTTGGCGGCGCGTCGGGCGCGGCGTCGGGCCGGCTGACTGCGCGGTCGGTCGGCTGGGTCACGACTGGCATGCTGTGGTGTCACCCGTGGGTGTGCCGGGTGGGGATTGTTTCCATTCTTTGAATTCTTCGCGATCACTTTGAGTGGTCCTCTGGTCGCCGGTGTCGGTCCGGTGTGGTGGGTCGCGGGTCGTCGGATTGGTTGTCGGCGCTGGCCAGTGCCGGTGGTCGGGGTGTGAACTTGTTCGAGGATGACCGCTTTGCGTGTTCGTCCGATGACCGACGGTTTTCGTTCATCACGTTCTGTGACTGGGTGCTGTCGGCCAGCTGACAGGTCGACCCTGACGTGGGCGGCGCGGCACGCTATCGTCCGTCACGGTCTGCATGGCGTCGCTGCCGTAGCGTCGCGGCACTGTCGATGTCCGCAGATCGTCGTCGGCGCGCGTCGACGCGCCCACCCCTGCTGAACGGGAAGGAACGACCTGTGACGGTTACCGAGGAGCCCACGCCGGTTTCGCATTTCGAGCGTATCGGTGGGGCCGGTTCGGTCAAGGCCGCTGTCGAGCTGTTCTACGACCGGGTGCTGGCCGACCCGGAGTTGGCCGGCTACTTCACCGCGGTGGACATGGCCGGGCAGCGTCGGCACATGGCGCAGATGTTGACCGTGGTGCTGGGCGGCCCGAACGAGTACCGGGGTCGTGATCTGGCCACCGCGCATCAGCCGTTGCAGATTCCGGTGGCGCATTACCAGCAGGTGGGCGGGCACCTGACGGCGGTGTTGACGCAGCTGAACGTGCCGGGTGACGTGATCACCGATGTGCAGGCGGTGTTGGCGCAGGTGCAGGACCAGGTGGTGGCCGGCGGGCGTCAGGCGGACGCCTGAGCGTGGACGTCTCCCGACTCAAGCGCAGCTGGTCGGCCGTCGCCGCGCACGGTGACCAGGTGCCGCTGTACTTCTATTCGACGCTGTTCCTGACCCATCCGCAGACCCGGCAGCTGTTTCCGACGAACATGGCGGGTCAGCGGGATCGGCTGGTCGCCGCGCTCGGTCACATCGTGTCGCAGGTGGATCAGGTCGACCGGTTGGCCGGTTACCTGCAAAAGCTGGGTGCCGACCACCGCAAGTTCGCGGTGCGGGCGGAGCACTATCCGGCGGTCGGTCAGGCGTTGCTGGCGACGTTGCGGCATTTCCTCGCCGAGGCGTGGACCGACGAGCTGGCGCAGGACTGGTCGGCGGCGTACGGGCTGGTGGCGAAGGTGATGACGGAGGCCGCGCAGGCCGCCGAGGCGGTGCAGCCACCGTGGTGGGTGGCGGAGGTGGTCGGTCATGAGCGGCGGGGTTTCGACGTGGCGGTGCTGACGGTACGACCGCAGTACCTGTTGCCGTTCACGCCGGGCCAGTCGATCGGGTTGTCGCATCCGGCGTTGCGGTCGTGGCGGTACTACTCGCCGGCGAACGCTCCCCGCGCGGACGGCACGCTGGAGTTGCATGTGCGGGCCGTGCCGGGTGGTGCGGTGTCGTCGCGGCTGGTGTACGGGTGCGCGGTGGGTGACCAGGTGCATCTGGCGGCGCCGGTGGGGGACGGGTTGACGTTGTCCTCGGCCGGGTCGGCGAATCTGCTGCTGTTGGCCGCCGGTACCGGCTGGGCGCCGTTGAAGGCGTTGGTGGAGCAGGTGGCGGCCGAGGAGGCGCCGCGCCGCGTCGACCTGTACGTCGGGTTCCGTTCGCACGGCGAGTGTTACGACGCCGAGGGGCTCGACAAGCTGGCGGCGTCGTATCCGTGGTTGACGGTGACGCAGGTGGCCGGGTTGGACCTGCAGCGGCCGGGTGAGTTCGTGTATCCGGTGGACCGGGCGTTGGCCGACGGTGACTGGCGGTCCCGGCACGTGTACGTGTGTGGTTCCGATGACGTGGTGGCGCGGACGGTGGCGGCGTTGACCCGCGCGGGTTATCACCCCGGGCAGCTGCACCACGAGGATCCGGGTCAGCGGTGGTACGGCCCGGCGTGGCGGTCGGCGACGTCGACCGTCCCTGACGATCGCGGAGGTGCCCGGTGAGTGAGTCTGGCAGTCGGGTCGGGGTGGCGGTGCCCCTCGGCCGGTACGACGGCACCGATGTCGTCGGTGGGGTGCCGGTGCGGATGACCGCAGACCGGGTCCGGCGGTGGGAGTTCGGTTCGTCGTCGTTCGCGCGGCGCGGCTACGACCAGGCCGACGTGGACCGGTTCCGGATGCAGGTGGCCGACGAGTTGGACCTGTTGGCCACCCAGGTGGCGAACCTGCGCGCCGAGAACGAGCGGTTGGGTGACCATGTGGAGTTGCACCGGCACGGGGTGATTCCGAGCGCGGAGCCGACGGCGTCGTTGCCGGCGACCAAGGAGGTGAATCTACTGTCGGCGGCGCAGCGGGAGGCCGAGCAGATCATCGCGCAGGCGCACGACTATGCGCGGCGGGTCGCCGAGTACGCCCGCACCCAGTACGAGAGTTACGTGCGGGCGGCGGTGGAGCAGGCCCGTCAGGAGGCGGAGCGTGCGGTGCAGGATTACCGGGCGTCGGCCGGGGCGTCGTTCGACGACGGGGTGGCGGCGCGGGAGGCGCTGCGGATCTACGGCGAGATGATGATCTCGCACATGCGGGCGGCGGCGCGGCATCTCGACGACGGCAGTGCCCAGTTGGCGCGCACGATGGAGCGCATCGGCGCGCCGGCGGTGCCGGCGGGTGCGGCGCCACGTCACCACCAGCCCTGACGGGCACGGCCCCCGGGCTCGTCGGCGGGAGGCCAGCTGGCGGGTGCGGCGGCTGGTCGTGGGCGTGGCGGCTGGGGCAGCATGGGTCGGGTGGAGGATGTGATCGCGCCGGTGGCGGGGCTGGTGGCCGGTGGTGAGGTGGTGGTGCTCAGCGGCGCCGGGCTGTCCACCGAGTCGGGCATTCCGGACTATCGGGGGCCGAGTGGGGTGGCCCGCCGGCACACCCCGATGACGTATCAGATGTTCGTGGGTGACGCGCAGGCCCGCCGCCGCTACTGGGCCCGTAGTCACCTGGGGTGGCGGTTGATGGCGCAGGCGGCGCCGAACGACGGTCACCGGGCGGTGGCCCGGCTGCAGCACGGCGGCCTGGTGAGCGGGGTGATCACCCAGAACGTCGACGGGCTGCACACCGCCGCGGGCAGCCGTGACGTGGTGGAGTTGCACGGGCGGCTCGACCAGGTGATCTGCCTGGGCTGTGGGCAGCGGACGTCGCGGCAGGAGCTGGACGGGCGGCTGCGCCGGCTGAACCCGGACTTCACCGCCCGGGCCGCCGCGATCAACCCGGACGGTGACGTGGAACTCGACGACACCGAGGTGGCCGGGTTCCGTACCGTCGACTGCCGCAGCTGTGGCGGGATGCTCAAGCCCGACGTGGTGTTCTTCGGTGAGACGGTGCCCGCCGGGCGGGTGCGGGACTGCTTCGCGATGGTGGCCGCCGCCCGGTTGCTGCTGGTGCTCGGGTCGTCGTTGACGGTGTTGTCGGGGCGCCGGTTCGTCACCGCGGCGGCCCGGCACGGGGTGCCGGTGGTGATCGTCAACCAGGGGGCGACGCGGGGCGACGCCCATGCCCTGCTGCGGGTCGACGCGCCGTTGGGGCAGGTGTTGCCGGCCCTGGTGCAGCGGCTGCTGACCGCCGGCACAGAGCCGACGGCAGTCGACGCGGTGGCGCCGGTCGGCGGCTGCTGAGCGGGGCACCCGACGGCACCTGCGACGCGGGTCGGCCGGGGGTTCGGTGTGGGCCGGCGGGGGCGCTGGTAGCGTTGATCGTGCCGGTAGCACCCACGTGGGAGAGACCGTCCTGGCGTAGCCGGGTCGGCGCCGAAGGGGCAAATCCTCCCCGGAACCTCTCAGGCAAAAGGACCGCGTGGCGTCAGGCACTGTGGAGCGCCCGTGGGTGTGACAGAGGGGGAGGGCCGACCTGTCGACCCCCACCTTCGCGGGAGCGCCACCCATGACCGCAGAGCTGTTCGCCGACCGTCACATCGGTCCCGGCCCGGACGACGAGCGCCGGATGTTGGAAACCGTCGGGTACGCCTCGATCGACGAGTTGATGGACGCGGCGATCCCGGAGGTGATCCGCTGGCACGGCCGGTTGGATCTGCCGGAGCCGGCCAGCGAGCACGACGCCCTGGCCGAGTTACGGGCCCTGGCCGCCGAGAACACAGTCGCCGTGTCGATGATCGGGTTGGGTTATCACGGTACGCACACCCCGGCGGTGATCCGCCGCAACGTGCTGGAGAACCCGGCCTGGTACACCGCGTACACGCCGTACCAGCCGGAGATCAGTCAGGGCCGGTTGGAGGCGCTGCTGAACTTCCAGACCATGGTGTCGGATCTGACCGGCCTGGCGACCGCCAACGCGTCGATGCTGGATGAGGGCACCGCGGCGGCGGAGGCGATGACCCTGGCCCGGCGGGCGTCGAAGAGCAGCAGCCCGGTGTACGTGGTCGACGCCGACACCCTGCCGCAGACCCTCGCGGTGATCACCGGCCGGGCGCAGCCGCTCGGCATCGAGGTACGGGTCGTCGACGTCGACCGTGACGAGTTGCCGGCGGAGTTCTTCGGCCTGCACCTGCAGTATCCGGGCGCCTCCGGAACCGTACGTGATCATGCCCGGCTGGTGGAGGCCGCGCATGCCGTCGGGGCGTTGGTGACCGTCGCGGCGGACCTGCTGGCGTTGACGCTGCTGCGCCCGCCGGGGGAGATCGGTGTCGACATCGCCGCGGGCACCACCCAACGCTTCGGGGTGCCGATGGGCTTCGGTGGCCCGCACGCCGGATATCTGGCGGTCCGGCGGGGTCTGGAACGGATGCTGCCGGGCCGGCTGGTCGGGGTGTCGCGGGACACGGCCGGGCAGGCGGCGTACCGGTTGGCGTTGCAGACCCGGGAGCAGCACATCCGGCGGGAGAAGGCGACAAGCAACATCTGCACCGCGCAGGTGCTGCTGGCGGTGATGGCCAGCATGTACGCCGTCTACCACGGCCCGGACGGGCTGCGGCGCATCGCGAGGCGTACCCATGCGTCGGCGGCCCGGTTGGCGGCCGGCCTGCGGGCCGGTGGCGTCGAGGTGGCCGACGTGCCGTTCTTCGACACGGTCACCGCGACCGTGCCGGGGCGGGCCGTCGAGGTGGTGGCCGCGGCGGCGGCCCGCAACGTCAACCTGCGGCTGGTCGACGCCGACCGGGTGGGGATCTCCTGCGACGAGACCACCACGGGCGCGCACCTGGCGGCGGTGTGGGCGGCGTTCGGCGTCGACGGCGTCGACGGTGACACCGATGTGGCTCTGCCGGGCGCGTTGGCCCGCACGTCGGACTTCCTGACCCACCCGGTGTTCCGCAGCCACCATTCGGAGACGGCGATGCTGCGGTACCTGCGTCGGCTCGCCGACCTGGACTACGCCCTGGACCGGGGCATGATCCCGTTGGGTTCGTGCACCATGAAACTCAACGCGACCACCGAGATGGAACCGATCAGCTGGGCGCAGTTCGCGCACCTGCATCCGTTCGCGCCGGCCGAGCAGACCACCGGCTACCGCACGATGATCAGCCAGCTGGAGGGGTGGCTGGCGGAGGTCACCGGCTACGACGCGGTCAGCGTGCAGCCCAACGCCGGCTCGCAGGGGGAGTTGGCGGGTCTGCTGGCGATCCGCGCCTACCACCGCTCCCGCGGTGAGGGGCACCGCACCGTGTGTCTGATCCCGTCGTCGGCGCACGGCACCAACGCCGCCAGCGCGGTGATGGCCGGCATGCGGGTGGTGGTGGTCGGCTGTGACGCCGACGGCAACGTCGACCTGGTCGACCTGGACGCGAAGATCGAGGCGCACGCCGACACCCTGGCGGCGATCATGGTGACGTATCCGTCGACGCACGGGGTGTACGAGACGGGCATCGCGCAGTTGTGCGCGAAGGTCCACGACGCCGGCGGTCAGGTGTACGTCGACGGGGCGAACCTCAACGCGCTTGTCGGCTTCGCCAAGCCGGGCCGGTTCGGGGCGGACGTGTCGCACCTGAACCTGCACAAGACGTTCTGCATTCCGCACGGCGGTGGTGGGCCGGGGGTCGGTCCGGTGGCGGTACGCGCGCATCTGGCGCCGTTCCTGCCCGGTGACCCGGTCGGCGAGCCGGTGGATGGTCGGCCGGCGATCTCGGCGGCCCGGTACGGGTCGGCGGGCATCCTGCCGATCCCGTGGGTGTACCTGCGGATGATGGGCGCGCACGGGCTGGCCCGGGCGACCGGGGTGGCGGTGCTGGCGGCCAACTACGTGGCGGCGCGGCTGCGTGGACACTTCCCGGTGCTGTACGCCGGCAACAAGGGGCTGGTGGCCCACGAGTGCATCCTGGATCTGCGGCCGTTGACGAAGGCGACCGGGGTCAGTGTCGACGACGTGGCCAAGCGGCTCATCGACTACGGGTTCCACGCGCCGACCATGTCGTTCCCGGTGGCCGGGACGTTGATGGTGGAGCCGACGGAGAGTGAGGATCTGGCCGAGCTGGACCGGTTCTGCGACGCGATGATCGCCATCCGGGCGGAGATCGACGCGGTGGCGGCGGGGCAGTGGCCGGCCGATGACAATCCGCTGGTCAACGCGCCGCACACCGCGGCGATGGTGTCCGGCGACGAGTGGCCGCACGCGTATCCGCGGTCGGTGGGCGGCTATCCGGCCGGGGTGGACCGGGTGGCGAAGTACTGGCCGCCGGTGCGGCGGGTCGACGGCGGCTACGGCGATCGGAATCTGGTGTGTTCGTGCCCGGCACCGCAGGCGTACGAGGACTGAGCGGCAGGGTGTGCGCCGGGGCGTCGCAGTGCCGCCCCGGTGGTACGCCGACCTGCGGTGACCAGTGCCGCGGCGGGGGGCTAGCCTGAGGCGGCGCGGGAAAGGTCGGGACGGATCGTGGTCGGGTCAGGCGGCGAGGGCGTGGCGGGCGGGTCCGCGGTGGGGTGCGATGCTGCTGCCGTCGGGCAGCAGTTCGCCGGTGTCCTCGAAAACGATGACGCCGTTGCAGAGCAGGCTCCAGCCCTGTTCCGGAAAACAGGCGATGGCCTTGGCGGCTTCCCGGTCGGTGGCGTCGGCGGAGGGGCAGGTGGGTTGGTGCTGGCACATCGGGTTCTCCGGACTGTGGGGGCACTGTGTCATGGTTCACATGACCAGTGACGCACAGTACCAAGCGGAAGCGCGCGGCATCGAGCAGATGTCCGCGCGGCGCGTGGGAAATCCACTGAACGGATGAGCATCCATCGCCCAGACGTCATGGAAGCGCTCCCACGAATGGTGGTCGCGCCACCCGCCGCCCCCACCGCCTGCCGCGGCCGCCTCGTCGAACGCGCCCGCTGGCAGTGGCGACCCACCGACGGCGGTGACCCCGCCACCGCAATCCAGGACTTCCTCACCGCCCACGACCTGCACCTGCACGACCTCACCCGCCCCGCACCCCGCCACGACCACGACCACGAGCAGCTCTGCGGCGCCGCCCTCTACGTCTCCGCCGCCGCCGGCGCCCTGATGGTCGGCGGCGACCCCGGCCCACCCAGCCCCGCCGACCTGCCCGACGTCGCCGTCGTCGTCTACGGCCACACCGACACCCCACCACCCCCACCACCGGCCACCAGCTGGTCGCGGGGACCCTGGACCGAAAGCTGGAGCCCCCCGCAACACGCCGCCGCCGTCGAAGCCGTCCGCCACGCCATCAGCCGCGGCCAGGTCTACCAGGTCAACCTCGTCGGCCACGCCGCCGCCCCGTACACCGGCAACCCGCTGCCCGCCCTGGCCCGCCTCGGTCGACTCCCCGGCGCCCGCTACGGCGGCGTCCTGTCCGGCCCCGACTGGGCCATCGGCTGCGCCAGCCCGGAAACCCTCATCGAAGTCCGCGACGGCACCCTCACCACCCGCCCCATCAAAGGCACCCGCCCCGCCACCGCCACCGGCCGCGCCGACCTGCTCGCCTCCCGCAAGGAACGCGCCGAACACATCATGATCGTCGACCTGGAACGCAACGACCTGGCCCGCATCGCCGCCACCGGCAGCGTCCGCGTCGACGACCTGTTCGCCGTACGCCGATGGTGTGACCTGTGGCAGGCCGAATCCACCATCCGCGCCCAGGCCGCCGACGGCCTCGGCCTGGCCGACCTGCTACGCGCCGTATGCCCCGGCGGCTCCGTCACCGGCGCCCCGAAACTCGCCGCCCTGCACCACATCGCCGCCCTGGAACCTGTCGGCCGCGGCGCCAGCATGGGCGGCCTCGGCTGGGTCGCCCCCGGCCACATCGACCTCGGCCTGACCATCCGCACCGCCGCCGTCGACCACCACACCGTGCACGTGTGGGCCGGCGGCGGCATCACCTGGGACAGCGACCCCGACGCCGAAGTCGCCGAAGCAGCAGCCAAAACCCGCCCCGTACGCGCCGCCCTGCGATGATCCGCAACCAGACACACCTGGCACACCGACCACCGACTAGCCTTTCCGACATGACCATGCGGGACATCCGAATCATCGGCGACCCGGTGCTACGCACCCCCAGCGAACCGATCACCAGCTTCGACGCCGAACTACGCTCCCTGGTCACCGACCTGATGGACACCCTGCTCGGCAAACCCGGCCGCGCCGGCGTCGCCGCCCCGCAGATCGGCGTCAACGCCCAGGTCTTCGTCTACGACGCCGACGGCCACCGCGGCCACATGATCAACCCCACCCTCGACCTGTCCGACGAACTCCAGGACGACGACGAAGGCTGCCTGTCCATCCCCGGCCTCTACTTCCCGACCCCCCGCGCCCTGCACGCCACCGCCCACGGCTTCGACCAACACGGCGAACCCCTCACCATCGCCGGCAGCGGCTTCCTCGCCCGCGCCCTGCAACACGAAACCGACCACCTGCACGGCCGCCTCTACGTCGACACCCTGCGCGGCGACATCCGCCGCCGCGCACTACGAGAAATCCGCGCCGGACGCTTCGACTCACCCCGCCGCTGACACCACCCACTGCTCCCGGGTGATCTCGTACTCCACCTCACCCTGCTCCGCACCCGGCAACGGATCCGACCACGACTGGTGGAACGTGCGCACATAGCGCATCCCCACCGCCGCCATCGTCGCCCGCGACGCCACATTCACCGCCATCGTCTCGGCGAAGATCCGCCGCAACCCCAGATCCACGAAACCGTGCCGGATCAACTCCCGGGCCCCCTCACTGGCCAACCCCCGCCGCCACCACCGGCGCACCAACCGATAACCCAACTCCGCCTGCCCGGCCACCGGCCCCTGATCGGCACGCTGCGGCGGCTCCAACAGCCACCAGCCGACGAACTCACCCTCCACCAGACCCGCCCAGAACCCCAACCCCGGCGCCTGCCCGGCCACCGCCAACCGCCGCCGATGCAGCCCCCGCACCTCCTCGGCCGACCGCACCGGCCCCAGAAACCGCATCACCTGCGCATCCGCGTCCAACGCGATCTCACCGGCCAGATGCTCATCCGCCAACGGCACCAACACCAACCGGGCGGTACGCAACGTCGCCTGAGTCATCCGCGCATTCTGCCCACCAGCCACCCACCGAAGCGACCCGAAAACCCGCCTCAGCAGCCGACCGCGGCCAGATCGAACTCCCCGTACTGCGCCGACCGGCGAAAACCCAACCGCTCGTACAACCGCACCGCCACACCGTTGTCGGCCTTCACGTTCAACGTCACCTGCTCCACCTCGGCCCGCAGCAACCCACACAACCGGGCCACCACCGCCGAGGCCAACCCCCGACCACGCCACGCCGGATGAGTGGTCACATTGCCCAACGCCGCCACCCCGAACGCGGGGGAGTACACATGCACCCCCGCCACCGCCACCAACACACCACCGGCCCACACACCCACATACCGGCCCGTGTCCACCATCCGGGCATCGAACCAGTTACCCGGATACGCCACCGCGTACAACTCCCGCAACGCCGGCACATGCTCACGACCCAGCACCTCCCCGGCCGCCGCCACCGCCGCCAACCGGTCCGGCTCCGTCAACGCCATCTTCAGATGCGCACCCGCCGACACCACCCGAAACGCCCCCGCCAACCCCACCTCCACACCGGGGGACAGGTGCGCCCACAACCGCGCCGGCAACACCGGCGCCAACTCACCCACCAACGCCGCCAACTCCTCGACCCCCTCCGGCCGCGTCAACGCCAGCAACGTCGGCGGCCGCATCCCGTGATACAGCAACGCCACCGACCCACCCCGCCGATACCACGACGTGTACGGCCAGAAGAAATCGTCCAGATCACCCAACTCGTAGGCGTGCAGTTGAGGATCCCGACCCAACAGCCCCGCCAACACCGACCGATCATGTTCCGCGCGCACCGGCATCAGCCGATGATCACACGACAGCCGCGGCCCACCCTCAACCGGCCAGCCACTGGTCGTAACCCAGCTTCGCCACCAACGCCAACACCACCACCAGCAACACCACCCGCACGAACCCGGCACCCCGCCGCAACGCCATCCGCGCCCCGGCCATCGCCCCCACGATGTTGCACACCGCCATCGCCGCACCGAGCAACCACCACACGTTCCCCGTCACCGCGAACACCGCCAACGCCCCCGCGTTCGTACCCGCGTTCACCACCTTCGCCATCGCCGAACCGTGCAGGAAATCCGCACCCACCAACGCGGTGAACGCCAACACCAGAAACGTGCCCGTACCCGGCCCGATCAACCCGTCATAGGCGGCGATCCCCACCCCCGCCACCAGCACCGCCACCACGACCCGAGCCCGCGTCCGCCGATGCGGCGCCGCCGCCACCCCCAACCGCGGCCGCAACACCACGAACAACGCCACCACCAGCAACACCACAAGCACCACCGGCCGGTACGCCGACGGCGGCACCGCACCCGCCAACGCCGCACCCACCCCGGCACACACCACCGCCAACGCCGCCGCCGGCCCCGCCACCGCCCAATCGATCTTCGTACGACGGGCGAACGTCAACGCCGCCGTCGACGTACCCGCGATCGCCGCCAACTTGTTCGTCCCCAACGCCGTGGCCGGCGGCATACCCGGCACCGCCACCAGCAGCGCCGGCAACAACAACAAACCCCCACCACCGACCACCGCATCAACCCACCCGGCCATCGCGGCAGCCGTCAACAGGATCGCGACGGTCGAAGGATCAAGCTCCACGCGCCGCATTCTGCCCACCACGACCCCGCTGACGTGGGCATCTGTGGTCAGCCTCACCGGCCCCGCAACCGCCGCACCCAGATCCCCACCCCACCCACGGCCAGGAAAAGCAGCATCGAACAGAACAGACCCCGCATCATCCACGAAACTGTGCCACCACCGTCGCTAAGGTGACAGCGTGCGCCTGGCCACGTTCAACCTGCTGCACGGACGATCACTGACCGACGGACTGGTCGACCCCCACCGCCTCGCCGCAGCCGTCACCGCCCTCGACGCCGACGTACTCGCCCTGCAGGAAGTCGACCGCGACCAGTCCCGCAGCGGCAACCTGGACCTCACCGCCATCGCCGCCCAAGCCCTCCACGCCGACGAACACCGCTTCGCCGCCGCCGTCGTCGGCACCCCCGGCGAAGCCTTCCGACCCCTCACCCACGACGACGACGGACACGGCGAACCCTGCTACGGCGTCGGCCTGATCTCCCGCCACCCCGTCACCACCTGGCAGGTCACCCGCCTGAAACCCGCACCCGTACGCTCACCGGTCTACGCGCCCGGCGCAGGCGGCGGCGGACTCATCCTGCTCCGCGACGAACCCCGCGTCGTCCTCGCCGCCGTCCTGGACACCCCCCACGGCCACCTCACCGTCGCCGCCACCCACCTGTCCTTCGTCCCCGGCTGGAACGTCCTCCAACTCCGCCAGGTCATCCGCGCCCTGCGCACCCTGCCGGCACCACGGATCCTGCTGGGCGACCTCAACCTGCCCGCCTGGGCCACCCGCCTCACCACCGGCTGGCACCTGCTCGGCCGCCGACCCACCTACCCGGCCGCAGCGCCCCGCGTGCAACTCGACCACGCCATCGCCGACCGGCGCGGGTTCACTCAGCTGCCCCCGGTCACCGCGGTACGCACCCCACTGTCGACCATCTCCGACCACCGGCCCCTGCTCGTCGACCTTGGCCCACACCGGTCTTGACTGCACCCACCGCGTCATCGACAGTGGGCAATCCGACAAGGATTCGACCGACTCGACAGCGGGGTGAGGACGCATGGAACTGGCCCAGGTCGTACACACGGCCGTGGCAGCCGCAGCAGACCGGATCGCCGCCACCGGCACCGGCCACCTCACCGACACCACCGCCGACCACCTCTACCGCAGCATCGCCGACAGACTCCACACCACAGTCATCGGCACCTACCTGCTGCGGGAACTGGAAAACCAGCCGACGGACCCCACCGCCCGCCGAGACACCACCCGGGCCGTCACCGCCGAAGCGGAAGCCGACCCGCAGTTCGCCGCCGAACTCCACCACCTCGTCGACCAACTCACCCGCGACCTGCCACCCGCCTACCGCCCCCACCACACCCCGCCGGCACCCGACACCCACCACGAACCACCACCACACCGCCAGCCCAACGCCGTCGTCATCCTCCTGATCGCCGCCGTCGCCGCCGTCCTGCTGACAATCAACGGCATCATCCTGGTCAACCTGGTCCTGCCCCACGCCGGCCTCACCGAAAACGCCCGACTCAACAAACTCGCCGGCACCTGGACCAGCGGCGAACCACCCCACGACGACCGCATCACCATCCGCCGTAACGGCACCTTCGCCATCACCGACCCCAACTGGTCCTGCCCCGGCCGAGTCACCTCACCGGCCCGCTCCCGCTACGTCCTGGAAATGGACTGCGGGATCTTCCGCACCTCCTTCGACGGCAAGCTCAACCTGCTCGGCGACAAACTCACCCTCACCGCACCCGGATCACCCGAGACCACCGTCCTCACCCGCGAATAGGCCCCCGCTCAACCCACCGCCGCACGCAGCAAGCCGACAAGCGCCCGGTTCGTGCGGTTGGCGCGCACCGCCTCCCGCTGCGCACCCGCCGTCACCTCGATGTACGTCTGCGACGACGCCAACGACGCGTGCCCCAACAACCGCATGATCTCCGCCGCCCCCGCGCCGTCCTCCGCCAACCGTGTCGCGAAGGTGTGCCGCAACGCGTGCAACCTTGCGCCCCGCGGCACCCGATCACCGATCCCGGCCCGCCGGTAACAGGACTCCACCAGATACTGCAATCCACCCCGGCGCAGCGGCTCACCCCGCCGATCCACCAGCAACGGCGAGTCCGGTCGCACCGTACGCGTACCGAAGCGACGCACCCGACTGTCCAGGTAGGCCGACAACACCTCGTCCAGACCCGGCTCCACCGGCAACACCCGAGGCCGCCCACCCTTGCCGGCCACCTCCACCCGACGCTCACCGGGCCGCCCCGACAGCGAACCGACCCGCAGCGCCAACAACTCCGACAACCGCAACCCCGCACACAGCGCCAACGCCAGCACCGCCACGTCCCGCTCCGGCCACGGATCGCGCTGCCGGCCCTCGCCCCGCGCCGCCGAGGCCAGCAGCTGCTCCGGGGTGTCCTCACCGCGCAGCGGCTTGGGCTGGGGGAGCGGCGTGCGCGGGCGACCGACCGCCGGCATCGGATTGCCCGGCACCACCTGCTCGGCCACCAGGAACGTGAAGAAGCTGTTCCAGGTGGACCAGGCGCGACCGACCGACGCGGCGGCCCGGTCGGCGGCGAAGCGGGCGAACGCCGTGCGCAGCAAGCCGGGGGAGAGCGCACCGATCCTGAGGTCGGCGAGGGGGAGGGGAGGGGTGGTCAACTCCGCGGCAAGTGTGGCCACCCCGATCAGATCCCGGCGGTACGCCGCCTGGGTGTGCGGAGAAGGCTTACGGGTGGCCCGCGCGGTCAGGAACCCTTCGATCAACTTGATGACCAGAACACCCGATTTGTCATGCATAAGGCATATTATGCATGTTTTTCGGGTTGTCGCCAGCCCCAGGGGGAGCGCGCTTGACGATCACGCATGACCGGAGCTTCCTGTCAGACCACGCATACCGCGCATCAGCCATGTCCTTCCGGCGGCCGCAGAGGGCGGACGGCGGGGGCTCGCACCGTTTCGCCGAAACGGCGGGGTCCGGCTCGATGGGATACAGCCACTTCGCCGAAACGGTGTCGATCATCGCGCGCGGTATGTGCGGGGTGTAGGTCCGGCCGGGGCGGCACCGAGGCCGCTTGCCCGCGGAGGAGCCCTCTTCTCGCTCAACTTTACATAATGTCAATTATCGAATCTCGGTCTGGCGCTCCGGTGGGTGCTCCCGCTGCGCAGGATCCGCGAAGAAGGGCCTCATTGTCACCTCGACGCCTGCTGTTCCGGTGAGCCGCGTTCCACAGGCGCGGGCACGGCAGTCGAACACGCCCGCCGGTGCCAAGCGTCGTGACGGCCGTGCCCGTCGGCGTACGCGGGTCGATCCCTGGTGGGTCCGGCCCCTTCCCCGGACCCACCAGGGGTTGTTCAGGTGCTAACCGGTGACTCGGGTGTTCCGGGAGGTGCCGGGTAGGCCGCCGGTGTTGGCGTCGAAGCCCGGGACGGGTGTGCTGATGAAAGGGGTCCCGTCGGCGGTGCTGGCGGTGACGGTCGCGGGCATGTTCGGCGGGATGGTGGTGCTGCCGAAGCCGGATGGGTCCAGGACGACCGGGGTCCGGGTGCCGTCCCGGGCGGTGATGGTTGCGGTGACTGCTTGCGGCGGCGCCACCAGCATGACGCGGTCCGTCCGGGTGTCCCCACCCTCGGCGCGCATCCGCCATGCGATGGGGCGTTGCTCGGCGCCGTCTGCGGGCAGCAGCAGCCGTAGGTCGGTTCGCCAGCTGGTGATGTCGCCGTGGACGGCGTAGGCGATGACTCCGCCGTCCGTGGGTTGAATGGTGAACAGTGTGGCGGGTTTGTCGTTGACGGTGCCGCACCAGCGCACGCGGATGGTGACGTCCTGGGCCGACAGTCGGCTGTCTCGCAGCGCGTGATCGATGAACCGTGCGAGGACGTCTCGGTCTATGACGGATCCTCGGGTGTCGCGGACGGCGGCAGTGAGCATCTCGTCGGTCGGCTCCTGCCGGTCGGTGTCCGACCCGCTCCACAAGCCGTACACGGGGCCTTCGTAGATGAGAGTGTCGCCGTTGGTGACCCGGGCGGTGAGTGCGGGCCCACCGACCATATCGGTGGGTGGCAGCGAGGTGACACCGATGCCCGTACCGACAGATGAGGAGAGCTGGTGGCTTTCGACGACGCCCGTTGAGGAATAGCCGGAGAACCCGTTGATCGTCACAGTGGAACCCGCGGGGCCGATGACCACTGCGGCGCCCCCGTTCGTCGGGTCGCTTTCCATCCAGATCGCCACCGGGGTGTCGGCGGGTTCGTTGCCGCCCTTTCGCATCTGTTCCGGTTCGGCTCCGGGTGGGCCGCTGAACCAGACAAGCGTTGCGTCGGTGAGCAGGCCCAGGCGCAGCGGGACGAGGAGCAGCGCGATTCGGCGACCGGGTATGTCGTCGGCGTACACGATCCGGATGTCGTCGCGGTCGGTGACCCGCCACCACCCTCCCGGTTCTTGTAGGTCGGCAACCTGCCTGAGCAGGCCGTCCGTCCAGTTGTGGTCGGCGGCGAGGTCGCCCCGTGCGGGTCCGTCCGTGAGCGGTGACGGCGACGAGGCGACGGCGATGCCGGGCACCCAACCGGGCAGGGGAATCAGGTTGGTCTGAATGGCGACGGCGGCGGCCAGGAAAGCGGCGATCGCACCGGTACGGACCCGACGTGCGCGGCGGTGACCTGCCTCCCGCCGGGTGAATCGGGGCCAGGGATCCGCCGTCACTGCCAGGGTGTCAGCCTCGGTGCGGAGGGCTTCCCGGAGTTCCGTTTCCATGTTCCTGGTCATGCTGGGTCCTCCTGGAGGCTGGTCTCGGTGATCGTGGGCGGCGGCTCCAGGTCGGCTCGTAGCCGGGCCAGTCCTCGTGACGCCTGGCTCTTGACCGTTCCCGGTGAGCAGTCGAGCAGTCGGGCGATGTCAGCCTCGCTGAGATCCTCGAAGTACCGCAGGACGAGCACGGCGCGCATTCGTGGCGGGAGGCGGCGCAGCGCCCCCAGCAACTGATGCCGGTTTTCCGCGTGCTGGTAGGCGTCGGGGGTGGCGATGGTGTCGGCGTCGAGTAGCGGTACCTCGACTGTTCGGCGGCGCCGTCGCCACGACACCGCGGTGTTGATCATTGCCCGGCGGACGTATGCCCCGGGCGCGTCCTTGCGCAGGATCCGACCCCATTGCCGGTGGGTCTTCTCCAGCGCCGACTGCACCAGGTCTTCGGCGACGCCCCGGTCACCGGTGAGCAGGTATGCCGTTCGGGTCAACGGCCCCCACTGCTGCGACACGAACTCGCGGAATTGTTCCTCGTCGTCATCCGGCATGACGTGCCCATGTCGTCCACCGTTTTCCTGTTCGCATGGAAGGTAGACGCTTCTTGCCGGAGGCAGGTTGAGCGGTGGCGGCGAATTGCTGAGCCGAGTTATGGGTGGTGGCCGTTGACTGCCGCGAGCAGTTCGCTGAACATGACCGCGTACGTGTCGCTGAGGTGTGCGGCCAGCGAGTGCGGCAGGATGTCGGTGGTCCACAGCAGTGTTGCCGTGCCGTTGTCGTCGGTGAGCACCCGCATTTCGGCCTGGTGGTGCTCTGCGCCGGGGAAACCGGGTATCGCGTAGACGGCCCGTCTCCGTTGCGGATCGACGGTCACGTTTCGTTCCCAGAGTTCGGTGCCGTCGATCAGGGTGACCACCCGGTGGTCGTCCTGCTGGCGTTCGCCGACGCAGGCGGAGAAGATGTGGACCTCGGCGCGGGTGTAGCGGTCGAGGAAGTCCCATGCCACGTCTGCCGGCACCGTCAGCGTCGCTTCGTGGTGAATGGTGCCCATGCGCGTCCCACCTGTTCTGTCGGTTACGCCGTCACTCTGGCAGTTGTGGTGCGGGACAGGCAACGATGTCGATGGGTGCAGCTGTTCCACCACTCCCCTCGCCTGTCGGCTTTGAGCGGTGTGAGCTGGTCGGTGTTTTCGTCGGGTGCGGTGGGAGCGGTGGACGGGTGCAAGATCGTGGGACCCGTAGACTCGGGTCATGTCCGAGACCCCGCCGACTCCGCGGTTTCGTCAGCGTGCGGCGAAGATGGGCGAGCTGGTGGCCCGGCAGATTCTGGAGGACATCGTCGAGCAGGGGCTCTCCCCCGGTGCGGCGTTGCCGACCGAGGCGCAGATGTTGCAGGCGTACGGGGTCAGTCGTGGCACGTTGCGGGAGGCGCTGCGGATTCTGGAGCACAACGGTCTGTTGCGGGTGCGGCCGGGTCGTGGTGGTGGTCCGATCGTCGGGGCGGTGGATCCGCACACGTTCGGTCGGACGATGGCGTTGTTCATGCAGATGGGCCGGACCCGCTTCGGTGAGCTGGTCGAGGCGCGGGTGATCATGGAGCCGTTGATGGCGCGGCTGGCCGCGGAGCGTCGTGATGCGGCGCGGTTGCGGGAGTTGGCCGAGTCGATGCGGGAGCACAGCACGTTGGAGGAGCGTGACGAGGCCAGTTATCTGGCGGTCATGCAGCGGTTCCATGGTGTGGTGGCGGGGTTGTCGGGCAACGGGGTGCTGGATCTGTTCGGTCGGGCGTTGAAGGAGATCTACACCGAGCGGGTGGTGGCGGCGGAGCGTCGTCCGGAGCGGTGGGAGGATGTGCGGCGCGAGCATCAGGCGGTGGCCGCGGCGATCGCCGACGGGGATGGGGCGGAGGCGGAGCGGCTGATGCGGGCGCACATGCTGGCCCTGGCCGACCACCTCGAGCGTGACTATGCGGGGTTGCACGACGAGGTGGTCGGCTGGTGGTGAGGTCGGGTCAGGACAGGGCGCTGGAGAGTACGGGTCGTACCGGTGTCTGGTCGTGGTCGACGCGCCAGGTGGTGTCCTGGTCGCGCCAGTCGGTGCCGATGGTGGAGACCTCGGGCATGACCTCGCGGGCGAACAGGGTGAGGTGGTCGCGTACCTCGTTGCTTGTCATGTCGCCGGCGTGGTTCATCAGGATGAGGTGTCCGGCGCCGGTCTCTTTGTAGAGTCGGTGGATTTGTGCGGTGACCTGGTCGGGGGTGCCGACGAGGAGGATGCCGGCGTCGATGAGGTCTTCGTAGCTCATGCGGCGGACGGCGCCGAGGCGGCCGCGGAGGGCGGCGACTGCGGCGGCGGGTGGGAAGTAGCCGGGTGGGCTGGCGGCGCCGAGGCGCAGTTTGCCGGGCTTGAGGTAGTACATGAGTTTGCGGCCGATCTCGCGGGCCTTGGCTTCGGTGGGGGCGACGTGGCACAGGGCCATGTAGGCGAAGCGGTCGGGGCCGGGTTCGGGTTGGCCGTCGGCGACGGCGGTGCGGCGGTAGAGCCGGAACGAGGTTGCGGTGTCCTCGTAGGTGCCGAGCAGGTTGCACAGGGTGTAGCCGTGTCGGGCGGTCCATTCGACCAGGCGGGTGGAGGTGCCGCTGATCCAGATCGGCGGGTGTGGTTGCTGGTAGGGGCGGGGCCAGACGCTGACGTACCGGTAGTGGTAGTGGCGGCCTTCCCAGGAGAAGACGTCGCCGTGGGTCCACGCCTTCTTGATGAGGTCGTGGGCTTCGATGAACATGTCCAGGTTGTGGACGGGGTTCTGGTTGGAGGGGAAGGTTTCGCCTTGGACGCCGCGCACGAAGCCGCAGTCGATGCGTCCGCCGCTGACCGAGTCGAGGTAGGCGATCTCCTCGGCGACGCGGATGGGGCTTTCCCGGTGCGGTAGTGGGGTGCCCAGGACCAGGACGCGGCCGCGTCGGGTGCGGTGCAGTACGGAGGCGGCGCTGAGGGTGGCGGACACCTGCAGGGTGGAGGCGGACTGGTGGTGTTCGTTGACCATGAGGTCGAAGCCGAGTTCGTCGGCGAGTTCGTACTCGTCGAGGTAGCGCTGGTAGAGCTGGTGGCCGATTTTGGGGTCGTAGTACTGGTTGGGCATGAAGTACTTGAGTCCCCGGTTCGCCTCTTCCGCCTCGGGTGGCACGTTGGGGTAGGGCATTTCGGTGAAGTGGTAGAGCCTCACGGGGTCTCTCCGTTCAGGAAGGACCGGACGATCCGGTGGAACTCGTCGGGACGTTCCAGGTACGGGTAGTGGCCGGCGTCGGGGATTTCGACGTAGTGGGCTGCGGGCAGCAGGTCGGCCAGGGCGGCGCTGTGTCGGGGTGGTACGAGTCGGTTGTGGCTGCCGGCGAGGACCAGGGTGGGCATGGTGGCCAGGTGCAGCCAGCGGCGGAGGCGTGGGTCGTGCAGGAAGGGTTTCCAGGCGTAGCGGGACAGGGCGGCCCGGTCGGTGAAGGCCCGTTCGTATTCGTTGTCGGTCAGGCCGGTGGGGAATCCGGGCATCCGCAGGTCGTGGCAGGCGGTGGGGTCGGCCCAGCCGAGTTCGACGATTTCGGTGGGGTCGAGCAGGAGGATGTCGGCGAAGTCGGGTTCGGTGGGTCCGCCGAGTTTGACGCCGTACGGGGAGACGAGCAGCAGTGAGGTGAAGCGGTGGGGTGCGCGTACCGCCATCTCCAGGGCGATCCAGCCGCCGAATCCGGCGCCGGCCAGGTGTACGGGGTCGGGTGGCAGGTTGGTGAGGGTGTCGGTGAGGTGGTGTTGGGCGAGGTCGGCGACGCTGTCCCAGTCTTCGGTGGTGGTGTCGATCGGGGTGCCGAAGCCGGGGTGGCGGGGTACGACGACGGTGTGGTGGTCGGCGAGTCGGCTGAGGGCGCCGACGGGTCCGGGGAGCACGTCGGCGTCGTGCAGGAACAGCAGGGTGCTCATGGTGTGCTCCCCTGGTCGAAGAAGGTCAGCAGCAGGTCGGCGACGGCGTCGGGTTGGTCGAGGTTGGGTGCGTGGCGGGCGTCCATGCGGTGGACGTGGATGTGTGGTGACAGGTTGTCGAAGTGTTGGCCCCAGTCGGGTTCGAGCAGGTCGTCGCGGGTGGCTTCGACGACGAGTACGGGCACGGGGCTGTCGCGCAGTGGGGTGGGCCAGTCGTCGCGGACGTCTGGTTTGGTCAGGGTGGGGTGGCGTAGGCGGGGGGCCAGGCAGGCGGTGACGTGGCCGGGTTTGCGGGTGTTGGCGTAGCGCAGGGCGATGGTGTCGTCGAAGCCGGGGTAGTCGTCGGTCATGAGGGCGACCAGGCGGCGCATGTCGTCTTCGGTGCCGTCGAAGCGGCCGAGTTCGGTGATGCCTTTGCTGGTGCGCCAGGGGCCGCCGGTGCCGCAGATGCTGACCGCGGACAGGGCGGGTAGTTCGGGGGTGGGGGTGGCGAGGGCGCGCAGCAGCAGGGAGCCGCCGAAGGACTGGCCGGCGAAGTGTGCGGCGTCGATGTCGAGGGCGGCGCAGAAGGCGGCGAGGTGGGCGGTGCGGAAGGCGTACGGTGAGCGGTCGAGGTAGACGACCTTGTCGGTGTCGCCGTAGCCGAGCAGGTCGGGTGCGAGGACCCGGTAGTGCTGGGCGAGCAGGGGCATGACGGTCGACCAGCTGCCGATGGCGTCGCCGCCGAAGGCGCCGTCGTGGATGAGCACGACGGTGCCTCTCGGTTGTCCGGGTGGGGTGCTTTCCCAGTAGCGGGTGGTGAATCCGCTGGCGTTGACGGTGTACGGGCGTGGTGGGGCCATCGTTGCGCTCTCCGGGTGCGGTCAGTGGGGGGTGGGTTGGAAGCTGCCGTAGCGGCCGCCGAGGTAGAGCAGGGGCGGGGCGTCGGTCTGTGCGCGGGTGTGCAGGACTTCGCCGCACAGGATGACGTGGTCTCCGCCGGGGTGGACGGTGGTGGTGCGGCATTCGAGGACGGCGGTGGTGCCGGTGGCGAGGGTGGGCACGGTGGTGTGTCCGGCGATCACGGCGGCGGCGAGTTCGTCGAGGTGGCGGCCGCGGGCGGCGAAGGCCTGGGCCCAGGTGGCGCGGTCGGCGGCGAGGTAGTTGATGCTGAATCGGCCGGCTTGTTCGGCCAGTGCGGCGAGGCCGGTTTTCTGGTCGATGCCGACCATGGCCATGGGGGGTTCGCCGGACAGTGAGGTGGCGGAGGTGCAGGTGAGGCCGGTGACGCCGGCGGGGCCGCCGGGCACGAGGATGATCGCCACCGGTGCGGGTACCTGCCGGAAGGCGGCCCGGAAGCGGGCGGTTTCGACGAGGCGGTCTGAGCCGGTGTGGGTCATCGGGGTGCTCCGGTCTGGTTGAGCCAGAGGTGGTGCACGTCGGCTCGGTGGGTGAGGTGGTCGGCGGCTGCCTGGCCGCCGATGACGGCTGCGGAGGCGACCCAGTCGGCGGTGGCGCCGGTGGCGGCGTGCACGGTGGCCTGGGTGATTTCGGAGGTGGCGGGACGTCCGGTGCGGGGGTCGATCAGGTGGTGGGCGTCGGTGCCCCAGCGGCGTTTGCCGGTGCCGCTGGTGGCGACGCCGCCGTCGCGCACGTGCAGGGTTTCGCCGTGGGGTAGTTCGACGGGCCAGCCGTCGCCGTCGGGGCCGGGTCCGCGGCAGGCCACGTCTCCCCCGATGCTGGCGGCGCTGTTGGGGCCGAGCCAGGTGACGATGTCGTCGGCCCAGGCGCCTTTGGCGAGGGCGCCGATGTCGACGCTGTGGCCGGGGGCCAGGCGGGCGGTGTGGCCGCGTAGTTCCAGGATGTCGGCCAGGGGTGCCACGGGGGTGGGTGCGACCGGTGTCGGGGTGGGTCGGGGGGTTCCGGTGGCCCAGGATCGGCGGTAGCCGGCGGCGAGGAGTTGGGGCAGTACGGCGATGTTGACCAGGCCGGTGCTGGCGCTGGCGACGGTGAGGGCGTGCCGCAGCATGGCGTGCAGTGGGTCGGAGACGGGGTGCCAGTGCCCGGCGGCGGCGTTGAGTGTGCTCAGTTCGCTGTCGGGGCGGAAGCGGGAGAAGCGGCGGTCCAGGGCGTGGAGTCGTCGTTGGACCTCGGTGAACGGGGTGACCGGTGGTCCGTAGCTGGCCAGGGTCACCTGGCAGGTGAACATCTGGCTGGTGTGCTGGTGCACGGTGGGTCGCTGTCGGGCGGGTGCGAGGTTCATGCCGTCTCCCTTCACCACCAGGTTTAACATGCTAAACATGATGATGTTTTAGCGGCAAGGGTCTGACCGTACCCGGTTCACCCGCCCGACAAGCCGACTGGCCTGGGCCTTCAGCCGCCCGTGACGGCCCGGCCCAGCACCTCCCGGGCGCTACGGGCGACCGCCGCGTCGATCATCCGACCGTCGGCGGAGAGCGCCACCCCGGCACCGTCGCGTTCCGCGGCGGTCAACCGGTCGACGATGTCCCGGGCCGCGGCGACCTCCTCGGCCGTCGGCGAGAACACCCGGTTGATTACGGGCACCTGGGCGGGATGGATCGCGGTGCGACTGCGGTAACCCTGCCGCAGCAGCAACCGGCTGGTGGCCTCCAGCCGCTCCGGGTCCCGCAGGGCCGTCTCCGTCGGGCCCACCGGCGGGGCGATCCGGGCCACCGCGCAGGCCAGCACGACCCGGGAGCGCAGCGGCCACAGTTCCATCTTGTCCGGGCCGGGTTGCAGGCACAGTTCGGCCGCCAGGTCGGCCTCGCCGAGGCCGAGGCGTACCACCCGGGGGGCGGCGGCCACGGCCTCGGCGCGCAGGACACCTTCTGCCGTCTCCAGCAGGGCGAACACCGCCAGGCGGCCGGCCGGCAGGCCGTGCTGTCGTTCGGCGTCGCCGAGCAGCCGGTGCACCTCGGTCACCGACTCGACGTCGGCCTTCGGCACGACCACACCGGTCAGGTGCGGCCCGGCCACCGCGGCGATGTCGGCGGCCGGGGTGTCGGCGTTGAGGCGTACCCACCACTGGGGGCCGGTGGCCGGGTCGGTGAGGAACGTGCCGAGCGTGCTGCGGGCGGCGGCCTTGCTGGTCGGCGCGACCGCGTCTTCGAGGTCGAGGATGCAGGCGTCGGCCCCCCGGGCCGCGGCCCGCGCCAACTTGTCCGGCTGGTCCGCCGGCACGTACAGGTAGCTGCGGGCCGCGGCCGGGGTGGGTCCGAGGGCGGTCACGGTCGGGTCGGCCGGGCCAGGTAGCGGCCGCGGGGCTGGCCGACCACGGTGCCGGCGCGCAGGATCTGCTCACCGCGCAGGAAGGTGTCGGTGACCTTCGCGGTCAACTCCATGCCCTCGAACGGGGTGTACTCCTGGGTCGACAGCGACTCTTCGGCCCGCACCGTCCAGGTGTGGTTCGGGTCGACGAGGCAGAAGTCGGCGTCCAGCCCCTCGGCGATGGCGCCCTTGGTGGCCAGCCCGAAACGCCGCGCGGGCGCCCACGAGGTCAGCTCGGCGACCCGACCGTAGGACAGGCCCCGCTTGACGCCTTCGCTGATCAGGCCGGGCAGCAGGTACTCGGCGCCACCGAAGCCGGACTTGGCGACGAAGATGTCGTCCTTCGGCTCACCGAACTTGACCTCGGCGCGGCAGCAGGCGTGGTCGCTGACCACCCAGTCGATCGTGCCGTCGAGCATGTGACCCCACAGGGCCTCCACGTCCTCGCGGGGCCGAAGCGGCGGGTTGACCTTGCCGCCGAGGCCGTAGGCGGTGTCGATGTCGGCCAGCAGGTGACCGATGGTCACCTCGCGGCGGAAGTCGACGTGCGGGAACGCCTGCGCCATCCGCAGCGCCGCGTCGACCGCCTTGGCGGAGGTCAGGTGCAGCAGGTTGATGGTGGGCAGGCCGGTCTCGTGGGCCAGGTAGGCGGCGATGGTGACCGCCAGACCCTCGGAGTGCGGCGGCCGGGAGGCGCTGTAGGCGGCGAGCCCCTTGAGGCTGCCGTCCTCCTCGACCAGCCGGGTGTACGCCCGCATGATCTCCGCGGTCTCGCAGTGCAGGGACAGCGAGATCTCGTCGGCCAGCTCCGGGAACTGTTCCCGGGCGGCCTGCACGCCACGCATGACGAACTCGAAGTGGGCGTAGTCGTACCGGGCGTCCGGCGGGATCATCAGGAAGGAACTCTGGTCGGCCGAGCGGCCGTGCAGCCCGTGGCCACCGTAGAACATGAAGATCTTGAACGAGGTGACGCCGTGGTCGCGGATCAGCTCGGGGATCTCGTCGATGTGCTCGGTGGTCATCGGGGCCACGTGGAAGGCGAAGTCGACGTAGGACTTCTGGTCGGTGGCGCGGTGCACCTCGGGGAAGAACTCGCGGTACGGTCCGCCGCGGTTGAGGTAGTACTGCCCGGTACGGATGTAGTTGAGCGCGGAGGTGACACCGCCCTGCGCGCAGGCGCGGCTCTCGGTGGCGGCGTCCTCGGCCAGCGGGTGGTAGATGCCCCAGTGCTGGTGGGCGTCGACGACGCCGGGGAAGGCGAGCTTGCCGCCGGCGTCCACGACGGACTTCGCGCCGGTGACGTCGAGGTGGGGCGCGAGAGCGGCGATCCGGCCGTCGCGGACACCGATGTCCAGCGCCGCCGGCTCGGCCTGGTCGTGCCGCACCACTCGGACGTTTGTCACTACGAGATCGAAGGGTTCCACGATGTGCTCCTGAGGTTGGCGGGCCGCGAGGCCGGTGTCAGTCGACGTCGGTGCGGAGGTGGGTCAGGGGGCGCAGCAGGTCGTTGACGTCGCTGACGTCGGCGAGGCCGAGCACGGTGGACACCACCTGGTCGGCGGTCTCCGGGGCGATGCGCCCGGCGACGTTGTCCCGGAACTTCATCGCCAGTTCGGCGTCGGACAGCGGTCGTTGCGGGCCGCCACGGTTGGCCAGGACCTCCTCGCGCCAGGTACGGCCGTCGTCGGTGCGTACGGTCACGATGGCCGGGAACTGGTACGGGAAGATCTTGTTGCACTCGTCGTCGGGGACCACGTCGACGTGGGCCATCAGCGCCCGGCGCTGCGGGTCACGGGCCAGCTCGTCGGTGAAATCACCCAGCCCGAGGCCCAGTCCCCCACCACCGAGCAGCCCGGCGACGATCGCGTACGGCCCGCTGAACTGCGCCTGGTAGCCGGTGTCGGGGGCCCGCTTGGTGGCGATCGGTTCCCCGATGGTGCGGATCACCGCGGCGGGTACCCGCAGCTCGATGTGAGTGATCCGGTCCACCGGCACACCCTGGGCGCGCAGCGCCAGACCGGCGTCGATGGCCGCGTGGGTGAAGTGGTTGGCCGGGTACGGCTTGAAGAAGATGTCCGGCACCGCCCACCGTTCACCGAGCCCGTCGGTGATCTGCTCGTAGTCGGCTTCGCCGCGCAGGAAGGCGGTGTAGAAACCGAACCGGCCCTCCAGCACGGTCGGTGGCCCGGTGAAGCCGCGGCGGACCAGGTCGGCGGCGGTGACGGCGCTGTGCGCGGCCCAGCCGCAGTGCAGCCGCTTGACCGTGCCGCCGGTGCGGTTGGCCTCGATCAGCCCGGCGGCCATCGAGGCGGTCACCCCGAGCACGTCGGTGAGCTGGTTCTCGTCGAGTCCGAGCAGCATGCCGGCGGCGACGGCGCCGCCCATCGCCCCGCAGATGGAGGTGGCGTGCTGGCCGTGTTCGAAGAACACCGAGTTGTTGAGGACCGGGTCGAAACCGGCCATGCCGAGCCGTACGGTCGTCTCGATGCCGACCGCGACGGCGTTGGTCAGGGCGGTGCCGTCGGCGCCGGCGGCCTGCGCGGCGGCCAGCGCCGCGGGGACCACCGCGGCGCTGGGGTGCAGCACCGAGGGCAGGTGGGTGTCGTCGTAGTCCAACGAGTGGGCGAGCACGCCGTTGCCGAACGCGGCCTGCGCGGCGGGCACCGCATCGGGGAGGCCGACGACGTGTGCCTGGCCGCGTCCACCCTGGTCGGCGACGTAGTCCAGGGCGGCGCGGCTGGTGGGCAGCCGGTGCGCGGCCACGCACAGCCCGAGGATGTCCAGGACGCGTTGGCGCACACTGGCGGCGAGCCGGTCGGGCAGAGCGATGGCGCCCGTGCCGGCGGCGAAGGCGGCGAGGTGCTGGGCGAGGGTCTGCTCAGCCATTGGCGATCACCGCCAGCGGGCGCACCGGCGAGCCGGTGGCGCCGAAGATGGCCAGCGGCGAGAGCACGAACAAAAACTCGTGGACGGCGTCGGCGGCCAGTTCCTCCAGCGCCATCGTCTCGATGATGTAGACCCCGCGTTCGACGAGCAGCACGCGGTGCGCGGGGAGGACGCTGTGCCCGGCGCCCGGGCGCAGGCATTCGAAGGCGATGGTGTCGGCGCCGACGGCGTGTGCGCCGGCGTCGGCGAGCCAGGTGGCGCCGGCCGCACCGACACCCGGCACGCCGCTGGCGTGACCGACGTAGCGGGTGCGGTCCTCGTGGTCGAACAGGCGTCCCCAGCCGCTGCGGATCAGCACCACGTCACCGGGGCGGATCGGGGTGCCCTGCCGTTGCGCCGCGGCCGACAGGTCCTGCGGGGTGATCTCGTAGCCGGGCGGGCAGCCGTCGGGCTGGCCCAGGGCGGCCGGGACGTCGAGCAGCACACCCCGGCGGACCATCGGGGCGATGGTGTGCGCGCCGAGTTCGGCGAAGCGTCCACCGCGGCCGGCGACGGCGGCGTCGGAGCCGTCGACCAGCCGGCCGTCCTGGGAGACGTGGGCGAAGGCGTCGATGTGGGTGCCGACGTGGGTGCCCATGGTGATGATGTCGTTGGCGGCGGACCCGCCGTCGGCGCGCACGTTGTCGCCGTGCCGGCGGGGCAGGGCGTGCCAGAACGGCGGGTGGTTCGGCGACTGCGGCATACCGATGGTCAGACGGCGGCCCAGGTCGTAGGTCCGCACTCCGGCGCCGACGGCGGCCAGGAGCGCCTGCGTCCCGGTCACCGGGCTGGTTGCGGCGGTGGTGCTCGTTGTGGTCACGACAATCCTTACCTTGTGTGGTGGCGGCCGTCAGGCCACGATCTCCCGGGCGCGCAGCTCGGCGACGGTCTCGGGGGTGCAGCCGAGTTCGTTGACGAGGAGGTCGTCGGTGTCGGCCCCGAGGGGTCGACCGGTGAAGCGGATCCGGCCCGGGTTCTCCGACATGCGCCACATCACGTTGTGCATCAGGACCTCGCCGAGGTCGGCGTCGGGCACCTTGACCACCATCTCGGCGGCCTGGACGTGTTCGTCGGTGACGATGTCGCGGGCGGTGTAGACGGGTGCGACGGCCGCGCCGGCCTCTTCGAAGGCGCGCATGACCTCGTCGCGGGTGCGTTCGGCGATCCATCCGCCCACGTAGTCGTCGAGCAGGTCGGCGTGCGCGGCGCGCTCGCGTCCGGAGGCGAACCACGGTTCGTCGATGACCTCGGGGTGTCCGACGAGCCGCAGCACCCGTTCGGCGATGGTCTGGGCGCTTGTGGACACCGCGACCCAGTCGCCGTCCTTGGTGCGGTAGGTGTTGCGGGGGGC
Source organism: Verrucosispora sp. FIM060022 (assembly GCF_003977705.1). Taxonomy (NCBI): domain Bacteria; kingdom Bacillati; phylum Actinomycetota; class Actinomycetes; order Micromonosporales; family Micromonosporaceae; genus Micromonospora; species Verrucosispora sp. FIM060022. The sequence goes on from NZ_RQIV01000011.1 coordinate 48,508, forward strand.
GTTGTTGGTGGACCGGTTGCCGTGCCGGTGGCCGATGACACCGAGCTGGTCGTAGACGGTGGGGCCGGGGCCGACCGCCGTCATGATCGGTTCGAGGAGGCTGAGGTCGACGACCTGGCCCTTGCCGCCGTTGCGGGTGCGGGCCCACAGCGCCACCATGGTGGCCGAGGAGGCGGCGATGCCGCAGATGCTGTCGGCCAGGCCGAACGCCGGCAGGGTGGGTGGGCCGTCGGCCTCGCCGGTCAGGTGGGCGAAGCCGCTCATCGCCTCGGCGAGGGTGCCGAAACCGGGCCGGTGCGCGTAGGGGCCCTTCTGGCCGAAGCCGGAGATGCGCACGACGACCAGGCCGGGGTTGAGCTCCTGGAGCTGTTGCGGGCTGATCCCCCACCGTTCCAGAGTGCCCGGGCGGAAGTTCTCGACCAGCACGTCGGCGGTGGCGGCGAGGCGACGCAGCAGGTCGGCGCCTTCCGGAGTGGACAGCTTCAGGCCGATCGTCCGCTTGTTGCGGGAGATCTCCTTCCACCACAGCGGAATGCCGTCCTTGGCGTGGCCGTGGCCGCGCATGCTGTCCCCCGCGACGGGGTGTTCGACCTTGATGACGTCGGCACCGAAGTCGCCGAGGATCTGGCAGCACAGCGGGCCGGCCAGGATCGTCGAGGCGTCGATGACGCGGAGTCCGGTCAGCGGTCCGTCGTGCACTGGGCCTCCCCTATCCATTTCGTTCGCTTCAAGCGAACGGCGTTTCGCTCAGCAGAATAGTCCGGGATCAGGTGTGGGGTCAACGCAGACAACCCCTCACCTCGACTGATGCCGGGTCAGCCGAGGCCGCAGCACCACCGCCGCCGCGATCGCCGCCGCCGCCGCGACGAACGCCCCGGTACGGGCCGAGAAGGTGTCCCCCAGCCAGCCGTGCAGCATCGCCGCCCCCGGCCGGATGCCGAGGAAGCACATCGACCACAGGGCCATCACCCGGCCACGTACCTCGTCGGCCAGGCCGTGCTGCATGGTGGCGTTGACATCGCTGACGGCCAGCAGGTAGCCGGCTCCGCCGAGGGCGATGCCGACCGTGGCCATCACCGGGCCGGGACTGACCGCCAGCAGCACCATCCCGGCGCCCAGGGCGAACACCCCCACCGCCCCGGTGCGGCCACTGCCCATCGTGCGGCGCAGCCGCCCCACCCAGCCGGCGATCAACGCCGAACCGATGCCGAAGAAGGTGATGAAGACACCGACCAGCAGTTCACCGCCGCCGAACCCCTCGGCGAACAGGGGCGACAAGGTGTTGATCGGCTCCATCGCCAACCCGATCAGCGCCACCGCCACCAGGCAACGCAGCAGTTCGGGACGGCCACGCACATAGGTCAGACCGCCGAGGACCCCCAACCGGCCCCGCGGGCGGGTACCCGCGGCGGGCCGGGGCAGCCGTACGCGACTCAACGCCGCGGCGAACACCAGGAAGCTGGCGGCGTTGACGGCGAACGCCGTACCGGCCCCGGCCAGCGCATAGGTGGCCGCACCGGCGACCGGGCCGATGGCCCGGGACAGGTTGAAGGTCAACGAGTGCAGGGCGATCGCCTGGGGGACGTCGGCACGGCCGACGATGTTGGGCACCAGCGCCTGCGCGGCCGGACCGGTGACCGCCTGACCCACCCCGGACAGTCCGACGAAGGTGAGCAGCAGCCACGGATTCAACGCGTCCAGGAACGCCAGCACCGCGAGCACGGCGGCGGCGGTGCCGCCCAACGTCTGCCCCACGATGATCAGCAGCCGCCGGTCGACCCGGTCGGCCACCGCCCCGATCACCGGGGCGAGGACCAACTGCATGGCGAACTGCAGGGCGGTGACCAGACCCACCATGAACGCCGAACGGGTCAGCGCGAAGATGGTCAGGATCGCCGCGACGTTCTGGAACCACGTACCGGTGTTGGACGCCAGCGACCCGAAGAAGTACGGGCCGAAGCGGCGGTCCCGCAGCAACGCGAGACCGCCACGTCCCTCTTCATCGGCTGGCCTGTCGGCCGGCGGATCGGCCGGGCGATCAGCCTGCCGCACCCGCGCCTCCCATGCCGTACCCCTGGGGGATGCCACCGGCCAGGGAGGTCCACACCGACTTGGGGCGCAGGTAGAGCCGGGCCGCCTCGGTGCCGTTCTCCCGGCCGTAGCCGGACAGCCCGACACCACCGAACGGCACCAGGTCCGACAGCACCCGGTACGTGTTGATCCACACCGTGCCGGCGCGTACCTGCCCGGCGAAGCGGTGCGCCCGGGCGATGTCGGCGGTCCAGACACCGGCGGCGAGACCGAACTGGGTGTCGTCGGCCAGCCGCAGCGCCTCGGCGTCGTCGCGGAACGACGACACCGCCAGCACCGGCCCGAAGACCTCCTCGCGCAACACGCGAGCGCCCTCGTCGAGCCGGTCGAACACCGTCGGCGGCACGTAGAAGCCGTCCCGCAGCCGCTCGTCGTCGGGCAGCGCGGCCTGCGCGACCAGCCGGCCGGCGCTGCGGGTCTCGGCGATGAACGCCACCGTCTTGTCCCGCTGCGCCGCGGTGATCTGCGGGCCGAGGTCGGTCCGCTCGTCGAACGGGTCACCCACCTGCAACGTGCGTACCCGCGCGGCCACCCGGTCGAGGACCTCGTCGTAGATGGACTCGTGCAGCACCAGCCGCGAACCGGCGATGCACATCTGACCGCAGGAGGCGAAGACCCCCAGCACCACGGCGTCGACCGCCCGGTCCAGGTCGGCGTCGGGGAAGACGACCTGCGGCGACTTGCCGCCCAACTCCAACGCGATCGGGGTCAGGTTGGCCGCCGCCGCGCGGGCGATGGCCTTGCCGGTGTCGTGGTGCCCGGTGAACACGATCAGGTCGACGCCCGGATGCGACACCAGTGCCGCGCCGGTCTCCCGGCCGCCCGGCAGCACCTGCACCAGCCCTTGCGGAATGCCCGCCTCGGCCAGCAGCTCGCCCAACCGCAGGGCGGTCAACGGTGTCTCCTCGGCCGGCTTGAGCAGGCAGGCGTTGCCGAAGGCGAGCGCCGGGGCGATCTTCTTGGCGGCGAAGAAGAACGGCACGTTCCACGGGATGACCCCGGCGACCACGCCGTGCGGCTCCGGCACCGTGTACGTGTGGTACTCGGGCCCGACCGGGATGGTCTCCCCGCGTACCTGCTCCGCCCAGCCCGCGTAGTAGCGGAAGCTGCCGGCCGCCCGGCGTACCTCACGGCGGGTGTCGCTGAGGATCTTGCCGGTGTTGCGGGTCTCGGTCTCGGCCAGGTCCTCGACCTGGGCCTCGATGAGGTCGGCGATCGCGTGCAGGACCCGCGCCCGCTCGCTGCCGGTACGCCGCGCCCAGGCCGGCTGGGCGGCGCGGGCCGCCCGGACGGCGGCGTCCACGTCGGCCGGCGCGGTGGGTGCGACGCGGGCCAGGACCTGCGCGTCGATGGGCGAGACGACATCAACCATCGGTGTTCCCTTCATCGGCCGGGGTGCGCGCCCGGCGTCCCGGGTCCATCGACCCGGTGAGGTGTTCGGGCACCCAGACGTCCAGCACGGCCGGCACCCGGTCCCGCTCGACGGCGGTGCGGGCCCGGTCCAGGGCGGCGGCCAGGTCGGCCGCGGCGACCACCCGTTCGCCGTAGCAGCCCTGGGATCGGGCGTGGGCAGCGAAGTCCGGCGACGGGGTGAGGTGGCCGCCGAGCACTGTGGGTTCGGTGACCGCCAGGCCGCCCGGGTAGTGCGCGGCAAGCGTGGTGGTGCCGGTGCGGTAGCCGCCGTTGTTGACCACCACGGTGACCACCGGGGCGTCGCACTGCTGCTGCAACCACAGACACGAGTCGGGCGAACCGAACAGGTACGAGCCGTCCCCGGTCACCGCCACCGCGTGCGCGCCACCGGCGGCGATGCTGGCGCCGGTGGCCGCCGCCACGGACCAGCCGAGGCTGGACCCGCCCTTCTCGAACAGGGTGCCCGGCTTCGTCCGGCTGACCGTGGTGGTGTCGAACACCTCCCAGGTCAGCAGGTCGTCGGGGCGCAGGTGCCGGTCCAGCGCCGCGGCGATCAGCGCCGGAGTGGGTACGCCGCTCGCCGGCGCCCCGCCGTCGGTGCTGCGCCGCGCCCGGCCGGCGGCCGGCGGGTGTTGCCGGCGTCGCCGGATGCTGTCGGCGTCACCCGGCCCGGCCGAGCCCACCTCGGCGAGCACCGCGGCCAGGAAGGCCGCCGGATCGGCGGTGGTACGGGCGTCGGCGCGCAGTTCGTACAGCGGCACCCGGCTCTCGATCGGGTCGGGTCCCACCCAGCCGATCCAGGCGTCGTCGCGCGGCCGTTCCACGGCCGGCATCCACGGCACCGGGTGGTCCAGCACGACGATGACGTCGAACTGGTCCAGCGCATCGGTGGTGTGCCACGGGTTGTCGTCCGGCAGGTTCATCCGGTAGCGGGAGGCGCGCACCTGCACACCGAGGGTGTCGGCCAGTTCGGCCAGCAACGCGACGGCCTGCGGGTTCACGCCGACCCGGTCGGTGACGACGACCGGCCGTCGGGCGGTGGTCAACCGGCGGGCCACCTCGCTGACCACGTCGGGGTCGCCGGGGCCGAGCCGTGGAATGCCGAGCATCTGCGCGCTGGGAGTCGGGCCGTCGGCCGGCACCGGGTACCGGCCCACTTCCTCGGGCATCGCCAGGTAGACGGGGCCGGGTCGGGGGGCGAGCGCGACCTGCAGGCCGCGCGCCACGACCAGGCCGGCGTCGTCGAGGGCGGACAGCTTGTAGTCCCACTTGACGTACTGCCGCACGATCGAGCCCTGGTCCCAGCGCTGCTGCTTCCAGAACACCGGTGAGGTGCGTGCCTCGGCGCGGGTGGGCGGATAACCCGACATGATCATGATGGGGTGGTCGCCCCACATGGCGTTGTGGATGGCGCCGCCGTGGTGCAGCAGACCGAGGTCGGCGTGGGCCGCGGTCATGGCGGGCCGTCCGGTGACCATGGTTTCGCCCATCGCGGCGGTGAGCGCCACGTGCTCGTGCGGGCAGGTGATGAGTTCCGGGGTCGGCCGGCCGTGGTGGCGGGCCTGCGCGTGGGCTTCCTGGAACGACGTCAGCTCGGAGCCGCTGTTGAACCACAGCCGCTGCACGCCGCTGGCCGCCGCCGCTGCCAGCACCGCCGCCGCGGCGCTGGCAGCGGCCGGGCCGCTGGTCACAGGTTCCTCGCGCGATCGAGGTAGTCCTTGTAGATCAGCTTCTCGATCGGGGCCGCGGACTTGACCAGGCCGGCCTTGATCAGGCTCTCCTGGCCGGACAGCCAGGTCTGCTCGTTCATCTGCAGGACCTTGTCCGGGCCGGCGGCCAGCCAGCTCTCCACCAGCAGCGGCAGCTCGGCGCGGGCCTGGGCCGGGTTGGCCTCCGGGTTGTACTTGCGCAGGTCTTCGATGACCTGGTCCCAGTTCTCTTCCTTGCTGGCGTACTCGATGGCCTTGAGCACACCGGCGAGGAACTTCACCGGCATCTCGCTGTCCGACTCGATCATCTTGAGGCTGGTGTTGTACGAGTCCGACGGCATCGGGGCGAACTCGTCGGTGCTGAAGAAGACGACCTCGCCGATGTCCTTCTGGATGGTGGCGCGGTCGGTGTTGACGCAGATCCAGGCGTCGACCTCGCCCTTGCGGGCCAGCTCGTACGCGGCGGTGCCGACACCGGTGACCGGACGCTTCACCGTCTTCGGGTCGACCCCGGCGTTGATCAGCATGACGTCGAGCAGGTTCTCGGTGGCACCGCCGGTGGAGACGATGCCGCAGGTGCGCCCGGCCAGCTGGGCCGGGTTGCGGATCGCCTTGTCGGGCATGGAGACGACCTCGAACTGCGACTTCTGCCGCAGGCTGGCGATGCTGACCAGCGGGGCCTGCTCGTTGGCCACCGCGATGACCGCGTTGATGCCGTTGGCTCGGGTCAGGTCGGCCGAGCCACCGAGCACCGCCTGGATGGCGGTGGCGGTGCCCTGGCCACCCTTGATCTCCATGTCCAGGCCGTACTCGGCGAAGTAGCCGCGCTCCTTGGCGACCATGGTCTCCACGTAGCTCAGCGTCAGGCTGGACGCGGCCATGTACGTGCCGGAGATGCTGCCGTCGGCGTTTACCTTGTTGTCGTCGCTGCCGCAGCCGCTGAGCAGCAGGGTCATGCCGCCGGCGCTGGGCAGCAGCAGCCCTGCGGTGGCGCCGAGCCGGAGGAACGAGCGCCGCGAGACCGGCGCGCCGATGGAACGGTCATTTTTCACGAGAAGCTCCCGGTGCCGAGGAAGTTGCTGGATGGGGGTGAAGGGGGATGAAGGCAAGGAGAGGTCCGCCCGCGCCGCGTCGCGGCGCCGACCGTGGATCTGCGTGGGGGTTGAGAGGGGGGTGCGGCCCGTCAGGGCGTGCGTCGCGGCTGCACCGACTCGTGCCAGGGAATCAGCAGGCGTCGGGCGCCGGTGACGATGCTGTAGAGGGTGAAGCCGAACAGTGCCATGATCAGGATCGCGCCGAACAGTTTGTCGACCTGGAGGCCGTTCTGCAGGTTGACCGCGTACCGGCCGAGGCCCTTGTCGCCGCCGAGGTACTCACCGACGATCGCGCCGATGGTGGCCTGCACGACCGCCAGTTCCATGCCGGCCAGGATGAAGGGCATCGTGTACGGCAGGTCGGCGCGCCAGAACCGCTCCCAGCGCGACGCCTTCAACGTCGTCATCAGGTCGTGCATGGAGCCGGGCACCGAGCGGATGCCGAACGAGGTGTTGATCAGCAGCGGGAAGAAGGCCAGCAGAGCCGCCATGACCACCTTGGACGACGGGCCGAAGCCGAGCCAGAGGATGAACAGCGGCACCAGCGCGACCTTCGGCACCACCTGGGTGCCGACGATGAACGGCCGGGCGATTCGGTCGAACAGCGGCGACTTGCCGATCAGCAGGCCGAGTCCGACGCCCAGCACGATCGCCAGCGCCAGGCCCATCATGACCTCGTAGAAGGTCGTCCAGATGTGGGTCTGCCACACGAACGGGTCGGTGATCTGCTCGATGAACGAGGTGAACACCGCCTCCGGTGGCGGCAGCACGAACCGGGACAGGTCCGTGATCTCGACGTAGAGCTTCCAGGCCAGCAGGAACAACGCGATCAGCAGAGGGCTGGTGTAGAAGGACAGCCAGCGGTTGTTGCGCAGTCGCTGCGACCAGGTCGGTGGCGGGGGCCGCAGGAGCTGTCCGGAGGGCGATGTCGGCGCCGAGGGGCGCTGGTCTGTAGTGGTCACGTGCGACACCTCGAGTACGGGTCAGGCCGAGACGGCGGGGCGGGCTTCGGTGTCCTGCACCTCGCCGATCTGACGGCGCAGTTCGGCGGTGAGGTGGCGGAACTCGGCGGACTCGGTCATGTCGATGGTCCGCGGCCGGGGCAGCGTCACCTCGGTGATGGAGTGGATGTGGCCGGGCTTGGTCCCCAGCATCACGATCCGGTCGGCCAGGAACACCGCCTCGGAGACGGAGTGGGTCACGAAGACGACCGTCTTGCGGTTCTCCAGCCAGATGCGCTGCAACTCCACGTTCATCATGTCGCGGGTCTGCGCGTCCAGGGCGCCGAAGGGTTCGTCCATCAGCAACACCTGCGGGTCGTGCGCGAGCGCGCGGGCGATGGAGACGCGCTGCCGCATACCGCCGGAGAGCTGGTGCGGGAGCTTGTTCTCCGCCTCGGGCAGCCCGACGAGGGTCAGCATCTCGCGGACCTTCTCGGTGCGCTCCCGCCGACCCATGCCGGCCATTTCCAGCGGCAGGGCGACGTTGGCGCCGGTCGTGCGCCACGGCATCAGGGTCGCCTCCTGGAAGACGAAGCCCAGTGGCCGGTCGGCGCGCTCCGGTCGGTCGCCGTGGTCGAGGCGGACCCGCCCCACGGTGGGGCTCTCCAACTGACCGATGATCCGCAGCAGGGTGGTCTTGCCGCAACCGGACGGGCCGAGCAGCACGACGAATTCGCCGTCGGCGATGTCGAGCGAGACGTCGCTCAGCGCGAGCATCGACTGCCCGCCGGCGCCGGCGAAAACCTTGCTGACACCCTCCACTTTGATCGCACTCATGGCCACCCCTGTCGCCCGCCGGGCTCGCGATAATCGCGAGATTGTTCGCTTGTGCAGTACGCCGTTCTGTTGGTGCGAACGTAAGCTATGTTCGGCGGCAAGGTCAATGGTCCGCGGGGCCGGACTCGGCGCCACTGGTTCCATACCAATCCCCCGAACCGGGAGTTAACGCCATGAAACATTCGGCGCAACGCACTGCGGTGCTGGTCATCGACATGCAGAACGACTTCTGCTCCCCCGCCGGCGCGATGGCGGCCCTCGGCGCCGACGTGCAGGTCAACACCGCTGTGGCCGGTCGACTGCCGAGCTTCCTGGACCGCGCACGCCACGCCGGCTGCCTGGTCGTCTGGGTACGGCAGGCCGCCCACGAACAGCTCGTCTCACCGGCCCGACGGGCCCGCGCCGAAGCGATGGGACGCAGCCCGCTCAGCGTCTGCGCCGCAGGCTCCTGGGGCGCGGAACTCGCCGAAGGGCTGCGGCCCGAGCCGGGCGACTGCCACCTGGAGAAGACCCGCTACAGCGCCTTCGTCGGCACACCCCTGCACAACCTGCTGCGCGCGCACGGACGCGACCACGTGGTGGTGGTCGGGACGGCCGCCAACGTCTGCGTGGACTCCACCATCCGCGACGCGTACATGGCCGACCTGGCCACCACGATGCCGACCGACCTGGTCGGCTGGACCCGCGCGGACCTCGCCGAGGCGGCGATCCGCAACCTCGGGTTCTACTTCTGCGAGACGACGACCTCGGCCGAGCTGCTCTCGGACTGGTCCGTGGTGGACCGGGCCGCCTGACGCCGCGCCACACGCCTGCGGTCCCCCTGCTCCGGCTCGGCCGGGGCAGGGGTGGCGGCCGGCTGGTAGCCAAGCTCCGCGCTGACCTGACGGGCCGCATCGGCCACCAGGTCGCCGTACTCGGCAAGCAGACGCGGCGAGAAACGGTCCTGGGGCCCGCACAGCGACAGCGAACCGTAGACCTCGCCCGAGGCGAGGCGGATCGCCGCCGCCACGCTCGCGGCGCCGGCCTGCCGCTCACCCTGGCTGACCGCGTAGCCCTGCTCACGAACCTGCCGCAGGTCGGCCCAGAGTTGCTCGACCGAGGTGATGGTGGCCGCCGTGAGCGGCACCAGCTCATGGCCGGCGAGATACTCGGCCACCTCGGCGTCGGGCAGCGCCGCCAGGATCGCCTTGGACGACGACCCGGCGAGCAGCGAATGTCGGGAACCGAGCGTGACCGACATTCGGATCTCGTGCGGTGAGAGCACCTGGTCGGTGTAGACCCGTACCCAGCCCTGCCGCATCGACAGGGTCGCGGTCTCCCCGGTGGCCTCCGTCAACCGACGCATATGGCGATTGGTGACGGCCTGGACGTCGATGGCGCGCAGCGCGGCCAGACCGACCGCCAGGGCACCGGACCCCAACCGGTATCGCCGGGTGCCTTCGTCGAAGGTGACGAACTGGTTGGCCGTCAGCTCCTTGAGGATGCGGTGGGCCACCGCCTTGGGCAGATCCAGCTCACGCGCGACAGTGGACACTCCGACCATGTCCGGACTGCGTTCGGCGAGCAGGTCGATCACGGCCAACGCGCGACCGAGGCCGCTGGTCGTGTAGCGGTGACCGTCCGCTGGTTCAATCACCGGCACCGCTGATCCCCCATTCGGCCCTGATCGTGCTGACACCTGCCGCGCGCTCGCGGCGGCCCGTACGGGCCGCCGCGAGCGCCCGGAGTCTAGTGCTGGATGCCGAGCATACTGACACGACGTAGATACTCTTTGGCATCCTCGGGGTTTTCCGCGAGCGTCCGCAGGCGGATCAACCGCTCGCGGCGGCCGGCCAACTCGACCCCGTCGGCCGACGTGCGGTTCTCCGTCGTGGTCGGCTGGACGAACTGCTCGGCGATCGACCGGCGGCGCTGCGCGTACGCCGCGGTGGCCGCGTCCTGGTCGGGCTCGGCCAGGGCGGCGGCGACCGCCACCGCGTCGTGGATCCCGGAGTTCAGTCCCATTCCGCCGGTGGTGCTGCTCAGGTGGGCGGCGTCGCCGGCCAACAGCACCCGACCGATCCGGAAGGAGGCCGCCAGCCGCTGGTGGCTGCGGTACATCTGGTGCTGGCTCAGCGGCAGCTCACCGGCGTCCGGCCGATCACCCAGCAGCAGCGCGACGGCGGCCAGGAAGTCCGGGTGGGTGCCCGACGGCGGCTCGTCGTCGACCCCGGTCCCGGTCGACAGCGCCGCCCGCCAGATGTCCGGGGTCCGGATCAGCGAGAAGCGGCCGCGGGGGCCGGACCAGTAGCCGACCGCGCCGAGGTCGGGCACCGCGTCCTCGAAACGGAACGGGGTGGCCACGACCAGGCTCATCGTCGGGTACGTGAAGCCGGGGAACGGCACCTCCAGCAGCTTGCGGGCGGTGCTGTGCGCGCCGTCGGCGGCAACCACCCAGCTGCAGGTCACCGCGGTGCGGGTGCCGTCCACGGCGACGTCGAGGGTGACCTGGGTGTCGTCCTGACGCAGCCCGACCACGTCGTGTCCGAACCGGATGTCCACGTTCGGGTCCTGCGCGACCGCCTGGCGCAGCAGCCGGACCAGCTTGTACTGCTCGAACTGCAGACGGAACGGGTAACGGGTCTCGCCCTCCAGCAGTTCGTAGGGGAAGCGGGCCGTCTCGGTCAGCTCGAGGTCGCGGTAGTCCAGCCGGTGCACCCGGACCGCTTCGGCGAGCATCGGTGCGGCCAGATCCAGCTCGTCGAGCAGTTCGGTGGTCGGCGGGTGGACGGTCGAACCCCGCCACTCCGACTGCACCTCGTCCTGACCGCGTTCCAGGACGATCACCGGGATGTCGCGTCGGGCCAGGGCCAGAGCCGTCACCATGCCGACGGGTCCGCCGCCGAGGACGACGACCGGTGCTTGTACGGGGTGGCTGGGTGACGCCACGTTCACTCCTTCCCGCCGGCGATGTCGCCGACGACTCCGGTCATCGAGGTGTGCGCCACGACCGCGGCCAACTGCCGCAGCGCCGCGCTCGGCGACTCGCCCGCCAGGTCGGTCGCGCCGGCGGTCTCCAGCAACTGCCAGGCGCCGGCCAGGTTCGACGAGAGCACCGGCACGGGTGCGGTCGGCAGGACCTCGTCGAGCACGTCCAGGCTGGGCGCGCCGGTGCCGGTCAACAGCACCGCATGCCCGGGCGGGAACCCGCCGGCCTGCAGCACCTGCCGGACGGTGTCGCGCACGGTGGTCGAGGTCAGGTCGTAGATGGCGCCCGTGCCCGGCACCCGCACCGGCGCGCCGACCGTACGGCCGGTGGTGCGCCAGAACGCCGCCGCCTGCTCGGTGAGCCAGTCCGGGTACGGCGAGACCAGGGTCAGCGAGCGTACGCCGAGACGGTCGAGCAACTGCCGTACCGCGCTCGCGGCACCGAACACCGGCGAGCCGAGTCGCTGCGTCGCCGCGTCGTCGGTGCGGTGCGCGTCGGTGTGCCCCGGCCGGTAGTAGCAGCCGGTGCAGGCGACGTAGGTGGCCGCCAGGTCCAGGCCCTGCAGGGTGGCGGCGGTCTCGGGCAGCAGTTCGGCGTACCGGTCCAGCCGCTGTGCCAGCGGGCCGTCCACGACCGGCAGGCGCGCCACGTGGTGGCGCACGCGCAGCGGCAGCAGCCGGCGCAGCTCAGGCTCCACCGTCGGGTTGGCCGGTGGGACGATGATGCCCAGTGCTTTCTCCATCACCCACACCTACCAAATCGTTCGACTGAGCCGTACGCCGTTCTACGTACTGGAACGATAGGGGCTGGGGTGGGACCGGGTCAACCCATTCGTGACCGCTCCCGGACCGGACGATGACACGGCGCGACCAGGCAGGACGTGCTGAACCGGTCCGCCTCAGAGGCCGCCACCGACGCGCAGGACGGCGCCGGTGGTGTAGGAGGCGTCCGGGCTCAACAGCCAGGCGACGGCGGCGGCGACCTCGTCGGGTTCGCCGGGGCGGCCCAGCGGAATGCGGGCGGCGGCGCGGTCGGGCCGGTCCGGTTGACCGGACAGGGCGTGGATGTCGGTGCGGATGATGCCGGGGGCGACGGCGTTGACCCGGATGCCCCGGGGGGCGAGTTCCTTGGCCAGGCCGATGGTCAGGGCGTCGGTGGCGGCCTTGACGGCGGCGTAGTGCACGTACTCCCCGGGGCTGCCGAGGGTGGCGGCCACGGAGGAGATGTTGACGATGGCCGCGCCGTCGGTCATCCGGTGCGCGGCCTGCTGGGCGCAGAGCACGTAGCCGACGAGGTTGACGTCGACGACCTCCCGCAGGTCGTCGACGCGCAGGTCGGTGAAGGGGCCGATCGGGCTGGTGATGCCGGCGTTGTTGACCAGCCCGGTGACGGGGCCGAGTGCGGCGGCGGCGTCGAACAGGGCACTGACCTGGTCGGGGTCGCGGGTGTCGGCGGGGACGACGACGACGCGTACGCCGGTGGCGCGCAGCTCGGTGGCGACGGCCTCGGCCGTGGCGTGGTCGCGGCGGTAGCCGAGGGCGAGATGGTGGCCGGCGGCGGCGAGGCGGCGGGCGGTGGCGGCGCCGATGCCACGGCTGCCGCCGGTGATGACGGTGACCGGTGGTGTCATTGACCTTCTCCCCTGTCCCGACCGGTGGCGGCGACGTTACCGTGACGGTCGATGCGGTGGGCAGCGTGATGTGGCGCAGCACACGACCGGGTGCACACCGATGTCGTGGTCGGTGGGCGGGTGGGGGACGCGCGCGGCCCGGGCGTGGGGGCTGATCTTCGGGTTGTCGGCGGCGGCTGGTATCAAGGCAGGCGATTGAACACGTGTACGAGGGAGAGGTCGTGTGATGGGTGCCGCTGACCAGGGTTTGTCCGATGACGAGGTTCGTGGCATCCGGGAGGCGCTGGCCGCCGGCCGTAAGCCGAAGGTGATGTTCACGGCGGCGGCGGGTCAGATCGCCGGGCAGTTGGGTCAGGTCGTCGAGCTGACCGATCCGTCGGTGTCCGACGAGTTCGTGGTGGTGCGCTTCGGGCGCGACGAGTTGCCCTTCTCCCCCGCAGATGTGGCGATGGCGCCGCGCGGCGCCGGTCGCCGACCGGCGGAGTCGAAGGTGGAGGCTGCGCCGGCCGAGCCGGTGGCGGCGGAGCCGGAGTTCGTGTTGGACCAGGTGCCGCAGCCACGTCGGGAGGAACCGAAGGTGCGGGAGGAGTCGAAGGTGGAGGCAGCGGAGGCGAAGCCGGCCCGGCGGGCGGTGAAGGCGACGAAGCCGAAGGGCCCGGCAGGGCTGACGGTGACCTTGGCGTACGCCGAGGGCGAGTGGACGGTCGCCGCTCAGCAGGGTGCGAAGGCGCTGGCGAAGCCGTACGTGGTGAAGCCGGCGGAGGCGCTGCGGATGGTGGCGTTGGTGGACGTGCCGGGGGTGCACGAGGCGGTGGAGCAGATCCTGGCGGCGGAACGCGCCGAGGCCGAGCGGCAGGCGGAGAAGCTGCGGGCCGAGTTGGCCGAGATCGAGGCCCGGCTGGCGGAGTTGCGCGAGGCCAGCTGAGCGGAGTCGGTGACGTGGGGTCCGGGGCCGATGCCCCGGGCCCCACGCTCGCTTGTCAGAAGTAGTCGAGGGCCTGGGCGGGTGCGCCGGCGGCGAGCAGGTCCAGGGCGCCCGGGTCGGGTGTGCGGTGCTGCAGGAGGCCGGCTTCGGCGAGGGTGCGGGCGGTGGCGGTGGCCGTGTAGAGGCGGGCGAACCCCCGCACGGTCAGGTGCAGGTCGGTGTCGGTGCTGCTGCGGCGCAGCCGGGCCTGGCCGTCGGCGACGGTGAGCTGCCAGGTGCCGGTGTTCCAGTCGGCGAGCTCGTCGGTGAGGGCGAAGGTGACCTGCCCGCGGACGTGTGCGGGCCAGCCGCGGGCTTCGACGGCGCGGACGACGTCGACGGGACGGTGCATCCAGGTGTCGCGTTCGTGTTCGCGGGCGCGTTCGACAGGCAGGTGTGCGCTGAGGGCGTCACCCGTCAGCGGGGTCAGCCGCACCGTGGGGGCGACGCTGTGCCAGCTGGCGAGCACGCCGATGAGCGCGCGGGCGGCGTCGGCGCTGGTGGCGAGGGCGTCCTCGACGGTTAGGACGGAGTCGGGGCCGTAGCCACGGCCGCGGTTCCAGCCGGCGTAGCCGACCAGGGTGTCGTCGTGTTCGACGAGGGTGAGCCCGTCGTAGGGCAGTTCGTCGCCGGGGGCGAAGCGGGGGTGGGTGCGGGTGAGCAGGCCGTTGCGGTGTGCGGCGACGCGTTGGTACAGGTCGACGGTGGCCGGCAGGTCGGCGGGGGTGCCGGCGCGTACGACGAGGTGCGGTGCCGGCCGGTGTCGGGGCAGCGCGGTGGTGGGCAGGTCGAGGGTGCGCAGGTGTCCCGCGACGTCCCAGCCGAGGGCACGGTAGGGGGCGCTGGTGGTGGCGAAGAGGGTGCTGACGGCGGCGCCGCGTTCGTGGGCGCCCCGCAGCAGAGCGCGCAGCAGCGCCCGGGCGATGCCGGTGCCGCGGGCCTCGGGGGCGATGGCGACCCCGGCGACGTCGGCGGCGGGTACGGCCCGGCCGGTCCACCACTGCTCGTCGTGCAGGTCGACGGCCTTGCCGACAAGGGTGCCGGCCGGGTCGAAAGCGCCGTAGCTGGTGCGGCCGGCGGGTGCAGCGGCGGGCTGCGGGGGCGGCTGCGGGTCGCCGCCGAAGGTGAGTCGGCCGAGCTGCCAGGCGGCGGGCAGGTCGTCTGCGGTGAGTTCGCGGATGGTCAGCTGCACGGCCTGACGATAGTGATGTCCGCTCAGCCGGTGCGGGTGCTGGGTTGGTGGCGGACCGGGAAGTTGACCGAGTTGGCGATGAAGCAGAGGTGGTGGGCGTCGTCGTGCAGGGCGGTGGCGGCGTCGACGGTGTCCGGGTCGGCGACGGTGACCTCCGGGTGCAGGACGACGTCGGTGAAGCGTCCGCTGCCGGTGTTGTCGGTGGTCATGGTGCCGCTGGCGTGGTCGACGTAGTCGGTGACCACAATGCCGTTGTCGGCGCACAGGTGCAGGTAGGCCAGCATGTGGCACTGGGACAGGGCGGCGAGCAGGAGTTCTTCGGGGTTCCAGCGGGTCGGGTCGCCGCGGAAGGTGGGGTCGGAGCTGCCGGGGATGACCGGGTGACCGTCGGCGGTGACGTCGTGGTCGCGGCGGTAGTCGCGGTAGCCGCTGGTGCCGGTGCCGAGGTTGCCGGTCCAGGTGACGGTGGTGGCGTAGGTGTGGGTGTGCAGGCGGGGCATGGTCGCCATGGTGCCGGATCGGGCCGGAGGCCGTGGCCCCCGGCCCGATGGCCGATCAGTTCAGTGCTGCGGGATGTGGGCGACGCCGATGCGCTTGCGGAACACCCAGTAGGTCCAGCCCTGGTAGGCCAGCACGATCGGGGTGAAGATCACCGCCACCCAGGTCATGATCTTCAGCGTGTAGGGGGTGGAGGCGGCGTTGACGGCGGTCAGCGTGCCGGCCGGGTCCAGCGTCGAGGGCAGCACGTTGGGGAACAGCGCCGCGAACAGCGTGGCCACGGCCAGGGCGATGGCCACCGCGGTGCCGGTGAAGGCCCAGCCTTCGCGGCGTACCTTGGCGGCGGCGAGACCACCGAGCAGGGCCAGTGCCGCGCCGACGGCGAAGACCACGGCGGCGGTGCTGGAGCGGATGGTCAGGGTCCAGCTGAGGAAGGCCACGGCGAGCACGGCGGTGCCGACCCCGAGGCGTACGGCCAGGGCGGCGGCGCGGTCCCGGATGTCGCCGACGGTCTTGAGGGCGATGAACACCGCGCCGTGCGTGAGGAACAGGGCCGCGGTGGTGGCGCCACCGAGCAGGGCGTACGGGTTGAGCAGGTTGAACAGGCCGCCGGCGTACTCGTGGTCGGCGGTCAGGGGTACGCCGCGCAGGATGTTGGCGAAGGCGACGCCCCACAGGATGGCCGGGACCAGGGAGCCGAAGAAGATGGCGGCGTCCCAGCGTCGCTTCCAGGAGGCCTCCGGGCGCTTGTGGCGGTATTCGAAGGCGACCCCACGCACGATCAGGGCCAGCAGGATGAGCAGCAGCGGCAGGTAGAAGCCGGAGAAGAGGGTGGCGTACCACTCGGGGAAGGCGGCGAACATGGCGCCGCCGGCGGTGATCAGCCAGACCTCGTTGCCGTCCCAGACCGGCCCGATCGTGTTGATCATGACGCGGCGTTCCCGGTCGTCACGGCCGAGTACCGGTAGCAGCATGCCGACGCCGAAGTCGAAGCCCTCGAGGATGAAGTAGCCGGTGAACAGTACGGCGACGAGGAGAAACCAGATGGTGGTCAGTTCCACGATGGGGCTCCGGGTCAGTAGGCGAAGGCGAGCGGGCGCTCGCTGTCGTCGGTGTCGTCGGGTTCGGGGTCGGGGGTGACGTCGGGGACCCCGGCCTTGGCGTAACGCAGCAGGAGTTTGACCTCGACGACGGCGAGGGCGGCGTAGATGAGGGTGAAGGCGGTGAAGCTGGTGAGGACCTCGGTGAGTGAGACGCTGCGGGACACGCCGTCGCGGGTGAGCATCTCGCCGAAGACGATCCAGGGCTGGCGGCCCATCTCGGTGAAGATCCAGCCGAAGGAGTTTGCCAGCAGGGGCAGGATCGGCATGGCCAGGCCGGCGCGCAGCAGCCACTTGCTGTTGGGGGTGGTGCGGCCCTTGCGGTGGGTCCAGAGGACCAGCAGGGCGATGGCGGCGGCGGCCAGCCCGAAGCCGATCATGAAGCGGAAGCTCCAGTAGGTGACCGGGATGATCGGGGTGTAGCTGCCGGGGCCGTACTGGGCGGTGTAGAGGGCCTGCAGGTCGTTGATGCCCTGCACGGTGCCGTTGGGGTCGCCGGTGCCGAGGTACGACAGCAGGTAGGGGATCTTGATGGCGAACAGTTCGCGGCTGCCGTCGAGGCTGCCGACGGTCAGTACGGAGAACGAGGCCGGGCTCTCGGTCTGGTAGAGCCCTTCGGCGGCGGCCATCTTCATCGGCTGCACCTGAGTCATGATCTTGCCCTGGATGTCGCCGGTGATGGACACGGCGACGGCCGAGACGAGGGTGACCCAGGAGCCGAACTTCGCGGCGAAGCGGTACGCCGGGGTGTCGGCGCTGTCGCGGTTGCGGATCAGGTGCCACAGGGCGACGGCGACCAGCAGGCTTCCGGCGACGAGGAAGGAACCCGCGATGGTGTGCGGGAAGGTGATCAGGGCGACCTTGTTGGTCAGGACGGCGACGAAGTCGGTCAGTTCGGCGCGGCCGGTCTCGGGGTTGAAGCGGTAGCCGACCGGGTTCTGCATGAACGAGTTGGCCGCGAGGATGAAGTAGGCCGACAGGTTGGTGCCGATCGCGGCGGCCCAGATGCTGGCCAGGTGCAGGCGCTTGGGCAGCCGGTCCCAGCCGAAGATCCACAGGCCGATGAAGGTGGATTCGAGGAAGAAGGCGACAAGGGCCTCGATGGCCAGCGGGGCGCCGAAGATGTCACCGACGAAGCGGGAGTAGTCGCTCCAGTTCATGCCGAACTGGAATTCCTGCACGATGCCGGTGACCACACCCATCGCAAAGTTGATCAGGAACAGCTTGCCGAAGAACTTGGTGAGCTTGAGGTACTTCTCGTTACCGGTGCGGTGCCAGAGGGTCTGAAGGATGGCGACCAGGACGGACAGCCCGATGGTCAGTGGAACGAAAAGAAAGTGGTAGACGGTGGTGACACCGAACTGCCAGCGGGCGACGTCCAACGCGTCCACCTGCGACCCCCCAGGCTGCTGCTCATACTACAAGACGTAGTAGATACTACCGCTCGTCGTACAGCAAAGTGCAGAGTCGAGGGGCCCGAACGGGCCCGGGACCAATGACCCTGCTCACCTCTGCCGGAGGGCCCGCCGCGATCAGCCCGATCGCGGCGATGACGGCACTGTGCATGGCCGCGCGTCGCCGAGCCGCCCGCTCAGCCGGGCGACAACCTGCGCAGGGCTCACGCCCCCAGGCATCGGTAGGTGGCTCGGGCATGCGACCATGCCCGCTGATGGACCTCGCGCACTCCCCCTGGCAAGCTCCGCTGATCTGGCGCGCCGCGCAGGCGCTCGCCCGTGGCGTGGTCGCGCTGCTGGCTCGGCTGGAGGTCACCGGCGACCTGCCCGCGTCGCTGCGCGACAGGCCGCTGATCCTGGCCGCCAACCACATCAGCCCGTTCGACCCGATCGTCCTCACCGCCGCCTGCCGGCAGCGCCGGATCGCGCCCCGGATCATGGCCACCGGCGGGCTGTTCCGGGTACCGGTGATCGGTGCCGCCATGCGCGCCGCCGGGCACATCCGCGTCGACCGGGGCACCAGCGCAGTGCACCGGGCGCTGGACGACGCCGCCGCGGCGGTCACCGCGGGTGCGGTGATCCTGGTCTACCCGGAGGGGCGCATCAGCCTGGACCCGGGCCTGTGGCCCGAACGCGGCAAGACCGGCACCGCCCGGCTCGCCCTGGCCTGCGGCGCCCCGGTCATCCCGGTCGCCCAGTGGGGCTCCCACGAGGTCCTGCCCTACCAGGCGCCCAAGGGACTGCTCGGTGGCGTGACCCGCGCCCTGCTGCGTCGCCCGACAATCCGGGTGCACTTCGGTGAACCGGTGCCGCTGGCCGACCTGACGGCGAGCCGACCCGGTGTGGCCCGGCTGGCCACCGACCGGATCATCGACGCCCTCACCGACACCCTCGCCCCGCTGCGCCCGGACGAACCCGACCGGCCCCGGCACGTCGACCCGGGACGGCCGGTCGACACCAGCCGCTCCCACCGGCGACGCACCGCCGCCGACTGATCCGATCCGACCGGCTCGGGTCGATCAGGGTCGGGCCCGGCCGGGTCGGATCAGGCGGTCAGGGTCGTCACGGCAGGGCTTCGCCGCGGGCGGTGAGCCACAGCTCGTACCACTGCTCGTGGGTGAGGTCGGGTTCACGGCGTACCGCGTCGGCGCAGGCGCGGATGCGCTCGGGCCGGGAGGTGCCGATCACCGGCACGATCCGGGCGGGGTGCCGCTGCAGCCACCACAGCAGGATGGTCTCCGGCGTGGTGTCGTGCTGCTCGGCCAGGGCCGCCACGTGCGCGGTGGTGGCGTGCTCGGCCGGGGTCTGGGCGGCACCGGTGAACCGGCCCCGGGCCAGCGGACCCCAGGCCTGCACCCCGACCCGGTCGAGCAGGCCGCGCTCGACGGTGCCGAGGGGGAAACCGAGTGTGGCGGCGGGCGGGGTGTTGACCAGGACGCCGGCCTCCAACCAGTCGCGGTCGGCCAGGCTCATCTGCAACTGGTTGACGATCAGCGGCAGGTCCAGGTGCGCCTGGAGGTAGGCGATCTGTGCGGCGGCCATGTTCGACACGCCGAAGTACCGCACCAGGCCCTCCCGGTGCAGCGCGGTCAACGTCTCGGCGACGTCCTCCGGGTCGGCCAGCGGGTCCGGCCGGTGCAGCAGCAACACGTCGATCACGTCGGTACGCAGCCGGGTCAGGCTCTGCTCGACGCTGTGCCGGATGTGGGTGCCGCGCAGGTCGTAGTAGCCGGGTCGGTCACCGTCGGGCAGGTGGATGCCGCACTTGGTCTGCAGCAGGATGCGCTCGCGCAGACCGGGCGTACGGGCCAGCACCTCACCGAAGACGGCCTCGGACTTGCCGTGGCGGTAGATGTCGGCGTGGTCGAAGGCGGTGACGCCCACCTCCAGGGCGGCGACGATGGCGGCCTCGGCGGCGTCGATCTCCGCGGGGCCGTAGGGTTGCCGGTCCCAGCCCCCGCCCAACCCCATGCACCCGTAGATCAACCGGTGGGTGCGGATGTCGGTCACGGTGCGGGACTCCTTCTCGATCATGGAGTGTGGATAGCACAACCGGTCCGCCGGTGCCCGGTGCGGGTGGCGGCCACGTCCCCGCCACCCGCAGGTCACCGGGGCCGGGCATACTGCGCTGCGTGCCACCCCGTTCGCGCTACCTCGACGGCTCGACCCCGCTGGCGTTCGCGCACCGTGGCGGTGCCGCCGACGGCGACGAGAACACCACGGCGGCGTTCGCCCGTGCGATCGACCTCGGCTACCGGTACGTGGAGACCGACGTGCACGCCACCGCCGACGGCGTGGCCGTGGTGTTCCACGACGACACCCTGCAACGGGTGACCGGCGCACCCGGCCGGGTGGCCGACCTGCGCTGGGCCGACCTGGCGGCGGTGCGCGTCGGTGGGGCCGCGGCGGTGCCCCGCCTCGACGAGGTGCTCGACGCCTGGCCGCAGGTGCGGTTCAACATCGACGTCAAGTCCGACCGGGCGGTGGTGCCGACGGTGGCCACGGTGACCCGGGCCGGCGCCGGTGACCGGGTGCTGCTCGCCTCGTTCAGCGACAGCCGGTTGAGCAGGCTGCGGGCGTTGACCGGCGAGCAGGTGGCGACAAGCCTCGGGGTCCGGGGGGTGGCGCGGCTGCGCTGGGCCTCGCTGACCGGGCGGCGACTGCGCCTGCCGCCGTCGGTGGTGGCCGCGCAGGTGCCGGTGCGCTACGGCCGGCTGCCGCTGGTCGACCGCCGGTTTCTGCGTACGGCGCATCGGTTGGGGTTGCAGGTGCACGTCTGGACGATCGACGAACCTGCCGAGATGCACGAGTTACTTGATCTTGGTGTTGATGGCATCATGACCGACCACGTCGGCGTGCTGCGCGACGTCTACCGCAGCCGCGGCCACTGGGCCGCCTGAACAAACAGGGCAAGGGACCCCACATGGCCGAGACGGTGACCCCCACCGCGCAGGACGACGCTCCTCCCCCCGCCAGCACCCGCCGCGAGCGCACCGGCTGGTACTTCTACGACTGGGCCAACTCGGCGTTCCAGACCACCGTCATCACGGTGTTCCTCGGGCCGTTCCTGACCAGCGTGGCCAAGGTCGCCGCCGGGTGTGAACTGGGTGCCGACTGCAACGGTTACGTGTACCCGTTGGGCATCAAGGTGGCGGCCGGCTCCTACTACCCGTACCTGATCTCACTGTCGGTGTTGCTTACCGTCTTCGTGCTGCCGGTGATCGGGGCGATCGCCGACCGGTCGCTGCACAAGAAGCGGCTGCTGGCCGCCACCGCGTTCACCGGTGCCTTCGCCACCATCGGCATGATCTTCGTGACCGGGGACCGGTACCTGCTCGGCGGCCTGCTGTTCATGGTCGCCAACATCAGCTTCGGTGCGGCGATCGTGGTGTACAACTCGTTCCTGCCGCAGCTGGGCGGCCCGGACGAACGCGACGGCATCTCCAGCCGGGGCTGGGCGCTGGGCTACCTCGGCGGTGGTCTGCTGCTGGCGTTGAACCTGGTCGCGGTGCAGTCGTTCGACAACGGCACCGCCGAGCGGACCCTGGACCTGGCCCGCTGGTCGATCGTCTCGGCGGGCCTGTGGTGGGCGGTGTTCACCCTGGTGCCGCTGCGCTGGCTGCGGGAACACCCCACCGCCGCGGCGCTGGCCGCCGGTGGCCGGGGCAACGTGCTCACCGACGGATTCCGGCAGCTCGGCCGCACCCTGCGGGAGGTCAAGGCGTACCCGCTGACGTTGTTCTTCCTGCTCGCGTTCCTGGTCTACAACGACGGCATCCAGACCGTCATCACCCTGGCCAGCCAGTACGGCACCGAGGAGCTGCGGCTGGACCAGAGCACCCTGATCGTGACGATCCTGCTGGTGCAGTTCCTGGCCTTCGGTGGGGCGTTGGGCCTGGGCGCGCTGGCCGGGCGGATCGGCGCCTGGAAGACGGTGCTGCTGAGCCTGGTGCTGTGGACCGCGGTGATCGTCGGGGCGTTCCGGTTGCCGGCCGAGGCACCGCTGCCGTTCATGATCCTCGGCGCGGCCATCGGCCTGGTGCTCGGCGGCAGCCAGGCGCTGAGCCGCTCCCTGTTCAGTCAGCTGATCCCGGCCGGCAAGGAAGGCGAGTACTACGGCTTCTACGAGATCAGCGACAAGGGCACCAGTTGGCTCGGCCCGCTGGCGTTCGGCCTGGTGTTCCAGCTGACCAACTCCTACCGGGTCGGTCTGGTCTCCCTGCTGATCTTCTTCGTGGTCGGTTTCGTGTTGCTGCTGGCGGTGCCGATGCGTCGGGCGATCGTCGCGGCCGGCAACACCCCGCCACGGGTGCTCTGAGGCACATCGCGCGCCCCGCCGTGATCGGCCCGTCGCCGCCGATCCGCTAGGCTGCCCGTCCGTGACGAGCCCCGCAGACGCCGTGCCGACCTGTTTGTCCCGACCCGCGCTGGACGGGTCGAGTGACACCCCGGCCGGGTGTGTCGCCGCCCGTGGTGTCGACGGGCGGCCCGCGCACGCTGCCGCGCTGCGGTTCTACTGGGGGCCGATGGACTGCGGCAAGTCGACGATGGCCCTGCAGATGAACTACAACCACGCCCGGCAGGGCCGGCGCGGGCTGGTCACCACCCGCATCGACCGTTCGCTGGGCCCGCAGGTCACCACCCGCATCGGGCTGGCCCACGAGGCGATCGAGATCACCGACGAGGTGGACCTGCGGGCACTGGTCCGCGACGCCTGGGCCGACGGGGTACGGGTGGACTACCTGATCTGCGACGAGGCCAGCTTCTACTCGGTGCAGCACGTCGAGCAGATGGCCGAGCTGGTCGACAGCTACGACGTCGACGTGTACGCCTTCGGCCTGGCCACCGACTTCCGGTCCTGCCTGTTCCCCGCCGCCCAGCGACTGTTCGAACTGGCCGACACGGTGGCCCGCATCCAGGTCGAGGTGCTCTGCTGGTGCGGGCGTGAAGGGCTGCTCAACGCCCGGGTCGCCGGCGGGCGGGTGGTCCGCGAGGGCGAGCAGGTCGTCATCGGTGACACTGTCGACACCGCCGACGTGCGTTACCAGGTGCTCTGCCGGCGTCATCACCGCAGCGGCGACCTGGGTCCCCGCGTCACCGTCGACGCCTGACGGCCGTCCCCCGCCACCGGTCTGTACGACCGGCGGATAACAAAATGATCACTGCTGCGAACCTTTCCCCGGGTCCCGCCCCTTCTGGTGCATGACGAGACGTGAGCAGGGGCCGTCGGCGCCCCGCGAACCGGTGGGGGTACAGGTCGAATGAGGTTCGCGTTGCGGCGTGCCCGAGGCACGAAAGGGCTGCTGCTGGCCGCCGCCGGGGCGGCGCTGGTGGCTACCGTCGCCCTCACCGGACTGGCCGCGTACAACCGGGACGTGGTCGACTCGGGCACCCGTAACGTGCTCGCCGCGGCCACCCCGCAGGAACGCTCGGTGCTGATCCGGTCGTCGGCCGGGCGTACCGCCGACGCCCTGCAAGAACGCGACACCGCCCTACGCGAGCAGGTACGCGTCGACGTGGACGGGTTGGCCGCCCGGGTCACCTCCGCCGGGTACGCGGCCGGCCGGCAGTTGCGCGGCGACGCCGGTGACGCCACCGCCGACCGTACCGGCAGCATCTACGCCTCGGTGATGTTCCTCGACGACCTGCCGGAGCACGCCCGGCTCACCGCGGGCGCCTGGCCGCAGGCCGGCTCCGCGCGACCGGAGACCGCCCTGGCGGCCGCGGCCGCGGCGACGCTGCGGGTGGGGGTCGGTGACCGCATCCCGATCACCGACGGACTCACCGAACGGGTCACCGAGGTGACAGTGGTGGGGGTGTTCACGCCGGTGGACCCCGACGCCGCGTACTGGCGGCTCGCGCCGGAGACGGCGACCGGTTCGCTGCCGCAGGCGGCCACCTACGGCCCGATGATCGTGCACCGCGACGACTTCGTCACCCATTTCCTGGCCAACGCCTCCGCCGGCTGGCTTGTCGAACCCGACCTGTCCACGATCAGGACCACCGGCGAGTTGGACCGGTTGGCGCAGGTGGCCACCCGGATCGTCACCACCACCACGGCGCAGGCCGGCCTCGGTGACTCCGCGGTGGCCATCAGCGACCTCGCCAGCCTGGTGCCCCGGCTGCAGCAGGCCACCCTCGTCGGCCGTTCCGCGTTGGTCACTCCGATGC
This sequence comes from Verrucosispora sp. FIM060022, assembly GCF_003977705.1. NCBI lineage: Bacteria > Bacillati > Actinomycetota > Actinomycetes > Micromonosporales > Micromonosporaceae > Micromonospora > Verrucosispora sp. FIM060022. Next base: position 72,570 of record NZ_RQIV01000011.1, read on the forward strand.
TGCTGGTGGTGGTCCTCGGCGGGTACGCGCTGCTGCTCGTCGCGGTCCTGCTCACCGAGCACCGCCGGGGTGAGACGGCGCTGCTGCGCGCCCGGGGCGCCAGCCGATGGCAACTGGCCGGGCTGACCGCCCGCGAGGCCACCCTGGTCGTCCTGCCCGCCGCCGTCCTGGCCCCGCTGCTCGTCACCGAACTGCTCGGCCTGGCCGGGCACCTCCCCGGGCTCGCCGCGGTGTCGCTGCGCCCGGACGTGTCACTGGACGCGATGATCTGGCTGGTCGCGGGGGCCGCGGCCGCCGGTTGCGCGCTGGCGATGATCGGGCCGAGCCTGCGCCGGGGCGGCAGTTACGTCGCCGACCTGGCCAGCCGTTCCCGGCCGAGCCGCCGCGGCATGGTGCAACGGGCCGGACTCGACGTGCTGCTTGTCGGTCTGGCCCTGCTGGCGTGGTACCAGCTGAGCCGGTACTCCTCACCGCTGTCGCGCAGCCGGGGCGGCGAGTTGGGCATCGACCCGCTGCTGGCCGCCGCACCCACGCTCGGGGTGCTGGCCGGGGCGGTGCTCGCCCTGCGGCTGCTGCCCCCACTGGTCCGACTCGTGGAACGCTGGGTGGACCGCAGGCCGTGGACCGCCACCATGCTCGGCACCTGGCAGGCCGGTCGGCGACCGCACGCCGGTCCGGTGCTGCTGCTCGCCCTCGCCGTCGCGGTCGGCACCCTCGCCTGGTCACTGGCCAGTACGTCCCGACAGTCCCTCGACGACCAGGCCGCCCACCAGGTCGGCGCCGACCTGCGGCTGACCGAGACCGACGGATCGGCACCCGACGACCGGGCCGACCGGCTCGCCGAGCTGCCGGGCACGACGGCGGTCCTGGCCGGCTGGCGGGACCGCCTGCGGGTCGGGCCGGACCTGCAACCGCTCACCGTGCTGGCCTGGGACGCCGAGTCCGCCGGTGAGGTGGTGCGGATCCGTCCCGACCTGGCCGACGGCTCGGCCGACACGCTGTTCGACGGACTCACCGCCGGGCGTGTGACGGCACCGGCGACCCCGCTGCCGGCGGGCACCCGACAACTGACCGGACAACTTCGGACCAGGATCGACCATCCGTTCGGCGCCGTCGCTCCGGTACGCCACCATGCGGTGCTCTCCGGACCGGGCAACGGATACCGGCGGGTGCTGCTCGGCGTCACCGGCAACGGCGACCGGCTGCCCTTCTCCGTCGAACTGCCGGCCGCAGACACGCCCTGGCGGCTGGTCGGCTTCACCGTCGAGACCGCCGGCAGCGACCGGATCACCATCGACTGGCAGCTGTCCGACCTGCGGGCCAGCCGGGACGCCTCTCGTGGGGAACCGGTCGACCTGGCGGCCGACGGCCCGTGGCGGATGGTCAACCCGTCCGGTCCGGTGGCCGCACCGAGGGCCACCGGGAACACCCTGAAGGTCAGCTACGTGGGAGGCCAGGGAGCGGATATCTACGCCCGAGGCAAGACGTTGCGGCTGGGCATCTCCCGACCCGCGGCCGGCGGTCTGGTGCCGGCGGTGGCCACGCCGCAGGCGCTGGCCGCACTGCGGCGCGACATCGGCACGCAGACCCAGTTGTTCCTCGGCGGCGCCGACGTCGACCTGACCATGGTCGACACCATGGTCGCGGCACCCGGCGACACCGACGACGCCGCGCTGCTGGTCGACCTGCCGTCGCTGGCCACCCGGCTCTTCCACGACTACGGCATCGTCCGTCCACCGGAGGAGTGGTGGCTGGCCACCCGGCCCGGTCAGGCGGAACAGGCGGCGAACGCGGCCGCCGCGCTCGACGGCCTGACCGTGCTGAACCGGGAACGGGTCGCCGACGAGTTGGCCCGTGACCCGTTCGGGGTGGGTGCCCGCGGTGCGCTGTTCGCCGCCGCCCTCGCCGCGGTGCTGCTGGCCGCCGTCGGGGTGGCGGTGGACGTCAGCGCCACCGCCCGTCGACGAGCCACCGAGTTGGCCGTGCTGCACACCCTCGGCGCCGGACACCGCCTGGTCGCCCGGTCGCTGCTGGCCGAGCAGTCGTTCCTGGCCGGGATGGGTGTGCTGGTCGGCCTGGCGGTGGGGGTCGGGGTCGCCGCGACGATGGCACCCCTGGTCATCCTCACCCCGTCCGCCGAGCGACCCCATCCACCGCCGTTGCTGAGCGTCGACTGGCCACCGGTGGTCGCCACCGGCGCGGGCCTGCTGCTGTTGGCGCTGACCTTCAGCGCCGCGGTCTCGGCGACCATGCGCCGCCGCCTGACCGCCACTCAACTGCGCATCGGGGAAGACCGATGAGCATCAGCCCCGCAGTCGCGAACGAAAGGCACGACACCGTGAGCGCGAGGAGTGAGCTTGCGAGCCCCGCAGTCGCGAACGAAAGGCACGACCAGTGGTGAGGCGGATCGGGGCGTACGGCGCCCAGGTGGGGCTGTTGGCGGTGCTGGGGTTGGTGGCGGCGGTGCTGCTGACCGCGATGCCCCGGCTGGCCAACGGGTACGCCGACCGTAGTCTGCACGCCGATGTGGCCCGGCTGCCGCACCTGGTCCGTGACGTGTCACTCGCCGTCGAACAGCGCCTCGACCAGCAGCGGCCCGACGAGGTGAAGCCGGCTGCGGCGGGTGAGGCCAACCTGGAGCGGTTCGCCGCGGCGTTGCCGCAGCCGCTGCCCTCGCTTGTGGATCGCCGGTGGTACGCCGCCGTGCTGGACGAGCAGAACCTGTCCGCCACCGGTGACGATCCGCCGATGGACGGCGGGGCGGCCAAGAAGATCGGTCTGCGTGCGCAGACCGGTCTGCAGGATTCGGCGGTGCTCACCGCCGGTCGCTGGCCGGACACCGAGGCAGGCGGGTCGGCCGAGGTGGCGGTGTCCACGGCGGTGGCCGAGGTCCTGTCGCTGCGTCCGGGCAGCCGGCTGCGCTTCACCGGCGCAAGCCCGGCGAATCAGGCGTCGGCGCAGGTCGTCGGCGTGTTCAACGCGCGCGATGCCGGCGATCCGATCTGGGACGACCTGACGTTGGGCCTGAACCCGATCGTGCCGGTCGTCGATGGCGAGCCCTACCTCGCCATGGCGGTCACCGACTGGGCCGGAATCGACACCGTGGTCGCCGGCAGCGGTGTGCCGGTCAGCTACCAGTGGCGGTACCGCCTCGACGAGCGGCGACTGGACACCGCCACGCTGGAGACGGTGGTCACCGCCCTCGGCGACACCCGGCGCACCGAATGGCTGCCCCGCTCGACGGTGCACACGTCGCTGGACGTCGCGCTGGTCCGGTTCGTCGACCAGTTGCACGCGGTGCAGGCGCTGCTCGCCATCGCGCAGACCGGCCTGGTCGCCAGCCTGCTCGGGCTGATCCTGCTGGCCGCCCGCCTGACGGTGCAACGCCGCCGCGACGAGTTGGCGTTGCTGCGGGCCCGAGGCGCCTCGCTGGCCGCGATCGGGCGACGAACGCTCGCCGAGGCGCTGCCGGTGCAACCGGTCGCGGTGCTGCTCGGGTGGCTGATCGCCACCCGGGTGCCGGGCCGATCGGAGGGAACGCCCTGGGGGGTGCTGCTGCTGGCGGTGCTCACCACCGCCGTGGTGCCGGTGCTGGCCATGCTGTCGCAGCGGCGGGCCGCGCTGACCGCCGGGCGGGTCGACCTGGTCCGGCAGCGCCCGTCCGTACGCCGGTTGGTGCTGGAGGCCGGTGTGTTGGTGCTCGCCGGTCTGGGTGTGGTGCTGCTGCGTCGCCGTGGCCTCGACCCGGCCGGCGGTGTCGACGCGTACCTCAGCTCGGTGCCGGTGCTGGTCGCGGTCGCTGCCGCGCTGGTGGCGATCCGGCTGCTGCCGTGGCCGCTGCGACTGGTCGGCCGGCTGACCGGCCGGGCCCGGGGCGCGTTGTTGTTCCTCGGTGTGGCGCGGGCCGGTCGGGGCGCGCCGGTGGCGTTGGGACCGTTGGCGGTGTTGATCGTCGCGGTCAGCACCGGCGTGTTCGGTGGGGTCGTCACGACCACCGTGGCCGCCGCCCGGGATCGGGCCGCGACGCTGACGGTGCCGGCCGACGCCTGGCTGACCGGGTGGGCCTTCTCCCCGGACGCGGCGGACGAGCTGAACCGGGTGCCCGGGGTGCAGGCGGTGGCTCGCGTGTCGGTGGAGTCCAGCCGGCGGCTGTTGTCCGAGGCCGGGCCGCAGGCGAGGGCGCTCGGGCAGGCGCGGGTGCTGGTGGTGGATGCCCCGGCGTTCGCCGAGGTGGTGGCCCGCAGCGGGGTCGACGTGCAGGTGCCTGCCGCGTTGCGGTCCGCGGCCCGCGGTGACGGGCCGGTGCCCGCGGTGGTGTCGCCGACGTTGGCGGCGGAACTCGGCGACACCGCAGTGGCCGACGTCCAGAGCCGGTGGTACGAGTTCCGCGTCGCCGCGGTCGCCGACAGCTTCCCCGGCGTGGGGTTGGGGGTCGACCGGTTCGTGGTGCTGCCGTGGCAGGCGCTGCCGGAGTACGAGTTCACCCCGATCATCCCCAACCGGTATCTGATCGCCGGCGACGGTGTCGACGAGGCGAAGCTGCTGGAGGTGGCCGACGCCACGCAGCGTCGCCGGCAGTCCGAGGTGCTCGGCAGGGAGGTGACCCGGACGCAGCTGCCGGCGACGTTGGAGACCCGGCAGGCGTACCGGGACGGGCTGGAGCGTACCGGGGCCAACGAGGTGTTGACCTTGGCTTTCACCGCGGGTGCGGCCGGCGGCGCGGCACTCGCCGTCCTCGCTGTCGGGTTCGCGGTGGTCGCCGACGCGGCCGGCCGGGGCCGGATGCTGTCGCGGCTGCGCACGATGGGCCTGTCCGCCGCGCACGGCCGCCGGCTGCTGGTGTACGAGCTGGTGCCGCTGGTGGTGGTCGCGGCGGTGACCGGTGCGGCGGTGGGCATCGCCCTGCCCCGGCTGCTCGGCCCGACCCTCGGGTTGGCCCAGTTCGCGCCCGGTGTGCCGATGCGCGATCACCTGGACCCGTTGGTCGTGGGCGGGGTGCTGGCGCTGGTGTTGCTCGGGCTGCTGGCCGGCCTGTTGGTGGAGAACCTGGTGAACCGACGGATGCGTCTCGGTGAGGCGCTGCGTCTCGGAGAGGGGAACGCATGACCGTGGTCAAGGACGCGCCGGACCTCGCGACGCTGCAACGGCGCGCGGCGGAACGGGCCGCCGCCCGGGCCGGTGGCGCAGACCGGTTGCGTGGGCACATCGTCTGCGACGGGCTGGTGCGCATCTTCACCACCGAGGGGGTGGAGGTCGTCGCCCTGCAAGGCCTGGACCTGGTGGTCGACCGGGGTGAGCTGGTGGCCATCGTGGGGGCCTCCGGTTCCGGCAAGTCGACGGTGCTCAACATCCTGTCCGGGTTGGACACCCCGACCGCGGGGATCGCCCGGGTGGCCGGCTACGACCTGTTGACAATGTCGGCGCGGAAGCGGTTACGGTACCGGCGGCACACGGTCGGGTTCGTGTGGCAGCAGACCGGGCGCAACCTGCTGCCCTATCTGACCGCTCGGGAGAACGTCGAGTTGCCGATGCGGCTTGCCGGCCGGGGCGGCCGGGCCGGTCGGCGGCGGGCGATGGAGCTGCTGGAGATGGTCGGGGTCGGCTACTGCGCGGATCGCCGGCCGGGGCAGATGAGCGGCGGCGAGCAGCAGCGGTGCGCGGTCGCGGTGGCGGTGGCCAACGACCCCGAGGTGCTCTTCGCCGACGAGCCGACAGGTGAGCTGGACGAGGCCACCGCCGCCGAGGTGTTCGGCGCGTTGCGGGCCATCAACGCGGAGTTGGGGGTCACCGTCGTGGTGGTCACCCACGATCCGCAGGTGGCCTCGCAGGTGCGGCGCACCATCGCGATCCGCGACGGCCGGACCGCCTCCGAGGTGCACCGCACCGCGCGCGTCGGCGCCGACGGCGTCGAGGAACTGGTCACCGAGGAGTACGCGGTGCTCGACCGGGCCGGTCGGATGCAGTTGCCCGCCGGTTTCGTCGACGCGTTGGCGTTGCGGGACCGGGTGAAGCTGACCCTGGAGCCGGACCACGTGCAGGTCCGCTCCGGCGAGGAGAGGAAGACGGTGTGAGCGAGGATCTGGTCCGGGTGCAGGGCCTGTGCCGCGACTACGGCAGCGGCGACCGGGTGGTGCACGCGCTGCGGGACGTGTCGCTGCGCGCCGGACGCGGTGAACTGGTGGCGGTGCGGGGCCGTTCGGGTGCGGGCAAGACCACCCTGTTGAACCTGATCGGTGGTCTGGACCGGCCCACCGCGGGCCGGGTGTGGGTGGCCGGTCACGAGGTGACCGGCGCCGGCGAACGGGACCTGCTGCGGCTGCGGCGCGATGACATCGGGTTCGTGTTCCAGTCGTTCGGGTTGATCCCGATCCTGTCGGCGGCGGAGAACGTCGGCGTGCCGATGCGGTTGGCGAAGGTGCCGGCGGCGCAGCGCGAGGAACGGGTGTCGGTGCTGCTGGAGCTGGTCGGGTTGGGTGGCCACGCGGCGCAGCGGCCGTACGAGATGTCCGGTGGGCAGCAGCAGCGGGTGGCGATCGCCCGGGCGCTGGCCAACGACCCGGCGTTGCTGATCGCCGACGAGCCGACCGGTCAGCTGGATTCGGAGACCGGGCGCGCGGTGATGGACCTGTTGCGGGCGTTGGTGCACGCCCGTGGGATGACCGCGCTGGTGGCCACGCACGATCCGACGTTGATGGAGTTGGCCGACCGGGTGCTGGTGCTGCGCGACGGCCGGCTGGTCGAGTCGTCCGAGCCGGTCGGGGTGTGACGGTCAGTACGGGTCGCCGCAGACCCGCCAGCCGTCCTCTTCACGCACCACCGACAGGTCCCGCTCTTCGGTGCTGCCGCTGTCGCGGGTCAGCCGTACGGTGACGGTGCCGTACGGCCGGCCGGCGCGGGTGGCCACCGACACGTCGACGATCTCGTAGTCGCGCACCACCGGCGGGGTGCGGACCCAGCTGGCGAAGCCCAGTTCGCTCCACCGGCTGCGCGCGTCGCTGCACAGCCGCCCGTACGCGCCGTCGGTGTCGCCCGCGGTGACCTGCCGCAGGAACCCTTCGGCGGTCTCCCGGACCGGGCCGGCGGCCTGCGTGACGACCTGGACGTTCCAGGCGCCCAGGCCGGCGACGCCGACGCAGCACAGGGCCACCCCGATCCCGGCGAAGGTGAGCCCAGCCCGCATCGGGTGGCGTCGCCGGGCCGGTCTGCTCCACGACTGCGCAGCGCCCACACCCTCAGACGGTAGAGAATTCGCCGCCACGGCGGGCGGAAAGCCGCCGCCGTCGGTGGGGTGGGCGCTGCGCGCCGGTCAGCCGCGACGGCGGGCGCGAGCGGCCCAGATGACGTACGCGGGATCCCGGTCGAGGTTGTGCCGGTCCCGGTCGTAGCGGCGGGTGGTGCGCGGGTCGGCGTGACCCATGGCGTCCTGCACGTCCTCCAGCGGTACGCCCTCCGCGCGGGCGGTGGTGGCGAAGGCGTGCCGCAGCGAGTGCGGCGACAGGTGCGCCCAGGCCGGTATCTGGGCGCTGCGGGCCAGGCGGCGGACCAGCCGGAACACCGAGTGCCGGTCCAGGCGGGCACCGCTGGCGGTGACCAGCAGCGGGCCGGTCAGCTCGTTGACCTGCACGCCCTCGGCGGCGGCCCGCTGCGCCAGGTACGTGTCGACGGCGTGGGCGGTGGAGGGGGTCAGCGCCCGACGGCGGGCCTTGCCGCCCTTGCCGACGAAGCGGACGCTGCGGTGTCCCCGTTCCGCGCCGAGGTCGGTGATGTCCAGGGCGACCAGTTCCCCGACCCGCAGGCCGAGGTCGGCCAGCAGGGCGATGGCGGCCCGGTTGCGGGCGGCGGTCGGCCCGGTTTCGGCGTCGGCGGCGGTGAGCAGCGCGTCGACCTCGTCGGGGGTCAGCCCGATGGTGGCGGAGTGGTCGCGGTCGACGCGGGGCCGGTCGGCGTCGGCGACCGGGTTGGTGTCGACGGCGCGCAGCTTGACCAGGAAGTCGTACCAGCTGGACAGGGCCGACAGCCGGCGGGCCACGGTCGCCGGGGTGAGTGGACGCCCGGTGCGCGCCACCAGTGTGGACTCCAGTGTTCGCGCGTACTCGTTGACGTGCAGGAAGTTCACCCGCAGCGGGTCCAGGTGGCGGTCGGTGCACCAGGCGAGCCAGTTGGCGACGTCGCGACGGTAGGCGTCGCGGGTGTGCTCACTGAGTCGCCGGTTGCGCAGCCACGCCTCGGTGACGGCGATCGGGCCGCCGGGCAGAGCGGGATGATCCGGTGGGCGGAACAGTACCGGAGTGTTGGACACGGCCATGTGAAAAAGGTTCCCAGCCGGGAGGCCGGTTCACGATCAGGCGCGCCGGAACATGATCAGCAACCCTGGGCGGCTGGTCCGGTCGATGTGGAGTGAGGACGACGGCGGGACGGCACCCGTCCCGCCGTCGTCGCGGTCGCGGTTTCAGGCGTTGATCTGCTTGCGGCCGTTGCCGGTGGCGCTGATGGCCACCTTGCGGGGCTTGGCCCGCTCGGCCACCGGGATGCGCAGCGTCAGTACGCCGTTGTCGTAGCCGGCTTCGAGCTTGTCGGTGTCGAGGGTGTCGCCGAGGAAGAGTTGCCGGTGGAACACCCCCATCGGGCGCTCGGCGGCGACGAGTTCGACGCTGTCGCCGGTGGGGCGGCGACGCTCGGCACGGACGGTCAGCACGTTGCGTTGCACGGTGCAGTCGATGCTGTCCGGGTCGACGCCCGGCAGGTCGAATGCCGCGTAGAAGTAGTCACCGTCGCGGTAGGCGTCCATGTGCATGACGGCGGGACGGCTGGTGGTGCCGAAGAACTGCTCGGCGATCCGGTCGATCTCCCGGAACGGGTCGGTGCGCATCAGCATGTCGTGCCTCCTCGGTTCCTTGGGCCGAAGGTTTCAGAGTTGAGTCCGTACGACTCAACTTCACCTACGTGTTTAACGCGCTCGCCGCTCGTCGTCAAGTCGAGTTTTCAGTGGTCGTTCTCGGGTAGCTGGCTGACCAGGACGACCGGCACCGTCAGGTGCATCGCCCCCAGGGCGATCTTGGCGCCGGCCGTGGCGTCGACCTGGAGCAGAGGCGCGAACGACAGCAGCGTGGCCGCCACCACGAGGCTGAACCAGATGGTGGTGGCGGATCGTCCGGTGAATCGCTCCAGCAGGGCCAGTGCCGCCCAGCCCAGCAGGGCTGCTGCGAGGGAGACGACGACGACCGGAACGAGGTTGACGACCATCACGGCCTGACCGGGGCTGCGTACCGCGTAGTCGGCGCCGCCGAACGCCCCGACCAACCAGATCGCGACACAGGCGGCAACGGCCGCCAGGATGCCGAGGGATCGGCGGCGCAGGGACGCGGTGGTGCTGACGGATGGCGCGGTGGTGCTGCTCATGGGCCACTCCTTGGTTGGGTACCTGCACAGTGACCGTATCAGATGATCTCGCGCGGGACGATCTGTTTCGAGATCAAGCAGGCGTACGAAGCGCCGCTCAGGTCGCCGGTTTGTGGCGGGTGCGTTCCTGGTGGCGGCGGGCCTTCAAGCGGTTGCCGCAGGTCTTCATCGAGCACCAGCGGGCGGTGTTGGCGCGGCTGCGGTCCAGGTGGAACAGGCGGCACTCGTCATTGCCGCAGGGGCGCAGTCGACCGGGGCGGCGTGTCTGCACGTCGTACCAGGTGAGCACCAACTCCACCGCGAGCATCCGTTCGGGTGGTCCGTACAACCGCCAGCGCAGGGTCGACCCGTCGACCTCGGGCACCTGCTGGACGCCGGTGAGGATCCGCCGCAGGTCCGCCTCCGGCACCGGGCCGCGCGTGGCGACCTGAAGCACGTCCCTGGCCGTACGCAGCCACTCGATCGCCGGCGCGTCGTCGGCACCGCCGTGCTCGCGCGCCCACTGCCGCAGTGCGTCCTCGTCGGCCCACCGGTCCTGCGGTCGGCCGTCCACCACCGGAGTGCTGTTCAGTGCCTCCAGCAGCGCCTCTTCGTCGATCATCCACCCACCCGGTCGGCTAACCCTCTTGATTGCCTTGACAGGTTACCCCGACATTCGGTCCACTGGGCGCAGGTAACCATCAAAAGCATTCGAGAGGGTTAGTCATGGTCGAGGTTCGTCACCGGTACGCCACCGTGCGAGGGCACCGCATCTTCTACCGCGAGGCAGGGCCCCACGACGCGCCGACGCTGCTGCTCCTGCACGGCTTCCCCACCAGCTCACGGATGTTCCGCCAGCTGATCCCGCGCCTCGCCGACCGGTTCCACGTCATCGCCCCCGACCACCTCGGCTTCGGCCACTCCGACACCCCGCCCGCCGACACGTTCACCTACACCTTCGACGCGCTCGCCAACCTCACCGAGGCGCTGCTGACCGACCTCGGCATCACCCGCTACGCCATCTACGTGCAGGACTACGGCGCGCCCGTCGGATGGCGGCTCGCGCTACGCACCCCGGCGGCCGTCACCGCCGTGATCAGCCAGAACGGCAACGCGTACGACGACGGCTTCGTCCCGCAGTTCTGGGCACCTGTGTGGGCGTACGCCAAGAACCCGGGACCGGACACGGAGCCCGCGGTCCGCGAGGCGCTCAGCGTCGACGCGATCCGCTGGCAGTACCTGCACGGCGTGGACCGGCCCGAACTGGTCGACCCCGACACCTGGACGTCCGACCACCGCGACATCAGCCGCCCTGGCAACGACCTGGCCCAGCTCGCCCTCTTCCGCGACTACGCCACAAACCCGCCCCTGTACCCGCGGCTGCACGCGTACTTCCGGCAGAGCCAGGTGCCGCTGCTGGCCGTATGGGGCGCCGAGGACCTCATCTTCGGCCCGGACGGCGCACGCGCATTCACCCGGGATCTACCGGCGGCCGAGATACGCCTGGTGCCCGGAGGCGGTCACTTCCTGCTCGAAAGTCACCTGGACACCGCGGCCGGTCACATCCGGGACTTCCTGACCCGGACGGTGCTGACCTGAGACTCGCCGCTAACAGACCGAGCCGGCCGGCCCGCAGGCGTTGACCCGGGACAGCCGCCCGCCCACCAGCCGCTGCACCGCGCTGAGGAACACCTCACGCTCGCTGTCCGGCAACGCGGCGAGCACGTCCTGTTCCAGCCCGGCGGCGATCTCCTGAGCCTGGTCGAGCACCTGCTCGCCCTGCGTGGTCACCTCCACCAGCCGGGCCCGTCGGTCGGTCGGCGACGGGACCCGGCGGGCCAGGCCGGCGGCCTCAAGGTGATCCAGGGTCACCACCATTGTCGTCTTGTCCACCCCGCACAGGTCACCGAGCTGCCGCTGGGTGAGGCCGCCGGCCCGGGCCCGGGCCAGCACGCAGTGGTCCCGAGGAGTGATGCCGAGCTCGGCCAGGCCCACGGCGTGCTCCGCGCGCAGGGCGTGGCTGGCCCAACTGAGCAGAAACATCAAGTCCGACGGGCGCCCCGGCGACGGGATGGTCATGCCCTGAGGTTAACAACATATTCCGAACCGGGATCGTTGCCTCGATCACGGACCGGGTACCCGTCGACGGCCGATCTGACCGACAATGGGTGCCGTGACGCGGTCGACGGCACCCGAGACCGACCTCGGCCAGCCCCGACGGCCGGGCCCACCCGCTCCGGGCCCCCGGTCCGGTGGCCCGTGGCTGGTCGCCGGGGCGGTCACGATCCTGCTGCTGATCATGGCGCCCCGTTACGGCTACCACCGCGACGAGCTGTATTTCCTGCTCGCCGGGCGCCACCTCGACTGGGGGTACGTGGACCAGGGGCCGCTGGTGCCCGCCCTGGCCCGGCTGGTCGACACGATCGCGCCGGACAGCCTGCTCGCCCTGCGTACGCCGTCTGCGCTGCTGGCCGGTGCGGCGGTGCTGATGGTCGCCGCGATCGCCCGGCAGCTCGGTGCCGGCCGCGGCGCACAGACGCTCGCCGCGGCCCTCGGCGGCGCGTCGGGCATCACACTGGCCAGCGGTCACCTGCTCAGCACCACCACCGTCGACCTGGTGATCTGGCTCGCCGCCGCGCTGTGCACGGTCCGGCTGCTGCGTACCGCCGACAGTCGGTGGGCCCTGGCCGTCGGCGCGGTCCTCGGCATCGGCATGCTCAACAAGTTGCTGCCCGCGCTGCTCGCCGTCGGTCTGCTCGCGGGACTGGCGATCGCCGGACCACGCCGGCTGCTGCGCGACCGCACCGTGCTCCTCGCCGCCGGGATCTTCGCGCTGCTCGCCGCGCCGACCCTGCTCTGGCAGGCGACCCACGGATTTCCCCAGCTCGGGGTCGCCGCCACCATCTCCGGCGGGGACAGCTCCTACAGCGGTCGGCTCGACGCGGCCATCCTCCAGTTCCTGATCATCAGCCCGTTCGTCGTGCCGATCTGGTCGATCGGGCTGTTCGTGCTGGTGCGCCGTCCGGCGTGGCGCAGGTACCGGTCGCTGGGCTGGGCGTGGCTGGTCGTCGTCGGTGTCGTGCTGCTCGCCGGCGGCAAGGGCTACTATCCCGCTCCGCTGCTGCTGGTGCTGACCGCCGCCGGTGCGGTCGTGGCCGCCCAGTGGGCGCAGCACGGCCGGGCCCGCGTGCGCCGGGTGTTGCTGGCGGCCGTCGTGGTGCTCACCGCCGCCAGTAACACGGTGCTGCTGCTGCCGGCGTTGCCGGTCGACCGGCTGCCCGGCTTCGTGGTCGCCGTCAACTACGACACCGGCGAGACCATCGGCTGGCCGGCGTTCACCGACTCCCTCGCCGCCGTGCACCGCCGGCTACCGGCCGACGAGCAGGCCCGGGCGGTGATCCTCACCGGCAACTACGGCGAGGCCGGCGCGGTGGCCCGGTACGGCCCGCAACGCGGCCTGCCCGCCGCCTACTCCGGGCACAACAGCATGGCCGACTTCGGCCGGCCACCGGAGGACGCCGACGTGGTGATCGCCGTCGGCTGGCAACAACCACAGCAACTGCGTACGTGGTTCACCGAGGTGACCCTGGCCGGCCGGGTGGACCAGCGGGTGGCGGTGGACAACGACGAGAACGGCGGGCCGATCTGGCTGTGCCGGGGCCTGCGCCGCCCGTGGGCCGACATCTGGGCCACCGAGGTACGCCACAGCGGGTGACCGTGGCATCAACGAAGCGCCATGGCCGATGGTGTGGACGGGTTAAGGTGCGGCGATGAGCTTCCAGTCTGCCGCGGTCGAGGCGCTCAAGGCCGATCCGGCCACCGCTGCACTGCACCGCTCCCTCGAGGTCTACTACGGCGACCCGGAGCGCGACGCGGCGATGGACGCCTTCTACGCCCGCTTCGTACGCCCCGGCGACCTGGTGTTCGACATCGGCTCGCACGTGGGCGACCACATCGGCAGCTTCCGCCGCCTCGGCGCCCGGGTGATCGCCGTGGAGCCGCAACCGCTGTGCCTGCGCGCGTTGCGGGCCATCTACGCCGACGACGACCAGGTCACCCTGGTGGCGGCGGCGTGCGGGGCGCAACCGGGTCGGATCGGCTTCCTGGTCAACTCCGCCAACCCGACCGTCTCCACCGCCTCCGGTGACTTCGTCGCCGCCGCGGCCGGCGCCGGTGGCTGGGAGGACCAGGTCTGGGACGGCCAGATCGAGGTACCCGTCACCACCGTCGACGCGTTGATCGCCGAGCACGGTACCCCGGCCTTCACCAAAATCGACGTGGAAGGATTCGAGGACGCGGTGCTCGCCGGTCTGAGTCGACCGCTGCCGGCGCTGTCGTTCGAGTTCACCACGATCGGACGGTCGGTGGCGCTGCGCTGCCTGGACCGGCTGGCCGCCCTCGGCTTCGGCGGCTTCGACGTGGCCCTCGGCGACACCAAGGCGCTGACCCTCGGCCGTTGGGTCGACGCCGCCGAGATGGCCACCCATCTGCTCGCGCTGCCGCACGAGACCAACTCCGGCGACGTCTACTGCGTCCCGGCGACCAACCGGTAGAGGTGTGCCGGTGCCGTTCGCGCCGCCTGCTACGACGGCAACCTGTCGGCGGCGGGCCATAGCATGAACCGATGCTGTCCCAGATCAACGGGCTGTCGCGACACTTCACCGAGGAGACCCTGCGGGCCTACCTGCTGAGCCGCTCCACGCGTGCCGACAACGGATGTCTCGTCGTGCGTGGCTATGGCCCTCAGCGCGGCGTGTATCAGAAGCTGGCCGGTCGGGCCTGGGCGCACATCGCCGCGTACGTGGTCTTCGTCGGCGGCTACGACCCCACCTTCGAGGTCCACCACGACTGCGGTACCCCGGACTGCATCGAGCCCAGCCATCTGCGTCAGCTCAGCCACGCGGACAACTGCCGGGAACGTGCCCAACGTCCGTGGTGCCGCAACGGCCATGAGCGGGAAACCGATCCCGTGACGGGCCGGCTGCGGCGGCTCTGTCGGGCCTGCAACCGACAGGCACAGCAGCGGTGGCGCGAGCGTCAAGCCGCGACGGTCGCCGACGCCCGCGCCACGTACGGACGCCAGCCGTCCTGATTGGCGGTCCATCTCCACCACCGTGTCGAAGCCCCGCTGCCGGCCGCTGATCCTCGGTCGACGCCACGAATACACCAGCCCAACTTCTTACGCACAATAACAGTCATTATGATGCACGCACGATATGCCCACTTTGTGACGGTGAATTACCGGATTGCTGAGTAAAGTAATCCGGTAATTCGAAGTGGGGTGGTTCCGCCGTCGGAGATCGGCTCGCCCGTGGTTCCAGCGGGGTGCTGTGTCAGAAGCAATCAACGGCGCTGTCCGGCTGAAGCCGCACGCCGCGATGAGTTGCCGGCAGGGATTGCCGCGAGCCAGGCGCAGCTCGCATCGCATCGCCCGTTCGGCCGTCCGTGGCTGACGATCGGACATTTCCATGTGCGTGTGCCCCGAGGCGACGGCTACGAAGGACGAATGACAAACGAGGTGACCATCCCCCTGCTGCCCTGCCCGTCGATCGACGACATCGTCGCCTTCTACTCGGTGCTCGGGTTCCACACCACGTACAAGCAGCGCAAACCCAACCCTGCCGTGGGGTTGCAACGGGAAGACCTGAACCTGCAGTTCTTCGAGATCCCGGGGTTCGATCCGGCGCAGTCCTACGGCTCGTGCATCGTGCTGACCTCGGACACGGGGCAGTTGTACCGGGCATTCGCGGCGGGCATGCGCGCCGCGTACGGCAAGGTGCTGGTCTCCGGGACGCCACGGATGACCCGACCCCGGGCGCGGAAGAACGCCGACGGGCTGAGCGGCTTCAGCGTCATCGATCCCGGCGGCAACTGGATCCGCGTCTTCCAGAACACCCCGGCCTCCCCCGCCCCGGCGTCGACCGGGCGGCTGGGCAAGGCGATGGCGAACGCCGTCGTGCAGGCCGACTCCCGAGGGGACGCCCGACAGGCGGCCCGGATTCTCGACAGCGCACTGGCCCGTCCCGAGCCGGATGACGACCCGGTCGCGGTGGTGGAGGTGCTCGTCTACCGCGCCGAGGTGGCGATGGCCCTGGACGATCCGGCCACGGCGGCCGAGATGCTGGCCCGCGTCGATCGTGTCGCGTTGAGCGCGGACGACGCCACACGGGCCGCTGCCGCGTACGAGGCCGCTGCGGACCTTGAGGCAGCGCTGTCCTAGGTAGCACGCGCGGGCCGAAACGGCGCGGCCGTCAGCGTTCGGCGGACGCCGGCGAGTTGAGGCCGATCCGGTGCACCTGGTCCGTCAGGGCCGCCAGAAAGGTGGTGAGCGCGGGAGCGGCCGGGGTGTCCCGGGTGGCGGCGACCAGGCGGCGTTTGAGGGCGGTCTCGGCGATGTCGCGGATCGCGAGGGCGGGATCATCGCCGGGCAGGGTGAGGGCGGGCATCAGGGACACGGCGGCGCCGGCGCGGACGAGTTCGAGTTGCACGTCGGCGTCGCTGGCCCGGTGTCGCAGGTCGGGTTCGTAGCCGCCGAGGGCGCGGCAGGTGCCGACGACCATGGCGTGGTGGCCGGTGCCCTCGGCGGAGGCGGCCCAGACCTCCGAGCGCAGGTCGGCGACCGCGACGGGCCCGCCGGTACGGGCGAGTGGATGCGCGGCGGGCAGCACGATCTTCAGCGGTTCTTCGAGCAGGAGCGTGAAGCGTAGTCCGGCCGGCCGGGGGCGCGGGTGGCCGTCGTACTCGTCGCCGATGACCACGTCGACCGCACCCAGCCGCAGGCTGGGCAGGGCCTGTTCGAGTTCCAGCTCGAATATCTCCACCCGGATCTGCGGGTGGTCGGCCCGCAGGCGTACCAGGGCGGGCACGAGCAGGCGTCGGGCCGCCGACTGCAGGCCGCCGGCGCGTACGGTGCCGCGGATGTCGCCGCTGAGGGCGGCCAGGTCGGCCGCTGCCGTCTCGGCCGCCGACAGCAGCACCCGGGCGTGCTGCGCCAGCAGACGTCCGGCGTCGGTGAGTCGCACACCTCGTCCGGCCTTGGTGAGCAGCGGGGCGCCGACCTCCCGTTCCAGCAGCGTGAGCTGCTGGGAGACCGTGGACGGGCTGTAGCCCAGCGCGGCGGCGACGGCGGCGAGGGTGCCGCGTTCCTCGAACTCCCGCAGGAACCGCAGCCGCCGCAGGTCGATGTCGATCATTCGGAAATGCTAAAGAGTCAGCTGCGGGAATCGTCGCTGGACCCGAGGGGTCACCGTCCAAGATCATTGCACGCATGGGTGCAGCACTGTGTCTTCTCTCCGCGGCCTGCTTCGGCGCGATGGCGATCTTCGGAAAGCTCGCGTACGACGCCGGGGTGTCACCCGGGGCGTTGCTGCTGGTGCGCTTCAGCCTGGCCGCCGTCCTGCTGGGGATGGTCCTGCTGGTGCGACCGGGGCTGCGCCACGCCGGTGCGCGCACGGTCGACGCGGCCGGGCGGGCGCCGATGAGGCGGGGGCGGGTGCTGGCCGTCGCCGTCGGCCTGGGCGCCGTCGGGTACGCCACGCAGGCGAGTCTGTTCTTCTCCGCGCTGCAACGGATGGACGCCTCGCTGCTGGCCCTGATCCTCTACACCTACCCGGTCATGGTGACCGTGGTGGCGGTGGCGCTCGGTCGGGACCGGCTCAGCCCCGCGCGCGGGGCGGCGCTCGTGGCCGCCTCGGCGGGCACCCTGCTGGTGCTGCTCGGTGCCGGCGGGGTGAGCTTCCACCCGGTCGGGGCGTTGCTGGCGTTCGCCTCCGCGGTCACCTACACCGTCTACATCCTGGTCGCCGACACGGTGGTGCACCGGTTGGCCCCGGTGGTCCTGACGGTCCTGGTGATGACCGGTGCCGCCGGCACGCTCGGCGTCCGCGCCGTGCTCACCGGCGGCGTCGACCTCGGGTTCGGGCCGTCGGGATGGTTCTGGCTGGCCTGCATCGCCGTGGTCTCCACCGTGGTGGCGATGCTCACGTTCTTCGCCGGGCTCAAACGCACCGGCCCGTCGACGGCGGCGATCCTGTCCACCTTCGAGCCGGTGGTCACCGCCGCACTGGCCACCCTCGTCCTCGGCGAGTCCCTGACCCCGGTGCAGCTCCTCGGCGGCGTGCTGGTGCTCTCCTCCGTCGCCGTCCTGCAACTGCGCCGGACCCGCCGTCAGGGCCCGGCACCCGAGCGTGATCGGCCCGTTGTGACAGCGGGAGTCGGGTCGTAGGCGGTCAGCCGGCGCGGCGGCGGCGGAACCAGGTACGCCGGGGCGGCGTCGGTGCCTCGGCGACAGCGGCCGGCGACGCGGTGCGGGTGGCTCGGCGATCGGCCTGCCAGCGCCGCACCACCGCGTCGGCATTCACCGGTCGCACCACCACCTTCGGGCCGGACGGGTTACGCAGCCACGCGATGATCTCTTCGTTCAAAGCGGCGACGCAGGCCCGTACGGACTGCTCGGTGGGCAGGTCACAAACCTCGTCGGGCAGCTGTTCGATGCGGCGGCGCAGCAGCAGCGGGGTGGGTAGCAGCAGGTCGGTGGGCACCTGCTCGCGTTCCAGGAAGCTCTTGATCCACCAGGACTCGTCGTAGGGCAGGCCACGGCCGGGAATCGGCTTGCCCGCACCGGGCAGGTTGTCGAACTCGCCCCGTTCCTGGGCCGAGCGGATCTGCGCTTCGACCGACGCCTGCCAGCTGTCCATTCCGCGACTCCCCCCACCTCACGGTAACGCGACCACGGGTACCCGATGCACAGCGTCATCGTGTCCGTCGGCATTCCGCGAGTCGTCCGTCGCGCCGAACGACAGCGGCGCTAGGCTCCCCGACGAAGACGGGGGTGTACGACGATGGTGAGTACTGCCGGAATTGTCGGAATCGCGCTTGTCGCTCTGGGGCTGGTGCTGACGCCGGGGCCGAACATGGTCTACCTGGTGTCGCGGTCGGTGACCCAGGGACGGCGCGCCGGGTTGATCTCGCTGCTCGGGGTGGCGGCCGGTTTCGCGGTCTACCTGGCCGCCGCGGTGGCCGGCATCGCCACGGTGTTCGTGCTGGTGCCGGCGCTGTACACGGCGGTGAAGGTGGCCGGTGCGGGATACCTGCTGTGGCTGGCGTGGCAGGCGGTGCGTCCGGGTGGGCATTCGCCGTTCACCCCGACGCCGCTGCCGGCCGATCCGAACCGCCGGCTGTTCACCATGGGCCTGGTCACCAACCTGCTCAATCCCAAGATCGCCATCCTGTACGTGTCGCTGCTGCCGCAGTTCATCGACCCGAGCCGGGGTGCGGTGGCGGTGCAGAGCCTGCTGCTCGGGTCGACCCAGATCGCGGTGGCGTTGACGGTGAACGGGCTGATCGTGCTCACCGCCGGCAGCATCGCCGGGTTCCTCGGCCGACGGCCCATGTGGCTGCGCGCGCAGCGGCTGGTGATGGGTACGGTGCTGGCGGCGCTGGCCGTACGCATCGCCGCCGACCGTTCGCACGCCGCCGTGGCCGCGCCCTGACCTCAAGCTGTCAGTGTTCGCGCAGCACGGCGACGCCGCCGGGCGGCAACTGCACCGCCTCGCCGACCGCGGTCGCGGTGAGCAGGTCGGTGCCGCGGGCCGGAACCCGTTGCGGGGTGTCGGTGTGGTTGAACAGGAACAGCCAACTGCCATGCGCAGCACGGCGGCGGACCGCCTCGACGCCGGCCGGTGCGTCCGGGCACACCGGGGTGAGGCCGGCCGACCGGGCCGCCTCGTCGAGCAGGCGGCGATAGGTGGCGTCGTCGGGTCGGGTGGAGACGTACCAGGCGGTCCCGGAGCCGGCCCGGTGCCGGGTGATCGCCGGCTGGCCGTCGAGGACCCCACCGGCGTACGCGGTGATCACCTGCGCGCCGGTGGGCCGTAGCGTCTCGGCCCAGATCCGCCCGGTCCCGCCGTCGCTCAGCCGCACCTGGTCGTCGGCGGCGAGCGGATGGAACTCCTCGACCCGCACGCCGAGCAGGTCGCGTAGCGCGCCCGGGTAGCCGCCGAGTCGCACCCTGGCGTGTTCGTCGGCGACCCCGCTGAGGTACGTGGCCAGCAGGTGTCCCCCGCCGGTGACGTACTCGCCGACCCACTGGGCGGTGTCGTCGTCGGTCAGGTAGAGGGCGGGCAGGACGAGCAGCCGGTACCCGGTGAGCGGGTCACCGGGCAGCACGATGTCGCAGCCGTAGCCGGCGTGCCAGAGGGCGCGATGGGCGGCGGCGCTCTCCTGCTGGTGATCGAGCCGGTCCGAGGGCATACCCGGGTGGCGCAGCGCCCACCCGCTCGCCGCGTCCACCGCCAACGCCACACCGGCCTCGACCTGCCCGTCGACCTCGGCGAGTCGGTGCAGGGCGGCGCCGAGGTCGGTCGCCTCGCGGAAGACCCGGCTGTCCGGGCCGGCGTGTGGCACCAGCGCCGAGTGGAAGCGTTCGGCGCCGCCGGTGGGGGCCCGCCACTGGAAGAACATCGCCCCCTGCGAGCCGCGGGCGACGTGGGCGAGGCTGTGTCGGATCATGCGGCCGGGTTCCTTGGTGTGCGCCCGACCGGTGGTGTGGATCTGCTGGGGGGCGCTTTCCATCAGCAGCCAGGTCGACGTCGGGTCGCCGTGGTGGCGGCTGCCGTGCCGGGCCCAGCCTCGGGCCAGGTCGGCGACCAGGGCGGTCTGTTCCTCGGCGCCGATGTCGACCGCCGACGGGTAGTGGTCGACGGCGACCACGTCCACCTCGCCGGCCCAGCGGGCGTGGTCGACCGGCACCCAGTCGCCGAGCACGTAGTTGGTGGTGACCGGGATGCTCGGGTTGGCGGCGCGCAGCAGGTCGCGTTGTTCGCGGTACGCGGCCAGCAGGGTGTCCGACCAGAAGCGACGGAAGTCGAGCAGTTGGCCGGGGTTGGCCAGGTACTGGGTGGCGCGGGGGGTGCTGATCTGCGTCCAGTCGCTGTAGTGCTGGCTCCAGAAGCTGGTGACCCAGGCGTCGTTGAGGGCGGCGAGGTCGCCGTGTCGGTCGGCCAGCCAGCGGCGGAACGCGCGGGCGGTGTGTTCGCAGTGGCAGATGGTGCCGTACTCGTTGTGCACGCGCCACAGCGCCAGGGCCGGGTGGTGGGCGTACCGGTCGGCGAGGGCGCCGGCGATGCCCCGCGCGGCCGTACGGTAGGCGGGCGCGGCGGCGCAGTAGGTGTCCCGGCTGCCGTGGTGCAGGCGTACGCCGTCGGCGGTGACCGGCAGGGCGCCCGGGTGGACCGCGGAGAACCACGGCGGCGGGGAGGCCGTCGGGGTGGCCAGGGCGACGCGGATGCCGCCGGCGTGCAGCAGGTCGAGCACCTCGTCGAGCCAGTCGAAGGTGTACCGGCCGGGGGCCGGTTCCAGGCGGGACCAGGCGAACACGCCGACGGTGACCAGGTTGACCCCGGCCCGGCGCATCAACGCGACGTCCTCGGCCCACACCGACGCCGGCCACTGTTCCGGGTTGTAGTCCCCGCCGAAGCAGAGTCGGCCGTCGTTGAACATGCCACCCACCCGCCCATTTAGTTTGAGATCCGTCCAAACTAGGGATGGACTCTGCCCATGTCAAACCCCGACCGATACTTTCGGCGGCCGGTCATGCGTTGACAGTTCGTTGGAAAGTTAAAGAAACTGTCGGCACTGCCCGAGGTGGGTCGGGCCCACGGTCGGAGCCGTCCGGAACCGGCGCAGCGGAAGGGAGTTTGCCGCCTCCGACGCCCCGACTAGCATTAGTTGGGTTTCCAATCCAATAGACCGATCGACGGTGATCCGTCCCCAGGACAGGCAAGTGCCAGCGCGGCCGGCGGCGTGCCCGGCCCGCCACGGCCGTACGCGATGATGGACGCACGCCGTGACACCGGCGCAGGGAGCGGGCAGATCGTGATCAGCATCCACAGCGAGCCGCAGCCGACCGACCTCGGTGACGTGCGGGTCGCCAACCGGGCGGTCGTACTGCGACACGTCCGTCTGCACGCCCCGTGTTCCCGGGCCGACATCGCCGCGCACACGGGCCTGAACAAGGCCACCGTCTCCAGCCTGGTGGCCGAGCTGATCGATCAACGGCTGATCCGCGAGACCGGGCTGACCGAGAACCGGGTCGGCCGCCCGGCGACGATGCTCGTGCTCGACGGCGAGCCGTACGCCGCCCTGGGCCTGCAGATCGGCGCCGACGAACTCGTCGCGGTCGCCATCGACCTGGCCGGCAATCGCCTGCTGACCTGGCGGCGGGCCTTCGCCGCCGGCACGGCCTCCCCCACCGAGACGCTCCGGGCGCTGGCCGCGCTGGCCCGTCGGGCGATCGGCCGGGTCGGCGCGCAGGGCCGCACGGTGCTGGGTCTCACCGTCGGCGTGCCCGGGCTGGTCGACTCGGCCGGCACGGTGCCGGTGGCCACCGCTCTCGGCTGGCGGGAGGTGCCCGTCGCCGCCGAACTGCGCGCCGCGCTGCGGGAACCGGCCTTCACCGTCGGCGTCGACACCGTCGCCAACCTCGCCGCCATCGCCGAGCAGCGGCACGGCGCGCACGCCGGCACCGCCGACCTGGTGCACCTGACCGGCGGCATCGCCGTCGGCGCGGGCATCATCGCCGACGGCCGGCTGCTGCGCGGCGGGCGTGGCTTCGCCGGCGAGATCGGCCACCTGTGCCTCGACCCGACCGGCCCGCAGTGCTTCTGCGGCGGCCGGGGCTGCCTGAGCGCCCTGGTCGGCCTGCCCGCGGTGGTCCGCCGGCTGCTGCCCGACGTCGAGGCCGACGGCCCGGTCACCGACTACCTGCCGGAGTTGCAGCGGATCGTGGCGCTGGCCCGGCAGGACGACCCGGCCGTGCTCAGCGGGCTGGCCGAGACCGGCCGGCACCTCGGGCAGGGGGTGGCCGTCCTGGTCGACCTGCTCAACCCGGAGGCGGTGGTGGTGGGCGACCACCTCGCCACCCTGGCTCCCTGGCTGCTGCCCGCGGCCCGGTCCGGGCTGGCCACGCGCGCCCACGCACCCGGCGCCGGCGGCTGCCGGCTGGACGCCTCCATCCTGGACACCGCGGCGGCCCTGGGTGGCGCCACCGCCGCCCTGGCCGCCGTCGAGGCAGGACGCCTGCCCGGGCGCTGATTCCGGCGACACCGACCGACCCGGGTGATCGACGGAGCACCGCGTCCGACCCTGCGCCGAGTCTTGACCGGACCCGTGCCGGGTGCCAACCTCGAAGCGAGCCGCTCCGCTCGGGCACCCGGGGCGGCTTGCTTTCCACGGTTTGTCGAAGCGCTTCACCAGCGTCCGGGCCGACGACCGTCATCCCACCCTGACCTGCGATGCCGCTCGGCCATCGGTCGTCGAAGCGCTTCGACTCTCGGCGTGCCGGGCACTGGAAGGCGAACCACCATGACCGACCGCAGTACGCCCCCGCACCAGACACGCGTCGACGACCTGGTCGCCGCGCTGACCCTGCCGGAGAAGATCGGCCTGCTGCACCAGTGGCAGGCGCCGGTGCCCCGGCTCGGCCTGCCCGGCTTCCGCACCGGTACGGAGGCGCTGCACGGTGTCGCCTGGCTCGGCCCGGCCACCGTCTTCCCCCAGGTGATCGGCCTGGCCAGCAGCTGGAACCCGGAACTGGTGCGGGCCGTCGGCGTCGCCGTCGGCGAGGAGGTACGCGCCAAGCATCACGCCGACCCGCAGCGCGTCGGCCTCAACGTGTGGGCGCCGGTGGTCAACCCGCTGCGGGATCCCCGCTGGGGACGCAACGAGGAAGGCTGGTCCGAGGATCCGTGGCTGACCGGCACGCTGGCCACCGCGTACGCCCACGGGCTGCGCGGTGACCATCCGCAGCGGCTGCGCACCGCCCCCACGGTCAAACACTTCCTCGCCTACAACAACGAGACCGACCGGGCCACCACCTCCAGCGACCTGCCGTCCCGGGTGCTGCACGAATACGAACTGCCCGCCTTCCGGGCCCCCATCGCCGCCGGCGCGGCGGTCGCCGCGATGGCCTCCTACAACCTGGTCGACGGGGTGCCGGCGCACGTGAGCCCGCTGATCGAGGCCGAGTTACGTCGTTGGGCGCCGGGCGAGGTGCTTGTCGTCGGCGACGCGGGCGCGGTGAGCAACCTCGCCGGGGTGCAACGGCACCTGCCCGACCACGTCAGCGGATTCGCCGCCGCCCTGCGGGCCGGCGTCGACAGCTTCACCGAGGACGACACCGACAGCGCCCCCACCCGGCAACGCCTGACCGAGGCGCTGCGTCGAGGACTGATCAGCGTGGCCGACGTCGACCGGGCGGTACGCCGCATCCTCACCCTCCGCTGCCGCCTGGGTGACCTGGACCCACCGGAGACCGACCCGTACGTCACCGGCACCGACGTGATCGACTGCCCGGCGCATCGGCGGCTGGCCCGGGAAGCCGCCCGCCAGTCGGTGGTGCTGCTGCGCAACGACGGCCTGCTGCCCCTGGCCGCGCCGCCGCGCATCGCCGTGCTCGGCCCGCTGGCCGACACCGTGTACGAGGACTGGTACAGCGGCACCCTGCCGTACGCGGTGACCCTGCACGACGCGCTGGCCGCGCGGCTGCCGCAGGTCAGCACCCATGCCGGCGCCGACCGGATCGCGCTGCGGGTGGCCGGACGCTACGTCGGCTGCCCGGACGACGCCGACGGTGGCCCGCTGACCGTCGACGTCGAACCGGCCTGGTTCGACGTGTTCGACTGGGGACGGGACACGGTGGCGTTGCGGGCCGTCGGCAACGGTCGACACGTCGGCGTCGACGACGACGGCGTGCTGGTCAACGACCGACCGGGGCCGGGCGGCTGGGTGGTACGGGAGACCTTCCAGTTCGACCCGCTGCCCGCCGGCACGGTGCTGCTGCGGCACCTGGCCACCGACCGGTACGTCACCGTCGACGCCGACGGGCGGCTTCGGGTCGACGGCGACGGACCGCAGGCCGCCACCGCCTTCGTGATCGAAGTCGGTGGCGACGGGGCCGCCGAGGCCGCCGCGCTGGCCGCCGCCGCCGACGTGGCGGTGGTGGCGCTGGGCAACCATCCGATGGTCAACGGCCGGGAGACCGAGGACCGGGTCGACCTGGCCCTGCCGGCCCGCCAGGAGGCGCTGCTGCGGGCCGTGTACGCCGCCAACCCACGCACCGTGCTGGTGGTGACCAGCAGCTACCCGTACGCGATCGGCTGGGCCGAGCAGCACCTGCCGGCGGTGCTGTGGTCCGCGCACGGCGGACAGGAACACGGCAACGCCCTGGCCGACGTGCTGCTCGGCGACGCCGAACCGGCCGGCCGGCTCACCCAGACCTGGTACGCCGACACCGCCGAACTGCCCGACCTGCTCGACTACGACGTGATCGGCGCCGACTTCACCTACCTGTACCACCGGGGTGAGCCGCTGTTCCCGTTCGGACACGGCCTGTCCTACACCGACTTCGACTACACCAACCTGCGCCTGAGTGCGACGGCGGTGCCGGTCGGCGCGGAGGTCGAGGTGAGCGTGGACGTCACCAACACCGGCGAGCGGGTCGGCGAGGAGGTGGTGCAGCTCTACACCCGGCAGCGTCGCTCCCGGGTCAAGCAGCCCCTGCGACAGTTGCGGGACTTCGCCCGGGTGACGGTGGCGCCCGGCGAGTGCCGCACGGTCACCCTGCGGCTGCGCACCGCGGAGCTGAGCTGGTGGGACGTCGACCAGGGCCGCCTGGTGGTGGAGGACGCCACCCACAGTGTGCTGGTGGGCCGCTCCGCGACCGACGTGCGGCTCACCGGCACCGTGGCCGTACGCGGTGAGACGCTGCCGTGTGCGTCGCGGCTGTCCAGCACGAGCGGGGCGCGGTGAGCGGGCGCGGACGGGTGGCGTCCGGGCAGCCGACCATCGCCGACGTGGCCCGCCACGCGGGTGTGGCGGTGAGCACCGTGTCGTACGTGCTCAGCGGCAAACGGGCCATCTCCGAGGTGACCCGCAGCCGGGTGCTGTCCAGCATCCGGGTGCTCGGCTACCACCCGAACGCCGGGGCGAGGGCGTTGGCCAGCCGCCGGTCCAACGTGATCGCGTTGGTGCTGCCGCTGCGCTCGGGCATTCAGGTGCCGGTGGTGATGCAGTTCGCCACCGCCGTGGTGACCTCGGCCCGCCGCCACGACCACGACGTGCTGCTGCTCACCTCCGACGAGGGTCCGGAAGGGCTGCGCCGTATCGCCGCCGGTGCCCTGGTCGACGGGGTGCTGGTGATGGACGTGGAGTTGCACGACGTACGGGTGCCGTTGCTGCGGCAGCTGGGCCGACCCAGCGTCCTGATCGGGCTGCCCGCTGACACCAGCGAGCTGACCTGTGTGGACCTGGACTTCCACCGGGCCGGGCAGCTCTGCGTGGAGCATCTGGCGGGGCTCGGTCACCGACGGATCGCCCTGCTCGGCGCCCCGGGGGCCGTCTACGACCGGGGCACCGGGTTCGCCCACCGTACCCGCGCCGGGGTGATCGAGGCGGCGGCCCGCCACGGTGTCGACGCGGTGACCATGCCGTGCGAGGAGAACGCCGCCGACGTCCACCACCGGGTGGTCGGGCTGTTCGCCCGCCACCCGGACATCTCCGCGTTGATCGTGCAGAACGAGGCGGCGGTCGCACCGATGCAGGCGGCCCTGGCCGCATCAGGTCGCCGGGTGCCCGACGACGTGTCGGTGGTGGCGGTCTGCCCCGACCAGTTCGCCGACCACGCCAGTCCCCGGTTGACCTGTGTGCCGGTGCCCGCCGAGGAGATCGGCCGGCAGGCGGTGTCGCTGGTGATGGGCAAACTCCGCGACGAGCCGGTGCCGGAGGTCACACTGCTGCCACCACGGTTGACTGTGCGCGACAGCACCGCCCGCCCCGGCCACTAGACTGCCCGTTCGATGGACGCCGAGCCCGCCACCGACACCCGCCCCTGCGCCCACTGCGGTGCCGACGTGCCGCAGCGGGCCGGCGCGGGCCGACCCTTCCGCTACTGCCGGGACAACGACGGCGCCTGCCAGCGTGCCTCCCGCAACAGCCGGATGCGTCACCGCAACGCCCCCGGCCTGCCCGGTCAGGTGGCCCGCACCTGGGAGGCGGTGGACCGGCTCGACCAGATCGTGCAGACGTTGACCGAGGCCCTGCACGCCGAACTGTCCCCGGCCGGGGTGGAACGGCAGTTGGCGCAGGTACGGGCGGAGACGGCCGGTGCGGTCGCCGCGGCGCAGACCGAACGCGACGAGGCGGTGCGGGCGGCCGAGGACGCCGCGGCCCGGGCCGAGCGGGACCGCCGGCAGGCGCAGGCCGCCACCGCCGAACGTGATGCGGCCCGCCTCGACGCCGACCGGGCCGCGCAGCGGGCGGCGGCAGCCGACGCGCGGGCCGAGCGGGCGCAGGCCGACCGGGACGAGGCCCGCCGGGCCGCGGTCGCCGCCGAGGCGCTGCGCGCGAAGGCGCAGACCGACCTGGACGACGTCCGCGAACAGGTGGCGGCCACCCGCGCCGACCTGGACGCCGAGCGGCGTCGCACCGCCACGCTGGTCGCCGAACGTGACACCGCCCGCGCCGAGGCGCACCGCGCCGACCGGGCCGCCGCCGAGGCCACGGCCCGTGTCGAGGCGCTGCGCGCCGAGGTGGAGCAGGTCCGCGCACAGGAACAGCAGGTGCGGGCCGACCTGGCCCAGGCCCGTACCGACGCCGAACAGGCGACCGCGCGGCTGGCCGCCGTCCGCGTCGACCTCGACCAGGCGCAGCAGGCCCGGGCGCAGGCCGAGGCGGACCGGCAGCGGGCCCAGGCCACGGCCCGGCAGGTCGGGGTCGACCTGGCCGCCGCGATCGCCGACACCGATTCGCTGCGCGCCGATCTGGCCGCCGCCGTCTCCCTCGCCGACACCCTGCGCGCCGAGCTGGCCGCCGTACGGGAGGCGGCAGCGGCCGCCGACAGCCGCATCGGCGAGCTGACGCAGCGTCTGCGGGCGGCCGAGAGCGACCGCGACGACGCCCGGGAGCGGGTCGCCCAGCTCGCCGGTCAGGTCGCCGAGCTGGCCACCGCGCTGACCCGGCGCGCCCCCACCGGCTGAGTCGCGCCGCCCCTCGCGCCCGGTCGGGGAGCGTTTCGGGGTGAAGGTGGCGAGGCGCTACGCCGGTGCGGTGGGACGGCGGGCTAGGATTTGCGCTGACGGCGGCGATGGGCCGCACGACCCGGCCGGGGCGGACCCCGCCGGGCACATGCCGTGGCCGGTTACCCTTGACTGTGCACCCGCGGGTAGCGGGCCGTCGAGGCGTGGCCGCAGGGAATGGCCCGGCGACGGCGGACCGTTACACCGACAGGACCAGCACCACCGAAGAGGGGAAGTCGATCATGGGCGAGCGCATGCTGCGCGGTAGCCGACTGGGCGCGGTCAGCTACGAATCCGATCGCAACACGGAGCTCGCGCCGCGGCAGACCCGCGAGTACCTGTGCGCCAAGGGCCACCAGTTCGAGGTTCCGTTCGCCGTCGACGCCGAGGTGCCCACCACCTGGGAATGCAAGTTCGACGGCAGCGTGGCCCGGCTGGTCGACGGCACCGAGCCGGAGCAGAAGAAGGCCAAGCCGCCGCGTACCCACTGGGACATGCTGCTGGAGCGGCGTTCGATCGCCGAACTGGAGGACATCCTCGCCGAGCGGCTGCAGGAGGTACGCACCCGCCGCGGTCGCGCCTGACCCGTCCGACGACGACGCCCCCGGGAGGTCACCTCCCAGGGGCGTCGTTCGTTGTCTCGTCAGCGTGGCTCGACGATCTCACCCTCGATGGCCTGACCGTTGTCGACCACCGGCGCGGCCGGCGGGCGCGGCGTGGCCAGACCGGTCGGCTCCGGTCGGGTCGCCTCATCCGGCTGCGGCGCACCCCGGTACACCCGCACCCGACGCGGCCCGAACAGGTCACCGGCGGTCATCGACGACACCCGACGCTCGGCGGCCCGCTGCATCCCGCCACGCGCCAACTTCCGCACCGGCGGCACCAGCAACACCACCCCCACCAGGCCACTGACCAGGCCCGGGGTCGCCAGCAGCAACGCGCCGAGCAACCCCACCAGCCCGTCGGTCACCTGCCGTCCCGGCGGCCGACCGGACTGCGCGGCCTCCCGGAAACCCCGCCAGGCGCGGATGCCTTCCCGCCGCAGCAGCACCATGCCGAGCAGGGACGCCGCGAACACCAGCAGGGTCGCCGCGCCGAAGCCGATCGCCCGGCCCACCAGCACGAACACGGCCAGCTCCGCGACCACGGACACCAGCAGGGCCAACGGTACGAACCGCAGTGACCGGCGCATATCACCCCATCCGCCGCATGGCGTGTCAACGTACGCGGCTGGCCGGTGCGGCGCAGCCGTCTGCGTACCTCCAGCATGACACGACCCGGCTCACGGCCACCGCGCCTGCCCCGCCGTGACCGCCCGCCACCCCCGACGCACCGCCGTACGCCGGTCATCCACCGCCCACCCGGTGATCCGCCACAACGCCTCCACCACGATCAGCGGACTCATCTTGCTGGCGCCCCGTTCCCGTTCCGCGAACGTGATCGGCACCTCCGCGATACAGGCCCCGGCCCGATGCGCCAACCGGCACAACTCCACCTGGAACGAATAGCCCTGCGACGACACCGACTCCAGGTCCAGCAGGTCCAGCAGGCTCGACCGGTAGACCCGGTAACCACCTGTCGCATCGGCCACCGGCATCCCCAACGCCAGCCGCGCGTACAGGTTGCCGCCCCGCGACAACAGCAGCCGCCGCAACGGCCAGTTGACCACCCGCGCGCCCCGCGTCCACCGCGACCCGATCACCACGTCGGCGTCGACGGCGGCGGCCAGCAGAGCCGGCAGATCCCCCGGATCGTGCGACCCGTCGGCGTCCATCTCCACCACCGCGTCGAAGCCCCGCTGCCGCGCCCACGCGAACCCCGCCAGGTACGCCGCGCCGAGCCCCTGCTTGCCTTCCCGGTGCAGCACGTGCACCTGAGCGTCGGCGCGGGCCAGGTCCTCGGCGATGGCGCCGGTGCCGTCAGGGCTGTTGTCGTCGGCGACGAGCACCTCCACCTGCGGGGCGGCCCGCCGGACCCGACCCACGATCGCCGAGACGTTGTCGGCCTCGTTGAAGGTGGGGATCACCACCAGCACCCGGCCCACCCCAGGCACCTCGGTCATCGCCGGACGAATGGTCTCCTGCATCACCGCTGCCTCCCTCGTGCCGGCCCGCGGGTCTAGCCGGGGCGCCGCCGCAGCACCGCCGCGCCGGCCAGCGCGGCCACGGCCAGCCCGGCCAGCAGCACCTCCGGCAGCATCCCGATCCGGGTGGCCAGCGTGCGCCCCTCGGTCAGCGTCAGCTGCCGTACCACGACCGCGCGGGTGTTGAAGCCGGTCGCATCGCTTACCCGCCCGTCCGGGGAGACGAACCCGGACACCCCGACCGTGGAGGCCATCAACGCCGGCCGACCGTGCTCGACGGCCCGCAACCGCACCATGGCCAACTGCTGACGGGCCTCGGCCACGTCGAAGGTGGCGTTGTTGGTCTGCACCACCAGCAACTGCGCCCCACCGGTCACCGTGTCCCGCACCAGCCCGTCGTAGGCGACCTCGAAACAGATCACGTCGCCGAGCACCACCGCCGGGGTACGCACCACCCCCGCCTCGGTGCCGGCCACGAAGTCGGCGCGGACCCGGTCGACCTGCTTGCTGACCATCCGGGCGAGGTCGCGCATCGGCACGTATTCGGCAAACGGCACCGGATGCCGCTTGATGTACAGCTGCTCCAGGTCCGGGCCGGTACCCGGACGCCACAGCAGCCCCGCGTTGCGCACCTGCCCCTGCTCCGGGCCGCTCAACACCGCCCCGACCAGGATCGGCACCCCGACGGCGTCGGCGGCGGCCGAGATGCGGGCACCGGCGGCCGGGTTGCGCAGCGGGTCGATGTCGCTGGAGTTCTCCGGCCACACCACCAGGTCGGGCTGTGGCCGCGCACCGGCGGCCACCTGGCCGGCCAGCTCGATCGTGGCGTCGACGTGGTTGTCGAGCACCGCCTGCCGTTGGGCGTTGAAGTCCAACCCCAGCCGCGGCACATTGCCCTGCACGATGGCGACCGTGACACTCCCACCGCTCGCGGACCCGCCCAGCGGCACCAGCAGCGCGCCGGTGAGCAGCACCAGCACCGCCGCGCCGGCCCCGGCAGCCGGAACCCACCAGCGTGCCGCGGTGGGCTGCCGACGGGCCTGGACCAGCCACCAACCGGCGGCGACGAGCAGCCCACCGGTCACCGCCACCGCGAACGTCACCAGCGGGGCGCCGCCGACGGCGGCCAACCGCAGCAGCGGCGAGCCGTCCTGACCGAACGCCAGCCGCCCCCACGGAAACCCACCGAACGGGGTGCGGTCACGCAGCGCCTCCTGCCCCACCCACAGCACACCGGTCACCACCGGCCACACCGGCGGGAACCGGTCGACAAGCGGCGACACCCACGCCGTCGCCACACCCAACAACGCCAGATACGCGGCCTGCAACAGCGACAACAACACCCACGGCAGGTAGCCGGTGTGCAGGTTCGTCCACGCCAGCAACGGCGCGAACAGGGCCACACCGGTCACGAACCCCAGACCGGCACCGGCCCGCAGCCGCCGCCGATGCGTCGCCGCGGCCAGCAGCGCCACCCCCACCGGGGCCAACGGCCACCACCCGTACGGCGGGAAGGCCAGCAGCAACGCCAACCCGGCGGCCACCGCCATGGCCACCGCCACCGGCAGACGCAGCGGCGACAGGCGCGGTGGCGGGGTGGCCGCGGCGACAGGGTCCACGGTCGTCACGGGCGAGTCGGGCACGGTCACCCGCCGAAGGCTACCGGGGCCACCGGGGCGGTGACGCCGCCGGTCGGCCGACTCACATCCGCCGGGCCACCACCACCGCGTCGTGCACGACGATGTCGCGGCCCTGCGGGTCCACCGCGCCACGCGGGCGGGTCTGCGCCACCAGCACCTCGAACTGCTGCGGGTCCAGCTCGGCGGCGACCTGCTCGGCGGTGAACATCATCTCCGGGTAGTGCAGGCGGTGCGCCGTGGACCGCAGATCCCGCGGGTGATGCCCGACGATCAGCAGCCGCCCACCGGGGGCCACCGCGGCGGCCAGCCGCGCGTACAGCTCCCGCCGCGGCTGCGGCGGCAGATGCATGAACTGCGCCGACACCAGGTCGTACGCCCCCTCGTCCAGGTCGCCGCGCAGCAGGTCGGTGTGCACCCACTCGATGCGCTGCGCGACCTGCTCACCCACCTCGCGGGCGTGCTGCGCGGCCCGCTGCAGGGCGGTCTTGGAGATGTCCACCCCGGTGACCCGCCAACCCCGTTCGGCCAGCCACACCGCATCGGCCCCCTCCCCGCAGCCCACGTCCAGGGCCCGCCCCGGCGTCAACTCCGCCGCCTCGGCCACCAGCTGCGGGTTGGGTCGGCCACTCCACACCGCCGGCCGTTCCTGGTAGCGCTGCTCCCAACCGGCCTCGGTGAACGCCTCCTCCCGCAGGCGGCGGTGCCGCGCCACCGCCTGCCGGGTGTCCTCCTCCATCAGATCCGCGTTGATCGCCGCCGCGGCGGTGATCCCGGCCCCCGCCGCGCGGATCACCTTCGCCGACAGGTCGGCGACGTTGCCGGCCACCCACACCCCCGGCACCGAGGTGGCCCCCGACGGCCCGGCCGGCACCTGCTCGCCGAGCACATGCCCGAACATCTCCACCGGCTCCGCCGCCAACCCCAACGACCCCAGCAGCTCCGACCGGGCAGTCATCTTCGGACCCACCACCAGCACGTCACACTCGACATGCTCCCCCGAGGTCAGCCGCACCCCGGTGACCTGGTCGGCGTCGACGGTCAGCTCGGCCACCGGGCCCGGCACCACGGCCACCCCCAGGGCGGCCAGCCGCTCGGCCTCCTCGGCCTCAGGCGCCGGCTCGTGGTGCAGCAGAAGCAGCACGTCGGCGCTCCACTGCCGCCACAGCCGCGCCTGGTGTGCCGCCAGCGGCCCGGTGGCCAGCACCGCGATACGTCTGTCGGCCGCCTCCCACCCGTGGCAGTACGGGCAGTGCAGCACGTCACGTCCCCACCGATCGGCCAGCCCCGGCAGCGGCGGCAACTCGTCGACCAGACCGGTGGTGATCAGCAGCCGCCGCGCCCGCACCGCACGCCCGCTGTCGACGGTGACCGTGAACTCGTCACCGTCACGGTCGACACCGGTGACCCGCCCGGTCACCAACTGCCCGCCGTAACCGGCCACCTCGTCGCGGCTGATCGCCGCCAACTGCGCCGGCGGCACGCCCTCCCGACCCGGGTAGTTGTGCACCCCGGCGGCCGGGGCGTTACGCGGCTCACCGGCGTCCACCACCAACACCGAACGGCGCGCCCGGGCCAGCGTCAACGCCCCCGCCAGACCGGCGGCCCCGCCACCGACCACCACCACGTCGTACCTGTCGTCCATGTCCGCTCCCTCG
Organism: Verrucosispora sp. FIM060022; assembly: GCF_003977705.1. Lineage (NCBI taxonomy): Bacteria > Bacillati > Actinomycetota > Actinomycetes > Micromonosporales > Micromonosporaceae > Micromonospora > Verrucosispora sp. FIM060022. Next base: position 105,397 of record NZ_RQIV01000011.1, read on the forward strand.
TCGGTTCTGTGCGTCACCATCCACCCGCACCACCGGTGACGACAAGTATTGTTGCCGTTGTGGCAAACGACGAGGCGGCGGTGCTGGCAGCGGTGGGTCCCCGCCTGCGGGCCCTGCGCAAGAACCGCGGCACCACCCTGAGCGAACTCGCCGACACCACCGGCATCTCGGTGAGCACCCTGTCCCGACTCGAATCCGGACAACGCCGCCCCACCCTGGAACTGCTGCTGCCCCTGGCCCGCGCCCACCAGGTGCCGCTGGACGAACTGGTCGGCGCCCCCGCCGTCGGCGACCCCCGGGTACACCCCCGCCCGATCGTCCGCCACGGCACCACGTTCCTGCCGCTGACCCGCCGCCCCGGCGGCCTGCAAGCCTTCAAACAGATCCTGCCACCGCACAGCCCCACCGAAACGCAACTACAGTCCCACGAAGGCTACGAATGGCTGTACGTGCTCTCCGGCCGGCTGCGACTGCAACTCGGCGAACACGACCTGATCCTCGAACCGGGCGAGGTCGCCGAGTTCGACACCCGCACCCCGCACCACATCAGCAACCCCGGCCCCGAAACCGCCGAAGTGCTCAACCTGTTCGGCCCGCAGGGCGAACGCCTGCACGTACGGGCCCGACCCGCCACCGGCTGACCGGCCACCAACCAAGTCGGGGCGCGGCGTGCGCCGCGCCCCGATGCTCCCAGGCCCCTTCCCGGCCGGTGGGGCGAGAGTGCGGCACGCCGACCTTCGGACCGACACGACGGTGACTGGCTGTCCCCGTCGGGCCGTTGTCTACTGGCCGTGCACCTCACCCTGCCCGTACACCGGTAACCGCGGCCGGTTCGCGCCGCCCCGCCGACCCCCGCCCGCTGGACCTGGCCGCCGCAACAACATGTCGCTCGGCCAGCGGACGAAGGGACGAAGCGAACAACAGCCACTTCCCGTGGTAGGACTCAAAGACGGTACGTGGGCCACCCCCGCCCTTGTCAACCCACCACCGCCGAGTCGTCACCACACATCGGCGTGTCGCACCCCACCCCGGCGGTGCGGCCGGTCAACCGAGCAGCGACCGCAGCAACCCCCGCGCCGCCACCGGATACTCCCCCACCAGCAGACCCGCCGCCGCCAACACGTAGTCCACATCGACCACCGGCCGCGCCGCCCGCGGCACCGCCCACCCACCGGCATGATCGGTCAACACCGCGTCCAGCACACCGCCCGCCTCGTTGTCCCGGGCGTGGCGCAACACCCCACCCGACCCGACCAGCAGCCGCACATCCCGCAGATCCCGCCCCGACCGCTCCCCCGTACCCACCCCACGGGCATGCCGACGCACCGCCACCGTCGCCGCCAACGCCGCGATCCGCGCATCCACCGCCCGCCCCGCCGCATCGGCCGGCAGAAACCCCGCATCAGCGGCCCGCCGCGCCGCCGCCGACTCCAACTCGTCCGCCTCGACCGGCCCCACCAGCCGTTCCTCGATTGCGGCCCGCACCACCCCCGGCGCACTCCACCGCATCCCCAGATCACCCTCGACCGTGCGGGCCCGCCACAACGACCCCGCCACCTCCCGACCCGGCCCACTGGCCCGCTCGTCCGGCGTCAACACCGAATACACGTCCGTGGTGGCCCCACCCACATCCACCACCACCAGGTCACCACCGGCCACCTCGGCCAACGCCTCCACCCCGGTCAACACCGCATCCGGGGTCGCCGCCCGCACCAGGCCGGCGAACCTGCGCCCCCGCGACAACCGCTTACCACCGATGACGTGCCGCAGGAACACCTGCCGGATCGCCTCCCGCGCCGACGCCGGCGCCAACACCCCGATCCGCGGCAACACGTTGTCGGCCACCGTCACCGGCACCCCCGCCGCCGCCAACAACCCCTGCACCTCGTCGCGGACATCCCCGTTGCCCGCCACCACCACCGGCACCCGCAACCGGGCCCGCGCCAGCCGGGTCGCGTTGTGCAGCAACGTCTCGGCATCCCCACCGTCGGTGCCACCGACCAGCAGCACCACATCCGCGCGAGCCGCCCGCAACGCCGTCAACTCACCCCGACCGAGCCGCCCGGCGGCCACATGCACCACGTTCGCGCCCGCCGACAACCCGACCCGCCGACCCGCCTGCGCCGTCACCAGCGGCTCGTAACCCACCACCGCCAGCCGCAACCCACCCCCCGCCGACGAACACACCAACCACGGCACGTCCCGCGCCCCCAGGCCCGCCAACGCCGACCCGACCGCCGCCTCCAGACCGTGCAGCACATCCGTGTCCACCGACGTACGCGCCGACGCCGACGCCACCAGCCCCCCGCCGTCGAGGTCCACCACCAGCACCTTGGTGAACGTCGAACCGACGTCGGCGCAGACCGCGACCCTCACGCCGCCGACGGAACGACCACCGTGCCGGTCGCCGTCACCACCACCACCGGCTCCGCCAACACCTCCGCCGCCGACCCACCCCGATCAGGCCGCCCCCGACACACCACCCGCGCCTCGAAATCGAGGGTGCGGCTACGGGTACCGACCCGCGTTACCGTCGCCACCACCTCCAGCACGTCCCCCGCCCGGATCGGCGCCCGGAACTGCACATCCGAATAGGACGCGAACAACCCCTCATCCCCGTCGGTGCGGATACACACCTCCGTGGCCACATCACCGAACAACCCCAACGCGTACGCCCCGTCGACCAGATCACCGGCATAGTGGGCATGCGAATACGGCACGTACCGCCGGTGCGTCACCGACAACCCGACCCGCGAATCAGACATCACTTCACCCTCTTGTTCGTGTCCGTGAGCAACGCATCGACCAGATAGCTGGCCACCTCACCCGGCGTCGTCCCCCGACCGAAGATCCGATCCACCCCCAGCTCGGCCGCCATCGACTCGTCGAACCGCGGCCCACCGACGATCAGCAACGGCCGCCGCCCCGCCGGCATCGCCTCCCGGAACGCCGCCGACATCTCCCGCGTGTTGTGCAGATGCGCATCCCGCTGCGTCACCACCTGCGACACCAGCACCGCGTCCGCGCGTTCCCGCCGCGCCGCCTCGACCAGCTCCGGCACACTCACCTGCGCACCCAGGTTCGTCACCTTCAACTCCCGGTAGTACTCCAGGCCCTTCTCACCCGCGATGCCCTTCACATTCAGGATCGCGTCGATGCCCACCGTGTGCGCATCCGTGCCGATGCACGCCCCCACCACCGACAGCTTGCGACGCAACCGCCGCTTCACCACCGCGTTGACCTCCTTGGCGCTCAGCAGCGGAAAATCGCGCTCCACCACCTGCACCTTCGCCAGGTCCACCAGATGGTTCACCCGCCCGTACACCACGAAGAAGGTGAACCCGTCACCGATCGGCTTGGCGTGCACCAGCATCGCCGGATCCATGCCCATCTTGTTGGCCAACTGCACCGCAGCGCCCTCAGCCCGCTTGTCGTGCGGCACCGGCAACGTGAACGACACCTGCACCATGCCGTCACCCGTGGTGTCCCCGTACGGCCGCACCACCGTCTTCTCACTCATGCCGGGCAGGCCCGCACGGCCCTCGCTGCGCTCGGTGGGTTCGCTCATGCTGTGCCGACTGGGCATGCCTTCACGGCCCTCGCTGCGCTCGGTGCGTTCACTCATGCCGACTGCTCCAGGATCTCCGTGGCCGGGTTGTAGTAGTCCGCCTCGTGCCGGGCCACCCCGTCCAGACCCTTCCCCCGATCCGCCGGCCGCTTCATGATCCCGAACGTGCCCTCCGCGATCGCCGTCAACAACGACTGATCCCCGATCCGCTCCAACAGCTCCACCGCCTCACCCAACACCCGATGCGCCCGCTGCTGGATGAACCCACCCGGCGCCGGCACGAAATCCTCATGCAACCCGCCCGCCGCACCCAGCACGTACCGCACGTTCTGCAACGCGATGTCCCGATCCGACAACCACGGCGTCACCACCGCCTCGGTCATCATCCCCACCAGCAGAATGCCCTGCCCCGTCATCGTGCCCACCAGATTGAAGAACCCGTCGAGCAGATTCCCCCGGAACACATCACCGGTCATGTGCTTCGTCGGCGGCATCCACTTCAACGGCGCATCCGGAAACAACTCCCGCGCCAACAACGCGTGCGCCAACTCCAACCGCAACGACTCCGGCACATCAGGATTGATCTCGAACGCGTGCCCCAACCCCAACTGCCAGTCCGCCAACCCCGCCTCATGCGCGAAATACTCGTTCAACAACTGCGACACCGTCACCGTGTGCGCCTCGTCGACCGCATCCGCAGTGGTCAGATAGTTGTCCTCACCGGTGTTGATGATGATCCCCGCCCGCGCGTGCACCTGCCGCGAAAAACGCTGATCCACGAACGTCCGAATCGGATTGATATCCCGGAACAGAATCCCGTACATCGAGTCGTTGAGCATCATGTCCAACCGCTCAAGACCCGCCAACGTCGCCATCTCCGGCATACACAACCCCGACGCGTAATTCGTCAACCGCACATAGCGGCCCAACTCCTTCGACGACGAATCCAACGCCGCCCGCATCAACCGGAAATTCTCCTGCGTCGCGTACGTGCCCGCGAACCCCTCCCGCGTCGCCCCCTCCGGCACATAGTCCAACAACGACTGCCCCGTCGACCGGATCACCGCGATCACATCCGCCCCGGCCCGCGCCGCCGCCTGCGCCTGCGGAATGTCCTCGTAGATGTCACCCGTCGCCACGATCAGATAGATCCACGGCCGCCGCGCCGGATCCCCGAACCGCCGCACCAGACGCTCCCGCTCCGCCCGCCGCCGATCGATCAGCCGAACCCCCGCACCCACCGCCCGCCGCGCCGCCCGCCGCGCCGCCGTCGCCGCCTTCCCCGACGGCACCTCGAACCGCACCGACCCCGCCGCCGCCTTCTGCGCCAACAACGTCACATCGGTGATCTGCTCCCGCGCCAGCGCATCGAACACCGGCACCGCCACCCCATGCCCCAACCCCACATCCGCCACCACGGCATCCACCAGCCGATTCACCCACGGAATACCATCCGGATCCGCACCGGTGACCCCCGCCAACCGCAACACGGCCCGCTCCACCGACACCGTGGTGTGGCTACGCGCCAACTCCACCACCGGACGCCCCGCCCGACGCGCCAACTCCCGCGCCCGCGCCACCAGCACCGGATCCAGATCAAGCTTGCCCGTCACGACAGCCCTTCCCCCTCATAGATCACATCACCACGCAACACCGTCGCCCGACACACCGGCAACGGCGTCGGATCCTGCTCCCCCCGCAACTCCGGATCCTCGGCCTGCAACACCGGCAGACCCCGCTGCACCCCCGCCGGCGTCGACCACACCGCGAACGTCGCCGGCGCCCCCAACGCCAACACCCCCTCGCTGTCCAGATGCACCGCCCGCCAGCCACCCCGGGTGTGCGCCGCGAACGCCGCCCGCACCGTCATCCGCTGCACCGGACTGTGATGCGCCACCGCCGCCCGCACCGAACCCCACGGATCCAACGGCGTCACCGGCGAATCCGAACCGAACGCCAACGTCACCCCCACCCCGTGCATCGCCCCCATCGGATTCGACGCCAACGACCGCGCCAACCCCAACCGCGTCTCGTACATCCGCCCCGCACCACCCCACAACCGGTCGAACGCCGGCTGCATCGACGCCACCACCCCGTACTCCACGAAAGCGGCGATCAACCGCCGATCCATCACCTCCGCGTGCTCCACCCGATGCCGCGCCGCACGCACCCGATCCGTACCCAACCGCTGCGCCGCCGCCGCGAACCCCGCCACCACCGTCGAGATCGCCGCATCACCGATCGCATGGAAACCGCCCTGCATCCCATGCGCCGCACAGTCCAACAGGTGATCACGCACCTGCTCCGCACTCAGATACCCGTGACCACACCCGTCACCGTCGACGTACGCCTGCGACAGAAACGCCGTACGCGACCCCAACGCCCCGTCGGCGAACAGATCCCCACCAGCACCCACCGCACCCAGTTCCCGCGCCCGGGCCGCACCACCCAACTCACCCCAGTACCCGTACACCTCCGGCACCCCCGCACCGGAGATCGACAACAAGCCGGTGAAATCCTCCTCGTCGGAAATCTCCGGCCCACCACACTCGTGCACCGCCGCGATCCCCAACGACGCCGCATGCGCCAACGCCACCCGCTGCGCCGCCATCCGCTGCACCCGCGTCACCGACGCCCGCGCCGCCGCCCGCACCACGTGATGCGCGTCCAGCCGCAACCAACCCGACCCGTCGTACCCGGACACCGCCGCCGCCTGCGGACACGCCGCCAGCAACGCCGAGGACACCAACGCCGAATGAATCGACGCCTGCGACAGATACACCCGCCGCCCACCGGCCGCCCGCCCCAACTCCACCGCCGAAGGCGGCTGCGGCACCGACCACGTCGACTCGTCCCACCCGTGACCCAACACCACCGCGTCCGCCGGCAACCCCGCCGCGAACGCCGACACCGCGTCCAACAACTCACCAGCCGAGCGCACCCCGGACAGGTCCAGCCCCGACAACGCCAGCCCGGTGTCGCTGACATGCACATGCGCGTCCACGAACGCCGGCGTCACCAACGCCCCGGCCAGGTCCACCACCCGGTCGGCGGCCGGTGCGTCCGCATCCGCACCCAACCAGGCAATCCGCCCATCCCGGACCAACAGTGCCGTCGCGGACGGTTCCGCCGGACAATGCAGCACTCCACCGCGGTACAACGTCGAGGGGTTGTTCGTCATGGCCTCAGTCTGCCGCCAGCCGAGCCTCGAACAGCCCCCGCACCCCCGGATCGCCCCGCAACAACCCCAACGCCAACTCCGCGTGCCCCGGCACGTACCCGTTGCCGACCAGCATCGTCACGTCCGCGGCCAGGCCCTCGGCCCCCAACGCCGCCGCCGAGAAACTCGTCGCCATCGAGAAAAAGATCACTGTGCCGCCGTCGGCCGTCGCCAACACCGCACCGTGCTCACAGCCCGGCACGTCCACGCAGACCACCGTCACATCCGCCGGCATCCCCAACGCCGACGTCACCGCCGTCGACAACGCCACCGGATCCCGGGCATCGGCCATCGCCACCGCATCACACAACCCGGCCGCCGTCAGCGCGTCCCGCTCCGCCGCCACCGGCACCACCCCGACCGTACGACCCGCCCCCGCCTGCCGCGCAGCCGCCAGCGACAGCGAGCCACTCTTACCCGCGCCACCGATCACCGCCACCGTCACCGGTGGCCCGCCCACCGCCCGCTCGGCCACGTACCGCGACACCACCCGCGCGGTAAGCGCCGGCGCCCCGCACACGTCAAGCACCGCCAGCGACAACTGCGGATCCAGATCCACAGGCAGCACCGCCGCGACCGACCGGGCGAACAGAATCGCCCACCCGTCACACGGCACCTGCTCACTACGGCCGTCCCAGCGCGCCAGGCCGTCGGTCACCACCAGCGGCGTCAACGTCAGCGACACCAACGTGGCGACCCGCTCACCCGACTTCAGCCCCAGCGGCGAACGCCGACCGGCCTCCTCGACCGTGCCGATCAACATGCCACCCGACCCGGTCACCGGGTTCTGCATCTTCCCCCGCGTCGAAATGATCCCCAGAACCTCGGCGCGGACCGCATCGCCGTCACCGCCGTGCTTGTCGAACAGCTGACGGAAACTCGCCGCGTCCAGGTTCAGCCGCTCCACCCGGATACGTACCTCGTTCGCCGCGATCTCCGGGCGCGCGTCCAGCCGCCAGGCCGCCTGCGGCAGCACCCCCGCCGGTTCCACGACGCGGTGCAGACCCACCGGTGACGTCACGCCGACCTCCCTGTCCGACCGCCTGAACCTCCGGCCGAGGCTCGCGAGGCGGGAAAACTTACGGCAGACTAATTTCTTGACCGGATATTTTCCAGTACCCTTCAGATTTCGATCAACCACCAGGAGGGGCCGTGACCCAGACCCACCCGCCGGTGCAGAGCACCCCGGCTGCCCAGCCGGCCCCCGCGAACACCACCGGCCAGCCCTACGAATACCGCCGCACCCCACTCGTCGAACCCGACTGGACCCGCTTCCCCGGCTGGCGCCACGTCACCCGCGACCAGTGGGAGAACGCCCAGTGGCAGCGCGTCAACTGCGTCAAGAACGTCAAACAACTGCGCACCGTGCTCGGCGACACCGTCGACGAGAGCTTCTACGCCGACCTGGAAGCCGACCAGCGCGCCATGGCCACCATGTCCATGCTGGTGCCGCCACAGATGATCAACACGATGGTGCCGTTCGCGCCGCCCAGCACCGAAGCGCTGCTCGCCGACCCGATCCGGCGCTACATGATCCCGGTCGCCTCCGACCGCCGCACCGACTGGCCCTCACACCCCTACGCCAGCCGCGACTCCCTGCACGAACACGACATGTGGGTCGCCGAGGGCCTCACCCACCGCTACCCCACCAAGGTCCTCGCCGAACTGCTCGCCACCTGCCCCCAGTACTGCGGCCACTGCACCCGCATGGACCTGGTCGGCAACTCCACCCCCGCCGTCGACAAGCTCAAACTCAGCCTCAAGCCGGTCGACCGCTACGACGCGCACATCACCTACCTCAAGGCCCACCCCGGCGTACGCGACGTGGTCGTCTCCGGCGGCGACGTGGCCAACGTGCCCTGGCGCAACCTTGAGTCCTACCTGATGCGCCTGCTGGAGATCGAGACCATCCGGGACATCCGACTCGCCACCAAGGCCCTCATGGGCCTGCCCCAGCACTGGCTGCAACCCGACGTCGTCGAGGGCCTGGAACGGGTCGCCCGCACCGCCGCCCGACGCGGCGTCAACCTCGCCATCCACACCCACGTCAACCACGCCCAGTCGCTCACCCCACTGGTCGCCAAGGCCGCCCAGACCGCCCTCGACGTCGGCGTACGCGATGTCCGTAACCAGGGCGTGCTCATGCGCGGCGTCAACGCCACCAGCAAGGACCTGCTCGACCTGTGCTTCGGCCTGCAGGGCGAAACCGGCATCCTGCCGTACTACTTCTACATGTGCGACATGATCCCCAACGCGGAGCACTGGCGGGTGCCGGTCTGGCACGCCCAGCAGCTCCAGCACGACATCATGGGCTACCTGCCCGGCTACGCCACTCCCCGGATCGTCTGTGACGTGCCGTTCGTCGGCAAGCGCTGGGTGCACATGGTCACCGAGTACGACCGCGAGCGCGGCATCTCGTACTGGACCAAGAACTACCGCACCTCCATCGAATCCGCAGACCTGGCGGCGTTGAGCAAGCGGTACGCCTACTACGACCCGATCGACACCCTGCCCGAGGCCGGCCAGCAGTGGTGGCAGGCCCACCGCGACGACTGACGGCACGTACCACGAAGGGGCCCCCGGGATCATCCGGGGGCCCCTTCGCGTCGCTCGTCACCGGTTGAAGGCGTTCTTCGCCTTGTTCTTCATGTCCTCGCCCGTCTGTCGCGCGCGGGCCTCGGCCTGCTCGCCGGCGCCCTCGGCGCGCATGCGCTCGTTGTCGGCCATGTCGCCGATGCGCTCCTTGGCGGTGCCGCTCATCTCCTCGACCTTGTTCTTCGCCTTGTCGATGAAGCTCATCTCGCCTCCTCTGCTCGGCCGGGACGGCCAAGCCCCGTGTTGTTGGTGTCCCCGGGTGTCGCGGGTGGAAACCTGAGGTGGGTGGCACATCGCGTAAGGCGTCCTAGGATGCTAGGTGATCGGCGGAAGACGGGGACTGGTTGACTGGGCCAATGGGACAGATCACGCTCATCCGACACGGCGCCACCACCTGGAGCACCGCACGACGGCACACCTCGTACACCGACCTGGGCCTGACCCCCGACGGCGAACGGCAGGCCCGATCGCTGCGTCCCGCCCTCGCCGACGAACGGTTCGTCGCGGTGTTCGCCAGTCCCCGACTGCGGGCGGTACGCACCGCCGACCTGGCCGGCCTGACCATCACCGACACCGACGAGGACCTGGCGGAATGGAACTACGGCGACTACGAGGGACGGACCACCGCCGAGATCCACGAAGACCAGCCGGGCTGGAGCGTCTGGACCGACGGGTGCCCGGGCGGGGAATCCCCCAGCGAGGTCGGCGAACGCGTCGACCGTCTACTCAGCAGGCTCCATCCCCTGCTCGAACAGGGTCACGTGGCCCTCGTCGGCCACGCCCACTCGCTGCGTGTGCTGGGTGCCCGGTGGGTCGGCCTGCCACCGTCGGCCGGCGGACTGCTGCGACTGGACACCGCCACCCTCAGCCTGCTCGGCACCGAACACGGACGCCGGGTCATCCTGCGCTGGAACCACCCGCCCGCACCACCGGTCGACGCGGTGGACGCCACCACGGCCCGACACTGACCCACGAAACGGCGACTGGCTCCGCCCCGGCGGGTGCCGGAAGCCGGAGCCAGTCGCCGCGACAGGTCAGAGGTAACGATTCGCCTCGTCGATGAAGTGCTGCGCGTACCCCTCGGACGGGATGTCGCCGAGGTAGTACTTCTTCAGGTCGTGCCGGATGGCGGCCAGCGGGTCGCTGCCGAGCAGCTCGTCGAGCACCGGTTCCAGGTTGGTCACCCGGCCGCTGTGCGCGTCGATCACGTACGACGCGCGGGCCAGCGGAAAGGCGTCGGTGAACCGCTCGGCCGGCGTGGAGACCGCGACCATCGCGAACGGCTTCTCCGAGTACAGGTAGTCGGCGACCACACTGGACACGTCCGACACCATCGCGTCCGAGGCGTTGAAACAGTCCACCACGGACATCTTCGTCTCGGCCTCGGCACCGAACACGTGCTTGCGGCCACTGGACCGACGGTCCTCGGCGAGCAACGCCTTGATCCGCTCCGACTCCTGCGTCAACGCCGCCGAGCGCATCGTGTACGGGTGCGGCCGGAACACGATGCTGCAACCCCGCGAGATCAACGCCTTGACGATGTCGTAGCCCACCAGCAGCGACGAGTAGTTCGAGTCGGCGTAGAAGCCGGCCCACGTCGGGGCGTACAGCACCCGCGGCGCGGTCAACGAGGCGATCGGCGCGGCGGCGATGGCGACATTCTCCACCTGCGGACGCCCGACGATGCTGAACATCTCCGCCGGCATGCTCACCCCGTTGGCCGCGAAGCGGTCCACTGCGGCCTGACCGGCGACGAAGTTCTTGTCGTACATCCGAAAGACCGGGTTGTGGCTCGGCACCTTGTCGCTGTCACCGTGGTTGAGCTGAATGTGCGTCAGGTTCGTGTACCGCACGAGGTGGTTGTTCTTCGTCGCCGTGTTGACGTAGAACGCCGCCCGCAGCGACGGGACGATCACGTCGTCGATCTGGGTCAGCCCCGACCGCATGACCACCGGCGCCGTGGTCAGCCGCAGCACCTCGTTGAAGTTGGCCTCCGAGCGCACCAGCACGAAGAACTTCTTGCCCAGCCGCTCCAGGTAGGGCAGCCACATCCCGACCTGGTACGCGGTACCGGCCGGCGCCTCCCAGTGCAGCAGGAAGGCCGGCTCGTAGGCGGCCAGCGCCGCGTTCAACCGCGTCTCGCTGGCGTGCCGGGCCCGTACCCGGGTCACCGCCTGCCAGCCGGTGAACGCGATCAGGGCGAGCGCGGCCACCGACACCACCAGCGAGATCACCTCAAGGGTGCCGGCGAACGCGCAGCCCAGCGCCACCACCACGGCAGCGCCGTTGACCAGCACCGCCCGACTGGTGTTGGGCCGCAGGTTGGGCCGCAGACCACTGCCGCGCAGATTGGCCGACACCGGATAGACCGAACGGGACGTGGCCGTCACCGCCGGCTCGGCGAGAATCGCCAGCGCCGCCACGCCGACCCCCAGGGCCAGCACCAGATCCGCGCCGGAGTGCACCACGCCGAGCAGGTAGGCGCAGGCCAGCAGAAGCAGGCGGATCACGAGTGTCGAACCGGAGGGGGTCGGACCGCCGCTCAGCGCGTTGCGCCAGAGGTAGCCGAGCAGGCCGAGCGCGACCAGGGCCGGGGGCAGCGCCCACCACGGCGAGTCCGCCACCGCCGCCAGCAGCAGGGCGACGAGTGCCGCCACCTCGGCGGCCAGCGCGGGCAGTCGGCCCGCCAGCCACCCCCGCAACCCGGACTTGGCGCTCACCGGCGGGCGCCCGTCGACGTGCCGTTCATCCGCAGCACCCGGCTGACCCGGCCGCGCCAGCTCGCCAGGAAGGTCTGCTGGACCTTCAGTTCCTTCTCCAACTGGGTTACCCGCTCCTCGAGTGACTTGTATCCGCGGGGCTCGCGGAAGGGGGGTTCGAAGTCGTAGGCAGGTCGGGCCAGGTCACCGTCGTGGCCCTGCCGCAGCCAGCGCAGCCGCGACATGACCTGGCGACGCCCGACGGCGTCCGAGGCCATCAGCGTGTGCACCGGCCCGGGGAAGTTGGCGGAGGCGATCGCCTTGTCGTAGGCGGGGTTCTCCTTGCCGGGCTGGAACACGTGCTCGAGGTCGTTGTGCTCCAGGAAGCGCAGGTAGGTCTCGAAGGTCGGCACCTGGCGGGGCAGGAAGGCGTCGAAGTCGGCCTCCTCGTAGAGCCGCTGCGCGTCGACGTCCGGCGGCAGGTCGGCGTAGAGGCGGTACGGGATGCCGTGGTACTCGGCCAGCTCGACGGTGCGCGAGTCGTGGGCCAGCACCACCGCCGGCGTACCGGCCAGCACCGCCGCGACGTTGCCGTGGATCCGGGTGCCGAAGGCGAAGTGCTGCTCGGCCATGAACTCGACCCAGGTCGAGGCGTCCACGAAGAAGCGCATCCGGTCGTTCTCGTACAGCGGGTGCTCGGTGTGGATCGGCATCCGCTTGTTGCCGACCTTGGCCGGGTTCTCGCCCCAGAGCATCAGGGCGAGGCGGTGATGTTGCTGCGGCACGATGACGCTGTTCGGGTAGCGGTCGGTGTTCGCCTCGACCAGCCGGTCCACCCCCTTGACCTTCGGGGTGTACGAGATGGCCAGCGGGCTGTCGTAGCGCAGGTGCCCGACCTTGCGCACCAGCGGCCCGAGCGGCCCGTTGCCGAACATCGACGGGCAGCCGATGACCCGCACGTGCTCGTCACCGAAGCCGAGGTACTTCAGCATCCGGGCGGTGTACTCACCGCGTACGCCGATCGAGGCGGAGCGGTCCAGTACGGCCCGGGTGAACCGGGTGACGATCCGCTTGTACTCGTCGGGCAGGGAGTCGAACTCGGTGCCGTACGGCAGCTGGGCGCCGATGCCGACCACCGTGACAGGGATGGTCAGCTTCTCGATGACCTTCGCGAGTCGTTCCAGGTGCGGCAGGAAGGTGTCCCGGTACGAATTCGCCATCGGCAACACGAACCGGTCGAACTCCTCGTTCGTCCGCGCGATGTACCGGCCCAGGTGAACCGGACGTTCGTGCACGTACGAGTTGGCGACCAGTTCGGCGTCGGGCACGCTCAGCGCCCGGAAGACCGCGCTGTAGAAGAGCATGTTGCCGGAGTTGGACCCGAAGACCCCGAGCCGCGAGGTGGACAGACTCTGCTCGTGCGACAGCACGGTCGCCGGATGCTTGCCGGCGCGTACGAGGATGCGTGTCATGAGCGGGCACCGGACCCTGTGTGGCTGAACCGCGACCGTGCCGGTCGGAACATCTCATCCTCCCCTTGACGACACCCCGAGCGACCCGGTGCCGCGGCACCACCAGGGAACAGCGCGCGTGCTGACTCGCGCCGCTCACGATCGGGTCTCACTTCCGCAGAATCAGGGATGGATCCTAGCTCCGTATCCCGAAAGTTCACCGCACCGGGGTCGGATGTTCTTGATCATCTCGTCGCATTCCGCACAATCTCCTCAGCCCTCACCAGACGCCATCCCGAAACGCCTGGTCAGGGCGGGCCGCTCGGCTACCCGCCGGACGGCTCGGCGGCGACACCACGCGGCCGAGGCTGCTCCGCCGGCTGCGCGAGCTTCGGCGGACGGTGCTCGTACGGGGTGGAGAGCACCACGGTCGTCCGGGTGGTGACGTTCGCCGAGGTCCGGATCTCCTGCAGCACCCGCTCCAGGTCCGCCGGCCCGGCCACCCGCACCAGCAGCAGGTAGAAGTCCTCCCCCGCCACCGAGTAGCACGAGTCGATCTCCGGCAGATGGGCCAGGCGTTCCGGCGCGTCGTCGGGCTGCGAAGGGTCGAAGGGCCGGATCGCCACGAAGGCGGTCAGCGGCAGGTCGAGCGCCTCGAAGGAGACCCGCGCGCCGTAGCCCTTGATGACTCCGCGCTGCTCCAGCCGGCGTACCCGCTGGTGCACCGCGGAGACCGACAGGCCGACCCGCTCGGCGAGGTCCGTGTACGACAGCCGACCATCGACGGTCAGTGCCGCGACGATGGCCCGATCGATCTCCTCCACGGCGTGCAACCTACCCGCTGAGCGCCCGATGTGCGACGTTCAGCCCTTCGCCAACGCCCGGGAAATCACCATCCGCTGGATCTGGTTGGTGCCCTCGACGATCTGCAACACCTTCGCCTCCCGGAAGTAACGCTCCACCGGATGATCGGCCACGTAGCCGGCGCCGCCGAGCACCTGCACCGCGTCGGTGGTCACCCGCATCGCCACGTCGGTGGCGAACAGCTTGGCCTTGGCCGCCTCGATCGAGTACGGCCGGCCGGCGTCGCGCAGCCGCGCCGCCGCCAGCGTCAACGCCCGGGCGGCGGAGATCTGCGTGGCCAGGTCGGCCAGGGTGAACCCGAGACCCTGGAACTCGATGATGGCGCGGCCGAACTGCTGGCGCTCGCGGGCGTAGTTGACCGCGTAGTCCAACGCCGCCTGGGCCAACCCCACCGCGCAGGCGGCGATGCCGAGTCGGCCGGAGTCCAGCGCGGCCATGGCGATGGTGAAGCCCTTGCCCTCCCCACCGATCAACCGGTCGGCGGGCACCCGGGCGTCGTCGAAGACCAGCTGCGCCACCGGCGAGGAACGCAGCCCCATGGTGCGCTCGGCGGTCTGCGGCGCGATCCCCGGCGTCGCCCGGTCGGCAAGCAGGCAGGAGATGCCCTTCGGGCCGGGCCCGCCGGTGCGGCAGAAGATGTTGTAGAAGTCGGCCGTGTGGGCGTGGGTGATCCAGGCCTTGGTGCCGGTGACGACGTACTCGTCGCCGTCGCGGACCGCCTTCGTGGTCAGCGCCGCGGCGTCCGAGCCACCCTGGGGCTCGGAGAGGCAGTACGCGCCCAGCAACTCGCCACCGATCATGTCCGGCAGCAGGCTGCGCTGCTCGTCGGTGCCGAACGCGGCCACCGGGTAGCAGGACAGGGTGTGCACGCTGACCGCCTCGGCGACGGTGAGCCAGCGGCCGGCCAGGATCTCCAGCACCTGCAGGTAGACCTCGTAGGGCTGGGCCGCGCCACCGTACTCCTCGGGGTACGGCAGCCCCAGCAGGCCGGCGCGGCCCAGGGTGCGCAGCACCTCCCTGGGGAACTCCCCACGCTGCTCGTGCTCGACGACCCTCGGCGCGAGTTCCCGGTCGGCGAGTTCGGTGGTCAACTCCAGCAGGTCGTGGGCCTCGTCGGTGGGCAGGATCCGCTCGACGGTCATAGCTCGATCAGCTCCGTGGTGGTGGTGTTGAGCCGACGTACGCCGTCGGTCGTGCAGACGACGATGTCCTCGATGCGGGCGCCGTGCCGCCCGGCGAGGTAGATGCCCGGTTCCACGGAGAAGGCCATCCCGGCGACCAGCGGTTGGTCGTTGCCGGCCACCACGTACGGCTCCTCGTGGCCGTCCAGGCCGATGCCGTGCCCGGTGCGGTGCAGGAAGGCCGCGCCGTACCCGGCGGCGGCGATCGGCTCGCGGGCCGCGGCGTCGACCGCCTCGGCGGTCACCCCCGGACGGACCGCCGCCACCGCGGCGTGTTGCGCGTCGCGCAGCACCATGTAGTAGTCGGCGAACTCGGCCGGTGCCGGGCCACCGGCCACATAGGTACGGGTGCAGTCGGAGCGGTAGCCCGAGGGCATGGTGCCGCCGATGTCCACCACCACCGGCTCACCGGCCCCGATCGGCCGGTCGGCGGTGCCGTGGTGCGGGCTGGCCCCGTTCGGGCCGGCGGCGACTATCACGAAGTCGACGGTGACGTGCCCGGCGGCGCGGATCGCCGCGGCGATGTCGGCGGCCACCTCGACCTCGGTACGCCCCGGCCGCAGCCACTCGCCCATCCGCTCGTGCACCGCGTCGATCGCCGCGCCGGCCTCGGCGAGCGCCGCGATCTCGGCGGGCGACTTGACGATCCGCAACTCCCGCAGCACCTCGGAGGCCAGCCGCTGCCGGGCGCCGGGCAACACCGCACGCAGCGCGAGGACCTGCTCGGCCCACATCCGGTCGGCCAGCCCCACCGCGTCGACCGCCCCGTCGAGCGCCGCGGTCACCAGCGGGTACGGGTCGCTGCCGTCGGCGTGGTCGACGATGCGCACGCCGGTGGCCGGCGCCGGCGACGCCTCGGCCGCGGGCCGCTCCAGGGCGGGCACGATCAGGGTCGGCTCGCCCTCGGCGGGCAGCACCAGCAGGGTCAGCCGCTCACCGGCGTGCGCGTCGTAGCCGGTGAGGTAGCGCAGGTCGGAGCCGGGGCTGAGCAGCAGGGCGTCCAGGCCGGCGGCGGCGATGGCGCGCTGCGCGGCCACCAGTCGCTGCGGCGGGTAGAGTTCGTCGATTCCCACCCGCACAGCTTAACGGTCGTTTGGGGGCGGGTTCTGTGGACGGTCGCGCCGAGCGTAGCCCGCCGACCGGTCAGGAATCGAGAAGCACTCCGCGCCGCAGCACAGCAGGCTGACCTTCAGGACATCCCGCCCGGCACGTCACGTCGGGCCGGGCAGCTCATCTCTGCTGGAGGTCGCCGTGCGCTGGAACAATACCGTCCGACAGACCCACCGATGGACCTCGATCATCTTCGTGGTGACGGTCATCGTCGCCTTCGTCGCCGCCGCCCAGGCGGAACCCGCCGAATGGCTCTTCTACCTGCCGCTGCCCCCGCTGGCCCTGCTCCTGTTCACCGGGTTGTACCTGTTCGTGCTGCCGTACGCCATCCGCCGGCGACGCACCGCGAGCTGACCCGGCACGGCTCAGTGCATCAGCCAGAGGCAGAACGGGTGGCCGTCCGGGTCCAGACAGACCCGGACGTCATCCTGCGGCTGGAACTCGGCCAGGGTCGCGCCGCAGGCCAGCGCGTGCGCCACGGCGGCGTCCAGATCCTCGACGCCGATCTCCAGGTGCATCGACATCTGCTGCCGTCCCGGCTGCGCCGGCCAGGTCGGGCGGACGTACGCCCGTTCCCGCTGGAACGACAGTCCGACGCCACCGTCGGCGTGGTGCAGGATGACGTCGTCGGCCTCCTCGACCTTGATCTCCCAGCCGAGCAGCCGCACGTAGAAGCGGGCCAACGCGGCTGGGTCGGGCGTGTCCAGGTTGACCGTGGTCAGCGTCAGCCGGGTCGGTACGGACATCTGTGGTCCTCCTGGTCGTGCCGGGCACCCCGAACGTCGGTGGGGTGTGCCAGGCTGTCGGACGTGGCACAGCAGACCCCGATCATGCTCGTCGACGCGCCCAGTCTCTACTTCCGCGCCTACTTCGGCATCCCCGAGTCCGCCGCGAAGACCGCCGACGGCCAGCCGGTCAACGCCGTACGCGGCTTCCTCGACATGCTCGCCCAACTGGTGCGCACCCGCCGCCCGGGCCGGATGGTGTGCGCGATGGACCACGACTGGCGACCGGACTGGCGGGTCGCGCTGCTGCCGTCGTACAAGGCGCACCGGGTGGCGCCGGAGGGCGGCGAGATCGTGCCGGACACCCTCTCCCCGCAGGTGCCGATGCTCCTCGACGTGCTGGCGGCGCTGGGCATCACCGTGGTCGGCGCGGCCGGCTACGAGGCCGACGACGTGCTCGGCACCCTCTCGGTCACCCAGCCCGGGCCGGTGGAGGTGGTCTCCGGCGACCGCGACCTGTTCCAGTTGATCGACGACGCCCGCGGGGTGCGGCTGCTCTACATCGGCCGGGGCGTGGCCAAACTGGACGACTGCGACGACGCCGCGGTGCGCGCCCGCTACGGGGTGCCGGCCGACCGGTACGCCGAGTTCGCCGCGCTGCGCGGCGACCCCAGCGACGGGCTGCCCGGAGTGGCAGGTGTCGGCGAGAAGACCGCCGCCCGGCTGATCGACAGGTACGGCGACATCGCCGGCATCCTCGCCGCCCTGGACGACCCGGCCTCCGGATTCGCGCCCGGTCTGCGCGCCAAGCTCGCCGCCGCACGGGACTACCTCGCGGTGGCTCCGAAGGTGGTCCGGGTCGCCCTGGATGTGCCGCTGCCGCCGCTGCCCACCGAGTTGCCGACCGCGCCCGCCGACCCGGATCGGCTGCTCGACCTGGCCCAGCGGTGGAACCTGGCTGGCTCGACCCGGCGGCTGGTCGACGCGCTCGCCACCCGAGACACGACGGGCTAGGTCCGGTCTACGCTGGTGCCGTGGGAGCCATCGACCCGCTCAAGACTGTAGTGATCATCCTGGCGGTCGTCGCGATCCTGCTGGCCGCTGTTCTTCTCGTCCGCAGGCGACCTACCGGCACCGCCCGACTGCTCGGTCGAGAGGTCTACCGTCCTGGGCTCGCGGCATCGGCATTGACGTGCCTGGGTGTGTCCATGTTGGTGAGGACGAGCAGCGACGCCATGCCCGTGGCATGGCGGGAGCCGGCGTCGCTGGTCGGCGGCGGGTTGATCCTCGCCGTTGTAGTCCTGGTGTCCATCCGCTTCCGGTGGCGACGCACTCCAAGGCAGGCCACCGAATAGCCCGGTCCATCGCACCGGCCAGCCCCGGTCGCGGCGGCGGGATCGGCAGTCGACCCGTACCCCCGGCGGCCTACCGGCAAGGGTTCCCGCCGCCTCGGTCGTCTGCTCCGCCAACTGGCTCGCCTCCACGTTCCCTCCACCCGGCACCGCCAGCCATCGTCCCGTCGGAACGTCGTTACCGGCGCGGGCGCGATGCTGTGTTAACAGGGGCACCTTCTACTACGCGAGGCGTTAACAAGGTGCCCTTCCTTTCATGCGACCTCGCGCAGGTAGCCGTCGATCGCGGCGGCGAGCACCTGCGCACCAGGGCGGGCCCAGATGTCGGCGTGGAAGACCTCCACCTCGATCGGGCCGGTGTAGCCGGCCGCGTCGACCGCCTCGCGCAGCCGGCGCAGCTCGATGCAGCCGTCGCCGGGCAGCGCCCGGCCGAGCAGCACTCCCTCGGGCAGCGGGGTGATCCAGTCGCAGACCTGGAACGAGGCGATCCACTCCCCCGCCCGGGCGATCTGCGCGTACACCGTGTCGTCCCACCAGACGTGGTACGCGTCCACCACCACACCGACCACCTCGGGGGCGAACCGTTGCGCGATGTCGAGGGCCTGGCCGAGGGTGGCGATGACACACCGGTCGGCGGTGAACATCGGGTGCAGCGGCTCGATCGCGAGCCTCACCCCGGCGGCCTCGGCGTGCGGGGCGAGGTCGGCGATCGCGTCGGCCACCCGGGCCCGGGCCCCGTCGATGTCCCTGCTGCCCTCCGGCAGCCCGCCGGAGACCAGCACCAGCACGGGTGCGCCGAGCGTGGCGGCCTCCTCGATGGCGCGCAGGTTCTCGTCGCGCCATCCGCCGGCGCTGAAGAAGCCGCCCCGGCACAGGGTGGTCACCTCAAGTCCGGCGTCGCGGACCAGCTTGGCGGTGCGGGCCAGGCCGTGCTCGGCGACCGGTTCCCGCCACAGGCCGATGCCCGGCACGCCGGCGGCCACGCAGCCGGCCACCACGTCGGGCAGCGGCCAGCGTTTCGTGGTGGCCTGGTTGAGGGAGAAGCGGCGCAGCGCCGTCCGGTCGCCGGTCACTGGGCCACCCCCGCGACGGTGAAGAACGCGCGGGCGCGGGCGGCGGCCAGGTCGGCGTCGGGTAGCAGCCCGGCGTCCTCGGCGAGGGTGAGCAGGGTGGCCAGGTGCGCCGGGGAGCGGCCGGACTGCAGGCCGCCGACCATGGTGAAGTGGTCCTGGTGGCCGGCCAGCCAGGCGAGGAAGACGATGCCGGTCTTGTAGTACCAGGTGGGTGCGGCGAACAGGTGCCGGGCCAGCGGCACGGTCGGGGCGAGGATCTCGTCGTACCCGGTCAGGTCGCCGCGGTCGAGGGCGGCAAGCGCGGCGGCGGCGGCCGGTGCGATGGCGGCGAAGACGCCGAGCAGCGCGTCGGAGTGCCCGCTGTCGTCGCCCCGGATCAGCTCCGGATAGTTGAAGTCGTCACCGGTGTAGAGGCGTACCCCGGCGGGCAGCCGCCGCCGCAACGCGACCTCGCGGCCGGCGTCGAGCAGCGACATCTTGATGCCGTCCACCCGCGACACGTGGGCCTTGATCAGCTCGATGACGGTGTCGGCGGCCAGGTCCAGGTCGGTCGCGCCCCAGTAGCCGGTCAGCGCCGGGTCGAACATCGGGCCGAGCCAGTGCAGCAGCACCGGGCCGTCGGCGGCGGTCAACAGATCGTCGTACACCCGCAGGTAGTCCTCGGCGTGGCGGGCGACGGCGGCCAGGTGGCGGCTGCACATCAGCACCGGCACCGCGCCGGCGGCCTGCACGTCGGCGAGTTGCTCGCGGTAGGCGGCGGTGACCTCGGCCAGGGTGGCCGGGCCGGGCGGCAGCTGGTCGGTGGCGACCCCGGCGACGATCCGGCCGCCGACCGCGCGGGCCTGCGCCGCGCTGCGTCGGATCAGCTCCCGGGTGCTCGGATAGTCCAGGCCCATGCCGCGCTGCGCGGTGTCCATCGCCTCGGCCACCCCGAGGCCGTACGACCAGAGGTGCTCGCGGAAGGCGAGGGTACGGTCCCAGTCGAGCACGGCCGAAGTGCCCGGCGTGTTGTCGGCGCCCGGATCGGCCACCACGTGCGCGGCGGCGTACGCGATGCGGCTGCGCGGCGGGCCGTCGGGGCGCGGATGCCCGGTGCCGCCGGCCAGCCGCAGTCGCCGCCCGCCGGGCAGGGTGACGGTCGTGCCGCTCACAGCGACAGCTCCGGCACCTCGACGCGGCGGCCCTCGCGGGCCGAGCGCAGACCCGACTCGGCCAGCTGCACGCCGCGCGCCCCGGCCAGGAAGTCCCACCGGAACGGCTCACCGGCCACCACGTGCCGCAGGAACGCCTCCCACTGCACCTTGAAGCCGTTGTCGAAGTCCTCGTTGTCCGGCACCTCGGACCACTGTGACCGGAAGTCCTCGGTGGCCGGCAGGTCGGGATTCCACACCGGTTTCGGGGTGACCGCCCGGTGCTGCACCCGGCAGCGCCGCAACCCCGCCACCGCGCTGCCCTCGGTGCCGTCGACCTGGAACTCGACGAGTTCGTCGCGGAACACCCGCACCGCCCAGGACGAGTTGAGCTGGGCGATGACCCCGCCGTCGAGTTCGAAGACGGCGTACGCGGCGTCGTCGGCGGTGGCCTGGTAGGGCCGACCGGCCTCGTCGACCCGGCGCGGGACGTGGGTGGCGATGGTGGCGGAGACCGCACGCACCTCACCGAACAGCTCCGCCAGCACGTAGTGCCAGTGCGGGAACATGTCCACCACGATGCCGCCGCCGTCTTCGGCCCGGTAGTTCCAGGAGGGACGCTGGGCGGGCTGCCAGTCACCCTCGAAGACCCAGTAGCCGAACTCGCCGCGCACCGACAGCACCTGACCGAAGAAGCCGCCGTCGAGCAGGCGCTTGAGCTTGCGCAGACCGGGCAGGAACAGCTTGTCCTGCACCACACCGGTGCGTACGCCGGCGGCGCGGGCCGCGCGGGCCAGGTCGAGGGCGGCGGCGGTGTCCTCGGCGAGGGGCTTCTCGGTGTAGATGTGCTTGCCGGCCTCGATCGCCGCCCGGATGGCCTTCTCCCGCTGCTGGGTGACCTGGGCGTCGAAGTAGATCTCGACGTCGTCGCGGGCCAGCGCCGCCGCCAGGTCGGTGGTCCAGTCGTCCAGGCCGTGCCGTTGCGCGATCTCGCGCAGCTTGGCCTCGCTGCGTCCGACCAGGACCAGGTGCGGCCAGACGGTGGTGCCGTCGGCCAGTGGCAGGCCACCGGCGTCCCGGATGGCCAGCAGGGAACGCACCAGATGCTGCCGGTAACCCATCCGGCCGGTGACGCCGTTGACGATGATGCCGATCGACCTGCGGGTCATGAGGGATCCTTCCGCAACGAGGCCAGGTAAGCGCTTTCCTGACGCAGCCTAGGGCGCGCGGGACCCACGGGGCAAGGGCTTTCCTGGCGGCGACGCCGCCGAACTTCCGACGGCAGCACCTCGGCACGAACCGGCCGAACCGGGCCTATCTCCCGGTGTGACCTGCGCGAACCACGCGACGGTAAAACACCCGCACTGCGGTACGGTGACGCTGGCCGTCACAGGCGCGGCCGACGCGACACGGGAGGGGACGCGGGTGGCGACGCTGTCCGATGTGGCGCGGCGGGCGGGAGTCTCCCCCGCCACGGCTTCTCGAGTGATCAATGGCAGCAGCAAGCCGGTCACCGACGAGTTGCGCGAACGGGTCCTGCAGGCCGTCGCCGAGTTGCAGTACGTGCCCAACGCCCACGCCCAACTGCTGGCCCGCTCCCATCGCGGCGCCGTCGGTGTCATCGTGCACGACGTCTCCGACCCGTACTTCTCCGAGATCACCCGAGGGCTGCAACGGGTCGCCACCGACCAGGGTCGGCTGCTGATGATCTGCAACAGCTACCGGGACCCGGACCGGGAGTTGGAGTACGTCGAACTGCTGCGCGGGCAGCAGGTGGCCGCCATCATCCTGGCCGGCTCCGGCTACCACGATCCCGACTTCACCACCCTGCTCAACGGCAAGCTGGCCGCGTACGAGGCCACCGGCGGGCGGGTCGCGGTGATCGGCCGCCACGAGCACTCCGGTGACGCGGTGATGCCGGACAACCGCGACGGCGCCCGGCTGCTCGGGCAGGAGATCTGCCGGCTCGGCCATCAGCGCATCGGGGTGGTGGCCGGGCCCCGGGTGCTGACCACCACCACCGACCGGCTGACCGGGCTGCGCGAGGCGCTCGCCGAACACGGTCGGCAGCTACCGGAACAGCTCGTCCGGTACGCCGATTTCGACCGGGACAGCGGCGCCGAGGCGACCGCCGCCCTGCTGGACGCCGAACCCGCACTGACCGCGATCGCAGCGCTCAACGACTCGATGGCCATCGGCGCGTTGTCGCTGCTGCGCTCCCGGGCGGTGGCGGTGCCCGATCGGGTCAGCGTCTTCGGTTTCGACGACATGCCGATGGCCCGCGACGTCACCCCGGCGCTGACCACGATCCGGTTGCCGCTTGTCGAGATGGGTGCCCGGGCGATGGCGCTGGCCCTCGACGGTGGTTCCGCCGGGCCCCGGGTCGAGTCGCTCGCCGCCGAACTGGTCCGCCGCGACAGTTCCGGACCGCCGCCGCACTGAGGTGCATCACGGGAGATTTGCGCGAATGGGATAGATATAGTCACATGCGTAGACTCCTGATCTCAGCCGCGCTCGTGGTGGCGCTGGTGACCGGGGCCACCGGGCCGGCGGCCGCCGAGCCACCCGAGGACCCCACTCCCCGATCCGCCGTCGAAGGCTGGTCGGTGGCCGACGGCGAGCTGACCTGGCGCTCCGACACACCGGTGCCGATGGGCGACGCCGCCGTCGAATTCTGGTCGGGCCAGCGGCGGCTCGGCGCGGCTCGTCCGCACCCGGACGGTCGAACCTTCAGCCTTCCGCTGACCGCGCCGGTCGAACCCGACGAACTCGCGGTGCGGGTCGGCGGCAGACGAATCGACGCGGACGCCCCACGCGAACGCGCCCGCCGGTCGGGACCGGTCGCCGCCATGGCGGCCCCGCAGCCCGCCGGCCCCGTCGACCCCGGCAGGCCCGGACCGTACCGACAGATCACCGGCGAGTACGACCTGCCCGGGGTCACCCTGCCGCAGTTCCCGGAAAAGGTGGAGATGCGGGCGGTGGTGGTCGCGCCGCAGGGCACCACCGGCGCCCGGCCACTGGCGCTGTTCCTGCACGGCCGCCACGCCGTCTGCTACCGGGGCGACGAGCAGGTGCCCCAGCAGTGGCCGTGCCCGGCCGACACCGAGCCGATCCCGAGCCACCGTGGCTACCTGCAGGCGCAGCGGCTGCTCGCCTCACAGGGATACGTGACCGTGTCCATCTCGGCCAACGGGATCAACGGTCAGGACTGGGCCGCCGCCGACGGCGGTGCCCAGGCCCGCTCCTCGCTCGTGCGGCTGCACCTGGCGAAGTGGGCCGACTGGGCCGGCACCGGCCGTGCCGGCGCACCGGCCATCGTGCGGGCCGCGCCCCGGGCCGACCTGTCCCAGGTGTTCCTGATGGGTCACTCCCGTGGTGGCGAGGGGGTCAGCCGGGCGGCGATGGACTCGCTCACCCCACCGCCGAGGGCACAGGACGGCTACCCCGGCACAGTTCGCTGGACCGTACGCGGCATGCTGCTGATCGGTCCCACGCTCTTCGGGCACAACCCGGTGCCGGACGTTCCGTCGGTGACCATCCTGCCCGGCTGCGACGGTGACGTCTTCGATCTGCAGGGCCAGATGTTCGTCGACGCCACGCGGGGGCTCAGCCCGAGTCGCGCACTGCGCAGCGCGCTGTACGTGATCGGGGCCAACCACAACTACTTCAACACCGAATGGACGCCCGGACAGTCGGTGGCACCGTCCCAGGACGACTTCTACACCAGCGACGACGAGCCGGACCCGGTCTGTTCACCGGGCATGCCGAGCCGGCTCACCGCCACCCAGCAGCAGACCGTCGGCGCCACCTACATCGCTGCCGCCGCGCGGCTCTTCGTCGGTGGTGACGACCGGGTCCGGCCGCTGCTCGACGGCACCGGCCGACGGGCGCCCTCGGCCGACCCGGCGCGGGTGCTCGCCCACGCCCTCGGCGGCAACCGCACGCCGGTGCTCACCCCGGACGCGTCGACACAGCTGTCGGGTGGGGCCCGGATCTGCGACCAGGTCACCGACGACGCGGATCGGTCCTGCCTCGGCCTGAACGACCGCAACGCCCTCCTGGCGCACTTCACGCCGTTCCTCTGGACCATTCCCGAGCCTGACCGGTACGCAGCCGAGCTGGCCTGGTCCCGTGCCGGCACACCGATCCTGCTGGCTCCGGCCCGGCCGGTTTCCGTCGCCGGTGCCCGTGACCTGGCGATGCGGATCATCATCCCACCGAACACGACCGGCACCCGGCTGGACGTGACCGTCGTCGGGACCGACGGCCGACGCAGCCGGCTGGGCGAGGTACGGGTCGACGGCCTGCCCGGCACCGGCAACACGACCTCCTACTGGGCGCAGGAGGTACGGGTGCCACTGCAGGGGGCACCGGCACGGCTGGCCGCCATCGAGATCACTCCACGTACCGCGTTCGGGCAGGCATGGCTGCTCGACGCGTGGGGCTGGAAGCCGGGCACCCCCGACCCGCGTGCCCCCCGCCTGCCGCGGCTCGACATCGGCACCCTGGAGGTGGCCGAGGGTGACTCCGGCACGAAGACGTACGAGATCCCGGTGACCATCACGGGACGCGGCAGCGCGACGGTACAGCTGAACCTGACCGATGACACGTTCGTCAGCCGCTCCTGGCTGGCCACCGTCCGGCCCGGTCAGCGCAGCATCCGGGTGCCGGCCGAGGTGGTCGGTGACACGCTGTGGAACTACACCGAGCGGCACCTGCTGACCGCCAAGGCGCAGCACGGCATGGTGGTCGGCAGCTACCTCGGCGGCCTCGACGTGCTCAACGACGATCCGGCGCCGACCATCACTGTCGAGGCCGCCCAGCGCGTCACCGAAGGCGAGACGTTGACCTGGCGTTTCACCGCGTCCGCGCCGACGGAACAGGGCATCTTCGCGATCGCCTGGCCGCAGCCGCCCACCGCCGGCCCCGAGCTGTCCACCATGGACGTCGATCCGGACTGGTTCACCGAACACGCGTACTCCCCGGTGGAGCCCGAACGGCCGCTGTCGCAGACCTGGCTGGTGCCGTACCTGGAACTGGCCCCGGACGCGGTCGTCGCTGAGATCACCGTCCCGACGATCACCGACTCGGTGGTCGAACCGGACGAGTGGATCGAGCTGCGCTTCGACCAGGAACCGGACGGGCCGCAGCTGCCACCGGTGCTGACCGGTGTGGTGACCGACGGCTGAGCGGGGACGCCGCGGTGGCACCGGTACGGATACCCTGTGCCGGTGCCACCGCTGAGCCCCACCCAGCAGGTCCTCTCCCCCGACGACGTGGCCGACTACATCGCCGCCTCGTTCGGCGCAGACCGGCAGGTCGCCGACTGCGGGCCGCTGACCGGCGGCGGGTTCGCCACCGTCTGGTGGGTACGCCTCGACGACGGCGCAGACGTCGTCCTCAAGGTCGGGCCACCGTCGCACGTGCCGCTGCTGCGCTACGAGACCGGGATGCTCGCCGCCGAGGCCCGCTACTTCCGGCTGGTCGCCGCCCGGGCCCCGCAGGTGCCGGTGCCGCCGGTGCTGCACCACGGTCGCGACACCCGCCTCGGCGAGTGGCTGGTCACCGGCCGGCTGCCCGGCCGGGCGCTGCCCGACCTGGACGGCGCCGGCGAGGGCGCACGCTACGACTTCGGGGCGACGATGGCCACCCTGCACCGGATCACCGGTGACCGGTTCGGCTACGACGCCGGCCGTACCGGCGGCACCACCTGGTCGGCGGCGTTCGCGGCGATCATCGACGATCTGCTCGCCGACGCCGCCGACTGGAACGTCACCCTTCCCGCGCCGCCGCAGCGGTTCCGCGAGCTGGTGGCCCGGCACACCGACCTGCTCGACCAGGTACGCCGACCCGCCCTGCTGCACTTCGACGGCTGGGACGGCAACGTGCTGGCCGCGCCCGACGCGCACGGGGCGTACCGGATGTGCGGGCTTGTCGACGGCGAACGGTTCCTCTACGGCGACCCGATGCTGGACCTGGTCTCCCCCCTGCTGTTCCGGCGCGCCGAGGACGAGCCGGAACATCCGTTCCTGCACGGCTACGCCGATGCCGTCGGCACGCCGCTGGTCTTCGACGACCGGGTACGTCGCCGGTTGGCGTTGTACCGGATGCACCTGCACCTGCTGATGACCGTGGAGATGCCCAGCCGGGGCATCACCGTCGACAACGACCCCGGCCGACACACCCTGCTCGCCGAGCTGCTCGACCGCGACCTGGCGGACCTGAGCCGCGGCTGATGCCGGTCACCCGGCCGTTGGTGTGAAGCGGGCCAGGGGGTTGGTGAGGGCGCCGACGAGTTGCAGGGCGGCCGACGGGTCGGCCAGGTCGACCATCTGCTGGTTGTCGCGCAGTTGCAGCCGGTTGAGGCAGGACAGGGCGAACTCGGGGGCGAACAGGTCGTAGCGGGCCAGGCGGTCGGCCAGGTGGGGTACCCGGGCGGCATAGTCGGTGGCGCAGTCGGCGACCGTACGCCAGAAAATCTCCTCGTCGGCGATGCCCTGGTCGGCGAGAGTGGCGCCGAGGAAGCGGAAGAAGCAGTCGAAGACGTCGGTGAAGATGGACAGCAGCTTCATGTCCTCCGGCACCTCGGCGCGGATCCGTTCCACCGCCGGTGGCAGGGTGGCCTCGGTGCTCATCACCACGATCTCCTCGGCGATGTCCTTGAAGATCACCCGTTGTACGGCGTGGTCGCGCAGCACCAGGATGACGTTCTCGCCGTGCGGCATGAACGCCAGGTCGTAGGCGTAGAAGGCGTGCAGCAGCGGGGTGAGGTAGGCGTGCAGGTAGCGGCGTAGCCATTGCGCCGGTGCCAGCCCGGAGGCGGTGATCAGTTCGGCGGCGAAGGACCGGCCGTCGGCGTCGACGTGCAGCAGCGAGGCCATGGTGGCCAGCCGTTCGCCGGGGGCCAGGGTGGGCACCGGGCTCTCCCGCCACAGCGCGGCAAGCATCTTGCGGTACGGCGAGTAGCGGTCGGTGGCGGCCTCGTACTGCCGGTTGCGGTAGCCGACGGCGGCCCGTTCCCGGATGATCGTCAGGCCGGTGGCCCGGAACACCTCGTCGGCGGCGATCAGGTCGGCCAGCCAGTCGTTGATGGCCGGGGTGGCTTCCATGTACGCCGCCGACAGTCCTCGCATGAAGCCCATGTTCAGCACCGACAGCGACGTCTTGACGTAGTGCCGGTGCGGCGCGCTGACGTTGAATAAGGTGCGGATCGACTGCTGGGCGAGGTAGTCGTCGTCGCTCTCACCGAGGTGCACCAGGCGGCGGCGGGCCACCTCACCGGCGAAGGTGACCGACAGCTTGTTCCACCACTGCCAGGGGTGCACCGGGATGAGCAGGTAGTCGGCCAGGTCCAGGTCGAGGGCGGCCATGGTCTGGGCGAACCGGGCCAGGGTCGCCTCGTCCAGTTCGGTGCGGAGCAGGGTGGCGTAGTCGAGGTCGGCGGCGCTGGTGAAGGTGGCGTGGTCGCGGTGGGCGGCCAGCCAGATCAGGCGTACGGGTCGGGCGGCCTCGGGGGCGTAGCGGTGGTATTCGTCGACGCCGAAGCCGAGGCGGCCGTTGTTGGCCACGAAGCAGGGATGCCCTTCGGTCATCGACGTCTCGATGGTCTGGAAGTCGGCCTCGATCAGCTTCGCCGCCGCGGGCAGGGCCCGGTCCAGTTTGTAGGCGCTGCCGGCCAGGGTGGAGCTGATCTCCTCCAGGTAGACCGGCAGGATCCGGTCGCTGAGGCCGAGCGAGGTGCGCAGGTCCAGGCAGAGGTCGACGGCGTCGAGGGGTTGCGGTCGGCCGTCGTGGTGTCGGGTGATGCTGTCCGGGTCGATGTCCCAGTGCTCCAGGATGCGCAGCCGGGCGGTGAACCGGTAGCGGACGGTGCCGCAGTCGCTGGTCACCGCGTACCAGCGTGCTCCGGTGGGGTCGGTGGCGGGGCCGTCCGGCTCGGGGGTGATCAGCCGCTCGTGGGCGAACTCGGCCAGCGCCTTGCGTACCAGCAGCCGGTTGGCCCGCTCCCAGGTCTGCGGGCGCAGGTGGGCGACCGGGTCGATGGTGGTCACAGGGTTGCTCCTTGGCTACGGGTGGCGGCGAGGAACCGCTCGCGGGTGCAGATGCTGAGCAGGGCCTGCTTCTCCGGTTTGGCGATCGGGCCGATCACGTCGAAGCCGACGGCCGCGTTGAGGGCGTGCACGGCGGTGTTACGGACGTCCGGCTCGACCACCACCCGGGCGGTGTCGGGGTCGGCGAACAGCCAGGACATCACGGTGGTGAGCACGGCGTGGGTGAAGCCGTGCACCGGGGTCTCGGTCGGCGCGCAGAGGAAGTGCATGCCCACGTCACCGGGCTGGGCGTCGTAGAGCCCGACCAGCTCGACCTGGGCCGGGTCGTACCGTTCGGCGAGGAAGGCGGGCTCGCCGCGCCACAGTCCGAGGAAGGCGTCGTGGTGCGGATGCACGGCGATCCGCTCGTACTCCTCGACGACTGCGGCCAGGTCGGCGTCCTGCATCAGCCAGAACGCCGCCTTGGGGTGGGTCACCCAGCGGTGCAGCAGCGCAGCGTCGGTGGCCACGTCGAGCGTACGCAGGGCGAACTCGCCGAGCACCGGATCGGTCCGGGTGTGCACGGTGGCGCTCATGCGGGCACCCCGAACTCCTGGAAGGTGATCGACTTCTCGATCGGGTACACCTCCCGGCCGACCAGCTCGCGGATGATCCACGAGTTGCGGTACGGGCCCATGCCGAGATCCGGTGAGGTGATGCTGTGCGTGTGGGTGCCGCCGTTCTGCAGGAAGATCCCCCGCCCGGTGTGGTCGACGCTGTAGTTGCGGGCCACGTCGAGGCGACCGTGGCCGTCGAAGCGCAGCCGGTCGCGGATCGGGTCGCAGAAGGCGGGCACCTGGTAGCGGTAGCCGGTGGCCAGCACCAGTCCCTCGGTGTCCAGGGTGTGGTCGCGTCCCTGCTCGACGTGGCGCAGCCGCAGGGTGTGCCGGCCGGTGGACCGGTCGTAGGTGACCCCGGTCAACTCGGTGTTGGTCAGCAGTCGGGTGTTCACCGGGCCGGGCACGCTTGTGGCGTAGAGCAGGTCGAAGATGTCGTTGACCAGGTCGGCGGAGATGCCCTTGAACAGCCCCTTCTGCTCGGCCTCCAGGTCGTAGCGGGTCTGCTCGGGCAGGGCGTGGAAGTAGTCCACGTAGTCCGGTGAGGTCATCTCCAGGGTCAGCTTGGTGTACTCCAGCGGGAAGAACCGGGGTGAACGGGTCACCCAGTTCAGCTGGTAGCCGTACGTGCCGATGTCGGAGAGCAGGTCGTGGTAGATCTCGGCGGCGCTCTGCCCGCTGCCGACGATGGTGATGCTGCGTTTGGCGCGCAGCGCGTCACGGTGTTCGAGGTAGCGGGAGTTGTGCACCGCGTCGGAGTCCAGTCCGGCGCAGGCTTGCGGCAGGTGCGGCGGGGTGCCGGTGCCGAGCACCAGGTGCCGGGCCCGGTGGGTGACGGTGTCGCCGCCGACCGTGGCGGTGACCACGTACTGCTCGCTCGTCGGGTCGTACTCGACGGCGCTGACCTGGTGGCCGAAGCGCAGGTTGGGCAGCTTCGCGGCGGCCCACCGGCAGTACGCGTCGTACTCGGCGCGCAGCGGGAAGAAGCTCTCCCGGATGTAGAAGGGGTAGAGCCGGCCGATCTCCTTGAGGTAGGCGAGGAAGGAGAACGGTGAGGTGGGGTCGGCCAGGGTGACCAGGTCGGCCAGGAACGGGGTCTGCAACCGGGACGACTCCAGCAGCATGCCGGGGTGCCAGGAGACGTCGTCGCGGGCCTCCAGGAACAGCGCGTCGATCTCGGCGATCGGCGCGGTCAGGCAGGCCAGACCCAGGTTGTACGGCCCCAGGCCGATCCCGATGACGTCGTAGCTGTCCATCCGCTCCTCCAGTCGGGAATTCTGCGTCGGCATGCTCAGCCCACCCGGCAGGGCACGGCGGGGGTGGACACGGCGTGGGTGTGCGCGTACCGGCCGGCGTGTTCGGCGATCAGGTCGAGCACGTACGCCACGTCGTCGGTGCTGGTCGCCGGGTTGAGCACGGTGAACTTGAGGTACTGCCGGCCGTCGACCCGGGTGCCGGCGACCACGGCCAGGCCGGAGGCGGCCAGCGCGGACCGGGCGTGCAGGTTCGCCGCGTCGGCCAGCTCCGCCGGGGTGCCGGCGGGCCGCCAGCGGAACACCACAGTGCTCAGCGCCGACGCGGTCAGCACTTCGAACCGGGGGTCGGCGGCCGCCAGCTGCCACGCCTGGGCGGCCCGGTCACAGACCTCGTCGAACAGTTCGCCGATGGCGTCGGGGCCCATCACCCGCAGGGTCAGCCAGAGCTTGAGGGCGTCGAAGCGGCGGGTGGTCTGCAAGGACTTGTCGACCTGGTTGGGGATGCGTTCGGCGACCATCCGGGCCGGGTTGAGGTAGTCGGCGTGCCAGGTGGCGTGCCGCAGCGTATGCCGGTCGCGGACCAGCACGGCGCTGGAGCTGACCGGCTGGAAGAACGACTTGTGGTAGTCGACGGTCACCGAATCGGCCCGCTCGATGCCGTCGAGCAGGTGCCGGC
This sequence comes from Verrucosispora sp. FIM060022, assembly GCF_003977705.1. Classification (NCBI taxonomy): domain Bacteria; kingdom Bacillati; phylum Actinomycetota; class Actinomycetes; order Micromonosporales; family Micromonosporaceae; genus Micromonospora; species Verrucosispora sp. FIM060022. The sequence goes on from NZ_RQIV01000011.1 coordinate 136,944, forward strand.
GGGTCGGCGAGACCAGCAACCCGCAGCCGTACGCGGCGTCGACGTGCAGCCACACGCCGGAGGTGCCGCACACCTCGGCGATCTCGTCGAGCGGGTCGATGGTGCCGAAGTCGGTGGTGCCGGCGGTGGCGACCACCGCCAGCACGGTCAGGCCGGCCCGCCGGCAGCGGCTGATCTCGTGGCGGACGGCACCGGCCCGCATCCGCCGGTCCGGGCCGGTCTGCACCACCACGACCGCGTCCGGGGCCAGGCCCAACAGCTTGGCGGCCTTCTGCACGCTGAAGTGACCCGCGGCCGAGGTGATGATCCGCAGGTGGGGCAGCAGGATCCGTCGGTCGGTCGGGCTCGCCCCGGCCAGGGCCTCCTCCCGGGCCAGCAGCAGCGCGTGCAGGTTGGACTGGGTGCCGCCGCTGGTGAACACGCCGTCGGCGGCCGGGCCGAGGCCGATCCGGGCGGCGGTCCAGTCGATCAGGCGTCGTTCGATCAGGGTGGCGCCGGCGCTCTGGTCCCAGGTGTCCATCGAGGAGTTGACGGCGCTGAGCACGGCCTCGCCGAGCAGGGCCGGGATGACCACCGGGCAGTTGAGGTGGGCCAGGTAGCGCGGGTGGTGGAACCAGACGGCGTCGCGCAGGTACACCTCGTCGAGTTCGTCGAGGGCGGCGGTGGTGTCGTGCAGCGGCCGGTCCAGGTCGATCGCGTCCACCAGCGGTGCCAACTGCTCCGGGCGTACGCCGGTGAACGGGCCGGTCGCCTCGGCGACGCGCCGGGCCACCCGGTCGGCACCGGCTGTCACCGCGGCTCGGTAGTCGTCGACTGTGCCGTCGTGGAACAGGTGGGCTCGGGCGGCGCTCGGCGGTGGCGCGGTGTGCACCGGCAGGGTCATGGACGTGTCCTCCACGCTCGGCGGTTCGGTTTCCGGGCAGCCTGAACCCGCCGCCCGCGCGGCGCGCGGCGGGTTGGCGTCGATGAGGGTGGTGGGTGGACGACCGGCGGTCACGGGTCACGCGGGTCGTCCGTGGCGGGTCAGGTCAGCTTCTTCGCGCCCTGGATCGCCTTGGCGAGGTCTTCGAGCAGCGGGGCGGCACCGGCGTACGAGAAGCGGGGCACCGCGTCCCATCCGGTCACCTGGCCGGCCTGCACGGCGGGCAACTGCTTCCAGGTGGGCTTGGCGGCCAGGTCGGCCGGTTGCAGGGCGGTGCTGCGGTTGTCGAGCAGGATCAGGTCGGCCGGGAACTTGCCGGCGTTCTCCCAGCTGAGCGCCTCGAAGTAGTCGCCGGACTCCAGCTTGGTGGGCACCACGATGTCGACGCCGAGTTCGGCGAAGTACATCAGGTCGGTGCTGACCTTCGGGTTGGAGACGTAGAACAGGTCCGGGCTGCCGGAGGCGGCCAGCACCTTGATGCCGGGGTTGGCCTTGACCGCCTGGCGTACCGCCTCGGCGGCGGCCTCGAAGCGCGCCTTGGCGTCGGTGACCTTCGGTGCCGACAGGTCGGCGCCGAGGGATTCGGCGAGTGCGGCGTAGCGTGCGATCGGCTTGGTCATCGGGACGCGGGCGGTGGTGATGGTGACCACCGGTGCGAGCGGGAGGATCTTGTCTTTGCTCTCGTCCGGGACGTACCAGTAGGCCCCCGGGTCGTACATGTGGGTGACAAGCAGTTCCGGGCGCAGCGCCGCGTACTTCTCGACGCTGAACTCGCCCCAGACGTTGCCGAGGATCTCCACGCTCTCCACGTCCAGGTCGCCGGCCTGTGCTTCCTTGCTGCCGTCGGCCTTCTTCGTCTCGCCGAAGACGCCGACCACCTCGCGCCCGAGTCCGAAATCGACCAGGGCAGCCGCCGAGCCGGTGAAGGCCACCACCCGGGCGGGCCGCGCCGGCGCGGTGACCGCCTCCGGGCGGTCGTCGGTGAACGACCACGGCCCGGAACCGTTGCTGGTGCTGGATTTTTCAGCCTCGTCCCGCCCGCAGCCGACGAGCACAGCGGTGAGGGCGGCGGCGCCACCGGCGGCGAGCAGGCCGCGACGGGAGAGGCGGCGGGCGGAAACGGGATCAGGCATGGCGTCGTCTTCCGATCAGGGTGTGCGGATGGCCATGGACAGCCGCGGTTAGGCTAACCTAACCTAACTGCCTGTCAAGTCCCGCACGGCGTTTCGCACCGCACTGGAGTTCACACTGTCCGTCACCGAGTCGCCTCCCGCCGCGACACCACTGCGGGACCAACCACCGCCGCGGGCAGGTCATGCCGCGTCACGCGCCGCCGGCCTCGCCGTCGCCGCGCTGGCTCTGGTCGTCGTGGTGGTGCTCAGCATCGCCGTCGGCGCCAAACCGATCCCCCTGACGCAGGTGTGGGCGGCCCTCACCGATTCCGGTGCCGTCGACTACGCCGTCGTGCACGAGATGCGCCTGCCCCGAACCCTGCTCGGGCTGCTCGCCGGCCTGGCGCTCGGCACGGCCGGCGCGGCGGTGCAGGCGCTGACCCGCAACCCGCTCGCCGACCCCGGCCTGCTCGGCATCAACGCCGGTGCCGCCGCCGCGATCGCCACCGCCTCGTTGCTCTTCGGTGTGGGCGGCGGCACCGGCCAGGTCTGGTTCGCCCTCGGCGGCGCCGCCGCCGTCACCGTGGGCGTCTACGCCGTCGGCGGTGGCCGTACCGCCACCCCGGCTCGGCTGGCGTTGGCCGGCGCGGCGCTCAACGCGGCCCTGTACTCGTACGTCAGCGCGGTGATGCTGCTCGACTCCGCCGGGCTGCAGCGGCTGCGGTTCTGGACCGTCGGCTCGCTGGCCAGCGCCGACGACGCCACCGTACGGCGGGTCCTGCCCTTCATCGCGGTCGGTCTGGTGGCCGCGCTGGCCGCCGCGCGACCGCTCAACGCGTTGGCCCTCGGCGACGACACCGCCCGCGCCCTGGGCGCACGGCCGGCACTGATCCGGGCTGCGGTGATCGTCGCCATCACGCTGCTCTGCGGCGCGGCCACCGCCGCCTGCGGACCGATCGTCTTCGTCGGGCTGCTGGTGCCGCACCTGGTGCGTACGCTCACCGGGCCCGACCTGCGCTGGCTGCTGCCGTACTGTGCGCTGCTTGCGCCGGTGCTGCTGCTCGGCGCCGACGTGCTCGGTCGGGTCCTCGGCCGTCCCGGCGAGTTGCAGGTGGGGCTGGTCACCGCCGTGCTCGGCGGTCCGCTGTTCCTCTGGCTGGTGACCCGGACGAGGACGGCCCGCCCATGATCGTGATTCGGGTTCCGGGCCGCCTGTCGTTGCGGCTGCACCCCCGCGCCCTGGCCGTCGGGACGACCGGCCTGCTGCTCACGCTCGCCGTCGGTGTGCTGGCCGTCGGCCACGGCGACTATCCGATGTCACCGGCCGACGTGCTGCGCACCCTGACCGGTGGCGGCAGCCCCGCCGAGGATTTCATCGTCACCCAGTTGCGCCTGCCCCGGCTGGTCACGGCGTTGGCCGTGGGCGCCGCGCTCGGGCTGGCCGGTGCGGTGTTCCAGGCCCTGGTCCGCAACCCGCTGGGCAGCCCGGACGTGCTCGGCTTCACCCAGGGCGCGGCGACCGGCGCGCTGATCGTGGTGGTCGTCGGCGGCAGCAGCGCCGCCCTGGCCGGGGCCGCCGCGATCAGCGGTGTGCTCACCGGTCTGCTGATCTACCTGGTCGCCTGGCGGCGCGGCGTGCACGGCTACCGGCTGGTGCTGGTCGGCATCGGCGTGTCGGCCATCCTCACCGGCGTCAACGGCTACCTGCTGACCCGCGCCCCGCTGATGGAGGCGGCCCGGGCCATGCTCTGGCTCACCGGCAGCCTCGACGGCCGCGGCTGGTCCGACGCCGCACCGCTGCTGGCCGCCCTCGCGGTCACCGTGCCGGTGCTGCTGGCCTGCGGCCCGGCACTGCGGATGACCGAGTTGGGCGACGACGCTGCCACCGGGCTCGGCGTACCCGTGCCCCGGCTGCGGATGCTGCTACTGGCCACGGCGGTCATCCTGGTCTCCCTGTCGGCGGCCGCCGCCGGCCCGGTGTCGTTCGTCGCCCTCACCGCCCCGCACCTGGCCCGTAGGCTGACCCGGGCACCCGGCACCAACCTGCTGCCCGCCGCGATCATCGGCGCGCTGATCATCGTGGTCGCCGACCAGGTGGCGCTGCGGGCCTTCCCCAGCCAACTGCCGGTCGGCGTGGTGACCGGGGTGCTCGGCGGCGGCTACCTGGTCTGGCTGCTGGCCACGCAGCGTCGGGCGGGCCGGCTGTGACCCGCGACAACGAGAACGGAGCAACAAACATGCCGACCTCCCGGCTGGGTGGCAGCGGGCTGCGGCTGGCCTACGAGCGGCGAGTGGTCGCCGACGACCTGACCGTCGCCGTGCCCGACCAGTCCTTCACGGTCATCATCGGCCCGAACGCCTGCGGCAAGTCGACCCTGCTGCGGGCGTTGTCCCGGCTGCTGAAACCGGCGGTGGGGGCGGTGCTGCTCGACGGTGAGGACATCCAGCGACGGCCGGCCCGGGCGGTGGCCCGTACCCTCGGGCTGCTGCCCCAGTCACCGATCGCACCGGACGGCATCGGGGTGGCCGACCTGGTGGCCCGGGGCCGCTACCCGCACCAGGGGCTGCTGCGCCAGTGGTCCCGCGACGACGAACGGATCGTGGCCGAGGCGATGGCCGCGACAGGTGTCGCCGACCTGGCCGACCGGCTGGTCGACGAGCTCTCCGGCGGCCAGCGGCAACGGGTCTGGTTGGCCATGGCGCTGGCCCAACAGACCCCGCTGCTGCTGCTCGACGAGCCGACCACCTACCTGGACATCGCCCATCAGATCGAGGTGCTCGACCTGTGTGCCCGGCTGCACGAGGAGCAGGGCCGTACCCTGGTCGCGGTGTTGCACGACCTCAACCACGCCGCCCGCTACGCCACCCACCTGATCGCGATGCGCGACGGGCGGGTGGTGGCCGCCGATGAGCCGCGCCGGATCGTCACCGCCGAACTGGTCGAGGAGGTCTTCGGGCTGCCCTGCCGGGTCATCGACGACCCGGAGACCGGCACCCCGCTTGTCATCCCGGCCGCCCGCGTCCGCACCGGAGGTCGGGGATGAGCGAGCGCAGCGAGCGAATCATCAGGCTCAGTGCGGTGGTGCCTCATGCCGGCACGCAGCGCAGCGGAGTGCCGGCATGAGCGCGCGGTGGTACCGCGACGGGTACGGGATTCCGCATCTGCGCGCCGACGACCACGAGGCGCTGGCGTTCGCCCAGGGCCGGGTCACCGCGCGGGACCGGGCCTGGCAGATCGAGGTGGAACGGCACCGCTCCCAGGGCAGCAGCGCCGCCTTCCTCGGGCCGGAGGCGCTGGCCTGGGACAGCTTCGCCCGCCGGGTGCGGCTGGACGACACCGCCCGCCGCTGCCACGCCGCCCTCGACCCGGCGACCGCCGCATGGGTGGGTCGCTACGTCGACGGGGTCAACGCCGGGCTGGCCGCCGGTGCGGCACGCGCACCCGAGTTCACCGCGACCGGGCTGAGCCCCGGACGCTGGGAGCCGTGGACGCCGCTGGCGATCTGGCTCGGCCATCATGTGCTCTTCGCCGGCTTCCCGGGCAAGCTCTGGCGCGAACACGTGATCCGTCGGCTCGGTCCGGGCGCGGCCCGGCTGTTCGCCGTCGACGGGCACGTCACCTCCGGCAGCAACGGCTGGCTGCTCGCCGCCGAGCGCACCGCCACCGGCGCAGCGCTGATCGCCGGTGACCCGCACCGTTTCATCGAGGCCCCCGGCATCTACCAGCAGATCCGGCTGGCCTGCCCGGAGTACGACGTGCTCGGCTTCGCCGTGCCCGGCGTACCGGGCATCGCCCACTTCGGGCACGCCGGCACGGTCGCCTGGGCCATCACCAACGCCTCCGCCGACTACCAGGACGTGTACGCCGAACGGCTGCGCCGCGACGGTGACGGCGTGCAGGCGTACGGGCCGCAGGGGTGGCAGCCGGTGCACCGGCACGTCGAGACCATCGAGGTGGCCGGTGCTGATCCGGTCGAGGTCGAGGTGATCGAGACCGAGCGGGGGCCGGTGATCTCCGGCGGTCCCGACGAGCAGCCCGAGGTGACGGTCAGCCTGCGGTATCCGCCCCGGGTCACCGGCGACCTCGGCTTCGCCGTACTGCCCGCGCTGCTGCGCGCCCGTACGGTCGGCGATCTGGACGCCGCCCTCGACGGCTGGGTGGAGCCGGTCAACGTGGCGCTGGCCGCGGACACCGCCGGTGGGCTGCTGCACCGGGTCGCCGGCCGGGTGCCCCGCCGCCACGCCGACAACGGGCTGCGGGTGGTGCCCGCCTGGGAGTCCGCGTACGCCTGGCAGGGCTGGCATCCGATGCCGAAACGCCCGGTCGACCAGGTCGCGGTGATGGCCAACGAACGCAGCATCTCCGCCGGCCTCGGGGTGGAGTACGCCCCGCCGTACCGGGCCGACCGGATCCGTGAGCTGCTCGGCGAGCGCACCGACTGGCGGGCCGAGCAGATGGCGTCCGTGCACACCGACACCTACCTGGCGGCGGCCGGACCGCTGCTGGAACTGCTCGCCGACGTCGACGGACTCAGCGCGCCGGCGCAGACGCTGCGGGATCGGCTGCTGGGCTGGGACCGCCGGATGGCCACCGACAGCGTCGACGCGGCCCGCTTCGCCGACCTGCGGACGGCGGTGGTCCACGCGCTCGCCGCCCACCCGGCGCTGGCCGAGCTGACCGCACCACCGGCCCACCCGGAGGTGTTCACACCCTGGCTGACCCTGCTGCCCCGGATCGGGTACGCGCTGCCCTCGCTGCTGCGCGCCGACCTACCCGGCCTCGACCCGGCGGAGCTGGTGCGGGCCGCGGCCGAACAGGTCGCCGCGGCCGACGACACCCGCCGCTGGGGTGAGCGGCACCGGCTCGCCCCGTGGCGGGCGCTGCCCGACCCGGCCGCCCCACCCGGACCGGAACTGGCCGGTGACCACGACTGCGTGCTGGCCACCTCCGGCATCCCCGGCGTCACCGACCTGTGCGGACGCGGCCCCGCCGCCCGCTACGTGTGGGACCTGGAGCGTCGGGAGAACAGCCGGTGGGTGGTGCCGCTGGGCGCCACCGGCGCCGGGCCGCACCACGACGACCAACTGCCCCTGTGGGTACGCGGCGAACTGATCGAGGTGACAGGCGACTGGGACCTGCTGACCGAGGAGCACGATGACTGACCACTACCAGCGGCAGGTCCCCGGCTTCGGGACGGTCACCTTCCGGCCGGTCGACCCGGACGCCGACGCCGCGGTCATCCACGGCTGGACCAGCCAGGAACGGGCCCGGTTCTGGGGGATGCGCGACGCCGACCGCGACCGGGTCGCCGAGATCTACCGGTACGTCGACTCGCTGCCCACCCACCACGCGTGGCTGACCCTGCGCGACGGGCAGCCGGTGGCGCTGTTCCAGACCTACCAGCCCGAACACGACCCGGTCGGCGAGTGCTACCCGGTACGCCCCGGCGACCACGGCGGTCACCTGCTGATCGGCACCCCGGTCCGCCCCGAGCCGGGCTTCACCGGCACCCTGCTGGCCGAGTTCATCGCGTTCGTCTTCACCGACCCCACCCGGCTGCGGCTGGTGATGGAGCCGGACGCCCGCAACGACAAGGCGATCGCCCGACTGAAACGGGCCGGTTTCGTCGAAGGGCCCCTGATCGACCTGCCGCACAAGCGGGCCCGGCTGATGTTCCTCGACCGCGCCCCAGACTCCGCCGACGGCCCACCCGCCGCCGTTTCGGCGCACGGGCGGTGAACCGGCCCGCCGATTGTGTCGGACCCGGGTGATTGGATCGGCGAAACGCGAACGGGGGCACGGTGGGACGCAACGCGATCATCTTCCACGGGACCGGCGGCAGCCCGGACAACTGCTGGTATCCCTGGCTGGCCGGGCAGCTCGCTGGCCGGGGATACGCCGTCGAGGTGCCGCACCACCCCGGCATCAACGTCGAGCCGATCACCACGTTCCTGCCGAAGGTGCTGGGCAGCCACACCTTCGACGGGGACACCGTCCTGGTGGGGCATTCCGGCGGGGCTGCCCTGCTGCTCGCCCTCCTGGAACACCTGGACGTGACAGTCGCCCAGGCGATCCTGGTCGCCGGCTACTGCACCCCGCCCAACACGGAGGATGAGCCGGTCCTGCAACCGAGCTACGACTGGGCCGCGATCCGCGAACACGTGCGGGACATCTACTTCGTCAACTCCCGCACCGACCCGTACGGCTGTGACGACCGGCAGGGACACGCCATGTTCGAACGGCTCGGCGGCACCCAGATCGTGCGCGACGACGGGCACTTCGGCGACTACGACCAGCCGTACGAGCGGTTCGACCTGCTCGACCGACTCATCCCCTGAGGAGCCGCGCCAGGTCGGCCGTACATGTCGCCCGCCGCATGGCCACCGCCGCCCGCGCCGGTGCCTTCGGTTGAGCGGCTGCGGGATGCTCAGGGCCGCCGGGCGTCGAGCCGCGCGATCCGGCGGGCCCCGGCCGTGAGTCGATAGCTGGCGTCGAGCAGCTCGCCGACCTCGTCCCAGCTGGTGTCGTCGGTCAGGTCCACCCCGACCCAGCCGGAGGCGCCCAGGTAGGCCGGCACGAAGCACCGCTCCTCCGTCAGCAGCGCCGCACGCTCCTCGGGGTCGACAAGCACCATCACCGACTGGTCGTGCTGGTGATAGACGCCGTCGACCTTCACCGAACCGCCGTAGTAGGCGAAGACCTTTGTGGTGAAGAAGGCGGGACGCCCGTGGGAGACCTTCTCGGCCGCGTCGGGAAAGGCCAGGGCGAGGGTCCGCACCCGGCCCAGGACCGGGTCCGCCTCGTCGAACATGATGGGATGCGGCATATCAGAAGGTAACCACATCCTGGCTGCCCCGCGATGCCCTGCATCACCGGCCCGCGAGTGCGTGTCACCCTCGCCCCCTCGCACGTCTCCGCCGCCGTTTGCCGCACCCGACCGTCGGACGGCCGACTCCCGCCCATCGACTGACGAGCTACCGCGCACGAAAGGTTGCATGGTCCAGTAGGGAGCGACGGCGGTCGGTATCGAGCCGACGGCGAGGACCCATTCGTCGCCGAGCGTGCCGACGACGAGGTCACCGATGTCGAACCGCAGCACCAGACCAGCGCAGCTCAGGTCGCCGTCCGGGCCGATGATCACGGCGCCGTCGACAAGTCCGGCCCCGACGAACCCGGACAGGATGCCCGGACGCAGCGCCGGGCCGACCCTCGTCTCCCCGTGCTCGCCCATGTCGTAGGGGCGGTACGGCTCCTCCTTCGCCCGCATCAACTGGTCACCGCTGCCGTGCAGACCGACGGGCAGGGCCGATTCGAAGCAGCCACGCGTGTAGCAGGCTCGTGGCGTCGGGCTCGCATCGTCTGCCGTACCAGTGCCGGGCTTCCGTCACCGTTTCGAGCCGTCGACCCGCCATGTCGTCCAGCCAGGATGCGACCATCCGGGGGGCGCTGAACCCCGCGTACGGTGTCGGGTGTTCGATGCCCAGGGCCTGCCACACGGCGCGGGCGGTGGCCTCGTGGACGTCTCCCGTAGCTGTGTCGACCTCGGTGGTGAGCACGTCGGTCACCGTGACCTTCGCCGCTGCCGGAAGGCCGCGCAGCGCCCACCGAGCGCCCAGGTCGGCTTCCCGTCGGTGTGCTGCGGTGACGGCGGCGGTCACCTCCACCTCGGGCACACTCGATGGCTCGACCTCGACGGTGACCGCAGCGAATCGCGAGGTGCGGCTCGTCTGCCGCCGCAGCCGGTAGGTGGTCGTCATCCCGATGACTCCAGCCGCAGCGGATCCACCACCGCTGCGATGATGGAATTGTCGTCTCCGGGTACGGACGCCACCGCCCGCGCTGTTCATCGCCCTCCGCCAGCGCGTCGTGGTCGACCACAGCGACGGTCAGGCCGGCTTCTCGGGCGGCCTGCGCCTCGTCGGCAGATGCACGCCCCTTCTACGGTGAGCACATGTGGTGGTATCTCCTGCTCGCCGGCATCGGGCTCGCCATGGGCATCACGGTCCTGATCTACAGGCGTGGCCGTCGTCGGCCGCAGACCGTCGAGGAGAAGGCGGCAGCAGCCCGATCCGCCATGCGTGCCATCCGCCGTGGTTCGCCGCGCCCTGGTCGCGGCGTTGTCGGGCGGGGCCGAGGGGTGCCCGACCGGCACTCCGCCGCCATCGCGGAGAACGCCGCCTATGGCGACGCGGCACAGTTCGGCTCAGGCGGTGGCGGAGGGGGAGCGGACTGACAAGCGACGGGAGCTGCTGATCATGAATGAAGGCTCACCCGGCGCACCGGCCGAACGAACGTGGCGGTGGTGGCCTGCGCTGCGGCTCGCTCTGGTTCTCCTCTGGCTGCTCGCGGCGATGACGACCTGGTGGACGGCTCCCCGGCAGCAGGGCTACGAGCAGGCGAGGGCGGACGCCGCTGCCGGCCGAATCACGGCATACCAGTGGGGCGACCGATGGGACGCCAGCAGCCCTCCACGATGGTTCGACACTCCCGCCTTGCACAGCTCCGGCACCCTCGGTCCCCTGTTCGCGTGGAGAACCCCCGACGGCCGGAGGCACTGGACCGACACCGACACGTTCGACCAGGTGACCATCACCGACACCGTCGACAATGGCAGCTACTCCGGACCTGGCGCCATCGGTGTCGCGCAGGACCTGCGAGCCTCCGGCCTCGAACACCGGGCCGGCGCACTCCACCTACCGACACCCGTCGTCATCTGGGCGGGTCTCGTCCTCGCTGCCATCTCTGTCGGCGTCGTCGTCGCCGGACCGGCTCCGGTCCGGGGCACTCGGTGGTTCTGGTTCTGGCTGATCTCCATCACACCGTACGGCCTCGGGCTGCTGTACTGGTGGGCCCGGGAGCACCCGTGGTCGACTTCGGCGACTCCGGCCGGGCACGTAAACCGGCGAGACCGCGGCATCCTTGGTCTCGGTCTGGGCATCCTCGCGTCGATCCTGATCAGCCTTGCCCTGCTGGCCCTCCACACAGCCCTCGGCGACAGGTGGGCGCCACAGCCCGGCACCTAGCCCCGCGCGTTGGCGTCCCATTCGGTGCCGAGTAGCCCGAGAACGACCTGGTCAGCGAAGTCCCCATGCACCCATGCCGCGCGACGCAGGGTGCCTTCGCGCACGAACCCGGCCTGGGTGGCTGCTCGGATCATCGCGACGTTGTCGGCCAGCGTCTCGACCTGCAACCTGTCAGCTCGACAGGCCGCGGACCGTCAGCACGAGGGGACCCGGACGCTCAGGCCAATTCGCAGCGTTCCGACAGGGCGTAGCGGGTCAGCACCACGTCGCCGATCTGGCGGGCCTCGACCACCTGGGCGCGCCGGGCGGAATGCCACGGGAACCGGCCGTCACCGACGAAGCGGGGTGCCCGACGGTCGCCCACGAAGAAGGGGGCCACCACCAGGTGCAGTTCGTCGGCGAGCCCGGCGGTGAGGAACTGGCCGTGGACCAGGGCACCACCTTCCACAAGCAATCGGCGTACGCCCCGGTCGGCCAGGTCGGTCAGGGCCCTTGCCAGGTCGACCGGGTCACCGGCGTCGACCACCGTGGCCCGCTCCCCCACCCGGTGCCGGGTCTTCTCGCACGCGGCGCTGGCACAGTAGACGATCCGTTCGGTGTCACCGACGGTGAAGAACCGGGCGGTCGGGTCCAGGTCCCCGCAGCCGGTCACGGTCACCCGGATCGGGGACTCCGGCAGGCCACGGGCGATCCGGTCGGCGCGGCGGCGGTCGCAGCGCACCAGCAGGCGGGGGTCGTCGCGACGGACGGTGCCGGCACCCACCAGGATGGCGTCGCAGCTCGCGCGTACCTCGTCGACCCGGTCCAGGTCGGCGTCGTTGGACAGCATCAGTCGTTCGTCGGTGGCGTCGTCGATGTAGCCGTCGATCGAGGTGGCGCAGCTGAGCAGCACGTACGGCCGGCGGGCCGTGGCCTGGCCGGTCACCGGACGGCGGGGAGGTCGGCGGCACGGGCGGCGCGGCTGGCCTTCGCCGCCAGGTAGTCGGCGTTGGCCGGGGAGAGGAACACGCCGGTGGGCACCTGCTCGGTCACGGTGACGCCGAGCCGGCTCAACTGGTCGGTCTTCTCCGGGTTGTTCGTCAGCACCGCGATCGGCCCGACGCCCAGCGCGGTGAGCATCTGCGCGGCGACCGTGTAGTCCCGCTCGTCCTCGTCGTGGCCGAGGGCGACGTTGGCCTCGAAGGTGTCCAGCCCGGCGTCCTGCAGGGCGTACGCGTCGAGCTTGGCGTACAGGCCGATGCCGCGACCCTCCTGCCGCAGGTAGAGCAGGTACCCGCCGACCTCGGCGATGCGCTGCACAGCCTCGCGCAACTGGGGACCGCAGTCGCAGCGCTGGCTGCCGAACACGTCGCCGGTCAGGCACTCGCTGTGTGGACGGACCAGCGGCACCGCCCCGGCGGCGGTGTGGTCACCGAGGGCGAAGGCGAGGTGCTCGCGACCGTCGACCAGCCCGTCGAAGGTGTGCAGCCGGGCGGTGGTCTGGTATCCGTCGGAGAAGCGCAGCGGCACGGTGACCTGCGTCCGGATGGTGGCGGCAGGCAGTGATTCGGACATGGCTCTCCTCGTCAGACGGTGGCGGGTACACGGACACGACGGGCCAGCAGCACGGCGGCTCCGGGCAGGCTCGCGACGAGCACCAGGGCGCCGTACACCGTTGCGGTGGCCACCCCCTCGGCGGCGGTCAGGCCGGCGGCGGCGAACGCCCACGCGGCCACCCCCTCGCGGGGGCCGAACCCGGCGACGTTGGCCGGCACCCCCATCGCGAGCAGGGCCAGCAGGGTCAACGGCAGCAGCAGGGTCAGCGGTGCGGTGGAACCGGCAGTGCGGGCGGCCACCAGGAACGTGGCGAGGTGCCCGGCGACCGCGAGCGCGGAGGCGACCAGCACCCCGGCCCAGGTGCGCTTGCCCAGCAACCCGGCACGTACGTCGGCCACGGCGGTGACCATCGCACGGGTGAACCGGGAGGCCCCCGAGTGCGGCAGCAGGCGGGCGGCCAGCACCACGGCGACGAGCGCGGTCACCACGACCGCGGTGGCCACCGGCAGGTACGGCCGCACCGGCGACGGGAAGGCGAACAGCAGCACCACGGCGACGGCGACCAGCACGACCTGGCCGGCGACACGCTCCCACACCACGGCCCGGATGCCCCGACCGACGTCACCGACGTCACGGCCGTGCCGCACCGCCCGGTGCACGTCGCCGAGGATCCCGCCGGGCAGGGTGGCGTTGAGGAAGACGGCCCGGTAGCAGTGCGCCACGGCCTCGCGCAGCGGCATCCCCACGCCGAGCCCGCCGGCGACCAGGCTCCACCGCCAGGCGACACAGACGGTGGTGAGCGCGCCCAAGGCCAGCGCGGCAGCCAGCGCGGGCGCGTCGATCAGGCGCAGCCCGGCCAGGAACGGCCCGGTGCCCAGCCAGCACAGCAGCCCCACCAGCACAGCGAGCCCGAGCGCCAGGCGCAGCCAGGCCCAGAAGGACCGGCCGGTCGGGGCCGCCGTGGACCCGACGCCACCAGCTTCGTCCGCCACGCAAGCCTCCCGGCATGGTGATCTTTCCCTGACTGTACGCACGTAACTCGCGGGCCGCCGGTTCAACGGGGTACGGCCAGCAGGTCGGTGTGATCGACCAGTACCCCGAGTCGGCCCGCGTTAGCCTCGTTGCGTCGACGCTTGGCGTACTCGTGGGTGAGATCGACCAGTTCCGGGCGTTGCTCGCAGGCCGCGTCGAGCCAGCCGGTGAACCACTGAGCGGTCAGGGCGGCCTGCTCCGGCCCGAGCCGCCACGGGCTGGGCCGGGTCCGCACGGTGATCCCGTGCCGGGTGAACGCCGCCGCGCAGGCGTCGACGGCGACGGGGCCGAGCAGGTGTCGGCCCCCCACGGTGCGACGCTGGTGGGCGTTGAACGCGTCGGCGATCTCGACGTCGAGCGGGTCGGCCGGGGTCAGCCGCACGGTACCGGTGACCGAGATCAGGAACAGCGCCGGGCAGCCGGCCCCCGCGCAGGCCGCGACCAACCGCTCGATCTCGGCGGCGGTCAGCATGTCGAGCAGCGCCGAGGCGGTGACCAGCGCCGCGCCGGCCAGGTCGGTGGCGGTGAGCCGGGTCAGGTCACCGCGGCGGGTCTGCACCGTCACCGGCGCGCCGCCGGCGGCGACGGTGGGCATGCCGGCGCGGGCCCGGGCCAGCAGGTCCGGGTCCTGGTCGTAGAGGACCCAGTGCTGCGGGCCGGGCAGCAGCGGGGCCAGCCAGCGGCCCAGCGAACCGGTGCCGGCCCCCAGGTCATGCACCACGTACGGCGTGTCGCCGGTCAGCGTGCCGCGCACCGTGTCGACCAGGTCCGTGGCGCGGGCGGCCACGTCGGCCGGCTCCCGCAGCGCGAGCCACTGCGCGAAGTCCGGCGGCAGCTCGATGGGCGCATCCTGAACTGCCTGCTGTTCGGTCATGACGCCATCGCCTCTTCCAGGGCCGTGGTGATCCGGGTGGTGGTGCTCGTCCAGTCGTCGAGGGTGGTCCGTCGCCGGGCGGCGATGCGGCGCAGCCGCGCCCGTAGGGACGTGTCGTCCAGCCAGCGGCGCAGCGCGTCGGCCAGCGCCGCCGGCTGTTCGGGCGGCACCAGCACGCCGGGGCGTTCCCCGGCGACGTGGCCGAGGGCGTCGGGCAGGCCACCGACCGCCGTGGCGAGCACCGGGATACCGCGCGCCAACGCCTCGGTGACCACCATCCCGTACGTCTCCCCGCGTGACGGGTGCACCAGCAGGTCGGCGCCGGCGTACGCGGCGGCCAGCAGGTCACCGGAGAGCGGACCGGCCAGCCGGATCCGGTCGTCGAGCCGGTGGGTGGTGATCTGCGTGCGGAGCCGGTCGACGAAGTCCGGTTCGCGGTGCAGCGGGCCGACGCAGGTCAGCGTCCAGTCCCGGTCGGTCACCGCCGCCAGCGCCTCGACCAGCAGGTCGTGGCCCTTGTGGGCGGCGACCGCGGCGACGCAGAGCAGCGCCGCACCGGCCGGTGATCCGGTGACCCGCGGCGCCGGGTCCACCCCGGGGGCGGCGACGTGCACCAGCGACGGCGGCAACGCGTACCGGTGCAGCAGCCGGTCGCGGGTCCAGGTGCTGGTGGCGACGATGACGGTGGCGCTGGCCAGGGCCCGCGCCTCGGTGTCGTCGTCGCGCGGCAGGTGCACCAGCGGGACCAGCCGCAGCCGCCGGGCCTGCGCGGCCAGGGCGTCCGGCACCACCGAGGCGACCAACCCGTCGACCAGGACGAGCGCGCCGTCGGGCAGGGCGGTGAGCAGCTCGGCGAGCCGGGCGTGCTCCGCCGGGGACGGTGCCGGCCACGCTCCCGGTACGGGATGTTCGCGGACCGACCAGCCGGCGGCGGCGAGCCCGGCGCAGATCCGCCGGTCGTAGCCGTTGCCGCCGCTGGGTGTGGCCGGGTCGTCGATGTCGCCGGGCAGGATCACGTGCACGCCCGGCACGTCAGGCGCCGGTGCCGCTCGCCCCCGGCAGTGACCGTTCGTAGCTGGCCCAGGCGACGTGTGACTCGTGCAGGGTGACGGTGATGCCGGTCAGCCCGTGAGCGCCGGCGCCCAGGTCGCCGGCGTGCACCCGGTCGGCGAGCCGGTCGGCGATGGTCCGGGCCAGCACCTCGGTGGTGGTGTTGGTGCCGGCGAAGGCGGGCTCGTCGTCCAGGTTGCGGTAGTTCAGTTCGCCGAGCACGGTCTTGAGCTGGTCGGTGGCCAGCCCGATGTCGACCACGATGCCGTCGGCGTCGAGATCCGGGCGGCGGAACGTGGCGTCGACCACGAACGTCGCGCCGTGCAGCCGCTGCGCGGGGCCGAAGACGTCGCCCCGGAAACTGTGAGCGATCATGATGTGGTCACGGACGGTCACACTGAACACGGAGTCACTCCCCGTCGTAGGTGATGAGGTGGCACAGCGCGGGCAGGCTGCCGGCGCTGAGTCGGGCAAGAACGTCGGGCAGTTCCGCGAACGCCGACCGCCCGGTGATCAACGCGTCGAAGACCGGGTCGGCCAGCAGGTCGAGGGCGAGCGCGATCCGGTCGGCGTACCCGCGGCTGCTGCGGCGCGCGGGGGCGACCATGCCGACCTGGCTGCTGCGGATGGTCAGCCGCCCGGAGTGGAAGGCCGCGCCGAGGGAGAGTTGCACCTGACGGTCGCCGTACCAGCTCAGTTCGAGCACGGTGCCTTCAGGGGCGAGCAGGTCCAGGCCGCGTTGGAGGCCGGCGGCGCTGGCGCTGGCGTGCACCACCAGGTCACGACCGCCGGTGGCCGCCTCGGGGGTGGCGAAGTCGACGCCGAGCGCGGCGGCCACCTCGGCCCGGGTCGGGTCGGTGTCGACGAGTTCCACCGCCACGCCGGGGAAGCGGGCCAGCAGCGCCGCGACGGCGCAGCCGACCATGCCGGCGCCCACCACGCTGACCCGGTCGCCGATCAGCGGTGGCGCGTCCCACAGCGCGTTGACCGCGGTCTCCACCGTGCCGGCCAGCACCGCGCGGGACGCCGGCACCTGCTCCGGTACGACGGTCACCGCGTCGACCGGCACCACGTACGCGCTCTGGTGCGGGTACAGGCAGAACACCGTACGTCCACGCAGGTGGGCCGGGCCCTGTTCGACCTCGCCGACGTTGAGGTAGCCGTACTTGACCGGGGCCGGGAAGTCGCCCTCCTGGAACGGGGCGCGCATCGTGGCGTACTGGCTGTCCGGCACCTTGCCGGCGAACACCAGGGTCTCGGTGCCTCGGCTGACTCCGGAAAACAGGGTGCGTACCTGCAGTTCGTCGGGGCCCGGTTCGGGTAGCGTCACCGGTCGGATCTCTCCCGCACCGGGTGCGCGCAGCCAGAAGGCGCGGGCGGGTCGCGTCACCGGTTCTTCTCCTCACCTGCGTCCGGACCGAACCGATCCGTCATGTTTTCCGTACTTCCTGACAGGGGTCGTCGATCATAAACACGGAGGCACGGTGTCCACAGTTCGAACCGGTCCGCAAATCGGGATGCTCGTCCAGGTCGTTCTGCTGGGCGGGCTCGCCGCGACGGTCGGCCTCGGCGTCGCCGGCTGGCTGGCGGGCCTGACGTACGGTGCCGTGACCTGCCTGGCACTCATCCG
This sequence comes from Verrucosispora sp. FIM060022, assembly GCF_003977705.1. Taxonomy (NCBI): domain Bacteria; kingdom Bacillati; phylum Actinomycetota; class Actinomycetes; order Micromonosporales; family Micromonosporaceae; genus Micromonospora; species Verrucosispora sp. FIM060022. The sequence goes on from NZ_RQIV01000011.1 coordinate 154,124, forward strand.
GGCGCTGCGGCGCGCCGGCACGCCCCGACTGGGCCCGGCCGACTGGGTCACCATGGGTCGGGGGCTGCTGGTGGGGGCGGTGACGGCGCTGATCGCCGACGCGCTGATCGCCGGCCGGCCCGCGCCGACGGTGGTGCTGGTGGTGCTGACCGTGGTCGCGTTGGCGTTGGACGCGGTGGACGGCAAGGTGGCCCGGCGGACCGGAACGGTCAGCGGGCTCGGTGCCCGTTTCGACATGGAGGTCGACTCGATCCTGGTGCTGATGTTGAGCCTTTACGTGGCGCCGTCGGTCGGGGTCTGGGTGCTCGCCATCGGCCTGATGCGGTACGCCTTCCTCGCCGCGAGCTGGGTACTGCCCTGGATGGACGCGCAACTCCCGCCCCGGTACTGGCGGAAGGTGGTCGCCGCGGTCCAGGGGATCGTGCTCGCCGTCGCCGCCTCCCAGCTGCTGCCCGCGCGGGTGACCCTGCTGGTGCTGCTCGCGGCGCTCGGGCTGCTGGTCGAGTCGTTCGGCCGGGACGTGGCCTGGCTGTGGCGGCGCCGTCTGCCGCGTACCGTCTCCGGGATCGTCGTCGCGACGGTGCCGCTGCGCGGTCGTCCGCTCGACCGGGTCGAGGAACGCGACCTGCCCCCCGCGCCTGTCCTGTCGCTGCGCTGACCCGGGAGAAACCAGTTGTCGACCACCGATGCGGCGCGCGCCACGAACACCGCCGAGCGCCTTCCCACGACCGACTCCCCGGACACCGAGGCGCTGACCGAGGCCTCCGACGCCCCTGCCCGGTCCGGCCGCCGACGGATGCTGGCCCGGGTGGTCACCGTACTGGCCGTCGTGCTGGTCCTGGCCGCCTTCACCCTGCCCAACCAGCCGTGGCGGATGCAGGCCGGCGCGTTCCTGCGGATTCCGCTGGAGGCGCTGCTGCTCGCCGCCGCGCTGCTCGCGTTGCCCGGCCGCCCCCGCCGGGTGGTCGCCGCCGTCGCCGGAGTGCTGCTCGGCCTGGTGGTGCTGGTGAAGATCGGCGACCTCGGGTTCTACTCCTCGTTGGGGCGGCCGTTCGACCTGGTGCTGGACTGGTCCCTGCTGGACGAGGCGTTCACCTTCGTGGCCGAGTCGATCGGCCGGCCCGGTGCCATCGCCATCGCCGTCGGCGTCGTGCTGGTGCTGCTGGCCGTGCCGGTGCTGACCGCGCTGTCCACGGTACGGCTGTCCCGGGTGCTGGCGCGGCACCGTACCGCCAGCACCCGGGTCGTCGCGTCGCTGGTGCTGGTCTGGGCGCTGCTGGCCGCGTTCCAGGCCCGGATCGTGACCGGTGTGCTGGTCGCCGACAGCAACGCCAGCACCATCGTCTACGAGCACGTCTCGGAGGTCCGCGAACGGATCAACGACCGGGCGGCGTTCCGTACCGAGGTGAGTGCGGACCCGTTCCGGGACGTGCCGGCGGACCAGTTGCTGACCGGGCTGCGCGGCAAGGACGTGCTTATCGCCTTCGTGGAGAGTTACGGCCGCGACGCGGTCTCCGACCCGGAGTTCGCCTCCGTGCAGCGGCTGCTCGACGACGGCGCCGGACGGTTGCAGGCGGCCGGTTTCTCCTCGCGCAGCGGCTTCCTCACCTCGCCGACCATCGGCGGCGGCAGTTGGCTGGCCCACGCCACCCTGCTGTCCGGGCTGTGGATCGACAACAACCAGCGGCACAAGAGCCTGCTGGCCAGCGACCGGTTCACCCTCGGCGACGCCTTCCGCAGCGCCGGTTGGCGTACCGTCGGGGTCATGCCGGCGGTCAACCAGGCCTGGCCGGAGGGGAAGTTCTACGGCTACGAGCAGTTCTACAGTGGCCCTGACCTCGGCTACCGGGGTCCCCGGTTCGCCTTCTCCCCGATGCCCGACCAGTACGCCATCAACGAGTTCCACTCCCGGGAGCGGGTCGGGCCGCGGGACCGGCCGGTGATGGCCGAGTTGGCGCTGGTCTCCAGCCACTCCCCCTGGACCAAGGTGCCCTCGCTCGTCGACTGGGACGACATCGACGACGGCGAGGTGTTCCGCAAGGGCATCATCGGTACGCCGACGGCACAGGCCCGTACCGGTTACCGACACGCGGTCAGTTACACCCTGCGTACCCTCATCTCCTACCTGGAGACCCACGGCGACGACGACACGGTGCTGGTGGTCCTCGGTGACCACCAGCCCGCGCCGGTGGTCACCGGGGACAATGCCAGCCCGGACGTGCCGATCCACCTGATCGCGAAGGATCCCGCCGTGCTGGAGCGGATCGCCGACTGGGGCTGGCAGGACGGCCTCACCCCGGACGCCACCGCCCCGGTCTGGTCGATGGATTCCTTCCGCGACCGTTTCCTCACCACCTTCGGCTCCGCCCCGGCCCGGCCGCAGGCTCAGTCCCGCTGAGGCCGGGCCGGGTCAGAGCGTGGGGCCGGTGGTGTTGACTACCGCCGGCTCCACTGCTGGTTGGCCTGGCCGTTGCAGGTCCAGAGGACGAGCCGGGTGCCGTTGGCGGTGCCCCCGCCGTTGGCGTCCAGGCAGAGGCCGGACTGCACGCCGCTGATGGTGCCGTTGGCGTTGAGGTTCCACTGCTGGTTCGTCCCGCCGTGGCAGTCGTAGATGGTGACCCGGGTGCCCGGGGAGGTGCCGTACCCCTCGGCGTCGAGGCACTTGTTGCCGTAGACGGTCAACGCCCGGCCGGAGGTGTAGCTCCACTGCTGGTTGGTGCCGCCGTGACAGTCCCACAGCTGCAACTGGGTGCTGTTGGCGGTGCTGTAGCCCGGCACGTCGACGCACCGGCCGGACTGGTTGCCGACGATCGCGCCGGCGGTGGGAACCGGGGTGGGGGTGGGAGTGCCGCCGTTGCCGGGGGTGCCGATGCTGCCGGGCACCGACTGCAGGGCGTTGTACCAGACCGCGGCCATCTTGTCGTAGCCGTTGGCGGTCGGGTGGACGCCGTCGATCAGGTCGCCGGTGGTCAGCGCGGCGTGCATGTTGACCAGGTGCACCCGCTTGCCCGCGTTCACCTTGCTCTGCACGATGCCGGGAATCGCGGCGTTGAAGGTGCGTACCGCCGCCGCCTGGTTGGTGTTCGACAGTGTGATGATCTGCGCGACGAACACCTCCGCGTTGGGGGCGGTGTTGGTGATGCGGTCGATCAGGGTGGAGAGCCGGTTCGGTGCGCTGCTGACGTTGTAGTTCTGCAGGATGTCGTTGGTGCCGATGTGCAGCAGCACGGTCTGCGGTCGCTGGGTGTTCAGCCAGTTGACGATGTTGGCGTCGATCTGGTCGATGCGCCAGCCGGGGTGCCCCTGATGGTCCCGGTCACCGAGGCTGCTCGGCCCGTTGAACTGCGACCCGACGAAGTCCACCGTGTATCGGCCGTTGACCAGGCGCTGCCACAGGCCGATCCGGTAGCCGCCCGGGATCTGGGTGCCCTCGGTGATCGAGTCACCGAGCGGCATCACCCGTACCCCACCGTTGGACTCCGCACTGGCGGTGCCCGCCGCTGTCACCGCCGCACTCACCGCGAGACCGACCGCGGCCACCACCGCAAGCCATCGCACCCTCATCCTCATCCCCACTCCTGCCACTAGTCCCCAGCGCACACCAGAACTGTGAGCGCTAACACTCACAACAGTCGATATTCCCACCCCCACCGACCCCCGTCAACATCCACTCCCCTCCCCCACCCCGCCCCGCGCCTCACCCCGTCGATCTTGCACTTTGTGTCGCGGCATAAGCCACAAAAGCCTCATCACGGCGACCGAAAGTGCAAGATCGGCGGGCAGGGGGTGCCTGCGGGGTGGGGGTGCCTGCGGGGTGGGGTGGGGAGGGGAGGGGAGGGTGGGTGGGAGGGGGCTAGGGGGTGGGTTTTTGGGCTACGAGGATGTCGCGGACGATGGCCTGGTCGACGCGGTGGGACAGGGTGCGCCAGGGACCGTCGTCCAGGACGGTGAGGCCGGCGGCGGTCAGGTGTTCGGCGGCAGCCTCCCGGCGGGCCACGTTGGTGTTCCAGGAGATGCCGAGAGCGCCGCCGGGACGCAGCAGCCGCGCCCAGCCCGGCACGGCCGCAGCGAGCAGGGCCAGGGGATCGCGGGCCAGCCCGTCGGCGGTACGACTGCCGTGCTGCACACCGTACGGCGCGTCGGCGACCACCAGGTCGACGCTCTCCGGGCGGAAGAATTCGCCGATCCGGGTGGTGTCGGCGTTGACCACGTCCACGGTCTGCACGTCGCCGGCCTTGTGCGCCTCCTTCGAGGCGGCCACCTCCAGCCGCAGCCGACGGCCGACCACCTTGCGTTCCCGGCGTACCGGCCCGGATTCCAGCACCCGGTGCTTGACCCGCTTGCGCTTGAGCCAGGTACTGAGGAACGTCTGGTACGCCTCGAAGTCCTTGCTGTCGCGGTCCAGGCCGGCGGCGTCGAAGCCGTACATCATGGCCTGGTTGACCGTGGTCCCCCGGCCGCACAGCGGATCGATCACCCGGAACCGCCGGGTGAGCAGCTCGTCGGCCCAGGTCGAGGCGAGCAGCGTGACGTTGAGCAGCAGCTTGGTGAACTGTTCGTTGGTCTTGCCCGGGTACTTCTGGATGGTGACCAGGTCGTCGTCGTAGCGGTCCAGCCGGGTCAGCGGCACCGGACGCAGCAGATCATCGACGAACTCGAAGATCGCGTACGCGCTGGACAGGTTGCTCAGCAACGCCACGTCCCGCTCGCCCAGCCCGCCCTCGACACCGAACGTGACGTACGGGACGCCACCCACGGTGGTCGTCTCCACCGCCCCGAGTCGCCCGCCGAGCACCGCCCCGCCGAAGATCTCCAGCTCCGCCCGCGTCAACTCGACAGCCGCCCCCGAGTACACCCGGTTACTCGACGGCAGAATCAGCACCCCATACCGTTTCACGACCAGCCACTATTCCACGGCGGCACCCGCCGGCCCCCGCCGCCCTGCGCAGCGGCGTGGTGCCCGCGAGCCCTGTCCGGGCTCGCGGGCACCAGGTGATCGAGCGGTGTCAGGGTCAGGCGGGCAGACCGCCGACCTGGGTGTTGATCCAGGAGCGGATCGAGGGGAGGTCACCGTAGATGGACGGGGCGGTGGCGCAGGTGGAGCTGTTGTTGCCGGCGCGGCTGGTCGCACCGATCACGTTCCACACGCCGTTGATCTTCCGCACCTGCGGGCCGCCCGAGTCGCCGTAGCAGGCGCCGGCGTTGCCGTTGGTGTTGTTGGTGCAGATCTCGTACGGGCCGTTGATGCCCAGGCACCGGCTGTCGGCCACGATCGAGGTGTCCAGCTCGTTCGCGACGGTCGGCGCGGAGCCGCAGCCGCGGGGCGCGCAGGTCTGGCCCCAGCCGATGATCCGGGTGGCGGTGCCGACCGCGCCCGAGGTGGTCGGGATCGGGGCCGGCGCGTAGCTGACCGAGCTGGAGAGCTGGAACAGCTTGACGTCGATGCTCGGGTGGTTGACCGCCCGGCTCACGCCGACGACGGTGCCGCCGCTGGTGCGGTTGATGCTGCCCACCCGCACCGAGGAGGGGGTCGAGCAGTGCTTGGCGGTGACCACCCAGTTGGCCTTGATCAGGGTGCCGGTGCATCCGGAGGTGTAGACCAGCCAGGGGTAGTTCTCGGTGGCCGGGCGCCCGTTGACCACGAGCGTGCCGATCCCTCCGGCCTCGTCCCCGGTCCAGGTGTACGTCTCGGCGACCTCGGCGGTGCTGCGGCTGCCGGCGAAGAGCTGGTTGACCCGGCTGGCCTCGGCGGCGCTGGGGTTGGCGTTGGTGCAGGAGACCGGCGCGCTGCTGCCGGACATCAGGTCGGAGCAGAGCCCGGTGCGCCGGTCGGGCAGCCCGAGGATGTGACCGAACTCGTGGGTGGCGATCCGGGTGCGGTGGTAGCCCTGGTTGACTGCCTGCCAGCCCATCCAGATCCGGCCGGAGCCGAGCCCGGTGACCTGTGCCCGGGGCCAGCCGGTGTCGACCAGGATGGTGACGTTGGCGGGGGTGCCGGGCACCAGCCGGACGTTGCTGACCTTGCTGTTCCAGATCTGGGCGGCCTGGTCGAAGTTGGTCCGGAACTCGCCGGCCCGGCTCGCGTCGTAGTAGACGGTTCGGGCGGCGGAGGCGCTGGCGGCGGTGGCCACCTGCAGCCCCGTCGCGGCCAGCACCGCTGCCAGCGCGACGGTGGCCGCGCGCAGCAGTCTCTGTCGGATCATCTCGTACTCCCCTGCGGAAACCCGCGGCGCATCGACGCACCGCGATCGATGTCCGTGGATATTAGTAGACATCAGTCAATAGGTGTCATCGCGGAAGTGTCATACCGCCCGCACGGCGTTGCCCGGCTGTTACGTCCCGGTGAAGGCGCGGTGGCGAAGCGTGTCGACGGTGGACTCCACGAGCATCACCGGCCCGCACGGGCGGGCCGGCAGCGGAGAGGAGATCCACGATGCGAATCAGCAGAACTCTCGCCGCCCTGGCGGTGGCGTGCGCCGTCCTCCTGACCACCGCCGGCACGACGGCCACCGCCGGTACGACGGCCACCGCCGGCACAAGAGCCGCAGCGACCGCGACCGGCGAGCCGTACTGCGGAATCACCTGGGGCAGCGGGGACAAGGTGGCCGGCGCGCTGAGCGACGCCCCGTTGACCGAGGTACGCACCGGCCGGCATGACTGCTACGACCGGGTGGTGTTCGAGTTCGACGGGACGGTCACCGGCTACTCGATCGGCTACGGCGAGACGTACACCGAGGGGGAAGGACTGGCCCTGTCGCCGTACACCGCGGGTGGCGCGCTGCTGCGGGTGTCGTTGCGGGCGCCCGCTTACGACGACGAGCACCTCGCCACCGTGCCGTACCGGGTCGGTGACCACGTGGCCAACGTGCTGCGCTACCAGACGCTGCGCGACGTGGTCTTCGGCGGCAGCTTCGAGGGTTACAGCACCTTCGCCGTCGGCGTACGGGCCCGGCTGCCGTTCCGGGTCCGCGTGCTGGCCGGGCCGGGCACCCACAGCCGGATCGTCCTCGACGTGGCACACCAGTGGCAGCAGTGATCGGCAGGGGCGGTAGTGACCGGTAGTGGCGGCGGGTGTCCGGCGTTCGGGCACCCGCCGCCGACCGTCACGGCGAGCGACGACCGGGGTGAGCGGGACTACCCTGGGTACGTCATGGACGGCCGCGTGCTGGTGGTCGAGGACGACGCCTCCATCAGGGAGGTCACCGCCCTCGGGCTGCGCCGCGCCGGGTTCCGGGTGGACACCGCCGCCGACGGTCGACAGGGTCTGGCCGCCTGGCGCGCCGGGTCGGTCGATCTGATCGTGTTGGACGTGCTGCTGCCGGGCCTGGACGGTCTGCAGGTGTGCCGGGAGATCCGGCGCAGCAGCGCGGTGCCGATCCTCATGCTCACCGCCCGCACCGACACCATCGACGTGGTTGTCGGGCTGGAGTGCGGCGCCGACGACTACCTGCGTAAACCCTTCGACCTGCCCGAACTGGTGGCCCGGGTACGGTCGCTGCTGCGCCGCGCCGTCGCAGCACCCGAGCCGGGCCCGCTGCGGATCGGTCGCCTGGAGATCGACCCGGGCGCCTTCGTGGCCCGCCGGGACGGTCACGAGCTGCCGCTGACCGCCACCGAGTTCCGGCTGCTGCTGGAGCTGGCCCGCCGCCCGGGGCAGGTCTTCACCCGAGAGCTGCTGCTGGAACGGGTCTGGGAGCAGGGCTACCTCGGCGACAGCCGGCTGGTCGACGTGGCGGTGCAGCGGCTGCGGGCCAAGGTCGAGGACGATCCGGCCAGTCCACGCCTGATCCGCACCGTACGTGGTGCCGGCTACAAGCTGACCGCGAGCTGAGCGGGCGGCGGCGATGGCCACGGACCCGGTACGCCCCGGCCGGCTACGTCGCCGCCTGACCGTCGCGTTCGTGCTGGTCGCCGGGGTCTCCGCCGGGGTGCTCGCCGGCGGGTCGTACCTGCTGCTGCGGCAGGCCAGCTACGACGCCTCGCTGCACGCCGCCGCCGCGGACGCCCGGTACCGGCTGGTGCTGGCCGGGCAGTTCCTGCCGTTGACCGAGCAGCGTCGCACGGAGCTGCTCACCAGCTTCGAGGGCAGCGGCCGGCACGTGGTGCTGGTCACCGGTGACGTGTGGCCTTCGCATCCGCAGCACGCGCCGGCACTGGGCGAGCCGCTCCGGGCCACCGTCGCGGCCGGACAACTCGGCTACCAGCGCAGCGACGGGCCGCCCCGGCTGCTCGTGGTGGGCGGGCGGATTCCCGGCTCCACCGCCGAGCTGTACGTGATCACCGGCGAGGACGACGTCGCCGCCGGCCTCGATCGGCTGCGCAACGCCCTGGCGGCCGGCTGGGTCCTGGTGACGGTGCTCGCCGCCGCGATCGGACACACCCTCGCCCAGCGCACCCTGGAACCGGTCGGGCGGGCGAGCCGGGCGGCCCGGGCGATCACCGAAGGGCTGCTGGCGACCCGGCTGCCGGTGCGGGGCCGGGATGAGTTCAGCGACTGGGCCGCCTCGTTCAACGAGATGGCGGAGGCGTTGCAGGCGAAGATCGTCGCGCTGCGTCGGGCGCAGGATCTCCAGCGCCGGTTCACCGCCGATGTCGCGCACGAGCTGCGTACCCCCGTCACCGCACTGGTGGCCGCGGCCTCGCTGCTGCGCGAGCACCTCGACCAGCTGCCCGGCGACGCCCGACGCGCCGGTGAGCTGCTGGTCGACGACGTGGTCCGGCTGCGACGGCTGGTCGAGGACCTGATGGAGATCTCCCGGCTGGACGCCGGGCAGGAGGCCGTCGTGGTCGCCGACGTGGACGCACCGGCCCTGTTGCGCGCGATCGTGGCGACCCGAGGCTGGCAGGGTCGAGTCGAGGTCGACGACGAGCCGGTGCGGTTACGCACCGATCCGCGCCGGCTGGAACGGGTGCTGGGCAACCTGATCGCCAACGCGGTGCAGCACGGCGACGGCGAGATCCGTGCCCGGGTCGCGCGGGCCGGTGACCGGGTGGTCTTCGACGTCGACGACCAGGGGCGGGGAATCCCGGCCGCACACCTGCCGCGTCTGTTCGACCGCTTCCACAAGGTCGACCCGGCCCGCTCCGGCGGTGGCAGCGGGCTCGGCCTGGCCATCGCCCAGGAAAACGCCCAACTGCTCGGCGGCCGGCTCACCGTGCACAGTGCCGTGGGCAGCGGCACCCGGTTCCGCCTCGACCTGCCCGACCGTCTCGACCTGCCCGACCGCCTGGACGCCGATCGGTGCGACGCAGGCTCGTCGGATTGCACCGGCGGTGCCGGGTGAGCCGGCACCCGGTCGGCACAACGGCGCGGCGGCGGTCGGCCGGGATTGCCGTCGTGGTGCTGGTCCTGGCGGTGGGATGCGCGCCGTCGCGGTCCGGATCGCTCGGCCCGGCACCCAGCGTCGCCGCGCCCACCACCGGCGTACCCACCACCACCGGCGCCGTGCCCGGCGGGCCCGCCACCGTCGCGTCGTCGGCCGCCACCGCCACGCCGGCTGCCGGCAGCTCCGCTCCCCCGCCGCCGAGCACCGGGCCCGTGGCCAGCAGTCGGCCTGCGAACCTCACCCTGGAGCTGTGGTACGTCCGCGACGGTCGTCTCGTCCCGACCCGTCGCACCCGCCCCGCCACCGTCGCCACCTCGCGGCTGGCACTGACCGAACTGGTCGCCGGACCGAACCCGGCGGAGGCCAGCACCGGTCTGGTCACCCTGCTGCCCGCCGCCGAGGTGAGCCGGATCGAGGCCGGGGTGGCCACGGTACGCCTGCCCGAAGCCCTCGATCCGGGCACCGCACGGCTGCGCGAGGCGCAGGTGGTCTACACGCTCACCCAGTTCCCCACCGTCCGGCAGGTCGCCTTCGGCACCGCCGCACCGGCCGGGCGCGTCGACTACGCCGACCTGCTGCCCGCGATCGTGGTCACCCACCCGGTCATCGGAGACCGGGTGAGCAGCCCGGTCACCGTCAGCGGCAGCGCCGACGTGTTCGAGGCGACCGTCAGCGTCCGGGTACGCGACGCCGCCGGCCGGCAGCTGGCCACCGCGTTCACCACCGCCACCTGCGGCACCGGCTGCCGGGGCGGCTACCGGGTCACCGTCGGCTACCGGCTGGACCGTGAGCAGCCCGGCACCATCGAGGCGTACGAGGTGTCGGCCGTCGACGGCAGCCCGACCAAGCTGGTCTCCGTACCGGTGACGTTGGCCGCCACCCGGTAGCGCCGAGCGGCCCTGCACGGCCCTCTGCCCGGCGGCGGTGGTCAGCGGCGCTTGCGGCGGCCTCTGGCCCGGGAACGCTGGCTTACCCGCGGCTTGGACAGCACCAGCGTGCCGGCCTCGGCGGTCACCCGGCCGGTGGCCGGCGGACCGATGAGCTCCTGCTCCGGCAGCCGTCGTTCGAGGTCGGTGATGATGGCCTGCACCCGGGCCAACTGCTCGCGGACCGACGGCTCGTCCTCGGCGTGCCCGCCGGGCGGACGATCGCTGCGCTGGGCGGCGACCTGCTCGTCCTGATGCGCCTCCTGCAACGCGGTCAGCACCAGACCCACAAGCAGATTGGTGAGCAGGTAGCAGGCGGCCACCATGTAGGAGACGTAGTACAGCACCGCCCAGCCGGTGACCTCCCGGCCGGCCTGGAGCGTGTCGGTGATGCCGTCCAGCGACAGCAGCAGGAACAGGGTGAGCATGGCCTGCCCCACGCTGCCGTACTCCTGCGGGTAGGCGACACCGAACAGCATCCAGCCCAGCATCGCGTACCCGTACAGCAGCAGCGCGGTGACCAGCAGGAAGCTGGCCAGTCCGGGCAGGCTGCGCCGGATGCCGACCAGGATCACCCGCAGGCTCGGGAAGAGCCGGAACGCGCGGACGATGCGGGCCAGCCGCAGCAACCGCAGCAGGGTCACGTTCTCCCGGACGCCGGGCAGCAGCGGAGCGACCACGATCACCAGGTCGAAGACGTTCCACCGGTCCCGCAAGAACCCGCCGGGGGCCAGCGCGTGGGCACCGAAGCGCACCAGCAGTTCCAGCACGAACAGGGTGAGGCAGGCGTACTCGACCGTCCGCAGCGCGGTGCCCACGATGGCCACCACCCCGCCGTACGTCTCCAGGCCCAACGCCATCGCGTTGACGATGACCACGGCGAAGCTGGCCAGATTGAACCAGGAGGCGCCGACGACGGCCTGGCACCGGGCGGCAAGCCGGCGCAACGGACTACGGACAGTGCGTGCCATCTTACTCCTCGACCGGCTCACGACCGGACGGCAGCCTATGACACCCGTGGCCCGCCTCCGCACCCGGATCGGCCACAAAGGACAGTCCCCTGGTCACCCCGCTGAAGCCTCGGGCCTGTCCCCCACCGGCTCGATCGCCCGGCCGGTCAGCGGCTCAGCTGGCCCGCAGTTCGGCGGGATCGGTGGTGGAGCGGTGCATCAGCACGCTCGCCCCGATCACCAGGAGCACGGCCAGCAGCGCGATCGACATCACCGCGACGATGTCGGCCCAGGGCACCGCGGCCTGAAGGGTGTGGGTGACCTCGCGATACTCCAGGTGACGCTCGGCGTCCGGCCCGGCGCACTCGGCCGGCGTGCCGACGCAGACCGTCCGGCCCCAACCCGCGGTGGCGGTCGTGGTGAAGGCCCGCATTCCGGCCAGTCCGACCAGGCCCGCGATGGCGATGCCGGGTACCGCCGGCAGCAGCACCCGCCAACACAGGGCACGGGCCAACACCGCCCTCGGGGTGCCGCCGGCCACCAGTGCGGCGATGGCCCGGCGACGGGCCACCCCGGCCTCGACCAGGGCGATCAGCAGGGTGAGCGCGGCCACCCCGATGAGACTGACAAGCACCGCGTCGACGAGGGTACGGACCTCCGACCGAAAGGCCGCGGTGCCCCCGAGATCCAGGGGCGGGGTGTCGTAGCCCAGCGCCGGGTCCAGCATCGCGGCCGTCCGCACCGCCACCTCGGTGTCCAGCCAGGAGTGCAGCATCATCGCGGCGGCACCGAAGGCGGTGACGACCAGGATGACGGTGAAGCTGCGGCTGCCGGCATGCGGGTCGGCGAGGATCTGCCGGGCCGCGATCAATGCGCTGGGTCGCCGGGTCACCCGCAGCAGCAGCCGGGCGCTGCGGTAGCCGATCCAGGCCACCGTGAACATCAGACCGAGCAGCATCACGACAGTGCAGCCGAGCAGCGCGATGACGAACAGGTCGTCACGGTTGGCACCGAACCCGCCCTGCCGGACGTACTCGCTGCGCATCACCGCACTTATCGACACCAGGCCGCCCAGGCCGAGCCCCAGCAGCAGGGTCGGCCAGGCCCGTACCGGCTGTTGCCGGCTCTGCCGCAGCACCCCGAACGGGGTGATGGCCACCCGACGCAGCAGGACGACGGTGAGCAGCGTGGTCAGCAACGGCACCGCGACCGCGATGGCCACGATCGCCGTGACCGACGGCAGCACGTCCGTCGGCAGTGGCCGTACCCCGGCGGGGTCCGGGCGGTCGAGCAGCACCCGCCCGACGAGGTAGCCGACCACGCCGACCACCGAGCCGATCATCGCCGCCAGCCCGGTCTCCACAGCGGCGACCCAGGTGATCTGCCTCGGCGTCGCGCCGGCCATCCGCAGGGCCGCCAGTCGGCGGTTGCGGGCAGGTGCCCCGAGTCGAGCGCACTGGGCGACCAGGAACAGGATCGGGATGCTGCACAGCAGCATCGCCACCGCGACGTTGAGCAGGAGGCCCGGTTGGGTGAGCATCCGGTTGTGGTAGCGCCCGGCAGCCGACTCGATGCTGAGCACAGTGGCGCAGCAGAGCAGCACCAGCACCGCGATCGCCGCTCCGGCGGCGGTAACCGGCACCCGGGCCCGGTCGCTGCGGGTGCCGACGAAGGCCAGACGGAACAGGCTGCCCGGTCTCACCGCACCTCCCCGCGGAGCACGACCCGCCGGTCACCGTCACCCCGACCACCGCCGCCGTCGTCCGGGCCATAGCTGTCGCTGCGTCCGTCGCTGTCCACGCGGCCGTCGCGCATGGTGATCTCCCGATCCGCGTACGCGGCCACCTGCGCGTTGTGGGTCACCACCAGTACCGTCGTGCCGTGCTCCCGGGCCAGCCGGACCAGCTCCACCATCACCTGCTCACCGGCGAGGCTGTCCAGCGCCCCGGTCGGTTCGTCGGCGAAGAGCACCTGCGGTTCGGTGACCAGAGCGCGGGCCAACGCCACCCGCTGCTGCTGACCGCCGGACATCTCGCCGGGCCGCTTACCGGCCAGGTCGCCGACGCCCAGCCGGTCGAGCAACGCCTGGGCCCGTACCGCGGCGTCCCGGTAGCTGTGGCCGCCGAGTTGCAGCGGCAGGGTCACGTTCTCGATCCCGGTCAGTTCCGGCACGACCTGACCGAACTGGAAGAGCACCCCGAAGACGGTACGACGCAACCGGGATCGCTCCGCTTCGCCGGCGGTGCCGATGTCCCGCCCCTGGAACCGCACGCTGCCCCGCTGCGGAGCCAGGATGCCGGACAGGCAGTGCAGCAACGTCGACTTGCCACAGCCACTCGGGCCGGTGACCGCCACGATCTCGCCCTTGTCGATGCTCACCGACACGTCGCGCAGGGCCGCGGTCGGCCCGTACCACTTCTCGATGTGCTCGGCGTGCAGGATCGGTGCGCTCATGACCGTACCTCCGCGCGAAGCTGACCGATCCGGTCCACCGTGATCGCCATCCAGCGCAGGTCGGCATCGAGGTGATTGAGCAGGTAGTCGGCGGCGGCCAGTTCCGTCACCGAGGCGCCGCCGCCGGTCTTGACGGCGGTCAACTCCCGCATCCGGGCCAGGTGGGCGGCACGCTGCGCGGCCAGGTACGACCGGGCGGTCGCCTCGTCCGGCGTGGCGAGCAACGCGACGATGACCTTGACGAACAGCTCGCCCGACACATGCACCGCAGGCGGTACGGCCCGACTCAGCCACCCGTCGAGCGCGGTCCTGCCCTCCGGCGTGAGCCGGTAGGCCACCCGGTCCGGCCCGCCGACGCGCTGGTGGGCCGCCTCCACGATGTACCCGTCGCGCAGCATCCGAGCCAACGTCGTGTACAGCTGGCCGAAAGCCAACGGCCGAACCCCGAGCAGCCTGCGGTCATGCTCACGCTTGAGCTCATAACCATGGCTGACCCCCTGAGCGGCAAGGACACCAAGCAGCACATGTGCGGTCGACATGACCCCACTATTCCCTGTGAGAATAGTGCCGGTCAACCCCGCTCCAGCCGTCAGCTGACGGCTGACGGCGCTGGTTGCCGGAGTCAGCCGCGCTCTGCGAGGTCGCGCGGCTCGGTGGCGAGGAAAACGCGGATGGCCTCGGAGATGGCGGGCCAGTCCACGCCGAGCTCGAGGAAGTGACTGTCGGACCTGCTCTCGACCAGTACGGCCCGACGGATCGCAGACGCCAGGTGCTCGGCGTCGTCGAAGGAGACGGCGCCGTCGTGCCGGCTGGCGATCACCAGTGTCGGCTGCCCGATCTCGGCGGTGACGTCGACGTAGGGTCGCAGGTCCTGGCGGAAGCCCGTACCGGAGCGCATCGCGGAGAACAGGGCGATCAACGTGGCGCGATGCTCGGGCCGTACGTCCGCCAGTAACTGCCGGGGCGGCACGGTGGACAGCCCGCCGAGCAGCATCCGCAGGCCGGCATCCGGTGCACGACGCAGCAGCCAGCGCAGCCCACTCCAGGTCAGCCGTTCGGCAACCGGCGAGAAGATCAGGTTCGCCAGCAACCGATCACGACGCCCCGGCCAGTGCGGGCCCTGGGGACACTGGAGGATCAGCCGCTCGACCAGGTCAGGGTGGCGGGCGGCGACGGTCATCGCAGTCGGGCCGCCGGCGGAGATGCCGAGCACGGCCGCGACCTTGTCGATCCCGAGGTGCCGGCAGAGCTCAGCGGTGACGTCGGCGAACCCCGCTCTGGTCGTACCGGTCGACAGCGGGGTCCGCCCGTAGCCGGGACGCGATGGCGCCAGCACGGTGATGTCCGCGTCGGCGAACACGGTCTCGTCCCACGCCAGCCCGGCCCGCAAGTGTCCACCGCGCAGAACCACCACGACGGTGTCGCCCCGCCGCTCCAACCGGTACTCCACCGCCCCCGACCCAAGGCGTGCCACCGTGGTCGAACGCTGCACCGAACCTCCCACCACCCCACCCTAAGCCGCCCTCACCGCCCTCTCCGCGCCGATCTTGCACTCATGGTCGCCGATACGTAACTTCTGCGGCTTATGTCGCGACGGAAAGTGCAAGATCGACGGGGTGAGGGGGGTGGGGTGGTGGGGGGATGACAAGTGTCATGGGTGGGAGGTGCGCGGTGCCCTACCGCTGGTGAGGGGGTGCGGGAAAACTGATCCGCAACGCAGCCGAGCCGACAGTGGCACGGAGAGCAACCGGGTGAGGACGGGCTGGCCGTTCGCGGGACAGCCGACATGAAACAGCTGTGGGTAGTCCAGATACCCACAGCTGGCTTCATCCTAGCCGGATTTGCTCGCCCGTGCATGAACCACGATGCGCCACTTCAGGAGAGACGACATGCGCGACTTCGGAGCAGACAGCATCAGCGTGATCCGTGCGCGGGCCGCCGCGCTCGCGGCCTCCTGGCTCGACGGTGAGGCCGGGGCCCCGCAGGACCTGCTACGGGTGGAGAACCTGGCCACCGGGCCGACCGAGCCGGTTCCGTGCTTCTGCCTCGGCACGTTCTGCTGGGTCGGCACGCCGTTGCCGGAGTAACACCGATGTCCGGGCTGCCCTCGGCAGGGCACGCGCTGCTGCTCGATCCGTCCACCCGCGACGACCCGACCCTCTACCGGCGGCTGCACGCCGAGGCGCCTGTTCTGCGTACCGCCGGGTTGTGGCTGGTGTCGGGCTACCAGCAGGTGTCGAGGCTGGCCGGTGACCCACGACTGGTGATCGACCCGCGGGCCGGCGACCCGCCGTTGCCCCTGACCCAGTCGGAACGACTGGAGTCGATCTTCGGTCGGATGCTCAGCTTCCGTGACGGTGCGGCCCACCGACGGCTGCGGCAGCTCGTGTCCGGGGCGTTCAGTGCCCGCCGCACCAACGCCCTCGACCGGACCGTACGCGACCTCGTCGCCGGCCTGATCGCGCAGGCCGGCGACGCCGAGTTCGACGTGGTGCCGGCGATCGCCGAGCGGCTGCCCGTGCTCACCACCTGCCGGCTGCTCGACCTGCCGACCGAGCACTGGTCCCGGGTCGACGCGTGGGCCCGGACCCTGACCGGCCAACTGTTCCGTTTCGGCCAGTCCGCCGACCAGCTGGCCGAGGTGCACCGCCAGGTCGACGAGATGACCCGGTTCATCGACGATCTCGCCGCGGAACGCCGCGACCGCAGCGGTGATCTCGTCGCCGAACTGCTCGACGCCGCCCAGGGCGCCGATGCCCGGCTCAGCCACGACGAGTTCGTCTCGTTCGTGGTGCTGCTGTTCATCAACGGCCTGGAGACGGCCACCGCGGCCATCTCGATCTGTGTGGCGCAGCTGCTGCACCGCCCGGAGCTGGCCGCACGGCTGCGCCGGGAACCCGACCACGCCCTGGAGGTGGTCGACGAGTGCCTGCGCCTGCAGAGCCCGGTCTGGCTGGCCGCCCGGCGGTCGCTCGCACCGATCGAGGTGGACGGTCAGGTGATCGAGACCAACGATCCGGTGTTCCTGCTCTGGGCGGTGGCCAACCGGGACCCGGCCATCTTCGCGTACCCCGACGAGTTCCGGCCCGGCCGCGCCGGTCGGCATCTCGCGTTCGGGCGCGGGCCGCACCACTGCCTCGGCGCGGCGATGGCCCGGGTCCAGGCCGCCGAGGTGCTGCGACAACTGGCGGCGTACGAGCACCTGCGGGCGGGAGCGGGTCCGGCCCGGCGGCGGCACACCGCCGCCCTGAACACGTACGACTCGCTGCCGGTGACGGTCACGCCGGCCGGCGAGCCCCTGTCGAGGCGAGCGGAGGCGAGGCTCCATGCCACGAGCCGGTGAACTGGACGACGTCGTACGCCTGACCACTCGACGTAGTTGGGCCCTGCTGGCGGCCGTGCTGCTGGCGCTCGGCGCCGGCACGACGTGGGCCGTGGCCGCCCGGATCGAGTCGACGGTGTCGCTGGACGGCATCCTGCTGGCCGGTGCGGGTCCGACCCTGGTGACCGCACCGGCCTCGGCGACGGTCGCCTCGGTCAGCGCGGTCGTCGGCCGGCCCGTCGCGGCCGGAGAGGTGCTGCTGACGCTGCAGGGTGAGGACGACGACGATGCGGTGACGGTGACCAGCCCGGTGGCCGGGATCCTCACCACCCTGACCGCCCGCCCCGGCACCCAGGTCAAGGGCGGTGCCACCCTCGGCGTCGTCGACCGCGCCGATCAGCGGCTGTCCGCGCTGCTGCTGCTCGACGCCGGACAGCCGGCCGCCATCCCGGCCGGGGCGCAGGTCCGCGGCGCCGGCCTGACCGGCACCGTCACCCGCGTCGAGGCGTACCCGCTGAGCACGGCCGAGCTCGCCGCCCGGTACGGCATCGGGCGGCTGCCCGGCCACGACGACGACCGGCTGGTCCGGCCGGTGCTTGTCGACCTCGGGGTGTCGGCCTGGCCGGGCGCCACCCTGACCCCGATCCGGCTTGACCTCATCGTCGGTGCCGAACGGCCCGTCGACGTACTGCTCGGAGGTGGTCGCTGATGGTCGTGCTCGCCGACAGCCAGGCCACCACGCCGCCGGCGGAGGAACCGCAGCCGCAGCCACGCCGGCAGCGGGCCGTACGCACCGTCGAGACGCCGCAGATGGAGGACGCCGACTGTGGTGCGGCCTGCCTGAGCATCATCCTCACCCACCACGGCCGGCGGGTGCCGCTGGCCGAACTGCGGGACCGCTGCGGGGTCGGTCGGGACGGAATGACCGCCTCCGGGTTCGCGCGGGCCGCCGCCGGCTACGGCCTCAAGGTCACCGGCCGGTGGATCGAGACCTCCGACCTGGACATGGCCTCCCGGGTGCCGGTGCCGGCGGTGGTGTTCCTCGACGGCCGGCACTACGCGGTGCTGGAGGGCGTGCGGCGCGGTCGGGCCTGGATCAACGACCCGGCCGTCGGCCGGCTGCCGTTGACGCCGGCCGAGTTCGCCACCCGGGCCAACGGCCCGGTGCTGGTCGCCACGCCGACGCCGGAGTTCGAGCCGGGTGGTGAGCGTTGGCCGTTCGCCCGCGCGGTGGCACAGCGCATCCGGCCGTACGCGCCGATGATCCTCGCCGGGGCGCTGCTCGGCGGCGTCGCCGCGGTGCCCACCCTGCTGGCCTCGTTGACCATGCGGGCCGTACTCAACCGGGTGCTGATCCTCGGCGACCTGGCCTGGCGGCCGGCGTTGCTGGCGATCCTGGTCGGCGGTGCGCTGCTGGCCGCGCTGGCCGGGTGGGCCCAGCAGCGGATCTTCGCCACCGCGCTGGCGGCGATGGCCACCCGCTTCTCCAGCCGCTACCTGACCGCGCTGCTGCGGCTGCCCGGCGAGTTCTTCCACCGTCGGCACCTCAGCGGCCTGGTCAACCGCACCCAGATGAACGACGGCCTCGCCATCGCGCTGTCCGAGCGGGTGGTGCTGCCCGCCGCCGCCGCGGTGACCGTGGCCGGGTACGGCCTGTTCATCGGCTATCTGGCACCCCGGCTGCTGGTGGTCATGTCGTTGGCGATGGCGGCACAGATCGTGCTGCTGAACGTGGTCCGGCGGCGGGCGGGACCGCATCAGCAGCGGCTGCTGTTCGAGCAGTTGCGGCGGGACAGCACCGCGCACAGCGGACTCAAGATGATCGAGTCGGTGAAGGCCGACGGCGCCGAGCGGTGGCTCTTCGCCTCCTGGGCCCGGTCCGCCGGCCGGACCCTGGACGCCGCCAACGCGCTGGCCTCGGCGACGCTGGGGGTGATGGCGCTCAGCGCGGCGGTCGGCCCGGCCGCGTTGGCCGGGCTGGCGTTGGTCGGCGCGC
Organism: Verrucosispora sp. FIM060022; assembly: GCF_003977705.1. Taxonomy (NCBI): domain Bacteria; kingdom Bacillati; phylum Actinomycetota; class Actinomycetes; order Micromonosporales; family Micromonosporaceae; genus Micromonospora; species Verrucosispora sp. FIM060022. The sequence continues at coordinate 173,098 of NZ_RQIV01000011.1, forward strand.
ACGACGTCGCCGCCGGTCGCATCGACCTCGGTACGCTGCTCACCGCCCAACTGGTGGGCGGTGCGATGCTCGCCCCGCTCGGGCTGCTGGTCGGGCTGGGCTCGGAGATCCAGGTGACCCGGGTGCACGTCTCGGTGATCGACGACGCCCTGGCCGCCACCCCGCATCCGGCCCGGGCCACCGTGCTGGCGCCGGACGCGCCGCCGGAACCGGCGCAGCCGGCCCGGCTGTCCGGCCGCATCGAGTTCGACCGGGTCAGCTTCGGCTACGACCGGCACCGCCCGCCGCTGGTCCGGGACATCTCGTTCGCCGTCGAGCCGGGCCAGTGGGTGGCCCTGGTCGGTGTCAGCGGCAGCGGCAAGTCGACCCTGGCCCGGCTGGCCGTCGGCGCGGCCGAGCCGTGGAGCGGGGCGGTGCTGCTCGACGGCCGGCCCCGCGAGACGTACTCCCGCCGGACGCTGGCCGCGTCGATCGGCTACGTGGAGCAGCAGCTGCGACTCTTCGAGGGCAACCTGCGCGACAACCTGACGCTGTGGGATCCGACCCTGCCCGAGGAGCGGCTGCGCGCCGCTCTGGTCGACGCCCGCATCGACCGCCTGGTCGAGCAGCGCGGTGGCCTGGACCACGGCGCGGTCAACGAACACGCCCGCAACCTCTCCGGCGGTGAACAGCAGCGCCTGGAACTCGCCAGGGCGCTGGCGGCCGACCCGCCGCTGCTGGTGCTCGACGAGGCGACCAGCGCGCTCGACGCGACCACCGAGTTCGCGGTCCTGGAAGCACTTCGCCGACGGGGGGTCACCTGCATGTTCATCGCCCACCGGATCTCGACCGTGCGGGACGCCGACCTGATCCTGGTGCTCGACCGGGGTGAGATCGTGCAACGCGGCACCCATGCGGAACTGATCGACACCGACGGCGTCTACCGCCGGCTGGCCACCGACGGACGGTCGGCATGACCACCGTCGATCCGACCACGGACACGCTGACCGCCGAGCGGACCGACACCGTCGTGGGCCGGGCGGCTGCCGATCTCGCCGCGGTCGACGAGGCCTGGCGACGGCTCGCCGCAGCCGCCGCCGAACGGCCCGAGCGACCGGACGACGACGCCGCGCGGACCCTCGCCGCCCACTACGACCTGCCTGCACCCACCCCCGGCACCGGGCTGGTCGCGGCGTTGCGCGCCGCCGGTCTGCACTGGACCGAGGTACGACTCGACGGACACTGGTACCGGCGCGGCGCAGCACCGTTGATCGTCTTCCCGGCTTCCGGCCCGGCCGTGGCGCTCCTGCCGGCCCGCGGTGGCTACCGCACCGCCGACGGGCGTCGGGTCACCGCGGCCGACGCCGGCGCGTACGACCGGACCGCCTGGCAGGTCTACCCTCCGCTGTCGGCCGGGCCGCCGGTGACCACCCGTCACCTGCTCCGCTTCGCCGCGCGGGGCGCCGGGCCCGACCTGCGTTTCCTGCTCACGGCCGGGCTGCTCGCCGCGCTGATCGGCGGTGTCCTGCCGTTCCTGTCGGCGTGGATCATCACCGGGGTGGCCGGTGGCAGTGTCGGCGGACAGCTGCTGTGGAGCCTGGCCGCGCTGATCGCCAGCTTCGTGGTGGCGAACGCGCTGCTGCTCTCGGCCCGCAACGCCGCCCTGGTCCGGCTGCAGGGGCGGCTGCAGCTACGCCTGGAGCCGGCAGTCTGGAGCCACCTGCTCAGCCGGGACCTGCGCGCACTCGAGGAGATGGGCACCAGCGACCTGGTGCAGCGCGCGAACTCGGTCACCGAGATGCGCAAGGCGCTGTCCGACAGCGTCGCCGCGGGCGTGCTCGGCAGCGCCTTCGGGCTGGTCAGCCTGGCCGCACTGATCTTCGTCGACCCGGTGGTCGGCGGCTGCGTGCTCGTCGCGACCCTGCTGCTGATGGCCGCGGCGAGCTACGCGGCCATCCGCCAGCAGCGCCACGAGCTGGCCAACCGGGAGGCGTTCGCCGCCGTCGCCGGCTTCCTGCACACCGCCCTGCTGGCGATCGAGAAGATCCAGGTCGCGGCCCGGGAGGAGCGGATCTTCGCCGGCTGGGCGCAGCGATACGCCCGGCAGCGGTCCACCGACGCGGCGACGCTGCGCTGGCAGGCGCGGGTGGCGGCCTGCTCGGCGGCGCTGCAGCCGACCCTGCTGGCCACGCTCGGCATCGTGGTCGCCCTGCGCCAGGACGTCGCGCTCGGCACCTTCGTCGCGGCCAGCATCGCGGTCGGGCAGTTCGCCGCCTCGGTCGGCATGCTCCAGGGCGGCGTCATCTCGGCGTTCTCCCTGGTCGCCGCGTACCGCCGGCTGGTGCCGGTGCTGACCGCTGCGCCGGATGTCACGCCGGGCGCGGCGGATCCGGGTCGGCTACGGGGGCGGGTGCAGCTGCACGAGGTCACCTTCACCTACCCCGGCACCGGTCGGCCCGTCCTCGACCGGGTCAGCATCACCGCCGAGCCGGGTGAGTTCATCGCCGTCGTCGGCCCGTCCGGGGCCGGCAAGTCCACCCTGATCCGGCTCCTGCTCGGCCTCGTCCCGCCCAGCTCCGGCGCGGTCCGCTACGACGGGCGCGACCTGTCCGAGCTGGACGTACGGGCGGTCCGGGCGCAGCTGGGCGTGGTGCTCCAGCAGGCCCGGGCGGTACGCGGCTCGATCCGGGACAACGTCGCCGCCGGCACCGAGGACCTCACCGACGAAGCCGTCTGGCAGGCCCTGCGGCTGGCCGGTCTGGCCGACGAGGTGCGGGACATGCCGATGGGGTTGCACACCATGGTCAGCGAGGACAACAAGGCCTTCTCCGGCGGTCAGATCCAGCGGCTGATGGTGGCCCGCGCCCTGGCCAAGCAGCCTCCGGTGCTGGTGCTCGACGAGGCCACCAGCGCGCTGGACAACATCACCCAACGCAAGGTGACCGACCGCATCGCCGACCTCGACGTCACCCGGATCGTCGTCGCCCACCGGCTCAGCACCATCCGTGCCGCAGACCGCATCTACGTGCTGGACAACGGCCGGATCGTGGCCGAGGGCACCTTCGACCATCTGGTCGCCACCGCACCGCTGTTCGCTCGACTCGTCGCCAGGCAGGAGGTCACCTGATGACCACAACCAGCGCATCCCTCGGTCTGGGTGCGATGTCCGCTCCCGACACCCTGCTCGGTCTCGGCGGTGCCGACGAACGACTGCTCAACGTCATCGCGTTGGCCGCACCGTTCGACGAGCGGGAGGCCGGCGTCTACTTCGCTCCGGTCCGCACGGGCGGGCGTCGTAAGCTGGCCGAACGGTCGCAGCGGTGGCTGCGCTCCGCGGTCGCCGACGACGACGTGTCCCTGCGGGCTCTGCTGCTGCACCGCCAGCAGACCAATCGGGATCTCGGCGCCGGCCTGGTCGACGTGGTCGTCCGCGACCCGGGAAAGCTGCCCGACTGGGCGTACGCCCTGGTGGACTTCCTGCTCGCCCAGCCGCCCACCGCCGCACAGGACCCGGCCGCCGAACTCGTCGGCGGGGTGTTCGTCTCCTTCCAGCGGGCGGCGATCCGGCTGACCGGGCTGCGGCAGAACAATCTGCGTGGCGTCGCCCTGACACCGGAGGCCGCCGACGACGTCACCGGTCAGCTCGTGCAACGCCTGATCAAGGTGTGTCACGCCGCGCTCGGCTTCGAGCTCCAGATCGCCGACGGTGCGGCGACCCCGGTCAACTGGTACGGACGCGCCGGCATCGACGTCAGCCGGCTCGGCTGGCTCGGCCGGCTGGAGAGCCTGCCGGGTCTGGCGTATTTGATCGGGGTGACCTGCCTCAACTACAAGCGGGCCGTCGGTGAGATCTTCGACCGGCTGCACCAGGACCTGCCGATGCTGCGCCGGGAACTGTGGGCCTGGGCAGACCCGGGCGCCCTCGCCTCGTACTCCGGTGACTCCGGTGACCTGCACGACAGCGGCCGTACGGTCAGCCTGTTGTCGTTCGCCGGCGGCCAGCGGGTCGTCTACAAGCCCAAGAACCTCAGCAGCGTCGCCGGTTTCATGGACGTGCTGACCTTCCTCAACACCCACGGGCTGCCGCTGGACCTGACGACCCGGCGGGTGCTGCTGCGCGACGGCTACGGCTGGGAGGAGTACGTCGTGGCGCGGCCCTGCGTCAGCGGCGAGGACCCGGCCCGCTTCTACCGGCGGCTCGGCATGCTCACCCGGCTGGCCCAGCTCCTGGAGTGCCGCGACCTGTGGGCGGACAACCTCATCGCCATCGGCGAACGGCCGATGTTCATCGACCTGGAGAACGTGCTTCAGGGCCGGATGCGTAAGCCGGTGCTGCTCGGCCCGCGCGCCGAGGCGCTCTGGCACGAGATCGAGGAGAGCGTGGCGAAGACCGCCGTCGTGTCGTACCCGAGGATCGGGGTGCCGGGCCGGCGGGCACACGACATCGGCTGTTGCGCGCCGATGCAGGAACAGTTGGCGGTCGACTCCGACGGTTTCCCGGACGGGTGGGAGCCACCGCCGTACCGGCCGATGGTCGACGGCCGGTACGTCGACCCGGCGGCGCACGCCGACGACGTGTTGACCGGCTACCGCGAGATGGACGCCTGCCTGGTCGCCAACGCCCGGGCGCTGGCCGCCGAACGTGGCCCCCTGCACCTGCTGTCCCAGGCCCGGGTCCGCTACATCTGGCGCAGCACCTGGGACTACCTGACGATGCTCCAGGTCGCGTCCGGGCCGCTGGCGTTGACCGACGGGGTGGCCCGGGAGATCGTGCTGGCCCGGCTGTTCCGGGGCGCCCGCGAGGTGCTGCACACCGACCCGCGCCGCACCGACAGCCTGGAGATGATCGAGCGGGAGATCGAGGCGCTGCGCCGGCTGGACATCCCGCTGTTCCAGTCCGAGCCGATGACCTCGACGGTCCGTACCCCCGAGGGCTCCCGGGTGGAGAACCACTTCTCCGGCACCGCCTGGCAGCGGCTGCGGGACCGCCTCGACGAACTCGTCGAACGGGCCGAGTGCGGCGCCCCGATGCCGGAGGAGGCGCTGGCCGCCTGCCTGGACTTCGCCTCCGGCGGCCGGCCGATCTGGGCCCCGCCGCCCGGTGACCCCGACGGTCGCCGCGACCCGGCGCTGCTGGGCATCTCCGTCTACCACCCGAAGGCGTTCCGGGCCGAGGTCGACCACAGTCAGCTCCTGGCGGGCGCCTGCGCGGCGGCCGACGACATCATCGCCGCCGCCGTACCGGTCGGCGACGGGCAGCACGGCTGGGTCGGCGCGGTCCACTACCCGGCGTTCGGGCTCGACCAGCTCGAACCGCTGCACGGCGACCTGCTCACCGGCACCGCCGGGATCGCGGTCTTCCTCGCCGAGCTCTACCAGACCACCGGCAAGCCGACCTACTGGGCGTTCGCGCAGGACGCGCTGGCCGCCACCACCGAGTTCACCACGGTCGCCGGGCAGGCCAGCCTCTACCGGCGGATGGCCGGTGGTCGGCAGCCCGTCGGCGGGTTCGTCGGCATCGGCGCGACCATCTACGCCCTGGCCCGCTGCGGGCAGGTGATCGGCGACCCGCAGCTGCTGGCCCAGGCGCAGAGCCTGGTGCCGACCGCCCGTGACCTGCTGGCCGCCGGCACGAGCGTCGCCGACCCGGTGACCGGCCGGGCCGGGCTGCTGCTGGCCCTGCTCAAGCTCACCGAGGCGCAGCCCTGCACGGCGGCCGACGAACTCGCCGCCAGCCTGTACGAGCAGCTTCTCGCCGAACTGCCGGGCGGCGTGCCGGCGCCCTACCCGGCCGGGGTCGCGCTGCTCGACGCGTTGCCGTCCGGGGCGCCGGGGGTGGCGATGGCGTTGGCCCGCTACGCCGAGCGGAACGGCCTGAGCATCGACGACGAGCAGCTGGCGCCGGCTGTCGGGTCCACTTCGGGCGCGCTGCTGGCGGCGACGGTGGCCGCGGCGGCACTCGGCCGGGCCCGGCCCGCGCAGGCGCAAACACCGACGCCGGCCGGGTCACCGTCCAGCGTCGACCTGCTCGACCGGATCGAGCTGGGCCTGGCGGCCTGGCGGGGCGACGGCGACGAACAGCAGCACACGGCCGCGCACGCCGCCGCCCGTACGCTGCTGAGCCGCCGCGCCAGCCAGGGCCGCTGGTTCCCGGACCGGCGTCGCGCCGACCGGACCCAGTTGTCCGCCGTGGACGGTCTCGCGGCCGCCGGGCTGGCCTGCCTGGCCCTGGCCGAAGAGGACGTTACCTCGCTTCGAACGATGAGCTGACGGGAGAGATGCCATGACGATCCGTCCACGGGTACGCCGCAACCTGCGCGTGGAGAACCTGCCTGGTGAGGCCGTGTACGTGTTCTCCGAGCGTGGCCACCAGGTCATCGAGGGCGAGCTGACCGAGCGGGTCCTGCCGCTGCTGGACGGCAAGCACGACGTCGACGACGTGCTCGACGCCCTGGCCGACGAACCGCCGGAGCGGGTGCTCTACCTCATCGAGCGGTTGATCCGAATGGGGGTCGTGCTGCGGGTCGACCCCGAGTTGCCGCAACGCGAATCGGCCTTCTGGGACATGGCCGGTACCAGCGCCGAGGTGGTGGCCGACCGGCTCGCCGCGGCCACGGTCGGCCTGTCGGTCGTCGGCGAGGTCGACCCGGAGCCGCTGCTGGCCGCGCTCGGGGCCGCCGGCCTGCGGGTCACGCCGGTGGGTGCCGGCCCGGCGAGCCCGGTCGACCTGTCGGTGGTGGCCACCGACAACTACCTCAATCCGGAGCTGGCCGAGCTGAACGACGCGGCGCTGCGCAGCGGCCGCCCGTGGCTGCTGACCAAGCCGGTCGGTTCGGTGCTGTGGATCGGCCCGACGTTCAAGCCGGCGAGCCGGGAGCACGGCTGCTGGGCGTGCGTGGCGTTCCGGCTGGCCGGACACCGGCAGGTCGACGAGTACCTGCGCGACAAGCTCGAACACGTCGGCCCGCTGCGGGTGCCGCTGGCCGACCTGCCGACCACCCGGGACATCGGTGCGCGGCTGACCGCGTTGGAGGCGGTCAAGCACGTCGCCGGCCTCGGCACCGAGCAGGAGAACGGCATCCTCACCCTCGACACGATCTACTTCGACACCCAGCGGCATCCGCTGCACCGCCGCCCGCAGTGCCCGTCCTGCGGGGAACCGGAACTGGTCGCCCGGCGGTTCGCCGCACCGGTACGCCTGCAGTCGCGGGCGAAGACCTACACCGGCGACGGCGGCCACCGGGCCCAGCGGCCCGACGAGGTGCTCGCCCGGTATTCGCCGCAGGTCAGCTCGGTCACCGGGGTGGTGCGGGAACTGCGTCCCTTCGCCACCGGCCGGGACTTCGTCAAGGGGTACTACGCGGGGCACAACTTCGCTCGCCGGGTGCACAACCTGCGGCATCTGCGCAGCGGGTTGCGCAGCATGGCGGCCGGCAAGGGCACCACCGACACCCAGGCCCGGGCCAGCGCGATCTGCGAGGCGATCGAACGGTACAGCGGTCTGTTCGTCGGCGACGAACCCCGGATCACCGCCACCCTGGCGGAGTTGGGCGACCGGGCGCTGGCCCCGAACGACCTGCAGCTCTACAGCCCCCGGCAGCACGAGAACCGGGTGGCGTGGAACGCGGCGCAACGGTCGAGCTTCCAGATCGTCTGCGACCCGCTGCCGGCCGACCGGCCGATCGAGTGGAGCCCGGTCTGGTCGCTGACCCACGAGCGGCACTTCCACGTGCCGACCGCGCACCTGTACTTCCAGTACCCGAGCCGGCCCGGTGAGCTGTTCGCGTCGGCCTGCTCCAACGGCAACGCCGCCGGGTCGAGCATCGAGGACGCCGTGCTGCAGGGCTTCCTGGAACTTGTCGAACGCGACAGCGTCGCGCTGTGGTGGTACAACCGGCTCAACATGCCCCGGTTCGACCTGGACAGCTTCGGTGAGCCGTGGTTCGACGAGTTCCGCGAGGTCTACGCCGGGCTCAACCGCGAGCTGTGGGTGCTGGATCTGACCGCCGACCTCGGCATTCCGGTGGCCGCCGCGATCAGTCGCCGCACCGACAAGCCGGCCGAGGACATCCTGATGGCCTTCGGCGCCCACCTGGACGCGAAGACCGCGGTGCAGCGGGCGCTCAGCGAGATGAACCAGTTCCTGCCTGCGGTCATCGACGTGCAGCCCGACGGCAGCGGCTACGCCTATCCGGACCCGGTCCAGCAGGGCTGGTGGCGACACGCCACGCTGGCCTCGGAGGGCTACCTGGCGCCGTCGGCGCGGGTGTCGACCGCGACCACGCACCGCAACCTGGCCTCTGACGACCTGAAGACCGACGTGGACACCGTACGCGGGCTCGTCGAGCGGGCCGGCATGCAGATGCTGGTGCTCGACCAGACCCGGCCCGACCTGGAACTGCCGGTGGTCAAGGTGATCGTGCCCGGGATGCGGCACTTCTGGGCCCGGTTCGGTGCCGGGCGGCTCTACGACGTACCGGTGCGACTCGGCTGGCTCGACCGGGCCACGCCGGAGGACGCCCTCAACCCCATTCCGATGTTCCTGTGACCCCGTCCATGGTTGTTGAAAGGGGTGCGATGACCCTGACCCAGTCGACCCGGCCGTACGAGCGACTTCTGCGGCTGGACCCGTCGAGCCGGCTGACCTCCGGCGGCGGGCAGCTCGCCCTGTGGTCCCGGTTCGGCCGGGTCGCCGTGGGCGAACGCGACCGGCCGATGGTCGCGGTGCTGCAGGCCCTCGCCACGACCGAGGTGACACCGACCGACCTGGAACGGCTGGCGCTGGCCACCGCGGGGGCCACCGCGACCGACGACGAGATCGCCGTGCTGGCTCGGCTGCACTGGCTGCTCGACCGGATCGGCAACGCGCTGGAGCAGCAGATCGGTCCGGCCGGTGAGCCGGGCTGGCTGCGGGTGACCGCGTTGACCGGCGACCTGCGGTTCACCCACCGCCCGTACACCGGAAATGCTCCGGTGGCGCTGTCCCGGCTGGCGCTGCTGCGCCGCCGCGACGGCCGGATGGTGGTCGAGTCGGGGCTCGCGCCGTTTCGGGTCGGTGTGCTGCACGAGCAGGCGCTCGCCCTGGTCGGCGCGCTCGCCGAGCCGCGCACCGTGGCGGACCTGGCCGCCCGGCTGGGGTTGGACGAGACCGCGATCCGGCACCTGGTCGGTTTCCTCGCCGCCGCGCAGCTCACCGACGCGGTCGACCCGGCCGCCGACCAGTGGGATCCGCATGAGCTGTACTTCCACTCCCGCAGCCGCTGCGGGCGCACCGACGAGTCGTTCGGGGCCACCTTCCCGTTCGTCGACGTACGGCCACCGCTGCCGCCGGTCAAACCGGCCCCGGCCGGCCCGGCGGTGGTACTGCCCCGACCGGACTTCGACGCGTTGCGGGCCACCGATCCGCCGCTGGTGCTGGTGCAGGAGGCCCGTCGGTCGGTGCGGGGATTCGGTGTCGAGCCGATGACGCTTGCGCAACTCGGCGAGTTCCTCTACCGGGTCGGTCGGGTGCGCTCGGTGTACGGGCCCGACCACGACAACCGGATGCCGTACGAGGGCGTCGACCGGCCGTACCCGACCGGGGGCGCCTCCGGCGACCTGGAAATCTACGTCACCGCGCACCGGGTGGCCGGTCTACCGCGGGCCGCCTACCACTACGACGCCTGGGAACACCGGCTGGTCCAGGTCTGCGACGATCCGACGCTGATCCAAGGGCTGCTCGCCGGTGCCGCGCAGGCCACCGGCGGCACTCCCACACCCGACGCGCTGATCACCTTCACCTCCCGCTTCGGCCGGCTGACCTGGAAGTACGACGCGATGGGGTACGCGGCCACCCTCAAGCACGTCGGGGTGGCCTACCAGACCGCGTACCTGGTCGCGACCGCGATGGGGCTGGCTCCCTGCGGTCTCGGCAGCGGCGACGCCCACCTGTCGGCGCGGGTCTTCGGGCTGGACTGGCAGGTCGAGTCGTCGGTCGGCGAGTTCATGCTCGGCAGCCTGCCGCGCTGGGCCGACGGCACCGATCCGCACCAGGGCCGGACCAACTGGCGCGGCGCCAACGACCCGGACTGGGCGAGACGGGCCGGTCGGTTGCTCAGCGCCGCCCGCCACGACCGCGTCGCACCGGAGGAACCGTCATGATCGAGGTGGAGGACCTGACGGTCGCGTACGGCTCGGTGCGCGCCGTCCGAGGGGTGAGCTTCCAGGTGGCGCCCGGCGAGGTGGTGGCCCTGCTGGGCCGCAACGGTGCCGGGAAGACCAGCACCATGCAGGTGCTGGCCGGGCACCGGGCGGCGACCTCGGGGCGGGTACGGGTGGCCGGCGGCGACCCGTACCGGGACCGGGCGACGGTGCGCCGCCACGTCGGCATCATGTTGCAGGAGGCCGGTTTCCTCGGTGAGTTGACCGTGGCGGAGACGGTGCAGGCGTGGCGCCGGTTCGGCCGGGATCCGCTGCCCCGCGACGAGGTGCTCGATCTGGTGGACCTGCGCGCCCAGGCCCGGATCCGGGTCGGCCGGTTGTCCGGCGGGCAGCGACGCCGCCTGGACCTGGCGTTGGCGATCCTGCACCGGCCCCGGGTGCTGTTCCTCGACGAGCCGACCACCGGGCTGGACCCGGAGGCCCGGCAGAACACCTGGCAGGTCATCGAGGGGTTGGCGCAGGCAGACACGACCGTGCTGCTGACCACGCACTACCTGCAGGAGGCGGAGCGGCTGGCCGGTCGGGTGCTGATGATGGAGGCCGGACGGCTGACGGTCTCCGGCGACCTGCCGACCGTGCTGTCCGCCGGGACGGGCACTGTCAGTTTCGCGGCGGACCGGCTGCCGGAGGATCTGCCCGCCGACTGGCCGGCCGAGTACGCCGCCGGTCGCGTGGTGATCCGTACCCGCAGGCTCGACGAGACGGCCGCGGAGGTGTTCGCCTGGGCGGCGACCCGCGGTCGGGTGCTGCCACAGGTGGCCGTCCGACCGGCCAGCCTGGAGGACGTCTACCTGGGGCTGACCGAGGATCGGCAACGCGGTCCGGTGGATGCCGTGCCGGAGAAGGTGGGGCACCGATGAGCGCGGTGACGGTGGTCGGCGGGTCGGTGGCGGTGTGGCGGCTGGAGCAGCGGCTGTTCTGGCGCAACCGGGCCCTGGTGGTGCCGACGTTCCTGGTGCCGGTGGCGATGTGCGTCAGCATCCCGTTCACCGTGCCGGCGGGCCTGGACTGGGACGGGGTGCCCTACCGGGGTCACTTCCTGACCGCCATGATCGCCATGATCACGGTGTACTCCACGTTCACCACCCTGGTGGTGACGTTGACCAGCCGACGGGACGCGTTGATCCTCAAACGGTTACGCGGCACCGAGTTGCCGAACCGGTCGATCCTGGCCGGCAACGTGCTCACCGCGTACGTCCTCAGTGGGTTGCAGTTGGTGTTGCTGCTGACCATCGGGCTGCTCGCCCTGGGCGTGCCGGCGCCGGAGAATCCGCTCCTGCTGATGGTGGCCCTGGCATACGGGACCGCGGTCTTCGCCGTGTTGGCGGCCGCCTACACGGCGCTCATCCCCAATGCGGAGAGCGCTCAGATTCTCTGCATTCCCGTGCTGTTCGCCTGTTTCGCCTGCTCGGGAATTTTCGTGCCATTGTCGGTCTTCCCGGACTGGCTGCGGACGATCGCGGAACTGCTGCCGGTCACCGCGTTGGCCGACGCGGTCCGGGCGGCGTTCTACGGCGGCGGCGCGCTGCCCCGGGACGCGGCGGTGCTCGGTGTCTGGTGGGCGGTGGGTGTGATCACCACACGGCGGTTCTTCCGCTGGGAAGGAAAGCGGTAGGGCGGTCGAATAACGGCATCTGTTCGGCTGGTTGTTGCCCCCCATCGATGAATGTGAGGATTTCCGGGCAAGTGCTTGGGGGTAACTAGAGATGGTCGACGTGGGCAGTGCGCCCCATGCGGCGAGTGCGACGACGGGCGTCGCCGTACGGACCGCCCAGACGCTGGTCTTCCTCCTCTCCATCGCCTACCTGAGCATTCCCGCTTCCCGCGTGATCACCACACAGCCGGTGCCGAACGCCGGGCTGGCCCTGCTCGCGCTGACCGGGGTGGCGCTGTTGCAGTTCCGGCACACCTGGCACGGGCTGCGCGGCGAGCCGCCGGTCACCTGGTCGTGGACCCTGCTGTTGCAGGCGATCCTGTCGTACGCGCCGGCCCCGCTGGCCGGCGACGCGTGGCTGGGCGTGCCGTCCTTCCTGGCCGCCTCGCTGCTGATCACCCTGCGTTCGCCGCTGTCCTATGTCGCCTACCTCGCGGTGGTGCTGGCGGAGATCCCGTTCGCCCTGCTCGTGCACGAAGAACCAAGCGACATCGCGTACGCCACGCTCGGCGTCGCGCTGACCGGCGCGGTGGTCTTCGGTTTCGTGAAGATGGCGACCCTGGTGTGGGAGGTGCACCGGCTGCGGGCCACGCTCGCCCACCGGGCCGTCGACGTCGAACGGCTGCGCTTCGCCCGCGATCTGCACGACGTGCTCGGGCACCAGCTCTGCGCGATCGCGCTCAAGGGCGAGTTGGCCGCCGCCGTCCTGCACAGCCGCCCGGAGTCCGCGGAGCGGGAGATCAACGAGGTGGTCGGGCTGGCCCGGGAGGCGCACCGCGACATCCGGGAGGTGGTGGCCGGGTATCGCAGCGTCTCGCTCGCCGGCGAGATGACCGGGGTGACCTCGGTGCTCACCTCGGCCGGCATCGAGTGCGAGGTGGACACGGTGCCACTGGACACCCTGCCGTCCGACGCCGCCACCCCGTTGGCGTTCGCCCTGCGGGAGGGTGCCACCAACGTGCTGCGGCACAGCATCGCCCGGCACTGCTCGATCACCCTACGACCGCAGGACGACGGCCTCGTACTGCGGATCGTCAACGACGGCGTACCTCCCGGACCACCGCATCCGGCGGGCAACGGTCTGGAAGGTCTGCGGGAGCGGCTGCTCGAACTGGACGGGCGGCTGCACGCCGGCCCGGTCGGTGGCGGATCTTTCGAACTTGTGGTCTTCGTGCCGAGCCTGGCCACGAAGGCAGCGATGGTGGAGGCAACCCGATGATCAGGATTTTGCTGGCCGAGGACATGCACATGGTTCGCGGTGCGCTCGTCGCGCTGCTGTCCCTGGAGCCGGACCTCGAGGTGGTGGCGGAGGTGGCCGAGGGCACCGCGATCCTGCCCAACGCGTTGACACACCGGCCCGACGTGGCCGTGCTCGACATCGGACTGCCCGGCATCGACGGCCTGGCGGCGGCCGGCGCGCTGAGCCAACAGTTGCCGACCTGCCGGACCATCATGCTGACCAGCCACGCCGACTCGGCGAACATCGCCCGGGCGATGCTGATCGGGGTCTCCGGCTTCCTGCCCAAGGACGCCCCACCGACCCGGTTGGCCGACGCCATCCGGCGGGTGCACCGGGGCGAACGGGTGATCGACTCCGAGATCGTCGTGGCGGCGTTCCACCATGGCCCCAACCCGTTGACCGAACGCGAGCGCGACGTCCTCACCCACGTCGCCAAGGGCTCCGACGTCTCCGACGTGGCCGCGAAGCTCTATCTGGCACCGGGGACCGTCCGCAACTACCTGTCGGCCATCATGTCGAAGATCGGGGCCCGCAACCGGGTGGACGCGATCCGCATTGCCCGCGACCGGGGCTGGATCAGCGCCTGACCAGGACCGACGCCACCCTCGCACCACGCGAGGGTGGCGTCGTCGTGTCCACCGTCCGGCGGTCGCACATGACACTCGTCATGCACAGATCGTGTCGATGATGACTGTTTGAGATCGCTCGCCTGACGCCACCATGTGTGTGGCCGATCCGCCGGAGAGCAGCAGACCGGTGACTCTCCGGAGGCGGCCCGGTGCCGCAATCCTGCGTCCACCGGAGCAGCGGACAGTCCAGATGTCCGCTCCTCGCACATCGCCAAGCGCCGGCCCCGCCGGCGCGGTACGAGGAGGATCGTCATGGCCGAAGGGATCTACGTCCTGTCGGACGAGGACCGCCGGAAGTTTGCCAAGATCGTGTCGAGCGCCTGGTCCGACACCGAGTTCGCTGACCGCTACCAGAACACCCCGTACGAGGTGCTGGCCGAGCACGGCATCGACTACCCCGCCGCGGTGGCCCCGCCGCTGCTGCCGCCGAAGCCGAGCGGCGACCTGAGCATGGAGGCGCTGGAGGCCGTCGCGGCCGGCGCCGCCGAGGGCACGCTGGGCAGCGCGAGCTCGATCAGCACCATCGGTGGTACCGCCTTCACCGCCAGCACCGCCGGCACGTTCGGCATCGAAGAGCCGATCGTCAACTGACCCACCCGGTGCCGGCGTCCCGCGCCGCCTGTCCCGCTGTCCCCCGTCAGCGCCAGGCAGCGCGGGGCGCCCCGGCCCGGTCGCGTGGAGGGAGAAACCGATGGCCTCTGTACCGGCGGAACACCGTACCCGCTTTGCTCGGTTGGTCGCCGACGCGTGGTCCGATCCCACCCTCGCCAATCGATACCAGCTCGATCCCGCCGCTGTGCTTGCCGAGTACGGCATCGTGCTCGGCACCGGCGACGAGATTCCCGATCTTCCGCCCGCGCCGGGCGAGATCGCCGTCGAGGACCTGAGCACCACGGCCGGCGCGGCGATGGCCACGATCGGCACCGTCAGCTGCCCGGGTGCCTGTGTCGGGATGAGTGCCTGAGATGACCTCCGGCACCGTTCAGTCCCTCACCCCGGCGGCGGGCGCTGACACGTCCGCCGCCGGGCAGGTCCGCCGGGCCCGGGCGGTCGTGGTCACCCGTACCGTCGCGTACGTCTTCACGGTCGTCATGCTCGCCTTCGGTCTGCTGCCCATCGTCACCGCGGTCACCGAGGGCCGCTCCTGGTGGGTGGTGACCGTCGGCGCCGGCGGCTTCGCGGTCGTGGCCACCGCCTTCATCCGGCTCGTCACCCACGCCATGCGCCATCCGTGGAGCAACCGCAGGCGTGACGACGCCCTGCTGGTCACCGGCATCGTGCTGCTGCTGCCCGTGCTCGTCGACCGGAACTGGCAGGTGATCGGCTTCCTGGCGCTCGCCGCCGTGGCGGTCACCTTCCGTCCACGCTACGGCCTGCTCCTGGCCGTCGGGGTGCTCGTCCTGATCACGGTGGAACGGATCATGCTCGACACCCCGGGCGTCGTCTTCCTGACCGTGCAGGACGTGCTCACCGGCGCCGCGCTGGCCGGCATCATCGTGCTCGTCGCGTTCATCGAGGAACTGTTCGCCGCCCGGGCCGAGGTCGCCCGCCTCGCCGTCGACGCGGAACGGGTCCGGTTCGCCCGCGACCTGCACGACACCCTGGGCCACAACCTCTCCGCCATCGCGCTCAAGAGCGAACTCGCCCTGCGGCTGCTCGATCGCGACGCGGCCCGCGCCCGGTCGGAACTCAACGACGTGTACGGCATCGCCCGCGACTCGCTGCGCGATGTCCGCACGGTCGTCAAGGGCTACCGCCGCGACTCGCTGCAACGGGAACTGGAGGGCGTGCAGTCCGTCCTGGTCGCCGCCGGCGTGCGGTGCGAGGTCGCGACACCGGTCGAGGCCCTGCCCGCGCCGGTCGAGGAGGTGCTCGCCTGGGCCGTCCGGGAGGCGGCGACCAACCTGCTGCGCCACAGCAGCGCCAGCCGCTGCCGCATCAGCATGCACCGCTCCGACGACCAGGTACGCCTCGACGTCGCCAACGACGGCGCAGCCTCCCCCGCGCCCACCGACGACATCGGTGGCAGTGGGCTCACCGGTCTGGCCGAACGACTGGCCCCGCTGGGCGGAACCCTCACCGCCGGGCACCGTGCCGGCGGCGAATTCGTCCTCACCGTGCTCGTACCGTGCTGACAACCGAGGAGAAGCCATGATCAGGGTGTTGGTGGCTGAGGATCAGAACCTCATCCGGGGTGCGTTGGTGGCCCTGATGTCGTTGGAGAGCGACATCACCGTGGTCGCGGAGACCGAGCGCGGTGACACCATCCTGGCCGAGATCGAACAGCACCGGCCGGACGTCGCGGTGGTCGACATCGACCTGCCCGGCATGGACGGCATCGTCGCCGCCCAGCGGCTCAAGGACGCCGGTTCGCCGGTCCGCATCCTGGTGCTGACCAGCGTCGGCACGCCTGGCAACTTCGACCGGGCCATGCAGGCCGGGGTGGCCGGTTTCCTGGTCAAGGACGCGCCGAGCGATCGGCTGTGCCGCGCCATCCGGGACGTGTACGCCGGACGCCGGGTCATCGACATCGAACTCGCCGACAGCAGTTCCGCGTCGGCCGGGCCGGCCGAACGTCCCCGACCCGGCCCGCTGACCCAGCGCGAACGCGGCATCCTGGCCGCGCTGCACGACGGCATGCCGGTAGCGGCGCTGCGGTCGGTCTTCGGGTTGTCGAGCGCGACCCTTCAGGCGCACGTGGTGGCCGCCGTGTCGAAGACCGGGGCGCCGGACCCGCACGAGGCGGCCCGGGTGGCGTACCACAAGGGCTGGCTGTAGCCCGCGTACCTCACCGGTACGGAGTGAGCACACCGGACAGATACTGCTGTCGTCGCTCCGGCTCGAATTTCTCGATCGCGTACCGCAGCATCACCCGAGGCATGTCCCGGTGCCACCGGGACAGGAACTCCTCGGCCGCCGCCCGGTCCCGGTTGCCCACCTCACGCAGCATCCAGCCGACGGCCTTGTGGACGAGGTCGTGCGGGTCGCCCAGCAACCGCTCGGCGAGCCGCAGGGTCCACCCGAAGTCGCCGGCCCTGATGAAGGCGAAGGTCGCCATGATCGCCATCCGCCGCTCCCACACCAGCTCGGAACCGGCCCACCGATCGAGGACCGCGCGGTCCTTGTCGATCAGCCAGGGCCCGACGAGGTACGGCGCGCACGAGTCCACCAGGTCCCAGTTGTTGATCCGCTCCGTGTTGGCCAGCACCAGCCGGTAGATCGCCTCGCGTTGCACCTCGTCGCCCTTGGCGAACTTCCGCACCAGCACGAAGATCGCGGTCAGCCGCTCCTCGTGCACCTCGCCACCCAACAACGTCGCCACATCGTTCAGAGACAACTGACGCCAGTACCGCCCGGCCACCCGCCGCTGCTCCGGCACGGTGACACCGATGGCCCGATCCCCCTCGCCATACCCACCCGGCACCATCCGCAGGTACCGACTCACCCCCGCCGCCCGCTCAGCATCCGCCACCTGCGCAAGCGCCGCCCGAACCTCCCCCACCCCCTGCCCCCTCCCTCTCTCCCCCGCCTTCCCGTCCCGTCGATCTTGCACTTCTGGTCGCCGATACGTGGGCTTATGCGGCTTATACAGCGACAGAAAGTGCAAGATCGACGGGGTGGGGGGCCGTGGCGTGGCAGTGCAGGTCGTTTGGCTCGGCGTGCCGGACGGCTGCACTGCCACGTCTTCATCGTCGCCCAGCGCGCGTGCGGGCGCCGGGTGACCATGGCGTGTGGTTGGTCAGCCCTTGACGCAGACCACCTGCTTGAGGTGGGCCACCACCTCGACCAGGTCCTCCTGCTGGGCCATCACCTCGGTGATGTCCTTGTACGCGCCGGGGATCTCGTCGACCACCCCGGCGTCCTTGCGGCACTCCACCCCGGAGGTCTGCGCGGCCAGGTCGTCGGTGGTGTACGTCCGCTTGGCCTGGGCGCGCGACATCCGCCGCCCCGCCCCGTGCGACGCCGAGCAGTACGCCGCCTCGTTGCCCCTGCCCCGCACGATGTACGACCCGGTGCCCATCGATCCGGGGATGATGCCCAGGTCACCGGCACCGGCCCGGATCGCGCCCTTGCGGGTGACCAGCACGTCCACCCCGTCGTAGCGCTCCTCGGCCACGTAGTTGTGGTGGCAGCTGATCGGCTCGTCGTAGCTGACCTGCTCGAACCGGTCCCGTACCAGGTTCATCAGCACGGCGAGCATGACCGCCCGGTTGCGCCGCGCGTACTCCTGCGCCCACCACAGGTCCCGCCGGTAGGCGTCCATCTCCGGCGTGCCGGACAGGAACACCGCCAGGTCCCGGTCGGGCAGGTCGGCGTTGTGCGGCAGCCGCCGGGCCACCGCCATGTGCCGCTCGGCCAGCTCCTTGCCGATGTTGCGCGACCCGGAGTGCAGCATCAGCCAGACCCGGCCGTCGTCGGTGCCGCCGGACTCCAGGCAGACCTCGATGAAGTGGTTGCCGCCGCCGAGGGTGCCCAACTGCCGGCGGGCCCGCGTCTCCAGCTGCGCCACCCGACGGTCCAGGTCGGCGAAGCGCTGCCAGAAGTCGATCCAGCCGCGCTGCTCCAGACCCCGAACCCGACGCGGGTCGACCGGATCGTCACGCTGGGCGAAGCCGACCGGAATGGCATCCTCGATGGCCCGACGCAGCCCCGCGAGGTCGTCGGGCAGATCGTCGGCGGTCAGCGAGGTGCGTACCGCCGACATGCCGCAACCGATGTCCACGCCGACGGCGGCCGGCGACAAGGCCTGCCGCATCGCGATCACCGACCCGACCGTCGCCCCCTTACCGAAGTGCACGTCCGGCATCACGGCAACCCCCTGCACCCACGGCAACACCCCGATGTTGCGCAGCTGCCGCGCCGCCTGCTCCTCGATCCCATAAGGATCCGTCCACACCCGCACCGGCGCCCGCGTCCCCGCCAACACCTCGTACCCCACGACGCCTCCCCCTCAATTCACCGCCGATCTTGCACCTCTGGTGGGAGTGTCAAGTTAACGGCTGATCTTGGTTGTTGAGGTGGTCAGTTGTTGGCCGGGGTGAGTCGGCCTTCGAAGGCGATCTGGAAGGCGTTCAGGGGTGCTTTCCAGCGCATGGTCCATCGTCGGC
>NZ_RQIV01000012.1:0-139951 GCF_003977705.1 Verrucosispora sp. FIM060022
ATGGTGTGCAGGGTGCGCAGTCGCGTATCGATCTGAACGATGAGCAGGTGGCGAACACGAAGGCGATCATCGCCGCCACGAAGAAGGCCGGCATGGACGAGCGTGCCGCGGTCGTCTCCATCGCCACCGCGTTGCAGGAGTCGAAGTTGGAGAACCTCGGCCACCTGGGTGACCGTAACGACCATGACTCGCAGGGCTTGTTCCAGCAGCGTCCGTCCAGTGGTTGGGGCACGGTGGAGCAGATCACCGATCCCGAGTACTCGACCACCGCGTTCCTGAAGGGCCTCAAGCAGGTTGACGGTTGGCAGGACATGCCGCTGACCAAGGCCGCGCAGACGGTGCAGGTGTCGGCGTACCCGGATCACTACGCCCAGTGGGAGCAGCAGGCCGCTGACCTGGTCGCCAAGTACTGGAACAGCTGACCCCAAAGACATTCCTCCACAGGGGGAGCAAGAACCGTATGGCCGGCACCCGAACCTGGGTGCCGGCCAAACGGCGTCTACCCACCTACCCCGACAACACCCACGGGGTTCGAGCGAAGGTCGACCGGGTCGGGCTGGGGCGACCGTGCCCGGCGTAGGGATCAAGCCTGACCGCCCGAAGCCGGGCACGGTCGCCCCAGCCCTCCACCGCAACCACCCCCACAGAGCCGGACACGAACCGGGCACGATCAAAGGCTGGGAAGAACCCCGACCACATCCCCCACCACCACAACCGCCGGCGGACGTACCCCCGCAGCCGCCACATCCCCGGCCACCTCACCCAGCGTGGAGCGGAGGGTTCGCTGTGCCCCGGTGGTGGCCTCCTGGACCACAGCCGCAGGAGTGTCCGCCGGGCGACCGTGCCGCAGCAGGGTGGCGGTGATCGCCGGCAGGTTCTTCAGCCCCATCAGGATCACCAGGGTGCCGCGCAGGGCGGCCAGCGCGTCCCAGCGCACCAGCGAGGCCGCCGAGTCGGGTGCGACGTGGCCGGAGACCACGGTGAACTCGTGCGCCACCGCTCGATGGGTGACCGGGATACCGGCTGCTGCCGGGGCGGCGATGGAGCTGGTCACGCCGGGCACCACGGTCACCGGCACGCCGGCTGCCGCGCAGGCCAGCAGCTCTTCGCCGCCGCGTCCGAAGACGTACGGGTCACCGCCCTTGAGGCGGACCACGAAGGCACCGGCCAGCGCCCGGTCGACCAGGATCCGGTTGATCTCCTCCTGGGTGCGGGCCGGGCCGTACGGGATCTTCGAGGCGTCCACCAGTTCCACGCCGGTACGCAGTTCGTCGAGGAGCAGGCCGGGCACCAGCCGGTCGGCGACCACCACGTCAGCTTCGGTGAGCAGCCGCCAACCACGGACTGTGACCAGTTCCGGGTCGCCCGGCCCGGCACCCACCAGAGCTACTCGGCCGGGTGCACCGGTCGGAGTGTTAACAGGGGTCCCCTGCTCTACCGCAGGCGTTAACAGGGTGCCCTTCCTTTCACGCAGGAGGGTGCGGATGGCGTCGCGGACGGTCATCGCGCGGCGGGGGTCGCCGCCGCCGAGGACGGCCACGGTGACCGGGCCGTGCCGGGTCACCGCCGGGGTCCAGGCGGTCGCTGCCTCGCGGTCGTCGGCGCGTACGCAGAAGATGCGGCGCTGTGCGGCGGCGGCGCTGACGGCGGCGGCGGCGTCCGGGTCGTCGATCGCGACGTGGACGAGCCAGGCGTCGTCCAGGTCGTCGGGGTGGAACCGGCGGGGTATCCAGCGCAGTCGGTCGGCGTCGGCGTGGGCCTGCATCGCCGGACTGATCTCCGGGGCCACCAGCAGCACGTCCGCGCCCGCGTCGAGCAACGCCGGTACCCGCCGGGTGGCCACGGCTCCCCCGCCCACCACGACGACCCGTCGGCCGGCCAGTCGGAGTCCGAGAGGGTACGGGCTTGTCACTTCTCCGCCACCCCGGCGGAGTCGAAGGTGGCCACCTCGTGCAGCACCCGGACGGCGCCGGTGACCACGGGCAGGGCGAGCAGCGCGCCGGTGCCTTCGCCGAGCCGCAGGCCCAGGTCGATCAGCGGGGTGAGGCCGAGTTGCCGCAGCGCCACGGTGGCACCCGGCTCGGCGGAGCGGTGACCGGCGATCATCGCGCCGACCGCGTCGGGGGCGAGGGCCGCGGCGGCCAGCGCGGCGGAGACCGCGATCACCCCGTCCAACAGCACCGGTACGCGACGAGCGGCGGCACCGAGCAGCAGCCCGGTCAGCGCGGCGTGTTCCAGTCCGCCCACGGCGGCCAGCACCCCGAGCGGATCTGTCGGGTCGGGTGTGTGGCGCAGCAGCGCGGCTCGGACAACCTCGATCTTGTGCTGGTAGGTCGGGTCGTCCACGCCGGTGCCCCGGCCGGTCGCCTCGGCGGCGTCGACTCCGGTGAACGCGGCGATCAGCGCGGCGGCCGGGGTGGTGTTGGCGATCCCCATGTCGCCGGTGACCAGCAGGGCCGCCCCGCCGTCGATCAGTTCCCCGGCGATGCGGATGCCGACCTCCACGGCGGACCTCGCCTCGTCACGGGTGAGCGCGGCGGTGACGGTCATGTCCCGGGTACCCCGCCGGACGTTGGCGTCGACCAGCCGGGGCACGTCGACGCGGCCGTGACCCCTGACCCCACCCGGTGCAGCGACGGGAGCGTCGCCCGTCGGCGGGTGGTCGTCGGAGGTGGACAGGGGGGTGGCCACGCCGACGTCGACCACGGTCACCGTGGCGCCTGCCTGCCGGGCGAAGGCGTTGACCACCGCGCCGCCGGCCAGGAAGTTGCCGACCATCTGGACGGTGACCTCCTGCGGCCAGGGGGTCACCCGCTGGGCGTGTACGCCGTGGTCACCGGCGAAGATGGCCACGGCCGCCGGGCTCGGCAGCGGTGGCGGGCAGGTGCCGGCCAGGCCGGCGAGGCGTACGGACAGCTCCTCCAGGAGGCCGAGCGAGCCGGCGGGCTTGGTCAGCCGGGTCTGCAACTGCCGCGCCGTGCTCATCGCCGCCCCGTCGAGCGGGCCGATCGCCGCGATCGTGGTCTCCAGCATCATGCCTCCAGAATCTCCGCCAACACCTTGATGAACACGTCGGTGCAGGCCCGGTCCCGCACCGCGATCCGCAGCCAGTCCGGGCCGAGGCCGGGGAAGGTGTCGCCGCGGCGTACCGCCCAACCATGCTCGCGTAGCGCGGCGCGGATCCGGTCCGCGCCCGGCCGGTGGATCAGGACGAACGCGCTGGCCGGACGCCCGACGACGCGTACCCCGGGCAGGGCCGACAGGCGGGTGACCAGGTGGTCGCGGTCGGCGGCGAGTTGCGCGGCGATGGCGCGCTCGGCCTGGACCGCGGTGGGGCCGGCGCAGGCGGTCGCGGCGGCCAGGGCCGGCGTGGATACCGCCCAGAGGGGCTGTACGGCCGCCAGCCGGTGCAGCAGCTCCGCCTCACCGAGCAGGTAGCCGATCCGCAGTCCGGCCAGCCCCCAGGTCTTGGTGAGGCTGCGGACGACCACCAGTCCGGGCAGGTCCCGACGGGCCGCCAGGGATTCGGGCTCGCCGGGGTGTCCGGGGGCGGCGGTGGCGTCGGCGAACGCCTCGTCGACCACGAGCACGCGTCCCGGCCGGGCCAGAGTGGCCAGGTCGGCGGCGGGATGCAGCACGGAGGTGGGGTTGGTCGGGTTGCCGATCATGACCAGGTCGGCGTCGGCGGGGATCGCATCCGGGTGCAGGCGGAAGTCGTCCGCCGGGTCGAGCAGCACCCGCTGCACCTGGTGCCCGGCCGCCCGCAGCGCGGCCTCCGGCTCGGTGAACTGCGGGTGGACCACCACCGGTCGGCGGATGCCGCGCAGCGCCTGGGCGAGCAGCACGAACCCTTCGGCGGCACCGGCGGTCAGCAGCACCTCGGCCGGTGGCCGACCGTGTCGGGCGGCGACGGCGGCTCGCGCGGGTTCCGGGTCCGGGTACCCGGCCAGGTCGGCGAGCGACGCCGTGATCGGTTCGGCCAGCCAGTCCGGCATCGGCGCGCGCCGTACGTTGACGGCGAGGTCGACCAGCCCCGCGCCCACCTCCGCGTCACCGTGATGGGTGAGGTCCGGCTCGGCGGTCGACCGGGTCGCCGGGGTCAGCGGTGCGTGCATGTCCGCGATCCTGCCGGGAAGGAGGCACGGGTGACAGCAGCGCGAGGGGTGGGCCGCATCACCACCGATCACTTCATGAGTATTTCTCATGGATGATTCGGAAATGTCATAACTTATCGGTGTGAGCAACCGACCCCTTGCTGCCGCTGGTCGTTTCGTTCCTCTCCTCCGTGCCGGGCTGATCGCCGGCATCGTCGTCGCCGCCGTGGCGTACCCCGTGGTCGCCCTGACCGGCGTCGGCGCCAAGGCCACCGCGCACGCCGTGGAGAGCAAGACCCGACTGCTGGCCACCGCCCTGCCCGCCGAGACCTCCTACCTCTACGCGCCCGACGGCAAGACCGTGCTGACCATGTTCTTCGAGGAGTACCGGCAGTACACCAAGCTGTCGGACATCTCGCCGCACATGCAGCAGGCGATCGTGGCTGCCGAGGACAACCGCTTCTACCGGCACCACGGCGTCGACCCGAAGGGCGTCGCCCGGGCCTTCGTGGCCAACGCCAAGTCCAGTGGCGTCTCCCAGGGCGCCTCGACCCTGACCATGCAGTACGTGCGGATGGCGCTGCGGGACAGCGCGAGCACCCCGAAGGAGGTGCAGGAGGCCACCGCGCAGACCCCGATCCGCAAGGTCAAGGAGATGCGGATGGCGGTCGACCTGGAGAAGGAGTTGAGCAAGGAGGACATCCTCGAGCGCTACCTCAACTCGGCGTACTTCGGGCACCGGGCGTACGGCATCTACGCCGCCAGCGAGATCTTCTTCTCCAAGACGCCGAAGGAACTCACGCCCGTCGAGGCGGCCACCCTCGCCGGCCTGGTGAAGTCGCCCTCGCAGTACGACCCGGCAAGCTCGGACCAGAAGGAGGCCACCGCACGACGCAACTACGTGCTGGACAACATGGCCCGGCTCGGTTACCTGTCCCCGGACTCGGTCGCGGCGGCGAAGACCGAGCCGATCCGGCTGCGGCTGACCTACCCGCCGAACGACTGCGCCTCGGTGCCGGAGGAGTGGAACAGCTGGGGCTTCCTCTGCGACTACCTGAAGAACTGGTGGAGCGCGCAGCCGGCCTTCGGCGACAACCGGCTGGACCGGTTGGACAAGCTGCGGCGCGGCGGCTACCGGATCGTGCTCAGCATGGACCCGAAGATCCAGGCGGCGGCCGAGGAGAACGTGGGCACCAAGGGCAACACCGGCAGCCCGTTCGCCAACGGCATCGTGGTCGCCGAGCCGGGCACCGGGCGGGTCAAGGCGATGGCGGTGAACCGCACCTACTCGCTGCAGGTCAACGAGAACCCGCTCAGCTCCAACCCGGAGGCGGGTCCGAACGTGCGGGCCAACTACCCCAACACGGTGGCACCCCTGATGGGCGGCGGCGACCTGCCCGGCTACCAGGCCGGATCGACGTTCAAGATGTTCCCCATGCTGGCCGCGTTGGACGCCGGCATGACCCTGAACACCACCTTCAACGCACCACACTCGTACCGGTCGGAGATCTACGACGGGTGGCAGCCGTCGAACGCCAGCGGCGCGATGAGCGGCATGCAGACCATGTGGTCCGGTTTCGGCAAGTCGGTGAACACCTACTTCGTCTGGCTGGAGGAACAGGTCGGCGCGGAGCGGGCGGTCCGGCTCGCCGAGCAGTTGGGGCTGCGCTGGCGTACCGACGTGGACCGGGACCACGCCTCGCCGTCGAAGGCCAACAAGTGGGGTGCGTTCACCCTGGGTGTCTCCGACGCCACCCCGCTGGAGATGGCCAACGCGTACGCCGCCGTCGCCGCCGACGGGCGGTACTGCGAGGCGATGCCGGTGTCCGCGATCTACAACCGGGATGGCACCCCGGCGACCTTCAAGACTCCCGGCGGCATCGAACGGGAGGTCGCCAAGCCCCGCTGCCGCCAGGTGGTCAGCGCGGATGCCGCCCGGGCCGCCACCGACGCCGCCCGCTGCCCGACCGGTGACACCCCGGCCAAGGGTGGCTGCGGCGGCTGGTCGACCGCGGACAGCGTACGGGGCACGGTGGGTCGCCCGGTGGCCGGCAAGACCGGTACCACGGACAGCACCCGGTCGGCCTGGTTCGTCGGCTACACCCCGGAACTGGCGGCGGCGAGCTTCATCTCCGACCCGGACAACCCGTTCAACGCGGTGGGTGACGGCCAGTCGCAGATCCCGATCGCGGCGGTCGCGAACACGCTCCGCGACGCGCTCAAGGGCAAACCGGTGCGGGACTTCACTCCACCGTCGGACCGGATAGTCGGCTGACCACCGGCCCGGCGTCCGAGGCGGGCGCCGGGCCGTCCGAGCCGCTCGGGACGCCGGATGACCCGCTCGCGGCGGGCGGGCCGAGCACAACGGCCGGCGCAGCGTTCGGGGCGGCGTCGGGGTCGGCGGTCGCGGCGGCCACCAACCGGGTCGCCAGGTGCGGGTACGCCGCCCAGTGCGGGACCAGTTGCGAGGCGTGCACGCCACGCCAGACGAACCCCTCCGGGGCACCACCGGCCCAACTCCAGGCCGGACGTTGGCCACCTCGCGGGGAGAGCACACCCTGGTGCTCCTTGTGCCCGACGACCACCTCACCGCGAACCGCGATCACGCTGTCGCTCTGGGCGGTCGCCTCCCGGTAACCGACCACCAGTCCGTCGCGGAGGCTGCCGATGGCGTCGAGCACGCCACACATGGGCAGCCCGTCCACCTCCCGGGCCAGCCAGAGCAGACCGGCCCCCTCGGCCACCACCGGTCGGCCGGTACGGGCCAGCTCGGCGACCGCGATGCAGAGCCGCCGGTTGGCGGAGAGCTGCTCGACGTACGACTCGGGCAGGGCACCACCGACCACAAGCGCCCGGGTACCGGCCGGCAGTGCCTCGTCGGTGAACGGGTTGACCGTCACCACGTCCGCCCCCGCCGCTCGCAGCAACTCGACGGTCTCGACGTGGCTGAAGGTGCCACCAGGTCCGCCGGCCACCGCGATGACCGGGCGTGCCCGATCCACGGCCGCCGTGTCGTCGGCCGCCGCCGGCTGCGGTGACCAGGCCGGCATGCCCAGCGCCGGGGCGGAGCGGGCCAGGCCGAGCAGTCGTTCCAGGTCGACGGTGGCGGCCACCGCCTCGCCGAGTCGCCGGACCGCCCGGGTGGCCTCGCCGGCACCGGTGACCACCGGCACCACTGCGTGCCGTCGGGACGGCAGCACCGGTGGCAGGTCCTGCCGGCGCAGCGCGCCGTAGACAGGTACGCCGATGTCGTCGAGCGCCTCGCGCAGCAGCGCCTCGTGCCGCGAGGAGGCGACCCGGTTGAGGATCACCCCACCGATCCACAGCTGCTCGTCGTACGCCCGGAACCCGTGCACCAGCGCCGCCACCGACTGCCCCATCGCGGCGACGTCGACCACCAGGACGACCGGGCTGCGCAACGCGGTGGCCACCGCGGCCGTGGACTCGGTGTCGCCCCGGCCACTGAGACTGTCGTAGAGGCCCATGCTGCCCTGCACGACCGCGAGGTCGGCGTCGGCGGCACCGTGCAGCAGCAACGGGGCGAGCCGTTCGGAGCCGACCAGCCGCGCGTCCAGACTGCGCCCGGGACGGCCGCAGGCCAGACCGAGGTACGCCGCGTCGACCTGATCCGGGCCGATCTTGAAGCCGGCCACGTCGAGCCCCTGTTCGGCGAACGCAGCGAGCAGGCCGATCGCCACTGCGTTCTTGCCGTGCCCGGACGAGGGGGCGCTGAACACCAGACGCGGCACGACGGTCATCATCGACTCCTCGCGAACGGACGGGCGTGCCGAGGGGTCGGCGCGCTCCGCCCGCGTGACGATAGCCGAACCGGACTACTGGCACGCACCGACCGGTACCCCTCCCATTCCGGCGTCCCGGCCGGCCCACGCCCCGCCCACCGCCCGGGTACGCTGCGCCACCACAGCCGGCGGCGCGGCACGGTGGCGATGACCCACCGGGTAGCCTCGTGGCGTGTACCGGTTCCTGCTGACGCCGCGCTGGCTGGGCATCCTCGCGCTGACTCTGGTCGCCGCCACGGTGATGGTGCTGCTGGGCAACTGGCAGCTGGACCGCTACCGGGGCCGCACCGCGATCAACGAACAGATCGACGCCGGCCTGCAGATGGCGGCGGTGCCGCTGCGTGAGGCGCTGGCCGCGCCGACCGGCGGTCCCGGCACGATCGGACCACCACCGGCCGAGGAACGGACCTACACCCGGGTCACCCTGACCGGGCGGTACGACACCGACAACATCGTGCTGGTCCGGGGTCGTACGGTCGACAGCAAGGTCGGCTTCGAGGTGCTCACCCCGCTGGTGCTGACCGACGGCACGGCCGTACTTGTGGACCGGGGTTGGATCCCGCCGGCCCCGGGTGGCGCGCTGGCCCAGCCGGAGATGCCGGCCACCCCGGCCGGCGACGTGACAGTCGAGGGCCGGATACGCGCGAGCGAGAGCGGCGACGCCAAGGTGTCCCGCCGCGACGGCCAGCTGGAAAGCCGTCGGATCTCGCTGCCCCAGCTCGCCCCTCAACTGCCGTACCCGCTGCACGGGGGGTACGTGCTGCTCGACGAGCAGACCCCGGCCGCCGATCCGGTGTTCAAGGCGGTGCCGGTGGGGCACGCCAACAACTGGCAGAACCTGGGCTACGTCGTACAGTGGTGGATCTTCGGGGCGATGACCGTGGTCGGCTTCGGCTGGATCGCCCGCCGGGAGGCCCGCCGCCTGGCCGGGGTGACCGACGACCGACCCCGCGACCGCGCCGCCGACCCCTCCCCCGCCTGACCGCCGCGGACCCGACGGCCCGCCGCTACGGCGATGGCGCGGCCGGTGGGCGGCCGGCGTGGATGGCGCGAACGGTGTCGATCGTGTCGGCCTCGGCGGCGGACTTGTCCTCGCGGTACCGCACCACCCGCGCGAAGCGCAGCGCCACCCCACCGGGATAGCGCGAACTGGTCTGCACGCCGTCGAAGGCGATCTCCACCACCTGCTCGGGGCGGACCCGCACCACCCAGTCGCCCCGCTCCACCGCCAGGCCTAGGAAGCGTTCGGTCTGCCAGCGCAGCAGGTCGTCGGTGAGCCCCTTGAAGGTCTTGCCCAGCATCACGAACTCGCCGGTGCGCGGATCACGCGCCCCCAGGTGCAGGTTGGACAGCCAGCCGGTGCGACGGCCACTGCCCCACTCGACGGCGAGCACGACCAGATCCAGGGTGTGCCGAGGCTTGACCTTAATCCACGCCGCGCCGCGCCGGCCCGCTTCGTACGGCGCGTCGGGTGCCTTGACCACGACACCTTCCTGGCCGGCGTCGAGCGCGGCGGCGAAGGCCTCGCCGGCCCGCTGCGGCTCGTCCACCTCCATCCGCCCCACCAGCAACCCGGCGTCGACCGTGCCGCGCAGCACCGCCCACCGCTCGCGGCCCGGCGCGTCGATCAGATCCGTGCCGTCCAGATGCAGCAGGTCGAAGAAGTAGGGCGTGAGCACCGTCGTGCCGGTGCTCGCGGCGGCGGCGCGCACCGCCGGGGCGACCGGCGCGGCAGCGGTCGGCCCGCCTGTGGACCGGGCACCGGCTGACCCGCCGCGTCGGGCGGCGGCGCTGGAGGTCTGCTGGAAGGGCAGGGGTCGGCCCGTCTCGTCCAGGCCGATGGCCTCGCCGTCGAGGACCAGCTCCCGGGCCGGCAGGGCCCGCACCGCGGCGACCACCTCGGGCACCCGGGCGGTGATGTCGTCCAGGCTGCGGGTGAACACGGCGATGTCCGACCCGCTGCGGTGCACCTGGATGCGGATGCCGTCGAGCTTGACGTCGACCACGGCGGGGGTGC
This sequence comes from Verrucosispora sp. FIM060022, assembly GCF_003977705.1. Lineage (NCBI taxonomy): Bacteria > Bacillati > Actinomycetota > Actinomycetes > Micromonosporales > Micromonosporaceae > Micromonospora > Verrucosispora sp. FIM060022. The sequence goes on from NZ_RQIV01000012.1 coordinate 9,912, forward strand.
CCGTGGCGGCCAACGCCTCGTCGACCGAGGACGCGCTCTGGGCCAGCATCGGCGCGAGTGGCCGCCCGACCCGCAGCCCGAACCCGGCCAGGGCGGCAGCGCCACCGGCGAGCGCGGCCACCGCCACCTCACGCAGGTCACCGGCGAGCAGCAACGCGCGGCGTACGGCGGCGACCGGCACCCCGGCGGCGCGGGCGATCGCGTCGGCGAGCAGCCCCGCCTGAGCGCCGTGACGCAGCTCGCCGAGGAACAGCCCGGTGAGCAGCCGCTGCTCGTCGGCGGTGGCCGCCGCGTAAAGACTGTGCACCAGGGCACGGCGACGGGCCTGTGATCCGCTGCCGTGCACCGCGGCGATCGCGTCGATGGCCGCGTCGACCGCACCGACGGTCAGGGTCGGCTCCGCCGCCGGTGGCGGCAGGTCACGCAAGCCGGCCCAGCCGACACCGGTCTGCCGCTGGCGCAGCTCACCGGCGAGCCAGCCGGCTCCCGCCGCGATCTCGACCGGATCGAGCCGGCGCAACGCCTCGGCGAGCAACTCGACCTTCGCCCGCCGGCCGCTGGTCGCGGCGACGGCTGCGGAGGTGGCAGCCAGGTCGAGGAATCGCACGCCCCAATCCTGCCAGCCACCTCCGACAACGCACGCCAGGAGCGCTGGTGTCAGGCCGGGACCGGTTCCTCCACGCGCAGGCCGCGGGCACGGACCCCCTCGGCGATGCGGGACAGCGACGCGTCCAGGGCGACCAGGGCGGCGGAAAGCTCCGCGAGCTGTTCCTTGAGCGTGTCCTCGGGCCACGCGGAGACGTCGATGTCTCCCAGAGCGCTGACGGCGGCCCCCAGGCGGGCCATCTCCTCGTTCGTACGCATGTTCGAGAGGCTACAACAGCCCCGCGTCCGACACACCGGAAACGGCCACCATTCGTGCGAAGTTACGGGTTCAGCCGCGACCCACCTCGGCCACCTTGGCCAGCAGCAACGCCTCGGCAAGGCAGACCCGGGCGAACTCGCCCAGGTGCAGGCTCTCGTTCGGCCCGTGCGCCCGGGCGTGCGGATCCTCCACACCGGTCACCAGGATCGCCGCCTGCGGGAACATCTCCCGCAGGGTGGCGATGAACGGGATCGAGCCACCGAGGCCGATGTCCACCGCGTCGGTGCCGTCCCAGGCAGCCCGGAAGGCCGACCGGGCGGCGTCGAACATCGGGCCGGTCGAGTCGATGACACACGGCGCCCCGTCGTGCTCGAAGCTGACCTCGACCTGCGCACCCCAGGGGGCATGCCGGTGCAGGTGTTCGCGCAGCGCCGCGTACGCCTTGGTCGGGTCGTCGCCCGGCGCCAGCCGTACGCTCAACTTGGCCTTGGCGGTCGGCACCAACGCGTTGGGCGCCTCGCCGGTGGCCGGGGAGTCGATGCCGAGCACGGCGAGCGCCGGCTTGGTCCAGATCCGGTCGGTGATCCGACCGGTACCGATCAACTGCACCCCCTCCAGCACGCCCGCCTCGGCACGGAACCGCTCCTCGGGGTAGTCGACGGTGGCGCCTACGCCCTGGGTCAACCCGTCGACCGCGACGTTGCCCGCGTCGTCGTGCAGGGTGGCCAGCAGTCGGACCAGAGTGGTCAAGGCGTCCGGCACCGGCCCGCCGAACATACCGCTGTGCACGGCCTGCTCCAGGGTGCGTACCTCGACGAAGCAGTTGACCAGGCCGCGCAGCGAGGTGGTCAGCCCCGGCACGCCGATGTCCCAGTTCGTGGAGTCGGCGACCACGATCACGTCCGAGGCGATCGTGTCGCGGTGCGCGGCGAGCAACCGCTCCAGCGACTCGGAGCCGTACTCCTCCTCGCCCTCGATGAACAGCACCACCCCGACCGGAAGCCGATCGCCGAAGGCGCGCAGCGCGGCGATGTGCGCCATGATGCCGGCCTTGTCGTCGGCGGCACCCCGCCCGTACAGCCGGCCGTCGCGCTCGACCGGCTCGAACGGGTCGGACTGCCACAGCGCCCGATCGCCGACGGGCTGCACGTCGTGGTGGGCGTAGAGCATGACCGTGGGCGCGCCGGGTGGCGCTGCCCTGCGCCCGATCACCGCCGGCTGCCCACCGGCCCGCACGATCTCCACGTCGAGTCCGCAGCCGCGCAACAGTTCGGCCACCGCTTCGGCGGAGCGTTCCACGTGCGTGTGGTCGAAGCCCTCGAAGGCGATGCCGGGGATCCGGACCAGGCGCTCCAGGTCCGCCCGTACACCAGGCAGTTCCCGCTGCACAGCGGCCCGCAGCTCGGCCTCCGTCATGATCGGTGTGGTCATGACCGGCATCGTATTCCGGCCTTACCCGACGCCGGCGGCCACATCGCCGCATCCGGTGCCGTGCGACCTGAATCGCAGCTCAGCCCGCCGCCATTCGCAGGTAGTAGCGGTCGACGTCGTGCGGCAGCGTGGGTGCACCGTCGACGATGAGGTCGGCTCGGGCCTGCGTGCCGTCGGCGCGGAAGTGCTCCTGCTCGCCGAGGTGCCACCGGCGCAGCTCGGGCAGGATTCCCGGGCCGTCGCGGGTCACCGCCCTGGTCAGCCGCAGCGACTGCGGCGCGGTGACGAAGACCGCCAGGCTCAGGTCGGCCGCCGCCTCGGCGCGGGCCGCGCTGACCCCCTCCACGATCAGCACCGGCGCCGCCGGCACCGGCACCGGGTTGGGCAGGAACGCCCGCCGCACCCAGCTGTACCGCTGGCAGGCACCGGCCTGGCCGGCACGCACCGGCGCCAGCACCGAGGCCTCCAGGCGGCGCCAGAAGGTGAGCTGATCGTCCCATCCGTCGAGCAGGTCGTCGGTGTGCACCACCGGCGGGCGGCCCACGTCGGTGGCGGCGAAGGCGTCGGCCAGCCGCGCCGCGAAGGCCGTCTTGCCCGCACCGCTGGGACCGTCGACCGCCACCAACCGGGTACGCCCCAACCGCGCCGGCCGCCGCAGCACCCGGCGCGCCAGTTCGGCGTACGCCGCAAAGACCGCAACCACGGGCACGGACGTTACCGTTCGTGTTGTCCCACACCGCTTCCGGCCGTGAATCGGCAGGCCAGAAGGCACGATCGGGTCGTGTCCCATTCCGTGATGAGTCCCGGCGTCGAGGCGTTGCTGGAGCAGGCCCGCGCGGGCATGAACCGGTTGACCCCGCAGGAAACGGTGCAGGCCGCCGCCCGCGGCGCGCTCGTGATCGACACCCGTACCGACATGCAGCGACGGGAGCAGGGTGACCTGCCCGGCGTCCTGGTGATCGACCGGACGGTGCTGGAGTGGCGGCTCGATCCGGCCAGCGACTGGCGCATCCCCGAAGCCACCGGGTACGACATCGAGGTCGTCGTGGTGTGCCGCCAGGGCTACAGCTCCAGCCTCGCCGCAGCCAGCCTGCGCGCCCTCGGCCTGCACCGGGCGACCGACATGATCGGCGGCGTGGACGCCTGGCGTGCCGCGGGCCTCCCCTTCTCCGATCGCCCGGCCGACGTACGCCTCTGATCGGTCCGGCATCCGGACGCCGACGCGGTCGGTGGCCGGCTCCGGCCGTCGCCCGCGTCCTGCGTCGCCGGCAACCCGTCAGCGCGGGGCGCCGGGCGGCACGAACGGCAGGTCGATGGGTGGGCCGGACTCGATCAGCCGCCGCAGGGCGGCCGTGTCCAGATGCTCCTCGACCAGGTCGCCGAGCAGATCGAGGGTGCGGTTCCGGGCGGCGGCGAAGGACGTGTCCGGGGCGACCCGGAATCCGGTACGCCCGGCGAGGCGGGACACCCTTGTGAGGAACCAGCGGCGGAACTCGTCGGACTCGAAGGCACCGTGCCAGTGGGTGCCGTGCACGACCCCGTGGACGGCTCCTTCGCCGACGCCGTCGAGGTAGCGCAGCAGCGGGGTCAGCGTCGGATCGGCGGCCGAGACGTACCCGTGGTGGATCTCGTACCCGCCTACCGGCAGGTCATCGGAGAACGTGCCGGTCGCCGCCCGGACCGTCTTGCGCGGATCGAAGGTGATCTCGATGGGCAGCAGACCGAGGCCGGACACGCTGCCGCGCCGGCTCTCCACCGGGTCGTGGATGGCTCGGGCGAGCATCTGGAAGCCGCCGCAGATGCCCAGCAGCGGGCGGCCCGCAGCGACGTGCGCGGTGATCACGTCGGCGAGGCCGGTCTCCCGCAGCCAGGCCAGGTCCGCCACTGTCGACTTGGAGCCGGGCAGCACGACCAGGTCGGCGGCGGCAAGTTCGGCCGGCTCGACGGTCAACCGCACCCGTACCCCGGGTTCGGTAGCGAGCGCTTCGACGTCGGTGGCGTTGGAGACCCGGGGCAACCGCACCACTGCGACGTCGAGCCATTCGGTGCCGTGCGGGGCGGCGGGTCGGCCGAGCACCCGGCCGTAGGCGAGCGAATCCTCCGCGTCCAACCACAGGTCCACCGCCCAGGGCAGGACCCCGTACGTCGGGCGCCCGGTGACCTGGCTCAGCATCGCCAGCCCTGGTTCGAGCAGCCCACGGTCACCGCGGAACTTGTTGACCACGAAACCGGCGATCAGTGCCTGGTCCGCGGGGTCGAGCAGGGCGAGGGTGCCGAACATGGCGGCGAACACCCCACCCCGGTCGATGTCGCCGACCACGATCGTCGGCAGCCCGGCCTGCCGGGCCAGGCCCATGTTGACGTAGTCGCCGTCGCGCAGGTTGATCTCCGCGGGACTGCCGGCCCCCTCGCAGACCACCACGTCGTACGCCGACCGCAGCTCGCTCAGCGCGGCGTAGGCGGTCTCGGCCAGCCGGGGACGCAGCGACGTGAACGTGTCGGCGGTCAGCGTGTCGACCGCCTCGCCCAAGAGCACCACCTGGCTGGACAGATCGCTGCCCGGCTTGAGCAGCACCGGGTTGAACCGCAGATCCGGGGCGATTCCGCAGGCCGCGGCCTGCATCGCCTGCGCCCGCCCGATCTCGCCGCCCCGGCCGTCCGGACCGACGACGACGGCCGAGTTGTTTGACATGTTCTGTGCCTTGAACGGCGCGACCTTGACGCCCTCGCGGTGCAGCCACCGGCAGATGCCGGCGGTCAGCACGCTCTTGCCGGCATCCGAGGTCGTCCCGGCGACCAGCAGACCCCCGCTCATCGCCCGCGCCCGGCCGCGACAGCACCCGACCCGACGACACCCGCTCCCGCCGCCCCGGAGCGGTCACGCGTCAATCGCGCGGCAATCGATCGGGCGGATGTCGACCGGATGGCAATGAGGGCACCGGTCCCGATGGCCCGGCGGGTGACGGCTGTGGTCAAGCGGCCGACGGTCAGCGGGTAGACGGCGGCGAGCCCGAGTGCCGCCAGCCCGACCGCGCCGGAGATCCGGGCGGCCCGGGACAGGTGGCGTGCCTCAGGGCGTGGCCCGTCACCGAGGAAAGGACGCGCCTCCGAGCGGCCGAAGTAGACGTTGCGTCCGCCCAGCCGTACGCCCAGCGCCCCGGCCATCGCCGCCTCGCACTGCCCGGCGTTGGGGCTCGGGTGGTCGGCGCGGTCCCGCCGCCACACCCGCCAGGCCTGCTCCCGGTCACCGTGCCCGACCGGGGCGAGGGCGACGGTCAGCAGGCCGGTCAGTCGCGCCGGCACCAGGTTGAGCAGGTCGTCCAGGCGCGCGGCCGGCGTGCCGAACCGGTCATAGCGGGCGTTACGGTGCCCGACCATCGCGTCCAGGGTGTTCGCCGCCCGGTAGCCGAGCAGCCCCGGCAGCCCGGCCACCGCGCCCCAGACCAGTGGGGCCACCACGGCATCCGAGGTGTTCTCCGCGACGGACTCGACGGTGGCCCGCGCCAGCTCCGGCTCGTCAAGCGTCGACGGATCGCGCCCGCAGAGGTTGCCGAGCCGGTGCCGGGCGGCCGGCACGTCACCGGAGCGCAGTTCGCGACCCATCGCCTTCGCCTCGTGGCGCAGGCTGCGGCCGCCGAGCACCGCCCACGTGCCGGCGGCGACAAGCGTCGCGCGGGCCACCGGCCGGCGTCGGGTGGCGAACGCGGCCGCCGCCCCGACGAGCACCGGCGCGCTCACGGCGAGCGCGGTGAAGGCAGCCCCGGCCAGCCGGTCGGGCCGGTAGAGGCGGCGTTCCAGGGCGGCGGCGGCCCGGCCGAAGCCGGCGACCGGATGCCCGCGTCGGGGGTCGCCGAACAGCGCGTCGAGCGCATATCCGGCGACCAGTCCTGCCGCGTTCGCCACCGCACCCGCGTGCTGCACCACACCACCTCCGGCCGGCAGCCTAGCCGAGCCCGGCACGTCGACCGGCTCGATCCAGCTCGGCCCTGCCGGCCTCCCGGCAGGGCTCGCGAGGACCAGCCGGCCGCCGTCCCCGGGCAGTCGGTCACACCGGCTGCGGCTGCCGCCCACGGCCGCGTCGTCCGCGTCCGGTCACCTCGGCGCCCGCCCCCGATTCCTCCGGACGCCCCAGCGACTCGACCGCGGCCTCGCCACCCTCGAACCGGCCCGCCGCCGATCCGCCGGCGTCCGACCCGCCCACGTCCGACCCGCCAGCGTTCGACCCGACGGCCTCGGCGGCGAGCGGGGCCAGCTCGTCGGAGGTCTCCGCCGGCTCCGCGCCGTCGAACGGGTCGGACGGGAAGGGCTCGTCCCCGCCCACCTGCCGGTACGCCCCGCTGCCGGGCCTCGTGCCCGGGCTGGCGGCGTACTCGTCGGACCCCAGGTCGGGCAGCTCGAACTCGTCGTCGAGCCCGCCGAGGTCGGGTCGGGCCGGCGCCTCGGAGTCCGGCACCGGCTCGGTCGGCTCGCCGTGCACCCGCTGCTCGGCCTCGGCGTCGGAGACGGCACTTGTGCTCAGGCTCGGCCGGTTACGCAGGAAGCGGCCGCGCCCCCGGGACAGGTCGTGACCGACGGCGACCGCCTCCAACTCGTACAGGGTGCGGTGGTTGCCCGCCTCGTCGGTCCAGTCGCGGGTGTAGAGCCGCCCGCAGACGACCACCGGATCGCCGACCATCACCGAGGCGGCCACCCCCTCGGCGAGCTTGCGCCAGCAGTTCACCCGTACGCGCAGGCTGTTGCCGTCGACCCACCGGCCGCTGTCCCGGTCGAGGCGGCGAGCGGTGGAGGCGACCTTGAAGTTGGCCACCAGGGTGTTGCTCTGGGTCGTACGTCGCCACTCCGGCGCGGTCAGCACGTTGCCGACGATCGTGACATAGGTATCGAACATCGCCCCTCCAGCGGGGGTCGGGGGCTCACTGTGAGCCGACTCGCCACCGAGCCTGCGCCCGGTGCCCGTTCTCCGGCAGCCCCGCGCGACGGATCTGTGGACAAGGCGAGCGCCTGTGGAAAAGTGCCTGATCAAGGTCCCGGTGTGGTAGGCCGGTCGGCCCTGTCACCCACCCGCCCGACCGGGCAATGATCGAGACAACGACAACGTTCCGGATGACTCCCGGCGGGGTAGTGATCTCCCCGACCGCGCCGTCGACGAAAGGTCAGCGATCATGAGGATGACCGTCAGCCGTTCCGCCCACGTCCCCGGTGAGGTGCGGCGATGAGCACCAACCCGGCTACCGTGGCGAAGTGCCTCCGGCTCAACGCCGGCTTCTCGCAGGCCGACCGGAACTGGATCGTCGAGCAGTTCGCCACCCTCGACGCCCGCCTGGCCACCTTCGACGCCGACGCGACCGACCTCGAACTTTCGATCAAGGACCGGGAAGCCAAGGGTCAGCGGGTCACCCTGGAGTGCCGGATCGCGGGCTGGGAGAAGATCGTCACCACCTCGTCCGAGCAGGATCTGCGCGCCGCGCTCAACGACGTCCGCGACGACCTGCGCCGCAAACTCAACGACGCGAAGACCCGGCAGGAGCCGCGCAACAACAAGCACCTGCGGGTCGCCCCGCCGCCCGCACCGGGCGTGCCGGCCGAGGAGTTGACCGGCGCGGGGGCCACCAGCGACGACAGGTGAGCGAAGTCTCGCCGGTGCGTCCGGACAGCCCGAGGTGAGCCCCGCCCGCCAGGTGCGGGCGGGGCGGGGCTACCACCCGGTAGGTGGTCGGCGTACCGTCGGCACCGTGGAACCGGACCTGCTGGGACCGCCGTACGAACGGCACACCATCGACCTGGGCAGCGACGACGAAGGCCCGGTGGTCGCGACCCTGGTCCGCCGCCGGGCCGAGCGCCCGAGCCGGCGGGCCGTGCTGTACGTGCACGGCTTCGTCGACTACTTCTTCCAGACCCACGTGGCGGACTTCTTCGCCGCCCGAGGGTGGGACTTCTACGCCCTCGACCTGCGCAAGTACGGCCGCAGCCTGCTACCGCACCAGACCCCCAACTTCTGCTGCGACCTCGGCGACTACTTCCCCGAACTGGACGCCGCCGCCGAGATCATCCGCACCGAGGACGGGCACGACACCGTGCTGGCCATGGGCCACTCCACCGGCGGCCTGATCGTCTCGCTCTGGGCACACGACCGCCGCGACGCCGGCCTGGTCGACGGCATCGTCCTCAACAGCCCCTTCTTCGACCTCAACGCCCCCTGGCTGGTGCGTCGGCCCCTCGCGGCCGCCGTCGCGCGCCTGGGCCGCCGGGCGCCGCAGCGGATCCTTCCGTTCAGCCTGGGCACCGTGTACGGCGAGAGCCTCCACGCCGACCATCGCGGCGAATGGACGTACGACCTGGCCTGGAAGCCGCTCGCCGGGTTCCCCGTGCGGGCCGGCTGGCTCGACGCCATCCGCACCGGCCAACGCCGCCTGCGGGCCGGACTCGACATCCAGGTGCCGGTGCTGCTCGCCTGCTCGACCCGTTCGTTCCGCAGCACCAAATGGCACGAGTCGGCCACCCTCGCCGACGCCGTACTCGACGTCGAACACATGGTCCGCTGGGCACCCCGCCTCGGCCCGCACATCACCCTGGCCCGCTTCGACGGCGGCCTGCACGACCTGACGCTCTCCGGCCCCGCCGTACGCGAAAAGGTATTCGCCGAGGTCGGACGCTGGGCCGACGCCTTCCTCGGCGCCGGACCGACGCCGACCGACCCGCCCGTGCCCGACCCACGCCCCGCACCGTCGGGCAACCGCAAGGCGGACGACCCCGAGCAGGCCGACGCGACCGCCTGAACCCCGCCGGCAGCCACGAGTAACCGGGTGCACGCCGCCACGACGCGTGCAACGCTGACCCGGCCACCCATTCCGCCGCGCGAGGCCCCGGCGGCGGTACCCTTCTCGCGCACTACCACGGCGCGCCCGTAGCTCAGCGGATAGAGCAGGGGACTTCTAATCCCAAGGCCGCAGGTTCGAATCCTGCCGGGCGCACCCTCACCACCACAGGTCAACAGCTTGGTCCGCCCAGCCAGGTCGCAGACCTCAACATGAGGTCACGACCCACCCGTCGATCGCCGAGGCCGAGACGATTCCGACCGGCGAGGAGGTCGACGCTGTACGGGGTTGCTGGAAGACGGCGGCATCTTGGTGGCGGCACCCCTGAGTACGGAGGCGGCCCGTACCCCGAGATCCGCTTCGTTGTTCGCCGCTACGAGACCAGGCCCGCCCTGGCTGTGTGCAGCTCACACATGCGCTGAGCATCACGTTCCCAGGCGCTTCCTACGAGAGCGACGGGGTGGGTGGCCTCTCTGACTTGCCTGTCATCGGTCTCCACCGAAAACCGTAGCGACAACGGCTCCGGCTGGAATGCGACCGCGCACTCGAACCGCAGCTCGACCAGGAGTTGACCTGTGCCGCCAGGGGGCAACAGCCGGGGTTGTCCTGTGCTGCGTACCGCGACGCCCGGCCCCTCTGCCTGAACCCCCCGAACCGTGATCGGCGCGGGGCCAGCATTGATCAACAACAACTGCCCAGACAGTTGGACCGATCCCTGGGCGGCCGAGCCTCCGTAGTTGGCCGACTGAGGTAGGGCCACGAGCGCGACCACTGCGTTCCGCTCCCGCAGATCACGCGAGTCGCGCAGCTCGCTGACACCGAAACCGCCAAGCACGACGCCGACCACCAACGCAGCGACTAGGCGCAGGGTCATCTTCCGCCTGGCCATCGGCCGGTCAGAGGTGCCGGTTCCCGACTCGGCCGGCTGGTGATTCTGCCCGCCCAGGTCGATCACAGCATGCTCCGCGACATAGGCGTCAGCCTAGGGTCTGCCCACGCCTAGCATCAGGTGGATGCTTGACGACCCGGCCACCTTCGCTCCCTTCGTGCTGCTGGCGTATCGGCTGTTGATGTTTCTGGTTCACGCCGATGCAGGTGAGCACTGACGTCGCGTCGGCTGTCAGAAAGAGCTGGAAGTAGTAGGGAGGGTCGAGCTGTGTCACGCCGCCAAGTCGTACTGGCTGTTCACCGAGCGCGTGCAGTGCCTCGACGGCTGCCGCGAAACCGAGGGTCGGGATGCCCCGATCCCTGGTGATTGCCTCCCGCGCCCGATACGTGGACGCAAGGTTGTTTGCGGGAACCAATCCCATCGCTTCGTCCCGGATGTGGAAGGGCGCCCCTCGCTCAAGGGCTTCACGGCACGCCTTGTTGACTGGGCTCTCGTCGGCAAGTAGGGAGATCAACTCCTTGCGCTCCACGCCCCGACGGTACCGCCGAGCCCGCCCGCTGACACAGGCGTTCGCTGGCCACTGTGGACTCGATCACCAGGGTCGGGAGTGGGCACCGCGCTCTCCCGGTGGCTGCGGTGCTGGGCGGCTCGGTGCAGGGCCGAGCCGCCCAGGGACTGCCGACGAGCGAACTGCTGGACGCACTGCGGGCGGGACAATGCCGGGCCGGCTCCCGCCCGCGTCTGCGACCTCAGCGGCGGATTGTGGCGGCGAAGGCGCGTAGGTCGCCGACGAACAGATCCGGGACCTCCATCGCCGGGAAGTGGCCGCCGCGGTCGTACTCGCTCCACTGCACGATGTTCGGCAGCCCGCGCTCGGCGAAGCGCCGGATCGGCTGGCCCGGGTCGTGCTGGAACACTGCGATGCCGAACGGCGTGGGCAGCGGCGGGGGCGGGGGCGGCGGGGTGGTGGCGATGGGCAGCAGTGCCGCGTTCTCGTAGTAGAAGTGCGCCGACGAGGCCCCGGTCGAGGTCAACCAGTACAGCATCACGTTTGTCAGCATCCGGTCCCGGTCGACAGCGTCCTCGGGGACCTTGGCCGAGTCGGTCCAGTCCTTGAACTTCTCCACGATCCAGGCCAACTGCCCCACCGGCGAATCCGTCAGGCCGTACCCCAACGTCTGCGGCCGGGTCGACTGGATGTGCATGTAGCCGGCCTGCTCGGTGGCGAAGCGCCCGAGCTTGCTCAGCCGGCCCAGTTCCACCTCGGTGAGCGCCGCCATGTCTGCCGGGTCGTCGCTGGGCGGGGTGGGGAGGAAGTTCAGGTGGCCGCCGAGCACATGCTCGTGGTCCATGCCCGCCAGCATGACGGTGACCCAGGACCCGAAGTCCCCACCCTGAGCCACGTACCGGTCATAACCCAACCGGGCCATCAACTGCGCCCACGCTCCGGCCACTCGCGGCATGCTCCACCCCGGCTCACGCAACGGACCCGACAACCCGAACCCTGGCAACGTCGGGATCACCAGGTGAAACGCGTCCTCGGGGTTGCCGCCGTGCGCCCGCGGATCGGTCAGCGGACCGATCACGTCGAGATACTCCACGAACGACCCGGGCCAACCGTGCGTGATGATCATCGGCGTCGCGTCCGGCTCCGGGGAGCGCACGTGCACGTAGTGGATGTTGGCGCCGTCGATCTCGGTGGTGAACTGCGGTACCTGGTTCAACTCGGCTTCGGCGGCCCGCCAGTCGTAGCTGGTGCGCCAGTATTCGACCAGCTCACGCAGGTAGTCGGCGGGCACGCCGCGCTCCCACCCCACGCCTGGCATCTCCGCCGGCCAGCGCGTAGCGGCCAGCCGTCGGTCCAGGTCGTCGAGGGCTTCCTGCGGGATTTCGATGCGGTACGGAACCATTCAACACTCCTTAACGGACGGATCAGTGCCGCACGCCGCGCCCCGGAACGTTAGGAGGTCCACGCGAGGCAATCGACGGGCGGCGCCGGACCACGCGGTCAACGACGCTCGCCACCTCACTGTAGCCACGCCGCCGCTCAGAAAAGCCTTGTGACCAGGGAATATCGAGCACGATGAAGGAAGCTTCGGCGGCGCTTTCCGCTAGAGCATTGATCTCTGGAGACAACTGTCCACACTCGCCTGGGCGGTATCGGCCGACATCGAGCCATGGAAATCATTCCCGAGAAGAGGGGGACGACATGTCGGAATTCGAGGTCCAGGTCGGGGCGGGCATCCATCCGCCGGCGAAAGTGCTGATCATCGGTGCCGCCGGGTATGTCGGCACCCACACCGCCCGCGCTTTCGTGCAGTCCGGATACCAGGTCACCGGCCTGCAGCGGCCCGGCGGCACGAAGGTCCCGGCCCGCTACCCCACCGTGCCGGGCGACCTGACCGATCCGGCGTCACTGACCCGGGCGGCCCAGGGCTTCGACCTGGTCGTCAACCTCGGCCCTCCGCTGGACGAGGACCGGGATCTGGCCGCGATCGACGCGTTGCTCGCCTCGGGCGTACCGCTGATCCACACCTCCGGATCGGACGTCTCCGGCGAGGGCTACCGCGCCGAGGACACCCTCCCGACGCCGCACCCGTTCGTCTGCTGGCGGGACACGGTGGAACGGCGCGCCGTCGAGGGCGGTGGCATCGTCGTACGGCCCGGTCTCATCTACGGCAACGGCGGCGGTGTGGTGGGCGACATGTGGATCCCGTTGCGTGACCGGGTCGGTGCGGGGGTGTACATCGGCGAGCCGGGTGTGCGCTGGGCCGCCGTACACGTCGAAGATCTTGCCTGGTTGTACGTGGCGATGGCCGCGAAGGCCGCACCGGGCACCTACTGGCACGGGGTCGCCGAGAGCATCGAGGTCGACGCCATCGCCGACGTGATCGGCGGCGGCAAGACCATCTCCTGGCCGCTCGACGAGGAGCCGCCGGCGGAGATAGCCGTCCTCGCCGGCCTGTTCCGTCTGGATCAGGAGGTATCCGCGGTGAAGACCCGGCACCTGCTGGGCTGGAGTCCGGCGTACCCGTCGATCGTCACGGCGCTGCGCCACGAGTTGCGCCGCGAGCCGAAGACCGACTGGCGCGACCGGGGTTGAGCACGTCCGCCGCGTCCGGTGGCCGGCCGTACGGTCGGCCACCGGACGCTGTCGGCGGATCAGCTCGGGTACCGGTCGTGCAGGCGGATCGCCACGCTGCCGGGCCCCTCCATCTGCCGGCCCAGCGGCGTGAGGTCCAGGTAGTTGAACGTGTTGTGCAGGATGTCGTTCTCCCACCCGTAGGACGAGTAGGTGTGGAAGACGTCCTCGCCGTCGCGCAGGAAGACGCTGACCGCGCCCTGTTCGCCCTCGGTGAAGAAGTCCATTCCCTCGGCGAGCAGGGTGGCCTTGTCCTTGTAGTTGTATTCGACCGGGGCGACCGCCTCGTCGAGGGTGACGTGGAAGTCGTAGTTGAAGTCCGAGTCGAACGACGAGTACCACGGCAGCGGCCAGCCCATGCGCTCGCGGTGCCGCAGCAGCTTGGCCAGCGGCGCCCGGGACACGATGGCGAAGGTCGTGTTGCGTGCGTGCAGGTGGGCGGGGTGGCCGACGTTGTCCATCAGCAGCGAGCAGAACCGGCAGCCTTCTTCCCAGGCCGGGTCGAACATCATGTGGTAGACGATCAGCTGGCGTCGACCTTCGAACATGTCGGCCAGGCTCACGGTGCCCTGCGGCCCCTCGAAGACGTACTTCTTGTCCACGCGGACCATGGGCAGTCGCTGCCGCTCGGCGGTGGCGGCGCGCCGCGCCTCGTTCGCCGCGGCCTCGGTGGCCAGCAGCGCCTTGCGGGCGACCAGCCACTCCTCCCGGTCGACAACTGTAGGCAGACCCATATGCCCTTCCCTTCCATCCGAATTCCCGTCTCACAAGTGAGTCGGTGCCGGACGCGGGATTTCGACGTGACCGGTGCCGTACGCCGGCATCCATCGACCCGCGTGGCGTCGTTGTCCGCTCCGGGGCGATGTTCTAGCCTGGCTCAGTTGCCGGCCCGCCTGGAGTGCGAGCTGCCGGGATGTCGACATCGGCCTCTTCACTTCGACTTACCTTACGAGAGGCGCCGTGCGGGCGCCGGACCCCGAGGGTGAACCATGAAGTATGTCGTCCTGATCCACAGCAACCCGACCAAGTGGGCGCACCCGATGTTCCTCCACCAACGTGAGCAGTTGGAGCCCGAGGCGCAGGCGACCCGGCTCAAGGAGTTCGGCGCGCTGCTGACGGAGATCGAGCAGTCGGGTGAGCTGATCGAGTCGGCCGCGCTCGACGCGCCGTCCACGAGCAAGGCGCTGCGCGTACGCGACGAGCAGCTGACGGTGACCGATGGCCCGTTCGCCGACGCCAAGGAGCACCTGGCCGGGTTCTTCCTGATCGACGTCGCGAGCGAGGAGCGGGCGATCGAGATCGCCTCCCGGCTGCCCGACTCGCGCTACGGCACGGTGGAACTGCGGCCGCTGGCGGATCTGTCGGGTATGGAGAGTTAACTGTGCAGGATCTGCTGCGCGGTCTCGTGCCGCAGGTCCTCAGCGTTCTCGTCCGGCGGTACGGCGACTTCGATGCCTGCGAGGACGCGGTGCAGGAGGCGCTGCTCGCGGCCGTGGTGCAATGGCCGGAGCAGGGCATGCCCGACTTCCCGTTGGCGTGGTTGATCACAGTGGCCAGTCGCCGGCTGACCGATCTGCGCCGCAGTGAGGCCGCCCGCCAGAAGCGGGAGGTCAACTCGGCCGCGTTGACGCCCCGGGACGAGTTCGTCGCCGCCGGTCCGGGTGACGACCTGCCGCACGGCGACGACACGCTCATCCTGCTGCTGCTGTGCTGCCATCCGGCGCTGTCGCGGCCCGCGCAGATGGCGCTGACGCTGCGGGCTGTCGGCGGTCTCACGACGGCCCAGATCGCCAGCGCGTTCATGGTGCCGGACGCGACCATGAGCCAGCGGATCAGCCGGGCCAAGCGGCAGATCAAGGCGGCCGGCGCGACCTTCCAGATGCCGACCGGCCCGGACCTGCACGAGCGGCTGCGGGTGGTCCGTCACGTGCTCTACCTGATCTTCAACGAGGGTTACACGGCCACCTCCGGTCCCGATCTGCGGCGACCCGACCTGACCCGCGAGGCGATCCGGCTCACCCGGGAGATCCACCGGCTGCTGCCCGACGACGGCGAGGTGGCCGGGCTGCTCGCGCTCATGCTGCTGACCGACGCGCGCAGTCCGGCGCGTACCGGCCCGGACGGAGCCCTGATCGCGCTGGCCGACCAGGACCGGTCCAGGTGGAATCAGGACCAGATCGCCGAGGGCGTCCACCTGGTGACCGGGACGCTGAGCAACGCACCCATCGGGCCGTACCAGTTGCAGGCGGCGATTGCGGCGCTGCACGACGAGGCAGAGCGCGCCGAGGACACCGACTGGCCGCAGATCCTCGTCCTCTACGACCTGCTGGAGCAGGTCTGGCCCAATCCGGTGGTGCGGCTCAACAAGGCGGTGGCGCTGGCCATGGCGCACGGCCCGCGCCGCGGCTTGGAGTTGCTGGCCACGCTGGACTCCGACGAGCGTCTCGCGGGCAGCCATCGCCTGCTGGCGGTACGCGCGCATCTGCTGGAACTGGCGGGCGACCGTCGAGCGGCCCTTGAGGCGTACGAAGCGGCGGCGCGGCGCGCGACGAACCTGCCGGAACGCCGCTACCTGGAGGCACGCGCCACCCGGCTGCACGAATGAGCGCCTGAGCCCTCACCGCACGGCTGAGCCCCGGACGGCAGGTGCCGGCCGGGGCCCGGAAACCGTTCCGACTGTCAGAGGTGGTTGAGGGCGGGTGTGGGCGCGGCAAGGGCGGCGTCGGTGGCCCGCTTGCTGCGCATCATCGTCAGTGTGATGACCAGGCCCACGATGGCGAACACCACGCAGGCGGCGAACGCGGCCTGGAAGCCCGCCGTCGGCGATGCCACGGCCGGGGCGTACGAGGCGATGACGGTCAGCACGACCGCGACGCCGAGGCCGCCGCCGACCTGCTGGGCCGCGGTGTTGAAGCCGGACGCAAGGCCGGACTCGGAGTACGCGACCCCGGACAGCGCCGCCGCGGAGGCGGCCGTGGTGCCCAGCCCGAGCCCCACCCCGAACGGCACCAGCGCCAGGAAGGTCGCGCCGTAGGACATCGACCCGGTCGCGGTCAACGCCATGATCAGGCTGCCCGCGCCCAGCAGGACCAGGCAGACCGCGGCGACCGGCCGGAAACCGAGCCGGGTGACGAAGCGCTGCCCGACGTACGCGCCGATGAACGCCATGGCCGGCATGATCGCCTGGCGCAGGCCGAACTCCAGCGGCGACAGCCCGAGGACGATCTGCGAGTACTGCGAGATCGTCACCGAGAAGCCGAACGCCAGCATGCCCATCGTCACCATCGCGAGGTTGCCGCCGGTGAGGTTCGGCTTGCGGAAGATGCTCAGTGGCACCAGCGGAGCGCTGGACCGGCGCTCGATGACGACGAAGAGCGCGAACAGCACGCCGGAGGCGGCGATCAGGCCCAGCGTGACCGGGCTCAGCCAACCCTGCACGGGCGCGACCACCACCGCGTAGACCAGCAGCACCAGGCCGGTGGTGCTGGTGAGCGCCCCTGCCACGTCGTAGGTGCGCGGGATACCCGCATCCCGGCTCTCCCGCAGCAGCAGCGGGCTGATCACGAGCATGATCAGCGCGACCGGCACGTTGACGAAGAAGATCCACTGCCAGCCGATGCTCGCCAGCGCACCACCGATCAGCAGCGCGGTGACCGCGCCGATGCCGGCGATGCCGGCCCACAGGGACAGCGCCTTGTTGCGCGGGGCACCCTCGGCGAACGTCGTGCTGAGGATGGACAGCGCGGTCGGTGCCATCAACGCGGCCGACACACCGTGCAGCGCCCGCGCGGCGATGAGGACCTCCGCGTTCGGGGCGAGTCCGGACGCGACCGAGACCAGCAGGAACAGCACCGTACCCAGAATGAAGATGCGCCGCCGGCCGAGCAGGTCAGCCAACCGACCGCCGAGCAGCAGCAGACCACCGAAGGTCAGCAGGTTGGCGTTGATCACCCACTGCGCCGCCTCGGGCGTCAGGTGCAGCGCCTCCGATATCGGCGGCAGCGCCATGATCACGATCTGCGAATCGAGGATGACCATGAAGTTCGCGGTGCACAGCAGGATGAGCGCCAGCCAGCGGCGCGTGTCGGGTTGCTCGGCGTGTGCCGGGGCGGCCGAGGTCAAGGGGTTGGCCATGGCAGGTCCTTCTGGGGGGTGGGCGGGCGGCGCTGGCGCCGCAGGGGGCAGGGCCCTTCCCGCGCGATGTGGAAGAGCCCTGCGTCTTCAGGAATCAGGCCGCCGCCGGGACGGGTGCCTTGAGGTACACCGGGAGCGCCGCGTGGCCGTTCATGATGAAGGTGCCCTGCGGCTTGAGCTCCTCGGGCGCTACGGCGAGCCGCATGTCGGGGAAGCGCTCGAAGACCGCCGGCAGGGCGATCGCCGCCTCCAGCCGGGCCAGCGGCGCACCGAGGCAGAAGTGCACGCCGTGGCCGAAGGACAGGTGGGTCTTGTCGGCACGGGTGATGTCGAACTCGGCGCGGGTCTCGCCGTGCACGGCCGGGTCGCGGCCGACCCCGGCGAAGCCGATCATCACCGGGTCGCCGGTCTCGATGAGCACGTCGCCGAGCTGGATGTCCTCGGTGGCGAACCGGAACGGCAGCTGCGCCACCGGCGACTGCACCCGCAGCGTCTCCTCGATGACCGCGTCCCAGCCGACCTGCCCGCTGCGGACCAGTTCGAGCTGGTCGGGGTGGGTGAGCAGGTTGAGGATCGCGTGGCTCAGCAGGTTCATCAACGTCTCGGAGCCGGCGCCCAGCATCAGGTGCAGGGTGCCGACCATCTCCTCGTCGGTGAGGATCTCGTCGTCGACGCTCCTGCGGGCGATCAGCAGGCTGGTGAGGTCGTCGCCGGGTCGGGCGTGCTTCTCGGCGACCAGGTCCTCCATCGCCTTGTGCCACTGCTCGACGTTGGCTTCCGCCTCCTCGCCGCTGATGTTGGTGCTGACGTTGACCTCGCCGCCCTTGAGGGCGTCGGCCCGCGCCTCCTCGGGCACGCCGAACAGGTCGCAGACGACCGAGGCGGGCAGCGGGTAGCAGTACGCCTTCTTCAGGTCGACCACCGTGCCCGCGGGGACCTGCTCCAGGTTGTCCAGCAGCCGCTTGGCGATGCCTTCGATCAGGGGGCGGGCCGCCTCGACCCGGCGCGCCGAGAAGCCCTGCGAGATGACCCGCCGCAGCCGCTCGTGGTCGGGGTCGTCGCGGGTGGTCATGTTGTCCATCACCACCCAGGTGATCATGGGCCAGTCGGGCGGGATCTCGCCGTTGATGAACGCGGGCCAGTGCTGGCGCGGGTCCTTGGCGAACCGGTCGTCGCTGAGCACCCGCTTGACCAGGTCATGGCTGGTGACCGACCAGGCGAGCACCCCACCGGGCAGCTCGACCTGGGCCACCGGCCCCTGCTTGCGGATCTCCTCGGTCTCGGCGTGGATGTCCTCGCCGTTGCGGTCCATGAGGTGCGGGCAGCGCCTCTGCATGGGATGCCTCCTACAGACACGTTCGATGGGGTGGGGAGGGACGGGTCACCGTTTTCCGAAGAAGACCCGGGACATCACGCTCGGCTTCATCAGCGCCGTGGGTGGATCGACGAGACCGGCCGTACGCAGGAAGGCCGCCGAGAGCACGCCGTCGGAGGCGGCGGCCGCCTGAACCCGGGGTATGTAGCTGTTGCCCAGGCGGGTCTTCAGCGTCCGTTTGCCCACCACACCGGGGAAGCCCAGGTCGGCGCCGGCGGCCATGTCCCACGGCGCGTCGACGATCGCGGACAGATCCCGGAAGTACGCCCGGGGCTGCGGCACCCCCTTGGCGAGGTGTTTGCCCAGCACTGTCGCGCCGATCGCGGCGACGGTCATGCCCTGGCCGTACACCGGGTTGAAGACCGCTGCCGCGTCGCCGATGGCGAGCAGGCCGTCGGGCAGCCGGCTCATCCGCTCGTAGCGGCGCCGGATGCTGGCCGGGAAGTGGAACATCGCCGGGGCGCCCATCGGCTCCGCGTCGCGGAGCGCCTTGTAGATCTCGGGCACCGGCAGGGACTTGGCGTACTCCAGGTAGCCGTGCATGTCTGTCGGCGGCTTCTCGCCGAGGATGCCGGTCAGCGACAGGGCGTACCGGTCGGGCAGCCGGGCGAAGATCGCGCCTCGGGGCATTCCCGGTGTGGCCACCGGCAGCAGGGCGATGTCGTCGCCGATCGGGTCGAAGTTCAGCGGGCCGTGGAAGTGGCAGGTGGTGTAGGTCAACTCCATCTTGACCCGTTCCTCGGGCACGCTCGGGTAGCCGAGTTGCTCCAGCCACCTGGGCGTCCGGGTGCCGCGGCCGGTGGCGTCGACGACCAGGTCGGCGTCGAGCACCTCCGGTTCGGCGGCGTCGTGCGCCTGGACGCGGACGCCGGTGATCCGGTCGCGGCCGGGTGCGGCGACCAGGTCGATGATGTCGGTGCGCTCGCGGTAGGTCACGTTGGGCAGCGCCCTGACCCGGCCGCGCAGGCGGGACTCCAGCAGCGGCCTCCCGGCGGCGACACAGATCAGGCCGGTCTCCGCCTTCTGGATCATCCTGCCGTTGAAGTACCAGCTCAGGCTCGTGCCGAAGTCGCCGATCGGTACGCCGATCGAGGCGAGTTCGTCGGTGAAGCCGGTGAACAGCTCGTCCAGGATCTGCTGTCCCCGGGCCAGCAGAGCGTGGATGTGGTGGCCCTGGGGCACGGCGCGACGCGAGTCGTCCTCCGGCCCGATGAGGGTGTCGCGATCAATCAGTGTCACCTGCCGGTAGTGGTCCGAGAGCAGGCGGGCCGCGAGCGATCCCGCAACACTGCCCCCCAGGACGACGGCGTGGTCACCGAGATAGTCAGCCATCCGCGTGGCCCCCATCCGGAATTGATGTTCTCGATTGTCGGAAGCCATTCTTGTCAACTTCTCATCGACGTACATCTCGCATATTGCTGCGACATTCGCAGCCAGTGGGCCTTCTCGGCGTCCGACTCGGATCGCTAGCATCGGCGTGCGAAACGCTCATGCGACTCACAGATGAAGCACGCCGCAACCATTTTCGGCAGCTTCGGGATTGCGCATTAATGTGCCGGTCCGTGCGGCCCGACAAAGGAGAACCCGTGGACGTCAGCCAGAAACCCACCCGTGACGAACTCCGCCGGCGCGCAGCCGACCTGGTGCCCGTGCTGCGGGCCAACGCCCTGGCGTCGGAGCGCAATCGCGGGCTGACCGACGAGACCGTGCAGGCGATGACCGAAGCCGGGATCTTCCGGCTACGCATTCCGGAACGGTTCGGCGGCTACGCCTGCGACACCCGGACCCTCGTCGACGTCGGCATCGAACTCGGTCGTGGTGACGGATCGGCTGCCTTCAACACGGCCGCCTGGTGGATCATGTCGTGGAACGTCGGCATGTTCCCCGACGAGGTGCAGGAGGAGGTCTTCACCTCTCCGGACGTACGCGTCTGCGGCACGCTGGCCCCGACCGCGATGGCGGTGCCCAAGGACGGCGGCATCGTGGTGTCCGGGCAGTGGAACTTCAACAGCGGCGCCGCGCACAGCCAGTGGAAGCTGCTGTCGGCGATCCTGCCCGACGGTGAGGGCGGTGCGGAGCCGGTCCTGGCGATCGCGCCGATGAGCGCCTTCGAGGTCGAGGACGACTGGGAGGTCTCCGGTCTGCGGGGCACCGGCAGCGTCACCCTGCGGACGCAGGATCTGTTCATCCCCACCGCGAAGTACATCAAGATCAGCGCGTTGATGCAGCAGCAGTACGCGTCCGTCCTCAACCGCGACCTGCCGATCTATCGCGGTCCGATGGTCGGTGCCGTCTCCGCCGCCACCACCGGCAAGA
This sequence comes from Verrucosispora sp. FIM060022, assembly GCF_003977705.1. Classification (NCBI taxonomy): domain Bacteria; kingdom Bacillati; phylum Actinomycetota; class Actinomycetes; order Micromonosporales; family Micromonosporaceae; genus Micromonospora; species Verrucosispora sp. FIM060022. Next base: position 30,879 of record NZ_RQIV01000012.1, read on the forward strand.
TCGTCGGCCTGGCCCAGGCGGCGCGGGAGGCGTTCTTCGAACGGGTACCCGGCCGCCCGATCACCAACACCGGGTACGCCAGCCAGATCGAGGCACCGGTCACGCACCTTCAGGTCGCCGACGCCGACCTGAAGATCGACGAGGCGGAGTACCACGCCCGGCGGCTCGCCGAGATGGTCGACGGGAAGGGCCTGCGGGCCGAGCCATGGAGCCTGAAGGAGCGCGCGTACGCCCGGATGGCGGTGGGCCGTGTCTGCCAGTTGGGCATGGACGCGGTGAACATCTACGCCATGGCCAGCGGCGCGTCCTCGATCTACTCGACCATCCCGATCCAGCGCATCCAGCGCGACATGCAGACGATCAACCTGCACGCGCTGAACCTGCCCAGCACCAACCTGGAGTTGTACGGCCGGATCCTGTGCGGCCAGGAACCCAACACCTTCTTCGTCTGAGCGTCACCCGAAACCGCTGGCCACCCTGCACGGACGGTGGCCAGCGGTTCAGGCTCGGTGCTCCTGGACGGGCCGCGCCCCCGCGCCCCGGCCGTCGGGCTCAGCCCTGGCGGATCTTGGCGGCGAAGGCGCGCAGGTCGCCGACGAACAGATCCGGCACCTCCATCGCCGGGAAGTGGCCGCCGCGGTCGTACTCGCTCCACTGCACGATGTTCGGCAGCCCACGCTCGGCGAAGCGCCGGATCGGCTGGCCCACGTCGTACGGAAACACCGCGACGCCGAACGGTAACGGCGGCGGTGGCAGCTCGGGCGGCGGCGTGGTGGCGATGGGCAGCAGTGCCGCGTTCTCGTAGTAGAAGTGCGCCGAGGACGCCCCGGTCGAGGTCAGCCAGTACAGCATCACGTTTGTCAGCATCCGGTCCCGGTCGACAGCGTCCTCGGGCACCTTCGCCGAGTCGGTCCAGTCCTTGAACTTCTCCACGATCCAGGCCAACTGCCCCACCGGCGAATCCGTCAGGCCGTACCCCAACGTCTGCGGCCGGGTCGACTGGATGTAGAGGTGTCCGGCCAGCTGCCCGCTGGTACGCCAGAACTGGTAGAGCCGCTCCTGCTCCGCCTCGGTCAGCTGGGCCAGCTCGGACTCGGTCACCGCCGGGGTGGGCAGGAAGTTGAGATGCCCGCCGAGCACATGCTCGTGGTCCATGCCCGCCAGCATCACGGTGACCCACGACCCGAAATCCCCACCCTGAGCCACGTACCGGTCATAACCCAACCGGGCCATCAACTGCGCCCACGCCCCGGCCACCCGCGGCATGCTCCACCCCGGCTCACGCAACGGACCCGACAACCCGAACCCCGGCAACGTCGGAATCACCAAATGAAACGCATCCTCCGGACTACCACCATGCGCCCGCGGATCAGTCAACGGACCAATCACATCCAGATACTCCACGAACGAACCCGGCCAACCATGCGTAATGATCATCGGCGTCGCATCCGGCTCCGGCGAACGCACATGCACGTAATGGATGTTCGCGCCGTCGATCTCGGTGGTGAACTGCGGCAACCGGTTCAACTCGGCCTCGGCGGCCCGCCAGTCGTAGCCGGTGCGCCAGTACTCGGCCAACGTGCGCAGATAGCCGACCGGCGCACCACGATCCCACCCTGCACCGGGCATCTCCCCCGGCCAGCGCGTCTCGGCTAATCGCCGGTCCAGGTCGTCGAGGGCTTCCTGCGGAACTTCGATGCGGTACGGAACCATTCAACACTCCTCACAGGACGGAGCAGCGCCGCACGTCACCAACCGGAACACTCGAGGGATCAGCGTGAAGGCGATAGACGGCGACGCCGGACCTCACGGTCAACGGCACTCGTATCCCCACTCTAGTTCCGGACCAGACCGTCGATAACCCTCCCAACCACCTGGAATAGCGCACTACGGAGGAAATGCATCGCAAGGCATCACATTTCCATACCGGACAATCCCATCACCGGGCGTATCTCGACCCGGCCGTCACCGGCCGCGGGCAGTCGAGCGGCCACCTCGACGGCGCGCTGCGGACTGTCGACGTCCACGACCAGGAAGCCCGCCAGGTGGCTACGGGCCGGCACCACGGGCCCGTCGGTCGCCAACAGGGCTCCGCCGCTGCGGCGTACTGTCGTGCTGGTGATCGGGTCGGCCAGCGCGGACGCGGCGATCAGTTCGCCCGACTCCGTGATCTCCCGCAGCAGCTTGGCGAAAGCCGCGGCCCGGGCGTCGCACAGGTCGACGTCGGTGCCGCTGGGCAGGAACATCGGATGCACCCAGCTGTCGGGATCACTGTGGATCAGCAGGACATATCTCACGCCACTCCTCCGCCCGGGCACCGTTGCGGCCCCCTCTCAAGAGGGTCGGATCAGCGGCCCCTGGTTCGACATCACGGCGGGCTCACCGGCCCCGTGGTGCCGCTGTCGCGGCGATTCACCGCCGATCATCGGGACTGCCGCACACCGCCGTCGTGAGCCTCCCGACGGCCGCTCACGCAGCGCCTCACCAGCCGCTCCGAACTGCGCATTCTGCGAAATGCACACCCCCGGGCCGGCCAGTGATGATGTGGCGGTCGAGACGGCCAGACAATGAGAGGCGACGATATGATCGACAGCACGACGACGCCGCACGCCTCGGTCATCATTCCCACCTACAACCGCGCCGACCTGCTGCGTCTCATGCTGGAGCAGCTCACCCGACAGACTCAGCCGCTGTCGGACTTCGAGGTGATCGTCTCCGACGACGGCTCCGCCGACGACACGGCCGACGTGGTGGCCTCGTTCAGCGAACGCCTGCGCCTGAAGTACTGCTTCCAGGAGGACCTGGGCGACCGGGTCAGCCTCGCCCGCAACCGCGGCGCCGCCGTCGCCGAGGCGGAAATCCTGATCTTCCTGGACGGCGGCGGGATGCTCGCGCCGGACCTGGTCGAGCGGCACATCTCGGCGCACGTCGGCGCCCCACGGCGCAGCGTCCTGGGCTACGGCTGGGGCTACGACCCGCGCTATCCCGCGCTGGAGGGGCTGGACCGGGACCTGGCCACGATGCGCCCGGAAGAGGTGCTCGCCAAGTACCGCGACCTGCCTGCCTTCCGCGACGTACGGCACGACGCGTTGGCCGCGTACGACTTCGAACTCGAAGCGATGCCCCTGCCCTGGCAGCTGTTCTTCGCCCTCAACGTGTCCATGCGGGCCGAGGACTTCCACGCCGTGGGTGGCTTCGACGAGTCGATGACCGGCTGGGGCGGCGAGGACCTGGAAATGGGGTTCAAGCTGCTCCGCGCCGGGGTCGCCCCGCACTTCGACAAGGACAACTGGATCATCGAGTGGCCGCACGAGCGGGACATGACCAAGCGGTGGCCGGAGATGGTGGCCAACACCTTCAAGTTCCTGCGCAAGTACCCCGAGCCGGTCATCGAGATCGGCTACGTGCTGTGTGTCGCCAACGAGTACTGGCGTTGGGAACAGTGCTGGCTGGATCTGGAGCGCTGGTCGCAGCAGGTGGCCGAGGTCGACGTCGCCGCCGAGCTCGCGCAGGCCGCGACCCGGATCGGTCCCGGTGAGCGGATCGCCGTGTTCGGTGCCGGTGGCGTGCTGCCCCCGCAGCTGCCGCCGTCGTTCGTGGCCGACTTCGACGCCGCGCTGGTGCGGCAGGCCACCGCAGACACTCCGCACACCCCGCTGCACGCGCTGGGGGTGCGGACCCTGCTGGAGGACCAGTCGGTCGACACGGTGCTGATCACGTCGCGGCTGGCCGGGCTCTGGGACACCTGGCGCGGACACGTCCTGGCCGAGGCGCAGCGCATCGGGCGCAAGGTGGAACTGCTCGGCCCCGGCATGACGGCCGGCTGACACAGACCAGAACGAGGGGCCGCCCACCGGACGGCCCCTCGTCTTTGTCGCCTCAGCGGTACGCGCGTGCCTGCAGCTCGAACAGCTCCGCGTACAGACCGTTGGCGGCGACGAGCGACGCGTGGTCGCCCACCTCGGCCACCGTGCCGTCGCGCAGCACGATGATCAGATCGGCCATCCGCACCGTCGAGAACCGGTGCGAGACGAACAGGGTGATGGCGCCGGAGGCGCGCGACACCCGTCCCGCCTGCTCGGTGAACCGTTCGAACAGTGCGTGCTCGGCGGCCGGGTCCAGGGCCGAGGCCGGTTCGTCCAGCACCAGCAGCAGCGGTTCACCGCGCATCATCGCCCGACCCAGCGCGAGGCGCTGCCACTGACCGCCGGACAGCTCCTGGCCGTCGGTCCAGCTGCGGCCCAGTTGCGTGTCGAGTCCGTCGGGCAACGCGTCGACCACCGGCGTGGCCTGGGCCCGGTCCAGGGCGTCGCGTACGTGCGGCACCGAGTCGGCGTGCGGCAGGTCGCCGAGGCCGACGCTCTGGCGCAGGGTGAACTCGTACCGGGCGAAGTCCTGGAAGCCGGCCGAGATGCGTTCCCGCCACCGTTGCGGCGACACCGCCGTCAGATCGACGCCGTCGACCAGCACCTGCCCGCTGGTGGGCTGGTAGAAGCCGCACAGCAGCTTGACAAGTGTGGACTTGCCCGCGCCGTTCTCCCCCACCACAGCCACCCGGGTCCCGGCCGGGATGTCCAGGTTGACGTCGCGCAGCACCTCCCGGCCGGTGCCGTGATAGGCGAAGGACACGTCACGCAGTGAGATTCCGGTACGCAGCCGCTCGGGCAGATCCTGCTCGGCCGCGCCCAGGTCCGCCGCGGCGACGTCGGCGCTCAACCGCCGCAGCCGGATGAACGCGGCGGAGATGCGCTGCAGCGTCTGCAGCAGGGTCACCGCCGTGGTTACCTGCTGGTTCACCTGCACCGCGAGGACGATCACCAGCACCACGTCGCCGACACCACCCCGGCCGGTCATCGCGTCGCGTACGACAAGCAGCACCGCCGCGACGTAGGCCAGCGCGAACACGACCTGCCCCACCGCGTGGACCCCGGTGGCCAGGAAGTGTCCCCGGGTCAGGCCGCGGGTGGCCCGTTCCCACTGCTGCTCGTGCCGGGCGGTCAGTTCGTCGCCGAGTTGGAACACGCGCAGCTCGCCGGCGACCTTGGCCGATGTGGACTGGTGGAACAGGTTCAGCGCGACACGGGTCGGCTCGGCGGTCGCCGTACGGGCCCGGTCCCGGATCCGCTCGGCCACCCGGCCTGCCACCAGCGGCGGCAGCGCCGCCAGCGGCAACAGCAGCAGCAGCGGGTTGACGCCGGCCAGCAGCACGCCGGTGACGGCCATGGCCAGCACCAGGCCGAGCCCGTTCATCAGGGCGTCCATCGCGCCCTCCAACTGCCGACCCTCCCGGCGCAGCACGGTGATCTCGTCGGCCAGCTCCGGCCGGTCGTGATGCTCGATGCCCGGCGAGCCGTTCGACACGGTCATCAGCTGCTCGTCGAAGTCCTCCTCGGCCATCTCCGCCAGCTCGAAGTACGCGATGTGGGCGAAGTGGGAGAAGGTGAGCATCGCGATTGCCAGCGCCGCCACGAGCAGGCCGCTGCGGGTCGCGGCGGCGGCCTGACCGGTGACGACCTGGCCGGTCATCTGACCCAGCACGTACGCCATCAGCGGGGCCGCGGCCGCACCGGCCAGCACCAGGACGACGGAGAGCGCGGCACGGCGACGGTCCAACCGCCACGCCGTGGCCAGCAGCCGCCCGGAACCGCGGATCGCCTCGATCATGCGTCCACCTCCGCGGTCGCGAACCGGTCGGCCTGGAGGCTGAACAGCTGGTGGTAGCGGCCACCCGCGGCCATCAGCTCCTCGTGGGTGCCCTGTTCCACCACGTCGCCGTCGGCCAGCACGACGATGTTGTCGGCGCGGCGCACGCTGGAGAACCGGTGTGAGATCAGCAAGGTGGTCGCTCCCTGGGTGAGGTCCGCGAACTCGTCGAAGAACTGCGCCTCGGCCCGTACGTCAAGGCTGGCGGTCGGTTCGTCGAGGATCACCACGGGTGCGCCGTGGTGCAGCGCGAACAGCGCCCGGGCCAGCGCCACGCGCTGCCACTGCCCGCCGGACAGGTCGACGCCGCCGGTGAGGTGCCGGGCCAGCGGCGTGTCCTCGCCCTGCGGCAGCTCGGCGAGCAGCTCACCCAGGCCGACCGCTGCGGCGGCACGTCGCACGCCGTCACGGTCGGACTGGGCCGCGACGGCACCGAAGGCGATGTTGTCGGCGGCCGACGCCTCGAACCGGGCGAAGTCCTGGAAGATGATGCCGAGCCGGGCCCGCCACTGGTCCACGGTGTAGGTCCGGATGTCGACGCCGTCGACCAGGATCGCGCCGCTGTCCGGTTCGTAGAGCCGGGCCAGCAGCTTGACGATTGTGGTCTTGCCGGCGCCGTTGACCCCCACCAGCGCGGTGCACCGGCCGACCGGGATGGTCAGGTTCAGACCGGACAGGGTCGGTCGGTCCTGACCCGGGTAGCGGAAGGTGACGTCCTGGAAACGGATCTCCGAGACCGGTTCCGGGGCGGGTGGCGCCGCAGTGGGCTGGGCGTCGACCGGGGCGGTGGCGTCGATGCGGGCGGTGAACTTCTGCAGCGCCCGGTAGCCGTAGATGCCGATGCAGGTCTGGGAGTCGGCCTCGCCGTAGTACTCCGACAGCCGCAGCGCCCCGAGGGAGGACTGCACCACCAGCACGAACGCGGTGAGGGTGATCCCGTCGGCGGCGGACGCGCCCAGGCCGGCGAACAATGCGCCGGTCACGAGCACACCCCACACCGCGAACCACACGAACGGCCACAGGTACACCCGGCGGCGCGCGGCCCGCACCGGCCCCAGCAGTTGGGCGTACGCGTCGGCGAGCTGCTCGCGCAGCCAGCCGATCAGCCCGAACACCCGGATCTCCTTGCCGGCCGTGCTGTCGACGGCCAAGCCGCGCACGTAGTCGAGCCGACGGGACGCGCCCGCCGCGGCGAACCGCACCTTGGCGTATCTGCGCAGGCCGCCGCGCTGCCCATGGCGGAACAGCAGCACGACCGTGACCAGCCCGGCCGCGGCGAGCCAGGAGAAGACGACCCCCACCACCACCGCGTAGCCGGCCAGTGAGGTGTACCGGGCCAGCAGCGCCAGCAGGCCCGGCACGGCCTGTCCCGGGCTCTGGAAGCCGAACTCCAGCTCGCGTGCGGCGTTGCGCAGATCGTCGAGCGTGTCCCGGTCCTCCAGCGGGCCGATGCCGGGGCTGCGCAGCGACGCCTCCATCAGGGTGCGGAAGAGTGCGCCGTCGACGCGGCGGGCGGCCAGTTCGCGCAGCAGCGCGACCACCGGGGCCAGCAGTTGCTGGCCCACGAAAGCCGCCGCGCCGATCAGGAACGTCTGCACCAGCGACGCCCACTCGGGCGAGTCGAGGCCCGCCTCGACGGCACCGGGAACCTTGCCGAGCATGATGCTGGTGGCGATGACGAACACCACCGGCAGTACGCCGAGGACCAGGTTGACCGCGGCCAGCGCGGCGATCAGGCCGGCCCCGGCGTGCCGGAACAGCTTGACGATCTCCCACCGCTCGGCGGCTCGTCGGGCGAGCCAGCTCATCGGGCGGCCGCCTGCGCTTCGTACTCGGCGCAGCTGGGCAGCCCTTCGGCCTTGATCACGTCGTTGATGTTGAACGGGTTGACCTCCAGGCTGGTGTACCGGTGCAGCAGCCGGGTGATCGGGGTGTCGTACTTGTCGGCCATGTAGGCGTAGTTGTACGCCTCCTCGCTCTTGCTGGCGCCCGGGTGCGGCATGTGCACCGCCGCCGCGGCACGGCTGAGGGCGACGTACGCGCCAGCGCGGTGCAGCCGGTAGCCGAGGTCGCAGTCCTCCCCGCCCCAACCGCGGAACCCCTGGTCGAACATGCCGACCTCGCGGATCATCTCGGTGGGGGCGGACACGTTGCAGGTCCAGAAGATCGACCACGGGGCGGGCTCGGTGCCGAAGTCGTCGCCGTACTTGGCGTAGTACTCTTCGCGGAAGTCCGGCAGTCGCCCGTCGGCACGCAACCAGGCGATGAGTTCGTCGGCGTCGGAGCGGTCGAGGATCTGCTCCATCCGGGCGGCGTCCTCGGCCGAGACGTCGTGGTGCGGGGTGTAGGCCCAGACGTACCCGATCAGCGCGAGCGGGCCGTCGGCCGCCTCGTGGGCCTCGACGTGCGCACGCAGGCAGTCGGGGGCGGCCACGACGCCGTCGTCGAGGAACACGCACACCTCGCCGCGGGCGGCGGTGATCCCCATGTTGCGGGCGGCGGAGACCCGCGCTCCGAGATCCTCCTGGTAGAGGTGGTGGACGTCGATCCGGTCGGCGTAGCCGACGACCATGTCGCCGGTGCCGTCGGAGGATCCGTCGTCGCACACGAGCACCTCGAAATCGGTACGCGGCAACGTCTGCCGGGTGAGCGAGTCGAGGGTTCGGCGCAGCAGTTCTCTGCGGTTGTAGGTCGAGATCACGACGCTGCATTTCGGCACGGCTGACTCCTGCGGGCAACGGATCGGCCTACGGCCGGTCTGCGGGCTCATTGGTTGTCACGGCGACGCCTGGCGCGCCGTCACAGGTGAGTCGTTGCCGCGGTGGCGGATTTCGACAGACCCGAGTGCGCACTCCCGAAGTGGCGCGCTGTCGATGCGGCCCGCGCCCCGCCCGCAGGCCGCCCGGCCCGCACCGCAGACCGTGCGGTACGGACCGGGCCGGTACGCGGTCAGCTGATCTGACAGGTCGTGCCGTTGAGGCGGAACTCGCTCGGACGGTTGTTGGTGCCGGAGTAGGTGGCCTGGAAGCCGAAGCTCGCCGTGCCGTTGGTGGGCAGTGCGGCGTTCCACGCGGCGTTGCGTGCGGTCACGGTCTGCCCCGACTGGGTGACCTGGGCGTTCCAACCGCCGGTCACCTGCTGGTTGCCGCTGAACGACCACGTCAGGGTCCAACCGTTGAGCGCCGCGCCCCGGTTGGTGACCCGCACCTCGGCGGTGAAGCCGGTGTTCCACTGGTTGACCGTCCAACTCACCGTGCACTCCGCCGGCCCGGGCGGCGGCGTGGTCGGGGGCGGCGTGGTGGGCGGTGGGGTGGTCGGCGGCGGCGTGGTGGGCGGGGGCGTGGTCGGTGGCGGAGTGGTGTCCCGGGGTGGGAAGCGCAGGATCCGGTCGTCGCTGCCCGCCGGGGTGCCCCGGCCGTCGCGGTTGCTGGTGGTGACCCAGAGCCAGCCGTCCGGGCCGTACTCGACGGTGCGCAGCCGGCCGTACGTGCCGACCAGTTCCGCGGTCGGGGTGCCCACCGAGCCGGTGCCGGTCAGCGGCACGTTCCACAGGCGGTTGCCGCGCAGGGCGGCCACGAAGAGCCGGTCCCCGGCGATGGTGGCGCCGCTCGGTGACGCCTCGGCGGGCGTCCAGGTGATCAGCGGGTCCCGGAAGCGGGGGTCGCCGGCCCGGCCCTCGACGGTGGGCCAGCCGTAGTTGCCGCCCGCCACGATCAGGTTGACCTCGTCCCAGGTGTTCTGGCCGAACTCGGTGGCATACAGTCGGCCCTGGGCGTCCCAGGCCAACCCCTGCACGTGTCGGTGGCCGAGGCTGTAGACGGGCGAGCCCGCGATCGGGTTGTCCGGCGGCACCGAGCCGTCCGGTCGGATCCGCAGGATCTTGCCGTTGCGGCTCTGTGGGTTCTGTGCGGTGGCCGTCTGTCCCGCGTCACCGACTCCGACGTAGAGCATGCCGTCGGGGCCGAAGGCGATCCGGCCGCCGTTGTGGATCGACGCTCGGGCCAGTCCGGTGAGGATCGTCTGCTGGGTCTGCGGGGCGGTGAGCCGGAAGCGGGAGATGCGGTTGTCGGTGGCGGTCGTGAAGTAGACGTAGATCCAGCCGTCCTGCGCGTAGGTCGGGGAAACCGCGAGGCCGAGCAGGCCGCCCTCACTGGTGGCGCTCACGCCGGAGATCTGCACGATCGACTCGGATGGCTGGCCGGGCCGGACCCGGACGACCTGCCCGGTGGGGCGCTGGGCGACCAGCGCACTGCCGTCGGGAAGGAAATCCATCCCCCAGGGCACCTGGAGCCCGGTGGCGACCGTCTCCGGCCGGGTGAAGTCGAAGTCACCGACGGCGAGCGCTGCGGGTGCCGGGTCCGCCCCGGCACCGGACGGACGTTCAGCGCTCGGGACCGCGCCGGCCAGCCCGCCGAGGCCGACGCTGCCGGCGACCAGGCCGGCGGTGAGTGCGGTTCCGACTGCGAGTCGGATTCTCATGCCACCCCCTCTGATATCGGCATTGATCAATGCATATTACGTGACGTGCAGGTGCCCGGCGACCGGGGCGGCATGATCATCGATTTGCGGGTCGGCGCGGCGACCCCGCTGCCGTTCATCGGACAAGAGCCCAGGTCCGACAACTCGCCCGACACTGAACGTCACCCATCGACCTCGCATTATGCTATTCTCCGGCTTCGATTTCTCAGCGCGTACCCGGATCGGGTCGTTTGTCGCGAAGGACGCTCTTACCCGATGCCGGCCCTGGCCACCCTGACCGCGCCACCCACCACAGTCGACTCACCGGCGACCGGGGCCTTCGCGTTCACCTTCACCCGCCTGCCGGCGCTGCTGCGGCTCTCCTGCGGCCTGGTCTGCGCGGCGGTGGCGCTCGCCGTGCGCACCCCGCCGGTCCGCACCGACCTGCTCGTGCCCGCCGTGGCCGTGCTGACCGTCTGGTCGATCTGGTACGCGACGCGGGCCTGGCACCACGGCATCGACGCACCCCTGGTCGTCGGCGACCTGACGCTCACCATCGCCGCCTGTCTGGCGATCCCGGTGCTTGTCGCACCGGAGGTGCTGCCCGGCGAGGCGAGCTGGATCGCCGTCCTGGCCAGCACCACAGTGATCAACACGCAGGCCACCGCCCCGGCCCGCTGGTCCATCCCGACGGGGCTGCTGGTCGCCGCCGCCTACGCGACCGGCGCGCACGCGGCCGGCAACACCGCCGAGGCGCGCGCCCACGCGGTCACCCTGCTGACCCAGGTCGCCTGCACGTCGATCCTGACCGCGGTGATGCGCCGCCGGGTAGCGCGGGCCGACGCCGACTTCGTGGCCAACCAGCGCGCCTCCCGGGCGGCGCTTGTCGCCCGCACCGCCCGGGAGGCGGAGCGCCAGCAGAACCGCGACCTGCACGACACCGTCCTGGCCACGTTGACCATGGTCGGGCAGGGCGTGGTCACCGGCTCGTCGGCGGCGCTGCGGGAACGGTGCGCCGCTGATCTGCGTACCCTCGCCACCCTGGCCGAGGCCCGGTCGGTGCCGGCGGACGCGACCCGGCGGCTGGACGAACGTCTGCGGGAGATGCTCGCCCGCCTGCCCGGCCTGCCGGTCAACGCGGACCTGCCGCCGTGCACGCTCCCGGCCGCGGTGGCCGAGGTGATCGCGGAGAGCGCACACGCGGCGCTGTCCAACGTGGCCCGGCACGCGCCCGGCGCCGCCACCATGCTGCGCCTGCGCACCCGTGCCGGCCGCGTCACGGTCGAGGTACGCGACGAGGGCCCCGGCTTCGACCCGGCCACCGTCCCCGCCCACCGGTACGGGCTACGCGAGTCCGTCGTGGGACGGATGACGACCATCGGCGGCCGGGCCGAGGTGGACTCCGCGCCCGGTCAGGGCACCCGGATCCGGCTGGAGTGGTCGGATGTCAGCTGACCCGGAGGCGATCCGCCTGACCCCGGCGGTCATCCCCGTGACCGGCGGGTACGACGGCCGGGCAGCGACGACAGCGGTGAAGGTCGGCGTCGGGCAGGCGGCGGCTGCGGTGGCCCGGGTCTCCGACCGGGGTGCCCGGATCGTGGCGGTCACCATCGCGCTGGTCTGGCACCTCGCGATCGCGCTACCCGCCGTGCTCGGCGCCCGTACCCAACTGGCCGTGCCGCAGGTGGTGCTCGGTGCCTGGCTGCTGGTGGCGGCCGTCGGGCTGCTCGCCGGGGTCCGGCTGCTGCGGGACACTCCGCTGCCCACACCTCCGTTGGTCGGGCTGCTGCTCGCGGTCGACGTGGCGGTGTTCGCCACGGTGGGACGCGCGCAGTTGTTCAGCCCGGCCAACTGGGTCTGGGGCACCCTCGCCTGGTTCTTCCTGGTGGTGCTCTGGGGGCGGCCGGTCCGGTGGCTGCTCGCCCTGCTGGCCGCACACGCGGCCACCGCGCTGACCGCCGTCGTGCTCTACGAGGCCACCGGGGCGGCCGACCTGGCCCGCGCCGCGATGGCCCTCTACGGCACGTCGTCGCTGCCGGTGGCGGTCTTCGCCGGGGCGCTGATGCTCGGGTTGCTCCTGCGCGACCGGGCGGCCAGCGCCGCTGCCAGCAACGTGATGCTCGCCGAACGCGAGGCCGCCGAACGGGCCCGTGGCGAGCGGCGCGACCGGCTGGCCGTGGTCAGCGACGCCGCGACCGAGGTGTTGACCGAGTTGGCGCAGGGTCGGGCCGATCCGTCCGATCCGGACGTGCAGCGCCGGTGCGTACGCGCTGCGGCCCGGCTGCGGCGGCTGATCGCCGAATCCGACGACGTGCCCCATCCACTGCTGCACGAGTTGCGGGCGGCCGCCGATCTCGCCGAGCGGGACGGCCTGTCCATCGACCTTGTCACAATAGGTACACCACCACCACTGTCGGTGCAGGTCCGTCGCCGGCTGGTCGAACCGCTCACCGCCACGCTCGCCGACGAGCGGGACTGGGCGCGGCTGACCATCGTCGCCAATCCGGACGAGGTGGTGGTCAGCCTGGTCGTCCCGGACCGGGCCGGCCCGGACGCCACCGGTGGGCAGCCCGAGCAGGGCGACGGACAGGTGGAGTACCTCTACGAGCGGGACGGTGAGATCAGATGGACGCAGACGCGCTGGCGTCGATGACGCCGGGGCGGCCTGTCGGGGTGGCGATCGTGGACGATCACCCGGTGGTCGTCGACGGGGTGCGCGCCTGGCTGGCGACCGAGCCACGGTTGACAGTGCTGGCCACCGGTGACGATCCCGACGAGGTGCTGCGGGCCGCGCCCGAGGCCGACGTCGTCCTGCTCGACCTGCGGCTGCACGGCCGGCTCGTGCTGGACAAGCTGGCCGAGTTGAGCGCGGCCGGCAGACGCGTGGTGGTCTACTCGGAGCACTCGGATCCGCCGACGATCCTCGCCGCGCTGGACGCCGGGGCGGTGGCCTTCCTCGCCAAGCACGAGGGGCGGGAACACTGCGTGGCGACCGTACTGGACGCGGCGAGTGACCGCCCGTACGTGGCACCCGCGTTGGCCGGTGCGATGGTCGGCGACTCGCGGCCGGACCGCCCGATGCTGTCGGACAAGGAACGCGAGGCGCTGCTGCTGTGGTTCCAGTCGATGTCCAAGGCGTCGGTCGCGCGCCGGATGCGGATCAGCGAGCACACCGTCAAGCAGTACGTCGACCGAGCGCGGATCAAGTACAGCCGGGTGGGCAGGCCGGCTGCCACGAAGGCGGCCCTGCTGGCCCGGGCGATCGAGGACGGCCTCGTCCGACCGGAGGAGATCGGCATCTACCGGTCGCAGGCGTCGGCCGAGTGGCCGACCCCCTAACAGGCGTCATGACACCGCGGGCCGAATTGGGCGAGGCTCGTGCACAGATGCCGTCTGCACCGGAGGTTCGTCAGGATGCACGATGACGCGTCCCCATTCTTCATCGCGCCGCATCGGTTCGACGCGATGGACGACACCGGCCCGACCCTCGATCGGCGCCACGAACTGGTGCCGGCCAGCGACGAATGGATTCTCGGCCGGTGGCAGGTGGACGTGGCCGGCCACCTGCTCGGTCCCACCGAGTCCCGGCGTACCTGGGCGCTGCCGCACGCGGTCACGGTGACCGTCACCGACCACCGGCTGGTGTACGTCGGCACCGGCCCGCAACTCGCCGTGGTCGGCGGCCGGCACCGGCGGGCCAGCTCGGGCCCGGTCAGCGGGCAGATCCGCTGGCAGTGGCCGTCCCGACTGGAGCTTTCGCCGTGCGGCCTGGACTCCCCTGCGCGCCTGCTGGTGGTCTGCGACGCACTGCGTACGATCCAGCAGCCGGCGCTCGCCCTGATCGGGCCGGACGCGCAGATCGCGCAGGTGAGCCAGGAGATCCGTCGCGCGGTGGCCACCTTCCGGCTGACCCGGCCCGAGTTGATGGACCTGTCCCCACCGGAACGCGACGCCCTGTCCCGGCTCGCCCTCGTCTCGCCCGTCCCCGGTCCGACGCGGGTGATCCTGCCCGGGTCGCTGCCGGTCGAGTTCCGCTCCCGGGACGACTACTACCGCCCGCGCACCGCCGTGCAACTGCCGTACGGCGAGGCCTCGGGCCAACGGTAGGGCGCCGGGTCAGCCCCGGCTGGGCCGCCGGTCGGCGGTGTCCAGCGCAGCGGCCTCTTCCGGGGTCGGCGCGGTGCCGCCGAGGTGCGCCGGCAGCCACCACCGGTCGGCGTCGTCGGCGGGCTGGTCCGAGTACTCCCGCTGGGCCCGGTCGACCAGGTCCTGCAACCGCGTCTTCAGCTCGGCGCTCATCGCGTTCGCGTCCGGAAAGGCGGCCGGGTGCAGGGGCTCGCCGACCAGGATGGTGATCGGGGTGTGTCGGCGGGTCAGCGTGCGGGGGCGCCCCTTGGTCCAGAGCCGCTGGGTGCCCCAGAGCGCCACCGGCAGCACCGGGACGGCCGCTTCGCAGGCCATCCGGGTGGCACCGCTCTTGAGTTCCTTGACGGTGAAGGACCGGCTGATCGTCGCTTCCGGGAAGACGCCGACGACCTCGCCCGCGCGCAGGGCGGCGAGCGCGGCGGCGTACGACTCGGCGCCCGCCCCCCGGTCCACCGGGATGTGCCGCATGCCACGCATCAGCGGGCCCGACACCCGGTGCCGGAACACCGACTCCTTCGCCATGAACCGGACCAGCCGCCTGGACTCCAGCGCACCGAGGCCGCAGAAGATGAAGTCCAGGTAGCTGACGTGGTTGCTGGCCATGACCGCCCCACCGGTACGCGGCACGTGGTGTGAGCCCTGCACGGTGAGCCGCAGGTCGAGCACCCGGAACATGGTCTTGGCGGCGGCGATCACGGGCGGGTACACGAGTTCCGGCATTCGCCAACTTTACCGTGAGTAGGTTACGCGCTGGTAGGGACCGTGGCCGGGCGCACGCCGCGCCCGGCCACCGGCACCGCCGGTCGACAACGGGTCAGCTGGCCAGTTTGTGCAGGTCGAGACGGCCACGGGCGAAGGCGTCCACCCGTCCCCAGCGCCCCGGGATGTCCAGCACCTCGATCCGGCCCATGCCCACCGGCAGACGCGGCTCCACCGCCAGATGCCCCTCGTGCGGCTCCAGGCCGAGCATCGTCCGCAGCAGCAGCAGCGGCGCCCCGGTCGACCAGGCCTGCGGGCTGCACGCCGTCGGGTACTCCACCGGGAACTTCGTCTGCTCGCGCCGGTAACCACCGAACGCCTCCGGCAACCGACCGTCGAAGTAGCGCGCGGCGTCCAGGATCCCGCTGGCGATGGTGGCGGCCTCCTCGGCGAACCCGTAGCGACGCAGACCCCAGGCGCAGAACGAGGTGTCGAAGGGCCAGACCGTGCCGTTGTGGTAGCCGATGGGGTTGTAGCGCACCTCCCCCTCGGCCAGGGTCCGCACTCCCCAGCCGGAGAAGAGCCGGTCGCCGACCAGGTGCGCGGCGACCTGCTCGGCCCGGTCCTCGGCGACGATGCCGCTCCACAGCAGGTGGCCGATGTTGGAGCTGAGCACGTCGCACTGCCGCCCGTCCGGGTCGAGGGCGAGAGCGTAGTAACCGCCGTCGGCCACCCACCAGTCCCGGTTGAACCGCTCCTTCAGCTGCGCCGCCTCCCGCTCCAACTGCTCCGCGTACGCCGGGTCGTCCCAGAACTCGCGGGCCAACCGGGCCGCGCGGATCTTCGCGTCGTACGCGTACCCCTGCACCTCGCAGGTGGCCCGGGGAAACGGTGGCAGGCTGCCGTCGGCGTACGAGATGGAGTCCCAGGAGTCCTTCCAGCACTGGTTCTCCAGACCGGTGTCGGTGTTGCGCCGTTCGTACCAGATGTAGCCGTTACCGACCAGGTCGGCACAGTCGTCGATCCAGTGCAACGCCCGACGGCACTCCTGCTCCAACTCCTTGACCAGCGCGACGTCACCACTCCACCGCTCGTACTCGTCGAGCAGGATCACGAACAGCGGGGTGGCGTCCACCGAGCCGTAGTAGGGCGAGTGCGGCTGCTCCTCGAACGCCGCGCTCTCGCCGTAGCGCATCTCGTGCAGGATCCGACCCGGGTCCTCCTCGCGGAAGTCGTCGAACCGGGTGCCCTGCAGCGCGCCCAGGATGCGCAGGGTGGTCGCGCTCAGCTGCGGCGTGAACGGCAGCGTCTGCAGGCAGGTCAGGATGCTGTCCCGGCCGAACATGGTCATGAACCAGGGCAGGCCCGCGGCGGGCAGCGTCTGACCGCCGAGCGACAGCGGCGCGAACCGCAACGCAGCCAGGTCCACCAGGCAACGCCGATACGTCGAGCAGAGCTCGCCGTGCTCGCTGTTCACCTTGGGTGCCTTCGCGATCCACTCTTCCAGGTCGTGCTGGAGGGCGAGCCGTTCGGTGCCGTGCACCCGCAGCCCGATGCGCAGGTCCCGGCCGCCGGGGCCGAGCGCGTGGGTGCGTACGTGGATGTCGGTGTCCCACTGCTCGTTCGGTTCCAGGTGGACGCGGTACGAGAAGCCGTTGCGGTCATAGCTCGCCGGCTCGGAGGACGAGATGAGCGTCTCCCGCCGGAAGTTGCCCCGCCGGTAGCCCAGCCGCAGCTGGTCCGGCTCCGCCTCGGCGTACGACTCGCCCTTCTTGTTCAGGATCTCGTCCTTGACCTCGAACAGGTCGGCGAAGTCGGCGGCGGCGTCCATCCGGATCTCCAGATCCACCGCCTTCTCGTCGTGGTTGAGGATGGTGATGCTCTCCCGGAAGCTGCCCCCGACGGCCCGCTCCCTGATGATCGACAACTTCGCGTCGACGTAGTGCGTGGCCAGCCCCGGCACCAGGAAGAAACGCGACTCGAAGTACTGGAGGTCGTCGTAGGAGAGGGCGTTGAGCCGCTCGCCGTTGATGGTGAGCACCCACTTCGACAGGAAGCGGGTGTCGATGGAGAACAGCCCCGTCGGCTCGGTCGGCGTCGCCTCGATGTCCCCGGTCGCCTCCGAGACGACGAAGGTGTTGCCATCCAGGATCCGTACGGTGTGGCTCGGTGCCATCAGCGCACCCCCTTGCGGTAGCGATGCGGTCCGACGCTGTGCGGCGGTCCAGGGAAGATCCGGTCCAGTTGCACGACCAGGCGCGCGTCACCGGTGATGGTCATGTCGCCCCGCAGCAGCGCGGCCAGCCCGTTCTCCCGGCCGGTGACCAGGTCCTCGAACAGCCCCGGGCTGGTGCCCACGACCGCGTCCGCCTCCATGTCCTCCCGGCTGATTCGGATCTGCCCCCGGTCGATCCGGACCAGCCAGTGCATGGTCTGCGGCCCCTCGTGCAGGTCGAAGCGCAGAGTTCCGGAGAGCTTCGCCAGCAGCGGTTCGTACCCCTGCTGGTCGAGATCCTCGAAGAACCGCACGGTCGCTTCCGCCATCGCCGCCTCTCCCCCCGTCGGTCGGTCCCGGCCGGATCGGTGTCCCTCCACGGTCCGATCCCGCCTCGGCGTGCAGAGCAGGGTCCCCGGCCGGTACGCGGTCAACCTCGCCCGAATCGGGTGAGGCCACCGGAAGACCGGCGCAGACCGGAAGACCGGCACACAGGACAGCCGAAAGCCGACTTCCCGGTGGTCGGGAAGCCGGCAGGCGGGGCGTACGGGTCAGTTGTTGGGGTCGTCGGCGCTGATGTCGGCGAGCACCGACTGCGGCTCCCGCTCGACAGCCAGGTCACCCATCGACACGAGACCGATCAGCCGGCCGTCCTCGACCACCGGCAGCCGCCGTACGGCGTACGTGCGCATCAGGTCGGCGGCGGAGACCGCGTCGTCGTACTGGCTGACCGTGATCACGTCCTTGGTGGTGAGCTGGTTGAGCCGGGTGGTGTTCGGGTCCAGGCTCTCGGCCACCCCGCGGACCGTGATGTCCCGGTCCGTGATGATGCCGACCACGTTGTCGCCATCGGTCACCACCACGTCGCCGATCGCGGAGTCCCGCATCTCCTGGGCTGCCGCGACGAGCGTGTCGTTGCCGTCCATGGTCACCAACCGGGTCGTCATGAACTCTCCGACGGTAGTCATGGCGCCTCCCTCTCGGTGTCGGCCAACCATGGGTCTACCCGAGGGCCCCGACCAGTAACGCCTGGTCGGGGCCGAGAGGTCAGCGTTCGGCGGCCACCAGTTCGGCGATCTGTACGGCGTTGAGTGCGGCACCCTTGCGCAGGTTGTCGTTGGAGCAGAACAGCGCCAACCCGTGCTCGACGGTCTCGTCGGCCCGGATCCGGCCCACGAAGGTCGGATCCTGGCCGGCCGCCTGCAACGGGGTGGGCACCTCGCTGAGCGTCACACCGGGCGCGCCGTCGAGCAGCTCGGTGGCGCGCTGCGGGCTGATCGGCCGGGCGAAGCGGGCGTTGATCTGCAGCGAGTGCCCGGTGAAGACCGGCACCCGGACGCAGGTGCCGGAGACCTTCAGGCCGGGGATCTCCAGGATCCGGCGGCTCTCGTTGCGCAGCTTCTGTTCCTCGTCGGTCTCCGCCGACCCGTCGTCGACGATCGAACCGGCGAGCGGCAGCACGTTGAACGCGATCGGCCGGGCGAACGAGCGGGGCGCCGGGAACTCCACCGCCGCACCGTCGTAGGTCAGACCGGTAGCGCCCTCGGCCACCTTGCGGACCTGCTCGTCGAGCTCGGCGACGCCGGCCAGACCGGCGCCGGAAACCGCCTGGTACGTCGAGACGACCAGGCTGACCAGCTCCGCCTCCTCGTGCAGCGGCCGCAGCACCGGCATCGCGGCCATCGTGGTGCAGTTCGGGTTGGCGATGATGCCCTTGGGGCGTACGGCGGCAGCGTGCGGGTTGACCTCGGCGACGACCAGCGGCACCTGCGGGTCCGTCCGGAAGGCCGACGAGTTGTCGATGACCACGGCACCGGCGGCGGCGACCCGGGGAGCCAACTCCTTGGCGGTGCCCTTACCGGCGGAGAAGAGCACGATGTCCAGCCCCGAGTAGTCGGCGGTGGCCGCGTCCTCGATGGCGACCTCCTCGCCGCGCCACGGCAGGGTACGCCCCGCCGAACGCGCCGAGGCGAAAAGCCGTACCTGCTCCGCCGGGAACTCCCGGTCCGCCAACACCTGCCGCATGACGCCACCGACCTGGCCGGTGGCCCCCACAATGCCGATCCTCATGCCCGCGAGGCTACCCAGGCCGGCCGGTCGACCGGGAACGCTTTCCCACCCCTCGGCGACCGACATCACACCGTCTCGGCCGGTGCGTGGTCGATCACCTCCCCCAGACCGGCGGCGACCAGTTCGTCGCGGATGAGCGCGGCATCCCCCTCCACCACCAGGGTCAGCGAATCCGGGTGGAGGTGGGTGGCGGCGGCGGCCGACACCTGGGCCACGTCGGCGGCGAGCAGCGCCTCCCGCAGCTGGGCGTGGTAGTCGTCGGGCAGGTCGTGCACCACGAGCGTGGTCAGGGCCGCAGCGATCGCCCGGGGGCTCTGCAGCTCCACCGAGAGCTGCCCGGCCCGCCAGGACCGGGCCACCGCCAGCTCGTCCTCGGTCACCCCACCGGCCTGGGTACGGGCGATCTCCCCGACCGACTCGACCAGGGCCGGTGCGGTCACCGCCGTCTGCACCCCGGAGCTGACCGCGAACCGGCCGAAGCGGCGGGACGAGGCGAAGTCGCCCCGGATGCCGTACGTGTAGCCGCGCACCTCGCGGATCAGGTGGTTCAACCGAGAGGTGAAGGCGCCGCCGAGCACCGTGCCGGCCAGCGCCAGCGGCACATGGTCCGGGTGGGCCCGGTGCGGCGCGACGTGACCGAAACGCAGCGTCGACTGCACCGAGCCGGGCCGGTCCACCAGGATGATCCGGCGACCGGTACGCAGCGGGACGTCGATCGGCCCACCGCGGTCCACCGGCCCACCGCCCGTACCGGCGAAGGCCGTTGCGGCGAACGCGTCCAGGTCGATCCGGTCCAGGTCACCGGCGACCACCAGGGTGCCCGGCCGGATGAACCACTCGGAGTGGAAGACGGTGACGTCCTCGGCGTCCAGGGCGGCCACCGAGTCCGGGTCGCCGTACAACGGCCGGCCCCACCGGTTGTCGGCGCCGAACAGGTCGGCACGCAGCACCGCGTCGGCGCGCGGACCGGGGTTGGCCCAGTCCATCCGCAACGCCGTCGCCTCGTCGTCGCGTACCCGGCGCACGTCGTCCGGGTCCAACTTCGGGGTACGCACCGCCTCGGCGAGCAGTTCCACGGCCGCACCCAACCGCTCCACCGGCACCTGCACGCTGGCCTGGAAGGTGTCCCAGTCCAGCCCGGTCACCAGCTCGGTGCCGAGCGCCTCGATGGCCAGCGCGTACGCGGTGCCGTCCCGCTGGCTGGTGCCCTCCTCCAGGGCCTTGGCCAGTACCCCGCCGAGCCCCTCCTTGCCCACCGGCTCCCGGCCGGCACCGGCGTCGAGCAGCAGCAGCGCCACGGCGAGGTTCTGCCCGGGCAGATGCGCGGCGACCACCTGGCCGCCCGCCACCGCCCGGCGCACCACCTGCGGGAACCGGTACGGACGAGCCGCACCCGGCCCCGGACGCTCGGCGATCAAAGTCACTGGGCCAACCTTTCGTTCGCGACTGCGGGGCTCGCTGCTGCCAGGTCGCGGCGCCCCACCGGGCCGCGCCGCTCACTCCTCGCGCTCACAGTGCCAACCTTTCGTTCGCGACTGCGGGGCTCGCTGCTGCCAGGTCGCGGCGCCCCACCGGGCCGCGCCGCTCACTCCTCGCGCTCACAGCTTCTCCTCGGGGCGGTAGGTCAGGGTCACCCGGTCGTCGGCGGCGAGCACCTCGGCGGCCACCTCGGCGATCTGCTCGGCGGTCACCGCCTGCCAGGCCGGCAGCCGCTCGGCCACGGTGGCCGGGTCGCCGAACTGGGTGGCGTAGCGACCCAGCGCGTCCGCCCGTCCGTCCACCGTGGACATCTGCCGCCACCAGGCGGTGGTCAGCAGGGCCTTGGCGCGGTCCAGCTCGCTCGGGGTCACCGGCACCGTGGCCACCTCGTCGACCACCTCGGCCAGACCTTCGGCCAGCCGCTCGCCACTGACCCCGGGCCGGGCGGTGGCGGTGGCGATAAGCGGCGCGGGGGCGTGCGCCAGATCCACCCCGTACGCCCCGACGAGGTCGGGCTGGGCGATCCGTTCGCCGTCGGCGAGGCGCTGGTAGAGCCGGCTGCCGCGGCCGCTGCCGAGCACGGTGGCCAGCACGGTCACCACGTCGTAGCCCGGGGTGCCGAACGGGTAGGTCCGGTGTGCCACGTACACCCGGGGTGCCGGCACGTCGGTGACCACCGTCTCCACGGCCGGTACGCCGGTGGCCGGCACGGTGCGCCCGTCGGGTGCCGGTGGGATCTCCGCGCGGGGCTCGATGGCCCCGAAGTACTTCTCGGCAAGCGTGACGACCTCGTCGACTGTGGTGTCACCGACCACGGTGAGCACCGCGTTGTTCGGTGCGTAGTAGGTCTGGTGGAACGCCTGGAAGGTGGCCAGGTCGGCGGCGTTCAGGTCAGCCATCGAGCCGATGGTGGCGTGGTGGTACGGATGCCCCGGCGGGTAGAGCAGCGGCAGCAGCCGCAGCCACGCGTCGCCGTACGGCACGTTCTCGTAGCGTTGCCGCCGCTCGTTCTTCACCACGTCGCGCTGGTTGTCAAGCGTCTCCTGGGTCAGCGCCGGCACCAGGCCGCCCATCCGGTCGGCCTCCAGCCAGAGCGCCAACTCCAGATGCTCGGCCGGGACCGTCTCGAAGTAGTTCGTCCGATCCGGATTGGTGGTGGCGTTGAGCGACCCGCCCGCCCCCTGCACCAGTTTCATGTGCTCGGTCTTCGCGACGTTCACCGAGCCTTCGAACATCAGGTGCTCGAACAGGTGCGCGAAGCCGGTCTGTCCGGCCGGCTCGTGGCGGGAGCCGACGTCGTACCAGAGGTTGACCGCGACCGCCGGGGCGGTGCGGTCCTCGCTGACCACCACGCGCAGTCCGTTGTCGAGTCGAGTCGTGGAGATGGGCCAGGGGTAACCGCTGTCGGGCATGACTCCGACGCTATCCGATCTCCGCTGCCCGATGCGGTCGGGACGCGGGCGTGCCGCGCCCCACCCCGCCGGGGGACGCGGCCCGCCGCACCCGTCGCTCAGTCAGGCGGCTCGATCGGGGTCACCGTCTGTTCCGAGGTACGCCGCTCCAGGATCGTGTCCGGCGCGGCATTGGGGTTGTCCTCCCGGATATCGGACTCGGTCAGGATCGCGTCGGCCTGGGCCTCGGGATCCTCGCTGCCGGCCGCGGCCTCCTCGGGCAGCAGGTGGGCTCGGGACTCGACCCGCTCCTGGTCGCTCTTCGCGTCACTCATGACTGCCCCCATACCCCCCAGCCCCACCCCGCACGCGTGAAAGGAAGGGCCCCTTCTTAACGCCTCAGGTAGTAGCCGGGCCCCCTATTAACAGTTTCATGCGGCGACCCGGTCAGAAGCGGAACGGGCCGCGTACCTCGTAGGTGATGCCGCCCGAGGGCGATCCCGAGGTGCCGCGCTGCGAGGAGAAGTAGAAGCGGGTGCCGTCCGGCGAGAAGGCCGGCCCGCAGATCTCCGAGGACGACTGACCGGTGATCCGCAGGAACGGCGCCACGATCTCGTCCGGTGTGATCACGCAGATCTCCATGTTGCCGCCGTCCTCGGCCACGAACAGGTCGCCGGAGCGGGCGCCGGTGATGTTGTCCACGCCGGTCAGCGGCGCGCTGCCGGAGACTCGGGCGGCGTCGTACGCCAGGTCGATGCGCTGGTTGACCGCGTCGTACGCCCAGACCCGGTTGTCGCCCTTGGTGGTGAACCAGCAGGTGCCGTCGGCGTACCAGCAGCCCTCGCCACCGTTGAAGCGCTTGGCCCCGGAGACCTGGTTGCGGGTCAGCGTGCTCGCCCCCGACGGGTCGGGCACCCGCGCCCAGGTCACCGGGCCGCTGGTGGCGCTGCCGGCGACCAGGACCTCCAGCGTGCCGCCGGCCAGGCTGCCCCAGCTCGTCGGGCGGAACCGGTACAGGCAGCCGTTGCTCTCGTCCTCGGTGAGGTAGATGACCCGGCGGTCCGGATCGCAGGCGGCGGCCTCGTGCTTGAACCGCCCCATCGCGTCCCGGCGCACTGCGGCGGTGCCGCCCTGCGGGTACGTCTCGTAGACGTACCCGCGGCTGACCTCCTCGCAGGAGAGCCAGGTGCCCCACGGGGTGGCGCCGCCGGCGCAGTTCTGGTTGGTGCCGGAGAGGATCCGGTACGCCGAGGCGATGCTGCCGTCGGCGTCGAACCGGATCGCCGAGGCACCACCGCCCGGGGTGATCTCGGAGTTCGAGACATAGATCCATCCGGTTCCGGCGGTGAAGCAGGCACCGCCGTCGGGCGCGTCGTGCCAGACGTACGAGGTGCCGGCGACCGTCCGGCGGGACCGGGCGATCACCCGGCTGGTGAAGCCGGCGGGCAGCTGGATCCCGTTGGCGTCGGCGCTGCGCAGCGCCCCGTACGGGCTGGGACCGGGTTGCGCCGGTGCGGCCACCGCGGCTTGCGCCCACAGGCTGCCGGAGAAGGCGGCAGCGCCGCCGGCGACGGTGGCGCGCAGGACGGTACGACGATCCATCGAATACCTCCGGTACTCGCAGCGTTCGGTGTCGCTGAAATTACCGACCGATTCATCGATGAGGGTGAACGCGAGGGGAGGCTTTGCCGACCATGGGGTGAGCAGTTGCCCACCGTCGGGTACTCTTGGCGCCGTGACGCGGTCGTATCGATGGTTTAGGCAGCCGGCTCGTAAGCCGGTGACCTCACCATGATCTGACGTCACCGTTTTCGAGCCGGCCGGGCAGGAATCAATTTCCTGCCCTTTTGCCTACGAGCAGCCGGCTCGTCCCGGGCACCGGCCCCGGGGTGCGGTCGGCGAAAGGATGCCCACCGTGACGACCCCGGACAACCGTCGCGTCATCGATCAGCGGATCGACCGTGTCGTACCGCTGACCACCCCGGCGCTGCTGCACCACGAGCTACCTCTGGAAGACGACCTGGCCTCGGCCGTGGTCGCCGGGCGGCGCACCGCCGCCCAGGTCCTCGACCGCATCGACGACCGCCTGCTGGTGGTGGTCGGCCCGTGCTCGGTGCACGATCCCGCCGCCGCCCTGGAGTACGCCCACCGGCTGCGCGAGGCGGCCGACCGGGTCGCCGACGACCTGCTGGTGGTGATGCGGGTCTACTTCGAGAAGCCGCGCTCCACCGTCGGGTGGAAGGGACTGATCAACGATCCCGGGCTGGACGGTTCCGGTGACGTCAACGCCGGTCTCCGGCTGGCCCGGGCGCTCCTGCTCGACGTGTTACGCCTCGGCCTGCCGGTCGGCTGCGAGTTCCTCGACCCGATCACCCCGCAGTACATCGCGGACACGGTGGCCTGGGGGGCCATCGGCGCCCGTACGGTGGAGAGCCAGGTGCACCGGCAGCTCGCCTCCGGCCTGTCCATGCCGATCGGCATGAAGAACCGCCCGGACGGCAGCATCGCCACCGCCGTGGACGCGATCCGGGCAGCCGGCGTACCGCACGTCTTCCCCGGCATCGACGTCTCCGGCACCCCGGCGATCATGCACACCCGGGGTAACGCCGACGGCCACCTGGTGCTGCGTGGTGGCGGGGGCCGGCCGAACTACGACGCCGCCTCGGTGGCCGGTGCGCTGGAACTGCTGCGCGCCGCCGGGCTGCCCGAGCGGCTGGTGGTGGACGCCAGCCACGCCAACAGCGGCAAGGACCACCGCAACCAGCCCGCCGTGGTCGCCGACGTGGCCGGGCAGATCGCCGCCGGTCAGCGGGGCATCGTCGGGATCATGCTGGAGAGCTTCCTCGTCCCCGGTCGGCAGGACCTCGACCCGACCCGGGAGCTGACCTACGGCCAGTCGATCACCGACGCCTGCATCGGCTGGGACACCACCGACGAGGTGCTCACCGAACTGGCCGCCGCCGTACGCGCCCGCCGGGCCACCCGCTCCAGCGCCGACCCGCACTCGCTGCCCGCCCCCGCCTGAGCGACGACCGGCCCGTCCCCGCTCGGGTCGGTCAGGAAGTTGTCCGCTCACGACAACTTCCTGACCGACGGAGCTGGGGCGGGGCCGGACGGGGTGGGTGTTTGGGTGCAGAGGGCGCGGGTAGCTGACGGGCGTGACCGACGACGTACCCGTGACCGGGGCACCCGCGCCGACGACGCAGGCCCGCCTGCCGGAAGCCGTGCTGGCCGACGTGCCGGTGGTCGACACCGCCGCGATCGACCCACCCGTGACCGACCTGCCCGGCACGCTCGCCGCCGTACCGGACGAGATCGAGGTCGAGGCGGTGGACACCCGGCCGTTGGACGAGCTGCTCGACGACCTCTACCGCGGCCAGGAGCGGATCAGCCAGGTCGACATCTACCGCCGCGCGGTCGCGGCGGAGCTGCCCGCGCAGCTGCTCGCCCGGCTGAACGCGCTGCCCCAGGGCGAGTACGCGGTCGACGAGGTGACCGACCTGCTGGGCGGCTCAGTGGGCTGACCCCCTCACCAGCCGATCCGGCGGCGACCAGGAGAGGACCGTGATGTCGCAGCCCACCGAGGACCACGACCAGACGCCCGCGCTCGCGCAACCCCCGGAGGGCAGGGACACCCTGCCCGAGCCGGATTTCGCAAACGAACACGAGACCACCGCCGTCGACGACGACATCCTGACCGGCGCCGACCAGGACGAGCGGGAGCCGGAGTCACCACGCGGCTGGTCGGGCATGCAGCGCTGAACCCGCATCCGTACGCCGAAACCGCCGGCCCGGAACACCGGGCCGGCGGTTCTGCCTGCTCGTAGGATCGCTCAGTCCGCGGAGCGGTGGTGGCCTTCCGCACCCTGCTGGGCCATCGCGTACGCCATCTGGAGGAAGTCGGAGGCGGCCACCGCGGTCAGGGCGGTGGCGACCAGCCGGGTCAGCCGTGGCGCCAGCACCAGACCCCCGGTCATGCCGGTGGCCACCCAGACCGCCAGGCAGAACGGGCAGCTGAGCAGTTCACCTATCGCGTGCCGGGTGGGGCTGCCGGAGTCGCGTACCTGTTCCATCACCTCGCCACTGCCGATCGGCCGGTCGTAGCGGGTGAACGGCGCGCGCAGCGGGCTGGTCACAGCGTCCTTCGACAGCAGCCGGCTGAGCTTGTGGGTCGCGATCGACAGGAGCACCACGTCGGCGGTGGCCGGCCGCTGCGGCACGGTACGCCCGGTCGCCTTGACCAGGGCGGCGATGGCACCCGCCACCCCGGCGTAGGTGCCCATGGCCACCAGGTAACCGCCGAGGGGGCGGTGCTCGTGCGGGGCGTACGCCTGGCGCAGCCTGGTCACCTTCTGCTTCAGCAAGCTCACCCGGGACTCCTTCTGATCACGCTTCCCAGGCGGGCGGTCAGCCGGCCTGGAGGTTGTCGGCCACTTCGCGGGCCAGGTTGGTCAGCGCCTGGTCGGCCAGCCGGTCGGGTCGACCGTCGCCGACCAGGTCGAGCCGAGCCCGGGTGCCACCCGAGTCCTCCGCTGCCACCCGCAGCTCGGCCGTCCAGTCCGTGTCCCGCGCGCGCCAGCGGGCCCACAGGCCGTCCGGGTCCCCGTCGGGGACGGCGGACAGCAGCGGCTCGGGCAGCCAGGCGGAGCTCCGGTCGGGGTCGGTCGCGGTGTTGAAGACGACCTCGGGCGGCGCGGAGATGCCCCGTTCCGCGTACGCCATCACGCGTCCCGCAGCCGGCTCGGGTCGACCTCCCGACCGGGGTGGCGGGCCAGGTACTCGGTCTCCAGTTCGGCGGTACGCCGCAGGTGGGTGGCGAGCGCCGAGTCGGTCGCGTGCCGCAACGTGTCCAGCCGGGTCCGGTGCAGACTCTCCATCTCGCGGATGAGGTCCTCCTCGGCCAACTCCGCCGGGTCGATGCCGGGCAGGTCGGCGTCGAGGATCGGCGCGGCCACCCGGTCGTCACCCCATTCCGGGATCCGCTGCTCGGGGCTCACCTCGGTGCCGCCGGGAGGAAATCCGTCCTGTGCCCTCATCTCGCGCCCCCTAGTCGGTCGTGGGCCTGGCGTCTGTACGGTTGCCCACCGCCCGGACGGCCAAACCACCGCCGCCACTACGACACGGTGTCGGAGAGCAGCGCCGGTCCCGGTACCCTCGGTGCCATGAAGCGGCTCTGGACCCCGGCGTGGATCGCCCGCCACGTGGCCATGGTCGTACTGGTGACGGCCTTCCTGGCGCTGGGCTGGTGGCAGGTCAGCCGCGCCGCCGCCGGCAACGCCATCAGCTGGGGCTACGCGGTGGAGTGGCCGATCTTCGCCGGGTTCGTGGTCTTCGTCTGGTGGCGTGAGGTCCGCCACGCGCTGCGGGGCGCCGAGGCAGGCCCGACCGCAGCCGTCGGCGAGGCACCCGACGCCGGCGATCCCACGGTCGTCGAGAGGGCCGAGGCCGTCGAGGCGGCGGGCGTACGGCCGCGGCCCGGCATCGGCCGGCCGGTACGGGTCACCCGTACCGTCGGCGGTCACGGCGAGGAGGACGCGGAACTGGCCGCGTACAACCGCTACCTGTCATGGTTGAACGCCAATCCGGGCGCGAAGCCCGGCGACTATCCCGGCTGAGCCGGCCCGGAAGGACACGAGAAGTGCGCGCTGCTCTCACCCGTTACCGCGTGATCGCCTGGATCGTCGGTGTGGTGCTGATCCTGCTGGTCGTCATCGGCATGCCGTTGAAGTACGGCTTCGACGAGCCGATCGTGGTGGAGACCGTCGGCCAGGCGCACGGCTTCCTCTACATGCTCTACCTGGTCGCCACCTTCGACCTGTCCCGCCGGGTCGACTGGCCGCTCAAGCGGATGATCCTGGTGATGCTGGCCGGGACGGTGCCGTTCCTCTCCTTCTGGGCCGAGCGCCGGGTGAGCACCCTCGTCCTCGCCCAGCACGCTGAGCCGGCGCCGCAGCCGGTCGCCGGCTGATCCGACCCTTCGTCGCCAGCGGTCTCAGCGCCGGGGACGCCACAGGTCGGCGTTCGCGAGCGGGTCCTCCCAGCCGCCGTGGCGGTGGATCTCGAAGGCCCGCCGCAGCGCGCGGCTCACCTGCCCGAACTGGTGCTCGTCGTCGCTGCTGAACAGCAACTCCGGCACTCCGCCGCGCTGCCCCCACAGCTCGTACGCCGGCGGCCGCCACCGGTCGCCGGCCGCCGCGACCAGGATCGGCACCAGGAACACCACCCCGAGCAGGAGGTACGCCCCGGCGGTGAGCCGGTGCAGCCCTCCGGTGAAGCCGAGCGCCAGCCCGATCCCACCGATCACGGCGGCGGAGACCAGGGCGGCCCGCATGGCCACCCGGTCGTGTGGCCCCCGGGTGGTGTGCAGGTGGGTCAGTTCGGCGACCCGCCAACTGGTGCTGCCGACGGTGAACCGGTCGGCCGTGACGATGATCCCGGGTCGGGCGTAGAGCAGGGTCGGTCTGCCACCTGCGGTACCGCCCGGCGACCAGGGCGGTCGTGTCGTCGCACCTTCACGCTCCACGGCCCCTCCTCCACTGCTGGTGTGGGGGGCGGCCCGCTTGCCGGCCCCATCGATGCAGATGTGCGGGAATCCCGGCTGTGGCTTCATTGTGTGCCCGCCTCGCCACCCTGGCCTGCCGGTTTGCGGTGCTCAGCGGGGTTCGGACGGACCGGCGACGCCGGAAACACCACCCCGAGTCCGGCTTGTCGGACATACCGCGGAGTCATCCGACGTCATGTGCCGAGACCGACCCCTTGCGCATCTCCGGTATACCGGACTATTGCTACGGAACAAGAACGTGATTCAAGCTCAGCATCCCCATTGGTCTCGGCTTTCACTGCCACCGACTCCTGTCGCGTACTACGTTGGGCGAGTCGGTCCGGTCGGCCGCCGTCCAGCCGGACGGCACCGGGCTGATGCCGCCGCGGAGCGTCAGCAGGCCCGCGCCGGCCATGGGAGAGGAGCATCGAGCTCTTGTCGCCCCTGTTACACACGCTGCGCGCCCTGACCGTCACCGCGTTCGCACTGGTGCTTATCGCACCCGCGACGGTGGCCCGGGCCGAACCGTCCCCCGCCGAACTGACCCGGCGGATCGACAAGGCGTCCACCGAGTTGGAGAACGTGGTGGAGGCGCACAACGAGTTACGCGAGAAGATCAAGAAGAATCAGGCCGCCGTGGCCCGGCTCCAGGAACGGATCGGTCCACTGGAGCGGCAGGCCGCGCAGAGCCGCGCGGATGTCAGCGAGTTGGCCGCCACCGCGTACAAGACCGGCAACCTCGGCGCGGTCGACGCGTTGCTGCACGGCGGTGACTCGGCGTCGGTGCTGGACCGGCTCGGCACGCTGGACCACCTGACCCGGCAGCGCCAGGCGACCATCGCCGGCTACACCGCCGACCAGCGGCGACTGCTCGACGAGAAGACCCGGCTGGACGTGACGCTGACCCAGCAGGCGGCCCGCTCGCGGGAGCTGAGCACCGCGAAGCGACGGATCGAACGGGATCTGGCCAAGCTGTACGAACTGCGCCGGCAGGCGTACGGCCGAGCCGCCGAGCGTCCGAACAACCGGCCGGACAGCGCCAACGACGCGCCGGCCGTCTCCGGTCAGGCCGGCGTGGCCGTCCGGTACGCCTACGGCGCGCTCGGCAAGCCGTACGCCTGGGGCCAGGACGGGCCGAACGGCTACGACTGCTCGGGCCTGACCTCTGCCGCCTGGCGGGCGGCGGGCCGGTCACTGCCGCACAACACCCGGATGCAGTGGGGGGTGGTAGCCCACATCAGCCGCAGCGAACTGCGCCCAGGTGACCTGGTCTTCTACCGCAGCCTCGGGCACGTGGCGATCTACGTGGGCGGCGGGCAGGTCATCCACGCACCCACCTTCGGGCGGAACGTGGAGAAGCGTGCCGTCGACCTGATGACGCCGTACGGTTACGGCCGGGTGCGCTGAGTTCCACCGCGCGACGAGGCGGCCGGGCGACCGGCCGCAGGCACGACGAAGGGCCGGCGTCCCCCTATCGGACGCCGGCCCTTCGTCGTCATTACTACCAGCTCAGGCCGCTTGCAGACCCTCCGCGCGAGCCAGCTCACGGAGCCGGCCGAGCGCCTGGATCTCCAGCTGCCGGATCCGCTCCCGCGACAACGAGAACCGCGAGGCCACCTCCGTCAACGAGTGCTCCCGGCCGTCCTCGAGCCCGTAGCGAGCCCGCATGATGCCGGCGGAGCGGTCGTCCAGGTGGTTGAGCAGACCCTCGATGCGCTGCCGCTCCAGGCCGGTGAGCACGATCTCCTCCGGCGAGGGCGCGTCGCTGTCGGCGACCAGATCACCGAGGTTGGTGTCGCCGTCGTCACCGACCGGCGTGTCCAACGACACGGTGTCCTGCGACCAGCGGACCAGCTCGTTGACCCGCTCGACGGTCACGCCCAGCGCCGCCGCGATCTGCTCCGGCTCCGGGTCGCTGCCCAGCTCACGGGTGAGCTGCCGGGCCACGTTGCGCATCCGGTTGACGTCCTCCACCAGGTGCACCGGCAGCCGCACGGTGCGCTCCTGCTGGGCGATCGCCCGGCTGATCGCCTGGCGGATCCACCACGTCGCGTAGGTGGAGAACTTGTAGCCACGTTCGTAGTCGAACTTCTCGACCGCCCGGACCAGACCGGTGTTGCCCTCCTGGATCAGATCCAGCATGGGCATCCCGGAACGGACGTAACGTCGGGCGATCGACACGACCAGGCGCAGGTTGGCGCGGATGAACAGGTCCTTGGCCCGCTCACCCTCGGCGACCAGCCGCGTCAGCTCATCCCGGGTGACGCCCTCGGGTACGCGGTCCTCGCCGAGCAGGTGCTCGGCGTACAGGCCTGCCTCGATGGCCTTGGAGAGATCGACCTCCTTGGCGGCGTCCAGCAGTGGCGTCCGGGAGATCTCGTGCAGGTAGACTCCAACCAGGTCGCGCTCCTCGGCAACCTCGTCGGTTCGCATCCCGATGTTCTTGTCCACGTTGCCCACGGTCCCCTCAATCGCGCCGGTTACCCGGTTGCTTGCCATCCCCACGCCCATCAGCCCCTCCCCCGTAACCTCCGCTGTGCCCATCGGTGCTGACATCTACACAACAGATGAGACGTGTCGGGGAATTCCATGTCGTGGGTCGAAAGTGTCACGAATGCCTGATAATCAGCTGAGAGCACGGTCCATGTTTGCTGTCAGCACCCTGTCGGTGGTTGAGTCGACAGGGACCTGCTGAGGTCGACGGATCGACGAGTCACTGACCGTACCGGCCTATGGCAACACCGCCTGGCCGTCGTACACAGCGACCCGGGTCACCACCGTGCTGCGATCCTGGTCACTGCCAAACACGCGTACGCGGACCGATTGGTTCATCCACGCCGGTGGTAATACCCCACACCCTGATGAACAATCCGCACCCCGGTTCTATGCCCGGGTTTGCCCCGCTGCTGGCGCTGATGCCTCGTCCGATGCCATCGCGCCGATGATCATGCCCGCCGCCGGCCGGATTCGACCCGGCGAGAGCGGACCGCCTCGGCGCCGGCCTCCAGTGCTTTTCGCGCCCGGGGTCGGTTACGGGCGGCGACGCCGACGTAAAGGCAATCGACCACGGTGAGCTGAGCAATTCGGCTGGCCATCGCCCCCGAACGATAGGTGGTTTCGCGAGCCGCGGTGGTGAGCACGTGGTCGGCGAGCGTGGCGAGCGGTGACCGCGGGAAATTGGTGAGTGCCACAGTCGTCGCTGCCCTCGACCCCGCCTGCGCCAGCACCTCGATCACGTCGGAGGTGGCACCGGTGTGCGACACACCGACGGCGACGTCGCCGCGCGCCAGCAGGGCCGCCGAGGTCAGGGCGGTGTGCACGTCGGGGAAGCAGAAGGCGGCACGGCCGATGCGGTGCAGCTTCTGTTGGAGGTCCAGCGCCACGAAGCCGCTGGCGCCCACGCCGAAGATGACGATCCGGCCGGCGCCCACGATCGCCTCCACCACCTGCTCGCAGACCGCCGGGTCCAGTTGCTCGGCGGTCTGTTCGACGGCGCGCGCGTCGTTGAAGCCGATTGTCGCGATGATCCGGGCCAGGTCGGCGCCGGGTGGGATGTCCCCGCCGGCGATTCGCCCGTCGGACGGTTCGATGCGCCGGGCCGCCTCGGCGGCGAGCCGGATCCGCAACTGCGGGTAGCCGTCGACGCCCACCGACCGGCAGAACCGGATCACCGTCGCCTCGGACGTCTCAGCGGCGGTGGCGAGATCGGTGATGGTCCGTCGGGCCGCCTCGGCGGGGTCGGCGACCACCAGCCGGGCCACCCGCTGCTCCGCCGGCGACAGGGACGGGAGCAGGCCGCCGATGTGGACGATCAACCCGCTCGGCTCGCCGCTAGCAGAAATCTTCGGAGCCTTCGCCACCAATGGAACTTACTTTCAGTAGGCCGGGAGTGCAATCGCACCGCCGGGCTCGGGACGGGCGCACCGGCAAAGGCCGGCGACCGTCGGACAGCCTGGCATCCGCAGCGCGTACGGCGCTTCCCCCGCAGGGCCGGGCACGGCCGGTCGGGTGGGCCCGGTGCACCCGCCGACCGGTCGGCGGCAGTAGCGTGAGGACCATGGCGGGACGCAGCGTGTTGATCACCGGAGGCACCGGCGGGCTCGGCGCCGCGGTGACCGCGATCTTCGTCGACGCGGGCTGGCGGGTGGTGGCTCCACAACGGAGCCAACCGACGCCGCGCCCCGAGCCGGACGCCAACGCGCCGGTACGGCTGGTCGCGGACCTGACCGACGCGGCCGACGCGGCGCGGGTCGCGGAGGTGGCCGCCGGGGATCCCGAGGCACCGCTGCGGGCGGTGATCAACCTCGTCGGCGGGTACGCCAGCACCGGCCTGGTGCACGAGACTCCGATCGAGGAGTTCGACCGGATGCTCACCCTCAATCTGCGTCCGACTCATCTGGTCACCCGGGCGGCCCTGCCGCATTTGATCAAGGCGGGCGGCGGCGCGGTGGTGTGCGTGGCGTCGCGCGCGGCGGTCGCTCCCTTCCCCGGCGTGGCCGGTTACGTGACCGCCAAGGCCGCGGTGCTCGCCTTCGCCTCGGCCGTCGCGGTGGAGTACAAGACCGCCGGGGTGCGCTGCAACACGGTGCTGCCGAGCGTCATCGACACGCCGAGCAACCGGGCGTCCATGCCGGACGCGGATCATTCCCGGTGGGTGGCACCGACCGAGATCGCCTCGGTGATCCATTTCCTGGCCTCCGACGAGTCCGCGCCGACAAGTGGGGCGACCGTGCCGGTCTACGGCCGGGCCTGAACCGGCACCACGGGAGCGGTGCTCGCGGCGCGTACGCCACACCACAGCGGGTCGGTTCCGGACGGGGAGTCCTCCGCCGCCAACCATCCGGCCAGGTGTCCCCGGATCTCCCGGGCCACCTCGTGGGCGGGCCGGGCCGCGTCGATGACGACGAACGTCGGGTACTCCGGCAGGGTGCGGTAGGCGTGGTCGGCGGCGGCCAGGTAGGTCAGGCTCTCCTGGTCGGTGCCACGTCGCTCGATCCGCCGGTACGCCTCCGCCGGGTCGACCGCCATCAGGAACGTCACCTGCGGTTGCGGGAAGATCCGGTACGCGGCTCGGACGAGACGCTCCCAGCGTCGCCCGCCGTGCGCCCGGAGGCTGGCGTACTGGCAGACGGCGTAGCGGTCCATGATCGCCGTCCGGCCCGTCGCCCAGGAGGTGAGCAGGGCCGCCGCGATGGCCAGCCAACGCAGGACGGACTCCACCAGGAGCATCCCGTCGCGCCCGAGGAGCCGTTGCGCATCCGGCCGGCCCAGCCGGTGGGCCGCCCGACCCAACCACCGCCGACCGCCTGCATTGCGGTGATAGGTGGCGTCATGACCGGCTTCGGTGAGTGTGTCGGCGAGCAACTGGGCCTGGGTGGTTTTGCCGGACCCGTCGATGCCGACCAGCGCCACGGCACGCAGCCGCGCCGCGCGTCTGCTGCTGGACGTCGGTGCCGACCAGGCCGGCCGAGAAGCTCGCGTCGAACTCACCACTCTCGACAGATTATCCGACCGGCGCCCACGGCCTGCGTGTTACCTCCCGGTTAGGGCAGGTTCACGGTGTTCCGCAAGCAGGACAGGTGTGGGCGGGCGGAATGCCGGGTACGGACCCTGAACCCCCCAGGGTGCACCCCCAACGAGTCGACGGGAGAGTCGAAATGGCCGAGCGCGACGACGAAACTCTTCTCCACACCCTGAAGAAGGTCGCCGCCGTGCTCAAGCAGGCCGACATTCCGTTCGCCCTCGGCGGGAGCTTCGCCGTCTACGCCCACGGTGGGCACTCCAGCGAGCACGACGTCGACTTCCTGATCCGTCAGGGCGACGTCGACGCCGCGCTGGAGGCGCTCGTGGCCGCCGGGTTCACCGCCGAGCGTCCACCGGAGGACTGGCTGGTCAAGGTCTACGACGGCGGCCGGATGGTGGACCTGATCCACCGCCCGATCGAGACCCCGGTGACCGAGGAGACCTTCACCGACACGGTGGTGCGGCCGGTGGACGCGATCCACATGCCGGTGCTGTCGGCGACCCAGCTGATGGTGCACAAGCTGCTCAGCTTCTCCCAGCACTACTGCGACTTCGCCCGGGGTCTCCCGCTGGCGCGGTCGCTGCGGGAGCAGATCGACTGGGAACGGGTACGTAAGGACACGCAGCACTCGCCGTACGCGGAGGCGTTCCTGGTGCTGCTGGACAGGCTGGACGTCGTGCCGGACGCCGGCACGGCCGACGGGAGGGGAACACCGTGACCGTGCACGACCCCGGCGCCGGGCCACCCGACGAGTACGTCGAGGCGGAGATCCATCGGCTGCTCACCGAGGATCCGGCGGTGGCCGAACAGGGAATCACCGTGGTCCGTACGGAACGCGGCCTCGTGCTGTACGGCGAGGTGGAGAGCGCGTACCGGCGGAACGAGATCCTGCGCCGGGTGGCCGGACGCTTCCCGGACGTGCCGATCACCAGCGACATCGGGGTGACTCGCGCGCAGGCGCCCACGGAGATCGAGCAACTGCCCTGAGGGAGGTTCGATGGTTATCCGGATCGCCGCCGTGGGTGACGTGCATCTGGACGAGGACGTGGTCGGCCGGTTCCGGCCGGCGCTGGAGGAACTGCCCGACCGGGCCGACGTCCTGCTGCTCGCCGGTGACCTGACCCGGCACGGCACCGAGGCGGAGGCGCGCTGTGTGGCCCAGGAGTTCGGCGGTCTGGGCGTACCGGTGATCGCCGTGCTCGGCAACCACGACCACCAGTGCGACCAGGTACCGCAGGTGATCGGGGCGCTGACGGAGGCGGGGATCACCGTGCTGGAGGGCGACGGGGTGGTGCTCGACTGTGCGGACGGGCGACTGGGCGTGGCCGGGGTCAAGGGCTTCGGTGGCGGATTCGCCGGCCGCTGCGCCAGCGACTTCGGCGAGCCGGAGATGAAGGCCTTCGTACGCACCACGACCGAGAGCGCCGACCGGCTGGCAGCGGCACTGAAGTCGCTGGACTGCGACGTGCTGGTGGCGCTGACCCACTACTCGCCGGTGCCGGACACCCTCGCCGGTGAGCCGTTGGAGATCTACCCCTTCCTCGGCTGCTACCAGTTGGGCCAGGCGATCGACTCCGCGCCGACCGCGCTGGCCCTGCACGGCCACGCGCACCACGGCTCGGAGCGGGGTGTCACCCCCGGTGGGGTCCGGGTGCGCAACGTCGCCCATCCGGTGATCAAGCAGGCGTACAGCATCTTCTATCTGGGTGATCACCTGGATCAGGCAGAGGTTTCCTCAGTCGGCACCGGGGGTATTCAGCAGTCATGGAGCTGATTCTCTGGATTCTCGCAGTTGTACTGGTCGTCGCCGGCATCCTCGCGCTGTTCCGCCGGCAGATCCTCTGGGGCATCGTCCTCATCGTGGTCGGGCTGCTGGTCGGCCCGGGTGGTGTCAGCATCTTCAATTGACGTGGCGACGAAGGCGTCGCCCACAGAAGGACCCGCCGGGGTCGTCGTGACCGGAACTCCGTCCTCCCGACCGGAGCCACCGGGTACGGCGACCCCGGCGTGCTGTCTGCACCGTCCGATATGTCCACCGGGGCGGCAGGTTTGCCGACCCCCTGACGCGGAGAAGCTGCCATCATGCGGATGACTACGGCACGTACCCGACAGCCCACCCGCGGCACCCGACAGTGGTGGGCGCTGGCCGGCTTCGCGGTGGCCGTGTTCGCTGCGGCGGCCCTCGGCAGCCTGGCCGTCACCGGCACCTCGGCCGAGTACGCGAGCCTCGAGCAACCCGGCTGGGCACCGCCGTCGTGGCTGTTCGGGCCGGTCTGGACCGTGCTCTACGCGATGATCGCGGTGGCCGGCTGGCTGGTCTGGCGTCGGGTGGGCTTCGGCCCGGCCCTGATCGCCTGGGTGGTGCAGCTCGTGCTCAACGCCGCCTGGACGCCGTTGTTCTTCGGCGCCGGCCAGTACGGTCTGGCGTTCGCCGAGATCGTGGTGATGTGGCTGGCGATCGGCGTCACCGTGCTGCTGTTCCGGCGGGTCAGCACCCTGGCGACGGCGTTGCTGCTGCCCTACTGGGCCTGGGTCACCTTCGCCGCTGCGCTCAACTACTCGATCTGGCAGCTGAACGGGTGACCTGCCCCGGACACGGCGCTTGTGGCGCCGCGCCCGGGTGCCGTCGAGGTGCCGTCAGCAGCGCGGGACGTTCGGAATGAACCCGTCGTGACCGGTGTAGACGTACGCGTCCGCGATGAACCGGCCCGCGCCGATCCGGTTCCAGATCGAGCTGGTGCCGTACGTGCCGGTGACCGTGGTGCCCCTGGTCTGGCAGTGGATCGTGACTGAGGCGCCGTTGGCGAGCGAGCCGACGGCCGAGTAGCCGGTGCCCGGGCCGGAGCGTACGGTCAGGTTGGCACCGGCGGTGCGCACGGTGCCGGAGCCGGTGTTCGACGAGCAGCCGTTGCCGCTGGTGTAGGTCTTGGTGCCCCAGTACAACGCGAGCGTGCCGCTGAACCGGATCTTGATGTCGGCCCCGTTGAGCCGCTGCTCGTAGTGCAGGTGGGCGCCGCTCGAATTGCCGGTGCTGCCGACCCAGCCGATCACCTTGCCGTAGCCCACCGACTGACCGACGGAGACGTTGAAGCCGCTCAGGTGGGCGTAGTAGGTGTGGTAGCCGTTGCCGTGGTTGATCCGGACGTACTTTCCGTAGCTGCTGCCGCCCAGGTCGGTCACCCGGTCGACGGTGCCGGGCGCGCTGGCCACCACCGGGTCGCCGGCGTCGTTGGTGCGGTTGAAATCGATGGCGTTGGCCGGGCTGTGGCCGCTGCGGGTCTGCCCGGACCACGACTGGCCGCAGGGGAACGGCACCTTGAAGGTCGGCGCGGCCATCGCAGGCGCCGCCGGCACCAGCACACCGACGACGAACAGCACCAGGGCTCCCGCGGCGACCAGCCGGGCCGCGACAGGATTCAGCCACCGATCACGCATCTAGCACCTCCGACGTTGAAACTGCTCAATGGGTGCCAACCAGCGTGACAGGAATCCTTCAGTGTCGATAGATGCCACAACCGCTGGGAGCGCACCCAGCAGCGGTGAGTCGATTTCGGGATTGTTACTCGTCCGTGTCGTCCCAGGGGTGGACCCCGTCGGATGCAAGCGCTTACATGTGAAAACGCCCCATCGGACCGGCGCCAGGATGACCGGATGCGACCCGGCCAGCGCCGGCTAGAAAGGAGGACGGCATGGCGGTCTTTGCCAGGCCACGCCAGGCCCTCGCGATCGCTGGCGTGCTCGGGCTGACGCTCGGCGTCACCGCGTGCGGCACCGGAAGCAGCGACAACAGCGGCGGCAACAACAACGCCGATTCCGCCGAGTGCGCCCCGTACGAGAAGTACCAGGGTCACAGCGGCAAGAAGGTGAACATCTACTCCTCCATCCGCGATATCGAGGCCGACCGTCTCGACCAGTCGTGGAAGGAATTCGAGGACTGCACCGGCATCGACATCAGCCACGAGGGCAGCGGTGACTTCGAGGCCCAACTGCCGGTACGCGCCGACGGCGGCAACGCCCCCGACATCGCGTTCATCCCGCAGCCCGGTCTGCTCCAGCGGTTCGCCGAGCGGGGCCAGATCAAGGCCGCCAGCGCCGACACCAAGGCGATGGCCGAGCAGAACTACCCGGCCGACTGGCTGAAGTACAGCACCGTCGGCGGCACCTTCTACGGCGCGCCGCTCGGCTCGAACGTCAAGTCGTTCGTCTGGTACTCGCCGAAGATGTTCCAGGAGAAGGGTTGGACCGTTCCGACCACCTGGGAAGAAATGATCAAGCTCAGCGACACCATCGCTGACAGCGGCACGAAGCCGTGGTGCGCGGGCATCGAGTCCGGTGACGCCACCGGCTGGCCGGCCACCGACTGGATCGAAGACGTCATGCTGCGTACGCAGACCCCCGAGGTCTACGACCAGTGGACGACGCACGAGATCCCGTTCAACGACCCGCGGGTCGTCGAGGCGGTCGACCGCGCCGGCACCATCCTGAAGAACGAGAAGTACGTCAACGGCGGCTTCGGCGGGGTGCGCAGCATCGCCACCACCGCGTTCCAGGAGGGTGGCATCCCGATCACGGCCGGCAAGTGCGCCCTGCACCGGCAGGCGTCGTTCTACGCCAACCAGTGGCCGGAGAACACCAAGGTGGCCGAGGACGGCGACGTGTTCGCGTTCTACTTCCCGGCCATCGACCCGTCGCGGGGCAAGCCGGTGCTGGGTGGCGGCGAGTTCGTGGTCGCCTTCGCCGACCGTCCCGAGGTGCAGGCGGTGCAGACCTACCTGGCCTCCGGTGAGCACGCCAACAGCCGCGCGAAGATCGGCGACTGGGTGTCGGCGAACAACAAGCTCGACCTGGCCAACGTGAGCAACCCGATCGACAAGCTCTCCGTGGAGATCCTCCAGGACGACAGCTCGGTCTTCCGGTTCGACGGTTCCGACCTGATGCCCGCCGCCGTCGGCGCCGGGACCTTCTGGAAGGGCATGGTCGACTGGATCAACGGTAAGGACACCGCCAGCGTCCTCCAGGGCATCGAGAGCAGCTGGAAGTAATTCCGGTGGTGGGCCGGTCCGCGTTCGCGGGCCGGCCCACCGGCTCCGTGGAGTAACCCCTGGGAGGGTTGATGAACTTCGACTTCGCCGACCAGGCGCCGAAGATGATGATGTTGCTGTGGGGGCTCGTCGCCTTCGCAGTGGTGGTCGGCGGCCTGCTCTTCGTGCTCGACGCGGTGCCGTCCTACTTCGCCAGGCGTCGCGAGGCGCAACTCGTCGCCGCCTCCGCCAGCGGGGCTCCGCTGCCCCGGCGGACCAAGCCCCGCGAGGGGTTCTTCGCGCTGTTCTTCCTGCTGCCGACGGTGTTGCTACTGCTGATCGGTCTGGTGGTCCCCGCGATCCGGACCACCCTGCTGTCGTTCATGGACGGCGGCAGCGAGAACTGGGTCGGCCTGGACAACTACCGCTGGATGTTCGCCGAGGACGCGATCGTCCGGGTACTGCTCAACACCCTGGTCTGGGTGACGTTGGTGCCGCTGGCCGCCACCGCCATCGGCCTGATCTACGCCGTGCTGGTGGACAAGGCCCGGCTGGAATCCGTCGCCAAGTCACTGATCTTCATGCCGATGGCGATCTCGTTCGTCGGCGCCAGCATCATCTGGCGGTTCGTGTACGCCTACCGGGGCGAGGACCAGGACCAGATCGGTCTGCTCAACCAGATCGTGGTCAGCCTCGGCGGCGAACCCCGGCAGTGGCTGCTCGACTCGCCGCTGAACACCCTGCTGCTCATCGTGATCATGGTGTGGATCCAGGCCGGTTTCGCCATGGTGGTGCTCTCCGCGGCGATCAAGTCCATCCCGGCGGACATCGTGGAGGCGGCCCGCCTCGACGGCGTCAACCCGTGGCAGATGTTCTGGCAGATCACCATGCCGAGCATCCGGCCCGCGCTGATCGTCGTGGTCGTCACCATCTCGATCGCCACGCTGAAGGTCTTCGACATCGTGCGGACCACGACCAACGGCAACTACGACACCAGCGTGATCGCCAACGAGATGTACAACCAGGCGTTCCGGTACGGCCAGAACGGGCAGGGCTCCGCGCTCGCGGTGTTCCTGTTCATCCTGGTGGTGCCGATCGTGATCTTCCAGATCCGGAACCTGCGTCAGCAGCGACGGGAGGGCTGAGATGACCACCACCACTCCCCCGGCCGCGGTCGGCGCCCAGCAGAGCGACGGTTCCACCCGGGCCTCACGGGTGCGCAAGCGGCTCAACAGCCGTACGGCGACAGTGGTCGCGATCGTCATCGCGGTGGTCTGGACGATCCCCACCTTCGGCCTGTTCATCTCCTCGTTCCGGCCCGAGGCGGAACTGAAGACCACCGGCTGGTGGACGGCCTTCACCGATCCGCAGTTCACCCTCAAGAACTACCAGGACGTGTTGTTCGGGCAGACCGCCTCGTCGGGGCAGCTCGCCAACTACTTCGTCAACTCGCTGGTGATCACCCTGCCGTCGGTGTTGTTCCCGCTGGCCTTCGCGGCCCTGGCCGCGTACGCGCTGGCCTGGATCAACTTCCGCGGCCGGGACTGGCTCTACATCGGCATCTTCGCGCTCCAGATCGTGCCGTTGCAGATGGCCCTGGTGCCGCTGCTCAGCTTCTTCTCGCGCGGAGTCAGCCTGGGCGGGGTCACCCTGATGCCCGCCTGGAACCTCGACGGCGCACAGAACTTCGCCCAGGTGTGGTTCGCGCACACCTGCTTCGCGCTGCCGTTCGCCGTGTTCCTGCTGCACAACTTCATCTCACAGCTGCCCAAGGATCTGATGGAGGCGGCCCGGGTCGACGGGGCCACCCACCCCAAGATCTTCCGCACCATCGTGCTGCCGTTGGTCGCACCCGCCCTGGCCGCGTTCGCCATCTTCCAGTTCCTCTGGGTCTGGAACGACCTGCTGGTCGCGCTGATCTTCGCCGGTGGCAGCGAGGTCACCGCACCGCTGACCGTGCGGCTGGCCGAACTGGCCGGTACCCGGGGCAACGAATGGCAACGGCTGACCGCCGGGGCGTTCGTCTCGATCGTCGTACCGCTGATCGTGTTCCTGTCGTTGCAGCGCTACTTCGTTCGAGGGCTGCTCGCCGGCAGCGTCAAGGGCTGACCCACCGGTGGTGCCGCCACCACGGCGGCACCACCGCAGGTCGTGAGCGGGGTTACCGTGACGAGGATCGACGATGTCGCCCGGTTGGCCGGAGTCTCCACCGCCACCGTCTCCCGGGCCCTGCGGGGACTGCCCACCGTGTCGGCGGCGACCCGCCGACGGGTGCTGGCCGCCGCCGAGCAGTTGCAGTACGCCGTCTCGCCGAGCGCATCGCGCCTGGCCGGTGGCCGTACCGGTGCCATCGCCGTGGTGGTCCCCCGGATCACCCGCTGGTTCTTCGGGGTGGTCGTCGAGGCGGTCGAGGACTTCCTCCACCAGTGCGGCTACGACCTGTTGCTGCACAACCTGGGCGGGCGGGAACAGAACCGTCAGCGCCTGCTGCACCCCGCCAACCTGCACAAGCGGGTCGACGGCGTGATGCTGGTCGCCACCCCGTTGCGGCCCGCCGACCTGACCGCCCTGACCAGGCTGGACCTGCCCGGGGTGACCGTCAGCTCCGGCACCGACGTGCCCGGCTGGCCCTGCGTACGCATCGACGACGTGGCCGCCGCGCGGCTCGCCACCCGGCATCTGCTGGACCTCGGTCACCGGCGGATCGCGCACATCTCCGGCGACCCCGACGACGAGTTGGCCTTCACCGCGCACCTGGACCGGCGGCGTGGCTACCAGGAGGCACTGCGCGCGGCCGGGCTGCGGCCCGACCCGACCCTCGACGTGGAGTCCGGGTTCGACATCGCCGGCGGCACCCGGGCCACCGAGGAACTGCTGCGCCGAGGTGACCCCCCGACCGCCATCTTCGCCGCCTGCGACGAGATGGCGATGGGCGCGTTGACCGCGCTGCGCGACGCCGGCCTGCGCGTACCGCAGGACGTCAGCCTGATCGGCATCGACGACCACGCGCTCTCCGGCGTGCTCGGCCTGAGCACCATCGCCCAACCGGCGGCCGAGCAGGGTCGGCTGGCCGCCGAGATGTTGATCGACCCGCTTCGCGGGCGAACCCGTGCCGCCGACTGCGGCGCGAACGATCTGCCGGTGATCCTGCCCACTCGGCTGGTCGTACGGGACTCGACCGCCCCACCACGGGCAAACTGATTCGACGGGTCACCGTCGCCCACCGCCGCAACCCGCTCGGACCATGGGAGTACGCCCTGAACGACAACCCGATCCCCCAGCCCATGCCCGCCGTGACGACCACCGGATGGTGGACCGAGGCGGTGATCTACCAGATCTACCCGCGCTCGTTCAGTGACTCCGACGGCGACGGTATCGGCGACCTGCCCGGTATCACCGCCCGTCTGGATCACCTGCGTCAGTTGGGGGTCGACGCGATCTGGCTCTCCCCGTTCTACCCGTCGCCGCAGGCCGACGCCGGGTACGACGTGGCCGACTACCGGGACGTCGAGCCGCTGTTCGGCACGCTGGCCGACGCCGACGACCTGATCGCCCAGGCACACGCCCGCGGGCTGCGGGTCATCGTCGACCTGGTGCCCAACCACACCTCGTCGGCCCACGAGTGGTTCCGGCAGGCCCTGGCCGCCGGGCCGGGCAGCCCCGAGCGGCAGCGCTACATCTTCCGCGACGGGCGGGGACCGGACGGCGCCGAACCGCCGAACGACTGGCAGAGCGTCTTCGGCGGACCGGCCTGGACCCGCGTCGCCGACGGCCAGTGGTACCTGCACCTGTTCGACACCGCCCAGCCCGACCTGAACTGGGACGACCCGCAGGTACGCGCGGAGTTCCTGGACGTGCTGCGGTTCTGGCTGGACCGTGGCGTGGACGGCTTCCGGGTGGACGTGGCGCACGGCCTGATCAAGCAGGCCGACCTGGCCGACTGGCACGAGCCGCAGGAGATCCTCTCCGGGCAGGAGGTGGACAAGCCGCGCCCACCGATGTGGGACCAGGACGGCGTACACGAGATCTACCGCGACTGGCGGCGGCTGCTGGACAGCTACCCCGGCGAACGGGTCCTGGTGGCCGAGGCGTGGGTGGAGCCGGCCGAGCGACTGGCCCGCTACGTCCGCCCCGACGAGATGCACCAGGCGTTCAACTTCGAGTACCTGCTCGCCTCCTGGACCGCCCCGGCCCAGTACGCGGTCATCACCCGCTCGCTGGAGGCCACCGACGCGGTCGGCGCCCCCACCACCTGGGTGCTGTCCAACCACGACGTGGTGCGCCACGCCTCCCGGCTCGGCCTGCCGATCGGCACCCCGCGCCCCAACGGCATCGGCATCGGCGACCCGCAGCCGGACACCGCGGTCGGTCTGCGCCGGGCCCGCGCGGCCACCCTGCTGATGCTCGCCCTGCCCGGCTCGGCCTACCTCTACCAGGGTGAGGAACTGGGCCTGCCGGAACACACCCTGATGCCCGACGAGGCCCGCCAGGACCCGACCTGGGAACGCAGCGGGCACACCCAGCGCGGTCGGGACGGCTGCCGGGTGCCGATCCCGTGGGAAGCGGACGCGCCGTCGTACGGCTTCGGGCCGACGGATGCGAGTTGGCTGCCCCAGCCGGGCGTCTGGGCCGAGTACGCGCTGGACCGCCAGCGTGACGTGCCCGGCTCGACCTACGAGATGTACCGCACGGCGCTGCGCCTGCGGCGTAGCCACGCCTTGGGTCGGGGCACCGTGCAGTGGCTCTCCTCCGGCGACGAGGTGCTGACCTTCCGCAACGGCGACGTGGTGGT
Source organism: Verrucosispora sp. FIM060022 (assembly GCF_003977705.1). NCBI lineage: Bacteria > Bacillati > Actinomycetota > Actinomycetes > Micromonosporales > Micromonosporaceae > Micromonospora > Verrucosispora sp. FIM060022. Next base: position 74,918 of record NZ_RQIV01000012.1, read on the forward strand.
GCTCACCAACTTCGGCGCCACCGGCGTACCGCTGCCCGCCGGCGAACTGCTGCACAGCAGCGCGCCACTGGACGAGGACGGCTCGGTCCCCACCGACGTCACCGTCTGGGTGCAGGTGTAAGGAAGGGCACCTTATTAACGCCTCCGGTAGAGGAAGGGCACCTTATTAACGCTGTCCTGGCAAGCCTGGCGGGATGTACGGCCAGCACGACGGATCGTGTTAAAAAGGGGCCCTTCCTCTACACCAGACGTTAAGAAGGTGCCCTTCCTTACAGCTTCTCCGCGCGGGTGTGCAGCAGGTCTGCCACGTCGGCGATGTCCTTGGGTGAGGTGCGGGCGGCGAGCCAGTACATGATGCCGGTGGGGATGAAGAAGAGCTGGAAGGCGGCCAGCCCGACCGCGTAGTTCAACGGCGGCGGGAACGCCGCCCGCAGGGCGTGGAAGGCCACCCCGACCAGCCCGTTCCCGGCCGCCCGTCCCACCCCGTTGACCAGGTTGCCCAGGCTGTAGACAGTGCCCCGGTGCTCCGGCGGGTTCGCGTCGGCGATCAGGGCGAACCAGTTCGGCGAGTTCGCCGAGGTCAGCGCCAGCGCGAGCAGCGCGGTGAGCAGGCTCAGCCCGACGGTGGGCTCGGTGACGACGCTGGCCAGCACGGCCCGTACCACCGTGCCGGTGCCGGCGCCGTCGGGCACGTCGATACGGATCGGCACGAAGAAGAGCACCAGGTAGAACGGCACCGCGGCGAGCACGCCGACCGCGGCGACCATGGCCCGACCGGAGGGCGTACGCCGTTGCAGCGCGTCGCCGACCAGACCACCGACGATGGAGAGCACCCCACCGAGTTGGAACAGGGTGGCGAAGACGCTGCCCACCACGATCGCGGTCGCCATCGAGTAGCCCTGGTCCTGGGCCCGTTCGGCGAACAGCACCGGCAACCAGACGAGCGAACCGAAGGCGGCCTGTGCGGTGAGGCCCTGCAGGATGAGCCAGCGGTTGGTCCGGCGGTGGAGGATGACGGGCAGGTCGCGGCGGCTGATCCGGTAGTCGTAGTCCGCGCCGCCGGCCAGCGCGTCGGCCAGTTCCGGTTCGCTCTGGCCGCGCCGGATGTCGTACGTGAGCAGGTAGGCCACCGTGGCGACCAGGCCGACGACGGTGAGCAGCAGGAACGGGCGACGCCAGTCGGCCGCACCGAGCAGCCCACCGACCAACGTGCCGGCCAGCGTGCCGGCCCCCTGGGACAGCCCCCAGAAGCTCATCACCAAACCCCGTCGACGCGGCGAGATCAGGTCGGTGACCACCGAGAAGCCGACCGAGCCGACCGCACCCAGCCCTACCGCGGCGAGCAGCTGCGCGGCCAGAAAGGTCGGATAGCTCCCGGCCAGACCACTGCCACCGGTCCCGACGGCCCAGATCAGGGTGCCGATCATCAGCAGCGGTTTGCGGTTGGTGCGGTCGCCGAAATAGGCCCAGCCGACCGCCGCCACCGCGCTGACCAGGAAGCTGACCGCGGTGACCAGGCCGAGCAGGCGCTGCGGTACCGCGAAGGACTCCGCGATCGCGCCGTACAGCGGTGGCACCAGCCCGATCGCCACGTTGTCCAGCGAGGCGAGCAGCACGAACACGACGACGCTGTAGAAGCGGTGCGCCGCGTTGCCACCCCACACCCGTGGGGCGCGGCCCGTGGTCGACGTCATGCGGGCAGCCAACCAGGACGCGACGACGGACCGATCACCGGCCCACCCCGTCGTGCGGGACGAATCCCCGGATCGAGTGGCTTCACCCCCGTCGGGAGCCACTCGATCCGGGGGTCGAGGGATGGATCACCCCTGGGCCAGGCGGTCCAGGTGGTGATCGCGGGCCTGCGCGTAGCGCTCCCGAATGGCCGGGACCGGTTCGGCGGCGTACTCCCGGGTGCCGGCGGGCGTCCAGGAGGGCGCCTCCGTCGTGCCGAGCGCCAACCAGGCGGCCTGGCGGGCGGCGCCGTCGGCGACGTACTCACCGGGCGGCGGGACGACCACCGGGCAGCCGAAGACCTGCGCGGCGATTCGGCGTACGGCGGCGGAACGGGCCCCACCACCGACCAGGAGCACCCGGCGGGGCTGCGCGCCCTGGGCGGCCAGCGCGTCGAGACCGTCGGCGAGCGCGCAGAGCATGCCCTCCACGGCCGCCCGCGCCAGGTGCGCCGGGGTCGAGGTCCGCAGGGTCAATCCGTGCACCGCCCCGGTGGCCAGTGGCCGGTTCGGGGTGCGCTCACCCTCCAGGTACGGCACCAGCACCAGCCCGTCCGCCCCGGGCGGGGCGGAGAGCGCGAGGTCGGCCAACTCGTCCAGCCCGACCCGGAGCATCCCGGCGGCGGCGTCCAGCACCCGGGCCGCGTTGAGCGTGGCGACCAGGGGCAGGAACCGGCCGGTCACGTCGGCGAACCCGGCGACGGTGCCGCTGGCGTCGGCGGCCGGGGTCTCCGCGATGCTGAAGACGGTGCCGGACGTGCCGATCGAGACCAGCACGTCACCGGAACCGGCCCCCACCCCGAAGCCGGCAGCGGCGTTGTCGCCGGCACCGGGAGCGAGCAGCGCCGGCGCGGCACCGGACACGGCTGCCGGGTCGAGGTGGCCGGCGGACTCGGCCGGGCCGAGCACGGTAGGCACCCGTACCTCCCGGCCGAGTGCGCGTTCCAGCAGGTCGGGGCGGTACTCCCCGGTCGCCGGCGACCAGTAGCCGGTGCCGCTGGCGTCGCTGCGGTCGGTCCGCAACGCCTCCAGCCCGGGCGCACCGGCCAGCCGCCAGGTCAGCCAGTCGTGGGGCAGGCAGACGGCAGCCACCCGCTCGGCGTTGGCCGGCTCGTGTCGGGCCAACCAGCGCAGCTTGGTGACGGTGAAGCTGGCCACCGGCACGCTGCCCACGGCGTCGGCCCAGAAGCGCCCACCGCCGGCCTCCGCCACCAGTTCGGCGGCGGCGTCGGCCGAGCGGGTGTCGTTCCACAGCAGGGCCGGCCGGATCACCTGCCCCGCGTCGTCCAGGCAGACCATGCCGTGCTGCTGACCGGCGACGGAGACCGCGGCGACGTCGGCCAGTCCGCCGGCGGCCTCGATCGCCGTCTGGAGGGCCGACCACCAGGCCTCCGGGTCGACCTCGGTGCCGTCGGGGTGCGGCGCCCGGCCCTCGCGTACCAGGGTGCCGGTCTCCGCATCCCGGACGACCACCTTGCAGGACTGGGTGGAGGAGTCCACCCCCGCGACGAGCGGCATGCCGTCCGCCTCAGCGTGCGCCGAGCAGGTGCTCGACGGCGAGCTGGTTGAGCCGGACGAAGCCGAAGCCACGGGCGGCGACGGCGTCGACGTCGAACTCCTCGAACGCGCTGGTGTCGGCGAGCAGTTCGGCGTAGCCCTCGCCCTCGCCCAGCGTCGGCACGCCCAGCTCGGCGACCTTGCTGGCGGCGAGCGCCTCGGCCACCTCCGGGTCGGCCCGGAACGCCGCGGCCCGCTCCTTGAGCAGCAGGTACGTGCGCATGTTCGCCTCAGCGGAGGCCCACACGCCGTCGAGGTCCTCGGTGCGGGAGGGCTTGTAGTCGAAGTGCCGCGGCCCCTCGTAGGCGGGCGCGCCGGCCGGGCCGCCGTGCTCCAGCAGGTCGACCAGGGCGAAGGAGTTGAGCAGGTCGCCGTGACCGAAGACCAGGTCCTGGTCGTACTTGACGCCGCGCTGGCCGTTGAGGTCGATGTGGAACAGCTTGCCCTGCCAGAGCGCCTGGGCGATGCCGTGGGCGAAGTTGAGCCCGGCCATCTGCTCGTGGCCGACCTCCGGGTTCAGGCCGACCCGCTCCGGGTGGGCCAGGGTGGAGATGAATGCCAGGGCGTGCCCGACGGTGGGCAGCAGGATGTCGCCGCGCGGCTCGTTCGGCTTGGGCTCCAGGGCGAACCGCAGGTCGTAGCCGCGGTCGATGACGTACTGGCAGAGCAGGTCGACGGCCTCCCGGTAGCGCTCCAGCGCCGCCTGGACGTCCTTGGCGACGTCGTACTCGGCGCCTTCCCGGCCACCCCACATGACGAACGTCTTGGCACCCAGTTCGGCGGCGAGGTCGACGTTGCGCAGCACCTTGCGCAGCGCGAAGCGCCGCACGTCGCGGTCGTTGCTGGTGAAGCCGCCGTCCTTGAAGACGGGCTGCTGGAACAGGTCGGTGGTGACCATCGGCACCACCAGGCCGGTCTCGTCGAGCGCCTTGCGGAACCGGGCGATCTGGGCGTCACGGGTGGCGGCGTCCGACCCGAAGGGGATGAGGTCGTCGTCGTGGAAGGTCACCCCGTACGCGCCCAGTTCGGCGAGTCGGTGCACCGACTCCACCGGGTCGATGGCGGTACGGGTGGCGTGGCCGAACGGGTCTCGACCCTGCCAGCCGACCGTCCAGAGCCCGAAGGAGAACTTGTCGGCGGGGGTGGGACGGGGTGCCATGGCAGACCTCCGGTGATGTCGTCCGCTATTTGTTCAGTGGTTGAATTAAATGGCGGTGATGTGGCAGTGTCAAGAGGTGATCCCAACCGCAGCCCCGGCCGGCGCGGTGCGCCAGGGCAGCCTCCGCGAACTGAACCTCGCCCTCGTGCTCGGCCGGATCGCCGCCGCGCCCCGCCCACCGTCGCGGGCCGCGCTGGCGGCCGAGACCGGCCTGACCCGGGCCACGGTCTCCGCCGTGGTGGAAGACCTCGTCGCCGGCCGGCTGGTCACCGAGGCGGAGCCGCAACCACGCTCCGGTGCCGGTCGACCGGCCCGTGGTCTGGTGCTCGCCGGTGACGGCCCGGCCGGGCTGGGCCTGGAGGTCAACGTCGACTACCTGGCGGCCTGCGTCGTCGATCTCGCCGGTGAGGTCCGACACCACTGCGTGCACCGTGCCGATCTGCGGCCGGTCTCCCCCGCCGACGCGCTGGGCCGGCTGGTGCGGCTGGCCGCCGAGGCCCGCGCCGCCGCCGACGCGCAGGGCCTCATCCTGGCCGGTGCCGCCCTGGGGGTGCCCGGCCTGGTCGACGACGTCGGGCAGGTCCGGCTCGCGCCGAACCTCGGCTGGCGCGACGTGCCGGTCCCCGAGTTGCTGGCCGCACATCCGCCACTGACCGAGGTGATCGACGGCGTGCCGGCGCTGGTGGTGGACAACGAGGCCAACCTCGCCGCGCTGAGCGAGTTGCACGCGGGCGCCGGTCCGGGCAGCTTCCTGCACATCTCCGGCGAGGTCGGCATCGGTGCCGGCATCGTGCTCGACGGCGCCCTGTACCGGGGCGCCCGAGGCTGGAGCGGGGAGATCGGCCATATCCCGGTACGACCGGACGGCCCGCCCTGCCGATGCGGCGGCCGGGGCTGCCTGGAGCGCTACGCCGGGCAGGAGTCGATCCTCTCGGCGGCCGGCCTGGCCGGGGCGGATCTGCCCGCCGACACCGCGCCGAACCGGTTGGCCGAGCTTGCCGGGGCCGGCGACGCGACCGTGCTGCACGCCCTGCACGAGGCCGGCGTGGCGCTCGGGGTGACCGTCTCCAGCGTGATCAACCTGCTGGATCTCGACACGGTGGTGCTCGGCGGCGGCTACGCGCCACTGGAGCCCTGGCTGCGGCCACCGATGCTCGCGGAGATCGACCGCCGGGTGCTGACCGCGGCCTGGTCGCCGGTGACCGTCCGCCCGGCGGCCCTCGGGGCGACCGCCGCCGCCGTCGGCGCGGCCGGATCGGTGGTACGCCGGATCATCGCCCGACCCGTCGCCTGGTTGGCTCGGCTGTAGCGGGCAGCGCGCCGCGCGTCTCGGCGTGTCGGGGGTACTCGGTACCCTTGCTCCACAGCAACGATCACCGTGACCGCAGGAGCGACACCACCGGCATGCGCACCTCTCGACAGCGCAGGACGCGCGGCGGGCATCGATGACCAGCACCCGCGAGGGCCGGGTCGCCGGCCCCGGACGCAGCAAGGGCCCCGGCAGGTCCGCCCGACCGGGGGTGGCCGCGCGCGTCGATCTGGCCGGTGAGCTCCTCGACGGACTCACCGACGCGGTGCTGAGCACCGACGACCACGGGTCGATCGAGCTGATCAACGCGGCCGCCGCCCGGCTGCTTCCCGAACTGCGCCCCGGCGCCGACCTGGCCACCTGCGCGGTGCCCGCCCTGGCGGCGGCGACCGTCGCCGGGCACACCCGCTTCGAGGACGAGCACCACCACCGGCAGCTGCACGGCGTACGGCGGGCACTGGCCGGGGGCCGGTCCGTCTGGTACGTCCGCGACGTCACCGAGGAGCGGGCCCGCAGCGAGGCCCTGCTGAGCGAACGCGGCCGTACCGCCTTCCTGGCCGACGCGGGCCGCCGACTCGGGTTGGCACTGCACCGCGACCAGGCCCTGCGGGCCGCCGCCACCCTGCCCGTGCCCTACCTGGCCGACCTGGCCCTGGTCGTACACCTGCCGGCGGTGCCCGCCGAGCAACGGCCGCACTGGGTCCGGCACGCCGAGCACCAGTCCGGTCCGGTGGCCGGGACGGCCGACTGGAGCCTCACCACCGCCCTGCCGGAGATCGAGGAAGCGCTCGACGGCGGGTTCCCGCCACCCCGGGTGTGGTCGGCCGGTCAGCTGGACCCGATCGTCGCGGCCGACGTCGAACCCGGCGCCACCCTGCTGGTCAGCCCGATGCCCGGGGCCGGTCGGACGGCCGGGGCGCTGGTGCTGCTGCGGCACGCCCGACAAGGCGGGTTCGACCCGCGTGGCATCGACCTGGCCCGCGAGTTCGCCGCCCGCGCCGGCGCCGCCCTCACCATGGCCGAGTTGTACGACGAACAGGCCCACCTGGCGCGGGTGCTGCAGAACAGCCTGTTGCCGCCGGAGCTGCCCGGGATCGTCGGGATGGACGTCGCCGGGGGCTATCGCGCCGCCGGGGACAGCCTGCGGATCGGTGGCGATTTCTACGATGTCCTGCCCACCGACGGCGGCGCGTTGTTCGCCCTCGGCGACGTCTGCGGCAAGGGGGTCGGCGCGGCCGTACTCACCGGCCGGGTACGGCAGTCGTTGCAGACGCTGCGGCTGGTCGAACAGCGACCGCTGGCGCTGCTGCGGCTGCTCAACCAGGCGCTGCTCGACATGTCCGACGCGGCCCGGCGCAGCCAGTTCACCACCCTGCTGCTCGGTACGCTGCGCCGCGAGCCCGAGGGCGGCCTGCGGATCCGGGTCGCCGGCGGCGGGCATCCGGCACCCCTGGTGGTCGACGCCGACGGCACGGTCACCTCGGTACGGGTGGGCGGGATGCCCGTCGGTGCCCTGCCCGACGCCCGGTTCACCGACGTCGACCTGCGGCTGCCGCCCGGTTCGGTGCTGTTCGCCCACACCGACGGGGTCACCGAGGCTCGGGGCGGCCCACACGGTGCGGAGATGTTCGGCGAGCGACGGCTCCGTCAGGCGCTTTCCTCCGGTGCCGGTCTGCCTCCCGCAGCTCTGGTCGACCGGGTGTTGCGCCTGGTCGACGAATGGTCCGCCGGGCAGCGGCACGACGACATCGCGATGCTGACGGTGACCCCGGCCGGCTAACCGTCAGGCCGTCCGGAAGACCGCAGTTTCCCCGTTCGACCAGCTCAGCGGGGCGTCGACGACGTCGCGGACCTCCGACAGATGACCGGTGTCCGGTTCGTCGGGCTGGGGCACCAGCGGCGACACCGGCCGGACCACGCGGGCTCGGGCCGCCTCGTCGAACTCCCGCAGACCACGCAGCAGTGCCTCACGGCCCTCCGGCGTCATGTCGGCCAGGATCGCGGCCAGGTGCTGGCGACGATCCTCGCGCAACTCGTCGAGGAGGCTGCGGGCCTCGGCGGTCAGGTGCAGGGAGATCTCCCGCCGGTCCGCCCGGCCGGGTTCACGCTCGAGCATGCCGGCGGCGACGAGCCGGTCGCAGAGCCGGCTGGCCGAGGAGAGCAGCATGTCCAGCCCGGCGGCCAGCCTGCGCAGGTTGATCCCGTCCTGCCGTTCCACGAGCATGACGGCACGAAGCTGGGCGGTGGAGATCCGGTTCGCTGTGCGCTCCCGGGCACCGTCCCAGACAGTCAGCAGGGCACCCGCCGCGACATCCACCTCGGCAGCCATACTCATCTCGGGTCCTGGAAAACCATGCTGTTCCGCCATCGTGCGCCTGAGCGTACTCCGATTCTGTCGGTCAATGGGCTTGTGATCAAGGAGATAGCCATGAGCGAGCCGGTCGAGCAAGCCCGCACCGTGCTCACCACGGCCCCTGCGGATCTCCTGCTGAGCCGGATCAGAGCGCTGCTCGACCAGGAGTACGGCATCGCGGACGTCGAACTCCTCCAGGTCGACTACCGGCTGGCCGCGCTGCTTCCGCTCACCCCCGGGGAGGCGGTGAGCGAACCGGGACACCCGGCCTGGCGGTGCTTCGACCACCAGAGCCCGGTGTACGTCGACAGCACGGCCTACCTGCCGGTCAGCATGCGCGGCGAACGACGCGGGGTGCTCCGGGTGCACCCGGTCACGGACGAGGGCCTGCTGGCCGACCTCGCCGAGATCGGCACCGCCCTGGCCCACGAACTGACCGCTGTCGACCCCGGAACGGACGTCTACCGCACCGCTCGGCGGGCCCGGCGGCTCACGCTCGCCGCCGAGATGCAGTGGGAGCTGCTGCCGGGGCGCAGCCGGATCCGGCCCTCCTTCAGCCTGGCCGGGCAGCTGGAACCGGCGTACGCGGTACGCGGTGACAGCTTCGACTGGTCCGACGACGGTGACCGGGTATGGACCGCCACGATCAACGGGATGGGTACGGGTGTCGCCGCGTCGATGCTCACCACGCTGGCCACCAGCGCCCTGCGCAACGCCCGCCGGGCCGGGATCTCGCTGGCCGACCAGGCCGCCCTGGCCGACCAGGCGATCTACGCCCTGCACCGGGGCGAGCAGCACCTCGCCACGCTGCTGGTCGAGGTCGACCTGCACAGTGGGCTGCTCACCGCCGTCGACGCGGGCTCGCCCCGGCTCGTCCTGCTTCGCGACGGCGAGGTCAGCGTGCAACCGCTGGAGGCGCAGTTCCCCCTCGGCATGTTCGAGGGGTCGCACTATCGCGAGCAGCACATCCAACTCCGGCCCGCCGACCGACTCTTCATGATCAGCGACGGGGTGCTCGACGCGACCGGGCAGGAGGTTCGCTACGGAGAGAGCGCGTTGGACCGGATGCTGCGCCGCACCGCGCCGATGAGCCCCCTGGACGCGGTCCGCTCCCTGCTGGGCGACCTGCGGGCGTTCGTCGCCGGCGATCTCACCGACGACGCGGTGGTGGTCTGCCTGGACTGGTACGGACCGCAGCCGTGACCGGTCGGGTCAGTACGCGCCCCGGCTGTTGACCACCGCGCCGAAGGTCTTCCAGAGGATCGTCAGGTCGGCCGCCAGTGACCAGTTCTCCACGTAGTAGAGATCCAGCCGGATGCCGTCCTCCCAGCTCAGATCCGACCGGCCGCTGACCTGCCAGAGGCCGGTCATGCCCGGCTTGACCAGCAGCCGGCGGGCCACGTCGCCGTCGTAGCGGGCCACCTCGGACGGCAGCGGCGGGCGGGGGCCGACCAGGCTCATCTGCCCCAGCAGCACGTTGGCCAGCTGCGGCAGCTCGTCCAGCGACCACTTGCGCAGCAGCCGCCCGACCCGGGTCACCCGCGGATCGTCACGCATCTTGAACATCAGACCGTCGGTCTCGTTGCGCGCGGCCAACTCGGCCAGCAGAGCATCGGCGTTGACCACCATGGTGCGGAACTTGAAGACGCCGAACTCCCGACCGCCCTGCCCGACCCGGATCTGCCGGAACAGCACCGGGCCGCGGCTGTTCAGTTTGATGGCCAACGCGATGACCACGAGCAACGGCAGCAGCAGCGCCAACGCCACGAGCGAGATCGACCGGTCGACGAAGCCCTTCACCAGCTTGCGGATGCCCCGGAACTCGGGCGCCTCCACGTGGATCAACGGCAGGCCGGCCACCGGGCGGGTGTGGATGCGCGGGCCGGCGACATCCGTCAGCGCCGGGGCGAGCACCAGATCGATCCCGGTGCCCTCCAGTTGCCAACCGAGCCGGCGCAGACGGGCGGCGGTGAGTTCACCGCTGGCGGTGACGGCGACGGTGTCCGCGCCGATGGCGGCGGCGGCCTCCGGGATGCCTCGGAACGAGCCGACCACCGGCACGTCGCCGAGCCGCTGGGCCACCGGGGCCAGCAGGGCGTCCGGGATGCACGCGCCCACCACCTGGTAGCCCGCGTACGGCTCGCGGCGCAGGGTGTGCACCAGCTCCAGCACGTGCGCGGTGTCGCCGACCACCAGCACCCGCCGGGACCAGCCGGTCCCCGCCGAGCGGGCCCGGTGCAGGCGCTTACGCGCGGCGAACCGGGCGAGTTCGAGGCCGACCAGGCCGACGGCGAACGAGATCGCCAGGAATCCCCGGGACACGCCGACGTCGGCGATGTAACCGGCGATGGCCACCGCACCGGCCAGCCGGAGACTGGCCATGCTGACCCGCCGGTACTCGTCCGCACCGTAGCCGATCACCCGGTCGTCGTAGCAGCGCATCGCCTTGAGCGACAGCAGCCAGGCCAGCACCAGCCCGGGAGCGACCAGGACGTACGGCACGTGGGTGCCGCGCGGAGCGGCCTCACCGAAGCGGGCCGCGTAGCCGGCGAGCACCGCCAGGGTCAGGACGGTGGCGTCCAGCACCACCAGGGTTCGCACGTAGGCCCGCTGGGCACCGCGTATCGAGTTGCTCGATGACGCCGTGCCGTCGGGTCTTGTTGAAGATCTGGCGGGGGTCAACAGCGTCGCCGAGGTCACCAGCCCTCCCACTTCGCTCGCCGACGGCACGGGTCCGGCTCGACTGAGAGCCGGAGCTGCCGATGCACGTCGACATCCTCCCCTGAAAACAATGACGGCCAATTGCTTCCGACGTATTGCCGTCACTTTCCGTGCCGGGTAACCAGCCGGAAGCTGGCCTGTGGTAAGGGTTTCCCCGATACCGCAGGGCTCGCTCTTGAGGCGCTGATCAGGCTGGCGCCTTCCGCAGGGCGATCGCTCGCAGGAAGATGTCACCGATCTTAGTCGGGTCCGCGGCGACGAACGCACCCCCACCGGCGCTCTGTGCGATGGTGTCCAGCTCCGCCTTGCTGACCTCGGTGCCGATGCCGATGATGATCACCTGGATCGGCTGATCCGGGTCCTTGATCCGCTTCAGCTCGGCGAGCAGCTGCCGCTGCGAGATGCCGTCGGCGTCCTCGTTCTTGCCGTCGGTGAAGAGCACGATCGAGTTGACCTTGCCCGGCTCCCAGTTCTGCTGCACGTCCTTGTACGCGGCCAGCAGCGTGTCGTACAGACCGGTGTCGCCGCTCGACGAGGTGATCGTGTCCAGGCTCCGCTCCAGGGTGCTGCGCTGCCGCGACAGCGGGCCGGTCGGCACCACCTGACGGTAGTCACGCGAGCCGTCCAACCGGGTGGAGAAGACCCACAGGCCGATCGACCAGGAATCGTCGAACAGGTTCAGACCCCGCCGGGCCGCTTCCGCGGTGACCTGCTGCCGGGTCGCCCCGTTGGCGGTCGGCACCGCCTTCTTCATCGAGCCGGACACGTCGATGATGCAGAGCATCCGACCGGAGAGGGTGGCGATGGACCAACTGGAGACGGCCCGCTCCACCGCGTCCGGCGCCAGGCCACCGGCGGCGATGCCGCCCTGGGGAGGTGGCGCCGCGGAGGGGTCACCACCGGCCGGGCTCGGTGCGCCCTTCGGCGGCTCGAAGCCGCTGCCCCAGTTGCCGTCCGGCCCGCGTAGCGCCTGGGCCGCCAGCTTGTCCTTGAACGAAGGTGTGGTGAGCACCTCGAACAGCACCCGGGCGGCAGAGTCCTTGGCCGGCTCGATGCCCGGCAGCACCGCGTACGGGTAGTCCAGCGGCAGCGGCGACGGCTTCAGGTAGAGCGCTGCCAGCGGTACCGGCGGCTTCTTCGCGTTGTACTGGATGACGTCCTCTTCGGACAGCGCCGCCGCGCCCAGCGAGCTGGCCAACGTGGTGCCGTCCGACGCGGTGGGGAACTTGGCGAGCAGGTCCTGGCGCAGCGCCGAGGCGCCCGAGGCCAGCGCCCGCAGCGCGCCGATGCGGTCCTGCTCGGCGGTGGCACCGCCGGCGGAGGAGGCCGCCGTCATCAGCGACAGCAGTCCGGACAGTCCGGCGGCGTCGCGGGTCGGCTCGACGATGCCGGTCTTCAGCGGCCGGTCGCTGTTGACCCGGGCCAGTAGCTCGGTCCAGCCGATTTCCTGCTGCGGCCAGCCCAGCACCTCGGCCCTCGGTTCCGGCATGGCGACCACCACCGGGCTGCTGGCGATGGAGGCGCCGTTGCCCGGCGCGAAGGCCGCCGCGCCACCGGTCTGCAACCGCAGCAACCAGGTCGAGGAGTCCGGGATCCAGACGTCGGGGCTCACCGCCGTGCCGCTGGCCTGACCGACGCCGGCCAGGGTGGCACCGTGCTTGGCCGCCACCACCGCCGCCACCTCGACCGCGTCGGCGGCCGCTACGGTCACATCGATGCAGGTGCCGTCGACTGCGGCACCCTTCTGCTCCCACTCGGAGGCCGCCGCGTCGACCGCCGGCGCGAGTTCGGTCGCGACCGCGACCGACAACTCGATCTTGCCAGAGCAGTCCGGGCCGGCGAGCTGGCGATAGCCCACCCACCCACCGGCGGTGACGACGAGCACGCCGACCGCTGCTGCGGCGGCGGCACCGTGAATACCTGAACGCATGCGATGGCGGCCTGCTGACACGCTGACCATCTTGCGGACCCGGCCATGGGACTGCCATGGCCGTTCGGACGAAAGTTACAGAGGAGAAACAGTTTACCGCGATTTAGTAACTCTGAGTGACGACTCAGCGGCGCAATGTGGATGGATCGCTGTCCACCACCACGATCAGGGCAGAACGCAAGTAGGGCTGGGAATCGGCAACGGCTCACCGATCGCCACCGGCACCCCGGTCTCCCGATCGACCCGGAAGGTGCGCACCATGTCCGCCCGCTCATCCGCGACGTAGAGATGCGCTCCGATCAACACGAAATGGCGGGGCCATTCACCGCCGGTCTCCACTTCATCGACCAGTTCCGGTAGACCCGCCCCGAGCGCGAAGACGGAGATCGTGCCGACCCCCCGATTGGCCAGGTAGAGATGGCGACCGTCCGCGTCAACGGCGATCTCCGACGGCTGGACGTGCCCGGCCCGGTCGCTGGCGTCGACCCGCCCGCGCTGGTGCAGCACGCTGTCCTCGTCCGCCTCGTAGACCAGCACCGACCGGTCCAACTCCCCGGAGACGTAGCAGCGGCGTCCGTCCGGATGCCAAGCCAGGTGGCGGGGGCCGGCCCCCGCGGGCGTACGCACCCGGGGTGGCCGAGGCACCAGCCGTCCGGAGGCGTCGTCGAGGTCGTACCGGTAGATCGAGTCGGTGCCGAGATCGACCGCGAGCAGCGGCTTACCACCGACCCCGGGCGAGACCATGTGCGCGTGGGCCCGCTCCTGACGCTCCGGATCCGGCCCGTGACCGGAATGCTCCACCACGTCGCTGCGCTCGCCCGGCACCCCGTCGGCGTCGAGCGGGAAGACGGTCACGCTCCCGCCACCGTAGTTGGCCACGAACAGGAACCGGCCGTCCGGCGCGACGGCCAGGTGGCAGGGCTCGGCCCCGCCGGTCGCCCACGAGCCGATCTCGGTCAGTTCGCCCTCGGGCCCCACCTGCCAGGCACTTACCTGCCCGTCGGGCAGCTCGTTCACCGCGTAGAGCACGGGCCGGCGGGGATGACGGGCGAGGAACGACGGCGAGGCGGCGACCGCGACGGTGCCCAGCGAGGTCAACTCGCCGGAGTCCCGGTCACGTCGGACGGCGACGATCCCCGCGCCCCGGCCGCCGCTGTGCGCGGTGTATCCGCCGATGTAAACGATCTCGCCTCGACCTGCCACCAGGTGTCACCTCTCCGCTGGACACTGCCTCGCCATCAGAAACCTTCCCCCGACACCGCCGGGTTAGACCTGCCGCCCGGTGCCGGCGGTGGTCACGCCGCCGGCACCGGCTCGCCCCGCTGCCGGGCCACGTGCTCGACCAGGGAGATCAGCACCGCCTTGCCGGACTGCCGGTCCCGGGCGTCACAGAGCACCATCGGCACGTCCGGGTCGAGGTCCAGGGCCCGGCGTACGGCCTCCAGACTGAACCGTTGCGAGCCGTCGAAGCAGTTGACCCCGACCACGAACGGCACGCCCCGCTGCTCGAAGTAGTCGATCGACGGGAAGCAGTCGGCCAGCCGGCGGGTGTCGGCGAGCACCACGGCACCCAGTGCCCCGAAGGCCAACTCGTCCCAGAGGAACCAGAAACGGTCCTGTCCCGGCGTACCGAACAGGTACAGCTGGAGATCGTCGTTGATGGTGATTCGTCCGAAGTCCATCGCCACCGTGGTCGTCGACTTGCCCTCGACGCCGGAGATGTCGTCGGTGTCGACGCCTGCCCCGGTGAGGATCTCCTCGGTCTGCAGCGGCCGCACCTCACTCAACGCGCTCACCAGAGTCGTCTTGCCGGCGCCGAAGCCACCGGCGATGAGGATCTTCAGCGCGATCGGGATCCGAGAACCCTGACGCTCGGCGTCATAACGCACGGAGTCCATCCACCACCGCCTTGAGGATGTCGTTGTCGGGCAGGTACGTGGCGCGCGGCGGTTGTTGCACGGCGACCAGTCCCCGGGTGAGCAGATCACCAAGTAGCACCCGGACCACACCCACCGCCAGATCCAGATCGGCGGCGAGTTCCACCACAGGCGTGCCCCGGCCCGCCAGTTCCACGAGCAGCCGGTGCTCGGGATGCAGTTCCGGGTACGCGCCGAGATCCGGGTTCGGGCTGGCCAACACGTACGCGACCAGGTCGAATCCGTCCGCGCAGGAGCGCACCCGGCCACCGGTCAGGGTGTACGGCCGCACCACCGGCCCGGCGTCGTCGTCAAGCCACTCGTGTCGGTGCCCCGGTAAGTCAGTCCGCATCGGCGGCACCCAGCGACGCCCGGACCGGTGCCTGCAGGTTCTCACCGACCCGGGTCACCAGCATGGCCATCTCGTACGCGACCAGCCCGATGTCGGCGTCCGTGTCGCTCGCCACGGCCAGGCAGGCGCCCTGCCCAGCCGCCGTCACGAACAGGTACGCGGACTCCATCTCCACCACCGTCTGCCGGACCGGTCCGCCGGCCAGGTGCCGGCTGGCGCCTCGGGCCAGGCTGGCGAGACCGGAGGCCAGGGCACACAGGTGTTCGGCGTCGGCCTGGTCCAGTTCGGCGGAGGAACCGAGCAGCAGGCCGTCCGCCGACAGCACCACCGCCCGCCGCGCGGCGGGCAGGCGCTCCACCAGATCGTCGAGCAACCAGTCGAGATTGGCACTCTGCCTCGTCGATTGCATCAGGCGTCCCTCTCAGTAACGGTCAGGGATTCCACGGTGACCGGTCCGCCGGGTGGCGGTCCAGCCTCGTCGGTGCTCGTTTCCCGGTTCGCTGCGGCGGTCTCGTCCGACGGACGCCCGGCGGGCGGGTCGCCCTGCCCCTCCCGGCCGGTGGAGCCGACCTCCGCGGGGCGACCGTCGGCCGACTGCGTACGCGCGGCGGCCAGCCGGCCCTGCGCGGTGCCGGACTGCAGCGCCGACATGAACCGACGTGCCTCCTCCGGGCTGCGCGGCGTCGGCTCGGCCAGCCGCCCGGCGCTGCCTGCGGGGATCGTCAGGGGCTGACGCAGGGTCGGCCCGTCGAGTGCCCCCGATCCGGGCGACCGGCGGGTCAACGCGGGCAGTGGGATGGTCGGGGCGTCCACCACGGCACCGCGGTCCGTCGCGGTCGGCACCGTCCGCCCCGAGGCCCCGTCGCCGCCCGCAGACACGGCCTCCCCCGGCGACCCGGCGGCCGACTCAGCCTCCGTCCCGCCCGGCCCCACGCCCGACCCGGCCGACTCGGCGCTCGACCCGGCCGACGCGGCGCTGGCCCCCGCGGGCTCGGCGGGGGTGGGTCCGGGGGCGGCCTCAGCGGTTGGTTCCGCCGCCTCGGTGGTGGAACTGGAGGCGGTCGGCTCGGCGGTGGAGCCGACCGGACGCCGTCGGATGCGTCGGGGCAGACCGTCGGATTCGGCCGCACCGACGGTCGAGGCCTGGCTCGGGCCGCCCAGCTTCGTGGATGGGCGGGACGACTGCGGGCGCTCGGACGTCCCGCCACGGGTACGTGGTCGGGGGACGGTCGTGAGTCGGGTGGCCCGGACCAGCCGCCGCTGCTCCATGCTGGCGTCGTCGCCACCCTCCATCGCGTCGAGTGGGGGCAGCGCCGACGGCTCGGCGGTGATCAACTCGGTGGGAATCAGCACCACCGCGGTCAGCCCCGCCCCGTCCGACCGGCGCAGTCGCACCCGGATGCCGTGCCGGCCGGCGAGTCGCGCCACCACGAACAGTCCGAGCCGGGCGGTCTCCGCCGGATCGAACTCCGGCGCCCGGGCCAGCTTGCGGTTGGCCTCCTCGATGGCCTCCGCGGTCATGCCCAGGCCGTGGTCGGAGACGGAGAGCGCGTACCCGTGGGCGACGTGCGCACCGGAGACCTGCACCCGGGACTCGGGCGGTGAGAAGGCGGTCGCGTTCTCGATCAGCTCGGCGAGCAGGTGGATGATGTCGCCGACCGCCCGACCGACCGTGCCGGCGGGCTGCAGGTCCGTGATGTCGACCCGGTCGTACGACTCGACCTCGGAGATCGCCCCCCGGATCAGGTCCACCATGGCGACCGGTTCGCGCCAGCCGCGCCCTGGCGTGGCCCCGGCCAGGATGACCAGGTCCTCCGCGTGCCGGCGCAGCCGGGTCGCGAGGTGGTCGACCCGGAACAGCTCGGCCAGGTGGTCCGGATCCTCCGCGTCGCGTTCCAGCCGGTCGAGCAGGGCGAGCTGGCGGTGCACCAGTCCCTGGCTGCGACGCGCGATGTTCAGGAAGACCTCGTTGAGCCCACGGCGCAGGGTGACCTCGACCTGGGCCGCGCGGATGGCGACCTTCTGCACCTCGGTGAAGGCCTGGGCCACCTGGCCGATCTCGTCGGTGCCCTGGTCGGCCACCGGCGTCTCCCGGGCGACGTCCACCTGTTCACCCCGGCGCAGCCGCTCCACCACGTCGGGCAGGCGCTGCTCCGCGGTCTCCTTCAGCCGCCCGCGCATCAGCGTGAGCCGCTGTGCCAGGGACCGGCCGATCCGCAACGCCACCACCAACGACGCCACCACGGCGATCAGGCCGAGCAGCCCGGCGCCGGCCAGCCGGGCCAGGATGCTGACCGCCATCGGCACCGACCGGTCGGCCAGTCCGTCCGCCTGGGTCAGCTCGAAGTCGCGCAACGACTGCTGGACGGTGTCGTACCCGGACTGCCAGGCGCGCGCGTCGACGGTGACCCGTCCCGACGGCCCGGCGGCGATCAACTCGTCCTGCATCGCGCGCAGCCGCGCGAATCCGTCCTGCTCGGCCAGGCGCTGGTACGCGGCCTGCTCGGGGGCGGGCAGGTCGGCCACCGCCGAGGCGAGGAGGAACCGCTGGTTACCGATGCTCTGCACGAGCAGCGTGTGCTCGCCCTTGGCGAATCCGCCGGCGGCCAGCGCCCCGGCCAGCAGCGCATCGGTCTGCCCGAGAAGTTCCCGGGAGCGACCGAGGTCGGTCAGCGCCCGCGCCTCCCGGTTGAGATCGTGGTCGGGCAGGTTCGCCAGGGCCTCGAAGGTGTGGAACGCCGCCGAGACCAGGTCGCTGTAGAGATTGACGGCGCCGATCCGATCCAGATCCCGGCGGTCGATCGCCGCCCGTCCCGTCGGCAACGCCTCCAGCTTGCCGAGCAGCCGGTCCAGCCGTGCTTCGAGCAGCTCACCGGCGGCGTCCCGGAACTTCTCACCCGAGACCCGCAGGCGCAGCTGCGTCACTGCCGCGTCGGTGCGCTCCCGCTGCTCACGCAGCGCCGGGAGGTTGGTACGGGACGAGGCGAGCTGCACCACCGAGAGCCGCCGCTCGCGCTGCAACTCGGCCACCACCGTCTCGCCGGGCCGGCCCAGGTCGTACAGGAGAGTCCGGGCGGCCAGCAGATCGAGCGCCGGGCCGAAGGTGAGCGTGGTCGCGAATATCCAGAGCGCCAGCAGCGCGGTCACCGGCACGACGACCAGGGCGGTCAGCTTGGAGCGGATCGGCCAGTCGCGGGTGTTCAATCGGACCTCGCCCGGAAGGGTGGCTGGAGGGGCTCCGGCACGGCCGGGCAGCACCGTTGCCGGGAAACGCCCCAGTTGTCCGCCGGGGCGCCGGCTCGGGCGCCTTGGGCAGGATACGTAATCCGCGCTCGCCGCACTACCGTCCGTCGAGACTACCGGTACGTTGACGAACGTTCGGTTGACGCGCAGACCGCCCGAATCCACCCCGAACCGGCCGTTGCCGCCGCAATCGGCGGACACCGCGGCGGCTCCGTGGCCGCCAGGGGGCGACGCGGGCGAGGAAAGTGCTCCGGAACGGGATTGGCGATCAGTGGACGGAGGGAATACCTGCAGGCGAAGGAGGAGCCATGTCGCCCACGCAGATAGTCGTCACCGTCCTCATCATCCTGATCGTCGCCGCCGTCGCCGCGGCCCTGGTGGTGGCCGGCCGCCGCCGGGCGCTCCGACAGCGCTTCGGGCCGGAGTACGACCACGTCATCGCCGAACAGGACAGCCGTAGCGCCGCCGAGCGGGAGTTGCGCGAACGCGAGCGCCGGCACGCCGAACTCGAACTGATCCCCCTCGACCCGGCCGCCCGGGCCCGGTACGCGGAGGCCTGGGAGGAACTTCAGGTCCGTTTCGTCGACTCCCCCGCCGAAACCGTCGGGCAGGCCGACGAACTGGTCACCCGGCTGATCGCCGAACGTGGCTACCCCACCGGTGACTTCTCCGACCAGATCGCACACCTGTCCGTCGAGCATGCCCGCACGCTCAGCCACTACCGGGACGCGCACGAGATCCATCTGCGCAACAGCCGTGGCGAGGCCAGCACGGAGGACCTTCGCCAGGCCGTCGTCCACTACCGCGCCCTCTTCGCCGACCTGCTCGGGTCCGAGCCTGCGGCACGAACCCCGGAACAGCGCCAGCCCGACGCCGCCCACGACGCCACCAACCGCTGAGGAGACCACCATGCGGCAGCAAGAGCAGCTCAACAACGACCACCCCGAGACCGTACGGTCGACCCCCGTGCCGGTCACCGACAACGATCACGCGACGGACGAGTTCGACAGCACCGACGAGTTCGACGGCACCGACGAGCGGGGCGCCCGCGCGGAGGCCGGTGCGGACCGGAACCGGCCGTGGGACGGCCGACCGGGCGACGACGACGAGCGGGCCGAGTTCCACGACCCGGGGCCGGTGCCGACGGCCTTCGGCGCCACCTCGGTCGGCGGTGCGGTGGCCGCTTCCGCGCTGGCGAACCCCCGTCCGGAGAACGAGCCCGACCCGCGTGCGGAGCGCACCGCCCGGCCCGGCGACGGTGCCGTCGACGGCGAGCGTGAAGGGCTGCGCGCCGACCCCACGGCCGAGTTCGGCGGACGGCACGACGAGATCGACCCGGCCGAGGTGACGGAGGCCGACGATGTCGCCCGTGACGCGGGGACGCATCGGGCCGACCGCTCCGACGAGGTCGACGAGGACCGGTCGCCGGGAACCGACACCGCGGCCGCGGCGGCCGGTGGGGCCGGCTACGGCAGCGCCACGCCGGCGATGGTCGACCCGGACACGCAGTCCGCGACCGGTGTCGCCGCCAACGGGTCCACCGCCGCCGTACCGGCCGGGGCGGCGACGCTCTTCGACGACACGACGGCCCAGGGCTTCCGGGACCGCTGGCGCGACGTACAGCTGCGGTTCGTCGACGATCCCCGGGCCGCGGCCGGTGAGGCCCAGACCCTGGTCGACGAGGCCATGCAGGCGCTGTCGACCGCGTTGACCCAGCACAAGGAGAAGCTCGGCAGCTGGCAGGAGGCCGGTGCCACCGACACCGAGCAGTTGCGGGTCGCCGTACGCGAGTACCGCGACTTCCTGGACCGAGTCCTCGGTCGTTGACCACCACGAGCGGCGGGCGTCCTGCGGAAGCAGGCGTCCGCCGTTTGCTGTGCCGTCCCAGCGGCACGCTGTTCGTGCCGCCCACGGGATTCCCGTGCGCCGAGCCGGCTCGGCGGTGAGGCATGTCGTCCCACCTGGCGGGTACCCCGATGGGGGCCAGGTTGATGTGGCTGCGGACAGGAGGGCGGCAACGATGACCGAGCGTGGGCGGGAACGGCCGCTGGAGGAGCGCCCCGAGGTGGCCGCGGCGGTCGACGACGACTCCGGGGTGCCCCAGCTGATGACCGGGGGCGGTCCCGATTCGGACACCCCGGTGTTCACCGAACCGGGCGAGCGGGCCGACCGGGGCGAATCGACCGACGAGATCATCGGTGATCCGTACGCCGCCGGAACGGGTGCCACCGGCACCGGCACCGGCGCCGCTCCGGACAACATCCGCACCGGCGCGGAACAGCCCTGGGATCCCGAGGATCTGGTGGTGGCCCGAGGCCAGGATCCCACCGCGGAGAACATCGAGCGGGCGCGGCGGGAGCTGGCCGAGACCGGTCGGGCGGCGGTCGAGAAGACCGTGCCCTGACCTCACCCCCCGGCGGGGATTCCTCGCCGTGCACAGGGGTGGGCCCCTGGTCCGACCGGTGCGGTCGGACCAGGGGCCCGGGTAACCTGCCGCCGCAGTGCCTCACCTACCGCTGGCGGCGGGTGTGCCTGACTGTCAGGACAGCGGCGGGTAGGCGTTCGCCATCAGCTCGGCGAACTGCGCCGAGAACCAGGCGCCCGAGATCGGGGCGTCCGGCAGGGCGCCGCTGCGGCTGTTGCCGTTGCGGTCGTTACCGGTGTAGGTCGGGTCGCACATCCGGTCGAAGCCCTTGCCGTCGTTGTTCGGGATCTCGCGGCTGGAGCCGTCCGACTCGCCCGGGGGCTTGGCCCAGACGTACGCGTCGATACCGGTCGCCGGGGCGGCCTTCGGGCGCTCGCCCATACCGGCACCGGCCTGGTTGCACCAGTTGCCCTTGTGGATACGACGGTCGACCCGGCCACCGTCGATGAAGGCGTCCACGCTGGTCGTCGGACCCGCGGCGGTGGGCCGGTTCGGGCCGCCCCAGCCGTTGCGGGAGGTGTCGATCAGCATGCCGATGTTGCTCGGGAAGCCCTGGCGGATCAGCTCCTGCCGGAAGGCCTGAGCGAAGCTCTGCTCGTCGTTGTACCAGTTCCAGTCGATCCACTTGGCCTGCCGGACCGTCTGCCCGTTCACCGTGGCGTCGACCTTCGCGTACGGCTCGATCAGCGCGGAGTAGTTCGCGGTGTTGGTGATGAACCCGTGCACGTGGTTGACGGTGCTGCCGGAGGCGGTGGCGGCCTGCTTCAGGACCTGGGCGCTCGGGGTGAAGTTGCTGTCCCAGCCCAGCCAGCCGTGGTGTCCGGCGTCGACGTAGTTGTAGACGTTCGGGATCGAGCCCAGGGTG
Organism: Verrucosispora sp. FIM060022; assembly: GCF_003977705.1. Lineage (NCBI taxonomy): Bacteria > Bacillati > Actinomycetota > Actinomycetes > Micromonosporales > Micromonosporaceae > Micromonospora > Verrucosispora sp. FIM060022. Next base: position 96,478 of record NZ_RQIV01000012.1, read on the forward strand.
GCCAGGGCGTAGCCGACACCGTTCACGTAGGCGCCGTTGGCCTTCACCGTGTCGCACATGACCGTGCCACCCGGGTTGTTCGAGGTGTTCGTCACCAGGTTCGGCAGCGAGTCGACCTCGATGACGTTGATGATCCGGAGGTTGCGGTACTTGGTGTCGCGCATGATCGCCGCGATCGGGTCGATGTACTCGGCCTTGTACTTGGGCAGCTCGTTCGGCCCCAGCTCACCGTTGGAGGCGAGCGCCGCGCAGTCACGGCCGGGGAGGTTGTAGATCACGAACTGGATGTAGTCGGCACCCTGGCGCACGGCCTCGTCCAGGTGGTCCCGAACGCCCATCGGGCCGTTGGACTGGCTGTCCTCGGTGCCCTCGATGGCCGCGATCCGGTCGATCCAGACGGCGGTCGAGATGTTGGACACCCGGTTGCCGCCGGGAACCGACTCGGCCCTGGCCTTCCACTCCGGGTTCACGTAGCCCTTGGCGTTCAGGTACGGGTTGTCCACCTTGGTGCCGGGGGGCGGCGGGCTGGTGGGCGGCGGGCTCGTGGGGGGCGGGCTGGTGGGGGGCGGGCTCGTCGGCGGCGGGCTGGTCGGCGGCGGGCTGGTGGGCGGCGGGCTCGTCGGCGGCGGGTTGCCGCCGTTGCAGGCCACGCCGTTGATCGTGAACGAGGTCGGACGCGGGTTGCTACCGCTCCACGCACCGTTGAAGCCGATGCTGGCGGTGCCGCCGGTGGAAAGGTTCCCGTTGTAGGACTCGTTCTGCGCGGTCACGTTCCGGCCCGACTGGGACCACCGGGCCGACCAGCCGTTCTGCACCCGCTGGTTGCCGTCGGGGAAGGTGAAGCCCAGCGTCCACCCGTTGATCGGGTCGCCGATGTTCCTGATCGTGATGTTGGCGGTGAATCCGCCCGGCCAGTCGTTGGTCGTGTAGGCCACGTCGCACTGCGTCGCCGCGTACGCAGCCGAGACCGGCAGCGTCACCAAACCGCCCGCGACCAGCGCGCTCGCGCCGGCCAGCGCGACGGCCCGGCGTGGGCCGGACAGTTTTCTCCACAGATTCATGCCACTGATCTCCTTGGGCGAGACCGGATCCGCGTACGGCCCGGCACGTGGCCCCAGGGCGCCCTGCATGGACGGCCGCCGGTGCCAACGGGATTCTTGTAAAAGCGCCCGACCCGGACGGGCGTTGGTGGTGGTGCGGCAACCGGGGGCTGACCCGGTCGCCTCAGCGGGTGGTCGTCCGGTGTGACCGGTTGCCCTCGACTCCCTGCCTGCGCGGTGTGGCTCCGCTGACCGCGTGGAGCGATTCTTGCATGGGAGCGCTTCCATGGCAATGGCTCGATACTTCCGGAGCCTAGCGGACGACCGGCCCACCTCCCCTGCATGCGCGAACGCCGCTCGTCGACAGGGACACCGGGGACGAGTTCGGGCCGGCCCGGCATGCCGGGATCAACCATCCGCGTGGACCCACTACCGGAACTAATGCCAAAACACGAATCTTTCCCTGCATAAGTCATGAAACGGTCTAACGTCGGTTCTGGCTCGGTTGCAACCGGCCGCAGGACAAATCAGGGATGGAGTGACACAGGTCATGGCTAAGAAGATGCTCGGGAAGGTCGTGGCGGGGGCTGCCCTCGGCGGCGCCTCCCTGCTGGTGTTCGCGCCGGGGGCCGCGTTCGCCGACGGCCAGCCGCACGAGAACGAGGGCAAGGTCTTCGCCAAGCCGCACGCGGCAAAGCCCGGCGAAGAGATCAAGCTGGTGGAGATCTGCGAAAAGCCGCAGGAGAACGCCTTTGTCTGGTCCAAGGTCACCGGCAAGGTCAAGCTCGAACCGGCCCGCGACGGCGGCAAATGGGACCGCGGCGGCTGGAACGGCGAGGACGGCTCCTACGAACACGGCAAGGACGGCAAGGACTGGCCGGGCCGCGAGCACGAGAAGGACGGCAAGGACTGGAAGTCCGACAAGGACGGCAAGGACTGGCACGGCGGCGAAGAGGGCAAGGACTGGAAGGGCGGCGAAGACCGCGGCGGCGACTGGAAGCCCGGCGACGAGAGCGGCGACTGGCAGGGCGGCAAGGACGGCGGCGAGTGGAAGCCCGACCAGGACGGCAAGGACTGGCAGGGCGGCGAAGACCGCGGCGGCGACTGGAAGTCCGGCGAGGAGGGCGGCGAGTGGCAGGGCCGCGAGGACGCTCCCCAGGCCGGTGCCGGCGGAGGCGCGGCCAGCGACGAAGAGCGCGACTGGAAGAGCGACGAGCACGGCCAGGACGCGGAGGGCGAACGCGACTGGAAGGGCCGCGAGGACGACAAGCACGGCGAGAAGTCCGAGTCGGACTGGAAGGACCGCGGCGAGCACGGCAAGGGTGACGGCTGGGAGCACGAGAAGGACTTCGTCTACTACGGCGAGGCCCGGATCGCCAAGGACGCCAAGCCCGGCACGTACAAGCTGGAGGGTTCCTGCGGCGAGGGCGAGCTGGTCGTCCTGCCGCACGGTGGGGTCGACGGTGGTGACGGTGGCCTGACCGCCGGCACCGACCGCAGCATGGCCACCGCCGGTGCGGGCCTGGTCGGCGCTGCGGCCCTCGGTGGCCTGGTGCTGTTGCGTCGCCGTCGGACCGATGAGTTCGCGGCCTGACGTGACGACGAGGCGGGCCGACGGCCGTCACGGTAACCCGTGGCGCGCCGTCGGCGCCGCCGTCGTCGTGGCGCTCGCGATGGTGGGGTCCGGGCTGATCGGCGCCTCACTGAAGGGTGCCGAGACCGTCCGCCCGCCCCAACCGGTGGCACGGGCGGGAGCCACCCCGCCGGCCGACGCCCGGTTCGACGACGCCGACCTCGGCAGCGAACATGTGGCGGCCGCGTTGCCCCGCTCCGCGCCCACCACGATCAGCATTCCCCGCATCGGGGTCCAGGCGGAGATCATGTCGCTGGGCACCAATCCCGACGGCACGGTGCAGGTTCCCCCGCTGGATCAGGCGCTGCTGGCCGGGTGGTACGAACCCGGTCCGAGCCCCGGCGAGGTGGGCAACGCGGTGATCGTCGGCCACGTCGACTCGGCCGCCATCGGACCCGCCGTCTTCTTCTCCCTCGGCGCGCTGCAACCCGGCGACACCATCACCGTCGCCCGCGCGGACGGCAAGCCCGCCAGCTTCCAGGTGGACTCGGTTGTCTCCCACCCGAAGGACGCCTTCCCCACCGAGCAGGTGTACGGCCCCAACGACCGGCCCGGTCTACGGGTGATCACCTGCGGCGGCCAGTTCGACGAGGTCACCGGCGACTACCCCGACAACGTGATCGTCTTCGCCTCCCTGACCCCCTGACCGACCCACCCCCTTGACCCACCCCCGAAACGGCCCGTGGCCCGGCGGTTCTCCCGCCGGGCCACGGTTCGTCCGTCGCGATCGGATCAGGTGGCAGCCGAGGTACGGACGAGCGTCCGGATCTGCCGCAGCAGGACCGACAGGGCCGCCAGGTCGGCCCGGGACTCGTCGAACTCGCCCATCGCCCGCTCCGCCCGATGGATCGAGGTCGCGTTCGACTGCTCCCACTGCTGCACCCGCTCCAACGGCGGCAGGTCGGCCGGAGTGGAGTCGAGCACCTCGCCGGTCAACGCGGCCAACGCGGCGTACAGGTCGTAGCGCAGCGCCATCCGGGCCAACGTCTGCCACCGGTCCTCGCGGGGCAGCAACGAGATCTTCGACAACAGCGAATCGACCCGGAACCGGTCGGAGAGCACGAAGTAGACCGAGGCGACCTCGCCCACGTCGCGCCCGGAGGCGGCGGCGGTCTCCACCACGTCGAGCAGACCGAAGCTGTACATCAGACGGGTGCTCTGCTCGGCCAGCTCACGTGGCAGGCCTCGCTCGGTCATCGCGTCGATGTGCGCCGCGATCGCCTCCCGCTCGGTGCCGTAGAACAGCGTCTCCAGCTGCGGCAGCAACCGGGCCACACCGCCACGCAGCCGATCGATCTCGGCGCGTACGTCGATCGGCGACCGGCGGTTGGTCACCAGCCACCGCACCGCCCGGTCGAGCAGCCGTCGGGTGTCCAGGTAGACGTCGGTCTGCAACTCCGGGTCGACCTTGTTGTCCAGCGCCTCCACCGCGTCCCAGAGCGCACGCAGCCCGAAGACCTCACGGACCACCACGTACGCCCGGATCACGTCCGCGGCCGGGGCCGCGGTCTCCTCGACCACCCGGAAGATGAACGAGATGCCACCCCGGTTGACCGCCTCGTTGACCAGTACGGTGGTCACGATGTCGCGGCGCAGCCGGTGCCGGCCCATCCGCTCGGCGAACCGCTCACGCATCGGTGTCGGGAAGTAGTTGACCAACACCTCGTTGGTCCACTCCTCGTCGGCCAACCCGTCGGTGAGGGTCTCCTTCTCCAAGGCGATCTTCACGTACGCGAGCAGCACCGCGAACTCCGGAGCGGTCAACCCCGACTCGGTGCGTACCGCCAGTTCCTCGTCCGACGGCAGCGCCTCCAGGGCCCGGTTCAACGTGCCGGACCGCTCCAGCTCGGTGATCATCCGGCGGTGCACCGGCAACAGCGAGGCAGCCTGCGCCTGCGAGTTGTTGATCGCCCGGGCCTGGTCGTAGTTGTCCCGCAACACCAACTCGGCGACCTCGTCGGTCATCGCGGCGAGCAGTTCGTCCCGCTCGGGGACGGTCAGTTCGCCGTCGGCGACCGCGGTGTTCAGCAGGATCTTGATGTTCACCTCGTGGTCGGAGCAGTCCACCCCGGCCGCGTTGTCGATGAAGTCGGTGTAGATCCGACCGCCCGTCTGGGCGTACTCGATCCGGCCGTGCTGGGTGAAGCCCAGGTTGCCGCCCTCGCCGACCACCCGGCAGCGCAGGTCCTTGCCGTTGACCCGGATGGCGTCGTTGGACTTGTCGCCCACCTCGGCGTTGCTCTGCGTGGACGCCTTGACGTAGGTGCCGATGCCGCCGTTCCAGAACAGATCCACCGGTGCGGTGAGGATCGCCTTCATCAGCTCCTGCGGGCTCATCTGCTCGACGTCGTCGTCCAGCCCGAGCACCGCGCGCACCTGCGGCGTGATCGGCACCGACTTCGCCGTACGCGAGTAGACCCCACCGCCGGCCGAGATCAGCTCGGCGTTGTAGTCCTCCCAGGTCGAACGGGACAGCTCGAACAGCCGCCTGCGCTCGACGTACGACGACGCCGCGTCCGGATCCGGGTCCAGGAAGATGTGCCGGTGGTCGAAGGCGGCCACCAGCCGGATGTGCTCCGACAGCAGCATGCCGTTGCCGAACACGTCACCGGACATGTCGCCGACACCGACCACTGTGAAGTCCTGGCTCTGGGTGTCGTGGCCCATCTCGCGGAAGTGCCGCTTGACCGACTCCCAGGCGCCCCGGGCGGTGATGCCCATCTTCTTGTGGTCGTACCCGGCCGAGCCACCGGAGGCGAAGGCGTCACCCAGCCAGAACTTGTGCGCGACGGAGACCTCGTTGGCGATGTCGGAGAAGGTCGCCGTGCCCTTGTCGGCCGCCACCACCATGTACGGGTCGTCGCCGTCGTGCCGGACCACGTCGTCGGGCGGCACGATCTCACCGGCCACGATGTTGTCGGTGACGTCGAGCAGCGCGCCGACGAACTCCTTGTAACAGGCCACCGCCTCGTCCCGGTCGCCCGGCTTCTGCTTGAGCACGAAGCCGCCCTTGGCACCCACCGGCACGATCACGGCGTTCTTCACCATCTGCGCCTTGACCAGGCCGAGCACCTCGGTACGGAAGTCCTCCCGCCGGTCCGACCAGCGCAGACCACCACGGGCCACCGGGCCGTACCGCAGGTGCACGCCCTCGAAGCGCGGCGAGTACACGAAGACCTCGAACTTCGGCCGAGGCGCGGGCAGGTCCGGGATCGCCTGCGGGTCCAGCTTGAACGCCACGTACGCCTTCGGGCGTCCGCTGCCCGGCTTCTGGTAGAAGCTGGTCCGCAGGGTGGCCTGGATCAGCGTCAGATAGGCCCGCAGGATCCGGTCCTGGTCGAGGCTTGCCACGTCGTCCAGGGCGGTGCCCAGCTCGGCGACCAGCTCCGCGCTGCGCTGCTCACGCTGCTCGGTGGTGAGCGTGCCCGGCTCGAACCGCGTCTCGAACAGCTGCACCAGCAGCCGAGCCAGGTGCGGGTACGCGATGAACGTCGACTCCATGTAGTCCTGGGAGAAGACGGTGCCGGTCTGCCGCAGGTACTTCGCGTACGCGCGCAGCACCACGACCTGCCGCCAGGTGAGCCCGGCGTGCAGCACCAGCTCGTTGAAGCCGTCCACCTCGGCCTCGCCCCGCCACGCCGCCGCGAAGGCGTTCTCCACGTGCGGGCGTACCTCGGCCAGGTCCTGGTGCCCCTCGGGCAGTCGCAGCCCGAAGTCGTACAGCCAGATCCGCCCGTCGACGCGTTCCACCTCGTACGGGTGCTCGTCGACCACCCGTACGCCGAGGGAGTGCAGCACCGGCAGCACCGCCGAGAGCATCATCGGCTCGCCGTACCGGTAGACCTTGAACCGCACGTCCATCGACTCGTCGACGTCCGCTCCCCGGGCGACCGCACGCGGCAACGGCTGCTTGCGGAACAGGTGCATCTCCAGCTGGCCGGGCTCCTCCAGCAGCTCCAGCTTCGCCAGATCCTTCATCGCCTCGTACGGCGTGTGCCCGTCCTTGTAGCCCTCCGGGAACGCGTCGGCGTACCTGACGAACAACTGCTTGGCCTGCTCGTCGCCGAGCTTGCGCTCCAGCACCAGCCGGTAGTCGTCGTCCCACAGCCGGGTGGCGTCGGCCAACTCCTCGGCGAGCAGGTCGGCGTCGATCTCCCCGGGCGGGTTGCCCGGATCGGTACGCACGATGAAGTGCACCCGAGCCAGCATCGACTCGGTGACCCGGGTGGTGTAGTCCACCCCGACACCGTTGAGCTCGCGCAGCAGGATGTCCTGCATGCGCAGCCGGTTCTGCGTGGTGAACCGGTCCCGGGGCAGGTAGATCAGGCAGGAGATGAACCGCCCGTACGCGTCCCGGCGCAGGAACACCCGCAGCTGCCGGCGACCGGCCATCCGCAGCACGCCGATCACCGCGTGGTACAGGTCGTCGGTCTTGATCTGGAACAGCTCGTCGCGCGGGTACGTCTCCAGGATCTGGAGCAGATCCTTGCCGGAGTGGCTGCGCTGGCTCAGGCCGGAGCGGTCCAGCACCTCGGCGACCTTACGGCGGACCACCGGCAGCTCCTGCACGCTGGTCCGGTACGCGGCGGTGGAGAACAGGCCCAGGAACCGCCGCTCGCCCACCACCTCGCCGTTGTCGTCGAAGACCTTGAAACCGATGTAGTCCAGGTACGCCGAGCGGTGCACCGTGGCTCGCGAGTTCGCCTTCGTGATGATCAGCAGGCGCTTCTCGGCGACCTTCTCGTGCGCCTCCGGGGTCATCGACGACAGCGCCCGCGCCTCCGGCGAATCCTGTCGCAGAATGCCCAGCCCGGTGCCGAGCACCGCCTCCAGAGCCGGCCCGCCCTTGTCCGAGTCCGACACCAGCCGGTACTCCCGGTAACCCAGGAAGGTGAAGTGGTCGTGCGCCAGCCAGCGCAGCAACTCCACCGAGTCGGTGATGTCCTTCTCCGGCACCGGTGGCCGGTTGTCGCTGGTCCGCGCGGCGGCCAGGTCGTCGGCGAGGGAGAGGGCCTGCTGGCGCATCTTCGGCCAGTCCTCGACGGCCTCCCGCACATCGGTCAGCACCCGCTGCAACTCGCGGCGCAGCTTGTCCCGTTCCGCCGGGTCGCGGACCGGGTCGATCTCGATGTGCATCCAGCTCTCGACCAGGTCACCGGCGATCGCGTCGTCCGGTTCCACGTCGGCGGCCACCTCGATCAGCCGGCCCAGCGGCTCGCGGCGCACCACGACAAGCGGGTGCACCAGCAGGTGCACGTCCAGGTGATGGCTGTTGAGCAGCGCGGTCACCGAGTCGACCAGGAACGGCATGTCGTCGGTGACGATCTCGATGACGCTGTGATGCTGCTCTGCGTCGGGTGAGTGGATCCGCAGCTTCAACTCGCCAGGTACCCGCTGCTCGGCCAACTCCCGGTGGTCTCGGGCGGCTTCGAGCATCTCCTCGGCGGTGAAGCCGATCAGCTCCTCGTCCGGCGCGAACCGCCAGAAACGCCCCACCAGGGTCGCCGCGTCATGGTCGTCGCCGGCCAGTGCGACCGCCTGCGCCACCAGTCGCTCGGCGTTGGGTACCGGCTCGTCGAGCTCGTTGTCCTCCACGTCGCCTGCCAACGCCTCTGGTGGCAGACCCAGATCGTAGAGGGTGTCGATGCTCGAACCGGTCATGCCGGTCGCTCCTGAATCGAGCCGGCCGTAGCCGTCTCCGTCGGTTACCGTGTCGAAGCTGTCGTCCCGGCTGGTGTCAGCCTGCCGGAGGTCGGGTCCCGGTTTGATCGCCGGACGCCGGTCCATCGGTGCCACTCCCCTCGACCCACCGCGTTGTGGGTCACTCTTCCGCCAAGCCTAGGCCGACCGACCGGTTCATCCGTCGGCGGACCTATGACCGGCCTTCCGGATCTCGGACGGTCGTCCTTTCACCCGTTGCGGTACGAGGTTCGGCCGGGTCAGGAGTACCCCAGCTCATGTTGTTCATCACATCGTCACCGGCCTGTCTTTTCGCCAAACCCCGGCCGACCGGGTCAGTGCGGGCGGCCCGGACGTACTACCGTGCAGGGCAGCCTGACCAGGAGGAACCAGCGCTGATGCACCGCTCGCACCGACATCGCCACAATTGGTCACGTCTCGCCGCCGTGGTCGCCGGTCTCGTCGCCTCGGCAGGCCTGGTCGCCTGCTCCGGCGAGGACGGCCCGGAACGCACCGTCGACGCCTTCCTCAAGGGGTGGCGTACCGGTGAGCTGAACACGATCGGCTTCGTCGACCCGACCGGGGCGAAGGTGCCCGCCGCCACCGTCGCCCAGGAGATCCGGGAGCTCTCCGGCGAGTTGGTCGACGCCCCGCTCACGCTGACCCGGCAGGGCGACCCGACGGTGGTGCAGAGCACCGCCACCGCGACGGTGCGGTTGGAATGGACCCTGCCGGACGAGACGAGCTGGGCGTACGACCGTCCGGTGCGACTCACCCAGGGCCGCGACGACCATTGGCAGGTGATCTGGGAGCCGCAGATCGTCCAGGAGAAGCTCACCCGGGGTGACCGGCTGGGACTCCAACGGGTGCGGGCCCCCCGGGCCACCGTGCTCGACGCCGCCGGCGAGCCGATCGTGGCCCCGCGCGACGTGGTCCGGGTCGGGCTGCAACCCAGCGAGGTCACCGACGTCAAGGCCATGACCCGCGAGCTGGACGCCGCCTTCCGCGCGATCCGCCCGGCGATCACCCCACCGGTGGACCTGTCGGATCTGCCCAAACGCCTGGACGAGGCGAAACCGGACGCGTTCGTCGAGGTGGTCACCCTGCGCGACGAGGCGTACCGGCAGATCCGGTCGCGGATCTACGACCTGCCCGGGACGAAGTTCCAGAGCGACAAGCTCGACCTCGCGCCGACCCGGGAATTCGCCCGGGCGGTGCTCGGCACCGTCGACCCCGCGCACGCCGAGGACCTGGCCAAGCACCCCGACCGGTACGCCCCCGGCGACCTGGTCGGCCACGGCGGGTTGCAGGGCCGTTGGGACGACCATCTCCGCGGCGCACCCGGGTTCACCGTGATCATCAAGCGGCCGAAGCAGGACGGGACGCTGGAGCCGACCGGCACCGAGGTGTTCCAGCGCGAGCCGCAGCCCGGCAAGCCCGTCAAGACGACCCTCGACGTCGCCACCCAGAAGGCAGCCGACCAGGCGCTACGGGGTGAGCGACGCCGCTCCGCCCTGGTCGCCGTACGCATCAGCGACGGCGCGGTCCTCGCCGCCGCCAACGGCCCCGGCGCCGCCGGGGAGAACCTGGCCTTCACCGCGCAGGTGCCGCCGGGCTCCACGTTCAAGATGGTCAGCGCACTCGGCCTGGTGGAACGCGACGCGGTCACCCCGGACACCGACGTGGACTGCCCGAAGACCCTCGTCGTCGACGGCCGCTCGTTCAAGAACTCCAACAACTTCGAGCTCGGCGAGGTGCCGTTCCGCACCAACTTCGCCAAGTCCTGCAACACCGCCTTCGCCGCCCTGGCCCCGCAACTCGGTGCCGACGGGCTCGCCGCCACCGGCCGGAGTCTCGGCCTGGAAGGTCAGTGGCAGGTGGGCCTCGACGCGTTCACCGGAAAGGTGTCGGCCGGCGGGGGTGCCACCGAGCAGGCCGCCGCCGCGATCGGGCAGGGCACCACGGTGGTCAGCCCGCTGGCCATGGCGGCGGCGACCGCGGCGGTGGCCAAGGGGGCCTTCACTGCACCGAAGCTGGTCCTCGACCCGGCACCGGAGCCGGCCGGTGAGCCCGGCCCGGAGCTGAAGCCCGAGGCGGTCACGGCCGTCCGCGAGATGATGCGGGCAGTGATCACCGACGGCACCGGCACGGCCCTGAAGGACGTACCGGGCGAGCCGGTGCACGGCAAGACCGGCACCGCCGAGTACGACAACAACCCGAAGAACACGCACGCCTGGTTCGTCGGCTGGCAGGGCGACATCGCCTTCGCCGTCTTCGTCGAGAAGGGCGGCTCCGGCAGCGGCACCGCCGCCCCCATCGCCGAACGCTTCCTACGCGCCCTACCCTGACCCCCACCCGCCTTCCGCGCGGGCATCCATGATCGACTCCGTTTCGGCGGAGAGGCGTGATCAAAGCACCCGGATCACCGCCATTCCGCCGTAACGGAGTCGATCATCGGGGTCACCGCCCCGACCGACCCCGCCACCGATCTCATCCGGCTCGGCCGGGTCACCCCGGCCGTCGGCCGGGACGATCAGCCAAGACGACCGGGTCAGCCGGGCCCATCCGCCGAGGCATCCCGATCAGCCAAGACAACCGGGTCAGCCGGGCCTGTCGGCCGGGGCATCCGAGTCGGCCAGGCAACCGGGTCACGCGGGTCCGTCGGCCGGGGCATCCGAGTCGGTCGGGCTGGCGAGGGCGGCAGGCGGCTCAGCGACGACCGGGCGTAGACCACCGGCCGCACGCAGATCACCTATCGAATCGGCGGGCACCAGGCGCAGACCACCGGCCCCACGCGGATCATCAGTCGGTTCGGCGGCCACCGGGCGCAGACCGTCCGCACCCGGCCCGGCCTGGTCGTCCACCGCTGACCGGCGCAAGGAGCCCGGGCCAGCCGACCCCTCCTCCGCCGCCGGCCGACGCAGGGACCCCGGGCCGGCGGAGAAGTCGGTGTCGCGTGGATCCGGCACAGCGACAGTGCCCGCCGCACGTACGGCCTGCTCCGCACGGTCACCCAGGTCCCCACCGTCGGCCAGATCCGCACCGTCGGCGAGATGGGCGCGCCCATCCAGGTCCCCAAGGGCGACCAGATCCCCGCGATCGTCCGGATCCGCACGGTCGTTCGGATCCGCGTGTTCGACCAGATCCCCACGAGCGGCCTGGTCCGGGCGAGTGCTCAGGTCGCCACGAGCAGCCTGGTCCGGGACGGCGCTCAGGTCCGCACGGTCGGCACGGCCCGGCGTGCGCTCGGTGGTCCGACGGGGAGCGGGTGCCGTCCGGTCCGTCCGGCCGATGCCTGGCCGGGTCAGCGGCGGCGCGGGCGCGGTGACCGGGCGCAGGCCCGCCACCACGGTGTTGACGATCTCGGCGGCGTACGCGCCGTCCCGGTCGTAGTCCGGGTCGAAGACGGTCAGCTCGACGCCGAGGCAGTGCGGTGTGTCGACCAGACCGGCGAGCAGGATCTCCAACTCGGCGAAGGCGATGCCGCCCGCGTCGGGGGCGTCGACCGCCGGCATCACGGCCGGGTCGAGTACGTCCACGTCGACGTGCACCCAGTAGCCGGCGCAGTCGGCCAGTTGCTCGTGCGCCCACTGGGCGGTCCGCGCCGCCCCCTCGGCACGTAGCGCCGGCACCGGACGGGTGACGATCCCCGCGGCCTGCAGGTCGAGCCGATACTCGTCCTGAGCCCGGATGCCGAGCACCACCACGTCGATGTCGCGAAAATAGGGGCGTCGCCCTTCGATGGCCGCCAGGTCGGCCTGCCCCCGCCCGGTGACCAGGGCGAGGCTCTCACCGGCCGCCGCCCCGACATAGGAGGCGTTGCCGGGGTGCCGGAAGTCGGAGTGGCCGTCCACGTAAATCAGGCCGATCCGGCCGCCGACCTCCTCGCCGAGGCGGTGCATGGCCAGTGCCGAACCGAGCAGGATCGAACAGTCGCCGCCGAGGACCAGTGGGAACTCGCCCCGATCGATGATCGCGCCGACCCGATCGGCCAACGCCGCCGAGTAGTCGGCGATCTCTCGCGCGTGGCACACCCCGTCGCCCGGTCGCCAGTCACCGGCGTCGTAGCGCGGCGAGGTCAGGCAGCCGGCGTCGCGGGCCCGCAGCCGGGGCAGCAGACCCTGGTCACGTAGCGCGCCGGGTGCCTTGCCGCAGCCCGGGACCGAGGTGAGCGTGGGTGGGCGCAGGCCGAGGTTGCTCGGCGCATCGAGGACGGCGATCCGGCGCATCATGGGCCGCTGTCGTCCGCGACTGCGGGGCTCGCAAGCTCACTCCTCGCGCTCACCGAACCCACCTCCCGCTCGCGACTGCGGGGCTCGCAAGCTCACTCCTCGCGCTCACCTGGGCTCCCGTCCTTGTGGGTGTCGGGGCGGGCCGGCGGTACGCCGGCCCGCGCTGGCGGTGGCTGGAGGGTCAGAACAGGGCGCTGGCCAGGGCGCGACGGGCCGAGGCGACCGTCGGGTCTTCCGGGCCGGCGATGGTGAACAGGCCGACGAGGTGTTGGCGTACCTTTTCCCGATCTTCACCGGCGGTGCGCCGGACCAGCCCGACGAGGCGCTGGTACGCCTGCTCGGCCTGGCCGCTGAGCACCTCGATGTCGGCGGCCAGCAGTTGGGCGTCGACGTCGTCGGGGTTGGCCGTGGCGGCGGCCAGCGCGGTCTGCGGGTCGGCGCCGGACACCCGGCGGGCGAGACCGACCTGGGCCAGGCCCGCCTCCGCCGCAGCGTCGTTCGGGGTCTCGGCCAGGATCTTGCGGTACGCCTGCTCGGCGGCGTCCAGGTCGCCGTCCATCAGGGCGTCGTCGGCCGCGTCGAGTCGGGGGTCCTCCGGCTCGGCCACGGAGACGCCGCCGGCCTTCAGGACCGCCTGGAGCCACTGGCGCAGCTGCGGCTCGGGCACCACGCCCGGGAAGGCGTCGACCGGCCGGCCACCGACGATCGCGTACGTGGTCGGCAGCGCCTGGAGCTGGAACATCTGCGCGAGCCGGGGCTGCTGCTGCACGTCGACCCGGGCCAGGAGCCACGTGCCGCCCCCCTCGGCGGCCAGCCGCTCCAGCACCGGCGCGAACTGGTCGCTCTCCGGATAGCCGGCGGCCCCGAAGAAGACCACGACGGGTGTGGTGAGCGAACGTTCGAGCACTGCGGACTGGATGTTCGCCTCGGTCACGTCGATGACGGCGGCCCCACCGACGGAACCGCCGGGTGCGGCGGCGGGGGGACCGGCCTGGGCCGGGGCGGGACTGGGGGCGGGGGTGCGCAGCGCGCTGAGGTCGACCGCGCCGCGGGTAAAGATCGACGAGGTGATCCGTGGGTCGCTCATGGTTACCTAGTCTCGCACGCGAGGCGCGGAACTCAGATCAACCGTGGCCGGAGACAGTTGCCACTGTCACCCCTGCCCAGCCGCTCTTTTCGAGCCCGGGTCAGAACCGGGCAGGCTCGCGGTAAACGCCCCATTCCGCCCGCAGCGCGTCACAGATCTCGCCCAGCGTGGCTTCGGCGCGTACGGCGTCGAGCATCGCGGGGATCATGTTCTCCCCGGTACGGCTGACCGCCACCATCTTGTCCACCGCGGCGCGCACCGCCGCGTCGTCCCGGCCGGTCTTGCGTTCGGCCAGCGCCCGGCGCTGCTCCACCTCCACCTCGTGCGAAATGCGTAGGATCTCCAGGTCCTTGGCGATCGTGCCGGTGTGGCAGTTGACGCCGACGATCTTCTTGTCGCCCTTCTCCAGCGCCTGCTGGTAGACGAACGCCGACTCGGCGATGTGCCCGGTGAACCAGCCGTCCTCGATGCCGCGCAGGATGCCGGAGGTCATCGGGCCGATGGCGTGCGGACCCTCGCCACCGAGCTGCTTGATCCGGGCGAAGATCTCCTCCGCCTCGGCCTCGATCCGGTCGGTGAGCGCCTCGACGTACCACGATCCGCCGAGCGGGTCGGCCACGTTCGTCACGCCGGTCTCCTCCATCAGCACCTGCTGGGTACGCAGGGCGATCTCGGCGGATTCGTCGGTGGGCAGGGCAAGCGTCTCGTCCAGCGCGTTGGTGTGCAGCGAGTTGGTGCCGCCGAGCACCGCGGCAAGGGCTTCCACGGCAGTGCGTACCACGTTGTTGACCGGTTGTTGGGCGGTCAGTGACACCCCGGCGGTCTGCGTGTGGAATCGCAGCCAGAGGGCCTTCTCGCTGGTCGCGCCGTACACGTCGCGCAGCCAGCGGGCCCAGATCCGGCGGGCGGCGCGGAACTTGGCGATCTCCTCGAAGAAGTCGACGTGTGAGTCGAAGAAGAAGCTCAGCCCGGGGGCGAAGACGTTGACGTCCAGCCCGCGCGAGAGGCCCAGTTCGACGTAGCCGAAACCGTCGGCGAGGGTGTACGCCAACTCCTGCGCGGCGGTCGAGCCGGCCTCGCGGATGTGGTAGCCGGAGACCGACAGCGGCTTGTAGCGCGGGATCTCGGTCGCGCAGTACTCCATCAGGTCGCCGATCAGGCGCAGGTGCGGCTCGGGGTCGAACAGCCACTCCTTCTGCGCGATGTACTCCTTGAAGATGTCGGTCTGCAACGTGCCGTCGAGTGTGGACAGATCGGCGCCCTGCCGCTCGGCGGCGACCAGGTACATGCAGAACACCGGCACCGCCGGCCCGGAGATCGTCATGCTGGTGGTGACCGCGGCCAGGTCGATGCCGTCGAAGAGCACCTCCATGTCGGTGGCGCTGTCCACCGCCACCCCGCAGTGGCCGACCTCGCCGAGCGACTGCGGGTCGTCGGAGTCGCGGCCCATCAGGGTGGGCATGTCGAAGGCGACCGACAGACCACCGCCGCCGGCGCCGAGGATCATCTTGTAACGCTCGTTGGTCTGCCGGGCGTTACCGAACCCGGCGAACTGCCGGATGGTCCAGGTCCGACCCCGATAGCCGGTCGGATACAACCCCCGGGTGTACGGGAACTCGCCCGGCCAACCGATCCGGTCGAACCCCGGGTACGCGACACCCTCCGGCGGGCCGTAGACCGGCTCGACGGGAATCCCGGAGAGTGTGGTGAAGTCCGCGTCCCGCTTGCGCGCGGCGTCGTAGCGGGCCTGCCAGCGGGCCCGTCCGGCAGCGATCTCGTCGGCGTTCATCTCCGGGCTCCTCCTCGAGTCCTTGAAGACTGCACGTCGAGTGTAGAACTCTTCCTGAACGATCGATAAGGAAGTTCGTACCGGACGGTAACGGTGCCCTCAGCTCGCCGGACCCCCGATGGCCACGTCGTCCACCCGGATGTTGATCTCGTCGACCCGCAGCCCGTACGCCTCGATCGCCTGGGTCACCGCGGCCCGCACCGCCGTGGTCACCTCGGGCACCGGATGCCCCGCGTCGGTCACGATGACCAGGTTGACCACGGCCGCACCATTTGTGACGTGGGCCGAGCAGCCCCGGCGGGCGTCACCCACCTGGTCGAGCCCCACCCGGTCGAGCACCGCGTTGAAGAACCGGGCGATGTCCCCACCCAACTCGACCACACCCGGCACCGCCTTCGCGGCGGCCACCGCGATCTTCTCCACCACCTCGTCCGAGATGTCCGTACGACCACCAGCCACCGCATCCGGCGTCATCGGCAACTCCTGCGTCATCTCGTGATCCACGCTCACTCCCCGCACGCATCCACCACCCGCCCACCGCGAGCCGCTGCGAGCCTAACCGCCCCCCTCCCTCCGCACTGGACACCTCACCCCACACCCCGCACCCGCACCCGCACCCGCACCCGCACCCGCACCCGCACCCGCACCCGCGATCTTGCACTTCTGGTCGCCGAAAGGTCCCCTTTGCGCCATATGCCGAGACAACAAGTGCATGATCGACGGCGCCAGGTGCCAGGGGCGGGGTGGGGTGGGGTTGTGGAGGGCTAGCGGGTGAGTTGGGTGAGGAGGGTGTTGGCGGCGGCGTAGGGGTCGGTGGCGCCGGCGGCCACCTCGGCGGCCAGCGCCGGCAGTTGCGTACCGTCACGCAGGGAGCCGATCCGGGCGCGGAGCACGCCCAGCGCGATGGCCTCGATCTCGGCGGCGGCCCGCGCCTCCCGGCGGCGGCGCAGCTCGTCGTGCTCGACCAGCCAGCCCCGGTGCTTGTCGATCGCCGCGGCGATGTCGTCGACGCCCTCGCCCCGGACGGCCACCGCACGTACCACCTGCGGACGCCACTCGCCCGGCCCGCGCTCACCGAGAGCGATCATGCCCTGGATGTCGCGGACCGTCGCGTCGGCACCGTCCCGATCGGCCTTGTTGACCACGAAGACGTCGGCGATCTCCAGGATGCCGGCCTTCACCGCCTGGATCGCGTCACCCATCCCCGGCGCGAGCAGCACCAACGTGGTGTCGGCAAGCGAGGCCACCTCGACCTCGGCCTGCCCGACCCCGACGGTCTCCACCAGCACCACGTCGCAGCCGGCGCCCTCCAGCACGCGTACCGCCTGGGGGGTCGCCGCCGACAGGCCGCCGAGATGCCCACGGCTGGACATCGAGCGGATGTAGACGCCCGGGTCGGTGGCGTGATCCTGCATCCGTACCCGGTCACCGAGAATCGCCCCACCGGTGAACGGGCTGGACGGGTCGATGGCGAGCACACCGACCCGGCGACCCCGGGCCCGCAGGGCGCGTACCAGCTCGTTGGTGGTGGTCGACTTGCCCACTCCGGGCGAACCGGTCAGGCCCACGACCTGGGCCTGACCGGCGTACGGCGCAAGCGCCGCCGCGATCGCCGGCAGCGTCTCGTCGCCCGACTCGACAAGCGTGATCAACCGGGCCACCGCGCGATGGTCACCCGCCCGAGCCCGATCGACAAGCATCGGTACGTCCCGACTACGGCGCACCGGCGTGGCCGCAGCAGGAACATTGCCGTTCACGTCACTCACGAAGAGGTCTCGGCCGGGTTGGGGACGTGGATGATCAACGCGTCGCCCTGGCCGCCACCACCGCAGAGCGCTGCCGCGCCCGTACCGCCGCCGCGCCGCTTGAGCTCCAGCGCGAGGGTGAGCACCAGGCGGGCGCCGGACATGCCGATCGGGTGGCCCAGCGCGATCGCGCCGCCGTTGACGTTGACCTTGTCCGCGCTGACGCCGAGGTCACGGATGGACTGGATGCCGACCTGCGCGAACGCCTCGTTGATCTCGATCAGGTCGAGATCGGAGACGGTCAGCCCGCCCTTGCGCAGGGCGTGCTGGATCGCGTTGGACGGCTGCGAGTGCAGGGAGTTGTCGGGGCCGGCGACGTTGCCGTGCGCCCCGATCTCCGCCAGCCAGGTCAGGCCCAGTTCCTTGGCCTTCGCCTTGCTCATCACGACCACCGCGGCGGCGCCGTCGGAGATCGGCGACGAGCTGCCCGCGGTGATGGTGCCGTCCTTCGCGAACGCCGGGCGCAGCTTCGCCAGGGACTCGGCGGTGGTGTCCGGGCGGATGCCCTCGTCCTCGCTGATCACCAGCGGGTCACCCTTGCGCTGCGGAATGACCACCGGAGTGATCTCGTCGGCGAAGTGGCCGTTCTTCTGGGCGGCGGCGGCGCGCTGGTGGCTGGCCGCAGCGAACTCGTCCTGCTCCTGCCGGGTGATGCCGCGCGTGCTGCCGTGCCGCTCGGTGGACTCCCCCATGGCGCAGCAGTCCCAGGCGTCGGTCAGCCCGTCGAGCGCCATGTGGTCCTTGAGCGTCACGTCGCCGTACTTGTAACCACCGCGCTGGCCGAGCAGCAGGTGCGGGGCGTTGGTCATCGACTCCATGCCGCCGGCCACCACGACGTCGAACTCGCCGGCCCGGATCAGCTGGTCGGCCAGGGCGATCGCGTCCAGGCCGGAGAGGCAGACCTTGTTGATGCTCAGCGCCGGCACGGACATCGGGATGCCCGCCTCCACGGCCGCCTGGCGGGCCGGCATCTGCCCGGCACCGGCCTGGAGCACCTGACCCATGATCACGTACTGCACCTGGTCGGGCGCGACTCCGGCCCGCTCCAGGGCCGCCGAGATGGCGATGCCACCCAACTTCGTCGCCGGTAGGTCCTTGAGGTTGCCCAGCAGGCGCCCCATCGGGGTCCGCGCGCCGCTGACGATCACCGAAGCCATACCTGCCTCCGAGGGGGGTGCCGACCGTACGCCTTAACGATTGTTCGGTCAGACTAGCGTCATGCCTGAGAACTCCCCCGTCGAGCCCGCTGCCGACTATGTCACAGACATCGGCCTCCGACGCATCGACCATGTCGGGATCGCCGTGGCCGACCTCGACGCCGCGATCGACTTTTACACCCGGACGTTCGGCATGCGATGCGTACACACCGAGACGAACACCGAGCAGGGCGTACGGGAGGCAATGCTGGCGGTCGGGCCGACCACGGAGGGTGGCTGCCTGCAACTGCTCGCCCCGCTGACCCCCGAGTCGACAATCGCGAAGTTCCTCGACCGCAACGGTCCGGGCGTGCAGCAGGTGGCGTACACCGTGACGGACGTCGACGCGGCCTGCGCGGCGCTACGCGAACGCGGCCTGCGGCTGCTGTACGAAACCCCCCGGCGAGGCACCGCAGGCTCGCGGATCAACTTCATCCACCCCAAGGACGCCGGCGGCGTCCTGGTCGAACTCGTCGAACCCGCCCCCCACTCCACCACCACCTGACCCCCATCCCC
This sequence comes from Verrucosispora sp. FIM060022, assembly GCF_003977705.1. Lineage (NCBI taxonomy): Bacteria > Bacillati > Actinomycetota > Actinomycetes > Micromonosporales > Micromonosporaceae > Micromonospora > Verrucosispora sp. FIM060022. The sequence goes on from NZ_RQIV01000012.1 coordinate 115,455, forward strand.
CGTGGTCCAGCCCGCCGGAACCGAGCGACCGGCCGCGCCGACATCCGCAGGCCGGGCCAGCGCGCGGGATCAGTTCCACCCGACAGGCGGGCCGCCCAGACGCAAGGGCGGGCCACCCAGGCCGGCGCAGGCAAGATCGCGCTCGATCCGGGATCGAGTGGCCTCACACCCCACTCAATGCCACTCGATCCCGGATCGAGTGACCCCCACTCCCCGCAGCCCATTCATCGACGGGCGTGAGGTGATCGACTGGGGCTGCGGACGCTGGCCTGACGGACGAGCCGTCGACGGCCTTTCGGTGAACGCGCAATGGTTTCCCCGTCCCGGCCCGGCGACCATTCGCACGGAGCGCAGCGCCCGGAAAGAAAAGCAGTGGGCGGATGACTTCGATGCCATTTTCACGTCACGCTGCGTACCGTCGGGCTCCTCCCCGAACTGGCAAGATCGCCCGTCGGCGCGGGGTTCCGGTGACCCTACGAGTTGACCATGTAAAGAGGACGGCAAAGGGCGGCCCGCTCTTGCGAAGCACCCCGGGGGGTCTGCCAGTATGTCCCAATGCCCCAGCAGCAGTCCTCCCCTCTCGCGTTCTTCGATAACGCGAACTCGCAGCCAGATTTCACGGTTGGCCTGCGCGGATACAACACCGGTCAGGTCGATGACTTCATCGGCCGGCTGAACGCCGCGCTGAGCCAGGCCAACAAGGACCGCGCCGACGCCGAGCAGGCGCTCAACGACGCCCAGCGCCGGCTCCGCCAGTCCGAGCAGCGGCTCACCGCCTTGGAGCAGAAGCTCACCGACACCAGCAAGCAGCTTGAGGAGAACAGCCGCCCCACGCTGTCCGGCCTCGGCACCCGGGTCGAGCAGATCCTCCGGCTCGCCGAGGAGCAGGCCAACGACCACCGCAACGAGGCCAAGCGCGAGTCGGAGGGCATCCTCTCCGCCGCCCGCCTGGAGGCGCGGGAGATCACCGACAAGGCGCGGGCCGAGGCGGCGGCGATGAAGGCCACCGCCGAGCGGGAGGCCGGCAACCTCCGTACCGCCGCCGAGCGGGAGGCCGCCGAGGTCCGGGTCCAGGCTCGCCGGGAGGCCGACACGCTGCGTGCCGACGCCGAGCGCGAGACCAAGCAGCTACGCACGGTGACCGCCCACGAGGTGGCCGAGCTGAAGTCGACAGTCGAGCGGGAGGTCGCCACCCTGCGCGCCACCGCTGAGCGCGAGATCACTCAGCAGCGGGCCAAGGCCGCCCGCGAGGCCGAGGAGAAGCGTGCCGAGGCGACCAAGCTGCTGACCGACGCCCGCGACAAGCGCGACAAGGACCTCCAGGCCCTGGAGCTCCAGCTCGCCGAGCGGCGGGAGAAGGCCGAGCGCGAGGAGTCGGAGCGGCACGCCGCCCAGGTCGCGCAGACCCAGAAGCTGGTCGGCGAGGCCGAGCAGCGGGCCCGCGCCGCGCAGGAGCGCGCCAAGGAGATCGAGCAGCGCGCCGAGGCGCGGCGGGTGGAGTCGGAGCGCAACGCGACCGAGACCATCGAGAAGGCCAAGGCGCTCGCCGACCGTACGCTCAACGAGGCCCGTGCCGAGTCCCAGCGTCTGCTCAGCGAGGCCCGCACCGAGGCCGAGCTGACCACCCAGGCGGCGCGCCGGGAGGTCGAGGACCTCACCCGGCAGAAGGACGCGGTCACCTCGCAGCTCGGGCAGATGCTCTCCGGCCTGGCCGGCATCGTCCCGGGTGTCCCCAACAACGCCGCCCCGGCCGAGAAGCCGGCGGCCACGGCCAAGCCGGCGGACGACGCCGAGAAGAAGGTGGCCGCGGACACGTCCAGCTGACACGACACCGGGGCATGATCAACGACGCGGGGTGACACCGGGTGACCGGCGACACCCCGCGTCGCCCTGCCTTCAGAACAGAGAGCACGACCCACCTGCGTGGGTGAAGTAGCTCCCAACAGGGGCGTCCGTATCGCCCCAGGAGGGCCCGATGCGTGTGAGGATGGGTGCATGTCGCACGGCGAGGAACTGTTCGCTCTCGGCGGGGACGTGACCACGGAGCCCAGCTTCGAGTCCGCCCTGCGGGGGTACGACAAACGACAGGTCGAGAAGTACGTCGCTCGTGCCGAGCACGAGATCGCGGCGCTGGAGGCCGAGCGGGAGCAGGCCTTCGCCCAGATCCACAAGTTGGCCGGTCAGGTCGAAGTGCTCCAGCGCGATCTGGCTGCGGTGCGCAAGCAGGCCGCCGTGGTCGACCGGGCCGCGTTCCGGCATCTCGGGCCGCGCGTCGAGCAGATCCTGGCGCTGGCCGAGGAGCAGGCCGAGGACATCCTCGCCGTCGCGAACGAGGAGATCGAGGCCCGTCGGGCCGCCGCCGAGCACATCATCGACGAGGCGCGGGCCGAGGCCGCCGAGGCGCTCAAGGACTTCGAGATCGCCCTGGCCGCCCGCCGGGCCGAGGAGGAACGGCAGGCCGCGGCTCGCCGGGCCGAGTCCGAGGCGGCCAGCAAGGCGGCCAAGGAGGAGGCCGCCCGGCTGCGCAAGAGCGCGCAGGAGGCGTTGGCCAAGGCCGAGCAGGAGGCCACGCAGCTACGGGACGCCGCCAAGGAGATCCACCAGCGGGCCCAGCAGGAGGCGACCAAGCTGCGCGAGGCGGCCCGCGAGGCGCACGCCACCGCCCAGCAGGAGGCGACCCAACTGCGCGAGGCGGCCAAGGAGGTGCACACCAAGGCCCAGCAGGAGGCCAAGCGCCTGGTCGACCAGGCCACCGAGGCCGGGCGGGCCACCCACGCCAAGGCCAGCCAGGAAGCCAAGCAGATCATCGACGACGCCGCCGAGGCCGGCCGGGCCGCCCGCAACAAGGCCCGCCAGGAGGCCGAGCGGCTGACCACCCAGGCCACCGAGGCGGCCAAGCGCACCCGCGCCGAAACCGAGGCGTACGCACAGCGCATGCGCAACGAGACCGAGGCGTACGTCCAGCACACGCGCGCCCAGGCGCAGCAGGAACTGGGCGCCTGGCGGGCCGGGGTGGAGAAGGAGGTAAACGGCCGACGCGAGGCGGCGGACCGCGAACTGGCGCAGCGCAAGGCTGCCGCCGAAAGCGAGTTCACCAGCCGTCGCGACGAGTTGGATCGGCAGCACCAGGCCCGCACGGTCGAGTTGGAGCAGCGGCTCAGCGCTCGTACCGCCAAGCTTGAGGAGCAGATCCGCAGCCGTACCGCCGAGTTGGAGTCCGGCTTCGAGACGCGCCGCGCGGAGCTGGAGTCGGAGTACACCGCGCGCAAGAACGAGATCGAGCAGGGGGCGGACCAGATCCGCCAGGCCGCCGAGCAGGACGCCGCCGCCGTCCGCGCCCGGGCCGAGGAACAGGCCGGTGAGCTGGTACGGCAGGCCGAGGCCGACACGGCCGAGCAGCGCCGCGCCGCCGAGGAGTACGCCACCGACACCCGGCGCGAGGCCGAGGAGTTCGCCACCACCGCCCGACGCGAGGCCGACGAGTACGTCGCCTCCTCCCGCCGGCAGTTCGAGGAGTACGCGGCCACCACCCAGCAGCACCTGGCCACCACCCAGCAGCATCTCGCCGCGACGCAACAGGAGGCTGCGGCGGGCCGGCAGCAGCTCGCCCAGGTGATGCTGGAGATCGCCAAGGCTCAGCAGCAGCTCGCCGACCTGCGTCAGGAGACCTGGAAGTCCCGGCAGGAGTCCGACGAGTTGCAGCGCAAGCTGCTGGAACTGCGGCTGGAGGCGGCCACGACTCCGGACGGCCCGACGTCACCGGCCCCGGCCGGCTCGTCCTCGCCCGCTGCCGCGCCGTCGGCCGCCACCGTCGCCCGTACGGTGGACGGCCCTTCGGTCAACGGCGGTTCTCCCGCCAACGGCACCCCGGTCGCCGTGCCCGCCGACGCGCCGGTCAACGGCCACCGACCTGCTCTGGAGACGGCCGGCGTCGCGGCCGACGGCGGCGATCCGACCGCCGACGGCGCAGGCTCGATGACACCGGCCGCCGATGGCGCGGGCCCGGTGACGAAGCCGGCCGCCGAGCCGGTGACCACCGTGGACGATTCGCCCACGGCGAAGCCGGCGGTCGAGCCGGCCACCGTCGACGGCGGCACGGCCAGCGCGGGCGTGGACGGCGAACCCACGGTTGCCGCAGTGCCGGGCACCGGCGGTCGGGGCGCCACCCCGACGAAGATCACCAGCACCGGCGAGGGCGGCAAGCGCCCCAGCAAGCCGACCACCGACGAGCGCAGCGCCAAACCCAGCAAGATCACCTCCGACTGACGCCACGCCGGGCGGCGAGCCACCCGGTCAAACGGGTGACGCTGGGCGGTGGTCAGGAGGACTGCTCGGCCGGTGGGCGGCGGCGTGGGCCCCAGGCGAGGAAGCGGTCGAACAGTGCGGCGGGCTCCGGCCCGTCGTACGGGTTGAGTCGGTAGAGGTCGCGCATCGCCTCGTACATCAGGCCGGCGAGATAGATCGACAGGCCGACCGGATTCTGGTCGTACTCCGCTCGCAGCAGGAGCCGGGCCTGTGCGCAGGGCCAGGGCTGGCCGTCGGCGCGACAGCACCACATCGGTCGCAGCGGGGTGTGTGGCGGGTCGCCGCCGGTCGCGCGGGGCCGCTCGGCGCGGGGGCCACGGCCCGGGGCCGGCAGCCGGGTGCTGATCACAGCCGCTTCCCGGTTGCCCGACGCCGCCAACACGAGGCCACCCACCATCGCCAGCCCCAGGAGCTTGGGGCGCTGGTAGCAGCGAACACGCACGTCGACCTCCGTGAGGGCAGGTTCGGGTACGTTTCTTGCTGCTTCAGCGACAACAAACGTACCCAAAGCGATTGAGGAGGGGCCGCCCACCCGGGGGAATGGGTGGGCGGCCCTGGGTGCCCACCGGGGGTGTCGGGGCGACCCGGCCAGGGCCCGCCCGCGCCCTGCTGGCAACGAGCGTGTCCGGCATGGCTGACAGTCTGCTGACCGGAGCACTACTGTCGGAAGTCATCGAGCGGGGTCGTGACGGGCCTGCGCAACCACCGCACCACCGGCAACTGATGAGCGATTCTCGGTACGCGATTGTGGAGGCACTGTGGAGGAATCGAGCGCCGACCTGATCCGATCCCAGTTACGCCGGCTGCGCACCGCCGCCGGGTTGAGCCAGGAGGAGTTCGGCAAGCTGGTGCACTACTCCCCGTCGATGGTGTCCGCCGTGGAGACCGGCAGCCGACCGTACGACCGGCAGTTGCTGGCCCGCGCCGACGAGGTGCTGCGTTCCGGCGGGCTGCTGGTGGCGCTGCTGCGGATCGCCGAGCGCGAGGGGCAGCCGTCCTGGTTCCTGCCCTGGCTGGACGCCGAACGCCTGGCCAGTCAGCTGCGGATCTTCCAGCCCACGCTGATCCCGGCGTTGTTGCAGACCGAGGGGTACGCCCGCGCGGTGATCCGTTGCGACGACCTGCTCAGCGACGAGGAGGTGGACAAGCGGGTCGCCGCCCGGCTGGACCGGCAGGCCATCCTGACCCGACCGGATCCACCGCAGCTCATCGCGGTCATCGACGAGGCTGTCCTGCACCGCCGGGAGGAGCGCTTCCACGCGCTCATGGTCCACCAGGTCGAGCATCTGATCGCCAGCGCCGAGCGGCCGAACGTCAGCATCCACGTCATCCCGCTCAACGTCGGGCTGCACGTCGGGCTGTACGGATCGTTCTCGCTGGCCCGGGGTGCGGAAGGAGGCTGGGTGGCGAGCCAGGAGACTCAGCTGACCGCCCGGCCGACCGACAACGAGGCCAATGTGGCTACCCTGTTGGCACGGTGGGAGACGGTGCGCAACGACGCGCTGTCCCGCCAGCAGTCGATCGAACTCCTCAAGGAAGTGGCGAAGTCATGGACCTGACCGGCGCGACCTGGCGCACCGCCACCCGCAGCGGAAGCACCGACTGTGTCGAGGTGGCCGACAACCTGCCCGACGTGGTGGCGGTCCGCGACAGCAAGGACCGGCAGGGGCCGGTGCTCGCCTTCACCCCGCAGACCTGGCAGACCTTCGTCGGCCACGTCAAGCGGCGGTAACCCCACCTCGACCACCGGGTCGCGGCCCGGCAACCGCCGGCCCGGACGAGCCGGCATCGACGACCGACGCATGCTCGTCGGAGCGTGAACGGGGAGACCGGATGGCGCACGACGGCCCGCATCGCTCCGGCCCGGAGCAGCCCGGCCCGGAGCAGTCCAAGCCGAACCAGCAGGACGGCCCACAGCAGTCCAGGCCAGACCAGCAGGACAGGCCGCAGCGGCAGGCCGCAGAACCCACGGCGGCAGCACCGCAGCCGCAGCCGCCAGCATCCACGGGGACACCACCTGAGCAGCCAGCCGCTCCGGCACCGGGCAGCGCGGGCGGGGACGCCGGTCGGTTCGGTATTCCGGGGCGTCCGCTGCGGCGCAACAGCTTCCTCGTCGGCTTCACCGGTGCGCTCGGCGTGCTGTCCGCGTACGCCGTCTATCTGGGGTTGCGCAACGCGGCGGGGATCCTGGTCCTGGTGGTCATCGCGCTGTTCCTCGCGGTGGGCCTGCACCCGGCGGTGGTCCGGCTGTGCGCCTGGGGGTTGCCGCGCGGGCTGGCCGTGGCTGCGGTGACGCTGACGGTGCTGGCGCTGCTCGCCGCCGGTGTGCTGGCCCTGGTACCGCCGATCGTGACCCAGTCCGGGCAGTTCCTCGACCAGCTACCGAGTTATCTGGACACGTTGCGGCGCAACGAGGCCGTCAATGATCTCGTGGTGCGGTTCGACCTGATGCGCCGGGCCCAGGAGGCGGCCAACGCGGACGTGGTCGGCCGGGCGCTGGGCGGGGTGCTCGGCGGTGCCCAGCTGGTCTTCGGCACGGTCTTCCGGGTGCTGACGGTGCTGGTGCTGACCATCTACTTCCTGGTCTACTTCGACCGGATGCGCGAACTCGGTTACGCGCTGGTGCCGCGGTCCCGCCGCGAGCGGGTGCAGCTCATCGGCGACGAGATCCTGACCAAGGTCGGCGCGTACATGGTCGGTGCGCTGTCCATCGCGGTGCTGGCCGGCGTGACCACGTTCGTGTTCGCGCTGATCGTCGGCCTGCCGTACCCGTTCGCGCTGGCGGTCGTCGTCGCGGTGACCGACCTGATCCCGCAGATCGGCGCGACGCTCGGCGCGGTGATCGTCAGCCTGGTCGGCTTCGCCACCGATCCGTCCGTCGGGGTCGCCTGCGTGGTCTTCTTCGTGGTGTACCAGCAGATCGAGAACTATCTCATCTACCCCAAGATCATGCGCAGGTCGGTGCACGTCAACGAGGTCGCCGCGCTGGTCGCGGCGCTGCTCGGGGTGTCCCTGCTGGGGGTGATCGGGGCGCTCATCGCCATCCCGACCGTGGCCGCCACCCAACTGATCCTGCGCGAGGTGGTACTCCCCCGCCAGGACGCCCGTTGACCCGGCCAGCCCTCGGCCGGGCGCTGCCCCGAGGCCAGCCGCCTCAGTCGGCCCGGCGTTGTGGTGGGCCCGCTACCGGGGTGTCGGCGAAGGCGGCCACCGTGCGATCGGCGTACGCACTGGCGTCACCGGTCTCCATCGGGCCGTCCCAGGTGGTCGGCAGTGGTACGGGCACGGCCGGGTTGACCCGCCGGACCACCTCGTCGAGCACGGTCTCGGCGTCACCGACCCAGAGGTGCTTCGCTCCCGGCACCCCGACCACCTCGGCCTGCGGGATCGCCGCGAACCGCTCACGGGCCTGCTCGGGGCGAAGGTAGTCGTCGAACTCCGGCACCAACGCGGTAAGCGGTTTGCCGGACTCGACCCACGGGGTCAGGTCGGCCGCCTCGGAGAAGCGCAGCGGCGGCGAGAGCAGGATCGCGCCGGTCACCGCCGGGTCGCAGCCGTACTTCAGGGCCAGGTCGGTGCCGAACGACCAGCCGAGCAGCCAGATGTCGGGCAGCTCGTGGAACTCGGCGTACTCGATGGCGGCGGCCACGTCGTAGCGCTCGCCGACGGCCGAGTCGAACGTCCCCTCGCTGGTGCCGCGCACGCTGCTGGTGCCGCGCGTGTTGAACCGCAGCACCGCCAGGTCGGCCAGGGCGGGCAGTCGCCAGGCCGCCTTGCGGAACACGTGGCTGTCCATCATCCCGCCGTGGGTGGGCAGCGGATGCAGGCAGACCAGGGTGGCTGCCGGTGGCCGGTCGAGCGGGAGCGCCAGCTCACCGACCAGGCGCAGGCCGTCCGCGGTGTGCAGCTCGATGTCTTCCCGTCGACCGGGCAGGATCGACGATGCGCGAATCGGTGCACTCACCCTGCCATCCTCCCGCGTCGCCGCCCACCCTGCTGCCCGAGGTGACAAAGATCGCCCCGCCGGCCTCAGCCGTGCCGGGGTGCGCCGCGTCCGCGCTGGATGACAGGTGCCCGGCGGTCGCGGGCCCGCCAGCACCCGCTGTGCCAGTGCCGCCGGTCGGTGAGGTCGCCCCGACCGTCGGCGGGCCAGGCGACCAGATGCGCCACCCCAGGCCGGATCTCCTGGTCACAACCGGGGCAACGGTACGTCTTGACCGACGAACCGCCGCTGATCCCGCGTACCTGCCAGTCGCCGTCGCGCCACTGCTGCACCGAGGCGACGCCCTGTCGGGCCCGCTCGGTGTCCAGGCGCTCGGCGTCGTCGCGGCGGGGACGGTTACGACGGGGGCTCACGTCATCCAGCGTACGACCGTGCTGGCGGCAGCCTTGCCCTGAGGTGACACCACTGGTGTTAACAAGGGGCCCCTGCTCTACCGGAGGCGTTAACAGGGTGCCCTTCCTTACCTCCGGAAGGGGCGGTCGGCGGTCACCAGCTGCTCCAGCAGGGGTGCCGGGGCGAGACCGGGCTCACGCAGTTCGCGGTACAGCGCCCGCTGGACGGCCAGCGCCACGTCCAGCCCGACGGTGTCGAGCAGTTCGAACGGGCCGGTCGGGTAGCCGCAGCCCAGCTTCATGGCGTTGTCGATGTCGTCGGTGGTGGAGTAGTCGGCCTCCAGCATCCGCACCGCGTCGTTGAGGTACGGGAACAGCAGCGCGTTGACGATGAACCCGGCCCGGTCCGCGCAGACCACCCCGGTCCTGCCGAGGGCGGCGACGACCGCGCGGGCGGTGGCGGTGGCCTCCGCCGAGGTACGGATCGTCCGGACGATCTCCACCAGCGGGGTGGCCGGGTTGGCGAAGTGCAGGCCCACCACGTCGGCCGGGCGTCCGCTGGCCATCGCCAGGTCGATCACCGGCAGCGCGGAGGTGGTGGTGGCCAGCACCACGCCCGGCTTGCAGACCTCGCCCAGGCCGGCGAGGAGCGCCTTCGTCCCGTCGAGGTCGTCGGCCGTCGCCTCGACCACCAGGTCGACGTCGGCCAACCGCGGCAACTCCCCCGCAGGGTCGACCGGGACGACCTGGTACCCGGCGGCCGTGAAGGTCTCCACGAGGCCGGCGGCCAAGGTGCCCGAGCCGACCACCCCGACCGTGGTGACGGCTCGCGCGCCGTCGGTCGATGCCGGGGCCGTCGGCGTCAACTCGTCCGGTACGAGCCTGCCGGAACCGGCCCGCTCGTAGGTGTAGAAACCCCGGCCGGACTTGCGACCGAGCAGCCCTGCGGTCACCATCTGCCGCAGCAGCGGCACCGGGGAATGCCGACGATCGCGCCCACCGCGCCGGTACATGGTGTCGAGGATCTCGTACGCGGTGTCCAGGCCGATCAGGTCCAGCAGGGCCAACGGACCCATCGGCAGACCGCAGCCGAGCTTCATCGCGGCGTCGATGTCCTCGCGGGTGGCGTAGCGGGCCTCGAACATGCCGATCGCGTGGTTGAGGTATCCGAACAGCAGCGCGTTGGCGATGAACCCGGCCCGGTCGGTGATCGTCACGTCGACCTTGCCGAGGCGTACGCAGAGCGCCTCCACGTCGGCCACCACGTCGGCCGAGGTGACCACCGTACGCACGACCTCGACCAGCTTCATCACCGGCGCGGGGTTGAAGAAGTGCATGCCGATCACCTGGTCGGGCCGGGTGGTCGCCACCGCGATCTCGGTGACGCTCAACGACGAGGTGTTGGTGGCGAGGATGGCCTCCGGCTTGCACACCCGGTCCAGGTCGGCGAAGAGCCGCTGCTTGATGTCGAGTCGCTCGGGAACCGCCTCGATCACCAGGTCCACCGAGTGCAGCGCGTCCAGCCCGACGGCGAAGGTGACCCGGCCGAGCAGGGCGTCCCGGTCGGCCTCGGCGAGCTTGCCCCGCGCCACCGCCCGGTCGGTCGAGCCGGTCAGGTTGGCCCGGCCACGCTCCAGGGCGGCGTCGGATATCTCCACGGCGACGACGTCGACGCCGTTGCGGGCGAACACCTCGACGATGCCGGCACCCATGGTGCCCAGCCCCACCACGCCCACCCTGGTGAACTCGCGCGCCATGACCCGGGCCTCCCCTGTCGCTCCGCGCGGCCGGGTAGTTAACGGCCGCTAAGGCTATCGGCGCGAGTCTCCCACGCTACGGACGGTCAGCAGGCGCGGGGGCAGAGGGCGAGGAGTTCCGCGACGAACTCCGCCGGTCGCTCCAGGTGCGGGCTGTGCCCGCAGCCGGGCAGCGTCACCTCCCGGTAGCTGCCGCCCGCTGCGGCGTACCGGTCGAGGACGGCGCGGGTCTGGCCCACCATCGGCTGCGGCGGGCACTCCTGCGGCCCGGGCCAGCCGGGCAGCACACCCAGTGCGCCGAGCCGGGCCAGGTCGAACAGGGAGGCGTCCGAGACGATCACGTCGGCGTCGCCCCGGATCCAGGTCACCGGCGGTTTGGGCGTGACCGCCACCAACTCGTCGGCGATCCGGAAGTGTGCGGGCGCCAGGGCGTTGAGGGTGCCCCGGCGTCCCGGCGCGAATCCCGGCCAGTGTGGCGACGGCACGGCGTCGCCGGGATAGTTGTCAGTGCCCGTGGCGGTGGAGAGCAGGCTGTCGAGCAGCAGTTCCTCGTCGTCGCCGAGCGAGGCCGGGTCGGCCACGTACGCCGAGCGCAGCACGCTGCGCGGGCTGGCGGGTGCCGACGCGTCGCGTTCACCGGCCGCCAATCGCGCCACGAAGTCGCCGTTGGCCGTGCCACCGCCGGTGCCGGCGAAATCCGGGGTGGTCGGCGTACCGGCCAGGTCGCGGGTGCCACCGAAGCCGTACGGCGACACCGGTGCGGCCAGCAGCAGCCCGCTCACCCGGTCGGGGTGGTCCACCAGCAGGCGCATCGCCACTCCCCCGCCGAGCGAGTGGCCGACCACCACCGGTCGGGCCCCGTCGGCAAAGATGCTCGGCTCGGCGAGCAGGGCGGCCACGTCGTCGGCGAAGTCCGCGAGGCCCCGCCCGGCGTCCACCGGCGCGGTCTGCGTGTCGCCGTACCCACGCAGATCCGGCGCGACGACCCGCAGCGTCTCCGGTAGCCGCCGGATCAGTGGCTCCCAGAAGGCCGCCGAGGAGCAGTTGCCGTGGATCAGCAGCACCGGCACCCCCGTGGCGGGGCCGGCCACCCGGACGGCCTGGGAGATTCCGTTCGCGCTCACCCTGCGGTGCTCGGTCTTCATTCGCGCGATGCTGGCAAGCCGCGCCGCACCCGTCAATGTGCCCGGACCCCACCGGTGGGCAGCACCAGCGTGGTGCGCCGTTCCTGCCGGGGCACGCCGAAGCTCAGGCCCACCGGGTCGGTCCGGGCCAGTGCGGGGTCGAAGAAACGCAGCTCGGTACGGCCGATCAGGATCATGTCGCCGTCGGTGAGGCAGACCGGCCCGGTGGTGCGCAGCCCGTTGACCCAGGTGCCGTTGGTGGAGCCGAGATCCAGCAGGGAAACCCCGTCACCGGCCAGCCGGATCTCCGCGTGTCGACGACTCATGTGCGGATCGTGCACGACGATGTCCGCCGCCGTGTCCCGGCCGATCACCATCGGCTGAGCACGCAGCCGGAAACTGAGCCCGCGCATCGGGCCGGCGGCCACCGTCAGCATCGGCAGCAGTTGCGGATGTTGCTCCATGGACCGTCAGACCTCCACGCTCTGCGCCATCCCCGGCCCAGCCTGCCATCACCTACCGGTCACCTCCACCGCCCATCCGGCCATCGAGCAGTAACCAGCAAGCCACCTTCCGTTCGCCACTTCCACGAAGACCGCCCGTTCGCCCGGCCGGTGCCGTGGCGCGCCACCCGTACGCGCGTCCTACCGATGAGTAGGTTTCAGGTTTAGACTTCCGGCCATGACGGCTGTGCATCTGCCCGGCACCCCCGTGATCGAGGGCGATCACCTGGTCTCGACCAGCCCGGCAACAGGTGACGAGGCCGGACGGCTTCCGCTCGCCACCGTCGCCGCCGTCGAGCAGGCCGTCGAGCGGGCCCGTGCGGCCGGCCGCTGGTGGGCCGGGCTCGGCTTCGACGCACGACGCGACCGGCTGCTGCGTTGGCGACAACTGCTCGCCCAACGGATGGAGCAACTGGCGGAGCTGGTGCACGTCGAGGGTGGCAAGCCGGTCGCCGACGCGATCGTCGAGATCGTCACCGCGGTGGAACACGTCGACTGGGCGGCCCGTAACGCCCGCCGGGTGCTCGGCCCCCGCAAGGTCCGGTCCCGGCTCGTCCTGGCGGAGTTCTCCGCCCACCTGGAGTACCAGCCGCACGGCGTGATCGGCGTGATCGGCCCCTGGAACTATCCGGTCTTCACCCCGATCGGCTCCGCCGCGTACGCGATGGCCGCCGGCAACGCGGTGGTCTTCAAGCCCAGCGAGTACACGCCGCTCGTCGGGCAGTGGCTGGTCGACACCTTCGCCGAGGTGGTACCGGAGCAGCCCGTCTTCACCGCCGTGCACGGGCTCGGCGACATCGGTGCCGCGCTGTGCCGCAGCGGGGTCGACAAGGTGGCCTTCACCGGCTCCACGGCGACCGCGAAGAAGGTCATGGCGGCCTGCGCCGAGACCCTGACCCCGGTGCTGCTGGAGGCCGGCGGCAAGGACGCGATGATCGTGGACGTCGACGCCGACCTGGACGCCGCCGCCGAGGCGTGCGTCTGGGGCGCGATGACCAACGCCGGGCAGACCTGCATCGGCATCGAGCGGGTCTACGCGGTGGAGCCGGTCTTCGACGCCTTCGTGGCGAAGGTGGTCGAACGCGCCGGCCGGCTGACCGTCGGCGCCGACGGCGCGGACGTCGGGCCGATCACCATGCCGAGCCAGCTCGACGTCATCCGCCGGCACATCACCGACGCGCTGGCCCGGGGCGGACGCGCCGCACTGGGCGGCCCGGATTCGGTCCAGCCGCCGTACGCCCATCCGACGGTGCTGGTGGACGTGCCGGAGGACTCGCTCGCCGTACGCGAGGAGACCTTCGGGCCCACCGTGACCATCAACCGGGTCCGCGACGCCGACGAGGCGCTCGCCCGGGCCAACGCCCTGCCGTACGGTCTCGGGGGTTCGGTCTTCGGCGAGCGACGGGCGGTGGCGATCGCCCGTCGCCTGCGCTCCGGCATGGCCTCGATCAACTCGACGCTGACCTTCGCCGGGATGTCCACCCTGCCGTTCGGCGGAGTCGGCGAGTCGGGCTTCGGCCGCATCCACGGCGAGGACGGGCTGCGGGAGTTCGGCCGGGCCAAGGCGATCACCCGCCGGCGGGCCCGCTCGCTGCTGCCGTCCACCACCTTCGAGCGGACCCAGGCCGACGTCGACCGCCTGGTCAAAGCGGTGAAGCTGCTGTACGCCCGAAAGCCCTAGCAGCGGGAAGCCCTGTACGCCCGGAAGCCCCGGAAACCGGCAGCCCTAGAAGAGGGTCAGCTCGTCACGTTCGATGCCGCGCAGCCGGTCGTAGTTCACCGCGACGCAGCGGATCCCCCGGTCCGTGGCGAGCACCCGGGCCTGCGGCTTGATCTCCTGTGCGGCGAAGACCCCGGCCACCGGGGCGAGCAGCGGATCCCGGTTGAGCAGTTCGAGGTAACGGGTGAGCTGCTCCACCCCGTCGATCTCGCCGCGCCGCTTGACCTCGACGGCGACGGTGCCGCCGTTGGCGTCCCGGCAGAGCAGGTCCACCGGGCCGATCGCGGTCATGTACTCCCGACGGATCAGCGTGAAGCCCTCGCCCAGGGTCTCCGGGTTGGCGGCCAGCAACTCCTGCAGGTGCGCCTCGACACCGTCCTTACGCAGCCCCGGGTCGACGCCCAGGTCGTAGGAGGTGTCCTGGAAGACCTCCTCCAGGGTGATCCGCAACTCCTCCCCGGCCTTGTTGACCACCCGCCACACGCCGGGAGCCTCCTCCAGCCGGCAGGGCGGGCTCATCCAGTTCAAGGGCTTGTAGGCCCGGTCGTCGGCGTGGATCGAGACCGATCCGTCCGCCTTGACCATCAGCAGCCGGGTGGCCGGCGGCAGGTGGGCCGAGAGCCGTCCGACATAGTCCACCGAGCACTTCGCAATCACCAACCGCACCCGACGAGGGTAGCGGAGGCACCGCGGATCGCCGCCGAGCGCCACTGGCGTGCCGGTGCGATGCTGAGATGGTGCTCGAATTGCTCACCGGTACCGGACTGGCCGCCTCGGCGGGGTTGAACGCGTACATCCCGCTGCTGCTGATGGGCGGGCTGGCCCGCTACACCAGCGTGATCGACCTGCCCGGCGGCTGGCAGTGGCTGGGTAACGGTTGGGTGCTCGCGATCCTCGCCGCGCTGCTGGTCGTCGAGGTCGTCGCGGACAAGGTGCCGGTGGTGGACCACGTCAACGACGTGGTGCAGACGGTGGTCCGGCCGACGGCGGGCGGCCTGGCCTTCGGTGCCGGCTCGGCCGCCGAGACGGTGACGGTCAGCGATCCCGACAGCTTCTTCGCCAGTGAGGGTCAGTGGTTGCCGGTGCTGGCCGGGGTGATCATCGCCCTTGGCATCCACCTGCTCAAGTCCGCCGCCCGGCCGGTCATCAACGCGGCCACGGCGGGCGTCGGTGCCCCGGTGGCGAGCACCGCCGAGGACGCCACAAGCGTGGTGATGTCCCTCGTCGCGATCATCCTGCCGGTGCTGGTGCTGGTGTTCCTGGTCGCCCTCGCGCTCTTCCTGCCCTGGTTCCTGCGCCGTCGAGCGGAGCGCCGCCGGGAACGCCGGGCCGCCCGCGAGGCCGGCTTCCGCGTCTGACCTGGGCGGCCGACCTGAGCGTACGCGCTGCCCCTCCGACCCGCCCCCGGCGCTGCCGGGCCGGATGATGTCGGCCGCCGGGCGCGGTTGACATCATCCTCCGGTGTCCGTGAAGACTTCCCGCGTTCCGCTCGTGGCGACGCTCGCCGCCGTCGCCGGTGCCCTCACCCTGCTGGCCGTCCTGAACCCGCTGCGCCAGCCCGACGGCGCCGACCTCGGGCCGCAGTCCTCGGGCGCGAGGTTCGTCGAGACGGAGGTGGGTGCCGGTGACCGGCCCGAAGTGTCGGCGACACCGTCGAGCATGTCGCCCACCCCGCCGGCCGGGACGCTGCCCGGCGCGGCCGACACGCTGCCCGGCGCGACCCGGACCGACGCGCTGCCTCCGGTGGTCGACCACGGCCCACGCCGGGGCAACAAGGTGGCGCTGACCTTCGACGCGGACATGACCGACGCGATGCGACGGCAGATGCGCGGCGGTGCCGGCACGTCGTACGCCAATCTGAAGATCATCGACCGGTTGGAGCGCGACGGTGTCCCGGCCACCTTCTTCCTCACCGGCATGTGGGTGGAGCAGTACCCGGACGTGACCCGGCGGCTGGCCGCCAACCCGAGGTTCGAGTTGGCCAACCACACCTACGGGCACCATGCCTTCACCGCGGACTGCTACGGACTGCCCCGCATCGCCCCCCGGAAGATGACCGCCGACGTCGCCCGTACCTTCGATCTCGTCAGCGCATACGGCGGTCGACAGACCCGGTACTTCCGGTTCCCCGGGCTCTGCCACGACCGTGCGGCACTTACCGCACTCGCCCCGCTCGGCCTCACCGTCGTCGACGGCGACGTGGTCAGCGGGGACCCGTTCGCCACGGCCTGGCAGCCGATCGTGCGGGCCGTGCTGGACCAGGTACGCCCCGGCTCGGTGATCGTCCTGCACGTGACCGAGGCCAACGCGCCGATGACCGACGAGGCGCTGCCGCACATCCTGGCGGGTCTCGCCGAACGAGGTCTCGAACCGGCCCTGCTCTCCGAGGTGCTCGCCACGGGCTAGGGCGGTGGCCGGATCCCGCGAACCGGGCCGCGCAGATCCCCCAGATGCCTAAAATCAGGCAAATACCTAGAGGAGGTCGCGATGACCGCAGCCTTGGAAATGCCGCGCGTCCAGGAGTGCGTGGTGGCCGCCTGTGCGTACAACCACACAAACGACTGCCACGCCTTCGCCATCACGATCGGCAGCATGGACCACGCCCACTGCCACACGTTCATCGAGATGCCGACCATCCGGGCCGGCGCGGACGGCCAGAAGGCGCAGGTGGGCGCCTGCAAGCGAGCCGACTGCCGCCACAACGAACAGTTGGAGTGCCAGGCACCCGCGATCCGGGTCGGCCCCGACGCCGACATGGCCGACTGCATGACCTACACCCGCCGCTGAGCGGTAAGGAAGGGCCCCTTGTTAACGCCTCAGGTAGAGGAAGGGGCCCTTATTAACACCGGCGTGGCGGGAACCACCACCCCCGCGGCAGCTGAGCTACCGGTGCAGGTCGCACACTTGACGTCATGAGTGACGACGTGGCGATCCACGTCCGGGGACTGCGCAAGGCGTACGGCGACAATGTCGCGGTGGCCGGGTTGGACCTGGACGTTCACCGGGGCGAGGTGTTCGCCCTGCTGGGGCCGAACGGTGCCGGCAAGAGCACCACCGTGGAAATCCTCGAAGGCTACCGGCACCGCGACGCCGGTGAGGTGCGGGTGCTCGGCGTCGACCCGACCGCAGCCTCCCCGCAGTGGCGGGCCCGGGTCGGCATCGTGCTCCAGGGCACCGGTGAATTCGACGAGCTGACCGTCGCCGAGGTGGTACGCCATTTCGCCGCCTTCTACCCCGACGCCGACGACCCGGACAAGGTGATCGCCCGCGTCGGCCTGGCCGGCAAGGCCCGCGCTCGTACGCACACCCTCTCCGGCGGGCAGAAACGCCGCCTGGACGTCGCGCTGGGCATCATCGGCCGCCCCGAACTGCTCTTCCTCGACGAGCCGACCACCGGTTTCGACCCGGAGGCCCGCCGCGAGTTCTGGGAGCTGATCCGCGACCTCGCCGCGGCCGGCACCACGATCGTGCTCACCACGCACTATCTCGACGAGGCCGAGGCGCTCGCCGACCGGGTCGGCGTCATCACCGGCGGCCGACTGGTCGAGGTGGCCCCACCCACCAGCCTGGGCAACCGGCAGGAGGCCCTGGCGACGGTCTCCTGGCGTACGCCGGAAGGCACCCTGGAGAGCGCGCAGAGCGCGACGCCGACGGCGCTGGTGGCGGAGTTGGCCGCGCGATTCGGCGGCGAGGTGCCCGGTCTGACCGTCACCCGGCCCACCCTCGAAGACATCTACCTGCGGATGATCGGACACCGATGACCACCACGACGAAGCCGGCGGCCCCGGTCGCCGCCGCCGCGCCCGCCCGCCGGCCGGGGCCGGCCAGTCTCGCCCTGCGTCAGGGACGGATGGAGATCCGGCAGTTCCTGCGCAGCCGGGAGTCCGTGGTCTTCACGCTCGGTTTCCCGATCATCATGGTGCTGATCTTCGCGTCGATCTTCGACGGCGATCTCGGCAACGGGGTGAGCTACACGCAGTACTTCATCACCGGCATGATCGCGACCGGTCTGATGACTGTCAGCTTCCAGAATCTCGGCATCTGGATCCCCATCGAGCGGGACCGGGGCGTGCTCAAGCGCTACCGGGGCACGCCGATGCCGAAGTGGGTCTGGTTCGCCGGCAAGGTGATCATGGTGCTGGTGACCGGCGTGGTGATGACCGCGCTGCTGCTCGGCGTCTCGGTGGCCCTGTTCGACCTGGATCTGCCGAGCACCGCCTCGGCGTGGCTCACCTTCGGTTGGGTCAGCGCGCTGGGCATCACCGCCTGCACCCTGTGCGGCATCGCCATCTCGTCGCTGGCCCGTACCGCGCGCAGCGGCTCGGCGGTGGTCACCCCGATCGCCCTGGTGCTCCAGTTCATCTCCGGGGTGTTCTTCGTCTTCACCAACCTGCCGACCTGGATGCAGCAGGTGGCGGCCATCTTCCCGCTCAAGTGGATGTGCCAGGGGTTGCGCGCGGTCTTCCTGCCGGAGAGCTTCGGCGCCAACGAGCCGGGCGGGTCCTTCGAGCTGACCCGGGTCGCGCTGGTGCTGGGCCTGTGGTGCGTGATCGGCCTGGTGCTCTGCCTGACCACCTTCCGCTGGACCACCCGCCGCGACGGCTGACGGGTGCAAGGAAGGGCACCTTATTAACGCCTGCGGTAGAGGAAGGGCCCCTTATTAACGAGATCCAGCTGATCTTGTTAATAAGGGGCCCTTCCTATGCACGAGGCGTTAATAAGGTGCCCTTCCTTACACCACACCCTCAGTACGAGTAGAAGCCCTGGCCGGACTTGCGGCCCAGGTCCCCGGCGGTGGCCATGCGCTGGAGCAGCTCCGGCGGAAAGAACTTCTCATCGGCGGTGTCGGTGTAGATGTTGCGGGTCGCGTTGAGCAGCACGTCGACGCCGGTCAGGTCGACGGTGGCGAGCGGCCCCATGGCGTGGCCGAAGCCGAGCTTGCAGGCGGTGTCCAGGTCCTCGGCGGAGATGACCCCGGCCTCGACCAGCCGGACCGCCTCCATGGCCAGGGCGCAGATGAGTCGGGTGGTGACGAAGCCGGCGATGTCCCGGTTGACCACCACCACGGTCTTGCCGATCTCCTCGGCGAAGGACTTGACCGCCTCCAGGGTCGCGTCGCTGGTCTTGTAGCCACGGACCAGTTCGCAGAGCTTCATCATCGGCACCGGCGAGAAGAAGTGGGTGCCGACGACCGCCTCGGGACGCTCGGTGACCGCCGCGATCTGGGTCACCGGGATGGCCGAGGTGTTGGTGGCCAGGATCGCGTCCGATTTGCAGATCCGGTCGAGCGCGCGGAACACCTCGTGCTTGATCTCCAACTGCTCGAAGACCGCCTCGACGACGATGTCCGCGTCCGCCGCCGCCTCCAGGTCGGTGGTCGGGGTGATCCGGCCGAGCGTCGCCTCGACCTCGTCGGCGGAGATCTTCCCCTTCTCCGCGAACCGGGTCAGCGACTTGCGGATGCCGTCCACGCCGCGCTGCGTCGCCGCGTCGTCCAGATCCCGCAGTGTCACCTGCCAGCCTGCCTGCGCCGCCACCTGGGCGATGCCCGAGCCCATCAGCCCGGCACCGACGACCGCGAGTCGACCCGCCATCTGTTGCTCCCTCGCTGCGATTCGAGTGTCTGTCTGCACCCTAGTCGGCGAGCCTGAACGACGGCTAAGGCGGCTCAGATGGTCAGTTCCGGTTCCTCCGGCGCGGTGGCCCGCTCGACCTCGATGCCGAGCGCCCGCAGGTCGGCCACGAAGTCGGGATAGCCCCGGTCCACGTGGTGCACGTGGGACACCTCGGTCACCCCGTCGGCACAGAGCCCGGCGATGATCAGTCCCGCGCCGGCACGGATGTCGGTGGCGCGTACCGGGGCGCCGGAGAGCCGCTCGCGGCCGCGTACGACCGCGTGGTGCCCGTCGGTCTTGATGTCCGCGCCGAGACGCATCATCTCGTTGGCGAACATGAACCGGCCGTCGAAGATGTTCTCGGTGATCAGCGAGGCGCCGTCGCTGAGCGCGGCCAGGCCGATCGCCATCGGCAGCAGGTCGGTGGCGAAGCCCGGATAGGGCAGGGTCACCACGTCCACCGCCCGGGGCCGCTCCTCCATCCGTACCCGGAAGGCGTTCGCCCGGGTCTCGACCAGGCCGCCGGCCGCGACCACCTTGTCCAGCGCGATCTCCAGGTAGCTCGGGTCGAGGCCGGTCACGGTGACGTCGCCGCGGGTCATCGCGGCCCCGAAGGCCCAGGTGCCGGCGACGATCCGGTCCCCCACCGTCGCGTGCCGCACCGGCTGCAACCGGGGTACGCCGACCACCGTGATGGTGGACGTGCCCTCGCCCTCGATCAGCGCGCCCATCCGGATGAGCATGGTGCAGATGTCCACGATCTCGGGTTCGCGGGCCGCGTTGTCGATCACCGTGGTGCCGTCGGCCAGCACCGCCGCCATGACCAGATTCTCGGTCGCCCCGACACTGGGAAACTCCAGCGTGATCTCCGCGCCGTGCAGTCCCTGCGACGCCGAGGCGATCACGAAGCCGTGCTCACCGGAGATGTCGGCACCCATCCGGGTCAGTCCGGAGATGTGCATGTCCAGCCCACGCGAACCGATCGCGTCGCCGCCCGGATGCGCCACCCGCACGTAACCTCGCCGCGCCAGCAGCGGGCCGAGCACGCAGATCGACGCGCGGAGCCGACGCACCAGGTCGTAGTCGGCCTCGACCCCCGGCTGCTCCGGCACGTCGATGGTCACCGAACGGGAGCGCGGCGCCCCGCCGACCGCGACCATCGGGTCCACCGGGTCGTCCACGTCGAACCGCACGTCGCAGCCGAGCCGGCGCAGCACCTCCCCCATGATGGCGATGTCGGTGATCCGCGGCACGTTGGTGATCACGCTTCGGCCGGGCGCGAGCAACGCGGCGGCCATCAGCTTCAACGCCGAGTTCTTCGCACCGACCACGTGCACCGTGCCGGCGAGTCGGGCCGCCCCGTTGACCCGGATGACATCGACGTCGGATATCGCCGGGTCACCCGCGTCACCCGGTCCCACCCCGGCGGACCAGCCCGTACCCGGCTGCGGGCGGGTCGGGATGGTCAGGTCCGGTATCCGTAGGCTGTGCGTCATGGCCGTCCACCTCACGCGCATCTACACCAAGGCCGGCGACGCCGGCATGACCAGGTTGAGCAACAACGAGCAGGTGTCGAAGACAGACCCGCGGATCTGCGCGTACGCCGATGTCGACGAGTGCAATGCGGCCATCGGCGTGGCACTGGCCCTGGGACAGCTCGACGACGCCCTGCGCCCGGTGCTCGGGCAGATCCAGAACGACCTGTTCGACGTGGGCGCCGATCTGTCCACCCCGGTCGAACCGGACCCCAAGTATCCGCCGCTGCGGGTCACCGAGGGGTACGTCGAGCGCCTTGAGGGCTGGTGCGACGAGTACAACGCGCGCCTGAGCAACCTCGACTCCTTCATCCTCCCCGGCGGCACCGCGGGCGCGGCACTGCTGCACGTGGCGCGGACGATCGCCCGGCGCGCCGAGCGGTCGGCGTGGGCGCTCGTCGCACACGACCCCGACCGGACCAGCCACCTCCCGGCAAAGTATCTCAACCGGCTGTCGGATCTGCTCTTTATCCTGTCAAGAGCGGCAAATCCGGACGGAGACGTGCTATGGGTCCCCGGCGGAGGCCGGTGACGCTCGGTGCCCTGCACCACGTGGAGGTCTGGGTACCCGACCTGGGCGCAGCAATGCACAGCTGGGGCTGGCTGCTCGGGAAACTGGGTTGGACACCGTTCCAGCAGTGGCCGGCCGGCCACTCCTGGCGGCTCGGCCCGACGTACCTCGTCCTTGAGCAGTCGCCCGCGCTCTCCGGTCGACGCCACGACCGGCTCGCGCCCGGCCTGAACCACCTGGCCTTTCACGCCGGTCCACCCGCCGCGGTGGACCGGCTTGTCGAGCAGGCCCCGGCGTACGGCTGGGAACTGCTCTTCCCCGACCGCCACCCGTACGCCGGTGGCGCCGACACCTACGCCGCGTACCTGTCCGACGGGCAGGGTTACGAGGTGGAACTGGTGGCCTCCGACGGCGCATCTCCGTCGTCCTGAGCGGTCACCGGGTCGGCCGGGAGCAGGACGGTGGTGAACAACCGCCGTGTCCGGCCCGGCCCCGGCCCGAGCGCCGCGTACTCGGCGAACAGCTCACGCATCCGGGTGATGAACTCGACCAGCTCGGCGTCGGTGGCGTAGAAGGCGTTCTGCCGATAGCCGGCCAGGTCACGGGCCAGGTCACCACCACCGCTGTCGAGGTAGCTGTCGAAGTCGGCGAGGAGCCCGGCGATGAAGGTGAGGAAGGCCCGCCGGTGCTGTTCCGGGGTCATCCCGCGGATCGTGTCGGCGTCCACCGCAGCCGCCGCCTCGTCCAACTGGTAGCTGCGCTCGATCGCACCCCGGATGCGCCGCTCCCCGACCGACCGCAGGACCCCGTGACCGGTGAGGGTGGCGACCTGCCGGTACAGCGTCGCCGGGGCCACGTCCGCCAGTTCGGCGCGCAGGTCCGTGGTAGTCAGCGTCCGGCCGCCCAGAAATGCCTGGACGATCCGCATCCGTACCGGATGAAGCAGCAGCTCAGCAGTGTCGAGGGCCACACGCGCCTCCCCATCGTTCTCGCCTCTGATAATGTTCTCGCTGACGAGATTATAGCGAGCATGAAGGAGCGCCGATGGCCACCATCGACCTCACCCCCGACTCGATCCGCATCCGGCTCACCCCCGCCGAGAAGCTGTGGGCGCTCCGGGGCGACGTCACCGTTCCGCGCTCCGCCGTAACCGCCGTCACCGTACAGCCCGACGGCCTGCGCGCCCCCCGAGGCATCCGGGCACCCGGCCTCGGCCTGCCCGGCGCCCGCAAGGTCGGCACCTGGCGCGGCCGGGCCGGCAAGGAGTTCGTCAGCGTCCGCGCCAACCAACCGGCCGTGCGCATCACCCTGACCGGCCAGCGGTACGACGCCCTGGTCATCGGTGCCGACGACGCAACTGCCGTGGCGGAGGCGGTACGCCGGTGAGCACCGACCGGGAACTGACGTTCCACTCCGCCGGTCACCGCCTGGTCGGCACCCTCACCCTGCCGGACGGTCCGGGGCCCCACCCCACCGCACTGCTGCTGCCCGGTTCCGGGCCGCTGAACCGCGACGGCGACCACCGCCGGATGCGCATCGGCATCCAACGGGACCTGGCCGCCGCGTTGGCCGCCGCAGGCATCGCCACGCTGCGGTACGACCGGCGCGGGATCGGCGAGAGCTCCGGCGGGTTCTGGCCCACCGGGTTCCACGACAACGTCGACGACGCCCAGGCGGCCCTCGCCGCACTCGACGCCGACGCGAGCGTGGACAGCCGGGCGCTGTTCCTGGTCGGGCACAGCGAGGGAGCACTGACCGCCACCACGCTCGCCGCGCGTGGCGTGACCACCGCCGGGCTGGTCCTGCTCTCCAGCAGTGCCCGGCTCGGTGCCGAGGTGCTGCGCTGGCAGACAGCCCAGATCCTGCCCACCCTGCCCGCCCCGGTACGCCTGCTACTGCGGCTCATGCGTCTGAACCTGGTGGCCAGGGTGTCCCGCAACCACGAGAAGATCCTGGCCACCACCGCCGACGTGACACGGATCGGCGGGCAGCGGATCAACGCGAAGTGGATGCGGGAGTTCCTGCGGTACGACCCACGGCCCGACCTCGCCCGCATCAACGCGCCGATCCTCGCCGTCACCGGCAGCAAGGACCTCCAGGTCGACCCGGCCGACCTGACGCTCATCGCCGAGCACGCCGGCGGGCCGGTGCAGACCCGGCTCCTGCCGGACGTCACCCACGTGCTGCGACACCAGCCCGGCCCGCCGTCGCTGGGGGCGTACCGCCGGGAGATTCGCAACCCGGTCGATCCCGCCGTCACCGGCGCGGTCGTCGACTGGCTCCGCGCCCGTGTCGTTGAGCTGACCTGATGTGAAGACGCCGAAAGCCGGCACCCGCTCTCGGGTGCCGGCTTTCCGTGTTGGTCTACCGGTCAGCCGTTCCGGTGTTGGCCTGGTTCTTCGGCCAGCTGTTCCGGTCGTGATCAACGAGGCGTGCAACGGTAGGGCGGGTGGGCGGTGGCGGTGGCGGTGGCGGTGGCGGTCTGGAGGGCGCCACGCCCAGGCGGCTCCGCCACTTGTCCCACGCAGACGTGGCCCCATCCTCGCCGAGACCCGCACGTGACTACACCGGGCCTGCACGGCACGCACAGGCCGTCAGACGCCGAACTGGCCGGCCCCCGGAGTACGGGGTCCGGCCAGTCGGCGTTGGTTCTCACCACAGGGGTACGGGTCAGCTGTTCCAGTACTTGGCGACCAGGTCAGCAGCCTGCTGCTCCCACTGGGCGTAGTGATCCGGGTACGCCGACACCTGCACCGTCTGCGCGGCCTTGGTCAACGGCATGTCCTGCCAACCATCAACCTGCTTCAGACCCTTCAGGAAGGCGGTCGTGGAGTACTCGGGGTCGGTGATCTGCTCCACCGTGCCCCAACCACTGGACGGACGCTGCTGGAACAAGCCCTGCGAGTCATGGTCGTTCCGGTCACCCAGGTGGCCCAGGTTCTCCAACTTCGACTCCTGCAACGCCGTGGCGATGGAGACGACCGCGGCACGCTCGTCCATGCCGGCCTTCTTCGTGGCGGCGATGATCGCCTTCGTGTTCGCCACCTGCTCATCGTTCAGATCGATACGCGACTGCGCACCCTGCACACCAT
>NZ_RQIV01000013.1:0-112063 GCF_003977705.1 Verrucosispora sp. FIM060022
GCCGACGATGGACCATGCGCTGGAAAGCACCCCTGAACGCCTTCCAGATCGCCTTCGAAGGCCGACTCACCCCGGCCAACAACTGACCACCTCAACAACCAAGATCAGCCGTTAACTTGACACTCCCTCGTGGCCGGACTCCACGCGGCGAGATGCAGCGTCCAGGCGCGGTTGGTGCAGGTAGGTGGCGTTGGTCAGGTACGACAGGATCCCAGGCCGCCGTGGGATAGGCGGACTCTGCCAGCCTGGTCGTCGGCCGGCATCCGCTCATGCCGATGAGAGGGCGTCACGGGTCCGCTGTTGTACCGATGTGAGTTCGCCGAGAAGTGGCCGTTGAGTGCCGGCCCGGCCGCACAGGTCTTGCACGGCGACCGTACTTCTCGGCGATGTGCCGGCCTGCTGGCAGACGCTGATTGTCGGCGGGCTACAGGTCGTTGATTCGGGCCAGCAGCTCTGCCTCGGTCAGGTTCTCCAGGACCGCGTCCTGCTTGCGGCCCAGGACCGCCAGCAGCTTCTCCTTCTCCAGCTTCTTGGCCGCCGCTGCCTTCGCCGCCTGGTCCTCCGCGATGCGGATGGCGATGACGTGCTTGACGACCTCCAACTTGGTCTCCAAGGTCGCCTTGGCCGGATTGGTCTCGGTGGCCACGAACGACTCGGTGTCGACGGCCTTGAGCTCGGCGTTGACGGCCCTGGCCACGTCGTCGAGGCTGAAGCCGGACTTGGCGGTCAGCGGAAGCTCCCACAACTGTTCCGTGGTCAGCAGGCCTTTGGTCGACGGGTAGCGGAACTTCTCCCGCGTGGCCTTCTCGAAAAGGGTCACGGTGGCCTTTCTCGGTGTCTGGGGACAAATCAGAACTGGATGCTGATGAGACGGCGCCGGCCGCCGGTCATGGTCACCTTGGCGACCACAGAGCTGCGGACCGTGGAGCTGAAGCCGAGGCCGGACAGCTGATCCGGGGACGGCTCGCACTTGGTGCGGTCGCCGAGAACCTCGAACACCTTGCGGTGCGATTGCAGGTCGCCGCGGAGAAACTCGTTGTAGATCCCCCGCGTCGGTTGGTCGTTCACGCACCCCTTCAGGATGAAGAAGTAGTGCCGGTTGCCGACCTCGCTGCCGTCGAAGTAGTTCGGCGAGTACATGATGGTGGACACCGGCACGAACTGTTCGGTGGTGATGCCCCACAACGCCTTGCTCGCACTGCCCGGCTGCATGTCCTTACCCGGCCGGAAGGCGGTGATCACCCCGCCGGCGACCGTCATCCAGCCCACCTCGACGGTCTCCTTGTGGCCGACCGCCCGCTCGTGCCGGTAGTTCTCGATTTTCCCGTCGCTCTCGGTCTCGATCACGAAGCCGACGTCGCTGCTGTCCCGCTTGCGGTACTGGTTCACCTCGATCCGGTACTCACCGTCGGGGACACGGTCGGTCCAGGTGACGTTCTCCACCGGCTCGCGGGAGAGCGTTCCGCCAGCGTTCATGTCGACGTCCAGCTTGTTGCGCTTGTCCTGGTACCAGATGTGGTCGCCGTTGGGTTCGTAAACGTGCAGGTCGAGGTCGTCGTGGTTGAACCAGGACAGGCTCACCCGCAGCTTGCCGCTGACGTTGCCGCCGGCCCGCTTGACCTTCTCCTTGATCGAGTCGGTGACGTTGCCGTTGTAGGACCAGGCGAAGTCGTTGTCCCAGGTGAACAGCCGCGGGGCGGCTGGATGCCGGCCGGTGGTGAGACTGACGAGGTGCGGTTCGTGGCTGTTGGCCACCCACAGGTCGATGGTCGCGGCACCGGGCAGGATGTCCTTCATGAAGGAGACCACGGGAATCTCCTCCGGCTTCGCGTCCCGAAGGCCCGCACCTGACGACCTGGTGGTGGCCGCCTGCATGAGCAGCCCTTCGATGCCGTCCTTCATCCGCGACTGTGTGTCGTTGTCGACCCACAGCACGTTGGTGACCGACACGTCGGAGAGCCGGGCGAACCGCCGCTGCAACGACTCCTCAATGCCCAACTCGTCGATGGTCTTCATGGCGGCCTTGACCATGGCCGGGGTGATCAACGCCCTGGGGCGCTGATAATTCTGCGGTGCCACCTTCGTCTCGAACGACCGGACCGCCTGTTTCAGGTCGACACCCGCGGAGAGGTCCTGGACGAGGGTGCCGATCACCGCGTTGCGGAGGCGTGCCGCCGGGTTCATGGCGTTGGCGAAGACGAAGGCCCGCCGGTCGGTCGCCTGCGTCCACCGGTTCTGCAGCGACCGGAACTCGGTCACCGCCCGACGATGCTCCGTGCCGCGGTAGAGGGCATTGTCGTCGATAAGGTCAACGATGGTGTCCAGAGCGTGCTGGGTCAGCTCGGCCAGGCCACGTTGGAAGACCTGCACCGCGGCGTCGAAGTTGCCCTGTGCCGCGCCGACGTCTTCAATGCGATGCCGCTTCTCCACCCGGCCGTGCAGGTGGTGCCACACCTCGACCTGGCCGTCGCGCAGCGTCCGGGTGGTCTTCGTCCCGTACTGCGCCTGAGTGGACCGGAAAATGGTGGACAACGGCAGCGAAAGAACGAACTCGTCCAGAGCGGCGGCGACGACGGAGAAGACCGGGTCGGACGCAGACACCCCGGACCAGACGGTACGGACCCGCCCGTCGTGGATCTCAACGACGTTGCCGAAGTGCTTGATGAAACCGCGGCAGGTCGAGCAGTCGTACGCAGACCGCTCACGGAACCGCAGATTGGTGCCGGCGGGGAAGGAATCGAGAAAGGTCAGCCAGAGCGAGTCCCGGTCGAGACCGTCGCCGACGACGTACAACTCACCCCTGGACATCGTGGACAGACGCGAAGTCACATCCGTCACGAACTGCTGGAAATCGCCCACCGTTTCATCCCCCTTGATCGCCGGAGATCCTACGGAGCGAACGCCAACCGGAGAAACACTTTCCGGCTGGCCGCATGGCCACAGACGGGCGCCGGTGGTCAGCAGTATCCGCCAGTTGGCCGACGGCGCCGTTGGGTACACCCCGGCTCACGCTGTGGCTGCCTCACCGGGCACCGGCAGGCCTGCGTGGTCGAACAACTTCTCAGGCACGCCAGCCTCGCACCGAGGGGAACCGTGTGAACGGGCGCTCGATCAGGTGCTCGCTCATGCCGCTGATGGGGCGTCAGGCTGGGTGAGACCTCGGTAGGTGCAAAGCGCAGATGGTGCTGTTGAGCTGAGGACCTCGATCTCGAGGCGGTGCCCTGCGGCTCCTTCATGGTGGCCATCAGCGGCATGATTGGTTCGTGCAGGCCTGGACCGATGGTGACCTTGAGACGGAGTTCGAGCAGCGGCTCGATGAGCTCCTCGCGGAGCTCTGCCCGGACTGGCGGCATCCAGAGCTGCCTGAGCCGTATCGCAGCAACGATCGTTTTGTGGCATACGACCGCCGGAACGCCAAACGCCTGCACGTCGGTGACCTTCTGGCAGCACGGCCCGAGGTTGCCGCTGCCGTGGCCGATCGGGTGTTGGCTGTGATCGTGTGCGATGAGGATGTCTCGTTCAACAAGCAGCTGATCCACCCGCTGCTGGTGGCGCTCGGGCGACGCCACGTGCAGCGCTACCTGGTCTCGGTGATCGAGACGGGGCCGGAACATAAGAAGGTGTGTGCCGTCCGTGCCTGGTACTGGTCCCAGGTCAGCCTCGTCTACGAGTCCGTCGAGGCCCTTCGTGCGCGCCGGCCCACCCCGACGAGCCGGGCCGCGGACGACGAGGTGGCCGATCTGCATGGCCTGTATCGGATCGCCTGCCTTGCCGCATTCCTTACTTGCCGGCATGTGGCCACCCGGGAGTGGCTCGCCCGCGGATTCATCCTCAAGGACGAGTACTACCCTGCAAACCTGCACGATCTCGTGGCACAAGCCCGCATAATCGCCGAGCGAGACGCGCATCGGTATAAGGACCTGCTTGCCAAGGACGACGACGGACGAACATGGCGCAGCTTCGCTTCGACGGCCACTAACTGGCAGAGTAAGCCGCACTCTTCTGCCGCGAGCCGCGCGTAACGCAACGTGACCCGGCACCGCTGGGTTGCCGCTCGAAACTGCCGATGAGCGCGCACCCGATCTCGGTGCGGTTGCTTCGGTGAGGACTTGATCGACGGACCGGTGGCGGTGAGGCACGATAGGCCCATGGGCTTCGGTCTCGTCGTGCTTGCGGTCGACCCGAGCGCGACCGATGCCGCGGTACAGGCGATGGCGGAGCAGTGCCAAAGCCTGCATCACCCCGAGGGCGAGCTGGACGAACGCATCGTCGGGTTCTACGAGAACCTCCGCGCCCACTACCCGGACTTCCCGCCGTACGATCACGACTCCCCGTGGATGGACATGCCGCTGAATGTCGGCATCGACCACGTCAGCATGCAGCTGAGCTTCAGCGAACGCAGCACGCCCGCGTTGCAGTTGATTGACCAACTCGCCCGCCGATACGACCTCACCATCTACGACCCTCAGGACGACGAGGTCACGCGACCTACGGACGTACGAGCGCCGGTGGATCCCGCGATCGTGGCGTTGATAGAGGAACTACGGGCGCCGGACCGTTGACCACCAGGCGGCCCGGACATGCTGTGTGCGGACGATGCAAACGATCTTGGCCTACGGATTTGCCGCCGATCGAGGGTAGCGGTGACCGTCGTGCCGATGATGGCTGTGCGGTTGTTCCGAGTCCCACAACTCCGGGGCGCCCTGCGAAGGGCACCTCTGCGGTGTCATCACCCGGTTACACCGGGCGGCCTTCGGCGGTCCGCCTGCGAGCTTGGGACCCGTGCGGCGGCTCCGCTTGCATCATGTGGGAGGGCTTGGATTTCCGTTCGGCGCAGCCTCGGACTTGTAGAGGTGACGGCTGCCCTGCGTCGGCGATTGCTGCTTCCTCGTATCCTGCGGGCCATGCCCGATGATCCGCTCAGCTCGCGCCCGCCACTCAGGCGAGCGACCCGTACGTTAATCGCCGCGCTGCTGGTGTTCGGCGTGGTGGTGCCATCCGTCATCATCCGTGAGCTGATCGAGGACGCGATGGGCAGTGGCCCGCTCGCGGATCTCAGCTGGATCGCAGTTCCGATGGCGGCCACGGCCTGGCTTGCGCCGCGTGCTTCCTACCGTCGCCGCGACGCACTGTGGTGGCTCGCTGGCGGCTTCGGCCTCTACATCTTCGTAGTGATCGCATGGCGGGTAGCCTTCCTGCCCTACCGCGATTGGCCGCCTCGACCCGATGAGGCATCCCGAGTCAGCTGGCTGCGCGACGGTCAACAGTCCGGGTTGTGGTACCTGCCGGGGGTAGCAAAGTAGGCGGTGACGGCCGCGTCGTTGAAAGCGGATCTCCTCACCGGGCAGTCGTAAACCGTCCGGCCCCTCCGTACGGGACAAAGGCTCCCTACGCGGCTGACTTGCGGCGGTAGGGCCCGCCGCTGTGCCCTGGCCCGTACGCCGATAGCCGGCAAAGCAGCGCTCCAGCGGTTCACTTCCGATCCGACCCGGACTGTGTTTGAGCTGATCGCGGTGCACGGATTTGCCGCAGATATTGCTACGTCGTCGCTCTGACCGCCGCTACCGGCAGTCTCTGCGGCGGATGATCCTTATCGCGCAAAGGTGAAGATCCGGCCGCTCGGGGGCGGGCTGTCAGGTCGGCCGCGGAACAGGTGTACGCCCACTGAGAACAGTTCGTCGGGTGGCGCGTCGAATGCTTGCTCGGTGAAGTCCACGCCGGCGAACCAGCGCCGCACCACCGGGGTCAGGTCCGGAGGCCTACGTGTCCGGGTCCAGATCACCGTTGCTCCTTGGGCGCACAGCCTCGGCAGTGAGGTGATCGTCGCTCGGGCGTTCTGGTCGCTGATGTTGCCCAGCACGCCGGCGAGGAGCACCAGGTCGGCCGGGACGGCGGTACGGTACGCGGCGAAGTCACCGGCGTCGGTACACCGGACGGTGATACCGCCGAGACCGGCCGCAGCGGCGCGCTTGCGTGCGGCTGTGGCGTTGCGTGGGTCCTTTTCGATCAGTTCTGCCTGCACCCGGTCGGCGTCCGAGCGGCGGGTCAACACGCCGATGAGGTCGTGGCCCTGGCCCGCACACACGCTGACGACTCTTAGCGTGGACTCCGGCCGCTGGTCCAGCCAGTCGTCGATGTGGCGCTGCACGATCCGTAGTCGCCGTGACAACGCAGACGTGTCGTCGGCGTACGGCGAGTGCCAGTCGTGCCAGTCTGTCGTCTCGGCCACCCGACGATGCTGCCAGACGCATCCGAACCCTGCCGACCACGACCGCTTGCCCGCACCGAACGCGTTACCCACAGCGATGGCACCTTGGCCCCGACGATGCGGTCGTGCCGATGTGCGTGTGTTCACCGTGAGGGCTGTCTCGTCCTGCGTTGTGGTTCGTCCGGGCACCGAAACGTGGTCGTGCCGTCCCATGGAGAGCGCCATCATTGCTTGGTGACCAGCTTTCCTGCGCAGGCGCGCCGCGTCCGCGACAGCACGCTCTCGCCGCAGCGCAGGCTTTACGCATTGCGGGAGTGCGCTATGCACTGTGCCCCGTACGGATTCCGCGCCACCTGGCACCATCTGGTCGTCGCCGCCCGTATCCCACGCAGTCTCACCGACGATCTCGACGCGCTCGTGCGTGCCGTTGACGAACTGCAGCGCACACGCGACGTGGTCGTGCCGCGTGCGCAGGAGTACGCCGCCCTGCGGCGTCGAGAGACGGCCACTGGCAGGCGACTCCCACGGACGTCGCCACCCTGGAACTCGTAGGGGCTGGTGACCCGCAAGGCGTCGCCGAATCCTGCTGACATGCCTGACCTCGCCATGGGTCGTGCTGCCACCCGGTCCGATGCACCCGGTTCACGGAGCCCGAGTGGTGGCTCGCGGTTCAGATTGTGGGGCGGTCGGGTCGTGGTTTCCAGGTGTTGCGGTCGGTCCATGCGCCGGCACCGACCTGGGCGTGGGGGAACGGAGTGGTGTCGTGGCTGCGGGTGCCGAGGTCGGGTCGTTCCTTGCGTTCCTGTTCATCGACTTTGATGAGGCTGGCCATGGCGTCGACGTGTCGCTTCTCGGCGTCGCGGAGGTAGCCGATAAAGGTGTTCACCACGTCCAGGAACGCCTTCTCAGGGTGGGTGCATGCGGCGAAGGGGCTGTTGATTGCGTCGAGGTAGGTGTTGAGGGCGGTGATGAGGGTGCTGATTTGTTCGTAGCCGAGGCTGGCGTAGGCGTTACGGAGGCCTTCGAGCATGCTGGCGGCGCGTTTGCCTTCGTCGGCCAGCCAGCGGGCCTGGGTTTCGAGTTGGGTGAGGTAGGTGATGGCCCGGTCTGCGTAGTGGGTGAAGGCTTGCGCGGCGGCGCCTTCCCAGTAGAGCTTGAGGTTGGCGAGTTCGCCGGCCATTTCGGCGCGTAGTTCGCCGTAGGTGTTGGCGACGGAGTGGACCAGGTCGGCGCGGTTGCGGATGATCGGGGGCGCGGATCGCCAGGCGTGGATCATGAGGTCGCTCAGCGGTAGTCGTTCACCGGTGCCCAGCTCGATCAGGAGCGCTTCGAGTTGCAGCAGCGTGCTGCGGTGTTCGTTGATGAAGGTGTCGAGGTGGTCGCCGCCGCCGTGCTCGTAGTAGGTGGTGCGGCCGCCGCTGAGGGCGAAGTTGCTGTGGATCCGCAGTGGTTCCTCGACGACGCGGGTGTGGGGCAGTGCCTCGTTGCGGGTGGCGGTCAGCCGGTCGTTGTCGTCGGGGATGGTCAGGACGGGGGCGTCGCCTGGCTGCATCCGATGGTGGGGCGGGGCGAGGATGCCGGCGCCGCCGGGACGTACGCGGATCGGGTTGCCGTAGCCGTCGGCCAGTGGCAGGTAGGGCAGCAAATCCCGATTGACCACGTCGAAGGAGGTGGAGACGTGCAGGTCGGTGCCTTCGTAGTCGGCGGCAATCTGCAGGAGCCCGTCGGCCATGCGGTCCATCTCGTCGCGCGCGGTGGTGGCCTCTCTGACCCGGCTGTCCAGTGCCGCAGCCCAGTCCCTGCCGAGTTTGTCGGACACCCCGTCGAGAGTGCCCCAGACAGAGCGGGGGATGGCTCCGATGTCGGTGAGGTAGCGGCGGACAGCGCTGTAGCAGGTCGCATCTTCATACCGCTCGACACCGAAGGCCACCAACGCCCGGGTCTCCACGGCGAAAGTAGATATGTCAGTGCTCACCGTGTCCGCTCCTCACCGTCGGGCAGCTCGGGCGGAGTGGACTCGCGCACCCCGACAGGTGAGCCGAAGTAGTCGACGCGGAGCTGCCGGTACTGCCGCCGGTGCTCGACGAGGGCCGCCACGAGCGCAGAGCGGATCTCGTCGGCCACCTCCTGCTCGGTACACCGCCGCAGCAGGCCCGGTCGGATGCGGACATCGATGTCCCCGTCCTGGTCGCGGACAACCTCCACCCACTGCTTCGTGGAGATCCCGACAGCCCTGATCCCGGCCACGTCAGCGAAGTATCGTGCCATCTTGTCCACTGTCGACCTTCCTACTCGCTGGCAGTCAGGGGCATCGTCAGGTCGGCGATGCGCTGCGTGGTGACCGTGGTGGAGGAGATGAGGCCCGCGTCGGGCCGGTCGGGGCCGGTCAACGTCACCACGATGTGTCCGTAGCGGGACGACGAGGCCAGGAAGACGCGGACGAAGGCCTTGTCGTTGATCGTCTCCGCGCATGACTTCGCCGCCTCATACCGGTCGGCGCCCGGATAGGGGACAGCCTCGCCGTAGCAGGGGCTGTCGGACACCCGCCGGCGTAGGGTCTCCGTGTCGGCGCCCTCACTGAGGCTCACCATGACCTCACCCCGGTACGACTGGTCAACTGAGATGAAGGCGAACTCGCACCGCACCACCGACCGGACGGCCTCTCGGCGTGGCTGCACCTGCGTCACCGTCCACGATCCCGGCACCGCCTCCGGCAGCGCAGCGGCAACATCCCCGCAGGACGGCACCGTCTGATCGTCGCTCCACGGTGCCCACCGCCACAGGCCGAGCAGACCCACACCCAGCACTGCCACGCCGACCACCACACCCAGCTGCCTGCGCACCGGGAAGCTCACCACCCGGAGCGGCTGCCGCGAGACCCGCCGCGAGACCCGCCGCGCTCGGCCGGCTGCTGCACACGCGCCAACGCCACCCTCACCGCCGCTCGAACCTGACCAGCCAGCGAATCCTCGGTATGCCGACGCAGGCCCTGCACCTGAACGCGAACCTGCCCATCAGCGCCGGCAACGATCCGCACCGAACGGTCCGGCGACCACACATCCACATCCGAGGACCGCGACACCTCAGCGGCCATCGGCGGACCTCTTCACGTGGCGTGCCCGTGAAGGACGCGATTCCTCACTGTCGAACCCAGCCCCCGTCCCCATGCCGGCGACCATACCAACGCCCGTC
Organism: Verrucosispora sp. FIM060022; assembly: GCF_003977705.1. NCBI lineage: Bacteria > Bacillati > Actinomycetota > Actinomycetes > Micromonosporales > Micromonosporaceae > Micromonospora > Verrucosispora sp. FIM060022. The sequence continues at coordinate 9,401 of NZ_RQIV01000013.1, forward strand.
ACCGTCCCGCTGCCCTGCGTGACTGCCCCGTCGGCGGGGACGGCAACAAGGTGAGAGTGGGGCAGTGGTGTCTGACGGCCGGCAGGCTTCTCAGCCCGGCATCGAGATTCCGGTGATCGTGGCGGTTCCTTGTACAGATCGGCCTTCGTGCATGGTGATCGTCTGGTCAGGCCGGAGATCACGCCACCCGTCGAGGGCCAGGGGAGCCAGACGCACCGATCCTGTCGCCCCCGGCGCCAGTTCGGGGGCGGTGCTGGGCGTCGACGACTTCGCCCGCCGCCGTGGGCACCGATACGCGACGGTGCTGCTCGACATGCACACCCGCCGGCCGATCGACGTTCTGCCCGATCGCACCGCCGACACCCTCGCCGCCTGGCTGCGCGACCACCCTGGTGTTCAGATCATCTGCCGTGACCGAGGCGGCAGCTACGCCGAGGGCGCCCGCAAGGGAGCACCTGACGCGATCCAGGTCGCCGACCGGTGGCACCTGCTGAAGAACCTCAGCGACACTGTCGAAAAAGTCATCCGTGGACACCGCCGCTGCCTACGCACCCACACCGAACCGACATCTGCCCTGGTCGCCCCGGCCGACGAGCCGGTCAGGACGGGACGGCGGGCGGCGAACACCCGCCAACGCCACGCGGCCGTGCACGCCCTGCGAGCCGAAGGACTGTCGATCAGCGCGACCGCCCGCCGGCTCGACATGAACGTCAGAACCGCCCGCAAGTACGCCCACGCCACCACCGCCGAGGCGTTGATCGGCCCGAACGCCAGCAGCCGACCCAGCGTCCTCGCCCCGTTCCACTCCTACCTGCGGCAACGCCTCACCGACGGCGTCCACCAGACAGCCGTGCTGCACGCCGAGATCGTGGCCCGCGGCTATCAAGGCAGCTTGCGGGTACTGCGGGACTGGCTCGCCATCAACCGCACCCGCCCTACCCCTTCGACAGTAGTTCGGGTGCCGTCGGCCCGGCGTTTCACCGCCTGGATCATGCGACCCGGCCACAAACTCACCGACGACGACCGCGCTGATCTCGCCGACGCCCGCCGCCGCTGCCCGGACCTCGACACCGTCGCCGGCCTCGCCCGCGGGTTCGCCGCGCTGGTCCGCCACCAGGGCACCGGGCAACACCTCGACGCCTGGATCAACCGCGCCCGCCATGCCGGATACCCCGAAATCCGCGGCTTCGCCGCCGGCCTGGCCAGCGACCGTGACGCCGTCGTCGCCGGCCTCACCCAGCCCTGGAGCTCAGGCCCCGTCGAAGGCCAGGTCAACCGCATCAAGACGATCAAGCGACAGATGTATGGCCGCGCGAACCTCGACCTCCTCCGCAGACGCGTCCTGATCACCCCGTGAGCCATCAACAAGATCAATCACAGAATGTGTGCCAGAGCCAGTTTTCAGGCGGAGCCGACACCACGTCGAGACCGGTCGTTACACAGGATGAAACGGGCTCATCCACGACATGCTCGTACAGCTGCGATCCACGTCCGCCGGGCGGTCGTCGAGGGTCGTGTGGACTCTCTGATGGGGACTGGCCGCGGTCACCAGCCGGTGCGGTGGGTCTTCTGGTGGGCTCACTGCACAGCTCGGGTCTGGATCCGGAACCGCTGCTCCGCCCCGTCGGCAATGGTGACGCCGATGCCCGGCTCCTCGCTGGCCCAGACCCGGCCGTCCTTGACCACCGGCGGGTCGGCGAGGAAGCCCTGCCAGCCGAGTCCGCCGTAGGCGTCGAACTCGATCAGCGGGGCATTGTCACAGCTGAGAATGACCTGTAGGGCGGCCTTGATGCCGATGCCGGTACCGGAGGAGCAACCGATGTGCGGCACGCACTGGAGATTCCAGGAGCTGGCCATGTCCGCGATCCGCTTGAGCTCGGAGATGCCGCCGACGCTGGCGGCGTCCGGCTGCACGATGTCGAACGGCAGTTTCGACATGAGGTCGATGTATTCGAAGCGGGTCAGCAGTGATTCGCCGCCAGCCAGCGGGATGTCGACCCGGTCGGCGAGCCATGCGTGGCTCGAGACGTACTGGGAGAGGCTGTGCGACATGATTGGTTCTTCAAGCCAGGCCACCTGGAGGTCATGCAGCTCCCTGGCCAGGGTCAGAGCTCCCCGGCGGTTGTAGGCCATGTTGGCGTCGACCATCAGATCGACGCCGGTGCCAACCGCGGAGCGTACCGATTGCACGAGGTGCACCGCGGCGGACAGGTCTCCGTCGACGCGTAGCTTGATCGCGGTGTATCCGGCGGCGACCGCTTCCTTGGCCTCGGCGACGGCCTTGTCGGCTGGCTTCAGCGATGGGGCGTAGTAGGCCCGCACCGAGTGCTGGGACGTGCCGAGCAGCCGGTGGACCGGCTGCCCGGCCGTCTTGCCCATCAAGTCCCAGAGCGCGATGTCTATGCCGCTCAGTGCGTACGTCTCGACGCCGCGACGGCCCCACATGTGTGTCGCCCGCATCATGTCGTGCCACAGTGCACCGATGTCCCGCGGGTCGCGGCCGATGACCATCGGACCGAGCTGCCCGTTGATGAGCGGGCCGACGGTCGAAAAGTACTCGGCCGAGAAACCGGCCTCGCCGATTCCCACCAGTCCGTCGCTGGTGCTGACCTCCACGATGATGCCGCCCTTGGTGCTCACCGCCATCGCTCCCCAACGCAGCTCCTCCTGCAGGGGTAGCCCGACGGGATATGCCCGAACACCTGCGATCTTCATGCTTAACTCACCGTTCGCCTCGTAGCTGCTGTTGATTGGTGTGGTGGTGGGCGTGGCGGCCTGTCGCCTGGCCGCCACGCGTTACCTGGTCAGGCGCCGTACTTCTTCGGGGCCGCGAGAGCCCACTCGGTGTACGCCTGGTGCCAGTCCACGTTGGTGTGGTCGACGACCTGCGTCGGGTTGTTGATGAACTGAGTCACCGACTGGCCGAGCACTGCGGAGACGAAGATGGCCTCGATGAGGTTCTGGCCCTGATCGACGCCGCCGATGTCGACGGTTGCGGTGAGCTTGCCAGCCCTGATCTGCTTGTATCCGGAGACCAACCCGTCGGCGCCGATGGTGAGGATTCCGCCGGAGCCGTCCCAGTGCTTGAGGCCGGCGGTGTCGATGGCCTGGGACGCACCGAGGGCCATCTCCTCGTTCTCACCGTAGATCGCGTTGACGTCACGGTTCTTGGTCAGCAGGTCCTGGGCGGCGGCGAATCCCTTGTCGCGCACATACCCGCCGTCGGCCTCGCCGACAACCTTGATCCCCGGGTTCTCGGCGAGGGCCCGGTCGAAGCCGATTTTGCGGCCCCGGGTCCAGTCCGAGCCGGACGGACCCCAGATCCGTAGGATGTTCCCCTGCCCGTTGAGCTTCTCGGCGATGTACTTGCCGGCGAGGTAACCGGACTGCCAACGGTTGTCGTACCCCACGTTGGTGACGGTCTGCAGCTGGTCCTCGGGGTACAGCTCGGCCGGCTGGTTGAACTGGTAAATTTTGACGCCCTTTGCCGTGGCGTCGCGGTACAGGTTTTGCACGGTCGCGAAGTTCGCGCCGGTGCAGACCGCGATGGCGTCGAACTTGCGCGAGACCCACGACTGCACGATGCCGAGAGTGCCCTGGACGGCGTTGAAGTCACCGACCGGTGCTTGGCGCTCCCAGACCCAGCGGCAGCCGAATCGCTGCTCGTACTCGTGCATCTTGCGCCAGGCGGCGTGTTCGATCTGAGTGAAGTTCTCGGAGAGGACCGGCGGGGTGAAGCCCACCTTGATCTCCCTGCCGTCCACGATCTTCTTGATGGCCTCGTCGAACGACTCGCTGGCGGCGCCACCACCGCCGGACGACGACACGCCCGTCTCGCCGTTGGGCGAGCAGGCAGCCAGCAGGGACCCACCCACGCCGGCGCCGGCGAGCAGCCCGGTGGTGCGTAGCACTCGTCGTCGCGATAGTCCGTTGAAGTCGGTCATGTCGATTTCCTTTGCGGTGCGGTGTGTGTCGGAGGGGGGTGCGAAGTTCAGCGGCGGGCGGCGCCGATGGAGCGGGCGATGCCGCTCCACGCCTGGTTCGCCAGGATGGCGATGATGAGGACGAGGCCGGTGACGACGGCTTGCCAGCTCGACTCGACACCGGTCAGGTTGATGATGTTGCGTGTCAGGGTGAGGGTCAGCGCACCCACGAGGGCACCGATCACCCGTCCCTTGCCGCCGAACAGCGAGGCGCCGCCGATCACGGCTGCAGCGATGGCGCTGATCTCGTAGCCGTTGCCGATCAGGGGCGGCACGGTGGTGGTACGTCCGGCGATGTGGATGCCGGCGATGGCGGCCATGAGGCCGCTGATGACGTATGCGGCGATCTTGATGCGGTCGACGCGGATGCCGGCGTTCATGGCACCGGTCGCCGAACTGCCGACCGCATAGAACTTCACGCCGTAGGTGGTGCGGCGCAGGAACACCGAGACCGCGATGCCGACCGCGACGACCAACAGCATCGGCACGGTTATCGGCCCGATGAGCTGGCGCAGGCCACCGATGTAGTAGTACGCGTCGGTCATGTAGCCGAGGACCGGCACCCCGGCGGTCCAGTACAGCAGGAGACCCCCGGCCAGACCGAGCATCGCCAGGGTCGCGATGAAGTCCGGGATGCCGAGCTTCGTGATGAGCAGTCCGTTGACCATACCGATGCCTGCGCCGACGCCCAGCGCGGCGAGGAACGCGACGACCAGCGGTATCCCGTTGTTGAGGCAACTGGCGACCACGCCGGCGGTCAGCGCCATCACCGACCCGACCGAGAGGTCGAGGCCGCCGGCGATGAGCACCACGGTCATGCCGATCGCCAGAAAGCTCACCGTGATCATCGCGTTGATGATGTTGGTGAGGTTGCCGGCGGTGGCGAAAGTCGGCTCGGCGAACGCCATCACGACGGACACGACGACGAGCAGTACGAGGATCCCGAAGGACGGATCCCGCAGGATCCGGATGCGCAGTGCGGAGATCCGATCGGTGGTGGTGGCGGATATCCGCTCCGTGGTCAGGGTGGTCATCATCGCCCCTTACTCGTCGCCGGCTGCAGGTCGCCGGCCGGTGCCGGCACGGGCTGCGGGGTGCGCAGCGTCAGCGCGAAACGACGGACATTGCGGTCCACGATCACGCCGAGAAGGATGCAGATCCCGGTGATGATGGAGAAGATGAGCGGGTCGACGCCCATCAACCGGAATCCCTGCTTGAGGGTCACGAGCAGCAGCGCGCCGAGCGCCGCCTGCCAGATCCCGCCCCGACCACCGGCCAGGCTCACTCCGCCGAGCACCGCCGCGGCGATCGCGATCAGCTCGTAGCCGCCTGCCATGCCGGACTGCACGGAGTTGAGACGGGCGGCGAGCAGGACGCCGCCGAAGCCGGCCAGGGCACCCGAGACGAGGTACGCGTACAACTTGAGTCGCCCAACGTCGAGGCCAGCGACCAGCGCGGGGGCACTGCCCATGCCGGCCGCCCGGATCCGTCGGCCGAAGGCGGTCTTGACGAGTACGAGATGCAGCGCCGCGATGATGCCAGCGGTCAGGACCATGGCGCTGGTGAGGCCGCCGACTGTCGTGCCGGCGATGCCCAGGAAGGTCTCGTCGGAGGTGCCGACCAGCTGGACGTGGTCGGTGAGCACCACGAGCAGACCGGCGGCGATGTTGAGTGTGCCCAGGGTGACGATGAAGTCGTTGAGCCGGAACTTGACGATCACCAGGCCGTTGACGAGGCCGAAGGCCAACCCGGTTCCGACTCCGACGAGGACGGACACCAGTGGATTGAAGCCCTGCATCGATGCCCACAGGGAGGTGCCGGCGCTCAGGCCGAGCACGGCGCCGACGGAGAGGTCGATCCCACCGGCGATGATGACGAAGGCCAGCCCGGCCGTGATGATGAAGACCGGTACTTCCTCGTTGAGGTAGTACTTGACGGAGTCCCCGTCGGCGAACGACGGCACGGCTACGGCGAAGCCGACGGCCACGGCCGTGAAGGCCAGGAGGATGGGTACGCCCTCGATCCCGAGGAACCGAGCGGCGCCGGAGCGGAAGTTGTTCATCGGTCAGCTCTCGATGCCTTGTCGATGATGGCGTGTTTGACGGCGTCGTAGCCCTCTGTCGCCACCCGGTGGGGGATGTCGCGGATCTCGCCCACGAGGGCTCCGCGGTTCAACACGACCACGCGGTCGCACAGACTGATCAGCTCGGAGAACTCCGAGGCGATGACGATGACCGAGGTGCCCTCGTCGGCGACGTCCCGGATGAGACGGTGGACCTCGGCCTTTGCGTGGATGTCGATGCCCTGAGTCGGCTCGTCGAAGATGAGGATCGACGGCTTGGTGTTCAGGCAGCGCGCAATGATCGCTTTCTGCTGGTTGCCGCCGCTGAGGTTGCGGATCGGCTCGGCCGGTCCGGGCGTCTTGATTCCCAGGCTGCGGATGTACGAGTCGGCGAGCGCCTGCTCGCTCCGCCCGCGCAGCACCCCGGCCGCCGTGACCGAGCCGAGGTTGGCGACCGATATGTTCGCGGCGACCGAGAAGTCCGGCAGGATGCCCAACTGCTTGCGATCCTCGGGCACCATCGCCAGACCAGCCCGGTACGCCACCTTCGGGTGTCGGATGGTGCGAGCCCGTCCGTCGATCTCGATCTGGCCGGAGTCGAGCTTGTCCAAGCCCATCAGAGCGCGCACCAGCTCGGTCCGTCCGGCACCGGCAAGCCCTGCGATGCCCAGAATCTCGCCGGGTGCCACCTCGAGGGAGATGTCCCGCAGCACCCCGTGCCGGGTCAGGTTCAGCGTTCGTAGCCGCGGTTGACGGCGTTCGCTGCCGGCCTGCCGCCGCGGCGCGGCCACGGCGTCGGCGGACTCCATGAGTTCCGTCGCGTCGCCGCCGAACATCTGCACCGCTAGCTCGCGCTGCGTGAGCTGCGCGGTCTCGGTGCGAGCGATGGTTCGCCCGTCGCGCATCACGGTCACCACGTCGGCCAGGGCGAACACCTCGTCGAGGTGATGGGTGACCCAGATCAGGGCGACACCCCGGCGCTGCAGGCGGCGCATGTGTTCGAAGAGCAACGTCTTCTCGTGCTCCTCGAGACCCGACGTCGGCTCGTCGAGGATGAGAATCCGCGGCGGCACAGCGAGCGCCTTGACGATCTCGATGACCCGCTTCTTGAGCGCCCCGAACTCGCCGACCGGGCGCCACAGCTCGGACCGGGTGATGCCGAACTCGCTGGCGAGATCCTGGATCTGGCGCGCGATCTGGCGTCGGTTGAGAAACAGTGCGCCCTTGCCGGTCAGCGCCTTCTCCCGGCCGAGGAAGATGTTCTCTAGAACGGTCAGGTCGGGCACAGTGGACAACTCCTGGTGGATGGTGCTGACGCCCAGGGCCTGTGCCTCTCGCGGATGGCCGATGACAACTTCCCGGCCGGCAAGTTCGATGGTGCCGGAGTCCGGCGTCACCAGGCCGGACAGCACATTCAGTAGCGTCGACTTGCCCGCGCCGTTACCGCCGACGAGCGCATGGATCTCACCGTTGCGTACCAGCAGGCTCACCCTGTCCAGGGCCTGGACGCCCTGGAAGCGCTTGCTGATGTCGGTCATACGCAGGTGCGGAGCCTCTGCGGACCGCTGCGCCTCGTCGGGCACGGGGAGTGGTGACTCCATACCTGCTCCTTCCGCAAACCAGTGGTCTTGTGATCGGGTGGTCGGACCAATATCCTGATGCCCCGGCCACAAAGTCAAGAGGCTGACTCGGTTTTTCCGCAGAGAGGAGGCGGGCAAGATGCAGAAGATCATGGGAGACGCCACCACGGTCGTCCCGGACTACCTGCGCGGCCTGGCTGCCGCCCATCCCGACATCGTCGAGTACGACCCGGTTCACCGCATCGTCGTACGGCGGGCGCCGGCCGGCCCGGGCAAGGTCGGGCTCGTCTCCGGCGGCGGCTCCGGCTGTGAACCGCTGCACGCGGGCTATGTCGGGCTGGGCATGCTCGACGCTGCGTGCCCCGGCGAGGTCTTCTCGTCTCCCGTGCCGAACCAGATCATGGCGGCGACCCGGCGCGCCGACCATGGCGCCGGCGTGCTCTACGTCGTCAAGAACTTCGGCGGCGAGGTGATGAACTTCGGCCTGGCCGCGGAGATCCTGCGGCGTGAGGGCGTCCGAATCGAGAAGGTCCTCGTCGACGACGACGCGTCGTTCCCGCCCGAGCTCGCGGCCCGGCGCCGTGGCCTGGGAGCCACCGTGCTGGTCGAGAAGATCGCTGGTGCCGCCGCCGAGCAGGGACGCCCGCTCGACGACGTGGCCGCCCTCGCCCGCCGGGTCGTCGGACGCAGCCGAACGTTCGGTGTCGCGCTGAGTTCCTGCACACACCCGAAGACCGGACGGCGCACGTTCGACCTGCCGCACGGGGAGTACGAAGTGGGCGTCGGCATCGGCGGTGACCGCGGCCACGAGCGCCGGCCGTTGCCGCCGGTCGACGAGATCGCCGATGTCATGCTGAAACGGATCATCGACGAGCTGCAACTGCGTCCTGGCAACCAGGTCTTGGTCCTGCTCAGCGGCCTCGGCGCGACGCCTGCCATCGAGCTGTACGGGCTTTTTGCGGCGGTCCGGGATCGGCTTGTCAAGCACGGCGTCGAACCCGTCCGGAGCCTGGTCGGCGACTACATCACCTCGCTCGACTCACAGGGCGCGCTGCTCACGGTGCTGCACGCCGACGAGGAACTGCTCGAACTCTGGGACCGGCCCGTACACACTGCTTCGCTGCGTTGGGGAGCCTGAGATGACCCTGGTGCTGTCGCAAGACGTCGTGACGACGTGGCTTGAGCGCTTCTGCGCCGACGTCGTGGCGGCCGAGTCCCACCTCAACCAGCTCGACGCCGCCGTCGGTGACGGCGAGCACGGCTCGAACCTGCGGCAGGGCGCGGTTGCTGTCCGCGCTCTGCTTCGAGACCGCAAGTTCGGCGACATCCAGGAACAACTGATGGCCGTCGCAATGGCGATCGTCAACACCGTCGGCGGTGCCAGCGGTGCGCTCTACGGCACGTTCTTCCTGCGGCTGAGTGACGTGGGCGCGGGTCGGAACACGCTGGACCTCGCCGGCCTCACCGAGGGCCTCGGTTCCGCCCTGGCGGGCATCCGGGAACTCGGTGGCTCGGCCCCCGGCGACAAGACGCTCGTCGACGCGATCCACCCGGCCGTCACCGTGCTTGAGTCGCCGTCCACCCGATCCGCCGGCCTTGTCGCGGCCCTCGACCGCGCCGCCACCGCGGCCGAGCAGGGTCGTGATGCCACCGCGGCAATGGTGGCCAGGATGGGGCGGGGCAGCTACCTCGGCGATCGCAGCCGAGGCCACATCGACGCCGGTGCGACCTCCATGGCAATGCTGTTGCGCTGTCTGCACGCTAGCGCCGAGGAGGCCACATCATGAAGTCCTCGATCACTTCCGTCCATCTCCTCGACGGCGGCGTGCTCGACGTCGAGTCGAGCGTCGTCGTGCCCGGCAGCGGCTTCGGCCGCCGCATCGCCGTACCGGTTCAGATGTTCCTGGTCGGCACCACCTCGGGATACGTCCTGGTCGACACCGGCAACGACCCCGGCGTCATCGACGACCCGGTCGCCACCTGGGGAGCTGACCTGGCGGCGGCCTCCCGCCCGCGGATGCAGCCGCACCAGCACCCGGCCCGGCAACTGGCGCTGCTGGGTCTTGCGCCGCGCGATGTCCGGGCCGTGGTCTACACACACCTGCACCACGATCACGCCGGTGGCGGGAGCGTCTTTCCGCACGCGGTCCACGTCGTGCAGCGCGCGGAACACCGATGGGCGACCAGCCCTGACGGGCACGCGGGCACGGCGTACGTGCCGGCGGACTTCACCGCGACGACGTGGACGCTCGCCGACGGCGACTGGCACATGCTTCCCGGCCTCCAGCTCATGATGACGCCGGGCCATACTCCGGGGCACCAGTCGGTGGTCCTCTGGGACGTGCCGGACCTGGGCAACGTCATCCTCGCCGGCGATGCGATCAACACCGTCGGATGCATCGACGATGGCCTTCCGCCGGGCATCGCGACCGACACCCTCGCGGCCGTGCACTCGATGCACCGGCTCACGGCGCTGGCCGACGCCACGGATGCGCTCGTCGTGACCGGGCATGACATGACCCAGTTCGAGGCGCTACCGAAGGCCCCTGACCCGCTGCGGCGGCCGACCGGCGGCCCGGTCCACCAGGCGAGAAAGATGCTGGATCTGCGCTGACGATTCCGAAAGCGCCGCTGCCGGGACGACCGGCGGCGGCGCTTTGGGCAGCTGCGTCACCTGCGCTCGACGGTATGCTCCAGATGCTCGGCGATGTCGCGTTCGACATCGCGAATGTGACTCAACGCCGCAGTCCGGGCGTCCCGCACCCGATGCCCGATGATGGCCTGGCAGAGCGCCACGTGTCCGGCATGTGCGTGCGCTCGACGGCCGGGCAGCTTGATGACCCGGTGGGAGTACTTGAAGAACAGCGGCTCGATGCTCTCCATAAGCCGCAGCAGCAACGTGTTCTTGGTGGCCGCGACGATCGCGCGATGCAACTCGGCGTCGAGCTTGACGAACGCGTCGTCACTCAGCTGCGGGTTCTCGGCTTCCGCCAGGATCCGTTGCAGGTTGCTGGCCTCCGGCGCGGTGATCCGTCGGGCCGCCAGGGTGGCGGCGTCCGGCTCGAGGGACATGCGGACCTCGAACAGCTCCGGCACGGTAAAGTCGTCGAACACCAGCAGATCGGACAGCTTGGGCATCGCCTTCTTGTCGCTGACGACGAAGACCCCGCGGCCGTGGTCGGTCCGCAGCATGCCGTTCGCCTCCACGACGCGGATCGCCTCCCGCATCGAGCTGCGCCCGACGCCGAACCGCTCGGCCAGGACCCGCTCCGGCGGCAGCTTCTCCCCCGGCTTGATGTCGCCGCGGGTGATCAACTGCTCCAGCTGGGCTGCGACCGAGTCGGCAACCTTCAGTCGGCGGACCGGCTCGATATCGCCAGGACCGATGCCGGCCATTCTCACGACCCCTTTCACGTAGCGCACGCATGGCCTTACCCTGTGATCGAATTCACACATGAATGGTCAGGTGGCCTGAACACACTCTAGCACTGTCCCGCCGCTATCGATGCCAACCCATTCATGGTGACGGAGCGGCCCGGACATCTGCCCGGGCCGCTCCCATCTACCGACTTGCCGGCTGGAACGGATGGTCACGCAGGTGCGGAATTAGCTGCTCCCAGGTGAAGTCGCCCTCCATGAAGAACGCACTCGTGTCGTAGGTGCCGTCCATCGTGTCTTTCAACGACTCTGGGCCGAGGAACCCGATGACCTTCCAACCCATGCGGTCCTTGTTCCCGCCGTACACCGGGTCGCAGTAGAAGCCCTGCTTCGTGTGCAGGCAGAGGGCGGGAAAGAAGCTCATTCCCTCGTCGAAGGTGCCCTGCAGGAACGTGGTCACCGCCTCCGTCGTGCCCAGGGTGACCTTGGCTGGCTTGGGCGCGCCGGAGAACGCCTCCAGCACATCGTCCTGCTGATCCTCGGTCAGGTTCTTGAAGTCGGCGTCGTAGCTCTTCCTGGCCACCGCATCGAGGTCGCGGATGCCTTGACGGTAGGTCTGCTGCATGTCCCACATGCGAGCCCGCCACGCTTCCGCGAACTTGCCGGTCAGCTTCAGAAACCCGCTGCCGTCCGCCGCGGCGAAGACGTAGTCGACACCAGACAGGTAGCGGTCGATGAACACCACCACCCGTGCCTCACGTGCCCCGGGGTCGTGGTCGGTGGGGATGATGCGAGCGGTCGCGGCCTCGATCGTCTCCCACTCGTGCTCGGTGAAGAACAGCCGCTCGTTCGAATCGGGGTCGACCGGTGCTCCGACGACCTCCCAATCAGCCTTGAGGGTCACAAGTCCTCCTTTCGTGAACGCGTTGGCTAGGCGACCTTGATGTGCTCTTCGCGGCCCTTGGCGTACGTCTCGACGATGTACTCGCACGCGCGCCAGGCATTGGCCATCATGGTCAGCGTTGGATTCACCCCGGTCGAGGTCGGGAAGCCCGCCCCGTCCACGACAAACAGGTTGTCGATATCGTGCGCCTGGCACCACTCGTTGAGCACCGACTTGGTCGGGTCGTTGCCCATCCGTGCCGTACCGTGCTGGTGGCACGTGTTCCCGGTCATCCGGTCCAGGTACACCGGCACCGTCTTGCGGGCGCCCGCGACCTCCAGGATCTCGGCGTTCTTGTCCACCTGCCATTTGCTCATACGCACGTCGTTCTCGTGCGGCTGGTGGGTGATCCTGGCGACCGGCAGGCCCCACGCGTCCTTGACGGTCGGGTCGAGGTCGACGCGGTTGGACTCGCGGGGCATGTCGTGCAGGATCGCCCCGATCTTCATCGCGTAGTTGAAGTAGTCACGGTCGGCGTCCTTGAGAGCGCTGCCCCAGCTCGGCCGGCCGGGGAAGACCCAGTTGACCGGATGAACCGTCTGCGAAGCAGAGATCAGACAGCCGCCGATGTGGCCGCGGTCCTCGTCGGTCTCGTAGAACTCGAAGGTCCCGCCGCTGATGTAGTTGCCGACCCAGCCGTACAGCGGGTCGTCGACCTCCTTGTCGAACAGGCCGACAGCGAAGACGTACTCGTGGAAGGTCGCGTTCTTGCCGACCAGGCCGCTGGAGTTCGCCAGGCCGTCCGGGTGCTGCGCGGAACGCGACATCAGCATCAGTCGGGCCGACTCGATGGCGCCCAGGCTGAGCACGACTACCTTGGCGTCCTGCTCGACCTCGCGTCCCTCCGGGTCGATGTAGATGACGCCGGTCGCCCGGCCGTCCTTGCCGACCTTGATCTCCCGCACGAAGCACTCGGAGCGCAGCTCGAAGTTGCCGGTCGCCACGGCTTCCGGGATGAACGTGGTGAGGATGTTCGACCGGGCACCGCTCGGGTCGCCGTACTGGTTCCAGAAGCTGGTCTTGTTGAACGGGTCTCGGCCCTTGTGCCGGTTGGTGACCATCGCGTGCGGGATCGGGAAGGCGTTGATCCCCATCTTCTTGGCGGCGTCGTAGAACCGCCGGCCAAAGCGCGTCGGACGCAGCGGCTCGCTTGGGTACGGGCGGCTACGGAATGGCTCGTACTTGTCCGCGCCGGCCACACCGGAGACGCCGAACTCCCACTCGACCTTGGTCAGGTAGGGCTCAAGGTGCTCGTAGCGGATCGGCCAGTCGGCGAGGCTCGCGCCCGGCAGGTCGCCGTGCAGCGAGCGCTGGATGAAGTCGGACTCGCGTGGCCGCGGCACCCAACCGGCCCAGTGGTTGGTGCCGCCACCGACCAACTGCGGGGTCGGGGAGAAGGGAAACACCTCGGCGACCGAATTCTCGTCGTGGCGCAGGGTCCGGGGGAACAGCTTCGGGTCTGGCCACAGATAGTTGCGGTTGACGTACTTGACCTCGTCGCCGGAGTAGTGCTCGTGTGCACGCAGCCAGGGTCCGCGGTCGAAGCCGACAACCTTCATGCCTGCCTCGGCCAGCACCTTCACTGCGGTGCCACCGGTCGCGCCGAGTCCGACGACGATCGCGTCGACCGGCTCCGGCTTTGACGAATGGGCCATACCTCTCTCTCTCCTTTCAAACGGGCGCTCGGTGGCAGGGGGCAGCACCGACGGCGATCACCGGCCCGTCGGCCGCCAGCCCGAGCCGGCGGCCGACGGGCGTGCGATCAGACGCGCCCGAGGTACTCGACAATGGCCCGGCCGAAGTGCGGCAGGTCGACCGGCGTGCGGGAGGTGATGACGTTGCCGTCCTCGACGACCGGCTCGTCGACCCAGGTGCCGCCCGCATTCTCGACATCGGTCTTGATCGGCAGATAGCCGGTGATCCTGCGGCCCTTGGTCGCCCCTGCCGAGGCGAGCATCCAGCCGCCATGGCAGATCGCGGCGACCAGCTTGCCCGACTCGTACGCCTCACGGACGAGATCGATCATCTCCGGGTGCAGGCGCATGTTGTCCGGGGCGAAGCCGCCCGGAATGATGACCGCGTCGAAGTCGGCGGCGGACACGTCCGGCGCGCCGGCGTCCGCCCGCATCGGGTAGTGCTCCTTGCTGTCGTACGACTCCTTGGTGCCACTGCCGATGACCCGGACGTCGGCGCCAGCCTCCTGGAGGCGCAGCAGGGGGTACCAGCCCTCAAGGATCTGGTACTCGTCTTCAATCAGCAGCGCTACGCGCTTGCCGGAAAGCGACATCTCACGTTCCTTCTCTTCGCACTTGCGTTTCTCGGTGCTTCCCACGTGCAGCCGGGTCTCGCCGGTGGCGGTCAGGCGCCGATCATCCGGAGGAACTCGACGCTGGTACGCACGTCGCCGTGGTTGGCCTGGATGTTGCGCAGGGCCTCCCAGTGCTGGCCGAAGCCCAGCGGCTGCTCGGCGACACCCGGGATGGACGCCGGAATCGCGGCGGTGGTGTCGGCCAGAACGATCACCTTGAAGTCCTGGTTGTTGCCATCGATGGCGGTGGCCACCTGGCAGTTGCCGGTGGAAAGACCGGCGACGACCAGGGTGTCGCAGCCCGCGCGGCGCAGATACTCGGTCAACGGCGTGCCGTAGAACGAGGAGAACCGGTGCTTGCGCATCACCGGCTCGTCGTCGAGCGGCTCGAGCTCGTCGACCAGCTCGTCGCCGCCGTTGCCCCAGGAGCCGGGGAAGGTAGCCAGCTGGCCTTCGAGGCCCCACTTGCGGTCGGCGTACCCGGCGTCCTTGCCGTCGCCGCGAAGGCCCCAGAGCGACCAGACGACGGGGATGCCCTTGGCACGGCAGGCCTCGAGCACGTTGACTACCGGCTGGACAACGTCCTTGCCCTCCGGCGCGCCGCCGATGCTCGGGATGTACATGGCACCCCCCGGCTCGGCACACGCCTTCTGCATGTCCAGGACCAGCAGCATCGTCTTACCCGGGTCGATCGTCGGAGCCACCCAGGTCGACCGGTCGATGACCTTGTCGATGTTCTCGTAGGTGTAGTCGAGTGAAGACATCGGTCCTCCTGGCATCTTGTTCGGGCACCGTGGCCACGATTTCGTACGGTCAGGTCACTCGCCGCCGCGCGCACGCCATCTCTTGGCGGCCACAACGATCGACGACCCTCTGATCTGGTGAGCAGGTGGTCTGAACACTAACTCAGTTCGGGGCAGAGTCAAGAGGTGTTTCGTCTTGACTTCCGCCGGGTTACAAACTCCTGACCAGCGGTAGTCCAGACACGGCGCAGCTTCGGTATTCGTGGCAGAGAAGGCTCAAGGAGTTGGTCGGCGAGCCGGGCGCGCGCCTCATCGGCAGAGACGGTGTCGAGCGCGGATCCAGCCATGGTCGACCTCCGTGGGGTGGGCGTCGATGGGGAGGCGGATGCGCGGCGACAATATCGGACGTATGTGATAAAAAGTCCCGGCCTGGAGTCTTGTGGGGAGGTTCCCCAGGCCTGCCGCCCGCCGCCCTACCAGCGGAGGCGTGAGCACGCAGCGGCGGAGAACAGCCGAGACACCGCCTGGACTCGTTGCGAGGGTGCGGCGCCAGCTGGCTGAAGCGGCTTCTACTACGCAGTCGGGCGTAGCTGTAGCGGCAGAACCAGCAGATCCATCGTCGGCCCCCAAGAGAGCGCCGACGTGCCGACCTGTTGCCACCCCGTCCGCTCGTACATGCGACGGGCCGCAGAGACGGGATTCGAAGCTAGCGTCGCGTACTGCTCGGAACGGCCAGCAAGTAACCGGCGCATCAGCTCTGCGCCGATACCCTGCCCACGATGGCTCGGATGCACCATCCACTCCATCACGGCGAACTTGTCCGCGTCACGGATTTCGGGCGGCGGATCCTCGTTAGCGCGTGACCACCAGGTAACGGTTGCCATCGTCCATCCGTAGGCAGCTCCGAGCATCAGGGTGCCGTCAGTGGCGGTGATCAAGCGGAATCCCGGCCGCGTCGTCTCCTCCGGTAGGCCCTCGCGGAATCGGGCGACCTGCTCCGGCCCCTCACTGTACGGCGGCTCGGCGTAAACGATCGCGTACAGGTCTTCCAGGGCGTCGAAGACCTGATGGGCTTCATCACGGGCGACGCTGTGATAGGTGGGCACCCCTGGATGTTATGGCCGGACATCAGTTCGCATGGCGATCGGATCTGACGCCGCGGGCACCGCTACGACCGGACTCGCTCCAGAAGCTCGCGGTATGACGACTGCCTCCGTTCGCTGTCAGGCACCGCCACGACAACCTGCCGCGCCACACTGCGGACGAGCTCGTTGTGCTGACTGGTCGGCAAACGGTCCAGCAGGTTGGCAGGAACATGCCCCGTTCGGATCAGTGCCGCCGCTCGATGCAGCTCGACCTGCGTACGCAGCCTTATCTGCGACGCCGGGTAGAGAGCGAGCGCACGATCCTGGGCCTCGCCTGCCCGCCTGTAGTCGGCGGCGTGCGTGTACACCCAGGATTCGGTGTGCCGCAGCCGATGCTCCGGCCACCCCCACAGGCTCTCGACGTCGTCGACCACGGTGGCCGGGAGCTGCTCGGCCATGCGGGCCAGGTGCTGGACCGTCGCGACGGCCTCCGCGTGCCGGCCGGCCAGCGACAGTGCCTGCGCTCGGCCGGCAAGCAGACCACAGGTAGCAGCGCTGGCCCGCCCATCCAGCAGCGGCAGAACCTCATCTGACACGGCCACCACCTGCACAGCTGGACGGCCGTCGTAGGAGCCGTTCACGACATCCCAGGCCCGTACCATGATCTGCGCGTCCGGATCTCCGGACTCATCGGCGACCCGCCGTGCGGTGTGCCACCACCGACGGGCGGCAATTGCTTGCCCGGACGCGACAAGGCCGAGCGCGATAATGACCGACAGCTGACCTGCTGCCTTCAGGAGAAGCGGTCGCCGCTCTCCCTGGTCGACAGCGATCTGGTGCTGCAGCACTGCCAAGTGTCGGCCGAGCTGAGTCATCACTTGGTCGTGCGGCTGCTGGTAATAGCACCTGCCGTAAGCGGCAACGATGTCAGGCCACTCATCGTGGTCGACGTCGATGGCGGCAGTCAGACCGTGACGTAGCGCCTCGAGCCCCACGAGGCGGTCGCCGGTGGGTGCGGCAGCAATCGCAAATCCGGGGGTGCAAGTGGTGGCAGTCGGGTGCACTTGCGGGTTCGCGGAGTCGGGGCGTTTCTGGGAGAGGATGGCGGGGTGCGTACGGATGAGGCGGTCCGCGTGGCGACGTTGGCTGGTGCACGGGTAGGCATGCCGGTTGATGACGCGCAGGTGCTCCGTGTTGGCGAGAACGGCGTGGTGCTGTTGTCTGGCGTGGGGGTGCTGGTGCGGGTCGTGCCGGGTGCGGGGGCGGTGCAACGGGTGCGGCTGGAGATTGCGGTGGCTGAATGGTTGGCGTCGCAGGGTGTACCGGTGGCGCGTCCGGTGCGGTCGGAGCCGATCGTGGTCGATCAGCATGTGGTCTCGTTGTGGGAGTACCTGCCGGGCGGGCATTCGGCGGACCTGGTAACGCTTGCGCGGTGTCTGCGTCTCCTCCATGGTGTGCCCCGGCCGGTCGGGCTGTTGACTCGCGTGTCGCCGTTTTCGAGGCTTCGTGAGCAGTTGGCGTCGGCCGTAGGCCTGGATGAACGCGACAGGGCGTTTTTGCGCGAGCTTCGTGACGGACTCGCAGTGCAGTGGGATCACGCGACGTTCGCGCTCGGGGAGGCGGTGCTGCACGGCGACGCGCACATGGAGAACCTGTTGGTCACGACGGCAGGCAGATGCGCCTTCATCGACTTGGAGTCCGTGTGTGTCGGACCGCCGGAGTGGGATCTAACGCTCAGCGCCCTCTACTACGAGTGCGGGTGGTTTTCCGAGCACGAATACGCCATGTTCGCGGATAGCTATGGCTATGACGTGCGGTGCAGCCCAGCTTGGCCGGTACTGCGGCAGATCCGGATGCTGCGGATGACTCTATGGCTGGCGCAGTCGGCAGACAACGACACGCCGCGGCGGCAGCAGCTGAGACACCGCCTGGACTCGTTGCGGGACGGTTCGGCGCCAGCCGGCTGGACAGGCTTCTAGACCTGTGACGCGGCGACACCACTGAGCTGGGCCCGCACCGCAACCAGGTCATCCTTGAGGTCCGGTTCCGCGTCGACGTTCTCGAGCATGTGTGCGAGGACCCGAACGTCATCGCGCAAGCGGCTGGAGTACACGCCGGCCGCATCCGTGCAACCGGCTCGTGCTGAGGGTAAGGCGGCGGCGACGTTACCCTGGTGTGCCTGTAGGCAGGCTATCCGGATCATGGTCAGCGCTCGGGACCTGGCCACTGTGCCGGGGTGAAGCTCGTACGCGGCGTGCAGCCGCGTGATCGTGGCATCGGTTAGCGCCGGGTCGTTGGCGGTCAACGCGAGATCGCACATGGCGTGTCCGGCGTCGCCGAGGATTTGACCGAGGTCCGCGTAGTACCCCCAGGTGGGATCGTATGCGCCATCAGCGGGGCTGGCGTCGAAATGCTCGTCGCACAGACCGACGGCACGACGGCATTCCTCTGCATCGCGAAGGGACGCGTACGCCCGCGCCTCTACGATTCCTATGACGGCACGGCCCAGCGGAGGTAGATCACGCCACCCGCTCCGGGTAAGACCGACGATCTGTAGGGCCTCCTTGGCCTTACCGCTGTAGGTGAGACGCCTACTCAGGCTCGTGACGGTGTGAGCCCGCTGCTGGACGTCTTCGGCTTCGGTCGCGAGTTGAATCGACCTGACGAAGTACCCGCGAGTCGTCCCGGCGTCCTCGCCTGCATCGAAGCACGCCCAGCCGACCACGTCACCGAGCCGGGCTGCCGTCGAAAGCCACTGCCGGCGTACGGCAGGTCTAGCCGATGCCTGACGGATGGCGCGGCACGCCCATTCGAGTTGCCCCGCCATGGCGGCACGAGCAAGACCACCCCCGTATCGGTGATCCCAGTCCTCGAACAACGTGATGCTCCGGCGCAGGGCCTCCACATGGGGCTGCTCGATCCTGTTCGGCACCTGCATACCCGACGTCCATGGCCCCGGCAGCTCAGCCATCTCGTCCGGAACCACACCCGGCCACGCAGCATCCGTCAGGCTGCTACTCGTGGCCCCTGTTCGGCGAGGACTGTAGAGCCCGAGCTGCCTGTCAGCGGTGACGCCGAAGACGGCACGTAACGCCGCGCGCCGCTCCGCGCTGGGCCAGCGGTGTTCGCCGCGCTCCAGTTTGCCGACCCACCGGGAATCCACGTAGTGAGCAGCGATGCAACGCGAAGGGTAGAGGGCATCTAACGCAGCGTTCACCGCATCGGCCAACTCCGTTCGAGACATACACTGCCCGGGTCTCAACGGTGAAGGAAGCTGGACTCGGGCGCTCCTGAGGTGCGTATTCGGCGTGATCACCGTTTCCGCGTGCCGAGGCATGCTCCTCCTCTACGGCATAGCCCTGTCGAACTCGGAACTGCCACGGTCGCCGGCTTGGCTCGAGGTAAACGTTTGAAGTCCCGCCATACTACGTCTAATGGCGACCGGTCGACGTCGATCAACACGTGAGCTTCGCCAGCAACGCTGATTCTACGCAGGAATTGTTGACAGACCTGTCGCTGACACTGCCATGTCCCAGCCGCGGCCGCCAGTCTGGCGCGTCCTGTTGCAGCGGTCGGCGATTCATTCGCTGTTCAGGGCTGGTCGAACCGGAGGTCAGAACCTGAGGTCGAACCGGAGGTCGGCATTCCCTGTTGTGGGTTGTTCCGTGATCGTTGAATCGCCATCAGCTATCCGTCGTCGAGGAACAGCCGGAGCGATGACTGACCACATATTGCCGCAGCTTACCGCCATCGTCGCAGATGACCGTGCCGCCGATCATTTCTGGGCGCACTTGGAAGACCGTAGCGTGCGGTTCCTTCCGCAACGGCTCGCCCCGATCTTCGTCTCGACGCTCGGCCAGGTGGTCGCGGGGCGGGGCGATCCGGCTGCCCGGCGGGCGGGGTTGGCGGTGTTGGGTCGCATGTGTCGCCGGTTCGATCTTCAGCCGTATCACGACACGTGTATCGCGGCGGCGATGGTGGACACGGTGCGCCGCTTTGCGGCCGACGGTTGGGGACCGGCCGCGCCGGGTGTGTGGGAGCGGGGGTGTCGGCGGGCGTTGCGGTTGGCGGCGCGGGCGGCGGCGGTGGTGGGGGACGGCCCTCAGGTCACCGTCGGTGAGGTCGAGACCCGCGAGTCGGTGTCGGCTGGCGTGGTGGTGTTGACGGTACGGCCGATGCGGCGGTTGCGGTTTCTGCCGGGTCAGGCGTTGCCGGTGTGTACGCCCCGGTTGCCGGGGCGGTGGCGGTGGTTGTCGCCGGCGAATGCTCCGCGCGTGGACGGGACGGTGGAGTTCCACGTCCGGACGGTGCCGGGCGGTGAGGTGTCGCCGGTGCTGGTGGAGCAGGTCAGGCCGGGGGAGTTGCTGTGGTTGGGGCCGGCGTGTGATGTCGGGTTGTCGGTGGAGCCGGCCGCTGGTGCTGACCTGCTGCTGGTCGCCGGTGGTACCGGGCTGGCGCCGCTGCGGGCGCTGGTGGAGCAGGTCGCCGCAGCCCCGACCGGGCGACAGGTGACGCTGGTGGTGGGGTCCCGGACACTGCTGGATCTGTATGACGCGATCGCGTTGGACACCCTCGCCAGCGCCCACCGGGACTGGCTGACGGTGGTGTTGGCGTTCTCCGACGACCGTGATGTCGAGCCGCACGCGCAGGCAGACGTGCTGAGCCTGGCGTTGAAGCATCACCGGCCGGGGCAGGTGGTGTATGTCTGCGGCCCACCACAGCTGATCGCCGCTGCTCGACAGCGTCTGCCTCAGGCCGGCGTCACCTCGAACAGCCTGCACCTGGCTGCCACCTTCGACCGCGCCATCGACGCCGGCTGGTCGATGAGCCAGCAGCGGACCACGTCGGCGCGGTCGGCACCGGCCCGCGACGACGACAGGGGATGCGGGGATCTTCATGGGCTTTCGGGGAGCTGACATGCGGCACACGGAAACCGGTGTTCGTCGTGCGACCGATGGTGATGCGGCCGCCATGTCCACACTCCTGGCCGGGACGCTGATGACCGGCCGGTTGAGCGTCTGGCTGGTACCCGATCCAGCCGACCGGCCGAACCTCATGCGGCAGTACGCGGAATACGTGGTGGCGCAGGGGTTGGCGCACGGCACCATCGACACCACCGACGACCACACCGCCGCGGCGATCTGGCACCCGCGGTCGACGCCACCACCGGCCGTGCGGCAACGAGACCTGGAGCCGATACTCGGCCCGCACACCGCCCGGTTCGCCCTGCTGCACGCCTACGCCGACACGGTGCACCCGTTCACTGCCCATCACTACCTCGCCCACCTGGCCGTGGCTCCCGGCCTCCATCAAGCAGCGGTAGGGAGGGCGTTGCTGGCCAGCCACCACCGGCTGCTGGACGCGGCACAGCTCCCGGCGTATGCGGAGGTGAGCACCAGCCGCCCCCGGGACGGTCTGCTCGCCGCCTGCGGCTATCAGCCCCGGTCACCGATCCTGCTGCGGCAGGGCGGTCCCGTGGTGTGGCGGATGTGGCGGCCACCCACCCACCCTGACCAGGCCGAGGCACCCGGAACCGGGCTGCCGCAACGGGTCCGTGTCCACCGCACCGCGACACCGTTTCGCGGCACGCTGCTGCGGGCGGCACCTCCAGGCCCGCCATGACCCGCAGGCGCTGATCTCACATCGTTCACCTGCTGATGGTCGACCCCGTTCACCCAGCAGGCCGACTCGTCGTACCCACATGTCGACAGGAGGGTTCTGCTCATGCTGACCGTGCTCACCCGTCCCACCACCACACCACTGCGGCGGAAACGGCCCCAAGGATGGCGGGTGGTGCGCCGACAGGCGCGGTGTGCCGCTGGTGCCGTCCCGCAGACCGGCGGCAGCACACCCCACCACCGGTGGGGGTACGCGATCCGTCGGGACTGGCCCGACGGCACCCACGACCTGTTCGCCTTCACCCCCGACAAAGACACCGCCGAACGGAACCTCACCCGCGACCACACCTACTGGCACTCCGGCCCGATCCGGCCGGCAGCCGTGTCCATCGTCGCCGCCCACACCACCGACGTGGACCGGCACCCCGTCGACGGCTGCCGCAACCCGTCATGCCCCCACACCCCACAACGAGGTGAGCAGTAGTGACCGCACACGTGCAGGTGGCCCTCGCCCGTCGGACGCTGACACCAGCCGCCCTGTGGATGTTCGGTGCGGCGGCATCAGCACCGATGGTCGTCCTCGTCGGCGGCATCACCGCGATCTACGCCACCACCGGCGTCACCGCACTACCACTGACGTTCCTGCTGGTAGCAGCCACCATGGCGGTACTCGCCGTCGGCTACACCACCATGGCCCGCCACATCGGCCACCCGGCCGCCTACTACGGCATCCTCGCCCACGGCCTCGGCCGCGGATGGGGAGTAGCCGGCGGCGCGGTCGCCCTCATCGCCTACAACGCGATCCAGATCAGCCTCTACGGCCTCCTCGGCGCCACCATGGCCACCCACCTCGGCGGCACCTGGTGGGTATGGGCAGGCATCGCCGTGGCCGTCGTCGCAGTGCTGGGCGTACGAGCGATCGTCCTGTCGATCCGCGTCCTCGCCGTCGTGTTGACCGTGTCACTGCTGATCGTCGCCGCGTTCGTCATCGCAGGCAGCACACAACCCGCCGACAGTCTCTCCTGGGCAGGCTTCGACACCTCCGGCCTGCTGGTCGGCGGCATCGGCGGAGCGATCGCATTCTGCGTCGCCGCGTTCACCGGCATCGACGCACCCGGCTCCTTCGTCGAAGAAGCCGTCGACCGCCGCGCCATCGGCCGCGCCACGATCGTCGGGGCACTCGCACTCGGCGGCGTCTACGCCACCACCGCCTGGGCGATGGGAGTAGCCGTCGGCCCGTACGCCATCGCCGACCTCGCCGCCCAACCCGACAGCAACCTACCGTTCACGATCCTTGGCCGCCTCGGCGACGGCTGGGTGGCCACCGCCGCCCTGATGCTGATCTTCGCGATCCTCACATCGAAACTGTCATTCCACTGCGTCATCGCCCGGTACGTGTTCGCCATGGCCCGCGAAGGAGTCCTCCCCACCCGCCTCGCCGGAACCGACAACGGCACCCGCATCAACGCACCCCGCGGCGGCTCCCTCACCCAAACCGCCACCGCCGCCCTGGTCGTCGCCGGATTCGCGATAGCCGGCCTCGACCCGCTCACCCAGATGTTCACCTGGCTGTCGAGCCTGGCCGCCGTCGGACTGCTGTCCCTCCTGCTCGCCGCCTCGGTAGCCACCCTCGCCGCCCCACCCCACATCCGCGGCGACCGACCCCGCGCATGGGAATGGCGCATCGCCCCCGTCGTCGGCGTGGTCACCGGAGCAATCGTCCTCGTCGCGATGATCGGCAACATCGGCTCGCTACTCGGCGCCGCACCCGGATCACTGTTCCCGCTGCTGCTACCCGCGATCATCCTCGGCGCCGCAATCGTCGGCGGAGCCTGGGCCGCGTACCTGCGCCACACCCGACCGCAGATCTACGCCGGCATCGGACGCGGCATACCGGCAGCCAACGCCGTTCCCGACGCCATCACCATCTCGATCTGACAAGGCCAGAACATGATGACCCACGCCAGACACCCCGTCGGCCACGACGGCCCACCGGACCCGCTGCACCCCCACTGGCGGCCACCGCCCGCCGACGTCCACCCGCCCGCCGCCTACGGGCCACCACCGGCAACCTACGGTCCCCGACCCACCGGCTACCAACGCCCACCGCACCCCCCACCCCCACCACTACCTCCGCCGGCACCGCAACCTCCGCCCGCGCCAGTCCACGAATCGGACGGGGAAACGACCCGCCTGGAAAACCGCCGGTGGGCGGACCTGCGTAACCAAGTGGCGTTCCGCGCCAAACGGTTCAACGCCGGCCACATGACCGAAGCCGACCAGCGGTACGGCACAAACGGAGCCCTCGGCCCCCACGGTGTCCTGCTGTTCTTCACTTCCCCAGCACCCACCGAGCCGCACGGCTACCGACTGCACACCGCGTGGCGGCTGTTCCTGTCCGCACCCGAGTCCGACGACCTGCCCCGCATCCTCGGCGACCTCAGCAGGATCGCCAAGACCCACATCACCCACGCGAATGCCACCGGACACCGGTGGCATCCCCTGGGCCCGCAACGGTCAATGGTCAACGGCGGAGACATGGGCATCCCAGCCGACGCCACCTACGTCGGCGTCGGCGCGAGCACCCTCGACACCGACGGCGGCCGCTGGTACCAACTGGCCCGCACCCTGCGGGAACCCTCCGCCACCGGCCATCGCCGATCAGCCTTCGACCTCAAAGGCCACTGCTACCTACTACTCACCGACGACACCGCTATCCACATCGACCGCAACCCCCACGCACCCCTGCACTACGACGGCATCCGCAGCAGCAAACCCCTCGACGCCGACCGCTCCGCCCACTGGCACAACCCCCACGCCAACCTCACCGACCAGGGCGACCACCACACCCGCGAGGTATGGCGGCACCTCACCGCCCTGCACCACACCCTCACCAACTACCTCACCGCAAGGCCCGTCACATGACCCTCAACCTGGCTGTCGCCGCGGACCTCAGCCACCCACCCGTCGACGTCACCGCCGTCCTCGACCACCTCGCCCAGCACGCCGACACCACCGCCGCGACGAGCATCGGCTACCCGGGCGCGACCGACCTCGACCACACCGCCGTCATGGCCCGCCTCGGCAACCGGCTGTGGAACAACATCGGCGACCCCCACGACACCGGGGGAGTAGCCCACACCCGCATCCTCGAACAAGCCGTCATCGCCTGGATCGCCGACCTGCTCGGCATGCCCACCGACGACCGATGGGGCTACGTCACCACCGGCGGCACCGAAGGCAACCTCTCCGCCCTCCACACCGCCTACCGCCGCTGGCCCACCGCCCGCATCTACTACTCCACCGCCGCCCACTACTCCATCCCGAAGATCATCGACATGCTCGGCGCCTACAAGGCGGTCGTGGACGCCAGCCCGGACGGGGAGATGGACTACGAGCACCTGGCCGCGCAACTGCGTCGGCGCCGACGCTGGCCGGCGATCGTCGTCGCCACCGCCGGCACCACCATGACCGAAGCCGTCGACGACACCACCCGCATTCGCACCATCCTCACCGAGTACGACATGGCCGGGCATCTGCATGTCGACGCGGCCCTGGTCGGTATCCCGCTCGCCCTCGACGGCCGACTACGGCTGGACGACACCAGCGGCATCGGCAGCATTGCGATCTCCGGCCACAAATTCCTCGGCACGCCCACCCCCTGCGGGGTGGTGCTTATCCGCGACAGCGCTCGCAAACCCAGCATCCGCATCGCCTACACCGGCACCGCCGACACCACCGTCACCGGCTCCCGCTGCGGCCTGGCTGCCGCCCTGCTCTGGCACGCCATCGCCACGCACGGCCGCGAAGGCCACCGCTGGCGGGCCGCGGAAGCCCGCCGCCTCGCCGGCTACGCCGTCGACCAGATCCGAGCCACCGGCTGGCCCGCCTGGCGACACCAGCATGCCTTCACCGTCGTCCTACCCACCCCACCCGAACCCGTACGCACCAAATGGCTCCTCGCCACCCACGATCGCACCAGCCACATCGTCTGCATGCCCGGCATCACGAAGGGGCAGATCGACGCCCTCGCCGCCGACATCACCACCGCCACCCGTGCACCCATCCCACGTCCCCGCTCACCGATCGACGAAGGCACCCCATGAGATTGCGCCCGGCGTCATCCCCAGCCGCCGCACCACCAGCCGTCGGCTGGTCGGCATCTTCCTCGCCGCCACCCTGCTCACAGGCTGCCAGCCCGGCAGCACTACCACGGCAGCACCCAGCCCCACCGGGCCGGCAGCGCCCCCACCCGCAACGCCCACCCCCGGTACGGCTACCGCGCCTGGCCTCACCGCCCCGCAGCGGCTGACCACCCTCGCCGCCACGATCACCGCCGCACCCGGCGACCACACCACCGAGCCCCAGCAAGGCCGACCCACTCGCGGAGGCGATTTGTCCATGACGACCGGTTACGTCTTCCACCCCGAGTACCTGTGGCACGACACTGGCACCAGCGCGGGTCTGCTGCCCGCCAACCCACCCGCAGGCATCCAACCCGCCGTGCACATCGAGAATCCCGAGGCCAAACGACGCGCCCACGAACTGATCCACGTCTCCGGACTCCTCGCCGAGCTGACGGTCATCGAGCCTCGCCGAGCCACCATGGCGGAACTCCTGCGCGTCCACACCGGTGACCACGTTCAACACATCAAGACCCAGAGCGACCTGCGTGGGGGAGGCGACGCCGGGGACGGCTTCTCGCCAGTGGGCCCCGGCAGCTACGCGATTGCCCGCCTTGCGGCCGGCGGGCTGATCGAACTCGTTACCGCCGTAGCACGCGGTGAGGTCACCAATGGGTACGCGCTGACCCGCCCGCCCGGTCACCACGCCACCGCCGACCTCGGAATGGGCTTCTGCCTGTTCAACAACATTGCGGTCGCCGCCCGACACGCGCAGGCGGAACTCGGCCTGACGAGGATCGCGATCGTGGACTGGGACGCCCACCACGGTAACGGCACCCAGTCCATCTTCTACACAGACCCGAACGTGCTCACCATCTCCCTGCACCAGGCCGGGTGCTTCCCACCCGACTCCGGCTGGATCCGCGAGAACGGCGCAGGCGACGGCACCGGTTACACCATCAACGTGCCGCTACCACCCGGCACCGGTCACGCCGGCTACCTGCACGCCATGACCGAAATCGTCCTTCCCGCACTCGAACGTTTCGCACCCGACCTGATCCTGCTCGCCAACGGCTTCGACGCCAACGTCTTCGACCCCATGGCGAGGCAGATGCTCACCGCCGACTCCTACCGTGCGATGACCCGCATGCTCACCGACGCGGCAGACCGGCTCTGCCACGGCCGACTCGTCGCCGCCCACGAAGGCGGCTACAGCCCCTTCTACGTCCCGTACTGCACCCTGGCATTCCTCGAAGAACTCGCCGGCACCACGACCCGCGTCACCGATCCCTTGGCCGCCGTCGTCGCCGAATACGCGGCCGAACCTCTTCGGCCCCACCAGAAGGCCGTCATCGACGAAGCGGCCCAACTCGTATCGCGGATCGGCGCCCACGAGATCGCAGCCGCGCCCTGACGAACCCGCCGACCCTGGCGGCGACTTTCGCTGCACATCGGCCGCCCGACTAGTCCAACCGTCCGCAACCGCTTGAGCTGGGTGGCTGGGAGAACCGGCTCAGCAGCACACACACGGTTGTACGACGCCTACTCGACCGGCCGCAGGACGCGGCAACGTCCGACGGCCCGGTCCCCGGGCCGGCGGCAGCGGGATCCCTGTCCCTCTGCCGCCGGTCACCGGGCCAGGACGGGCAGAACAGGGCTGCAACGCCGATGCTGGCCGTTTGTTCGGAGTCGGAAAGGTGTTTGACCAATCCGAGCCGACGGGAGTAGCGAGTGGCATAGATGACTGATGCGCGATTCGCCGTGATCGATCAGTCGAGACCACCGGAACAGTGGTCACGATTGGCCGTGCATAGATGTAAGGGTCGATGACAGCGCCAGCGACGGGAGATGTTCTCGATGCAGACACATGCTCGCCAGCTCAAGCAGTTCGTGCTAAAGCCCACCGTCTACTGCTACCACAAATGCCCGTACTGCGACCTTCGGCAGGATTTCTACACGGGGATGGTCGCAGAGCGAAAGCAAGCTCTCAAGATCGTACCTCGTCAGGCCGGCGCCCGTATGCCCAACCCAGGGCACATGCCCCTGGACATGGCATTGCGCACGATTGACGAGGCTGCCGCCCTGGGAATGGAAGAGCTACAGCTCAGCGGCGGCGACCCGATGCTGTACCCGCACCTCATCGACGTGATCAAAGCAGCGAAGAGGCATCCCGGCGTATTTGTTCTCATGAACTCGGTCGGCACTGGTGTCACGGTGGACAAAGCCCGGGAGATCATCGATGCCGGGCTCGGCGCGTGGAACTTCTCCGTGGACACCCTGGACCCTGTGAGATACGAGAAGCTTCGCGGCGTCCGCAACGCTCTGCCCACGATCATGAAGGCCATCGAAGTGGTGCGTGAGGCAGGCTCGGACGCCCCGGAATTCCGCATGAACTACATGTGCGTCATCACACGGCACAACTTCCGCGAGATCCCCGAACTGGTCGCCCACTGCGTGGACTCCGGCATCGCATCGATCTATTTCATGAACGTCTACGGTGACAACACCGGCGCATCGCTGCTGACCGTGCCGGAGATCAACGAGTTCCGTGACCAGGTCGTGCCCGCGATCCATGCGGTGCTGCGTGGCAAGGACGTGCCAGAGATCGTCCAGGCCAACGCCGAGTACGTGATGGGCACCTTCTTCTCTCGGGAGAATCCGGACGAGAACTACGCCCAGGGCATCTACTGGCCGGACACGGGCTCGGTCAAGGCGGCCTGCCGCGTCCCGGACTTCTACACCCTCATCGAGCCCAACGGTTCAGCGCTGCCGTGCTGCCTGGTGGAGATCTCGCACGTCGGCGTCGTCGGCAACACCATGGATACACCGTTGGCCGAGGTGTGGACCAGCGAAGCGTTCGAGCAGTTCCGTGAGAAGCGCATCCCGTTCTGCCAGCGGTGCTCATCACCGCGGAACATGACCCTCGGCCTCGTGCCCAGCATGTGTCGGCAGTTCCGCCCATGACCGAGGACCTCCTCGCCACCGTGGTGGTACCGGTCAAGGACGACGAGCGGATCTACCGGCTCGTCGACAGCTTGCGGCACCAGACCCTGCCGCGCGACCGCTACGAGGTCATCGTCGTAGAGAACGGCAGCCAGCGATTCGGTGACCTGGCCGACGCCGGCGACGTGATCCGATACCTGCACCTTCCGGATGCCAACTCGGCGGCGGCGAGGAACGCCGGTCTGGCCGTGGCACGTGGCCGGTACCTGCTGCTCACCGACGCGGACTGTGTGGCCGATCCGCCGTGGGTCGAGCGCATGACGGCGGCGCTGAAGAAAGGGCCGGCATCGGTCATCGGTGGTGTGATCCGCCCGTACGCGCCGAAGACCTGGACGCAGCGGCACGCGATAACGATTGTCAACGGCCAAGACAGACTCAACTACCTGCCGGCACTGCACCTGCCGTACGTGGCGGGGGCCAACGCGGGCTTCTTGAGTGCCCGCCTGCGCGAGGTCGGCGGGTTCGACGAAGACCTCCGCTCGGGCAACGACGTGGACATCTGCTACAAGCTCGGCCTCACGGGCAGCAGCGCCGCGATCGTGCCCGACGCGGTGGTGTGGCACGAGGACCGACCCACGGTGCGGGCACACTTCCGCCGGTTCCGGTTCTACGCCATCTACCAGGTGCTCCTGTTCGCCAAGTACAAGCAGCACTCCGGCAAGCGGGTCGTGTTCGACCCGTACCCCTTCCTGCGTTCCGCGCAAGCGATCCTCGACAGCCCTCGCGCGGCAGTACGACTCGTGCACGGGGACGCCGGCCCCGCCTCGCGGATGATCCTCCAACTCATCGAGGCCGCCGGAGTGCTCACGGGCGAGGTCGAAGGGGCCATCCGATTCCGACAGCTCTACCTGTAAGCGGACAACGAATCTGACGGCAGACGAGGAGACAGCTCATGAGGTCAGCACCGCTGGCGACCGACTGGACCACGCAACGGCAGATCACCCGCCGAGGTGTGCTGTGGCTCGGGCTCACCTGCGACGTCCGGTGCAAGTTCTGCTACGACGAAAAGGTCTCCCTGAACGCCAAGGCATGGCTGCCACCCACCGAGGCACGGGCCGCCATCGACAAATTCCGCTACTTCTACCACAACGAATTTGTCGACTTCATGGGCGGCGAACCGACCCTGCACCCCTACGCACTGGAGATCGTCCGCCACGCGGCCGACATCGGCCTGCGCCCAACGATGATCACCCACGGCATGCACCTGGCCGACATGGACAACGCACGCGCCTTCGCCGACGCCGGCATCCACGACTTCCTCGTCTCGATCCACGGCATCGGCGACACCGTACGGGAGATCCACGGCCGCGGCCGAGACAACTACGCCAAGCAGATCGCGGCACTGAACAACCTGCGCGAGCTGGGGATCCCGTTCCGTTTCAACGTCACAATGATCAAGGACAACCTGGCTGAGCTGGAGGCCATCGCGGAACTGGCCGGCCAGACGGGCGCCCGTGTCGTCAACTTCCTGACCTTCAACCCCTACTTCGAGTGGACCGCCGACCCGGAGATCTCATTCCAGGCGCGGCACTCCGAGATCGCCCCTCATCTGGCCCGCGCGATCGACCGATGCACCGCGCTCGGCGTGGAGGCGAACGTCCGATACATGCCACCCTGCCAGCTCCCCGGCCACGAAGCACACGTCTACACCGGCTATCAACTGCCCTACGACCCGCACGAATGGGACTACAACTCCTGGTACGACACCGGACATGAAGGCGAGCCAGATCCGGCGTGGTACCTCGACGCCTCACGCAGGCAGCAGCAGCGCCACCACTACGTCCACGTCCCGGCCTGTGACGACTGCGCGCTCCGCCAAGTCTGCGACGGCTTCCACGCGCAGTACGTCACGCGATGGGGCGCAGACGAGGCGCGCCCCTACGACAAGCCGCTGATCGACGACCCGACACATTTCGTCAAGCAGCAGCGCAAGATCCGCTACCCGGGCGCAGGCGAGCATAGCGGGGGAGCGGATGCAGAAGTGCTCGCCTCGACCCGGCTCGCCGTGGGCGATGACGGCAGAGCCGGTGTCAAACGGCAACGCCCGAGCCGCTCATGACCGCCACGGTGGTGATGCTGACGATCCTTGTGCGGCAGCTGTTCGTACTCACCGCGATCGTGCGGTCCAGGGCGTTCCTGACTGCCGCGCCGCGTCCGGCGACGGTGGATGCGGCCGGGGAAAGGCCAGCCCTGTTCGTCGTGATCCCGGTACTGCGAGAGACCGCCATCATCGCCGAAACGATCAAGCACATGGTGAGCCTCACAGAAGGGCACCGAGCACACCTAATCATCGTCACCACCGCCCGGGAAACCACCGAGCCATCGCCAGACGGCGACACCGCGACAATGGTGAAGGATCTCGCCACCTCCGGGAAGTTCACCCACCTGCACTACCCGCACACAGGCGGGCTCAAGGGCGATCAGCTGAACTTCGCCGCGAACCACTGCGCGTCAACCCTGCTCGCAGACGACTCACCCGCAGACGCATACCTTGTCTGCTACGACGCCGACTCACGACCACCACTCGACGCGCTGACCCGCTTCGAAGCCGCCATCGCCGCCAACCCCAGCGCACACGTCTTCCACCAGTCGTCACGGTTCGAACTACGCGCGCCCATCCGCCGCGAGGACGGAGCGTTACGTGGCCTGACTCGGATGGTGTGCGACGGCGGCGCGCTGCGTGCGAACCGCTTCGTCCTCGGATTCGAGATACCCCGACTGATCAACCGATCCAGCAGCGTAGGACGGCTCAAGCGCGCAGCCTGTTCGTACGTATACGCCCACGTCACTGGACACGGACTGTGCGTCCGGCTGTCGTTCCTGCTGGACCACCCGCTGCCGGCCGGCTCGCCCATGGAGGACATGCAGTACAGCTTCCACCTGGGATCGCACAACACCGAGATGGTGCCAGTCGCCAGCCTCGACCACGCTGCCGTCCCCGACACCATCACAGCCCAGGTCGAACAGGCGTCGCGCTGGTTCTTCGGACCGGCGCGCGCCCTGCGCTACCTCCGCCAACCGTCGACCAAACCCGGCACACGCGCACAGCTCCAAGCAGCCTCCGCACTCGGCTCGGCCGGCGAATGGCTCGGCTGCGCCATCACGGCCCCGGCAATCCTCGCCACGCTGTGCCTCGCATCCGGGCCCCTCCAACTCGTGGCTGCCGCGGTCACCGTGATCTACCTCGCCCAACTCGTGGCCACCGACCGCACCCTCGGCGCGCCAGCCAACCTACGGCGGCGCGTGATCCGTGTCCTGACCTGCCCCCTCGCCACCGTGCTGTTCGGCATCGGCGGACTCATCGGCGCCACCAACCTGGTGAAAGGAGGCTCCGGCATCGGGAAAACCGAGCGCCGGTAGACCATGAACTCACAAACCGTGATCGTTGCCGTCGAGGGCCCATGCTGCGCTGGCAAGACCACCCTCAGCCAAGGGTTGCTGAAGGCGCTGCCGCAGCTGACCATCGCACACGTGCGGTGCTATGCCGACTTTGTCGGCGGTGGCCGATTTCTTCCCAACCCCGTACCCCGAACCCTCGACGAAGACGCCGCCGGGCTCAAGGAGCTGATCCACATCGAGCGGGCGCGAACCGAGGCGGCGTTGCACGCCGAGAGCGACCTGATCTTGCTAGACCGGGGGCCGAACACCTTCCTCGCACATCGCCACGCCATCGAACAGGTCACCGGGCTGCAATGCTTCGGTCCCGCCCAGCGCGCCGTGGCCGAGGCACGCCTTCCATCCTGGCCCGATCTCGTACTATACCTAGACGTGCCGCAGGCCACGGTGCACGAGCGCAACCGGGGGAAGTTCCCCGACGACAGCATCTTCATCGACGCGCAGTTCAACGCAGGGATTCGGTCGTACTACACCGAGATCACCGGAGATCAGAAGATCGTGTGGCTTGACGCGACACTCGACCCGAGTGAGCTGGTCGAACTCGCCCAAGCCCAGGTCCGCGGCCTACTGACGACAGCCGCTGCGAACTAGGAGGGCCGCCCGCGTGATACAGGTGCCGCTAGCCGGCAAGGTCGTCTTCGTGGACTGGCACAGCGTCCTGTCACGCGACCCCTTCTGGATGTCAATACGCGAGAGCGCTACTCATCCACTGAAGGCGCAACTAGAAGCGAACCTCGCCGAGGTATTCAAGAGCAAGGCCAACGAGTGGATGAAAGGACTGCTTTCCTCGGAAGAGATCATCAAGTCTATGGATATCGAGCTTGATGGCCGATTCCGCGAGGACTTCCTCACGCGGCGACTATACGTCGACTGCGCGAAGATGCGAGTCAACGCCGAGTTATTCGAAGCCCTCCGCAAGATCAAATCGCATGTCCTGGTTGTTTTGGCAACTGACAATATGGACTGCTTTCTGCAGACGTTCGACCGAGCGCGGGCCAAGAGGCGTCGCCCTACCCTGCAGTCCGAGACACTGGCGGACTGGGCGATCATTCTCGACGACATCATCTGCTCCAGCGAAGTCGCAGCACTAAAGGCCGAAGACCCCCAACGCTTCTTCGGGCCCTGGCTCGCCGAGCACGGCCTTACCTTTGCTGACGCGGCACTGATCGACGACCGTGCTGACAACTGCGCCGCATTCACCGAGCAGGGCGGCAAGGCGGTGCAATACAAGATGGGCATCGGTGACGTCCACGACGTACTGGAAGCCTTGACCACCTGGATGGAATCGGGAACTGTTGCACCCACCGCGGGGACGAACTAGGCAACGAACTTGCCTCGTACAAGCTGACGCCACATGCGGGCGAACTGCGGGGGTGACCCGAGGCGCCGATACTCGTCCCGGCAAGCCGAACGCGCCCGCATGGCGAGTCCCGCAGGGAACGATCGAGCATGTGCCGATGGTGGCCCGGAGGGGTGAAGCCCCGCGTTTGATGGAGAGTTTGATTACGTAGAGCAGTTTGGACCAGCGCCGTCGGTGGTCAGGTTGTCGGTTGCGGGGGCGGTGGGTCGGCCGGTCGACGCGTGCAAGTTCTGGTTCAT
This sequence comes from Verrucosispora sp. FIM060022, assembly GCF_003977705.1. Taxonomy (NCBI): domain Bacteria; kingdom Bacillati; phylum Actinomycetota; class Actinomycetes; order Micromonosporales; family Micromonosporaceae; genus Micromonospora; species Verrucosispora sp. FIM060022. The sequence continues at coordinate 43,223 of NZ_RQIV01000013.1, forward strand.
CGCTGCTTGCCACTCGGCCAGCCTTCCGATCGGATAGGCCCATGCCAGTGACCCGCGTGCCCTATCCGTCGGCCCAGCCCGTCTACTCCGCCGTCGCCCGCTGGCGGGATCGTTGCCTGCTGGAGGAGCGCTCGTTGTTCGCTGATCGAGCCGGGTCCAGGTTGACGGACGCCCGGATTCTGATCCGGGACTTCGTTGAGCAGCCGGATGAAGGCAAGGACGACTTTCTCACCAAGTTGGAGGGGCAGATCGGCGGATCGCCGGTCGCTGCGGTTCAGTTGGCGGCTGAACTGCTCTTCGTGCACCTTCTCATCGCCCGTGCCGATGCGGTGAGCGGATACCGCAAGCGGGAGATTGTGCAACGTGTCCTGAGCTTCGCGGCGGATACAGCCCCGCTGCCGAGTGAACTCGCGTCTGCCTTGGACGCCGGCCTTGTGCGACCGGGACAGGCCTTCAACTCGCGGCGCTGGCGTCAGTTCGGCTATCTCATCGAAGCGTTCGCTACCCTTAAAGAGCTGTCCCTTGACGACCGGCGATTGGCGCTCACCGACCCGGAGCGGTTCGTTGTCGCTCTCGACCGGATCGATGATCAAGGGGCCCTGATACAGCGCCACGCGCTGGAGCACCTGCTGTTCCCGGACGTGTTCCCTCCGGTGGTCAGCCGTGGCCATCGTGCCGACATCCTTCACCAATGGTCCGAGCTGGCCGGGCCGGCGGACGCGCCCGAGTCGGTACGCATGGCGCGCCTGGTAGCGGGTCTACACCCGAACACCACCTGGGACGGTGCCGAGTGGGTCAATCTCTACCGAAGCCCTTACGTGTGGCAGTGGTCGGAACCGACGCAACCGTGGAAGACGTTCATGCGGTGGGCTGAACGGCTGTGCCAGCATGTGGAACTCGACGACATGGGGCGCCCAGGAAAGCTCGCCACGGCTGAACTCACCGGCCAAGCGGCGAACGCCCTGCGAGACGGCTCGCCACACTGGGCCGACCTGCTGAATACTGCTCTTACTAAGGACACTAACCTGCTGGCTCGGCAGGCACACCAGCCGTTCACGCGGTGGGTAGCGGCCCAGCCCGAGCAGGCCGCCCAATCGCTGCGCGAGCTATGGCGGGACCCAAGACCCTCAGCGATCGACCGTTTCCTCGCCATGGTCCCGGACACAGCTGCACACGGAACCGGAATCCGGTTGAGTATCGCCTCGTTCTTGCTCGGCTCGGCTGACCCCAAGATCTTTCCGCAATGGCGGGCCGCAACAGTGGATACCGCCTACCGTCTCGCCGGCTTCGCCAAGCCGCAGCCTACGGCGAGTGAGGGAGAGCGTTACGAGGTCTTCCTCAACTTTCTGGATCAGGTCAGCGAAATCGCGCGCCGGGGCGGGCTGGCGTTGCGGGACCGCCTAGACGCGGAGGGCCTAGTGTCGGCCCTGGTCGAATACGCGCCCGATGACGAGTGGACTATCGGCGAGCAGGAGGCTCTGAGCGCCTGGCGCAGCGGCAAGGGGACGCTGCCTCCGCCGGAGTCGAGCACCATCGAAGAGAACCGGTATACGACAGAGGCCGTGACCGGGGCCACGGTCGCCGGCCCAGGGCTCGTCAGCGCCGAACACAACCCGACCGACTTGGCTGACCTCGCCCACGACCTGTACCTAGACGAGCCGTTCCTCGACGAAGTGGTTCAGCTTCTGCGCGACAAGGGACAGGTGATCTTCTACGGTCCGCCGGGTACCGGAAAGACCTTCGTCGCGCGGCGGCTTGCCGCTTGGCTGGCTGGCGATCCAGTCCGGGTCCGACTGGTCCAGCTCCACCCCTCGTACGCCTACGAGGACTTCGTCGAAGGGCTGCGCCCCCGCCCGGACCAACCGGGCTTTCACCTCGTCGACGGCCCGCTGGTGGAGATGGCCCGCGTCGCGACCCGCGACCGCAACCATGACTACGTACTGATCATCGATGAGCTCAACCGGGGGAACATCGCTCGCGTCTTCGGTGAGCTGTACTTCCTGCTCGAGTATCGGGACCAACCGGCCCGCCTACTGTACTCCCACGCTGACTTCCGGCTGCCGCCCAACCTGCACATCATCGGCACCATGAACAGCGCCGACCGATCTATCGCCCTGCTGGACACGGCGCTGCGCCGCCGGTTCTATTTCGTGCCCTTCCGTGCCGACCAGCCGCCAACGTCCCAAGTACTGGCCAGCTATCTGATCCGCAAGCACCCTCACCTGGCCTGGCTTGCGTCTGCCGTCGGCCGCGCCAACCAGCTGATCAACGACCCGGCGGCGGCCATCGGACCCAGCCATTTCATCCGCGACGACCTAGACGAGACCTGGATTCGCCGTGCCTGGGAGCACTCCGTTCTGCCCACTCTTGAGGACCACTTCTATGGCCAAGAGCATCGGCTCGCCGAGTTCGACCTGGACCGGTTGCGAATGGAGGTGAACGCCCCAAGTGAGGACCCTCCGGCTTCGTGAGTGGACCACCACTCACGCCCTAGCGCTGACCGCACGTGAGCGCGACACCCTTCGCACAGTCCTGCGCGCCACCGTTCAACCCACAACAGGCAGTACCGACCGCTATGACGTCACCCCGGGCAACACGATCGGTGCCGTTCTGGTCGGAGAGACCAACCTCCTGATCGAACCGAAGATCCCGATCTCCCGGATGCTGTTCCTGCTCGGCTACGCCGCCGAGCCCAACGCCTGGCGCCACGACGATGCCACTCTCGGCGCTGCACCCGATCTGGTCACCGGAGTGGTCGGCCTATTCACCACACTCTGCGATCGGGCACTACGGCGAGGCATACTCACCGGCTACCGCAGCGTCGAGGCCGACCTACCCACCGTTCGCGGCCGCATCAACTTAGCCCACCAACTCCGCGCTCGCCCCGGCCTGGACCTGCCCCTGGCCGTTCGATACGACGAGCACGACGAGGACATCACCGAAAACCAACTGCTGCTCGCCGCCGCGCTCAAACTCCGTAACCTGCCCCTTCGCGGCGACACCATACGACGCTCGCTGCACCGACTCATCGACAGCCTGCAGAACGTCACCGTCCCGATCTATCGTCCGGCCGCTATACCCATTGTGACCTGGACCCGGCTGAACCTGCACTACCGGCCCGCCGTGGAGCTTGCCCGGTTGTTGCTGCGTATGCACAGCCCCGACCTCGCCTCCGGATCCACCGAGACCCCCGGTCTGATCATCGACATGGCGGTGCTGTTCGAGACATTCGTCCGCGCCTCCCTACGAGAGGCCCTCCATGCCTCCCCCGACCAATTCCCCTCGGGCGACAACTGCCCGCCCCTGACCCTGGACGCGCAAGGCCGCGTCCGGCTCAAGCCTGACCTCAGCTACTGGCCACACGGCCAGTGCGCTTTCATCGGCGACGTCAAGTACAAGCGGGACACTGGACCCGGGCAAAGCAGCGACCTCTACCAGCTCCTCGCCTACGCCACCGCTACCCAACTTCCAGCGGCCACCCTCATCTACGCGGACGGACCACCCGAACCCCATATTCATCAGATCCCCGCTGCCAAGGTGAACCTCTACGTCCAACATCTCGACCTAACGAAGCCACCGAAAGATCTACTTCAACAGATAGATCACCTGAGTCTCCTCGTCATGGCCGCAGGAGAAGGAACCCAGACTCCGACCGGAGCAAGACGGCAGAGCCGCTAACAAGCTGAAGCTCGATTGCATGCAGACGCCGCGTTGCCCACGCCTGATCGGTCAACTCACCACGACGCACCACCGGCACATCGTCAACGATCAACCACTACAAAATCGGCAGGATACGCCCTAGACGATCATGCGTTCGACGACCCACCGGAACGCGCCGAGACCGGAGCCGTGGGGCTGGCCACGGCGGGCAATCCGAGGGCGGATGCCCTTTGCGGCGTACCGCCCGACGGTACTTGTCGTGGTCGTAGGCGCGATCAGCGAAGAGCTGGTCGGGGCGCTGTCGGGGTCGGCCGCGCCGATTGCGTACGGGTGGGATCTTGTCGATCAGCGAGAGTAGTTCGGTGACGTCGTGGCGGTTGCCGCCGGTCAGTGACACGGCCAGGGGGATGCCGGCGCCCTCGGTCAGGACGTGGTGCTTCGAGCCCGGGCGGGCGCGGTTGACCGGGCTCGGGCCGCTTTTGGGCCACGTCTGGCGGCCCGCACATGCGAGGAGTCGATCACCGTGCGGGACCAGTCCAGCTTGCCGGCCGACTGGAGTTCTGCCAGTAGTAGCTCGTGCAGCCGCTGCCAGACCCCGGCCCGGTTCGATTCCTCCAGGCGACGCCAGGACGTCATTCCCGAGCCGAAGCCCAGCTGTTGGGGCAGGAACTCCCACTGGATGCCCGTGTGCAGCACGAACAAGATCCCACACAGCACCTGCCGGTCCGGGAACCGCTTACGCTCTGGATGCCGCGGATTGCGCTCAGGCTTGGGCAGCAACGGCTCGGTGCGCTGCCACAGCCCGTCCGACACGATCCACGGCGGCTGCTCACCACGCCTTACGGCCCGACATCGTCGAACACCCTCTGCAAGGGACGACAAGCCCCAGAGATCATTTTGTTAGGAACTCTAAGAACATCTCAATGTCGTACCCGCCGGCTACGTTGTCGCTGCGTGGACAGCCGCATTCTTGGCTGACCGTGGAACTCACGACCAAGGCGAAACGCGGTTGCGACGTGGCCGAACCCGGAGAGGAACTGGCCTGTATGACCCTGACAACAGCACAGAGCGAGCGCATCGGCGTCTCCGCTGTCGAAGGCGCTTTCAGCATCATGGGCTGGGCCTTCCGGGAACAAACTGTGTCCGACCAAGGGATCGATGCTCTTGCCGAGGTCGACGGGCTCACGGCCGAGCCGTCGGGACGGTATCTTGCCGTGCAAATCAAGTGTGGGCCGTCCTACTTCAAACGCCGGACCGCCGGCGGCTGGCGGTTCATGGGAGAACCAAGACACCTGCGGTATTGGCTTGCGAACCTGATGCCCGTGATCCTGGTGATCGTCGACGCCGACACCCGGGCCGGCTACTGGGTCCAGATCACCCACGACGCCGTTCACTACACAGACAAGTCCTGGTGGATCGAGATACCAGAAGCGCAGATCCTCGACGGCCGAGCACAGCTGCGGCTTCGCGAGCTCGCGCTCGCCACCGCCCCGGCAATTGCGGACCCCGTCGAGCAGGCGCTGCCGTTGCTGCCGCCGTCTGCGGTGGAGATGCTGTCGGCGCTGCGTCCAGCCGACCCGGACGGGGCACTTCGCTTGGCGAAGTTTTTGAGCGAGGGTCGCGAACAGTCCCGGGACACGGTGGAGGCGCTGCTGGACGCGAGCCGGGGCTGGTCGCACGCGAGCACGTTGCGGCTGGCGACGATCGGCGCGTATGCCAACGAGCACGGCCACCGTGACCTGGCAATGAGAGCGTTCGCGTTGGCCTCCGCTCGGACCGCGCCCGAGGCAGCCATAGCCGAACGGATCCGGCTCGTCGGCGTCGCGGCCGTGATGGCGATGGTGGCCGACGACCGCCAGCACGCGAACGACCTGCTACGGCTCGCCCGCGAACACGCCGGGGCGAGCCTGCTCGCCGACGTTGCAGTCTGTGCCTTCGACGCCGACGAAGCAGGCCGTGAAAATGCCCTCGAAACACTGCTTCGCAACGCTTCGGATGAACAACTCGACGCCGAGCCCACCTGCCTGCTGTTTCTCGCCGAACGCGCGTTCGCACGGGGAGATCTCGACCAAGCGCTGACGCTGTACGACCGGTCTTGCTTAAGGTTCCCGCGCATCGTCGGTGGCAGACTCGGGCAGGCGCGCGTGCTGATCGAACGCATGGTCCGAGGCAGTTCGGTGGTGCCGCACCACGATCAGCGCCGCGCGGTCGAGCTGGCCGTAGCCGTCCGCGACGAGATGCGCCGGTGGGCCGGGCCCAGCGAGGACGCCCACCGGCTTGTCGTGCAGGAGCGCATGCTCGCCCAGGCCTTCACCGAGGTCATCGAGCTGGCCACCCCGGTGGACTTCGGCGGGCGGGCGACTGATCGGGAGGCTGCCGATCCCACGGTCGCCATCGTCGGCGCCCAGGCCAGCATCGCCCTCGGCGACCGTGCGCGGGCCGCTCGGTTCGCCGACGCGATGCGTGACACCACGACCGAGCCGCTGCTACGCGCCCTCGCCGCCGATCCCCGTCAGCCCCGGGAGCCGACGGTCATTGCGTGGAGGGCCGCGCTCGATGCCGCTGATACCGCGTTCGCCGCCCGGATCAGCCTGCATCGCCTCGCCGTGCACGGAGCCCTCGCACCGGCCGATCTCGACCGCTTGGGTGCACTGGCGAACCTCGACGACCACGATCGGCTCCTGTTCACAGCCCGCCACACCGCCGCCGCCGGAGACCTCGAAGCCGCGGTCGCGATGCTACGGTCTGAGCCCTCGCCGGCTGCGGGGGAGATGCTGGTCGAACTGCTGCACGAGGCGGGTCGTTTCGACGAGGCGCTCGCGGTCTGCGATGAGATCTGGAGAATCTACGGGGCGCTTAAAGGCCTCCAAGACAAGATCAACATCTTGGCGTCGCGCGGCGACTTCGACGGAGCCGAGGTCTGCGCCGCACAATTGCTCGCTACCGGCGAGCTCCCCGCCGAACATCGTCGGCAACTGCACCGCCGCATGATCGAGCGACGGGCGACGCTCGGGGACTGGACGGGCATGGAGGCGGTCTGCCGCACCGCGCTGCGCGACCGGGCCGGCGACGCCGAGTACGGCTGGGGGCTGATCTACGCCCAGCTCAACCAGGACCACTGGGACACGGCCTGGACCACATACTGCCAGCTACGCCCAAAAGTCTTCCACCCGAGCGTCGTGCGCGCATGGGTCGAACTGCAACTGAAGTTCGGTGTCGGCCCGCAGCGTCAAGCCACGGCCGTGACCTTGATGGACCGCTTCGAGTCGGATCACGACGCGCATGCTCAACGCGCGAGGCTCGAAGCCCAGGATTGAGTTACGGGAGTCGCGGATGAACGGAGCAGGCGGCGAGTGGACGCCCGGGTCTGCTGCCCCGTCGGTGGGGGTGCTCGGCGATGCCCGGCGCGCACCCGGTCGGTGGGGTGGGTGCGGCATGGATGGCCTGCGCCGCGATGACCTGTTCCTCGGTGACCAGTGGTGGCTGGGCGATCTGGCGGGAGATGACCCAGTGCGGGGCGGCGTTCCAGCGCTGGACCTCGCCGTGTCGGGCGATAGCGCCGTCGGGCCCGATGTCGTCGTGGTCGGTGCGTTGCTGGTTCCAGACCTGGCGGCCTGTGTAGCGGGGTTGCCGACCGGTCGTCTTCTCTGCCATCCGATCGCCTGTGGGTGACGTCGTCGCCCCGCGGATGTTGCGTTCGCCAGCGTTAAGTCACCGGGCGGGGCTGAGGGCACCCGTGCAATCGGATAGCAGCGTCGAAGCCGTCCACTGGTTCATGCAAGCTCCCAGGCTCTCTATGTGCTGAGCATTCTGGCTTCGGCAGTTCAACTGAGGCCGGGAGCCGCCTCGTGGCGGGTCAGGAGGCGGCGGATGTGAGGGTCTCGCTGGGACAATAGGTCGTCGATCAGATCCAAGGCCGCCGTACGCACGCTCGGGGTATCGGCGGAGGCGTAGGCGCGGATCGCCATGTCGGATACAAGTCCCTGGTGGGCATGGCGTATAACTCGGCGACGACTGGGGCGCGGCTCGTCGGTCATCAGAAGGCGGATCGCGTCGATGATGACAGCTGACCCGATGTGGTCGGAATCGTCCAACGCCTTGAGAAGGGGCCACGGGTCGTCCAGGTAGGCGGGGCTCGCCAGGAACGCCGCCAGGAGGGTTCGGCTGGCCGGGTCTGCCTCAGTGAAGGAATGGACCCATTCAGCAGCTGCATGACGCACCGTCGGGTCCTCGTCGTGGAAGAGCTGGCCCAACCACTCCGCGCACCGTCCTCGTACGCGAAGGTCGTCCGACTCAAGAAGAGCTGCGGCGACTTGCGCCACGCCTTTCCGTGACTCTGGCCAGAGTCCGACTGTCTCGTTCAGTAGAGCCGCCGAGCCCGACTCCAAGGCCATCTGGGCAGCAAGGCGACCACCCGCCTCGCGGGCGCCTGGGTCCCACGACTGGGACATCCGGCGCACCAAGAACCATAGGCGTGGCCCCGGCTGCGCCTTGAACCTCGCGATGCACCGCTCGACGTACGGCGTGGCCAGCACACGATAGTGAGCGTCTCGCACGAGCACGCCGAGGAGTTCCCGTGCGAAGGTCTCGTCGTGTTTCGCCACGGTGAGTATCGCGACGGCGGCGCACGCTCGTACAGCTCCGAGTGGATCGCTGCATATGCTTCGCAGTGTGTCCGCGAAGAACGGCAAGCGTTCGGGACGAGGCCAGAGAAGAGCACTGATTGTCTCAGCCGCAGCGCCTCGGACGCTGTTAATGCCGGCTGTGAGTGGGTCTCCGTCATAGGGAGCGCCCTGCTTGTCCCGGGACAGCCACGAGTCCTCCTCAGGGTCAGGGTCCTCGGTGGCATACCAACGCACCATCTCCAGCACGTCGTCCGGGATTTCCATGTCGGCCAAGCGAGCGAGCGGCTTGCCGATCCAGCGACCGCCTGGGCGACCGGGTAGCTCGTGGAGTCGTCGCAGCGCCGAGTACAAGGTTTCGGCCTCGGTAGCGCTCACGGAGTCACCGGCGCCGATCAAGATCGCGGACGGATACGCCTCGTGCACGTCGCCCGGCATCTCGCGCACAAGGTTGAGGAAGCGGCCGGGATCTTTTCGTGCCTCCTCCTGCAACACGGTGGACAGCTCGTGAGGGCCACCTTCTAGCCACCCTTCCCTATCGTCAGAGTGGTACCGCCGCATGGCGCCCAGCCACTGATCGTCACTCATCCGCGCAGCGGAGGCCGGCTCGATCGGAGACGGAACGAAGCCGAACTCAATGCCCTGCGGAGGCGAGGGCCCATCGCCGAACTTCCGCTGGAGTTCGGAGCGACGCCGGAGGGTGTCCGACGCCATGAGGGTTGCGTTCAGGCCGTCGAGAAGAACGAACTGCGCTGATCCTTGGGCTGCACGTCCGCGTGCCGTCCGTTCCCAGTCGGGGTAGAAGCCGAGAATCGATTGCTCGAGAGCGATCCTCTGTGCGGGCGTCAGGTGGGGATGGATCGCCGCGATAAGATCACGCGTGACCCAATATGGGCTGTCGAGATATCCGCAGCGGTAACGAGTTGGGTCGGCCACGAGGAACTCATAGGCCCGGCCCGCGTACCGGTCTGCGTTGCCAGCCCAGGCACGGTAAAGCAGTAAGCGGGCGATCGCGGAGTCTGGCAACGAGAGTAGGTCGGCCTCGTGCGGCAGGAAGTCGAGAGTTGTCAGGGCGTCGGTGAGGGCACCAAGTAGCGCGTCCGATGGGTCCTCGACCTCGTTCGCAACGAGAGGGCGCCAGGAGATTTCGGCCGACGCCAGGTACGCCGTCACGTGGGGAAGAACGACCGACACGAACGCGGTGGGTTCGCGTGATGCCATCGCACGAAGAAACCCCACGATCGCATGGTGGCGGCCGGTGACGGCTTCGAGTGTTGACCCGCGTTTGCGGGAGAGTAGAAGCCATCGAGCGACGAATGCGTCCAGCACCGCGAGCCTTCCCTCGGCGTTGTCCTCGCCTTCGGTCAGGGAGTAGAGGAACAGGGCGTCCACCATCACGCCGTCATCGTCGAACAGGCCACGGGTCAGCGCCGCCGCGACCAGTCGGCAGAAGGTCGGCGATGAACCTGTGGGTCCCCGGTTGATCAGCAGGCGCAGCTTGTCCCGCCATGCATGGATGGGGAGGAGGGCAGTCAGGATTTCTGCGACCCGGTCGCTGTCCCACTCGAGGGCAGCGTCGAGCATGGTCGCCGCCAGGTCGGGCTGGCCACCGACGGCCCATCGCAACACCGCTCCAGCGGATTCCGCATATGCGAACCAGGCAGGCTTCGTGAGTACCTCTACGACTGGCTCGGCGCTAACAATCTCCCAGAGCGCCTGCGACGGCGCCTGGTCTGACGCCAGTACTGACAGCGCGACGTCCTTAAGGTGATATCGAATGTATGGGCTGCCGAGGATGCCGCCGATGGAACGCTCGTACGCCGCATGGTCCGTGCCCCGCTGGTACGTGAGCACCTGCCGCACAAGCGAGCGGTGTGAGAGGTCCTGGTCGGTAGCCAGAAGTACCGACGCCAGCGGCAGATCTGACTCGGACCACGACCGCGCGATAACCTGATCGAACAATGCCTCGTGCGAGAACCGAATCTCCCGCCGGTCCTGGGTCAGCACCCCGTCCCGTACGAGATCCTCCACGACTGCCGACAAGGCCTCGAGTTCCCGCGCGTCTACCCCGCGAGCCCCGGTCTCTTTGGCCCGCTCTGCAATCAGCTTCAACGCGGTCCACTTGACGGTCATGTTCGCACCGCCCAATCAAGATATCCGTCGACGAGTTCCTGCTCGGTGGTGAAGTCAAAGAGCTCTCCTGGGGGAACCTTCGTAAGAATCCGAAGGTTCCCCGGATTGCGTAGGATGGTGATCTGATCCTCATCGAACTTCGACAGGTCGTGGCCAGCGGTGACGAGCGCGCCCGCAGCCTGTTCCCGCGACAAAGGGGCTACGTCGAACTGGGCGGCGGGATCAGGCTCACGCACCAGGCTGCGGAGCCTGGTGTCGGTGTCCAGGTCCTCGGTGCGGCACGAAACCAGGACGGCCATATTGGGATACGCGGCGGCCTCGCGCATAACCTCGCTCACCGCCCGGAATAGTTCAACCGGCTTGTCGCGATTGACGCCGACGGAGTCCAATGAGTCGATCGCCAGGACAGCCGGCTTGTTCCGTGCCACCGCAGCGAGCGCCGCCGCCGGAGGAGTCGCCAACCCCAAGGTCCGCCCGACCTCGGCGCTGGACGTTTCGCGCACAAGCCGGGTCACGTCGATGGTGAGGACCTCGACATTAGAAAGCAAAAGCTCGCGCACGACCCCAGCGAGCACAGCGCTCTTGCCGCAGCCCTTCCCGCCGGTGACCAGCGTAGACTGGGATGATCTCAGGCACCGGGCTATTCGTGGGACCTCCTCGCGCGCGAGGAACGAGGCGTTAACAAGACTCTCCTCAACGCCGGTGCGAAAGCGCTCCGTTGCCGCGTGTACCTCATTGGCCGAAGCCCCCATCCCACGCAGCGTGGTGCCTTCCTCAGCGAGGCGCCGAATCAGCTCATCCCGATCAAGCGCCCGGTACAGAGCTCCGCGGACAACGCCGAGGAGAGCGGCCACCGCGTCCTTCGGGTCGCCGTCGAGGAAGGCGCCAGCGCGCTCGCGTAGCCGCTCCTCCAGGGTCCAGGCGTCGAGGGTTCGCGTCTTGATGCGGCTGCGAAGCCAGGTCCACGCTTCCTGGTCGGTGACATTCCAGTGCTTGCGCTGTAGGTCGCTGAACGCGTCCGTCAGCTCCTTGCTCGACAGGAAATGCGCGATGAAGTATGCGAGCGAAGTGCTCTCAGTGGCGTGGTCACATAGCTTGCCCAGCGGGTGCGCGGCGTGCGCCGACACGAAGACGCAGGTGGAGCGCTTGTCGCCTGCGAGCTTGCTGCGGAAGTTTTCGAGCACGTCCTCGCCCTGGAGCGCGGCCAGAGTCCACTTGCCCAGTAGAGAGTTTTGGTACTTCACCTGGTGCCACTCGCGCACGCCTGCCCGGTCGACGAAGAACTCGAAGCCGACTCCGGCCGTGCCCGGTGGCTCCAGCGTGATCGACTCGGCCAGGCCAATCAGCAGGTCGATCAACATGTAAATGGTCCAGTGATCTTCGTAGATCCCACTGACCTTGGAAGCTCCGCCGCCGCGCAGAGCGACCTTCGAGGTCGTCATCAATCACCCTCCGCACAGAACGGCCAAGCACGGAGTGTATCTGTCGCGCGGGCGGGTTGGCTGCGCCAAGCTGTTGCCACCACTTACATCAAACCCGACCTCCACGATGTCGCCCACGCGCTCTCGGCCATGACCGGCTAATCAGAAGATCATCGCCCAAGGGCTGCTTCCGTGATCAGCTGGGTCCCGAGAGGACCGTCAAAGTCATAATCAAGCTAGTAGTTGCGGCGTGTTCGCGGGCAGCTCGCGCCATCCGGACTTAGAGGACGTCTGATTCACGTATTTTGCGTGTGTTGTGGTTTAGGCGTCTCGCCAGATTGGGGTGGTTTCGGTGGTGAGGCGTTTGGCGAGGTTGTCGATCATGGCGAGGGTGATCATGCTGGCGGAGTTGTCGGGTCGGGTTTCGTAGTCGCGGACGAGTCGGCGGTGGTGCATGAGCCAGCCGATCGTGCGTTCGACGACCCATCGGCGTTTGACCACGCTGAAGCCCTTGGCCTGCGGGTCTTTGGTGACGATCTCGACGTCGACGCCGAGTGTGGCGCCGTGTTCGACGACGCGGTTTTTGAATCCGGCGTCGACCCAGGTCTTGGTCAGGGTGGGGTAGGCGGTGGTGGCCCGGTCGAGCAGGTCCGTGCCGATGGTGTTGTCGCTGGCGCTGGCGGCGGTGACGATGACGGCGAGGAGCAGGCCGAGGGTGTCGGTGATGATGCCGCGTTTACGGCCGATGATCTTCTTGCCGGCGTCGGTGCCCTGTGTGGACAGTGGAACGTTGGTGGAGGTCTTCACGCTCTGGCTGTCCATGATGGAGGCCGTGGGTTGGATGGTGCGGCCGTGGTGGTCGCGGACTAGGCCGGTGAGCTGGTAGTTGAGTTCGGTGAAGATGCCTTCTTTGCTCCAGGCGGCGAAGTAGCCGTAGACCGTCGCGTGGGGTGGGAAGTCGTGGGGCAGGTAGCGCCAGGCGATGCCGGTGCGGTTGACGTACAGGATGGCGTTGAAGATGTCGCGCAGGTCGTGGGTGGGGGCGCGTCCGCTGACGCCGGCGTCGGTGCGGGCCTGCCGCCAGGCGGTCAGGCGGGGTGCGATCAGGGCCCATCGGGCGTCGGACAGGTCGGACGGATAGGGTCGCCGTGCGGTCATGACTCAGGCGTACGGCGCAAGGACGCGGGCGTGACGGACTTCATGTCCGTCGATGTCGGGGTAAAAGTGAATCAGACACGATCGCGGGGCGGAATGCTCTGATTCCGGTCAGGGCTCAATCGACCGGGATGCGTCCTTTCCCGGTCAGGTCGGGCACCTTCCGCCATCGAGGCCCGAGACGCAAATCGGCCGCTACTCGCGCGAAGATGAAGCAAACGTCCAGTTAGAGCGTGTCTCAGGTGGTGAGTTTGAGGTAGCGGTTGTGGCAGGTCAGGGCGGCGGCGAGGGTGATGAATGCGCAGTACAGGCCGGGGTCGCGTTCGTAGCGGATGGTCAGCCGGCGGTAGCCGGTGAGTCAGGCGAAGGTCCTTTCGATGACCCATCGGTGTCGGCCGAGGCGGTGGGGGGATTCGATGCCGCGGCGGGCGATGCGGGGTCGGATGCCGCGGGCGCGGAGCATGCGGCGTAGGTGGGGGTAGTCGTATCCCTTGTCGGCGTGCAGTTTCGGAATTCATCCATTGACGCGGCGCTGCAGGGCTCCTAGATAACACTGGATGTCTGTTCCTTCAACCTTGGCAACGAACGTCTCGAGAACATTCAGAAAGGAGCTCTCCGCGCCACGCGCGGCTCGCTCCGCCTGCACGAATGGCCTGATAGCCTCCCATGTTTTGGAGACGCGGAAATGAACTGGCCAGATGGCCAGCCGTTCGTCGACAGCCTGCAGCATCCAAAGATAGGCGATCATTGAATAAAAGTTGGCAACATTGAAGGAATACTCTCTCAACGGTGCGGGCAACTCCGAGAGCGGCACCGCCGGAGCAATGCCCGGCAGCTCTTGCCACAATTGCTCCTCCTTCCGCAGGAATTCATACGACCTGATCTCGGAAAATAGCTCAACCACAACTGGCAACTGATTCGCGTTGTGGCCAAGGTGGTTTTGCCTAGTCGACGTGACTACAGAAACTACAAGCGCAGCGAAGGCCGTGAGCACGGCGAGAGCATTAAGGACCAAAGCGGGGATGTCCATATCGGCATTGTCGCCCACCCTGTCAATACCAGCCAGACGGAAGACACGTGGACTTGCTTCCACTGTCGCGAAAGGACGTCTGATCACGCGCTTTGCGCGCCTTGTCGGTGCAGCCACTCAGGGGTGTGCCGGAACAGGCGAACCTGCCGTCCCACTCGCACCTCCCATACGTCGGTGCCCAGGCCACCGAAGCTGGTCCACCCCCACCGTTCTGTGTACAAGATCGCCGCGAGCCGCTTCACGAGACAACTCAGGTCCACGGCTGGAGAGCGTCAGGCCTCTGCCTCCTTCGGCTCCAATTGCACGTACCCCCGGGCGACGAAGAACCGCTCGAGCAGGTAGCACCACCACAGGAGGATCAGGCCGGGCACCACGAACACCGCGGGCATGAAGTTCCAGATGGTGACGCCCCCGAGGACCACGGCGATCCCGAGCAGGAACGTCAGGCTGGGCGTCGTCAGCCCCAACGTGAGCCCGTTGAGCACCTGGCGCCAGGTGGGGTTGGTGAAGCGGGCTACGAGGGGGAGGCACCAGAAGACCAGGAGCAGGAGGAAAAGTCCGACGACAATGAGCGGCACCCAGACCTCGGCCAGCCCGCGAGTGGGCACGTAGGAGAGCGAGAGGATGCCGACGGCCGCGACCGGGACGGCCAGCAGACCGACGACGGTCGCCTGCCTCCAGCTCTGCCGCAAAGCCTTCGAAGCAATGGCCCGGACGCCACCGTCCTTGCCCAGGACGTACCGGCGGCACACCTCGTAGGCGACCACCGTTCCCGCTCCCGCCGTCACGACAAGGCCGAGGCTCAGGAGCCAGAACAGGCTGATCACGATGATGGAGCCGAGTGAGTCCAGGATGCGCCACAGTCGCGACGTGGGGTTGAAACGGAGAATGGTCGGGGCCTTTCAGTGTGCGCAGTTGCGGGTCCTGGGGACGGGGTCGGCCTCCTGCGGTGGGCGGGAGGCCGACGCGATCAGCCCTTCACGGAGCCGATCATGAGACCGGACACGAAGTGCTTCTGCAGGAACGGGTAGACGAACAGGATGGGGACGGCCGCCACCATGGTGATCGCCGACCGCAGCGCGATCGGTGTGGTGACCTGCCCGCCAGAGGACGCGGCGCCCGTGGCGGCCACGGAGTTCACGCCGGCGTTCATCGAGCTCGACAGCAGCTTCTGCAACTCGTACTGCAAGGTGGTCAACGCCGGATTGCCCGAGGCGTAGAGCAGGGTGTCCAGCCAGGCGTTCCAGCTGCCCACCGCCACGAACAGACCCACCACGGCCAGCGCGGGCTTGCACAGCGGCATCACGATCTGCCACCACGTGCGGAACTCGCCCGCACCGTCCATCCGTGCCGACTCGATGATCTCCTCAGGGATCGACTTGATGTACGTGCGCAGGATGATCAGGTTGAACGCGCTGATGATCGTCGGCACCCAGTAGGCCTGGAAGGTGTTCAGCATGCCCAGGTCCTTGATGAGCAGGTAGTTGGGGATCAGCCCGGCGTCGAAGTACATCGTCAGCACGAAGATCACGGTGATCGGGCGGCGGAAGATGAACTCTGTGCGGCTGAGCGCGTAGGCGAGCATCGAGGTGAAGAGCAGGTTTGTCGCCACCACCACGACCGTCTTCAGGACGCTCATGAAGAACGCCTGGTAGATCGTGTGCATGTTGAACACGACGTTGTAGTTCTGCAGCGAGAAGTCCCGAGGCCAGATGCCGATCCCGCCACGGACGGCGTCCATGCCGTCGTTCAGGGAGATGGCGAGCGTGTTCAGCAGCGGGTAGACCATGACCGCCGCGAGGGCCAGCAGGAAGGTCGTGTTGAGCGTCGTGAAGATAATCCGCTCGGTCGTCCACTTGCGACGCCGTGACCCGCCCCGTGATGCGCGCCGCGCCAGAGGCTTCGCGACAGTGGTGCTTGACATGAAGTCCTCCTAGACCAGCGTCTCTTGGTTGAGGCGCTTGGCCGCTTGGTTCGCCGCGCCCACCAGGATGACGGCGACGATGGTCTTGAAGATGCCCGCGACGATGGCGAGGCTGTAGTTGCCCAGCTCGTAGCCATAGCGCAGCACGAAGACGTCGATGGTCTCGGACCTGTCGGACACCAGGCCGTTGCCGAGGAAGTACGGCAGCTCGAAGTTCGTGGACAGGATCCAGCCGCTGTTGATGATGAGCAGCACGACGATCGTGGGCCTGATGCTCGGGAGCGTGATGCTGAACATCTTGCGAAAGCGGCCTGCTCCGTCGACCTCGGCGGACTCGTACAGGCTCGGGTCGATCGCGGTGATCGCGGCCAGGTAGATGATCGTGTTCCAGCCCAGTTCCTTCCACAGGTTCGTCCCGGCGACGATCCCCCAAAAGTAGTTCGGCTCGGTCAGGAACAGGATCGGTTGGTCGATGATGTGCAGGTTCATGAGGCCCTGGTTGATGAACCCGCCGGAGGAGGGCAGCGAGAGCGCCACCGATGCCATGCTCGCCACGATCACCCAGCTGAGGAAGTGGGGCATGTAGGTGATGTTCTGAAGGACTCGCTTGAACGGCAGGTTCTTGACCTCGTTCAGCAGCAGCGCTAGGACGATGGCCCCGAGGGTACCGACGGTCAGGGTCAGGAGCGACTGTCCTATCGTGTTGATCACGACCCGGATGAACCGCTCACCCATGACACCGGTGAACAGGTTGTGGAAGTTCTCGAGGCCCACCCACTGCTGGTTCCAGAGGCTGCGGGGACCCGGCCAGGGGCTGCTGCCGCGAGCCGGCTTGAAGTCCTGGAAGGCGATCGCCCAGCCGTAGACCGGGACGTACTTGAACAGGATCTGGTACAGCAGCAGCGGGACGGCCATCGCGAGCAGGGCTCGCTGCGCCCAGACCAGGTCCCAGGTGATCTTGCGCTTGGGATCCTTCGCGGCATTCTTTCGGGCCTTGCGGTTCCGGGCACGCGAACTGCTCGCGGGCTCCGGGGCCGGTTCGAGCCCGGTGGCGGTCACGGGGATGCCGACCGGGGCGTCCGTCATCTGTCCAACCTCGTCGTCAGGAGCAGTGGGTGGTAATCGAGAACGCGTCGTGGTGGGGGGGCGCACGCCCCCCACCACGACTGCTCGCAGACTGTTACCAGTTGGCCAGACGGTCCTTGATGCCAGCGGTGACTGCGTCCTCGTACACCTTGACGTCGATCTTGCGGATGGAGTCGACGTAGGCCTGCCAGTTCTTGTCGAAGTCGGCGGGCGGGCCGGCGATGATCCCCGGCAGCTTCTGCACGCTGGTGTCGGTCAGCTGCTGGTTGACCTGGTTGGCGTCGTCGGAGAGCGTGAGGTTCCACGCCGGGTAGTACTTGGGGTTGTCCGGTGCCTTGTTCACGAAGTCAAGCCAGGTCTTCTTGCCGTACTTCGCCATGAAGTCCTTGTCGTAGTCGCTCAGCGTCGCGTAGAACTCGGCGGGCTGGTCGTCGGGGCTGTAGGCGTTGCCGTCGGAGAACTGGCCGTTGCGCTTGGGCAGCATGTCGAGCAGCGCATCGAGACGGTTGGAGGCACGCCAGGTGAGGTCCTTGTAGTTCTTCCGCTGCTCGTCCGTGCGGGAGAAGACGCCGTCGGCGCCGACCTGGTAGTCCTCGCCAGCGATGCCCCAGGAGAGCGTCTTCTGCCACTCTTCGCTGAGCATGATGTCGAGGAACTTCAGTGCCTTCTTCGGCTGCTTGCTGGAGACCGAGACGCCGAACCCCTGGTTGGTGTTCATGACGGGGCGGTCGGCGTACCAGGGCTTCACCCCGTCGTAGACGGGCATGAGGGGCACGTAGGTGTACTCGTCCTTGCCGGCGCTCTGCAGTGACTGGGTGGCGGTCTGGAAGTTCCAGCCCTGGTCGTGCATGCCGAGGACGGTGCCGGTGGCCAGCTTCGCGGTGTACTGGTCGAACGTCAGGGTGAAGGACTCGGGGTCGACGACACCCGAGTTGTACTGCTGGTTGAGGACCTTGTAGAAGTTCTTCGCGATGTCCTTGTCGGCGAAGATCGACGCGTTGTTGTTGCTGTCGACGACGACGCCACCGTTGTTCGGGAAGCCTGCCAGCTGTGCCGGCGGGTTAGTCATGCCCCACTCACGGCCCGTGGACGCCAGAATTTCGAAGCCGACGGTCGGGGCGCCGGCGGTCTGGGGGTGCTTCGCCTTGTAGTTCGAGATGAGCTGGAAGTAGCGGTCGAGCGTCATGTTGCTGAGGTCCGGGTAGCCGGCGTCCGCGAGCACACGCTTCTGGATCCAGAACGCGGGACCGTAGTAGACGCCGCCCGTGACGTCGCCGTAGAAGCGGTTGTAGTTCGGGAGGATGTACAGGCCCTTGTCCACCTCGTCGCCCGAGTAGCTCATCTTCTTGATGTCGTCCTTGACGTGCTCGGCGAGGTTGGGGTAGTCCCCCTTGGCCAGCATGTCGTCCAGGCGCCGCAGAGCGCCGCCCTGCAGGAGACGCTGCTTCAGGTCGCCGGTGCCGATGAGGTCGGGGAACTCACCGCCGGCGAGCATGACACCGATCTTCTGGTCCTCGTTGTCCGGCGTGACGATCTCGTACTTGAGGGTGACACCGAGCTTGTCCTTGAGCAGCTTGGTGATCTTGTTTTCGGGTGCCGGGGCCTGCTGGGCCGACGTGATCCAGACCGTG
Organism: Verrucosispora sp. FIM060022; assembly: GCF_003977705.1. Lineage (NCBI taxonomy): Bacteria > Bacillati > Actinomycetota > Actinomycetes > Micromonosporales > Micromonosporaceae > Micromonospora > Verrucosispora sp. FIM060022. The sequence goes on from NZ_RQIV01000013.1 coordinate 61,885, forward strand.
AACGTCGTGGGGTCACTGGGGGTCAGCGTTCCCGAGTCGTCTTCGGGGTTGTCGGCAGAGGTGCATCCGACAAGTCCTACCAACACGGCTGCAGCCAGGACAACAATTGACAACTTCGTTCTTGTGGTACGCACCGAGGGCTCTCCCTTGAGAACAGTTCCGGTCGTCCTTGACTGGAATTTGTGGGCATATCGACGCGAGTTGGGGCTTGGCGTCCTCATATCGAGCGGGATTTTAGCGTTAAAGTAAAGAGTCGATCGTGTTGCGTCAAGGCCCGCCCCGGCGGGTGGATGGGTGGCGGGCTTCTCGCCAGACGACGTTGCTGAGCTGGCAGAATGCCGCGATAAGGAGGATATGTGGTAACGATGGCGGACGTCGCCCGTGAGGCGGGCGTCTCGGTCATGACCGTGTCGAACGTCGTCAATGAGCGCCTCCCGGTCAACGAACCGACGCGCGCCCGTGTCATGGCCGCCGTCGAGGCGCTGGGGTACGAGGTCAACCTGACCGCGCGCCACCTGCGCGCGGGACGGACCGACACCGTCGCCTTCATCGTGCCGAGCTTCCACGACTACTTCGGTGAGGTCTCCGACAAGATCGCGCCGCTGATCGAGGCCGAGGGGCGACACCTCGTCCTTGAGCGGACGAGCGGCAGCCCCGAGCATGAGATGGCGGCGCTGAGCGTCGCGCGACTCCAGCTCTACGACGGCGTCCTGCTGTCCGTCGTCGGACTCGACCGCGACCAGCTGGACCGCGTGCGTACCGCCAAGCCCATCGTGCTGCTCGGCGAGCGTGACGTGCCCGACCGTTTCAACCACGTGCGGCTGGCGAACGAAGAGGGCGCCCGCCTCGCGACGGCGCACATGATCGAGCACGGCTCGCGGCGCATCGTTGGGTTGGGCTGCACGTTCGACACCGCGCACATGATGACGTCGGACCGCCGCATTGGCTGGGAGCGCGCACATCGCGATGCCGGCCTCGATGTCGACGCACGCTATGTGGTGCCCATCTCCACGTTCACGTCGGCGGCCGGACGTGATGCCCTGCTCGATGTGATCGCGTCCGGTCTGCCCTTCGACGGCGTCTTCGCCGTCACCGACGTCGTCGCGCTCGGCGCGGTCGCGGCCCTGGCAGAGAGCGGGCTCCGGGTGCCCACCGACGTCCAGCTCGCCGGGTTCGACAACCTCGACATGTCAAGCTTCGTCCCGCCCGGCCTCACCTCCGTCGACGCGAACCATGAAGGTGTCGCTGAGACCGCGGTGGGTCTGCTGCACCGGCAGATGGCGGGCTGGACCGGCCCGGCCGAGCACGTCGTCGCGCCCGTCCGTCTCGTGGTACGTGGCTCCACCCGCGGTGGGGCTTAGGGCCGTGCAACCACCCGCGCCGTTTAGCCCGTTTCGGTCGAAGAAAACATGTCGAGCACCTATGGGCGCACGTCCGCCTTGCGCGCCTGTCCCCGCATCCCCGATCACCGGGACGCGGCACCGGCCTCTACGACCCCGACACCGCCACCGAGCTCGTCGACGAGCACACGGTGACAGCGATCCCGTTCTCGACCTGGGGCAACCGCGCCCCCGGCCCGATGCGGGTCTGGCTTCCGCGAGCTCCTCGCTGAGGCATGCAATGACGGAACACGCAACTGATGGGGAGACAATGACGACGACCACGACCGCAGTGATCGACCTCGACCTGCCCGGCGCCACGATCAGCCGGCACGTGTACGGGCACTTCGCCGAGCACCTGGGGCGGTGCATCTACGGCGGGTTCTGGGTGGGTGAGGACTCGCCGGTCGCGAACGTGCGGGGCATCCGCTCGGACGTGGTCGAGGCGTTGCGGGCGATCTCGATCCCGAACCTGCGTTGGCCGGGCGGCTGCTTCGCCGACGACTACCACTGGCGTGACGGCATCGGCCCGCGCGAGAGCCGCCCGCGGATGGTCAACTCGCACTGGGGCGACGTGGTGGAGGACAACGCGTTCGGCACGCACGAGTTCATGGACCTGTGCGAGCTGCTCGGTGCCGACCCGTACGTGTCGGGGAACGTGGGGTCCGGGTCGGTGGCGGAGATGTCGGACTGGGTGGAGTACCTGACCCGGGCGGACGACTCACCGATGGCGGCGCTGCGGCGGGCGAACGGGCGCGAGAAGCCGTGGCGGGTGCCGTTCTGGGGCCTGGGCAACGAGGCGTGGGGCTGCGGCGGCAACCTGCGCGCCGAGCAGTTCGCGTCTCTGGCCCGGCAGTACGCCACCTACTGCCGCAACCACGGCGGCAACCTGCTGTACCGGATCGCGGCGGGCGCGAACGAGGCCGACCTGCACTGGACCGAGACGCTCATGCGCTCGTTCGACGACCTGGCGGCGGACCCGGCCGGGTCGGCGGGCCCGTTCCAGGCCGTGTCGCTGCACTATTACACGATGGCCGGGTCGTGGTCGGACAAGGGCGACGCCACCGGGTTCAGCACCGACGAGTGGTACGCGACCATGGCCCGCGCCCGGCGCATGGAGGAGCTGCTCACCCGGCACTCCACGGTCATGGACCGCTACGACCCGCACCGCAAGGTCGGCCTGGTCGTGGACGAGTGGGGCACGTGGTGGAACGTGGAGAAGGGCACCAACCCCGGGTTCCTGTACCAGCAGAACACGCTGCGCGACGCCCTGGTCGCCTCCGTGCACCTCGACGCGTTCCACCGGCACGCCGAGCGGGTGGTCATGGCGAACATCGCCCAGACCGTCAACGTGCTGCAGGCCATGATCCTCACCGACCCCGACACGGGGGCGCTCGTGCTCACCCCGACGTACCACGTCTTCGCTATGAACACCGGCCACCACGATGCCGCCGCCCTCGCGGTTCACCTGCGCGACGTCGAGACTCGCGCCGTCGACGCGACCGAGCTGCCGCTGGTCTCGGCGTCCGCGTCGGTCAAGGGCGACACCGCCCTGGTCTCGCTGTCCAACCTCGACGCCGAGACGGACCGCACCCTCGTCCTGGACCTGCGCGGCCGCGACGTCGTCGGGCACACCGCGCGGGTGCTGACCGCCACCGCGCTCGACGCGCACAACACCCCCGAGCAGCTCGACGCCGTCGCCCCCACCGACCATGCCGGCGTGGGCCCCCACCCCCGGGGGCTCGAGGTCGACCTGCCCGCCCACTCCTACGTCACCGTGGCGCTCGAGCTGCGCTGATGGACCGACCGAACGTGAACATCCGCGACGGCGGGGCGGGGCAGACTTCACCAACCCTGTCATCTTCGCGGACGTGCCCGACCCGGACGTCGTCTTCGACGGCCGGTACTACTACATGGTCAGCACGACGATGTACTTCGCGCCGAGCGTCCCGATCATGCGCTCGAGCAACCTGGTGCACTGGTCCATCGCCGGGTACGCTGCGGCGATCCTCGACGACGCGGACGCGCTGGCGCTGCGCAACGGCCAAGACGCGTACGGCCAGGGCAGCGAGCATCAGGTTCCATGACGGGACCTACTACGTGTCGGTCGGCAGCCTCACCACGCAGCAGACGTACGTCTACTCGACTCCCAACATCGAGCGCGGGCCGCGCAGCAGGTCGGTGCTCGACGGGTACGCCCACGATCAGTCGCTGCTGTTCGACGGCGACGACGTCTGGCTTGTCTACGGTGGCGGGTCGATCGACCTGCGCAGGCTGCGGCGGCACGACGACGGGACCCTCGGGTGGGACGGCCCGGCGACGCGGCTCGTCGAGGACGCCAACGTCGACCAGACCAGCGGTCTGCACGCCGAGGGCGCTCACGCGTACAAGATCGGGGACTACTACTACGTCTTCATGATCGAGTGGCCGTCGGGTGGCGTCCGCCAGGAGGTGCTGTGGCGGTCGCCGTCCCTCACGCCGCAGTCGGCGGGCGGCGCGTGGGAGGGCCGGGTCGTGCTGAGCCAGGGCGTGACGGTCGGGGGCCGGCCCGGAACCGGCGTGGCCCAGGGCGGAGTCGTCCAGACGTACGACGGGCAGTGGTACGCCATGCTGTTCCAGGACGAGGGCCCGCTGGGTCGTTCGCCTCAGCTCGTTGGCGTGACCTGGGACGACGACAGGTGGCCGGATTTTCACTCTCAATCCGCAAGCGCCCGCGGCGGCGCACGGACGGCCGGCGACGGGGCCGCCGTCGTTGCCTCGGACGACGTCGACAACCTCCGTGAGCGCGCGGGCTACTGGAACACCACCAACGCGGATTTTCTGACAGAGTCGGCCGAGAACGCATGGAACGGGTCGAACCTGGGGCCGCAGTGGCAGTGAAACCACAACCCGGACAACCGGTTCTGGTCGCTCACCGACCGGCCCGGACACCTGCGGCTGGCCACGGGCAGCGTCGCGTCGAGCATCCTCGATGCGCGTAACACGCTCACCCAACGCACGCTCGGACCCACGAGCTCCGGCACCATCTCGCTGGACGTCTCGCACATGAAGGACGGGAACGTCGCAGGCACCTCCGCCTACCAGCGCACGTACGGATACATCGCCGTGACGATGGAGGGCGGAACCAGGAGCCTGGTGATGCGCCGGGCAGGCGGCGACGGCGTCATCGCCTTCACCAGCGCACCGGTCCCGCTGCGGGCGGACGTCGTCTACCTGCGCGCGGACGTCGACTTCCGGGATGCCGTCGATACGGCGTCGTTCGCGTACTCGTACGACGGCAGCAACTGGACGTCTGGGCGACACCGTGCCGATGCGGTACGACCTCGCAGTGGGACAACCGCCTGGACAACACGTCGTACGGTGCGAGATCAGGTCGCGTCGCGCAGCCAGGTTCGGCAAAGCCACCAGGCGGTCATGGCACCGAAGGTGCCCGCCGGGTCGATGCCGGTGACGGCGGCGAAGCGTCGGACCCGATTGCGAACCGTGTTGGGGTGCACGAAAAGGTTCGCCCCGGCGAGGTCGACATCGCGGTCGCTCTCCAGCCAGGCGAGCACGGCGTGCGCCACCGATTCGGCAGTCGGTCCGAGTGCCGCCCAAGCGGGCGCGTACCGGTCGAGCAGCACCGTTGCCAGGTCTGCCCGCTCGGTCAACGCCGCCAGCCAGGCCACATCGGCAATGTGGATCAGTCCGGTGCGGCCGGTGGACTCGGCGGCGGTCAGGGCCGCGGTGGCGAGCCGCCGCACCGGCGCGAGTTTCTCCGGTTCGGCCGGACCGGCGAGCCCGGCCACGGCCCCGATCCCCTCCAGGCGGGTGGACGGAGCCCGGGACAGAACTCCGACCATCAGGTCGTCCACGGTTGCGCACAGCACCGGCGGGTGCTCGCGTACGGCTCGTTCGATGCCGGCGGCGGTTTCCCCGGGCCGGGCGACGAGCACCCACAGCCCGTCGGTGACCGGAAGGCCGGCCTCGGCGGCTGCCAGCGTGGCCGCCGAACCACCCTGGAGCAGCCGCCGCAGCAGTGCCGTGTCCCGGCGCCCGGGAAGCGGATCCGTGCTGGCTCCGGTAGCCCGATGCGCGCTGATCAGCCGGGCCCGGACGGCCTCGGCCCAGTCGTCGTAAAGGTCCCGGACGTCCAGCAGTTGCTCGGCGCTGACGCCTTGGTCCCGGGCGAGTTCCCGGGCCCGGGCCCAGATCGCGCGCTCGGCGAAGTGGATCGCGCCCAGCACTGATTCGATCGGCACGCCCTGCCGGGCACGGGTGACACCGAGGTCCGCGACGAACGACAGCTCAGCTTCGGTGGGGCCGCGCCGTGCGGCCAAGGCGCGGGTTGCGGCCACCAGCAGAGCGCGGGTGTGTCCGGCGATGTCGGAGGTGGGCAGTGCGGAGACCTCCCGCACGGTGGTACGAACTCCGGCGACCACCGACGGCAGCAGTTCGTCATCGCCCACGACGCGTTCGATCAGGTCCACCATCGTCGTCCAGCCGTCCGGATGCGTCATCCTGTCATGCTCCCCGCCGTTGTGGTGCGCTACAACAAGAACCCGAAACTGCGTGCTCCACGCCATGTATTCGCCCTGTGCCAGGCCCTACGGTTTGGCGGAAGCTACAACCGTCGAGGAGCACCGTGGCCGTTTCTTCGAGTCGGGTGGCGGTGATCGGTGCGGGAGCAGCCGGTCTCGCCACGGTGAAGGCGCTGCTCGACGCCGGTTGTGCGGTGGTGGCGTACGAGAAGGGTGACCGGCCCGGTGGCCTGTGGGTCAGGGACAACAGCAGCGGCTTGTCTGCGGCGTACGCCTCCCTGCACTTGAACACCAGCAAACGGCGCACCGAGTTCGCGGATTTTCCGATGCCCGCGGACTGGCCCGACTATCCGTCGGCCAGTCGCGTCGCCAGTTACCTGGCCGACTATGCGCAGTCGTTCGGGCTCATTCCGCACATCCGGTTCGGGAGCACGGTCACCCGCGTCGAGCGTGACCGGCTCTGGGCGGTGACGACCGAGTCCGGTGACACCGAGCGGTACGACGCCGTGGTGGTCGCGAACGGCCACAACTGGGATCCGCGCTACCCGGATCCGGCTTATCCGGGGACGTTCCACGGTATCCAGATGCACGCCCACGACTACCGCACTCCGGAGGTCTTCCGGGATCGGCGGGTGCTGATCGTCGGCATGGGCAACTCGGCCATGGACATCGCGGTGGACGCCTCGCACGTCGCTCGAGGGCCGGTCCTGCTCTCCGCCCGGCGCGGCGTCCACATCGTTCCCAAGTACCTGTTCGGCCGCCCGGCCGACGCGACCGGCGGTGCCCTCGCCGCCCTGCCGTGGCGGCTGCGGCAGCGTATCGCCGAGACCCTGTTGCGGCTCGCCGTCGGGACCCCGCAGAGGTACGGCTTACCCGCCCCGGCCGGTGGCCTGTTCCAGAACCATCCGACGATCAGCGACACGATCCTGCACCGGCTCACCCACGGTGAGGTGACCCCACGTCCCGGCATCGAACGGCTGGACGGGGAACGGGTGATGTTCACCGACGGCAGCGTCGACCCGGTCGACGTGATCGTCTGGGCCACCGGGTACCGGGTGAGTATCCCGTTCCTGTCCCCGCAATGGCTGGGCCCCGACCCCGAACAGCTGCCGCTGTACCAGCGGGTCTTCCATCTCGACGACCCCAGCCTGGCATTCGTCGGCCTGATGCAGTCCACCGGTGCCGCTCTGCCGGTCGTGGAGGTCCAGGCCAAACTGGTCGCCGCGTATCTGTCCGGCGGCTATGCCCTGCCCGGCATCGACGAACAGCAGCACGCCGTGCAGCGAGCCTTGCGCGCCGCCATCGAGCGGTGGGGCGCGAACGCGCGGCCGCACATGCGTATCGATTTCGACAGGTACGTCGCCGACCTGCCCCGGGAGATCGCGGCTGGCCGCAATCGCATCGCCCGGGGCGGACGCACCTTCACCGCCGAGGAGAGTGTGGTTTGAGCGCCCGAGACCCCCGCGGATTGCGTGTCCTCGTCACCGGTGCCTCCGGCACGTTCGGCCGGGCCATCTGTGCCCGGCTGGACGAACTCGGGGCCCAGGTCGTCGGGTTGGACCTGGCCCCCCGTGCCGATGACCCGGTCCGGGTCCTGGCCTGCGACATCACCGACGACGACGCGGTGCCGGCGGTGGTACGCGAAGCAATTGACCACCTCGGTGGACTCGACCTGCTGATCAACAACGCCGGGATCGGTGGGCCCGCCCCGGCCGAACTGGCGCCGGGCACGGAAGTACGCCGCCAGCTCGACATCAACCTGCTGGGCACCTGGCGGGTCACCGCCGCATGCGTGGACGCACTGGTCGCCTCTGGTGGCCGGATAGTCATGCTCAGCTCGCGGATGGCCGTCATGCAGTTGCCGCTGGCCGCTGCGTACGGCGCCTCCAAGCGCGCCCTGGTCGCGTACGCGGACGCGCTGCGTCTGGAGCTCGGCACCCATGTCGGCGTCACCTGCGTGTACCCGTCGGCGGTACGAAGCCCGATCCACGACTCGACGGCCGCGGCCGGGCTCTCGCTGGAGGGCATGAGCCAGTACGAGCCGCTGGACGGGGTGGTCCGGACCGTGCTGCGCGCCGCGCTCAGTCGCCGTCCTCGCCGTGATCTACCCACCACCCGGCGGGGCGCGGTCGAGTTCTTCCTGGCCCGTCACCTGCCCGCGCTGACCGATCGGATCGTGGCGCGCACCCTCGCCGGCCGGGTCCGCTCCGGCGCGTTGCAGGGCGCCGAACTGGCCGCGGGCGTGGTCGCACGCCACGAGGCGACCCGATGACGGCGCTGCGCGGGGCGGCGGGCGAGGTGCGGACCAGGGCAGGTGACCTGACCGCGTACGCCACCGGTTCGGTCGGGATGGGCGTCTGGGTGACCGTTCCCGGCCTGCTGTTGCTCTATTTCCTCACCAATACGCTCGGTGTCTCGCCGTTCCTGGCCGGTCTCACCCTGCTGCTGCCGAAGATCATCGACATCATCGTGCACCCGATGCTGGGCAGCCGATCCGACCGGGAAGCGCGCAGCAGCGGACACCGGCTCGGCATGCTGCGGGTCGGTCTGCTGCTTCCGGTGGCCATGGTGGCGATGTTCTCGGTGCCCGCCGGTTTCTCCGGCGCATCGGCGGCGCTCTGGGTGGGCGGCTGGTTCATCGCCGGCAACCTGCTCTTCGCGTGTTTCCAGGTGCCCTACCTGACCACCCCGTCCGATCTTCGAGTCGGGTACCACGAGCGCACCCGGGTGTTCATGTTCCGGATGCTTTTCCTCACCCTCGGGTTGCTTGGTGCCGGTGTGGCTGCACCGGCGCTGGTGGAGTCGGGACGGCGCGGCGACTACGGCTGGATGGCCCTGCTGCTCTCCGGCGTCATGGTGATCTCCGGGCTGGTCGCACTGACCGGGGTACGGCGTCTCACCGCCCACGCCGGTTTCCGGATGCCCGATCAGCAGGCGGCCCACTCGACCATCGGTGACATCGCGGTCGCCTGGCGGGACCCCGACTTCCGCGCGCTGGTGCTGTCCTACCTGTTCACCGGCACCACTACTCACCTGTTCCTCGCAGCGCTGCCGTTCTACACCAGGTACGTCTTCGACAACTCTGGGCTGACCGCCGTGTTCATGGGGGCGTTCCTCGGTCCAGCGGTCATCGCCGGTCCGGTGTGGATGCAGGTGTCCCGGCGCATCGGCAAGCAGCGTGGCCTGCTGATCTGCCAGGCGGTCTTCGTGGCCGGTTCGCTGGCGCCGCTGCTCGGCTACGGCACCGGGCCGGCTGTCGCGGTGGTCGGCGTCCTGGGCATCGCGTTCGCCGGGCTGCAGCTGTTCGCGTTCTCGATGGTCCCGGATGCGGTCGCGGCCGCCGAGCAGCGCGGCACCGTCCGGGCTGGCGCCTACACCGGTGTCTGGACTGCCACCGAAGCCACCGGCACCGCAATCGGCCCGTACGTGTACTCGGCCGTGCTCGCCCTGGGCGGCTTCATCTCCACCACCGAGGGGCAGACCGTGACGCAGCCGGAGTCCGCCCACACCGCCCTGTTGATCGGCTTCACCGTGGTCCCGGCGGTGCTGATGGCTGCGGCGCTGACATTCCAAGTGCGCTGGAAGCTGGATCGGACACGCCACACCGGTTGATTACGTGCTCAGGCCGGCACCGATCGCCGAGCGAAAGCTCGCATGGCCAGCGTCCCGAGCATCGGGCGGGGGAGCCAGCAGCCAGAATGCCCAACGCCAGCCGACGGCGTCGGCCAGGAATGCCGCGACGGCGGCGGGTGGGGCGGCGAAGCGCAGCGGTGAACTCAGACAGCAGCCACCGCTGACCTTCGGGGCGGCGAACGCGGCCCTGGCGGCCGGGCCCATCACCCACGCGCAACGGCAGATCGCCGAGACCGCAGATACCGGGGTGTTCGTCATCGTCGGCCCCACCAACCATCAGGACAACGAGACGGCGGTCACCAACGACACCTGACACGCCAGCACCGCCTGGTGGACTGAGTACGATGGTCGCGGCGCTGGTTCGCCCGACCTCGACAGGACGGGCGTCGTAAGAGGGAACCCGGTGAGAGTCCGGGACTGCCCCGCAGCGGTGAGTGGGAACGACCGCCGTCAACAGCACTGGGCGCACCTGCCTGGGAAGCGATGGCCAGTAGGAGACCGGTACTGCCCGGTCACGCCCGCGAGTCCGAAGACCTGCCCGCGCCGCGTACACGACGTGTGTGCGCTGCCGTCGACCTCGCGGGTGGGTCGAGCGGGTGACACGCCACGGTCCGGCGTGTCCTCGACGTGCACCCAGCCGAGTCGGCGGTGTGCTTCCCGAGGACGGACCACGCAATGCACGACACCACTACGCTCGCCGGTCGGCCATCATCGGCATCGCACCTGACCCTGTCGCAGATCATGGACCAGCACCACACCAACCTGATGGGCACAGTTCACGGAGGCCGAATCCTCAACCTCATCGACTCCGTAGCCGGGGTGGTTGCCGCCCGGCATTCCGACGGGCCGGCGGTCACCGCCGCCATCGACGAGACGGCCTTTCTCCGCGCGGTACGGGTCGGCGATGTGGTCCACGTCGACGCCCGGATCACCTGGGCCGGACGCAGTTCCATGGAGGTGGCCGTCAAGGTGACCGCAGACCGGTGGGACCGGGCCGTGCCCCCCACCGACGTGGCCACCGCCCACCTGGTCATGGTGGCGATCGACGACGACGGACATCCTCGCGCCGTCCCGCCGTTGCTACCCGAGACCGACGGGGATCGGCGACGCTACCGCGAGGCACAGATCCGCCGCGAACACCGACTCGCGCTACGCCGCGCTCTGCTCGACGGTGCCGAGGAGGGCTGAGCCTTGCTCGGACTGTCAGTAACGACCCTCGTGGGCTACCTTGCCGTGATCGCCGTTCTCATGATCACACCCGGTCCCGACATGATGTTCGTCCTCACCAATGCCACCCGCTACGGCGCCCGATCCGGCGTCATCGCTGCACTCGGCGTCGCCGCGGGAGAAACCATCCACGTCGCGGCGGTGGTCTGCGGCCTGGCCGCGGTGATCACCGCATCGCCGGTGCTGTTCACCGCCATCCGCTGGGCCGGCGCCGTGTATCTGGTCATCCTCGGAATCCGAGCCGTACGCCACAGCGGCACCGCCAACCACAGCCACCCCGAGCGCGGCGCAACGCCTCGCCAGGCATTTCTGCGCGGGTTGGTAACCAACCTGCTCAACCCGAAGATGATCATGTTCAGCGTGGCATTTCTGCCCCAGTTCGTCGATCCAGCTGCCGGCGACCCCACCGCCCAGCTCATCCTGCTCGGTGCTCTGTTCGTCGCCGTACAGCTCACAGTTGACGTCACCCTCGGCGCGGGCGTCGGACGCCTGGCGCATCGATTGACCGACGGACTCTGGTCACGGCGCATCAACCGACTCTGCGCGTTCGCCTTCGTCGCGCTTGGCGTTCGCCTCGCACTGGGCTAGGCCGTGTTTCGTAGGGCGCGGAGCCATTGGTTGATGGCGGCGATGGTGAGGGTGGCTTCGTAGCGCACGGCGAGTCGTAGCGGGTGGCCTTGACAAACCACACTCACAGATTGCTGTCTTACCTGGAGCCTCGCCCTCATCGATCAGCAGCCCCGGCCTACCTGCGCTGACCTGCAAGATCAGGTTGGAAAAGGCTCAGTGACGGGCCTTCCTCAGGTAGGCGGTCCGATGGCGCCCGGCGGCGCCCGAGCCGGACCATGCACTGCTGTCACTTCGATCTAGACTCCACCCTCGTGCCGACGAAGACGACGCTGAGCAGATGTCCGGCCTGTGCCCACGACCTGGTCCTGCTGGAGGCGGGGACGCCCTCGTGGTGCCCTGCCTGTCAGTGGAACCTGGACGTGTACGACCCCGCCCTGGCCCCGTGGCGCGGCACCAGGATGATCGGTCGGTGGGGGTTCCGGCGAGGGTTGGAGATCGACCGGGCGACGCATGAGCAGGTGCTGGCCGACCCGGAGGCCCGCCCGGATGGGACGTCGTCGGGGGAGGTCTGGCTGTCGGTGGTCTCCGTGCTGCTGGCCCTGCTGGGGGTGGCGGCGGTGGGCTACCTCGCCTGGCTCGTCGTGGCCAGCGACCTGCCGCAGGGGGTCAGGCTGGCCCTGGCGATCCCGGCTGTGCTCGTCCTGCTGCTGGTCAAGCCGTCGTTCGGGCGGGTGCCCAGGTATGGCGTGATCACTGAGCGCGAGGCCCCGCAGTTGCACCGGCTGGTGCGGGAAGTCGCTGATGCCGCCGGAACACCGGTTCCCGACGTGATCTGTGCAGATCTGAGTCTCAACGCCGGTGTCGCGCGGCTGGGTTGGCGTCAGCGGTCGGTGCTCGTCATCGGGATTCCCCTGTGGGTGATGCTGCCGCGGCCGGCCCGGGTTTCGCTGCTGGCCCACGAACTGGGGCACCTGGCCAACGGCGATCCGCTTCGGGTGCGGAGGACCCTGCTGGCGAGGACGTTCGGCGCCCGGGCGGTAGTGGCCACCGGTGGGCGGAACCCCTGGCGGCGTGCCGTTCACGCGGCTGACTCGCTGGCCGAGCAGGGGTCGGGGCCGGTTGTGCTCCTCGGGATGATCGTCCATGGAATCGTCGCTCTCGCCAATGTCGCTGGCGCGACCGCGCAGTTGCTCGTCGACAGCGTGGCGATGCCCGACAGCCGCCGCGCCGAATACCGGGCGGATCTGGTCGCCCGCCGGGTCGCCGGCAGCGCGGCCTTCCTCCGATCCTCCGAGACGGTCCTGCTCGCTGGCCGGATCTGGCAGGACTTGTGGCACCTGGCGCCGCGTATCGACGGCGAGCAGTTGGAGGCGGCGGCTGCTGAAGCCCGGGAAAGCCTGGCTGCTCGTCTGCCGCTGGCTCGTCAGCTCAGCCGGCGGACCACCGACCTGTGGAGTTCCCACCCGGGCGAAGACCAGCGGATGCGGCTGATCGAGGCCCTGCCTGCTGTCGACGGAGCTCTCTGTGTTGACACCAGGCGCTGGGCCGATATCGACACCGAGCTCGCGCCATGGCGCCGCGCCGCACACAACGTCCTCCTCGGAACCCGGGACCGGTTCTGAGAGGTTGCCGGTGAGGCCGCCGACGGCGTGGAGGCGGTCGCCGTGGTCCGCCGTAACGAGCCCGACGTGGTGCTCATGGACATCCGCATGCCCGTGATGGACGGCATCGAGGCGACTCGCCGAATGGTCGACGGCATGGCGAGGCCACCGCGGATCATCATTCTCACGACCTTCAACGTCGACCGGTACGTCTACGCCGCGCTCGCACCGCATCGGGTGGCCGCGCTCGTGCTCGAGGAGCGCCCACCGCCGGTGCTGCTCGGCCTTGCCATGCCGAGCAGCGTCCCGGAGACCGCGCCATACTACGACCGGGAGGTGCGGCCGGCCGTGCTTTCGGAGCTGAATGCCCCCGACCCCGCCTGGTGGGAGGCGCTCGCCACGACGAACCACCGGCACATCGTCAACGATCAACCACTACCGGATCGGCAGTGCACCTAGTCCTTCGGTCCGCGGGGGACGTCGCCGCGCAGGGTGATGCGGTGCATGACCCGTCGAGCGGATCCGTAGTCCCGGTTGGCGTAGTGGGCGGTACTGCGGTTGTCCCAGAGCGCCACGTCCCCGGGGCGCCATCGGTGCCGCACGATGTGCTCCGGCTTGGTGAGGTGGGCGTAGAGCAGGTCCAGGATGGCCCGGCTCTCGAAGTCCGATACGCCGACGATGTGCGAGGTGAAACCCGGATTCACGAAGATCCCTCGACGGCCGGTCTCGGGATGGACCCGGACCACCGGGTGTTCGACCGGATCCAGTCGGGACACCTGTTGGCCCTCCCACACGTTGCCTCCGCGTTGGGCCAGGTAGTAGCCGAACTCGCGAGCGCCGTCGTGAATGGCGGTGAGTTGATCGACAAGCCGACGTACCGGTTCGCTGAGCGAGTCGTACGCCAGTTGCGCGTCGGCCCAGTTGGTGTCGCCTCCGGTGGGCGGGAGGATGACGGCGCGCAGGATCGAGCCGAGTGGTGGTCGCTTCATGAAGGTGACGTCGGTATGCCAGACGTCGGCGAAACCGTTGTCCGTGCTGTCGAGGGCGTAGATCTCGGGGTGTGCGTCATCGACGCCGCCGACCACGGGGTGGGATGCTGTCAGTTCTCCGATTCTGCGTCCCAGACGCACCTGGCCATCGTCGTCGAGGCGCTGATCGCGCAGGAAGAGCACCTTGCGGTCGACCAGCGCGGCGCGCAGCGCCGTGACCTCCTCGTCGCTGGCGATGGCCAGGTCCAGACCGTGGACCAGAGCGCCAAAGTGTGGTCCCAGCGGTTCGAGGTCGAGCGGGGTGTGAACCGTGGTCATGCGGATGCTCCTTCGCTTCGGACGGCGTGTCCGATCTCGGCGCGCAGGGCGGCGTAGTCGGGCAGGCCTCGCAGGTCGTCCGGGGTGATGCCGGTGCGAGGTAGGTGGATGGGCAGGTCCAGGACGATCCGGCCGGGGCGAGGGCTGAGCACCACGACCCGGCTGCCGAGAAAGACTGCCTCGTCCACACTGTGGGTGACGAAGATCGAGGTGCGCCCGGGCGCGGTGCTGACCGAGCGAAGGTCTTCCTGGAGGCGCTCGCGGGTGAGCGCGTCGAGCGCCGCGAACGGTTCGTCGAGGAGCAGCAGTGGGCGGTCGGCGGCGAGGGCCCGGGCGATGGCGACTCGCTGCTGCTGGCCGCCGGAGATCTGCCAGGTGCGGCGCTTTGCCACGTCGTGCAGCCCGACCCGGTTGAGGAGCGCGTCGACGCCATCGGTGGGCTGCCCGGCGTACCGCAGTGCCAACTCGATGTTGCCGCCGACGGTTTTCCACGGGAAGAGCCGGGGCTGCTGAAAAACCAGGCCGGCGCTGCGCCCTGGGATCGGTGGTACGCCGCCGGTCAGGACCGTGCCGGTGGTGGGCTGCTCGAAGCCGGCGATCAGCCGCAGCAGTGTGCTCTTGCCGCACCCGGACGCGCCGACCAGGACGAGGAACTCGCCCGGCGGCACTGTCAGGTCGATGGGACCGAGGGCGACGACTTCGCCGTATCTGTGCTCGACGTCGGTGACGGTGATCGCCGCGGTGTGGCCGGATTCAGCCGAGGGCATCGGGCAGTCCTACGGTATAGATCGCTGCCTGTACGGTCGCCAGGTCTGGCACAGCGTCGATCTTCTGCTGGTCCTTGAGGAACTGTGCGGCGCTGACGAGATTGTCAGCGAGTTTGCCCTTGGCCGCGGAGGTGCCCAGCCATTCGGGGCTGGCCAGGTCCTCGGGCTTGAGAAAGACGCCCTGCGAGAGTTGCCGCTGCGCTTCCTCCGGGCTGAGGTTGAGTTCGGCGCCGACCGACTTCGCTGCCGCGGCGGGGTCGTCGTGGATCAGGTTCAGGGCCTGGGACTGGGCCTTGCGCCAGGCGTCGACTGCGGCAGGGTGCGCCTCAACGAAGTCCGTGGCGACGACGCCGAGGTCCAGTGTGGGCTTGCCGGCGGTGGCGAGTTCGCGACTGGTGATCAGCACCGTACCGGTCTTGCGGAGTTCATCCAGTGATGGCAACCAGGAGTAGGCCGCGTCCAGGTCGCCCCGGGTCCAGGCGGCCTGGATGTCCTGGGGCTCCAGGTCGACGATGGTGAGCTCTGATTCCTTGACGCCGGCCCGATCCAGGGCGGCCAGCAGGCTGTAGTGGGCGGTGGAGGCGAAGGGGGTCCCCACCTTCTTGCC
This sequence comes from Verrucosispora sp. FIM060022, assembly GCF_003977705.1. Classification (NCBI taxonomy): domain Bacteria; kingdom Bacillati; phylum Actinomycetota; class Actinomycetes; order Micromonosporales; family Micromonosporaceae; genus Micromonospora; species Verrucosispora sp. FIM060022. The sequence continues at coordinate 77,496 of NZ_RQIV01000013.1, forward strand.
GCGCAGGCCGGTGATGTCGGTGACGCCGGCGCCGTTGCGGGCCACCAACGCCTCGTTGTCGCCGGCCACGTCGAGGACGAAGGCGACCTGATACGGAATGTTCAGCGGCGCGGAGAGACCGCGCGCCACCGGACTCGACCCGATCGCCGCGATGTCGACGCTGCCGGCGACGAAGGCGGTGTTGATGCTCGCGCCGGAGTCGAACTTGGTCCAGGTGATCTGGTAGTCGGGTAGCGCATCCTCAAGCAGTCTCTGGTTCTTCACGATGAGGTCGCCGCTGGGGAAGGCCTGGTAGGCGATCCGGATGGTCTTGCGGCCCGGATCGCCGCCGCTGGCGGCACCGTCGCCGCAGGCACTCAACAGCAGGGACACGGCTGCCAGCAGACCGAGTGTCTTGCGCATCTGTTGTCTCCTAGATCTGGCCCCGCCACGGGATGAGCCGGTTTTCGGCGGTCCGTAGCAGGGCGTCGATGATGAGGCCGGACAGGCCAATGGCGAAGAGGCCGAGAATGACGACGTCGGTCTGGGAGTAGCGCTGGGCGTCGCGGACCATGCCACCGATGCCGGGTACGCCGTTGATCGTCTCGGCGGCGACCACCGAGGAGTACGCGACCCCCACCGCGATCCGGATGCCGGTGAATATCTCCGGTAATGCGTGGGGGAGCACCACGTCGCGGATCACGTGAACACGACCGGCGCCCAGCGCCCGCGCGGCCTCGACCAGACCGGTCGGTGCGGAGTGGACGGCTGCGGCGGTCGCGACCGCCACGGGCGGCAACGCGGCGATGGAGAGCAACCAGAGCTTGGGCGTCTCGTCGATGCCGAACCAGATGATGAAGAGGCTGAAGTAGGCAAGCGGCGGAAGGGCGCGGACGAAGGTGACGACCGGTTCGATCACTACCCGGAACCCGCTGACAGTTCCCATCACGACACCGAGGAGCACCCCACCGGCGATGCCGATGATGGAGCCGATCAGGATGCGCCGCAGGCTGACGCCGAGGTGTTCGATGAGCAGATGCCCGCTGTAGCCGCGGATGCCGTCGTGGGTGGTCGACGTCTGGACCAGTTGGTGCCACACCGCGCCGGGTGAGGGGATGAAGGTCGGATTGCCGGTGGTCCGGGCGGCGACTTCCCAGAGCCCGTAGAGCACGACGAGGGCGAGGAGCCGAAGCAGGATCCGACGGCGGCGCCCGCCACGGGGTGCCAGAGCCCTCCGGGCGGCCGTCGATGCACCGATCGAGGTTTCCGCGGTGGGTGACGCGGAGACTGTGGTGGTCACCCACTTTTCCTATAGTGAAAGTAGGTAATGGGCAAGTGGAGATCACAGGGCGGGACGGCCGGCTACGTACCCACGCTGTTTCGTAGTCATGGAGCACGTCGGCCTTTGGCTGTCCCGCCCAGCTGTTGTCGATGCCGAGGAGCGTGTCAGGGCGGGTGGCGAAGACCCCCTGAGCGTGGTGGCCGCCCGGTCGGCGAGAGAGGCGCTCGTTCTCCGGCGCGTGTAGCCCGTGTGGGGACTCCTGGCCGCGCTCCTCCGACTCGAGCATCCGAGCGACGTCGTCCAGGGCGAAGCCGAGGCTGGTGAAGGCGGCTGATGTGCAGCGCGAGAATGAGATGACGGGCGATTATCGGTCAGGGAAATGCCGAAACCTGGTTGGTGAAGGTTGTGGCGACAACCAACGACCCGCCGGCCGTCGAGGTCGCGGCCGGCGTCACGATAGACGCAAGAACGTGCCACCTGTTCGGAAGCCCAGCGACCAGGATGCCGATCATCGCGCCAACGAACACGGGCACCAGAATGAAGATGACCAGATGTTCCGCCACGTCGACAACAAGGAATGCTGCCGCCGAAGAAGGGGCGTCCGGCTCGTCTCGGATGACGAAGTAGGACAGTGCGCCGAGCCGCCTGCGTTCCTGCCAGTGGCTTTCCATTGCTACCGCAAAGTGCGGCACACACCGTGCTGCGCAGGCATAACCTGGCACCGCGGGCCGCTCGACTGGCGTACGCGATCCTCGACGGCACGCTGGTCCCGATCGACCGGGGCGCCGAACGCCCGCTATCCACGATGAAACTGGCATTGTCGTCGTGACCGCCTGGACCGACACGGCGATAACAAGCATCCATGTGATGTCAGTGGGAACAAGGGACACTCGACTATGGTCACGTTCGATGTGCCCGCCAGGCAGATGTGCACGCCGGAGTGCTTATCACTGCCGTGCGGCGCGCGGCAGCTATCTGTACCTGCACCGGGTCGGATAGTGCGCGAAGCGTACTGGCGGCAAGGCCGGTCCGTATGGCAATATCGGCGGCGGTCATGAGTGTCAGCGTCAAGGCCCCGGCCTGCTGGCCGGCAACCCTCGTGCGTCCGCGGTGGGGTGCCTCCGGGTGAGGACCAGGCCGCCGGCGTCCGCCGGAGAGGCAAGCGCGGACCCGTGCGGGTCCACCGTCATGAAGGACCAGTGTGCCCACGATCGCTCCTGTGGTGCTCGGCGCGGATCTGCCTGTCCGTCTCTCCGACGGCACCACCGTCACGTACGCCAACCTCGACTACGCCGCTACCGCACCGTGCCTCGCTGCCGCCGCCGATGCGGTCAATGAACTCCTGCCCTCGTACGCCAGTGTGCATCGGGGTGCCGGCGCGGCGTCACGTCGCTGCACACTGGCGTACGAGCAGTCCCGCCAGACCGTGGCGGATTTCCTCGACATCCGGCCCGACGACCACGTGATCTTCACCCGGAACACCACCGACGCGATGAACCTGCTCGCCCGGGCACTGCCATCCCACACCACCGTGGTGACCTGGGCGGGCGAGCACCATGCGAACCTCTTGCCCTGGCCGCGGGTGCACTGCCTGCCGGTGCCCGCGGACCTGCCGGCGGTGGTGTCCGGGCTCACCCGCGCACTGGCTGACCTGCGCAGCGCCGGCCCCGTGCTGGTGGCGGTCACCGGCGCGTCCAACGTCACCGGAGAGGTCTGGCCGATAGCCGAACTCGCCGAGATCGCGCACCGGCACGGCGCGCGGATCGCCGTCGACGCCGCCCAGTTGGCCCCGCACCGTCCGGTCTCCATGACCGACGCCGGCATCGACTACCTGGCGCTGTCCGGGCACAAGCTGTACGCGCCGTTCGGCGCAGGAGTGTTGGCCGGCCGGGCCGACTGGCTCGACGCCGCCGCCCCGTATCTCGCCGGCGGCGGGGCCACCAGGCACGTCGGTGACGAGGCGGCCGAGGTGCAGTGGCATGTTGGTCCCGCTCGGCATGAGGCCGGCACACCGAATTTGCTGGGCGCGGTCGCGCTCGCCGCCGCCTGCGCCACGCTCGCCGCCTCGCCGGCCGTGCTGGCGCACGAACAGGATCTGCTGAAGCGGTTGCGCGACGGGCTCGCGGCCTTGCCCGGGGTGGCAGAGCTGCGGACGTTCGACGTCGGTCACGACCGGGTCGGCATCGTCAGCTTCGCCGTCGCCGAGCAGCGAGCAACGGAGGTCGCCCACCGGCTCGCCGCTGATCACGGTATCGGCGTGCGCGACGGGTTGTTCTGCGCCCACCCGCTCGCCCGGAAACTGCTGACCGACGCGGCCGAGCGGCTCGGCTGCCCGACCGACAGGTACGCGATCCGGGCCAGCATCGGCATCGGTACGACCGTCGCGCACGTCGACCGGCTTCTGCGCGGGTTGCGGGAGATCGTGACGTCGAGTCGGGCGGCAGCGCGTCGCTGAACCGGCGAGCCTTCTATCAGGGGGCGTGCCGGCTCCGATGACCTCGAAAGGGGGCAGTTGGTAGAGATCGCGGGCGTCGGCCCACAGGTTCGCAAAAACCGGTCAAGCCCCGTTCACTGATCTTGCCGAGCGGATTGTCGAGCAGGTCGGACCGGGCGGGCGTGGGCCACAACCACTCGTTACGGGCCCGGGCGGCATGATCGCTCGGGCCCGGGTGGCAGCAGGCACCGTGCGAGTGCCCTTACGGCTGCGCGGAGCCGGTCGACGCCGCCGTCGGCGATGGTTCGGCGGACCAGTTCGGCGTCGAATGCCCCGAGCAGGACGTGGGCGACGTATCCGGCGTCAAGGTCCGGGCGGAGTTGCCCGACGAGCTGGCGCAGGTGTTCGTGCCAGCGTCGGTAGGTGGGGTCGTCGTGCCGTCCGGCGGCGCAGGCCATTGCGTGGGCGGCGAGGAGGGTCGCGTTGGTCGCGGCGAGGTCGGCCAGTGCATCGAGGAAGGCCAGGAGCCGGTCCCCGGGCGGTGCTCCGGGCCCCAGCGGTGGTGGACCGTGGCTGATCTGCTCTCCGATTCGCGTCGCGCGTTCGGCGAGGAGTTCCCGGAACAGGCCGGACCGGCTGCCGAAGCGGCGGAAGACGGTGCCTTTGCCGACGCCCGCCCGGGCGGCGATCGAGTCGACGGAGATCGGCATAGCTTCGCGGTACGTCAATAGATCCTCGGTGGCGCGCAGGATCATCGCCCGGTTGCGGGCCGCGTCGGCGCGTTCAGTCGTCATGGCATTTCCCCAGAAAATTGGACGAGTCGGACTTACGGTAGCGGGGACAACCGGGCCGCTGGTCCGGATCGTGTTTCTGGAGGTCGTACCGTGCAAGCCCTGATCGCCGCCCCCGACACCGCCGAGGGACACCGCTTGGCCGAGGTGCCCGAGCCGGTCCCGGCACCCGGCCAGTTGCTCGTCGAGGTGAGACAGTCCTCGGTGAACTTCGGCGAGGCCCGCTTCCGTGCCGGGATGCCCGCCGGCACGGTGCTCGGTTACGACGCCGCGGGTTACGTCGTGCGAGCCGCCGAGGACGGCAGCGGTCCGGCCGTCGGCGACCGGGTGGTCGCCTTCGGTCCGGGAACGTGGGCCGAACGTGCCGTCTTCGACGTCGACAGCGTGGCGCGGATCCCCGACGGGCTCGATCTCGCCGCCACGGCGGCCCTGCCGATGGTGGGCCTCACCGCCCTGCGGACCCTGCGAGGCGCCGGCCCACTGCTGGGCCGTCGGGTGCTGGTCACCGGCGCGTCCGGAGGCGTCGGACGGCTGGCGGTCCAACTCGCCCGCCTCGGCGGAGCCACGGTGGTGGCGTCGGTCGGCTCGCCGGCGCGGGGGGAGGGGCTGCGCGACCTGGGCGCAGCCGAGGTGGTGGTCGGGCTGGACGACGTCCACGAGCCGGTCGACGTGGTGGTGGAGACAGTCGGTGGTGACCACCTCACCCGCGCGTGGTCGCTGCTCAAGCCGGGCGGGATCTGCCAGAGCATCGGCTGGGCGTCGGGTGCGGCGGCCGTCTTCGCGCCCAACTCGACCTTCGCATTGGGCGAACCCCGGCGTCTGCAGTCCTTCGGTGACACCTCCCGCCCCGGAGCCGACCTGGCTACCCTCCTGGCCTTCGTGGCCGCCGGGGACATCTCCCTACCGGTCGGCTGGCGGGACTCCTGGAAGCGCGTCGACGACGCGATCGAGGCGCTGCTCGGCCGCCGCGTGGCCGGCAAGGCGGTCCTCGACATCGACTGACGCCCCACCGTCGGGCCTGCCGCCCGGCAGCGAGGTCAGCTCGCCCAGGCAGGCCGCGATGTCCGCCCGGAGCCGATCGCCCGACCGGAGGTGGAACAGGTGACCGCCGGGCAGCACCCGCAGCCGGAACGACGACGAGGTGTACGCCGCCCACCCGACCGCGTCGGCGCGCCCCACCAGCGGATCGGAGTCGCCGACGTAGGCGCGCACCGGCACCGGCACCGGATCGGGCCCGGTCGGAGGCTGGGAGTGCAGGGCCGCGAGGTCGCCGCGCAGCAGCCGGACCGCCGTCCGCACCCACGCGGGATACCGGCGTACCACCTCGGACATGCCCCCGATGCGCACCAGCAGGTCGGCGACCTCGTCGTCGGACAGCGCCGACACCGCGAGCGGTGGCCCGCAGCGCGGGTCCGGGTAGCCGCCGACGAACAACGCCACCGGCGGTCGTCCCCGCTCGACCTGCCGTCGGGCCACCGCGGCGGCCAGGGCCGCACCCATGCTGTGTCCATAGAGAGCGTACGGACGTTCCAGTGACGGCTCGACAGCGTCCACGACGGCGTCGAGCAGACGGCCGAAATCGGTGATGGGCGCCTCCCGCACGCGGTTCTCCCGGCCGGGCAGCTGCACCGGGTAGACCGCGACCCGTGGCTGCAACGCCTCCGCCCAGCCGGCGAAGGTGGACGCTGCGGCGCCGGCGTGGTGGAAACAGAACAGCCGCACCCGGTCCGCCGGATCCGGCGTCCGGTCCAGGTAACCGGTCGATCGTTGCGTGCCCGCCCGCGCTGTCCGCCCCATGGGCGTCATCGTGGCTCACCCCGGTAAAGCGACACCAAGCACGCGGACGTACGTGGTTTCTCGGATGTGCGCTCACGCCGGCTGGGCGAGGATCGCAGGAACCGGCAATCACGAGAGGTCTGGCATGCCCACCGTGCTCTCCGTCTCCGGCAGCCCGTCGGCGACCTCGCGTACCGCTGGCCTGCTTCGTCACCTCGACCGGCAGTTGGTCGCCGACGGGCACGAGGTGATCCCGCTGGACGTGCGGACCCTGCCCGCGCACGTGCTGGTCGGCGCCGACCCACGCCACCCGGCGATCACCGGCGTGGCGGCGCTGATCGCGGAGGCCGACGGGCTGGTGATCGGCACACCGATCTACAAAGCCGCCTACTCCGGCCTGTTGAAGTGCCTGTTCGACCTGCTGCCGCAGTACGCCCTGGCGGGCAAGACGGTGCTGCCGCTGGCCACCGGTGGCAGCAGGGCCCATGTGCTGGCCATCGACTACGCGCTGCGTCCCGTCCTGACCGCGATGGGCGCGGGGCACGTCCTGCCCGGCTGGTTCACCCTCGACACCGACCTGGTCGTCGGCGACGACGGCACACTTGTCGTCGCGCCGGCTGCCGCCGACGCGCTCTGCGAGGTCGTCGACCGGTTCGCGGCGGCGCTGCACCGCGCGGTGACCAGCGCGCCCCCGGACGGCACGGGGCGGCCGGGAATGCGCTGATCAGTGGGGCGGATCGGCCGTGCCGGTCACGGTGATCGCCTGGGCCGGGCACAGCGCCGCCGCCTCGGTCACCACGGACCGCAGGGAGCCGGGGAGGCTGCCGCGCAACAGCCGGACGGTGCCCTCGTCGGACTGGCCGAAGACCGTCGGGTCGGTCCGCACGCACTGCCCGGCGCCGACGCACCGTGCCGCGTCGACGTTGACGTGGACCGGGTCACCAGGTGACCGGAAGGCGTTGGACACCCTGCACACCCCCCGCCTCCTTGCCGCCCAGCTCCTCGACGGGCACCGCGAGCGCCAGCGTCGGCAGCCGCGTGAACAGACGGGACAGGGCGATCTCCAACTCGGCGCGGGCCAGGTTCGCACCGATGCACTGGTGGGGGCCGTGCCCGAAGGTCACGTGCTGGCGACCGCCACGACGAGGGTCGAAGCGGTCCGGGTCGGGGAACGGGCCCGGGTCCCGGTTGGCCGCCGCGAGAGCGACCACCACCGCGTCGCCGGCGGCGATCCGGACGCCGGCCACCTCGGTGTCGCGGGTGGCGAAGCGGGCCACGCCGTCGGCCACGGCGGTGTGCCGCAGGATCTCCTCCACCACCGCGCCGACCCGCGTCGGGTCGGCGGCGACGGCGCCGGCGTCCTGCTCCAGCAGGAGAGCCACTCCGAGCGCCAACGTGCTGGCCGTGGTCTCGTGCCCCGCCACGAGCAGCAACAGTGCCAGGTCGACCAGGTCAGGGGTCGTGACCGTGCCGGTGGCCACCTGCTCGTCGACGAGCACGTCGAGCATGTCCTCGCCGCCTCTGCCCTTCGTTTCGATCAGACCGAGCAGATAGCGCTTCAGCTGGCCGAAGGCGTCCGCGCTCTCGGCGGCCGTCGAGGTGCCCGCCGCGATGCGCCGGGACTGGTGCTCGAAGAACTCGTGGTCGGCGTACGGGACGCCGAGCAGGCGGCAGATCACGACCGACGGCACCGGGAGCGTGAAGGTCGCAACGAGGTCCACTCCGGGCCCGCGCCGAACCACCTCGTCGAGGAGGGAGTCAACGATCTCGGTGATGGCCGGCCGGAGTGTGGCCACTCGCTTGGCGGTGAAACCGGAGATGAGCATGCGCCGCTGCGCCGTGTGCTCGGGCGGGTCCATCCCGATGAAGTTGCGGACCGCGCGGGCGGCCTCGAACCGCGCGGCGAGCGCCGGGAACGCGGGGTGCTGCCGGTCGGAGGAGAAGGTCGCGGCGTCCAGCAGCACCTGCCGTGCCGTCTCGTGGCCGGTGACCAGCCACGCCGGCCGACCGTCGTACAGCCGCACGCGGGTCACCGGCCGCTCGTAACCCCCTCCCGGACGATAGGGGCAGGCGCGCCGCTGCGGATACTGCGGCGACGCGGTCGCCGCAGACGGGATCTCGATCATGCGACTCCTTCGGGGTGGGCGGCGTAGGCGTCCCCCGGCCGGGGGAGAGCGGCGATGAGCTGCGCGGTGTAGGGGTGCGTCGGCCGGGCGAAGACCTCGGTCACCGGCCCGCTCTCCACGACCGTCCCGGCCCGCATCACCAGGACCCGGTCCGCCACGTGGTGCACCACCGCGAGGTCGTGGCTGATCAGCACCAGCGCGGTACCCAGGTCGGCGCGGATGTCGGCGAAGAGGTCCAGGATCTGTGCCTGCACCGAGACGTCCAGCGCGGAGACCGGTTCGTCGCACACGATGACCTCCGGGTCGCGGGCGAGCGCGCGGGCGATGGCGACCCGCTGCCGCTGCCCGCCGGACAATGTGCGCGGGTGCCGGTCGGCCATGGCCGGGTCGAGACCGACCTGGTCGAGCAGCTCGCGGACCCGGGCCCGGTCGACCCCCGCCTCGGCGATCAGCCGTCCCACCCGGTAGCGCGGGTCGAACGAGCCGAGCGGGTCCTGCTGCACCCACTGCACGCGGCCCCGCTGCCGCCGCGCCTCCGGCACCCCCGACCAGGGCTGCCCGAACAGCTCGATGGTGCCGGTGTCCGGTTCGAGGAGCCCGAGCAGCAGATGCGCGAGGGTGCTCTTGCCCGAGCCCGACTCGCCGACCACGCCGAGGATCTCACCGGCCGAAAGTGAGAACGACACCTCCGACACGGCCGCGAGCCGTGCCCCGCCCGGCCCGCGGAACGTCTTGGAGACCTCCCGGACCCGCGCCAGGACACCGGACGGACGCAGCGTACGGGTTCGCGCCGGTGTGCTGCGCGGCCCGGCCAGTCGGGCGCCGCGGGCGTGCGCGGAGGGTGTGGCCGCGAGCAACTGCCGGGTGTACGGGTGCTCCGGCGCGCGCAGCACGTCGGTCGTGCAGCCGGTCTCCACGAACTCTCCGTCGCGCATCACCGCGACCCGGTCGGCGAGCCGGGCCACCACGGACAGGTCGTGACTGATCAGCAGCACGGCGGTACCGGCTGCCTTGCGTGCCGCCAGCAGGTCAAGCAGCTTGGCCTGCAGGGTGACGTCCAGCGCGGTGGTGGGCTCGTCGGCCACCAGCACCGGCGGATCCGCGGCCATCGCGGCGGCGATCAGCGCGCGTTGGCGCAGACCACCGGAGAGCTGCTGCGGGTACTGCCGGGCACGCAGCTCGGGCTGCGGCACCTGGACGTCGGTGAGCAGTCGGTGGACCCGTCGCGCCACCTCACCCCGACGGACCAGACCGTGGTTGCGCGCCGCCTCGGCGACCTCGGCGCCGACGGTACGCAGTGGATCCAGCGCGGTGAGCGCGTCCTGCAACACCAGCCCCACCTGGGCGCCGCGTATCCGCCGCCACTCGCGGTCGCCCAGCCTGCTGAGTTCCTGGCCGGACACCACGAGCCGGTCGCTGCGCAGCCGTGCGCCGGGTCCGGCGAGGCCGACCAACGCGCGAGCCACCGTGCTCTTGCCCGACCCGGATTCGCCCACGATGGCCAGGCACTCCCCGGCGCGCAGGTGGAAGTCCACCCCGCGCACGGCGAACACCTCGGCGCGGCCGACGCGGTACGTCACGTGCAGCCCGGCGACGGACACGACCTCATCGTCCACCGGTGCCCCGTCCCTCGAACCGGGCGCGCAGGTCGGCGCCGACGACGTAGCAGGCGATCACCGCGGCGGTGACCACCAGGCCGGGAAACACCGTCAGCCCCCAGGCGCTGTCCAGGTAGTCCCGTCCCTCGGCGAGCATCGAGCCCCACTCCGGCGCGGGTGGCTGCGCGCCCAGGCCGAGGAAGCTCAGCGAGGCGCTGGCCATCAGCGCCGTACCGACGTCCACCGCCGCGAAGGCGAGCACCGGCGGCAGCGCGTTCGGCAGCACGTGACCGAAGAAGATCCCGACCCGGGACCGGCCCATCACCACCGCCGCCGACACGTAGCCCGACCGGCGGACCACCAGCGCCTGCCCCCGGGCCAGGCGCACGTAGCCGGGTACGGCGGCGCAGGCCAGGGCGATGGTGGTGTTCACCGCGCCCGGACCGAGCACGGCGATCACCAGCAGCGCCAGCAGCAGTCCCGGGAACGCCAACAGGATGTCGGTGATCCGCATGAACAGTTCGTCGACGGCTCGCCCGGCGGCGGCGGCCAGCACCCCGAGCAGCGCGCCCACGGTCACGGCCAGCGTGGTCGCGCCGAGCCCGATGAGCAGCGACATGCGGGTGCCGTACACCACCCGGCTGTAGACGTCACGCCCGAGCTGGTCGGTGCCGAACGGGTGGTGCGGGCTGATCGGCGCGAGCGCCGAGGCGGGGTCGACCGTGTCCGGCGCGGCGGTGGCGAGCAGCGCGGGCCAGGCGGCGGCCAGGGCGAGCAACCCGAGCCCGACCCAGGCCAGCACCAGGGCGGGACGGGCACGGGCCACCGGCGCGGTGACCGGGGTGAGGACGGTCGTCATGCCGCCCACTCCCGCAGCCGGGGGTCGACGACGCGGTACAGCAGGTCGACGACCAGGTTGATCACGGTGAACAGCGCGGCGGCGACCACCACCACGCCGATCACCACCGGCAGGTCGCGGCCGAGGATGGCGGTGACCAGCGTGCGCCCGAGGCCCGGCCGGCTGAACAGCGTCTCCACCACGACCGCGCCGCTGAGCAGCGCCCCCAGGATCCAACCGGACAGGGTGAGCACCGGGATGAGGGCGTGCCGCGCGGCGTGCCGCAGCCGCAGGGCCGTCTCGGTGGTGCCTCGGGCCCGCGCGCTGAGCGCGAAGGGCTCGTCGAGGGCCTGCTCCATGCTCTGCCGCAGCACCTGGGTGAAGATGCCGACCAACCCGATCGCCTGCGTGACGGCCGGCAGCACGAGCCCTTCCAGACCGCCGGCGCCGGCGGCGGGGAAGAGGTGCAGCTGGAACGACAGCACCGCGAGCAGGATGGTGCCCACCCAGAATGTCGGGCTGGAGGCGGTCACGAGTTCCAGCAGGATGCTGACCCGGCGCAGGGTGGGCCGCCGGCCGGCGGTGGCGACCGCGAGTGCCGTCGACACCACCAGCGCGAGCAGCAGGGAGGCGACCGCGAGCTGGACGGTCCAGCCGAGGTCCGCCACGATCACCTCGACGACCGGGCGGCGCAGCTGGTAGGACTCACCCAGGTCGCCGCGCGCGAGGCCACCCAGCATGTGCGCGTACTGGGTGGCCAGCGGCTTGTCGAGGTCGAGGTCGGCGCGGACCTGGGCCACCAGGTCGTCGCTCGGGGCCAGCGTGCCGATCACCGCGCGGACCGGGTCGCCCGGTGCGAGGTGCAGCGCCGCGAACGCCACGGTCGCGGCCCCGAGGACGACCAGGACGGCCAGGGCCAGCTTGCGCGCCAGCCACCGGAGGGCAGGACTCATCCGGCGATCCAGGCACCGGCGAACAGCGGGGTGGCGTTCGCGCCGAATTCGACGCCGTGTACGTGGCGGGCCACCCCGAGCAGGCTGGTGGGCACGTAGACCGGCAGGGAGACGGCGTTCTCGACCACGTACCGCTGCGCGTCGCTGTAGATGCGCTGGCGCTGTGCCGGGTCGAGGGTGCTCACGCCGTCGGTGAGCAGCTTGTCCAGCTCGGGGATGTCGAGGCCGAAGATGTTGCCGCCGCCCTCGGCGAGCGTCGACTTCGTGCCGAAGAAGTAGCGCAAGATGTCCGGGTCGGAGCGGGTGAAGCTGACGTCGAACAGGTCCAGCGCCCGCTTGCCGATCAGGTCGCCGATCGTGCCCTGGTCGACCAGCGTGTACTGGATCTCGATACCCACCTGCTTGGCCTGCGACTGCAGGCCCTGCCCGATCAGGTTCCGTTGGTCGCGTTCCATCGCGGCGGTGTGCGGCCAGCGCAGGGTGAGCCGACGGCCGTCCTTGAGTCGGTAACCGGCGCTGTCGCGCTGGGTCCACCCCGCCTCGTCCAGCAGGCGGTTCGCCTCGGCCTGGTCGAAGGTGAACGCGTCCCGGGTCGAGTCGTCGTACAGCGGGGTGGCCGGGGTCAGTGGGCTCCACGCGCGCTGGTTCTGCCCGAAGTAGATGCTCTTGACGAGCTGGTCGAGGTCCACCGCCCGACGCAGGGCCTGGCGGACCCGGATGTCGGCCAGGATCGCGTCGCGGGAGGAGTTCAGGAAGATGGTGTACGGGGCCCCGGGGACCTCGGTCTTGAGCAGGTGGGCGCTGCCCTGCACCGTGCGCGCCTTGCTCGCCGGCACGTCGGAGACCTGCACCTGACCGCTGGTCAGCGACCCGAGCCGGACGCTGTCCTCTGCCACGAACGTGATCCGTAGCGTGTCCAGGCGGGCCGGTCCCTGGTGGGTTGCCCCGCTCGGCGACCAGGCGTAGTCGGGGTAGCGACTCAGGTCGATGCCGACCTTCTTCTCCCACCGGACGAAGCGGAACGGCCCGGAACCGATCGGCTGTTCGCAGAGCCCGTCCTTGTTCTCCCGCAGTGACCGGGGGGACTGGATGCCCAGGTAGGGGGTGCTCAGCGTCTGGAGCAGTGCGGCGTCCGGACGGCTCAGCCGGACGGTGACGGTGGACGCGTCGGTGACCTCGGCGCTGCGGTAGGCGGCCAGCAGGCCCGCCGCGAAGCGGGACTCGGTGGCGGGATCGACGGCGTGGTCCAGGGTGGCCTTCACCGCCGCGGCGTCGAGGGTGGTGCCGTCGTGGAACCGTACTCCCGATCGCAGGTGGAAGGTGTAGGCCCGCCCGTCCGGCGCCGTCTCCCACCGCTCGGCCAGCCAGGGGTGGAAGCTCCCGTCCGGGGCCTGCCGCACGAGCGAGTCGAAGATGTTGCGGTTGATGACGCCGGTGACGTCCCGTGCGCTGACCGCGGGGTCGAGGCAGTCCGGTTCCACGGCGGTGGCGAAGGTCAGGGCGCCGCCCGTGGTGGGCTGGGCGTCGCCGGTCTGGGCCGCGGAGGTGCCGCAGGCCGCGGTGGCGGCGACCAGGAGCAGCAGAATGGCTGTCGAGCGGGTTGTCGTGCGCACGTCGGGAATCTCCTCAGGGCTGTCCGGTGGTGCGCCGCCACTGTGGGTGCCGCGCCTAAAGCTGGCCTAAACCCGCAGGTCGCGCGCCTACACGGCGATGCTGGCCCGGACGGCGTCGGCCAGCAGGGCGTAAGAGCGCACGCGGTCCTCCAGCTCGGGCAGGATGGTCAGCGCCATCAGCTCGTTCGCGCCGGTCTCCGCGTGCAACCGCTGGACCCGCTCGCGCACCGTTTCGGGGCCGCCCACTATCTGGCTGGTGATCCGCTCGGCGACGAAGGCGCGTTCGGCGTCGGTGTACGAGTGCTGCTGAGCCTGCGCCGCGTTCGGAAAGGGGTCCAGTCGACCGACGGTGCGGTGCCCGATCTGACCGAGCAGGTACGGCGCGATCAGCCGCTCGGCGTGCTCGTCGTTCTCGCCGACCACGACCACGGCCGACAGGATCGCGTGCGGATCGGCGAGGTGTGCCGAGGGGCGGAACGACTTCCGGTAGAGCTGCAGCGCGGTGGCGGTGAGGGTCGGGTTGATCTGGTGGGCGAACGCGTACGGCAGCCCGAGCGAGCCGGCCAGGCGGGCGCTGCCGGGGCTGGAGCCCAGGATCCAGACCGGTACCTCGGACTCGGCAGCGGCCACGGCGGTGATCTGCCGGGGACGCGGTGCCGGGCCGAAGTGGTCGATCAGCTCGGCGAGCTCCGTCGGGAACTGGTCGGCGCCGTCGGGTGCCCGGCGCAGGGCACGGGCCGTGGCGGCGTCGGTGCCGGGGGCGCGACCGACCCCGAGGTCGACGCGGCCCGGGTACAGCGCGGCGAGGGTGCCGAACTGCTCGGCGACCACCAGCGGGGGGTGGTTGGGCAGCAGGACCCCGCCGGAGCCCACCCGCAGCGTCGAGGTGGCCGCCAGCAGGGCGCCGACCAGGACGGGAGGCGTGGCGGTGGCCAGGCACGGGGTGTTGTGGTGCTCGGCCACCCAGTAGCGGGTGTAACCGAGCCGCTCGACCTCGACGGCGAGCTGCACGGAGTCGCGCAGGGCGCGCGTCGCCGTGGAGCCGCTCCAGACCGGAACGACGTCGAGGACGGATACGGGCGGTGTGTCGGTCATCGGGGCCTCTCTGGGTGGGTACGGGGCCGGTCGACTCGGGGGCGCCGACCGGCCCCGGGTTTGGGGGTCAGGCCGCGGCGGTCTCCGCATCGGCCGGTGTGGGGGTGACGGGCTGCGGGCGTCCGGGCAGGAACCTGCTGGCCAGTGCGACGATCACGCCACCGGCGACGGTCCACCAGAAGGCTTGGTCGAAGGAGTCGGCGGGCGTCCGGCCGTCGGTGAGGCCGCTCTGCACGATGAGCGCGACCACCGCCACGCCCAGCGACGCGCCGATCTGGTTGAGGATGAACAGGGTGCCGGTCGCGCCGCCCACCGCCTCGGGCGCGACGGTGCGGTAGACGGAGCCCATCGTCGGTGCGCCGACGAGGCCGAGGCCGAAGCCGGTCACGAGTTGGGCGGCGGTGAGCAGGACCTGCGAGGTGTCCGGTCCGGCCTGGGTGTAGACGAGGGCGCTGAGCGCGATCAGCAGGGCGCCGGTCGGTACCAGCCGGCGGGGGCCGAAGGTGTCGGCGAGCTTGCCGGCCACCGGCATGCCGACCATCGTGCCCAGCCCGAGCGGTACGAGCAGCAGTCCGGCGGCGAGCACGCCCTGCCCGCGCACCTGCTGGTAGAACAGCGGCAGCAGGAACAGCAGCGAGAACAGCATGCCGCCGAGCAGGAACATGGTGAGCACGCTGGAGGTGAAGCCGCTGCTGCGGAACAGGCGCAGGTCGATGAGCGGCTGTGCGGAACGCAGCGCGTGCGCCACGTACGCGGCGACCAGCACCACCCCCACGGCGAGCCCGACGATGACCCGGGTGGCACCGAACCCGGCCGTGCCGGCCTGCGACAGCGCGTAGATCAGGGCGGCGAAGCCGGGGGAGAGCAGGGCGACACCGATCAGGTCCAGCGGCGGCGCGGCGCCCGGCTCGGGCCGGTCGTCGCGCATGATCAGCAGCGCCAGGGCGATGGCCAGCAGCGCGATCGGCACGTTGACCAGGAAGATCCACTGCCAGGTCAGGTTCTGCAGGATCAGACCGCCGATGATCGGGCCGAGCACCGGTCCCAGGGTGATCGGGATGGAGATCAGGCCCATCGCGCGGCCCATCCGGCTCGGGCCGGCCGCCGTGGCGACCACGGTGAGCATGATGGGTTCGAGCAGGCCGCCGGCGAAGCCCTGGAACACGCGGAAGGCGATCAGGCTGCCCACGTCCCAGGCCAGGGCGCACAGCGCCGAGGCAACCAGGAAGAGGGTCAGCGCGGCCAGCCACACGCGGCGCGCGCCGAAGCGGGCCACCGCCCACCCGGCGAGCGGGATGGCGACGGCCACGGCGAGCAGGTAACCGGTGGCGACCCACGAGATCGTGCCCAGTGTGGCGTCGAAGTGGGCGGTCAGCGTCTCGACGCTCACGTTGATGATCGTGGCGTCGAAGTAGGACATCACCCCGCCGAGGACCATGACGCCGAGCAGGCGAAGCAGTGGGCCGTCGATGCGGTCGGATGGGGATTGGGTCATGGCCGTCTCCGGTTTTTGTCGGGCCGGTTCGATAGATTGAACTGATCAGTTCAGTTCGGCGCACTGCACGGTAACATGGCCGAATGACTGAGCGCGACACCCGAAACGCACCGCGCGGCAGGTTGGACAAGCGGCAGGCGATCATCGCCGCGGCCCTGCGCGTGTTCGCCCGCGAGGGCTACGGCCAGGCCAGCCTGGACACCATCGCGGCCGAGGCCGGGGTGGCGAAGCCGACCATCTACAACCACCTGGGCGGCAAGGAGAACCTGTTCCGGCACGTCCTCGCCGAGATCGCCGCGCGGTCGAACGCCAAGACCCTCGCAGCTCTCCAGACGTTCCCCACCGACCCCCAGGAGCTGCGCGACCACCTCAACACCGTCGGCCTGCGGCTGGCCGAATGCTTCGTCGACGAGCAGTCCTCGGCGCTGCGCCGGCTGCTGCACGCAGAGATCGCGCGCTTTCCCGACCTGTTCGACGTCGTGCTCGACAGCGGGCCGAACCAGGCCACCGAGGCGCTCGCGGGCCGGCTCGCACGGCTGGCCAACGCCGGCTACCTGACGATCGAGGACCCGATCCGCGCCGCCCGCCAATTCGTCGCCCTGCTCACCGACGAACTGCCCGCGATGACCGCGCTCGGCACCCGCCCGATCAACCCGGACGACCTGGAACGCGCGGTGACCGCCGGGGTGGACACGTTCCTGCGGGCCTTCGCCACACCGACCGACGCCCCGGCCGACCCGCCCGCGCGCGAGGCCGTCGGGCCGCTGCCAGACTGAGCCCCGGCGGGCCGCGCCGACCCGGCCGGGGCTGGTCGCCCGCCCCGGCCGCGTCCCGGGCCGCGGGCTCACGTCCGCGCGGCCCGTACGGCCCGCAGGTGCTCCGCCAGCGCGGCAGGGGTGGGGTGTTCGAACAGCGCCAGCGGCGACAGTTCCAGGCCGGTGCCCTCGCAGAGCCGGTTGCGCACCTCCAGCGCGGTGAACGACGACAGCCCGATCTCCACGAAGTTGTCGTCCGGGCCCACCGATTCCGGCGTGTCGTGGCCCAGCACCGCCGCCGCGTGCGTGCGGACCAGGTCGAGCAACCGCTCCTCGTGCGGCGTCGACTCCCGCGGCGGCTCGTCGGCCACCGGCGGCGGGGCGGTGGGCGCCGGGCCGGTCGGCGGGGACACCCAGTAGCGGCGGTGCTCGAAGGGGTACGTGGGCAGCGGCACCGCCGCCGTCCGCTCGTCGTGGAACGCCCGCCAGTCCACCCGAGCGCCGGTGACGTGGCTCGCCGCCAGCGCCCGGACGACGGTCAACGCCTCGGACTCGTCGCGGCGCAGGGTCGCCACGACGGGTGTCCCGGGGGCGTTCTCGCCGGCCAGGGCAGCCAGCACCGCGTCCGGGCCGACCTCCACGAAACGGCGTACGCCCGCCGAGGTGAGCGCGGACACGCCGGCGGCGAAGCGGACCTCCTGGCGCACGTGCCGCACCCAGTGCTCGGCGGTGAACGCCTCGACGACCGTGCCGGTCAGGTTCGACACGACCGGGATGCTCGGCGGGTGGTGGCGTACGCCGGCGGCGACCGCGCGGAACCCGTCCAGCACCCCGTCCAGGTGCGGGCTGTGGAAGGCGTGGCTGACCCGCAGTCGCGACGTCCGGTGCCCGGTGGCCGCCCAGTGGGCCGCGACCTCCTGCACCGCACCGGCGTCGCCGGAGACGACTGTCGAGCGGGGGCCGTTCACCGCCGCGACGGACACCTCGTGCTCGCGGCCGGCGAGGCTGGCCCGTACCTCGTCGGCGGCGGCCCGGATCGCAACCATTGCGCCCTCGGCCGGGGCCGCCTGCATGGCCGCACCCCGCGCCGCGACCAGCGCGACGGCGTCGGGCAGGTCGAGGACCCCCGCGACGTGCGCCGCGACCAGTTCGCCGAGCGAGTGACCGAGCAGCAGGTCCGGCCGCAGACCCCAGCCGCCCAGCAAGCGGACCAGGGCCACCTCCAGGGTGAACAACGCGGGCTGGGCGTACTCGGTGCGCAGCAGCAGGTCCTCGTCGGCCAGCACGCGGTCCAGGGGCTGGTCCAGGTGCCGGTCGACCTCGTCGGCGACCTCCCGCCAGGCGTCGCGGAAGGCGGGGAAGACCCGCCGCAGCTCGGTACCCATGCCGACGCGCTGGCTGCCCTGCCCGGAGAAGAGGAAGGCGGTGGGTCCCCGTACCGCCCGTCCCGGTGTCGTCTCCCCGGCGGCCAGCGCGTCGAGACCGCGCAGCAGGCCGTCGTGGTCGGCCGCCACCACGGCCGCCCGCCGGTCGAACGCGGTGCGGGTGGTGGCCAGCGCGACCGCCACGTCCAGCGGGTCGTGCGACGCGACGGCGAACCGTTCCCGCAGGCGCGCGGCCTGCGCGCGCAGCGCGCTGTCGGTCTTGGCGCCGAGCAGCCAGGCGACCGGGCGGGCGGAGGGCGTGGGCGGCGTGGGCGGCGGCTCCGGGTCGCCCTCCTCGATGAGCACGTGGGCGTTGGTGCCGCTGATGCCGAACGACGACACCCCCGCCACCCGGCGGCGTTTCCCGCGCGGCCACGGCTGCTCCTCGGTGAGCAGCCGCACCTTCCCCGCCGCCCAGTCGACGTGCGGAGTGGGCTCGTCGACGTGCAGGGTGCGCGGCAGGCGCTCGTGGCGCAGGGCTTCGATCACCTTGATCACCCCGGCCACACCGGCGGCGGTCTGGGTGTGCCCGATGTTGGACTTCACCGAACCCAGCCACAGCGGCTCGGCGCGGTCCTGACCGTAGGTGGCGAGCAGGGCCGCCGCCTCGATCGGGTCGCCCAACCGGGTGCCGGTGCCGTGCGCCTCCACATGGTCCACGTCGGACGGTCGCAGGCCCGCGTCGGCCAGCGCGGCGCGGATCACCTCCTCCTGCGCGGGGCCGCTCGGCGCGGTCAGCCCGTTGGACGCGCCGTCCTGGTTCACCGCCGAGCCGCGCAGCACCGCGAGCACGCGCCGGTGGTGGCGCCGGGCGTCGGCCAGGCGTTCCAGCACGAGCACCCCGACCCCCTCGGCGAAACCCGTTCCGTCGGCCGCCGCCGCGAACGCCTTGCACCGGGCGTCGGGCGAGAGCCCGCCCTGGGTGACGAACTCCGCCAGCAACGCCGGGGTGGCCATGACCGTGGCCCCGCCGGCCAGCGCGAGATCGCACTCGCCCCGGCGCAGCGCCTGCGCCGCCAGGTGCAGGGCCACCAGCGACGACGAGCAGGCGGTGTCCAGGGTGACCGCCGGGCCGCGCAGCCCCAGCAGATAGGCGATCCGGCCGGACGCCACGCTGGTGGCCGTGCCGGTCATGAGGTGGCCGTTGAGCTCCGGTGGGGTGCCGTACGCGGCGTAGTTCTGCGACACCAGGCCCGCGTACACCCCGGTGGCGCTGCCGCGCAGGGTGGTCGGGTCGATGCCGGCGCGCTCCACCGCCTCCCACGACGACTCCAGCAGCAGCCGGTGCTGCGGGTCCATGGCGGTGGCCTCGTGCGGGCCGATACCGAAGAACGCGGCGTCGAAGCCGGCCGCGTCGGACAGGAACCCGCCCAGCGGGCGGTGCGCGGGCGCGTCGGCGTACACCTCGTGCACCGCCCAACCCCGGTCGGTGGGGACGTCGCCGATGGCGTCGACACCGTCGGCCACGACGCGCCACAGGTCCTCTGGGGAGTGGACGTCGCCGGGCAGCCGGCAGGCGGCCGAGACGATCGCGATCGGTTCGCGTTCCGCCCTCGCCCTGGCGAGTTGGGCCTTGGTCTCCTGCAGCTCACCGGTGACCCACTTCAGGTACTCGACGAGCTTCTCCTCGCGTGTCTCGCTCACCCGGCGTCGACCTCCTGATAGTCGCTGCGAGACCCCCGGCCGAGCTGGGAGTCGATCAAGTCGAAGATCTCCTCGACCGTGGCCGAGTCGAGTTGCTTTCGGGTCTTGCGGGCGGGCGTCGCCGCGCCGGCCGGCCCATCGGCAGGCGGCACGAGCTGGTCGAGAAGGTGCGCGGCCAACTCCGCCGGCGTGGGGCGGTCGAACACCACAGTGGGTGGCAGCCGCAGACCGGTGGCGCGGGACACCCGGTTGCGCAGCTCCACCGCCGTCAACGAGTCGAAACCGCTGTCCTTGAACGCCCGGTCCACCACCACGGCGTCGGTGTCGGTGTGGCCCAGGACCGCCGCGACCTGTGTACGGACCAGGTCCACCAGCAGGGCCGTGCGCTCCGTCGGGGACAGCGGCAGCAGCCGCTCGCGCAGCGAGTCCGGCGACGCCGTCCCCGCCGAGCGGGCCACCCGGCGCACCGGCCGCACCAGCGCGCGCAGCACGGCCGGCACCACACCGGATCCGGTGCGGCCCCGGTCCAGGCGCAGCGGCGCCGGCACCAGCACCGGACGGTCGGCCGTCCAGGTGGCGTCGAACAAAGCCAGGCCCTGCTCGTCGGTCATCGGCAGCAGGCCGCCGCGTTCGATGCGGCCCAGGTCCGTGCCGCCCAGGTGGGCGGTCAGGCCGGTGGCCCGCGCCCACATGCCCCAGGCCAGCGACACGGCGGGCAGGCCGGCGCGGCGCCGCGCCGTGGCCAGCGCGTCCAGGAACGCATTGGCCGCCGCGTAGTTGGCCTGCCCCGCACCGCCCAGCAGACCCGACGCCGAGGAGAACAGGAGGAACGCCGACAGGTCCAGGTCCCGGGTCAGCTCGTGCAGGTGCCACGCGGCGTCGACCTTCGGTGCGAGCACCCGGGCGATCTTCTGCGGGGTCAACGACTCCAGGACGCCGTCGTCCAGGACACCGGCGGTGTGCACGACGGCGGTGAGCGGGTGCTCCGGCGGCACCGCCGCCAACACCCCGGCGACCGCCGCCCGGTCGGCCAGGTCGGCCGCCACCACGTCCACCCGTACGTCCAGGGAGGTCAACTCACCGACCAGCTCCGTCGCGCCGGGCGCGGCCGGGCCGGACCGGCTGACCAGCAGCAGGTGACGTACCCCGTGGGCGCGCGCCAGGTGCCGGGCGACGAGGCCGCCGAGGCTGCCCGTGCCGCCGGTGACCAGGACCGTGCCGTTCGGGTCGAGCGGGACCGGGGCGGTCAGGGCGATCTTGCCGATCTGCCGGGCCTGGCTGAAGTAGCGCAGCGCCTCCGGCGCCCGCCGGACGTCCCAGGCAGTGACCGGCAGCGGCGGAAAGACCCCCTGGTCGATCAGCCGGACCACCTCGGCGAACAGCTCGCCCACCCGCGCGGGGTCCAGGTCGAGCAGCTCGAACGCGTGGTAGTCGACGCCGGTGGGCATCTGCTCGGACGACCGCAGGTCCGCCACACCCATCTCCACGAACCGACCGCCCGGACCCAGCAGGCGCAGGGACGCGTCGATGAACTCCCCGGTCAGCGAGTTGAGCACCACGTCGACCGGGCCGAACCGGTCGGCGAAGTCGGTGTTCCGCGACGACGCCAGGTGCGCCTCGTCCAGGTCCAGCGCCGCCCACTTGGCCGGGCTCGCCGTGCCGAACACCTCGGCGCCCAGGTGCCGGGCGAGGTGCCCGGCGGCCAGACCGACCCCGCCGGCGGCGGAGTGGATCAGCACCCGCTCCCCGGGGCGCAGGTCCGCCAGGGTGACCAGCGCGTAGTAGGCGGTGGTGCAGACCGCCGGCGCTGTGGCCGCCTGCGCGAAGGACCATCCGGCGGGCAGGTGGGCGAGCAGCCGCGCGTCCACGACGGCGCGCGGGCCGATGGCGCCCTGGAGGAAGCCGTACACCCGGTCACCGGGGGCGAAGCCGGTGACACCGACGCCGACCTCGACCACCACGCCCGCACCCTCCGCGCCCAGCGGGGCGTCGCGGGGTACGACGCCCAGGGTGGCCAGCACGTCGCGGAAGTTCAGCCCGCAGGCGCGTACCGCGACCCGGACGTGCCCGGCCGGCAGCGGCGCTTCGGTCACCTCCGTCAGGCGCAGCTCGTCCACAGTGGTGCCGGCCGCCTCCAGCCGCCAGGCGCCCGGCGGCGGGACGAGGCCCCGGTTGGCGGCGGCGCGGGCCAGGCGCGGCACGTACCCGCGTCCCTCGCGGACGGCGATCTGCGGCTCGCCGGTCGCCACGGCCGCCGCCACCACGGCTGCCGACTCGGGCCGCCCGTCGGTGTCGACGAGCGTGAACCGGTCCGGGTTCTCCGTCTGCGCGCTGCGCAGCAGGCCCCACAGGGCGGCGTGCGCCAGGTCGGCGGCAGGATCGCCGGGGCGCACGGCCACCGCGTCGCGGGTCACGACGACCGCGCCCCGGTCGTCGGCCAGCCGGCCGGCGAGTTCGGCGATCGTGGACGTCACCAGCCGGCCGGTGGCCGCCACCGGGTCGTGCGCATCCGACGGTGCCACCACCAGCAGGTCCGGTTCGGTCACCGGGGTGTCCGGCAGGGCCAGTGGGGTCCAGTCGAGGACCAGCACGTCGGGGGCGTGCGGCGCGGTGGCCTCCGGGGACGGTGCCGCGCGCAGCACCAGCGACTCGATCTCGGCGACCGGTGCCCCGGTGGAGTCCGCCAGCGCCACCGCCACGGTGTCCTCGCCCCGCGGGCTGAGCCGTACGCGCAGGATGTCGGCGCCGGTGGCGAACACCCGTACGCCGGTGAAGGCGAACGGCAGGCGGACACCCGCGCCGAGGAAGTCCCCGAACGCCAGCGCGTGCAGGGCCGCGTCGAGCAGCGCCGGGTGCAGGCCGTACCCCTCCGGGTTGAGGCCCTCGGGCAGCCGGACCTCGGCGAAGACCTCCTCGCCGCGCCGCCAGGCGGCCCGCAGTCCCCGGAAGGCCGGGCCGTACCCGTAGCCGGACGCGGCCAGCTGCGGGTACAGGCCCTCGACGTCGACGGCCTGCGCCCCTGGTGGCGGCCAGGCGCCCCAACCGGCCGGCGCGGGCGGCTCGGTGGGAAGCAGGACGCCGGAGGCGTTGCGTACCCAGGCGTCGCCGGCGCCGCGCGAGTACACGCGCAGCCCGCCGTCGCGGACCTGGACCTGCACGTCCACGCCCCCGCGCTCGGGCAGCACGCAGGGCGTCTCCAGGGTCAGCTCCGCCACCCCGGCAGCGCCGGCGGCCTCCGCGGCCTGGGCGCACAGCTCGACGAACGCCGCGCCCGGCAGCAACGGCACGCCCGCCACCGTGTGGTCGGCCAGCCACGGGTGGCTGTCGAGCGACAGCCGGCCGGTGAGCAGCACGCCCTCGTCGTCGGCCAGGTCGACGGCCGCGCCGAGCAGTGGGTGCGCGGTGGCAGCCAGCCCGAGCCCGGTGGCGTCGACCGGCCGCGTCGTCGCGTCGAGCCAGTAGCGGTCGCTGGCGAACGCGTACGTGGGCAGGTCCACCAGCCGTGCGTCGGCGCCCACGGCCGGACGCCAGTCCACCGCCACGCCGGTGACGTACGCCTCGGCCAGCGCGGTGAGGAAGCGGCGGCGGTCGCCCTCGTCCCGGCGCAGCGTGCCCAGCGCGACCGCCCCGGTGACCTGCTCGGTGACGGTGGTCAGCACCGGGTGAGGGCTCATCTCCAGAAAGGTGCGGTGCCCCTCGGCGTGCAGCCGGCGGACCGTCTCGTCGTAGCGCACGGTGCTGCGCAGGTTCGTGTACCAGTAGTCGGCCGTGAGCGTGGTGGTGTCCAGCGCCTCGGCGGTGACCGTGGAATAGAACGCGATCTCGGCGGGCCGGGGTTGCACGGTCTCCAACGCGGCCAGCAGTTCCTCACGCAGTGCCTCCACGTGCGCGGAGTGTGAGGCGTAGTCGACCGGCAGGATCTTCACCCGGACCTCCTCGGCGGCACACGTGGCGGCGATGTGGTCCAGCACGCCCGGGTCGCCGGCGATCACCGTGGTGTCCGGACCGTTGGTCGCGGCGACGGCCACCGTGTGGCCCCAGCGCCGGGTGACCTCTCCGACACCGAGTGCGACCGAGGCCATGCCGCCGGTCCCGGCGATCGCCGTGATCGCCCTGGCCCGCAGCGCCACCACGGCGGCGGCGTCGGCCAGGCTGAGCGCGCCGGCCACGTGGGCGGCGGCGATCTCACCCTGGGAGTGGCCGACCACCGCGTCGGGCGTGACGCCGTGGTGCTGCCAGAGCCGGGCCACCGACACCATCACCGCCCAGAGCGCGGGCTGCACGACGTCCACCCGCCGCAGGGCCTCCTCGTCGGCGAGCACGTCGAGCAACGCCCAGTCCACGTGCGGTGCCAGCGCGGCGGCGCAGGCGTCCAGGGACTCGCGGAAGGTGGGTTCGTCGCGGTACAGGTCCAGGGCCATGCCGGTCCACTGCCCGCCCTGCCCGGGGAAGACGAAGACCACCTTGCCCGGCTCGTCGGCGTCGCCCACCGGACCGGTGAACGTCGCGTCGTCCAGCGCCCGTAGGCCCTCGGCCAGCTCGTCGGCGTCGTCCGCGAGCACGACGGCCCGGGTGGCGAGGGAGGTGCGGGCCGCGAGGGTACGGGCCACGTCGGCGGGATGCCGGTCGGCCACGGCGGGGAGCAGGCGGGCGGCCTGTCGGCGCAGCGCCGCCGGGTTGGCGGCGGACACCGGCACCGGTACGAGGCGGCCGGCGCGCACCGGCGGCACCTCGAGCGGGTCGCCCTGCTCGACGACGACGTGGGCGTTCGTGCCGCTCATGCCGAACGAGGACACCCCGGCGCGGCGCGGCCGGTTCGACTCCGGCCAGGGCCGCGCCTCGGTGACCAGCCGGACCGCACCCGCCGACCAGTCCACGTGCGGGGTCGGCTCGTCGACGTGCAGGGTCCGAGGCACCAGCCCGTGTCGCATGGCGGCGACCATCTTGATCACGCCGCCGACACCGGCTGCGGCCTGGGTGTGGCCGATGTTCGACTTCAGCGAGCCGAGCAGCAGCGGCTCGTCGCGGCCCTGCCCGTAGGTGGCGATGATCGCCTGCGCCTCGATCGGGTCGCCCAGGGTGGTGCCGGTGCCGTGCGCCTCCACCACGTCGACGTCGGACGGGCGCAGCCCCGCGTCGGCCAGCGCACCCAGGATGACCCGCTGCTGCGACGGCCCGTTGGGTGCGGTGAGCCCGTTGGACGCGCCGTCCTGGTTGATGGCGGTGCCCCGGATGACGGCCAGCACCGGCCGACCATCGCGCCGCGCGTCGGCGAGCCGCTGCACCAGCAGCAGGCCGACGCCCTCGGCGAAGGCGGTGCCGTCGGCGGCGGCGGCGAACGCCTTGCAACGGCTGTCCGGGGACAGGCCCCGCTGGCGCGAGAAGCCGACGAAGATGTCCGGGTTGGACAGCACCGTCGCACCACCCGCCAGGGCCAGGTCGCACTCGCCGCGGCGCAGCGACTGCACGGCCAGGTGCAGCGCCACCAGCGACGAGGAGCACGCGGTGTCCACGGTGACCGCCGGGCCCTCCAGGCCGAGGGTGTAGGCGATGCGGCCGGAGGCGATGCTGCCGGCGCTGCCGATGCCGAGGTATCCCTCCAGGTCGGCGGGGATCGGGTCGGCCCGGGAGCCGTAGTCGGTGTAGACGACCCCCGCGAAGACCCCGGTACGGCTGCCGCGCAGCGTCGTGGGGTCGATCCCGGCCCGCTCGAACACCTCCCAGCCGGTCTGCAGCAGCAGCCGCTGCTGCGGGTCCATGCCGGTGGCCTCGCGGGGGCTGATGCCGAAGAATTCCGGGTCGAACCCGGCGGCGTCGTAGAGGAAGCCGCCCTCACGCGCGTACGTGCGGCCGGTGGCCTCCGGGTCGGGGTCGTACAGGTCCGCCGGCCATCCCCGGTCGGTCGGGAACGGTCCCACCGCGTCGAGTTCCGACACCACCGCCTGCCACAACGCCTCGGGGTCGGCGATGCCGCCCGGATAGCGGCAGCCCATCGCGATGATGGCGATCGGTTCGTCGCTGGCGACCGCCACCGGAGCGGCGGCCACGGCGGCACGGCCGAGCAGGTCGTCGCGCAGGTGTTCGGCCAGAGCGCCGGGAGTGGGGTGGTCGAAGATCAGCGTCGCGGGCAGGGCCCGCCCCAGCGCGGTGTTGAGACGGTTGCGCAGCTCGATGGCGGTGAGCGAGTCGAACCCGAGGTCCTTGAAGGCGCGGCGCTCGTCGATGCCGCTGGCGTCGTCGTGGCCCAGCACCCCGGCGACATGGGTACGGATGGTGTCCAGCAGCAGACGGCGCCCCTCGGCGGGGGAGGCGCCGGCCAGCCGGGCCGCCAGGCCGGTGGCACCGCCGGGCAGCGCCGGCACGAGGGCCCGCAGCGCCACGGGCAGCGTGCCCGCCCGCGCCTGCCCCCGCAGCCCCGCCCGGACCAGGGGCGCGGCCACCACGTCGACGTCGTGCGCCAAGACCTGCGCGAACAGTGCGGCCAGGCGGGCGTCGTCGAGGGACACCAGCCCGAGCCGGCGGGTGCCGGCCGACGGACCCCAGGCGACGACCTGGGCGGGCAGCCCGTCGGCGCGACGGCGGGCCGCGAGCGCGCCCAACCCGGTGGTGGCCGCCGCCACGGCGGCCTGCCCGATGCCGCCCAGCACACCCGCCGCCGAGCCGGACAGCACGAACCGGGTCAGCGGCAGGTGCGCGGTCAGCTCGTGCAGGTGCCGGGCCGGCGCCACGATCCGCTCGACCAGGGCCGTGAGGTCCTCGGGGCTCAGCGCGGCCAGCGGCGCGTCGGCCGTGGGCTGCATGGCGTGCACGACCGTGCGCAGGTTCGCGGCGCGGTGGACCGCCTCGGCGAGCACGGCACGGTCGGTGGGATCACCGGTGAGCACCTCGGTGGGTACGCCCACGTCGGCTGGTGCCGTGCCGTCCACGTCCACCACCACCAGCCGGTCCACGCCGTGGCGCGCCAGCGTGCGCAGCACGGCGTCGCGCAGCGCTCCGGCCTCCCCGACGATCAGGGCCGTGCCGTCCAACTCGACGGGGCGGCCCGGCGCGGTGAGCGGCGCGAGCCGGGGCGTACGCAGCTCCGCACCATGGACCGCCACCTGCGGCAGCCCGGCGGCCACGGCGTCGCGCAGCGCGTCGGCGTCGCGCCCGTCCCACTCGACGAGGCCGACCCGCCCGGGCTCCTCCAGTTGCGCGCACCGGACCAGACCCGTCACCGTGCCCGCCCCGCGGGCCACCACCACCTGGCGCGGCCCGTCCGGCTCGGCCAGCCCGCCGCGAAGCACGGCCAGCGCGGCGGGACCGGCGTCGCCGGGCAGCTCGTGCGGCACCGGCTCGGTTGCGGCGGCACCCCGGGGCCGGGCCACGGGGGCCCACTCCAGCGTGAACAGGGGGTCGTGGTGCCCGGCGGCCGACACCACCGGCACCGGACCCAGCACCACCTCGGCGATCTCGACCACCGGCGCACCGGCGGAGTCGGTCAGCGACACGGCCCACGAGTCGCCGTCGCGGCGGCGTACCGACGCGCGGGTCGGCTGGCCGTCCGGCTGCGGCAGCCGTACCCCGCGCCACCGGCTCGGCAGCCGGGCGTCGCCCCGGCCGAAGGCGGGCAGCAGGGCGGCGTCGAGCAGCGCCGGGTGCAGCGTGAAGCGTCCCTCCGGCGGCGACGCGAGGTCGGCGACGTACCCGTCGGCGTCGCCGGACACCGCCGTGGGCGCCGAGGCCAGTTCCACACCGGCCGCGGCGAGCCGCTCCACCGCCTCGTCCGGGGCGAGCGGTGCGCCCGGCACCGGCCGGTGCGGCGGGAGGTCCTGCGCCGTGGCCGGGACGAGCACACCGTGACCGTGCCGGGTCCAGGGCGCCTCGTGGTCGGGCCGGGCGTACACGCCGATCTCCCGGTCGCCGTCGGCGCCGGCCGGCGCCACCACGACCTGCAACCAACCGGCGGTGGCGGACAGCACCAAAGGCGTCTCCACGCTGAACTCGCCGACCGCACCCAGACCGGCCAGCTCGCCCGCCCGTAGGGCGAGGTCGAGCAGCGCGGTGCCGGACAGCACGGGTACGCCGCCGACCCGCAGCTCGGCGGCGGCCCGGTCCGCTCCGGGCACCAGCCGCCCGGTGAGCACCAGCGTGCCGTCGCCGGCCACGTCGACGGCACCGCCGAGCAGCGGGTGGTCGGTCGGGCCCACCCCCACCCCGGATGCGTCGCCGGTCCGCGCGGGCGCGTCCAGCCAGTAGCGGGACCGCTGGAAGGCGTACGTCGGCAGGGGCACACGGCGCGCCGGGCCGATCGCGGCGGACCAGTCCACCGGTACGCCCACGGCATGCACCGCACCCAGCGACGTGATGAAACGCCGACGGTCGCCCTCGTCGCGGCGCAGCGTGCCGAACGCGCCCTCGCCGAGCACCGGCGTCAGTACCGGATGCGGGCTGATCTCGACGAAGATCCGGTGGCCCTGTTCGCGTAGCCGGGTCACCGCCTGGTCGAACCGGACGGTGCTGCGCAGGTTGGTGTACCAGTAGTCGGCGGTCAGGCCCCGGGTGTCGAACTCCGCACCGGTGACGGTGGAGTGGAACGGGACCCGGGCCTCGGTCGGGGTGAGGTCGCGCAGCGCGTCGAGGATCGGCTCCCGCACGGGCTCCACGTGCGCCGAGTGGGAGGCGTAGTCCACCGGCAGGACCCGGGCCCGGACTCCCTCGGCGTCGTACGCGGCGACCACCTCGGCGACGGCCTCTGGTTCACCGGCGACGACCGTCGCGTCGGCGGAGTTCGTCACGGCCACGGTGATCCGGTCGCCCCACCGCTCGGTGATCTGCTGTGCGGGCACAGAAACCGACGCCATGGCACCGCGACCCGCGACGGCGGTGATGGCCCGCGCCCGCAGCGCCACCACGGCCGCGGCCTGCTCCAGCGACAGGGCACCCGCGACACAGGCGGCGGCGATCTCGCCCTGGGAGTGGCCGACGACCGCGTCGGGGGTCACGCCGTGGTGCTGCCACAGCGCCGCCAGTGACACCATCACCGCCCACAGGGCGGGCTGGACGACGTCGACGCGTCCGAGGGCGTCGGCGTCGGCCAGCACGGCCCGCAGCGACCAGTCGACGTGCGGGGCCAGGGCCCGCTCGCAGTCGTCCAGCGCCGCGCGGAACACCTCGTCCTCGCGGTACAGGTCCAGGGCCATGCCCGCCCACTGGGCGCCCTGGCCGGGGAAGACGAACACGACCCCGCCGGGGTGCCCGGCCGTGCCGCGCACCGGCGGCTCGTCGCCGTCCGCGACGGCGTCCAGGGCGGTGCGCAGCTCGTCGAGGTCGGCGGCAACGAGGACGGCCCGCTCGGCGAGCGGGGTACGGGTGGTGGCCAGCGAGTGCGCGACGTCGGCCACCGTGAGGTCAGGGTGGGCGTCGAGGTGCGCGCGGAGCCGGGCCGCCTGCGGCCCGAGAGCCGACGCGGTGTGCGCCGACAGCACCACCGGCACCGGCTTGCGCGCGAGCACGTCGTCCGGTGGCGCGTCGGCGACCCCGTCGGGGTCGCCCTCCTCCAGGATCACGTGCGCGTTGGTGCCGCTGATGCCGAAAGAGGACACGGCCGCCCGCCGGGGCCGCTCCCGCGCCGGCCAGTCGCGGGCCTCGGTGAGCAGACGGACGTCACCGACGCTCCAGTCGACGTGCGGGGTGGCCTCGTCGGCGTGCAGGGTGGCGGGCAGGAGCCCGTGCCGCATGGCCTGCACCACCTTGATCACCCCGCCGACGCCGGCCGCCGCCTGGGTGTGCCCGATGTTCGACTTGAGCGAGCCCAGCCAGAGCGGCTCCGTGCGCCCCTGCCCGTACTCGGCCAGCAGCGCCTGGGCCTCGATCGGGTCACCGAGCCGGGTGCCGGTGCCGTGCGCCTCCACCAGGTCGACCTCGGCGGGCTCCAGGCCGGCACTGGCCAGCGCCGCCCGGATGACCCGCCGCTGCGCCGGGCCGTTGGGCGCGGAGAGCTGGCTGCTGCGGCCGTCCTGGTTGACGGCGCTGCCGCGCAGCAGCGCGAGCACCGGGTGACCGTTGCGGCGGGCGTCGGCGAGCCGTTCGACAAGCACCAGGCCGACGCCCTCGGCCCAGCCCGTGCCGTCGGCCGAGGCCGCGAATGCCTTGCACCGCCCGTCCGGCGACAACCCCCGCTGGCGGCTGAACTCCACGAACAGCTCCGGCGTGGCGATGACCGTCACGCCGCCGGCCAGCGCCAGGTCGCACTCGCCGCGCCGCAGCGCCTGCGCCGCGAGGTGCAGCGCCACCAGCGACGACGAGCACGCCGTGTCGACGCTCACCGCCGGCCCCTCCAGGCCGAGGGTGTACGCGATCCGGCCGGTGGCCACGCTGCCCGCGCTGCCGGTGCCCACGTACCCCTCGAAGCCCGCCGGGATCGGGCGCAGGCGGGCACCGTAGTCGCCGTACATGACCCCGGCGAACACGCCGGTCCGGCTGCCACGCAGCGAGTCCGGTGCGATCCCGGCCCGCTCCACCGCCTCCCAGGCGGTCTCCAACAGCAGCCGCTGCTGCGGGTCGATGGTCAACGCCTCACGGGGGCTGATCCCGAAGAACTCCGGGTCGAAGTCGGCGGCGTCGTGCAGGAAACCCCCCTGCCGGGTGGTGGACGTGCCCGGGTGCTCCGGGTCCGGGTCGTACAGCTCGTCCAGTGGCCAGCCCCGGTCATCGGGGAACCCGCTGATCGCGTCGGTGCCGGACGCCACCAGCTGCCACAGGTCCTCCGGCGAAGCCACCCCGCCGGGGAAGCGGCAGGCCATCGAGACGATGGCCACCGGCTCCCGGTCGGCCGACTCCACCTCGGTCAGGCGCCGGCGGGTCCGCAGCAGGTCGTCGGTGACCCGCCGGAGGTACTCGCGCAGCTTCTGCTGGTCGGCAATGCTGTCCGTCCCCTTGCTCGGTGTGGTCATCGCCGGTCTCCTCCGGTCGTGGCGGTGGTGGGCCGCGACCGTCGGGTCGTCGCGTGGGCCGTGGTGTCGCAGGTGCTCATCGCTCTCCCAGCTCCGTGTCGATCAGGGCGAACAGGTCCTCGTCGGACACCTCGTCCAACTCGTGCGGTTTCTCGTCGTCGGCCGCCTCCTCGCCCACCAGCTCGTGTCGCAGGTAGTGGGCGAGCGCGGTGGGTGTCGGATGGTCGAACACCACCGTCGACGGGGTGCGGACGCCGGTGTCGGCACCGAGGCGCCCGGCCAGCTCGACGGCGGTGAGGGAGTCGAAGCCGAGGTCCATCAACCCCCGGTCGGGTGCCACGGCTGCGACGGAGGAGTGGCCGAGGACCTCGACGATCGTGCTGCGGACCAGCTCCAGCAGCAGCCGGTGCTGCTCGGCGGCGCCCCGCCCGGCGAGCCGTCGGGGCCAGTCCTGCTGCGGCGTGGTCGCCGTGGTCGCCGGGGCCAGCCCGGCCAGCACCGGTGCGACCCGCGTCGCCCGCTCCGGCTGGAGCGCGGCGGGCACCAACAGTGCCTCCCGGGCACCGAGGCAGGCGTCGAAGAGGGCCAGGCCCCGCTCGACCGGCAGGGGCGCCACACCGGTCCGCGCGATGCGGGCACGCTGCGTCTCGTCCAGCGCGGCACCCATGCCCGGCGCGTCCCACAGGCCCCAGGCCAGGCTCACGGCCGGCAACCCGGCGGCCCGGCGATACGCGGCGAGGGCGTCCAGGCCGGTGTTCGCGGCCGCGTAATTGGCCTGGCCGGCGTTGCCCACCAGCCCGGCGAGGGAGGAGAACAGCACGAACGCCGCCAGGTCCTGCTCGCAGGTCAGCTCATGCAGGTGCCACGCCGCGTCCACCTTCGGGCGCAGCACCTCGGCGAAGCGCTGCGGCGTCAACGTGGCCAGCGGCCCGTCGGACACCACCCCGGCCGCGTGCACCACGGCGGTGAGCGGGTGCGCGGCGGGGACGGTGTCGAGCACCCGGGCCAGCGCCGCCCGGTTGGCCGCATCGCAGGCCGCGACCCGCACCGTGGCGCCCAGGGCGGTCAGCTCGGCGGCCAGCGGTTGCATCCCGCCGCGCCGGCCGAGCAGCAGGAGCCGCCGTACGCCGTGGTGGGTGACCAGGCGCCGGGCCGTCAGTGAGCCGAGGGCTCCACCCGCACCGGTGACCAGGACCGTCCCGTCCGGATCGAGCCGGGGCGGCTGCGGCGCGGCGGCGGTGCGGGCGAGTCTCGGCACGGTGATCCGCCCGTCGCGCACCACGAGCTGCGGCTCGCCGGTGGCCAGCGCCCCCGGGACCAGGGTCCGCGACCGGGGGTCGCCGTCGCTGTCGAGCAGCACGAACCGGTCGGGATGCTCGGTCTGGGCCGCCCGTACGAGGCCCCACAGCACCCCGTCGGCCGGGTCGGTGACCTGGTCGGTGGCGACCACCAGCCGGGCTTCCGGCGGTCCCTGCGCCAGCCAACGGCGAAGCAGCTCCGCCACCTCGGTGACCCGGTCGTGCGCCCGTTCGACGATGTCGTCGGTGCTGGTGGACAGCTCGGCGTAGCGGGGCAGCCCGACGTCCCGGCCGACGCTCGGCCACACCGTCCCACCGGTGGCCGGCCGCACCGGGGTGAGTCGGACGGCGTACAGGTCGGGCAGGCCGCGCGCAACGGCCCGGACGGTGAGGTCCGCCGTGGCCACCGGCCGGTCGTCGGTGTCGGTGAGGGTGAGGGCGACACGGTCGGTGCCGGTCCGGCGGATCCGGGCCCGCAGCGTCGTCGCCCCGGTCGCGTGCACCGTCACCGACGACCAGACGTGCGGTACCCGGGTCTGCTCGTCGTCGAGCAGGTCCAGGGCCAGCGGGTGCAGCGCCGCGTCGAGCAGCGCCGGATGCGGCGCGGCGTGCCCGTCGGCGTCGACCGGGCCCACCTCGGCGTAGAGGTCGTCGCCGAGGCGCCACGCGGCGCGCACCCGGCGGCAGCCGGGGCCGTACGCGTAACCCGCGTCGGCCAGTCGCGCGTAGTCCACGTCGAGCGGCTCGGCACCGGCCGGCGGCCACGACCCGAGCGCCTCGGCGGGCTGCTCGACGGTGTCCAGCGTGCCGGAGGCGTGCCGGGTCCACCCGCCGCCGGCCGGCCGGGCGTACACCGTCACCTGCCCCTGCTCGTCGACACCGACCCGCAGGTCGGCCGCGCCGCCGTCATCGGGCAGCACCAGCGGCGCGTGCAGCGTCAGCCGCCGCACCGTGGGTCGCCCCGCCGCGGCCGCGGCATGCAGGACCAGGCTCAGCAGTGTGGCGCCGGAGACCACGGTCTGGCCCAGCACCACGTGGTCGGCCAGCCAGTCGGCGTCCTCGGCGGCCACCCGGCCGGTGAACAGCACGGCACCCTCGGGCAGCTCCACCGCCGCGTCGAGCAGCGGATGACCGCTCCCGCCGGTGGTGCGGGGTGCGGTGGGCGTCAGCCAGTACCGGCGGCGTTGGAAGGGGTAGGTGGGTAGCGGCACCCGCCGAGCGCCCAGCTCCCCGAAGAAGGTCGCCCAGTCCACGGTCGCGCCCGTGTCGTGCAGCGCGGCCAGCGCCGTGACGAAGGCGCTCTCCTCGTCGTGGTCGCGCCGCAGCGTGGCGATTCCCGTCGGCCCGGTCACCGGGGTCAGCGCGGCGTCCGGACCCACCTCCAGGACGCGCCGTACGCCCCACTCGGCCAGCGACCGTACGCCGTCGCCGAAGCGGACCGCCTCGCGCAGGTGCCGCACCCAGTACCCGGGGTCGGTGGGGGAACCGGGCAGCAGGGAGATCAGCGGGATGGTGGGCTCGGAGAACCGCAGCGTGGCCGCCACCGCCCGGAACTCCTCCAGCACCGGGTCCATCCGGGCGGAGTGGAAGGCGTGGCTGACCCGTAACGGGGTGACCCGTCGGCCCGCGTCGCGCAGGGCCTGGGTGACCGCTGCGACGGCCTCCGCGTCACCGGACACGACGACCGCGTCGTCGGCGTTGACGGCGGCGATCTCCGCACCGGGCACCAGCAGCGCCAGTACCTCGTCCTCGCCTGCCCGGACGGCGGCCATGGCCCCACCCGGGGCCAGTCCTCCCATCAGGCGTCCCCGCGCG
The DNA here is from genome assembly GCF_003977705.1 of Verrucosispora sp. FIM060022. Taxonomy (NCBI): domain Bacteria; kingdom Bacillati; phylum Actinomycetota; class Actinomycetes; order Micromonosporales; family Micromonosporaceae; genus Micromonospora; species Verrucosispora sp. FIM060022. The sequence goes on from NZ_RQIV01000013.1 coordinate 111,346, forward strand.
GCGACCAGCGTGGCGGCGTCGGGTAGGTCGAGCACCCCGGCGACGTGCGCGGCGGCCAGCTCGCCGACGGAGTGCCCGAGCAGCACGTGCGGGGTGACTCCGTAGTGGGCCAGCAGCCGGAACAGCGCCACCTCCACGGCGAAGATGGCCGGTTGGGCGTACTCGGTGCGTTCCAGCAGGTCGCCGTCGGCGAGCACGTCGAGCAGCGGCGACGGCAGGTGCGGGTCGAGGGCTTCGGCCACGGACGCGAGCGCGTCGGCGAACTGAGGGAACCGGGCGGCCAGTCCCAGCCCCATTCCGGCGCGCTGGCTGCCCTGGCCGGTGAACGCGAACGCCGTGGGCCCGTCCACCGGCTGTACCGGCTGCAGCCGCGCGGTGGGAAACTCCGGGCGGTCCCGGCCGACCACGGACGCCCGCAGGGCGAGCGGGCTGCGGCCCAGCGCCAGCGTCGCGGCGATGTCCACGGGCGCGGCGTCGACCTCCCCGAGCAGCCGCGCGTACGCGGTGAGCGCCTGCCGGCTGGTCCCGGACAGCAGCCACGGCACCACGGCGGTGCCCGGTGCAACGGTCCCGGTCCCGGTGTCGACGGCGTCGCCGTGTTCGAGGATGACGTGGGCGTTGGTGCCGCTGATGCCGAAGGAGGAGACGGCGGCGCGGCGGGGTCGGCCGGTGTCGGGCCAGGGTGTGGCTTCGGTGAGGAGGGTGACCTGGCTGTCGG
>NZ_RQIV01000014.1:0-108726 GCF_003977705.1 Verrucosispora sp. FIM060022
GGGGGTTGAGGGCGTTGGTGACGGTGTCGAGGGCGTGGGCGAAGGTGGGGTTGGTGTCGTAGAGTTGGCGGCCCATGTTGAGGCGTTGGGTGCCTTGTCCGGCGAACAGAAACGCCACCTTCCCCGGCCGGATCGCCTCGGCGCGCCGGCGACCCGACTCCAGCTCCGCCAGTCCGGCCAGCAGTTCGTCCCGGTCGGCGCCCACCACGGCCGCGCGATGCTCCAGCAGGGGGCGGGTGGTGGCCAACGACAGCGCGACGTCCGCCGGGTCCAGCTCCGGGTTGTCCCGCACGAACCGGTGTAGCCGGCCGGCCTGCTCGGCCACCAGCTCCGGCTCCCGGGCCGAGACCAGCCAGGCCACGTGCCCCGTCGACGTACGCCGCGGCGGTGCCGGCTGCGGATCGCCGTGTTCGAGGATGACGTGGGCGTTGGTGCCGCTGATGCCGAAGGAGGAGACGGCGGCGCGGCGGGGTCGGCCGATGTCGGGCCAGGGTGTGGCTTCGGTGAGCAGGCTGACCTGACCCTCGGCCCAGTCGACGTGCGGGGTGGGTTCGTCCACGTGCAGCGTCGCCGGCAGGGTGCCGTGTTGCATCGCCTGGACGACTTTGATGACTCCGGCGATACCGGCGGCGGCCTGGGTGTGGCCGATGTTCGACTTCAACGAGCCGAGGTGCAGCGGCGTGTCGCGCCGCTGCCCGTAGGTGGCCAGGATGGCCCGGGCCTCGATCGGGTCGCCCAGGGCGGTGCCCGTGCCGTGCGCCTCCATGAGGTCCACATCGGAGGGAGCCAACCCGGCCACGGCCAGCGCCCGGCGGATGACCCGCTCCTGCGAGGGGCCGCTGGGTGCGGTCAGGCCGTTGGAGGCGCCGTCCTGGTTGATCGCCGAGCCGCGCAGCACGGCGAGGACCGGGTGGCCGTTGCGACGGGCGTCGGAGAGGCGTTCCAGCACGACGAGACCGGCGCCCTCGGCCCAAGCGGTGCCGTCGGCCGTGGCGGCGAACGCCTTGCAGCGGCCGTCCGGTGCGAGGCCGCGTTGTCGGCTGAACTCCAGGAACATGCCCGGCGTGGCGAGTACGGTCGCCCCGCCGGCCAGCGCCAGGGTGCACTCTCCCTGCCGCAGCGCCTGCGCCGCCAGGTGCAGCGCCACCAGCGACGAGGAGCACGCGGTGTCGACGGTGACCGCCGGGCCGGTCAGCCCCAGAGCGTACGCGACGCGTCCGGAGGCGACGCTCGCCGTGGTGCCGGTGAGCAGGTAACCCTCCGTGCCCTCGACCGGCTCGTGCAGTCGCGGCCCGTAGTCGTTGTCCACCACGCCGACGAACACCCCGGTTCGGGTGCCGCGTAGCGACTCCGGGTTCAGTCGGCCGTGTTCCAGCGCCTCCCACGCGGTGTGCAGCAGCAGCCGCTGCTGCGGGTCCATGGCGCTGGCCTCGCGCGGGCTGATGCCGAAGAAGTCGGCGTCGAACTCGGCCGCGCCGTCGAGGAATCCTCCCCGCCGCACATAGGTACGTCCCGGGGTGCCGGGATCCGGGTCGTAGAGCGCGTCGAGGTCCCAGCCACGGTCGGTGGGGAACGGGCCGGTGGCGTCCCGCCCGTCCCGCACGAGCTGCCACAGGTCGTCGGGTGAGCCGACCCCGCCGGGGTACCGGCAGGCCATGCCGATGACGGCTACCGGCTCGTCGCGGTAGCCGCTCTCCTGCTCCGGGTCGGTCGGTCCGCCGCCGGTCAGCGTCCGCAGGTGCGCCACCACGGCGCGGGGGGTGGGATGGTCGTAGACCAGGCCGGGGGAGAGGGGGACGCCGGTCGCCGCGGCGAGCCGGTCGCGGAACTCCACGCTGGTGACCGAGTCCAGGCCGAGATCGCGGAACGTGGTATCCGGGTCGATCGCTGCCGGGCCGACGCGGCCGTGGGCGACCGCGACGGCGGTACGCACCAGGTCGAGCAGTTCCTCGTCGGAGCGGCGGGGCGTGCCGTCGGGGGCGCGGGTGACCTCCGGTGCCGCGATCGCTGGGTTGTCCTGGTCTAGCCAGTGGCGGCTGCGCTGGAAGGCGTACCGGGGCAGGTCGACCGCCTGGCGGGCACCGAGCAGGGCGGTCCAGTCCACCGCCGCGCCCCGGGTGAACGCGGTGGCCAGCGCCGTCACGGCGGTGTCCGGCTCGGGGCGGTCGCGGCGCAGCACCGCGACGGCGGCGAGCTCCGCCACGTCGTGCGCCAGTGCGGTGAGCACCGCGTCCGGTCCGACCTCCAGGACTGTGCGGACGCCCCGGTCGCGCAGGTCCCGGACCGCGTCGGCGAACCGGACGGTGTCCCGGACGTGGCGTACCCAGTGCTCCGCGTCGGTCACGTCGGGGTCCGTCAGCGCGGACACCACGGGGATCGTCGGCTGCGCGAACTCGATGTCGGCCAGTGCCTGCGCGAAGGAGCCGCGCATCGGGTCCATCCGGGCCGAGTGGAAGGCGTGGCTGACCCGTAGCCGGCTGGTCCGCCGCCCCCAGCCGCGCACGGTCTCCTCGATGGCGGAGACGGGGTCGTCGTCGCCGGCCACCACGACCGACTCCGCCGCGTTCACCGCCGCCAGGTCGGCCCCGGGACGCAGGAGCGGTCGTACCTCCTCCTCGCTGGCCGACAGGGCGACCATGGCGCCGCCGGTCGGCAACGCCTGCATGAGCCGGCCCCGAGCCGCCACCAGGCGGGCCGCGTCGGGGAGGTCCAGCACGCCGGCCACGTGCGCGGCGGCGATCTCACCGACCGAGTGGCCCGCCACCGCGTCCGGTCGCAGACCCCAATGGGTGAGCAGCCGGAACAGCGCCACCTCCACGGCGAACAGTGCGGGCTGGGCGAACTCGGTGCGGTCGAGGGCGTCGGCGTCGTCGAGCACCTCGTCGAGGGGGCGATCCAGGTGCGGGTCGAGTGCCGCCGCGACCTCGGCGAACGCCTGGGCGTACACCGGGAACCGGGCGGCCAACTCCCGCCCCATGCCGGCCCGCTGGCTGCCCTGCCCGGTGAAGACGAACGCCAGCGTGCCGGCCGGGGAGCCGGTCACCGTGCCCGGGTGGGGCGTGCCGGCCGCCACCGCCGCCATCCCGGCGCGCAGGTCGGCCGCCGTCTCGCCGACCACCGCCGCCCGGTAGGGCAGCGTCGCGCGGGTCGTGGCCAGCGAGAACGCCACGTCGGCCGGGTCGGCGGCCAGGCTCGTGAGCTGCCCGGCCTGCGCCCGCAGGGCCTGCGGGGTGTGCCCGGAGACCACCCACGTCAGCGGTCGCGCCGCGGGAGCCGGCTTCCGCGCCGTCCGCAGCGGAGCCTCGGTGAGTACGGCGTGGGCGTTCGTGCCGCCCATGCCGAAGGAACTGACCCCGACGACCAGGGGCCGCGGCACGGTGTGGCTCTCGGTCACCACCCGCAGGTTCAGCTCGTTGAGTGGGATGCGTGGGTTCGGGGTGGCGAAGTTCAGGCTCGGCGGCAGCGTCCGGTGCCGTACGCAGAGCACGGCCTTGACGAACCCGACGATGCCCGCCGCGCCCTCCAGGTGCCCCACGTTGGTCTTGGCGGAGCCCACCAGCAGCGGCGTGTCGCGCAGCTGGCCCAGTGCCGCGCCCAGCGCGGCGGCCTCGACCGGGTCGCCGACGACCGTGCCGGTGCCGTGCAGCTCGACGTAGTCGACCTCGCCGGGCGTGGTGCCGGCCCGCTCGTGGGCCAGCCGGATCACCTCCCGCTGCCCGTCGCTGCCGGGCACGGTCAGGCCGTCGGTGACACCGTCGTTGTTGACCGCGCTGCCGAGCAGGACCGCGTGCACCCGGTCGCCGTCGGCGAGCGCCCGGTCCAGCGGCTTGAGCACCACCAGCCCGCCGCCCTCGCCGCGCACGTACCCGTTGGCCCGCGCGTCGAAGGTGTGGCAGCGGCCGTCCGGGGACAGCGCGCCGAAGCGTTCGGCGCCCAGCGTGCTCTCCGGCGCGAGGTTCAGGTTCACCCCACCGGCGAGGGCCAGTTCCGACTCGCCGCGGCGCAGGCTCTCGGCGGCCACGTGCACGGCGACGAGGGCGGAGGACTGCGCCGAGTCGACGGTGATGCTCGGGCCGTGCAGCCCCAGGTGGTACGAGACGCGGTTGGCGATGATCCCCCGGTTCGTGCCGGTCAACGAGTGCGGGCCGATGGCGTCGGGACCACGGCGGCGCAGCAGCGTCGCGTAGTCGTCGGAGATGGCGCCAACGAACACCCCCGTCCGGCTGCCGGCCAGCGCGTCCGGGCGGATCCGGGCGTCCTCCAGGGCCTCCCAGCTCAGCTCCAGCACCAGCCGCTGCTGCGGGTCCATGGCCGCCGCCTCGCGGGGCGGGACGCCGAAGAACTCGGCGTCGAACAGGTCCACCGCGTCCAGGAAGCCGCCCCTGCGGGCGCGCCCGTCCGGGTCGCGTCGGGACGCGGGCGGGTCGGTGATCGCCTCCCGCCCGTCGCGCAGCAGCGCCCAGAACGCCTCCGGGTCGGCGGCGCCGGGCAGCCGGCAGGCCAGACCGACGACGGCGACCGGCTCGTCGGGGGCGCTCACGCCCGTCCTCCCTCGACCTGGGCGAGCGCGCCGTCGACCGCCGCCCGGTGCCGTGGGTCGGCGCCGCTCATCTCGAGTACCTGGGCGAGGGTCCAGAGCCGGGTGTGCGGGAAGTGCGCGGGTGAGCCGTGCACGTCGTCGTGGGTGATCGTCCGGAAGTCGCGGACGTGCGTGCGGAGCAGGGCCGGGTCGGCGGGCGGGATGATCTCGTCGCGTCCGCTGGCCACGTACGCCACCGGGATCCGTACCCCGGCCAGGTCCTGCGGGGTCAGGGCCCAGTTGCGGACGTGGTCGAAGACCGTCGCCGGGGTGGTTTGCGTCAGCCGGGCCAGGGTGTCCACGGTGACGCGGGGCACCGCCGCCTGCCACTCCTTGTCGGTGAAGAAGGCCGCGACCGGTGCGCCGGCGGTGACGATTCCGCGCAGTCGGGGTTCGGACGGCGCCGCGCGCAGCGCCAGGTGCCCGCTGAAGCTCAGCGCCAACGCGTACGCCCGGGAGGCGTCCGCGCGTTCGGCCACGGCGTCCAGCAGCACGCCGAACAGGGCGGCGCTGTCCAGGTCGTAGCGCAGCTCGTTCTCGCCGACGCCCGGTAGCTCGGTGACCACGGCGGCGAAGCCGTAGCGCGCCAGCTCCGGCAGGATCGGCGCCCACTGCTCCTTGATGCTGACGATGCCGCCGGTCATCAGCAGCACCGGACGGCGTTCGGTCGTGGACAGCCCGGCGGCCCAGGCCCGGACCACACCGCCGGGCAGTCGCAGCTCCAGGCGTTCGATCCCCGGCACGGTACGACGCCACCGGTCGAACACCGCCACGCAGCGCCGCAGCGCCTCGGCCCGGCCCGGTGAGTCCACGAAGGGGAAGCGGGCCAGGTTGTAGAAGGTGGTGGCGGCGAGCAGGTCACCCGCCTGTTCCCGCTCCTCGCCGGCGCGGATCCACTGTGTCGTCCAGGAACGGGGCCCGTCGCCGTCGTCGTCGATACGGGCGAGCACGCCGTCCGCGCTGGCGTTCTGGGCACTGACGTGGGCGAGGACGTACTGCTTCAGCTCTGCGACGTCGTTGCTCATGCCGGGTTCTCCAGTTCCTGCTTGAGGTCGGTCAGCACGTCGGCCGCTTCCGCCCCGTCGATGACGCGGTGGTCGAAGGTCAGGCTGAGGCGCAGCACGGGTGCGACGGTGATCTGGCCGTCACGGACCACCGGCCGGTCGGCGACACGTCCCACGCCGATCGTCACCGTGGTGCCCCCGACGGAGTGGAAGCCGTCGACGTCGCGGTGCCCGAGGGAGGTCACCGCGACGGTGCCGGTGAGCAGCGGGCGGACGCGCAGGTCGCGCACGGCCCGCCGGAACCGGGCGTACGCCAGCGGCAGGGCCGAGGCGTGCACCCGACGGATGCCCGCGAACTCGGGAGCGCGTTCCGGGTCGACGGCGCGGATCCGGCTCAGGTGGGCCTGCACCTGGTCCACATCGGCCTCGTGGACATTCGGCACCACGGTCGCCAGCACGACGCGGGCCCCGTTGAGGACACCGTCCACGGTGACCTTGGCGTGCACGAACGGGTACCGGGCCACCCGGGCGCGCAGCCGGCCCTGGATCGCGGCGTTGGCCTCGGGATGCTTGGCGAGCACCCGGCCCGCCGCCACGACGACGTGGCTGACGATCGACTGCCGCCGTCCGTCCGCCCGCGCCCGGTTCCGCTCGGCCAGGACGCGGCTCATGTCCACCTCGGCGTCCAGGTGCACGGGCGCGAAGGACCGCACGGCCTCCAGGAAGAAGAGGGTGTGCCGGCGCTCGCGGGCGACGGGGGAGACGCTGGTCACCGATCCACCGCCGTCGCGTAGATCCCGCCCAGGCTGTCGGCGGTCAGGACGGCCGGGAGCGAGATGGACCGCCCGGTGGCGCGCTCCAGCGCCGAGCAGAGCGCGAGCAGGTGGACGGAGTCCCATCCGGCGACGTCGTCGAGGTGGCGGTCGAGGTCGCTCTCCTCGATGGGCAGCCCAAGCTCGTCGCGGACCAGGGTGACGAAGTCGTGGACGGATCGCAGGGTGCTCACGGGGTTCCTCCGGGGGGCCAGGAGCCGGTCAACTGGACGTGTTCCGGCGGTCGGGGCATGTCGGTCAGGTCGTGCCGGAAGTGGGTGGCGTCGAGACGCGTGAACCCGTTGCGGGGGTAGAAGTCGGCCACCTTGGCGTTGCGACGGCTGGGCAGGTACTCGGCGGTGACGGCGGACGCGCTGCTGCCGCGTGCGTGGCGCAGGATCTCGGCCAGCGTCGCCGTCTCCACCCCGCGGGAGAAGGCCCGGCAGCTCAGCACGAAGTTGTCGACGTGCAGGACGTCGTCGTCGTGGCGGAGGACGACCGCGCCGACGAGCCCGATGTCGCCGAAACGGTCGGCGCAGCGCACCGTGAGCACGGTTGCGGCGGGGTGGCGCAGCAGAGCGAGCACGTCGGCGGGCGCCAGTCGCCGGGTGGTCAGGTTGAACTGGTTGGTCCGCAGCGTCAACTGCGAGACGCGGGGCACGTCGGTCTCGTCGGCGACGGCCAGGTCCACCCGTACCTTGAGCTCCGCCAGGTAGTCGCGCAGCGAGTCGAAGGAGTGCAAGAAGTCGCGGCGCTCCACCTCCGCGCGGTACAGACCGGGTCGTTGCCGGTCCTCCGCCGTCAGCGTCACGGTGTCGAACCAGCCGTCGGCGAGCAGCCGTCCGACGTGATCGGCCGGCTCGTCGTCGACGGCGACCACCGCCACCTCGGGCAGTTCGCGGCGGACCAGGCCCTGCTCGAACGGGCTGTCGTCGACGAAGACGACGCTGTCGAGCCCGAGGTTGAGGTCCTCGGCGAGGGTGCGCAGGTTCTCGTGCTTGGGCCGCCAGTTCGCCACGACCCGGACGAAGTCGTCCTCCCGCAGTGTCATGCCTGGGTGCGCGCGCAGCGCCTCGCGTACCGGCTCGGGGTCGTTCTTGCTCACCGCGGCGACCAGCACACCCTGCGACCCGAGCTGGCGGACGACCCGCTGGAACTCGCGGAACGCCTCGCCCCGGTGGCTGTCGGCCACCTCGACGGCGAGCGGGCCGACCTCGCCGACGACCCCTCCCCAGACGGTCTCGTCCAGGTCCAGGGCGAGCACCTTGCGGGCCGCGCCGGCACGGGCCCGGGCCAGGTGGGCGACCTCGCGGGCGTAGGCGTGCAGCAGCGGCGGTGTCAGGTGCGCCTTGGCGTAGACGCTGAGCCGGGCGTCGCGGACCGCGAGCCCGGTCGCCGCCCAGGGGTCGAGGTCCACGACCACGACGGTCGGGTGGTCCTGCGACAGCCGCAGCAGGCGGGCGTTCGCCTCCCGCCACACGGCGCCGAGCAGGGCGCGGGACCGGTGGTCGATCAGTTGGGCGGGGAAGATCCTCGGCAGGGGGATCGTGTTGAGCACCACGGGGGTGGTCGAGCGGGCCAGCAGCCCCTCGATCAGGTCGATCTTCGCGGTGAAGGTGTGGGCCACGTCCTCGGGACGCCACGGTGTCGGCACCTGGTCGAAGACGACCTGGGCGTCGAGCAGGGTCAGCAGCAGCGACGAGTCGTCCGGGGCGGCGAGCGCGTCCAGGTAGCCGCCGAAGTCCCCGAGCCGGGGATCGAGCAGCAGGCCGTGCCGGGCCAACTCCACGGTGAGCAGCGGGACCAGCGGGGCCACCGTGCCGTACCCGCTGACGGTGATCGGCACGACCGGCACGTCCGGGTGCGCCGCCCGTACCGCGTCGGGGCCTACCCGTTCGAGCAGCCGACCCGCCCGGTGCAGCTCGGTGTCGGGCAGCTCGGCGAGCAGCGCGCGCAGGCGGGGGAACTCGGTGGGCAGCCGGCCGCTGCGGTACAGCTCGGACAGCTCAGCCGCCGCGTCCGACCCGGTGGCGGACGGGGCCGCGGCACCCGCTGTCACAGGCCCTCCAACGCGAAGCCCGACTTGATCCACTTGCTGGACTCGATGGACACACCCAGCGCCCGCTGTCCCCCGGCAAGTCGGGCGAGCGCCCGTTCGAGCTGGAGGAAGACGATTCCGTTGCCGTTGTTGCCGGTCTCCGCCACACAGCTCACCTCGGTGGCCTGCGGCAGCTTCAGGCGTTCCACGATCAGCGCGGTCATCCGGCCGGACAGTTGTGGCGGCAGCACGTAGTCGAGGTCGTCGCGCGCCCAGCCCAACTCGCCGAGCAGCTCCTCGACGACCTCGGCGGCCAGGTCCGGCACGTGGCGCTCGATGGCCTTGTAGTCCTCGGTCGCCGCGGGCCGGTTGCGGTCCTCGGTCGGCCCGAACCACTCCAGTGTCGCGCCGGGTTCCCGACCGAGGCCGACCAGCCGGGTGAAGACCGAGCGCAGCGCCGCCGCGCCCGCGACCTCGCCGACCCGCAGGACCGCGGCCCCGACGCCGTCGCCGAACAGGACGTAGTTGACGAACTCCGCGGGCGGCAGCTTCCGCAGGTCGGCGGTCAGGTCGTAGAACCGGGCCACCACGTCCCCGCCGAGCACGAGGGCGGTGCGTGCGGTGCCGCCGAGCAGCAGGCTGCGGGTGACGGCCAGGGCCTGCACGGCACCCGAGCAGCCGGACTGGAGCTGGTAGGCGGGCACCCCGTCGATGCCCAACCGGTCGGCTACCACGGTGGCTGTCGTCGGCATCAGGCGGTCCGGTGTGGCGGTGCCCAGCACCACCAGGTCGACCTCCTCGGGCGTGACAGCCGCGGCGTCGAGAGCCCGGCTCCCGGCCTGGTGGGCCAGGTCGGCCAGCGTGTGCCGGATCTCGCCACTGTCCAGATCGACCGCGAGGTGGCGGGTACGGGTGCCGATGAAGGCGTCGACCCACTGCTCCCACAGGCGGTCCATGCCCAGCCGCCGGCCCAGCGTCGCGTTGTCCACCGTCGGCCCGGGCAGCGCCGAGGCCGCCGAGAGTACCGAGACGGTCCTGGTCATTGCAGTCCTCCCGAGGGGGTCGGCGTGAGGCGGTCATCGTCGGCGCGACCGCTAAAGCGGGTCCAAAAGCGGGCGGCCCGACTGTGGCGCTCCGTCGACGCCATGCGTTTTGCTGTCCGCGCCGCGGCGAGTTGCCCGAGACCACCCGACCGAGAGGTCCTCGCATGACCCTTGCCCATGAACGAGCGGACGGGCGGAGCCTGGTGTCTCGCCACCCGGACCGCCCGGACCTGCCCCTGTCGCTGGCCGACGCCGCCGGCAACCGGGTGGACTACAGCTACGACGACGGCGGGCGGCTGCTGCGCGCCTACTCCCGGGCCTTCGACCGCGACATCGAGACCCGGACCTACCACCCGGACGGATCGCTCGCCTCGGCCACCGACGGTCGGGGCGCGACCACGGGGTACCACTACGACGGGCGTGGACGCCTGGTCGCCATCGACCCGCCCGAGCCGCTCGGCCAGATCCGCTTCGCCTACGACGACGATTCCCACGTCGTCCAGGTCACGCACGGTAACGGCCAGCGCGTCGGCTTCACGTACGACGCGTCGGGTCGACTGGTCGAGGTCCGTGACGACGACACCGGCCAGGTGCTCGGGGACTTCGCCCACGACTCCGCCGGCAACCTGACCCACCGGTCCGGCCCGGGCTGGTCGGAGTCGATCCAGTGGCGTGACGGCCGGCGCATCGGCTCGGTCCGGCGCGAGGGCCGCGAGGTGGAACAGGTCGGCTACCGCCACACCGCCTCCGGTGCGCTGGCCGCCCAGTTGGACCTCAACGGCACCACCACCTACGGTTACGACGCCGCCGGTCGGCTCGCGGTGCTCGACGACCCGTTCGGTGGCCGGACGAGCTTCGAGTACGACGGCGCCGGGCGGCGTACGGCCACGGTCTTCGCGGGCGGGGGCAGCCAGCGCACGGAGTACGACGCGCTGGGCCGGCCGGTGCGCCTCGTGGTGGCCGACGGGCGGGGCGACCCGGTCCACACGGTGTCGTACGACTACGGCGGTGGTGCCCTGCTCGCCGCCCGCACCGTCGACGGCGTGACCACCGAGTACGCCTACGACGGCCTGGGCCGGGTGGTCCGCGCCGGTGACGAAGAGTTCGGCTACGACCTGGCGAACAACCTGATCCGACTCGGTGGCACCACGTTCGACGTCAACGACGCCGGGCAGCACGTGCGCTTCGGTGAGACGGTCCTCGGCTACGACCGGTCGGGCAACTTCGTCGACGAGGTGAATCCGACGGTGCGCTTCACCTACAGCCCGACCAACCAGACCCGTACCGGGTCGGTCGACGGCCGGCAGGTGGTCGACATCCGCTACGACGGTCTGGACAATCGCGAGCCACGCCGGATCCACGAGACCACGCTGGACGGGCGGTCGGTGACCCACGTTCTGCACCGCACGTCGCTGGGCATCGTCCGGGTCACCGACGACGTACCCACGGCGTTCGTCAGGGAGCCCAGCGGCCGGCTGATCGGGTTGCGCACGGCGGACGGGACCCGCTACCAGGCGGTCACCGACCACCAGGGATCGGTGTTGGCGCTGCTGGCCACGGACGGGACGCTGGCCGCCACCTACACCTACAGCGCGTTCGGCGCGGTCACCGCGACCAGCGGCGTCGCGGCCGTCAACCCGTTCCGCTACCTGGGCGCCTACCAGTTGCTGCGGGGCGCCCACTTCCTGGAGTGCCGCATCTACAACGGGGCATGGGGGCGGTTCACCCAGCCGGATCCGCGGCACCAGGCCCGCGCCCCGTACACCTTCGCAGACAACGACCCGGTGAATTTGGGCAACCCGGCCCGCACCAATTTCTGGGCGACGCTGTCGCGGCCGCCGCGGGAGGCGGTCGCGGCGTTCCACGGCACCCCGCCCCCGCCGACGACGTTTCTCGGCACCGGCATTCCGTTCATCACCCGACGAGGAGACGACAATGACTGAGCGACTGGAGACGCGACCGCAGGCCCTGCTCATCAAGGTGCCCACCGAGATCGTGGTGAAGGTGGTCGACGACGTGGACGTGGCCGCTCCGGCGGTGGGGCAGGTGGGCAAATTCGACGACGAGTTGTACGACGAGGCCGGTGCCCAGATCGGCACGTCCAGCGGCAACTTCCGCATCGAGTACGTGCGACCGACCGACGGCGGACTGCTCACCTACTACCAGGAGGACATCACTCTCTCCGATGGGGTGATCCACGCGGAGGGCTGGGCGGACTTCAACGACGTGCGGACGAGTAAGTGGGTGTTCTACCCGGCGACCGGGGTGAGCGGCCGCTACCTGGGCCTCACCGGCTTCCGGCAGTGGCGGATGACGGGCGTGCGCAAGTCCGCCGAGGCGCGGATCCTGCTCGGCGAGTGACCGCGGCGGGGGGTGGGCGCCGTGGGCGCCCACCCCCCGCCTGCCTTCAGCAGGCTTGGGCTACCTCCCGCCGCCGGTAGGCCCGCAGGATCCAGTGGTGCAACTCGCGCAGCGACCGGTCCGGCTCCAACCCGAGTTCCTCGCGGAGCAGCCGGTGCGTGTGTTGGTAGGCGCGCAACGCGTCGGTCCATCGTCCGGCGCGGACCAGCGCGACCATCAGTTGCCGGTGGAAGTTCTCGTGCAGTGGATGGTCGGCCAGCACCGCGGTCAGCAGGTCGACCACCTCCTGGTGCCCGCCCAGCGCGAGTCGCGCCTCCACGAGCATCTCCAGGCACTCCAACCGGGTCTCCTCCAGCCAGCGGGCGAAGACGGCGACGGTCCGCCCGCCGGCCAACGTCAGCACCGGGCCGGTCCGCCACAGCGTCAATGCCCGTTCCAAGCACGCCACCGCCTCCCGGTACCGGCGCGCGCGCAGATGCGCCCGCCCCCGCTCGGACAGCGCGCGGAACTCGTGGGCGTCGACCTCGTCACCGGCCCGGATCCGCAGCGTGTAGCCGCCTGTGACGGTCGCGAGCCGACCTGCCGGGAGCAGGCGGCGCACCTGGGACACGTGCACGTGCAGGGCGGCCTGCGCGCGCCGCGGAGGGCGCTCGCCCCAGAGTTCGGTGCCGAGGTGCTCACTGCCGACGACCTGGTCGGAGCGAATCAGCAGCGTGGTCAACAACGCCTGCTGTTTGGGCGCGTTGACCGGTGTACGGGTGTCCACGCCCACCAGTCGTAGTGGTCCGAGTAATTCGTAGCGCATTGCTGCCCCCGATTTATCGGTTTTGGCTGATGCTAGTGCGCGGTCGTCGGGATCTGCATCAGAGAAAGTACGTACGCATCGATCGGTGGCCTTATTGGGGGCTGAATGCCCGGTCAGGATGGTATTTCGCCGGATCGTGGCGGCCTGCCACCGGGCGGGTCGGGGCAACTGTTAACAAGTCAATATGCGGTATGTAAACGGCGCGCAGCATTTTCTTCGGCCGCACGTCCGGATATTGAGATGCATTTTTTTCAGTCAATGGGGCTCGCTGATTATGCGCGGTTGTGACCACGACGCTGGTGGTTAAACTGGGACCAGCCGTGATCGGGGTCGGCAGGCGAAGGGTGGTGTGCTCGTGCGCGACACGGCAGAGCATCGGATCGGCACATCCGGGCGTCACACACCGCAGGCCCAGGCCACACCCGCAGATCGGCTGTCGCAGGCGCTCGCCCGGGCCCGCTCCGGGCGCGGTGGCGTAGTGGAACTGGTCGGTGAACCGGGGATCGGCAAGACGCAGGCACTGACCGAGCTGACCCGGCTCGCCCGCGTGGCGGGCATCCCGATCGCCGCCGGTCGGTGCACCGAGGTGACACCGGACAGCCCGCTGACCCTCGCCGCCGCGGTGACCGGAGCCACGGGGAGTCCCGGCGAACTGGCCGATGCGTTGCGGCAGGCCGCCGATCCGGCCGGGTTGCTGGTCGCCGTCGACGACTTCCACTGGGCCAGCGAGGATTCGGTACGGCTGGTGCGGGCGCTGACCCAGACGGCGCTGGACGTCGGGCTCCTGGTCGTCATCGCACTGCGACCGACGCAGACCCACACCGGGCTGCTCGCGGTGCTGGCCGACGGCCGCGACGTCGGTGTCGTCGAGCGCGTGGAGGTGGGTCCGCTGACGCTGCCGGAGTCCGCCCGGCTGCTCGGCTGCAGCATCAAGGACCCACAGGTCCGCAGGCTGCACGAGCGGGCCGAGGGCAATCCCCGGTACCTGCTGGCACTGGCCGCTCCGCGCGGTGCCGCCGCGACGGCGCTGCTCGGCGAGAAGGCGTCACTCGGGCCGGACGCGACGCGCGTCCTGGAAGCCGCCGCCGTGCTGGGTGGCTCAGTGGACGTCGCCGGCGTCGCCGAGGTGGCCGGTCTGCCGCGCGAGCGCGCCTGCGCGGCCACCAGCGTGCTGGTCCGCCGTGACCTGCTGCGCCCGGCCGACCGGCCGCGGGAGTACGTCTTCCGACATCCGGTGCTGCACACGCTCTACTACGACGACATCGACATCTGCTGGCGGGCGGCGGCGCACCGCCGGGCGCGGACCCTGCTGTTGTCACGTGGCGCCCCGCACAGCGTGGTGGCTCCGCACGTCGAGCGGGCACCGCAGGGCTCCGACGAGGATCTGACCGTGCTGGCCGGCGCGGCACAGGAGGCCATGGCGGGCACTCCCGCGCAGGCCGTGCACTGGCTAGGGGTGGCGTTGGATCTCGCGCCGGCCGGTGCCCACGCCCGCAACGAGCTTGCCTCCGCCCTGGTCGGCGCGCTGCTCGCGTCGGGGCAGCCCACCGCCAGCAGCGTTCTGCTGCACCAGATCCTGCGGTCCGACCCGCCGCTGTCCTGGGAGGCGCGAGCCCACGCGCTGGTGCCCGGCGCCCTGGCCGAGTGCCTGCTGGGGCGGGCCCGCGAGGGCGGCAGCCTCATCGCCGCCGCGCTGGCCGAGGCCCCCGAGGATCCGCCTGCGGTGCTGGTACGCCTCGCGGTCGTGCAGGGCGTGCTGGCGAGCCTGGAGGGAGTTGCGCTGACTCCCGGCGTGGCGGACGTCGCGCTGCGGGTGGCACGCGTACACGGCGACCGGCTCGGCGAGATGGGCGTCCTGTCCGTCCGCGCCTTCGGCGCCGGTGGCGGCGCCGCCAGCGCGGCGGACCTGTCGGCGGCCGCCGCCATCGCGGACGCGGCGGCCGACCCTGACCTGGCCGCAGATCCCGAGTGCCTGGTCATGCTGGCCTCGGCCGAGTCGTACAGCGGCCGATACCGCGACGCACGCCGTCACGCCGCACGCGGCGTCACGGTGATCCGGCGCAGCGGGGGCCGCCACCTGCTCCCGCTGCTCTACAACACGCTGAGCAACAGCTGCCGAAGGCTGGGCGAGTTGGACGCCGCGCAGGAGGCGGCCGCCGCGGCCGCGCGGATCGCGGAGCAGATGGGTGCGTGGCGACTGCACGGGCTGGCGCTGGCGCTGCGTTCGCTCAGTCTCGCCTGGCTGCTGCCGCAGGGCGACCGGGAGCCGGTCGACCTGGCGGAGCAGGCAGCGGCGATCCTCCCACCGGGCAGCTCGACGTGGAGCGCCACGGCCGGGCTGGCGTTGGCACAGGCGGCCCTGGCCGGCGGCGACCCCCGTCGGGCCGTGACCGTCATCCTGGACTTCGGTGGTGGTCCGGGCCTGGACGACATCCCCGACGTGCTGCGTCCGTGGAGCTACGAACTCCTGGCCGCCGCCTCCGGCCGGGCCGATCTTCCCCTGGCGGAGTGGGCGAGCCGCGCCGCGGCGGTCGTGGACCGGATGGGCGTGCCCTACCTACGGCCCTACGCCGTCTCCGCCCGCGCCCACCTGCTGCGCTCGCGCAACGACCTGGCCGGCGCGACCGCGCTCTTCCGCGAGGCCGCCGCGCTCTTCCACACCGCCGGTCTGGCCTTCTCCCAGGCCGTCGCCCTGGCCGAAGCGGCCCGTTGCCAACCCGGCGCGGGCCGGGCTGACCTGGCCCTCGCCCGGGAGGTGGCCCGGCGCTGCGGCGCAGGCCGAGCCCTGGCCGAATACCGCATCCGCCCGTCGGTGACGGAGGTGACCCACCCGATGCTGTCCGTCCTCACGCGACGCGAGCAGGAGATCGCGTCGATGGCGGGCACCGGTCGCAAGACCAAGGACATCTCCGACAGCCTGGCGATCAGCCCCCGCACCGTTGACGTCCACCTCACCCGCATCTACCGCAAGTTGAACATCGCCACCCGCGCCGAGCTGGCCCGGCTCATGGCGAGCATCGCCTGAAGAGCCCCGCCTCCGGTGTGGAGTCCGGCCGTCATCAGAGTGGCTTTACCGGTCTCTCCTAGGTTCTGACCACCCACCGAGGAGGCCGCCATGACCGACGTCCAGCTGCCCGCGTTCCCGATGACCCGCACCTGTCCCCACCAGCCGCCGGAGGGCTACGCCGCCCTGCGCGAGAATGGGCCACTGGCCCAGGTCCGGCTGGTGGGCGACCGTACGGCGTGGGTGGTGACCGACCACGACGTCGCCCGGACGTTGCTGGTCGACCCGCGACTCTCCTCCGACCGGCTACGACCGGACTTCCCGGTGCTGGTGCCCCGGATGTCCGCCGCCAAGCTGGTACCACTGGTCGGCATGGATCCGCCGGTGCACACCCAGCGGCGGCGCATGCTGATCGCGGCGTTCACCGTCCACCGGACCCAGCAGATGCGCCCAGAGATAGAAGAGATCGTCAGCGCCCGTCTCGACGCGGTGCTGCAGGAGGGCCCGCCGGTGGACCTGGTGCCCACCCTGGCCCTGCCCGTACCGTCCACCGTGATCTGTCGGCTGCTGGGCGTCCCGTACGCCGACCACGACTTCTTCGAGAGCCAGACCCAGCGCATGGTGCTGGGTTCGAGCACCGCACAGGAGGCGGCCGGCGCGGCCGCCGCCCTGACCGAGTACGTCGACACGTTGATCGGGGAGAAGCAGACCAAGCCGGGGGAGGGGCTGCTGGACGAACTCATCGCGAGCCACCTCGACACAGGGCAGATCACCCGGCGGGACCTGGCAGAGACGGTCATGTTCCTACTCGTGGCAGGGCACGAGACCACAGCCAATATGATCACGATGAGCATCGTCGGCCTGCTGGAGAACCCGGAACAACTCGACCGCCTACGCTCCGACTGGAGTCTGCTCCCGAACGCGGTGGAGGAGCTGCTGCGCTACCTGTCCGTCGCCGACGAGATCCAGCGGGTGGTCGCCGAACCCATCGAGGTCGCCGGCCATGTCCTGCGCGTCGGCGACGCGGTCTACCTACCCGCCGCCGCCAGCAACCGGGATCCGGCCGCCTTCCCCGATCCGGACGCGCTGGACGTCTCCCGCCGCGCCCGTCACCACCTGGCCTTCGGCTACGGCATCCACCAGTGCCTGGGCCAGAACCTCGCCCGGGCCGAGCTGGAGGTGACGCTGCGGGCCCTGTTCGAACGACTGCCCACCCTGGCGCTGGCGGAGCCACTGTCGTCGCTGCCGGTGAAACCGGGCGGCTCGGTGCAGGGCGTGTACCGGCTGCCAGTCACCTGGTAGGCGTAGGGCCCGTCAGGCAGCCGGCACCAGACCCACATCGGCACTCAGGATCGCGAGTTGAAGCCGGCGCATCGCCTCACCAGGCTCAAGCCCCAGCTCCTCGTGCAGCACCCGCCGCGTCGACTGGTACGCCGCCAACGCCTCGGCGCGGCGACCGGCCCGGGTGAGCGCCACCATCAACACCTCCCGCAGCGGCTCGTGCAGTGGGTGCTCCTCGACCCACTGCACGAGTTCGCCGATGAGCTCCCGATGCCGGTTCGTGGCCAGTGCCGCCCGCCCAATGGCGTGCAGGCAGTCCACCCGGACCTCCTCGGCCCATTCGGCGAAGTTACCGACCACGAGGCCGTTGCGGATGCCGGCGAGCACGGGACCCCGGAACAGCCCGACCGCGCGGCGCAGCGGGACCAGGGCCGCCTCCGGGTCGGTTTCCAGCAACGACCTGCCCAGCGCGTGCATCCGCTGCAACTCGACAGCATCGACGAGGTTCTCGTCGACCTCCATCTGGTAGCCCTGCGGCTTCGTGTGCAGCACCGCTGCGCCGGGGCGCGGGCTCGGGATCTGCTTGCGGATCTGCGAAACGTAGACGTGCAGCGCGGTGCGGGCGTGGCGGGGAGGGTTCTCGCCCCACAGCTCAGCGATGAGTTCGTCGGTGGTGACGGTGTGGTTGGCCCGGATGAGGAGCGTGGCGAACAGCGTTTCCACCTTCGGCGCGGTAATCGTGCGAGGTGCGGGATCGGCGATCCGCAATGCTCCGAGCAACTGGTAGCGCATGGTTTCCTCCGCAGGTCGGCGGCCACCGTATTCTGGCCGCTCACCATTGCCCGGGACATCAGAGAAATTGCGTACGGACCCGGGGTGCGTGGTGACAGCTGCAGCCAGGACGAGACGTTCCTGCGAGGACGGCAACCGGTGGGGTGGGCCGTCGAGCGACGCCCGAGCAGCGGACGGCAGGGGTCGGGCTGACCGACCGTGTATTCGGTGGCGACCTCTGTCGTCATGCTGGTGGCGCGGTTCGCGCTGCCCTCGTCGAACGGGAGGTTCCCATGCCACATCAACGATTCCGCAGCCCGTGGCGGCAGCTCGGCCTCGGCTTGACCGTCGCCGGCACGACAGGAGCCGCGACCCTCGCTCCCGGTCGCCGCCGCCGCGACCGCTGAACTGCCGACCTGTCAGGTCCGCGCCGGGGGCGTCAGCGAAGCCCAGGTCGCCGCGCTGGGCAAGGCGTTCGGCATCGAACGCCTTGCCCACCCCAGGACGGCAGCGTGCGGTTCGCGGGATTGTCCCGGCTCAGCTGGCGGCGCTGCTGGAACGCGGCGGTGCGGCCGGCAGTCGGCTGTGTTAGGCGCTCGCAGGGCCGGTCGAAGCGGGCAGCGTGACATCTCCGATCGGATCTAAGAAGCGGCACGTCGACAAGGGAGGTGACTACGAGACGTGCGACTACGCCCTCTACAACTGGAAGACATAGCGGGTGCGGGTGGCAAGGATGAATCATGGCACGTGAGCAGGTCAACCGGTTGGTCATCGAGCACGAGGAGATCGTCGGAGTCGACTACTCCACGCAAGGGCTGACCGAACTCGTCGCTGTCGGCACCCGCTTCGAGCGGTGCCGCTTCGACGGGCTCCGGTTTCAGTATGTGGCGCTGGGCTCCGGCATGGAGCTGTCGCAGTACGTCGAGTGTTCCTTCGACGGCGCGGTGCTCACCGGCACGGCCGGATATTCGCGGTTTATCGGCTGCACCTTCCGGAACGCGGAGATCCGCGACTTGACGGCGGATTACCTGGAGCTTGTTGAATGCGCGTTCACAGGGCGGATCAAGTCGACGACCTTCTGGGGCGCCCCACCGCCCGGCTCCGCCGAGCGATTCACGAGCAATCTGGCGTTCCTTGCCGAGCAAGGGCAGCCGGAGCCACCGGGGTACCGGACGCTCGCTCTGCGGGAATCCAACGAGTTCCATGGCAACGACTTCTCCGGGGTCGACCTGGTCGGTGTGGACTTCCGCTACGGCATCGACCTGACCAGGCAGCGCCTTCCGACCGGTTCAGACTACCTATACCTTGAAGACGCCGAGGCCGCTCTGCATCGTGCGCTTGCGCTGCTGGTCGACCGGCCGGCAGACGATCTCACGGCTCAGGTCGAGCGGTCGCTGCGGCGGATGCTCGACCGGGAGATCGGCACCGGCCAACGACAACTGCTGTTCCGCGAGGTGGACTACTCGAACAAGGGGGTGTTGAAGCCACACGCCCGGCTCATGTTCGATCTCCTGCGGAACGCCTCGAACTGGGATCCGGTGAAGGGGCAGCGGGTGGGCGGCATCGTCCATGCTGTTGGCGTGCACACACCGGAGGCGAACGAGGCGCTGCGCTGGCTCGCCGAGCAGGGCGTGACACAGTTAGGTCCCGGGCGATGGCGGCAGAGTCTGCCGTCGGGCGACCTGGAGCACAGCGACAACGATCTTGCCCACGGGTGGACGACCGCCATGCTGGACGAGGACCGTCTAGCCCCGGGGGAGCGGCTCCGATTAGGTCTTGGGCTTCTCGACCTACTTGACGAATACTGGGTGACCGTCGAGCTCCGTCACTTCATCGCTGACCAGGCCGACGCGGGGATCAGCGAAGCCTTTTGGGCTGGCTACCGGCAGCGCCTGGAAGCCCCCGACGCAAGCGAGCAGCTGCAGTACTCACTATGGGTTGACTGGTTCGAAGATCAAAAGACTGCGGGCGTGGCGTTCGCAGCGCTGCTCGGCGACGACGTGCGCTACCTACGGGCTGGATTGGGCCTGAGCGCGCTGGCCACCGGCCCCCTGCACCGCAGGGCAGCCCGAATTCTCGCGTGCTCGGGGCCCGTACGCTGGGCCTACAAACACGATGTCTATGAGGCCGTCGCCGCCGTAACCGAGCTGCACCCGGCGCTGTTCAAGGGGGTCTGCTGCACCGAGAGGTGACAGGTGTAGTCACGCGGCCTGACTGGCCGGTGGCGTCATGATGGTCTCGAACTCGATGGGGGTCAACCGGGACAGCGACCGCTGCCGACGGCGACGGTGGTAGGTCCGTTCGGTCCAGGTCACGATCGCTGCCCGTAGTTGCTGGCGGGTGGCCCACGTTCGCCGGTTGAGGACGTTGTTCTGCAGGAGTCCGAAGAAGGACTCCATGGCGGCGTTGTCGCCGGCGGCGCCGACGCGGCCCATCGATCCGACCATGCGGTGACGGCTGAGGGCTCGAACGAACTTCCTGGATCGGAATTGGGATCCGCGGTCGGTGTGCAGAATGCAGCCGTCCAGGTCGGCGCGTCTGGCGGCGGCGTTGTCCAGCGCGGTGACGGCCAGGCGGGACTTCATCCGCGAGTCGATGGAGTAGCCGACGATCCGGTTGGACCAGGCGTCCTTGATCGCGCAGAGGTAGAGCTTGCCCTCGGCGGTGTGGTGCTCGGTGATGTCGGCCAGCCACAGCCGGTTCGGGCCGTCGGCGGTGAAGTCGCGGCGCACGAGGTCGTCGTGCACTGGTGGGCCTGCCTTGCCGACCTTGCCGCGACGCTTGCGCTTGCCGAACGCGCTCCACCAGCCGTTACCGGAACAGATCCGCCACGCCGTGCGATCAGCCATCGGCTGCCCGGCGTCGCGGGCCTCGTCGGCCAGGAACCGGTAGCCGAACTCCGGATCGTCACGGTGGGCGTCGAACAACGCGTTGGCCCGGTACGCCGCCACCTCCTCGGCGCTGGCGACGGGTCGGGCCAGCCACCGGTAGTAGGGCTGGCGAGCGATCTTCAACACCCGGCACGTCACCGCGACGGGGATCCCGTCGGCGGCCAGCTCGCTCACGAGCGGGTAGAGCCTTTTCCCGGCAGATTCGCCTGCGACAGGTAGGCCGCGGCCCGGCGCAGGACCTCGTTCTCCTGTTCGAGGAGCTTGATCCGCTTGCGGGCCTCGCGCAACTCGGCCGACTCACCGCTGGTCGTGCCGGGCTTCGCGCCAGCCTCGACGTCAGCCTGGCGCAACCACTTGAACAACGTCATCGGGTGCACCCCGAAGTCCTTCGCGACCTGCTCGACCGTCACGCCCGGATCACGGTCACGGGCCACCCGAACGACATCATCGCGGAACTCACGAGGGTAGGGCTTGGGCACAGCGACATCCTTCCAGCCCGCCAACAAGGCAAGCCAACTCAGATGTCACCTACCGGTGCAGCAGACCCGGGGCTTGCTGACCAGCTACCACGACTTCTACGGCGACCTCGAACCAGCGGCGGCGCTCACGCTGCTGAACCGCCTGGACCTACCGCCGGAAACGGAGCACTTTGCCACGCTTCGCGCGGTCCTGAAGGCTGGTGCTCGCAATCACTATCAACACCCGGAGTTGTGGGACGCCCCGAGCCACGGCTAGCACTCGCACCGACTCTTGCACCGGCCTTGCGCCCACGTCGCAGATCAGTTGACGGACGTGTGTCGCGCATCAGCCGACGGAGGACAAAGTGGCCCACCCGGTCATTTGCCGAACTGTTCGTTCTCCGGATCAAGACGGCCCGTGTCCAGCCTGGTCAACCCGGGCGGCGCGATCGCCGCGTCTGCTCGGCGGGTAGGCGGCCCTCCGATGCAATCTGGACTGCTCCGGGGGCTGGGACTCGGACTTCTGCACCGACTGACCGGACGCCGACCATCGGCCCGTCAACGTCAAGCGCGCACTCGGTGGCTGAGGCGATTGAGGGCCGGCGACGCTGGCGGGAACGGCCGCATACCGGGCCCCGAGGCGACTTCATGCGCGTCCGCCTGCGCGCTGGTGGCCCTCGACGCCTTGCCATCGTGGCAGCATGAGCCGGTTACTCACCGGCGCGGAGTACCTCGCTGAGCCGGTCGTGTCGCCGCAGCGCCGCCTCGACCGGGACGACTGCGGTGGCCGCCGCCACCAGCGCCACACCTGTCAGGCCGAGCAGCCACCACGGCAGGACCGTCGCCGGGTCGGCGGCTTGACCGGTGAGCAGCTGTAGCTCGAGCGGGCCGAGCGTCAGGTGCGCGAGCAGGGCCCCGAGTAGCGGGCCGCACACCGCGGCGACCACGACCGGTGGCAGCAGTTCTCCTGCGGCGACCCAGCGGGCGTCGCGTGGCCGCAGGCCGAGGGTCCGCAGTCGGGTCAGGGTCTGCCACCGTTCCTGCGCACCGGCGGCGGCGGCGAGCGTGAGGCCGAGCAGTCCCAGCGCCAGCAGCACCGCAGCGGTCGTCCATGCCAGCCGTAGTGTTCCTGCGGTCAGCGGCGCCACTCGTTGCGCCTGCAGGATGTCGGTGCGCAGCACGATGCCGGCGGGGACGCCGCTGTCCGACACGGCCTGTGCCGTGCCGGGTCCGGTCACCCAGATGGTGTTGGGTACGGCGGGCAGCCCGGCCTCGGCGAGGGCAGCGGCGTCCACGATGACGACGTCGCCGGCGCCGCCGACGGGGGGCGCGGTGCCGACCGCGGTGAGCCGGATCGTCGGGCCGTTGTCGCGGGACAGTTGCAGCCGCGTGCCGGTGTGCAGGTCGCCGGTGCTCGATCGGACCAGCGCGGGCACGCCGGCGGGGTCAGGTCCGGGTGCTGTGAGCTGGGACAGTGCCGGGGCGTCGGGTAGCGGGGTGGTGGCCAGGAGGCGCCCGAACGCGGCGGCGTCCACGATGACCAGGCGTGGGGTGAACAGTGTCGATTCGGTGAAGAGCGGTGCGGAGTCGGTTACCTGTGCGGCGACGACCTGCTCTATCCCGGGTGCGGCGGCGATGCGTTCGGCGAGTGCGGGGGTCGCGTCCTGGACGTCGCTGCTGATGTCGAGGCGGGCGTCGGCACCGGTGGTGTGCCATGCGCCGTCATCGAGACCTCGGGTGATGGTGGCGCCGACGACAAGTGCGAACGATGCGAGCGCCGTGGCGCTGACGAGCACCAGCAGCGGCAGCGCGCGTGCGGCGGTGGTGGCCGCCCGGGCAGCGCCGAACACGGCCAGCGGGCGGCGCGAGCGCAGCGCCTGTCGGAGGACGATCCGTAATCCGACAGGCAGCAGCCGCAGCACGACGAGTGCGCCGGCGAGCGCGCCCAGGGCGACGGCGCTGATCGGGAGGACCAGGTCGCCGGTCAGCTCACCGGTGTCGCCGTGGGAGGCGTCGGGCAGGAGTCCGCGCTGGTGCAGGGTGCCGACGGCGGCGACCGCGGCGATCAGCACGGCGGCTTCGACGGCGGCGCGGCGCAGCCGGCCGGTGGTCAGGATCCAGCGCCGAGCGGCCGGGTTGACGGGTTGGTGTCGGTCGCGGCTGGCGCGGGCGGCGGCGAGGGTGCCGAACGTCGGCCCGGCGATGGCGCCGGCCAGGACCACGGGAATGGTCCAGGTCCAGGAGGCACCGGGTGCGGTGGTGTGGGCGAGTGCGAGGCCGACGGCGGCGGCCGACAGGGACACCACGGTGGACTCGATGATCAGTTCCGCGCCGAGGTCGGGTAGCGCCGCACCGCGTTGCCGGGCGGCGCTCAGCGCCGGGGTACGGCGGCGGACCAGCAGGTCGGCGGCGAGCAGCAGGACCAGTACGGTGGCGGTCAGGACTGCGGCGAGCAGGACGGCGGCCTGGGTGAAGGCGGCGCTGATCTGGGTGCGGGCGTCGCGCAGGACGGTGTCGAGCTGCGATTCCCACTTCAGGGAGCCGTCGCGGGCGGCTGATGAGCCGGAGGATGCCTTGAGTTTGACCACCTGGCTGGCGAGCGTCGTGGTGGCGTCCCAGGTGAGCGCGTCGGGTGCGGGGGCGAAGTGGACGGTGCGCCGCAGCTGGTCCTGGTCGAAGGCGAGTCGGGCGTCGGGTAGCGACTCGCGTGACAGCAGGGCGGCGACGCGGGTGGTGCCTGGGCCGTCGGCGCTGGGCACGGGGCGCAGCAGCGCCGGGGCGAGTCGCCAGGCAGGGTCGGCGTTGTCGGCGGGGCGGTAGATCCCGCTGATCCGGATGTCCTTGTCGCGTCCGTGGTCGTCCTCGGCCGGGATGCGGTCGCCGGGGCCGACCTGGAGGGCGGCGGCGTCGGCCTCGGAGAGGCCGACCTGCACCGGCCAGGGTGGCCCGTGGTAGGGGATCTCGATGGACCGTTCGGGGATCGTGGGGCCGGGTGCGCTGCCGGCGATCCAGGTCACGTCCGGGCCGCCGAGGTCATCGGCCAGGTAGGTGAGCTGGACGGTACGCGGCAGGTTGCCGTCGGTGATGCGCAGGATCGGGCTGTTGACCACGGCGATGGACGGCAGCAGCGCGGCGTCCAGGTCGGGTCCGAGCGTGTAGGTCGCCCGGGCGCGGAGGTCGTCGACGTCGTCGGCGAGGCGGGATATCCGCAGCCGTCCGCCGGTCGGGCCGGCGTCGCGTTCCCAGTCGGCGTGCACGAGGAGGTGCGACTCGTTGCCGGCGCGGCGGACCGTGTCCTGGACGGCGTCGTCGGCGGCGGCACGCAGCAGCGCCGGCACGGCTGCGGCGAGCAGCGCGACGACGGCGATGACGCAGGCGGTGAGCAGCAGCGCGCCCGCGTCGGTACGGCCACGGCCACGGACGCTGGGCCAGTGCGGCGCCGGCCACCGGCGGGTCAGCCACCGGTTCACGGCGCCACCCGCAGGTGCGCGGCGTCGGCCCGGCGGACCTGGACGCTGACCACCGCGGCGACCGTCAGCAGGCAGCCGGCCAGCAGGACGGCGAGCAGCGCGGCCTCGGCCGGCCACGGCCAGTGCGGTTGGGCGGCCGGGATGGGTGCGGCGCCGGTGTCGGAGCGTACGAGCAGGGGAGCGACGAGGCGGGTGGCGAGTGCGCCGACGGCCGTGCCCGCGGCGAGCAGGGGCAGCAGGATGACGGCGTGCTGGCCGAGGAGTACGGCCCGGATGCCGCGTCGGGTCATCCCCAGGCCACGTAGCCGCGCCACCTCTACGGCGCGGACCTGCAGATCGCAGGTCACGTGCGCGACGATGCCGGCGAGCAGCAGCAGGGCCGAGGCGGGGACGACGAGCCGGAGTGCGGCGGGCAGCGCGGCGTGCAGCGGGCCGCTGGTGAGACGGGCGGTTTCCGCGTCGCGGGTGGTGACGGTGCCCAGGTGCAGGGCGGTGGCCCGCTCGGCGGCACCGGGGTCGGTGGGGTGGCCGACCCACCAGGCGTCGACCGGGAATGTCAGGTCGCCGGTGACGGCGCGGGCGCGGGACAGCGTGTCCAGGTCGGCCAGGACGGCGGCGGCGCCGGGGGCGGACGGTACGGCCGGCACGACCTCGGTGACGACGATCGGGACGGGCGTGGTGCCGACGGTGATGCTGAGTTGGCTGCCGATGTCGGCGCCGACCGCGGTGGCGAAGCGGGTGCCGACGGCGACGGGCACCGGGCCAGGGTCGGGGAAGGCGGTGGCGACGAGGGTGCGGGCGGCGTCCGCGTCGCCGAGGTCGACGGTCGCCGCCATCTGCAGCGCGGTTCCCGTCGCCGTGGCGGAGAGCACGACGGTCGGGTCGCGCAACTTGGTCGGGATCGGCGGCGCGGACGTGGCCGTCCACGGCGATCCGTCCGCCGATGTGGTGGGCGGCACGGTGAGGGTGACGGCGATGCCGATGGGGCTGCCGACGGTGGCTTCGGGGCCGGCGGTGACCGGCAGGGACACCGCGACGAGGTGCAGTCCGTCGGCGGTCGCGCATGCGGGCAGCCGGTGCTCGCGGCCGTCGAGCGGCACGGGGGGACCGGTGCAGGGTGTGCGCAGACCGGTGGCGTCCTGCAGCAGCAGCTGGGGTGTCACGGTGAGTGGGATGGGGCCGGTCGCGGTGCCGCTCAGGACGAGTGGGGCGCCGGCTGCCACGGGCAGGCCGGTGACCGGGGTGGGTGGGGCGAGTGGTGCGCCGACGTCCGTCCAGGTGCGGTCGTGGTCGAGGCGTCCGCGCAGCAGCGCGTCGGCGCGGGTGGTGTCGACGGCGACCAGGCGTGGTGCGTCGCCGGCGGTGCCGAGCCACTGACCGACGGCGGTACCCCGGTCGAGGACGGGACTCACCGTGCCGGCGGTGGCTGCGGCGAGGTTCGCGCCGTCGCCGGGCACGGGCGTCGCGTCGAGGGACACTGCCAGGTCGGTGCCGACGGCGAGCGCGGCCTGGTCACGCTGCGACTGGTGCCAGGTGGTGTCGAAGGCGAGACCGAAGGTTGCGGCAGCGCAGGCCAGAGCGACGAGGAGCCCGGCGGCGACGGCCTGGGGTCGGCGGGCGGCCTCGGCGGCCGCCAGCGTCAGCGCCAGCCCACGGGTCCGGTACGCCAGCCGGTCGGTGCCGCGCAGGGCGGGCAGTACCACCCGCAGCGCCAGGGCGGCGCCGGTGGTGAGCAGCAACGCCGGTGCGAGGATGCGGACCGTGTCGGCGCGGGGGCTGGCGGTGGTGGGCTGCGCGTACAGCTGCCACCATGCGGTGGCGGCGAGTGCGGCGAGGATCAGGTCGGCGCCGGATCGGGCCAGCAGTTCGCGGCGGGTGCGGCGGTCCCCGGGTGCCGGACCGGGTCGGATCGCCAGGACGGTGAGGACCGCGGCGAGGACCAGCGCGCCGGCGACGATCGCGAGGACCTGGGCGGCGGTGACGGTCGGCGTGGTGGTGAGGTCGGCGTCGTCCAGGGGAGGCAGGTGGGTCAGGCCGGCGTGCAGGGCCGACGAGGCCGGTATCGCGAGCACGACGGCGACGGCGGCGACGAACCCGCCGTCGAGTGTCGCGGTGGCGGCCAGTTGACGGCGGCTGGTGCCGAGGGCGGTCCGGAGGGCGGTTTCGTCGGCGCGTATGCCGGCGGTCAGCCGGCCGGCGAGGACGAGTGCCGTCGCGGTCAGGACACCGCCGAGGACGGCGATGGCGAGCACGAGGGCGGCGGTGGCGTGCCGTTGGTCGCCGGCGGCGCGCAGGGTCAGCGGCAGGTCGGAGGCGACCCGTGCGAGCCGGACACGGTCACCGAGGGTACCGGCCAGCCGACGGTCCGCGCCGCGGACAGCGTCGGCCACGGTCTGCAGGTCGCGGCGGTGGGCGTGGGACAGGTCCGGATGGGCGGTGACCTCCATCCGGCCGATGGTGGCGCCGGTGGTGAGCAGGTCGGCGAGGTCGACGAGGAACGGGCCGTAGGCGTTGACCGGCTGCTGGAAACGGCCGTCGTGGTAGCCGGTGGCGGAACCTGCCGCGGCCAGCGGGTCGCGGTCCCAGCCGCGCCCCGGCAACGGGCGCACCACACCGACGACGGTCACGTCGATGGCCGGGACGGGATCGTGGGCCAACTCGGCGCCGAGACGCACCCGGCGACCGGGGGTGAGGCCGATCAGCTGGGCGGTGGACTCCAACACCACCGCGTCACCACGCTCACGCGGCCAGCGCCCGGTGACCAGCTCGGCTCGGGTCGGCAGGTCGTCCAGCCCCGACAGGTACGCCTGGGCCGCGACGGTGGTGCCCGGAGCGAGTGCGGCCGGCAACGCCCGCAGCACCGTCGACGCCCGCGCAGTGGTGGTCACCGGAAACGGTGCGAGCGTGGCGGCCAGCACGGCGCGGGTGTCGGCGTCGACGGACTGCGCGTCCGGGCCCTCGACGGTGCCGGTGTAGACGGTCACGTCGACGGCAGCCGGGGCGGCGCGGGCCATGGCGACCTCCAACGCCCGCTCCGTGGTGCGGGTGCTCAGCAGAGTGCAGGTGCCCAGCAGGGTCGCGCCGACGGTGACGACCCCGACGAGGGCCGCCAGCAACGGCCACTGCGCACGGGCGCGCCGCCGAACGAGCCTCAGCATCGCCCGCGTCACCCCGCATCCGGCACAGGCTCGCCCGGCTGCCCGGCTGCCTCGTCATGGAGGTGCCCGTCATGGATCCGGATCACCCGGTCGGCCAACGCCATCATCACCGGATCGTGGGTGGACACCAGCGCGGTGACACCTTCGGACTCGACCACCCCACGCAGCAGAGCCATCACCGACAGGCCAGTCTCCGCGTCCAGCTGCCCGGTGGGCTCGTCGGCGATCAGAAGCCGGGGCGAGGCGGCCAGCGCGCGGGCGATCGCCACCCGCTGCTGCTGCCCGCCGGACAACTCGGCCGGCCGCTGCCGGGCATGGTCGGCCAAACCGACCAACTCCAGCAGCAACTCGACCCGCCGCTCCCGCTCGGCCGCAGCGACGCGGGCCAGCCGCAACGGGGCGGCGACGTTCTCCGCCGCCGACAGCACCGGAATCAACCCGAAGCTCTGGAAGACGTACGACACCTTCTCCCGCCGCAGCCGGGACAGGCCGTCCTCGTCGAGCGCGGTGACGTCCGCGCCGTCGACGTGCACCGTGCCGGCGTCCGGGCGATCCAGACCACCGATGACGTTGAGCAGAGTGGTCTTGCCCGAGCCGGACCGGCCGACGAGCGCCACCATGCAACCGGCGGCCACATCGAACGACACACCGCGCAGCGCGTGCACGACGGTCGGCCCGGTGCGGAAACGCCGATGCACGCCGCGCACGCGCAGCAGCGGCTCGCTGCTCATTCGCCGTTGCCCGACGGGCGGATCGTGATGTGGTCGGCTTCCAGGGCCAACCGGACCCGTCGGGTCAGCGCCAGCGCCTGACGGAAGTCGCGGGGCACCTGCACCCGCCCGGCACGGTCCATCACGGCGTACTCCTCGGCGACCATGTGCGTGTCACCCACCGCATCGGTGGTGGTGCGGCGCAGCACCTCGCTGCTGGTACGCCCATCCCGGATCGCGACGGTCCGTTCGACCTGGCCGCTGACCTCCGGGTCGTGGGTCACCACGACAACGGTGACGCCGTAGCGCCGGTTGACGTCCCGCAGCACGCCGAAAACCTCCGCGGACGTGGCGGCGTCCAACTCGCCGGTCGGCTCGTCGGCGAGCAGCACTTTCGGCCGGTTGGCCAGTGCCACCGCGATCGCGACCCGCATCTGCTGCCCTCCGGACAGTTGCCCCGGGCGGCGATCGGCGCAGTCGGCGACACCGAGGCTGTCCAACAGCTCAGCGACACGCTTGCGGCGCTCCTCCTTGCCGGTCCGGGCCGCCGTCATGGGCAGGTCCACCATCTCCCGTGCGGTCAGGTACGGGATCAGATTGCTCGCCGTCTGCTGCCGGACGAACCCGACGGTGTGCCGCCGGTAGTCCACCCGGTCCGCGCGGGACATCCCCAACAGGCTCCACCGGTCGACCCGCACCCGCCCGGCGGTGGGGGCGTCGATACCGGCCAGGATGGACAGCAGCGTCGACTTGCCCGACCCGGAGGCCCCGACGACGGCGACCAACTCGCCGCTGTCCACGGTGAGGTCCAGTCCCTGCAGGGCCTGCACCTCGATGGAACCGGTCTGGTAGATCCGCACCAGGTTCTCGCAAACGATGAGCGCGTCCCGGCCGAACTCGGACGCGCGTGCGGGCGGCTGCGGCAGGGACAGCGGTGTGCGGGACATTGCTTCCTCCGTCCGGGTCGCGCCGACGCCGAGCCCGTCTCGGCTGGTGCTCAGGCCCACCGACCGGGGTACAGGGTGTTGCCTGGCCAGTACACATAGCTGCCGATGTGTCGAGAGCCCCGATTGCCCGTGCTGGCCCAGATTGAAGCAGTTTCGCAACCAGCGGCGGCGTTGACCATGCCCCGGGACGACTTTCCTGCGGTACCGGACGAGGGTCTACTCGTGAACGCGTCGACGGGGCGGCGACGACTCGGTGCGGCGGCTCGTCGAGGCGGCGCTGCAGGGCGGTCAGCCCGGTCCTACTGGGGGTGGTTGCACAGGCTGCTGCGGTCGATGCCGCCGACGTCCGCGTCGGACGTTCCGGCCGGCGAGACGCACCCGCAGCGTGAAGAAGTGCCCGGGCAGTTCAGAGGTGCCGGTCCGGGCGCGGTCGGGTACGGGTAGCCGGGCACACCAGCGCACCAGAGTCGTGGCGTCGGCCAGCGCCAGGTCCTTCAGGCTGTGAGCTGGGTGCAGGTAGCACGGTGTGAGGTGCTTGCCGACGCCGGCGTAGGGAACCTCGACGGGGTGGGCGTCGCCGGGTTACGCGGTGGTGGACGACGTGGTCGCCACGATGTAGCCGATACCGCGTGCGGACAGGCCCTGACGGAACTCGGCGACCTGCCCGTATCCGACACCAGCCGGGGGCGGCCTGCTGATGGGTTCCCTTCATACTCCTGCGGCGGAGACCGGTCGTCTTGGTGGTGTTGGTTGTTGATGAGTCGGTGGAGGGTTGTCCGGTGGAAGGGGAAGGCGAGTCGGAGGGTGTGGGCTATGGAGGTGGATGGTCCACCAGGTGAGGGCGATGAGGTAGCCGGTGATGAGGGCGCCGTGGGTGGGCAGCCCGTACGTCGGTAGCTGGCGTCGAGCAGCTCGCCGACCCCATCCCCGCCGGGCAGATAAGCAATCCTGGACGTCCGCGGCACCTTGCACCACGCGCCTCGCGGCAAGACAGCGCACCCGCCCGACAGCGGTTCGCGCCAGCGTGACAAGACGCCGCCCGTGGTGCGATCTTTGGCGGGTGATGGAGGAAGCGCGGCGTGAGCTGGAGCGGATGCGGGGCTCCTCGGTTGTGTGGCGGGAGCTGCGCTATGAACGGGCCACGGGGGCCGATGGCTATGACTGCGACGGTCATGCGGCGCGGCGGGCGGCGGTGTTGTGGGCGTTGCAGTACGACCGGCGGGCAGAGGATCTTCCACTGGTGCGCTGGTTGGCCGAGCAGGAGGCGTTGTGCCGACGCGAGGCACCGTTCCAGGGGCTGACTGAGGAGACCGAGCTGGTCGGCTTCCTGCTCGCGGAGCATCGACGAGTAGAGGATGTGTGGCTGCACTGGGAGATGAAGCGGGCCAACTTCGACACCTGGTGTGGCTACGACATTGAGCACCTGTTTGCTGCCGGGGTGCAGGCCACCGTCGGTTTCGTGCGCGACAGCGCGCATGCCGAACGGAACGATGTGCTGGAGCGCCTACTGGACGAAGAGGGCCAGCCGCGCAACGTGAGCGGTCACGTTTCCCGGCCGATCCTGCCGCCGAGGACCCGCTTCGGTGGGTGCAGCGGGCCAAACTAATGGGAGACGGTGAACTCGCCCGCCGGTGGCTGGACCGCTGGGCAGCCGGTCGCCAGCGAGACAAGAGCACACTGAGTCAGCTTCGATACCAGTTAGCCGATTTGGGGGCTTTCGCTGAGGCGGCCGAGGCGCAGCGGGAAAGCATCGTGTTTGCCGACAATCCCTGGGACTCCGCTTCGGCGTGGCAGTCCCTGGCCCAGCTGGAACGTCAGGCCGGCGGCCACCGTGCCGCGTGGGAGGCGCTGCGTGCGTGTCGCCGAGCCCTGGATGGCGTGGCCGGCTGGACGGCGGTGGGCCTGGGCCGGATGTACGTCGAGGAGCTGTTTCTCCTGGCCGGCTCCGCAGACGCCGAGTAGGCCGATGTGGTGTTCACCGAGGCGGACAGGCAGGCGCGCCAAGTTCCCGGGTTGCCCCTGGTGGTGTTGCAGGCCGCCGCGGAAGCGGCCGGCAAGGTCGGGAACCAGGCCAGGGTGGAGCACTACCTGAAGCTCCGCGACGCTGAGCAACGGCGCATCGACGTCGAGATGAGCCGAGCTCGCTCCTGATACCGCGGCATCCCCGCCAACAACGTGCGCTCATCGGCGGGATGAGGATGTCTCAAAACGGCTCTCGACCGACCCATGCCCGGGGTACGGCCTGGTAGGACCCTCAAGGTTGTCCAGCAGCCGACTCCCGAGCGTGACGCAGCCGGCCGGAGTAGTCGGGCATGACGATTTCGGCTGATCGGCAGGATCGGATGTCGGCGGTCGTCACCGACGCCACCTTCGGCCGCGACCGCTTCGTGTGGCCAGATGAGGTTACTGGTCCACCGTTCGCCAGTGGCCGATCGAAGGTCGGAGGGGAGATGCCTCGATTGCGTTAGACGTCGCCCGTCCAGGGTTTCCCGATGCCCGCGCGTGTCGCGCTGTGTCCGGGCGGTAGGTCAAGGACGTCGATCAGGCTGGGGTCCTCGTCGACGGCATGGTGCAGGTGTCCGAGTTTGCCGGTGCTGCCTGTCGCGTCGGTGGCTCCGACCAGCTGCCAGACTCCGTCGTCGGCGTCGTGACTGATCAGCAGGACAGGCTCGTGGCGTTCGAAGACTTCAGGGGTCTGGATACAGGTGGTGCCCAGTAGCCAGTGCCGCATCCACCAGGCTCGCCGATCGTGTTGCATGACGTGGTCGGTGACCCACCAGACGAACGGCAGGTCCTCGTGGGCGCGTGACTGGACTGCGGTCAGGTCCGGACCGCCCTGCGGGACCCGCTCGAACGGCTCGTCGACGAGCGAGAACGCGTGCGTACCCTCGTTGGCGAAGATGACGGCGTGGAAGGTGCCGCCGCCAGGATTGCCGGCACCAATCCCGATGGACAAACGGGCGACGTGCGGGTCCGAGCCGGTGGTCCAGCCGAACGCGTACGAGGCGAGCTCACCGCCTGGTCCCACGAACTCGCCGAACGCACGCCGGTCCATGCCCGTGACGTCGGCGGTCGGCACCTCAACGAGCGCACCCTCCAGCACCTGGATCTCCACGCCGGCAACATAGCTGATCGAGAACAGCGGGTCGGTCCGGGTCGAGGACCTGAGTCAGTTCGCGCTACTGGGAACGGTGTACCGGCCGGGATTTGAGTTCCACCGGGATCGTGCCCCGGCCGTGCACCCGGGAGTGGTACGTCCTGTGGATCTGTCAAGGTTGCGGGATGTCCTTGAGTCCTCACCCGCCGCCGAATCGCGACCAGATCGAGTCGATGCTCCTGGCGCTCCTGGACGGAGGTCAGTCACGCGACGAGGTCGACCGATGGGCAGCTCAGTGGGTCACCGATCCGGATGGCGGCGGTGTGGAAGACGCGGATGTCTGGTGGGCGTTGACTCAGCTGCACGGCATCGACCTGCGCCACGCCAAGGACGGCCCGTACCTGCACGACGACGAGCAGGTACGACACTGGCTCCATGCCTTCCGCGCGCGCCGTCCCCGGGCGTCCTGACCACAGGCACGCCCGATGAGCGGGTTTGCATGGGTGGCCTGCGTGAGCTCTGCGCTTCGCGTCGATCGCCACCTTCTGTCGATCGTGCCCGAGGGGCAGCGGGGGAGCGTGGGCAGGAGGTTCCTACCTGTCGTGCTGTCGGCGCACCATCTCGCTGATCCAGATGGGCGCGAACGGAGACGTGCAGTTCGGCGGAGTCGGGTAGTCCTTGAGTACCTCCAGGCGCTCGCCGATGTCGATCGCACGGGCACGTTGTTCGGCGTGCTCGATTCCGATCTGAGCCAGGCAGTGGTTCATCGCCCACTGCAGGCGATCCGGGGCGTCTTTCATCTCCGCCTCGATGACATCGAGTAGTCCTGCGAGGTCGAGGCCCTCGGGTTTCTTCGTTACGCGTTCGGTGGTCAGCGCCCAGCCGGCACTCGCGATCACCGGATCCGGATCGGCGGACCAGGCCAGACGCAGCTCTTCGGCGTGCGGGTTCTTCTTCACCACATAGTTGACGAACCAGTCGTGCACCTTGGGTGTGCGCGCCTCGCGCAACATGACGTCCAACTCGTCACGCTCGAACGCCTTCGGGCGGCAGATCAGGATCGCCAGCAGCCTCGCCGCGGTGTCGTCCGTCTTCCAGAGTTGGCACGCGAGTGCCTGCTGCGTTTTCAGTCGCTTCGCGAGCTCGCGCAGCTTGCCGAGGTGCACACCGTGGTCGTCCCCGTGTTTTTCGTTCACCTCGCGGGTCTTCGGGTCCTCGATCGCGGCGAGTTCGGCCATCACCTCGGCCACTGTCGTCCCAGTCATTTCAGCCTCCTGTCCGTCATGCGGGGGTCACTCGCGCAGCGGGTGCCATCCGCTGGCCCTCCGCGTCCGTGGGAGTTCGCGGTGGGTCGGGCGCGGACGGCTCGGTCGGTGTGCCCGGTGGGAAGCCGTCGGCGGGTCGGCGGAGAAGGCGGCCGCGCCGAGCATTGCGCCACCGAACACCGGTCATCCGTGGGTCCCCAGGCACCGCCCGGCCGCACCGCCGGGCCAAGGGTCCGGTGCAGCCCGATCACACACGCCACGGTCAGCAGACCGCTGACCACGAGGTTGGCGATCTGGATTCATCCTTGGTCGCCGGTGCCCAGCATGCTGGCCGGGTGCCGGCTGCTGTCTAATCCGTCCCTGGTGAGTATCTGCAGGACGACCACGACGATGTAGAGCGGTCCGGCGACGCAGCAGCCTCGTCTCCCGGGCGGCGGCGCTGGGCGCCCTGCCGGCGGCGGTGGTGATGACATCGTGGGTCATCAGCTGTCGCCTCTGGTGTCGGGGGCGTAGTGCTGTACCGCGAAGGCGACGGCCACGGCGATGTCGTCGTCGCTGGTTCCCCAGGCGGCCTGGATGGCGGGAGCCCAGGCCTGGCAGCTGCGGATGGCGAACTCCTTCGCCTCGGGCGTGTCCTCCCACGTGGCAGGGTCAACGTTCACGCCGTGCAGGAAGAGGTCGAGGCCGAGCAGCGCGAGGTCCCAGCCGCCGCCGATTCCGATCGTTCCACCGGGACCGTAGGTGCGCACCAACTCGTCGACGATCTCGGCGGGTGAGGCGTGTTCCAGCTCAAAGACGGTGCGGCCGTCGTCGCCGGGTGCCAGGCGCACCTCGACCTCGGTCGACATGCCCTCGCCGAGGACCCAGGTCACCTTGAGCAGGCGGGGTTCCTCGCAGCGCAGGATCTCGCCGCCGGCGTTGTCCTTGAGCTGGAACGTGCCGCCGACCCGCAGGTCGCCCTCGATCGGGCCCAGCCAGCGGCTGAGCCGCTCCGGTTCGGTGCAGGCGCTCCACACGTCCTCGATCGGGGCGTCGTAGACCCGCCGCAGCAGCAGCGATCGCCCTGCGCCAGCGGCAACCGCCTGGTTGCCGATCTCCCGGTGGGTGGCGTTGACCTGGTTGATGATGTCGATCACGTCGATTCCTCGCTATCTGACTCGGCTGCCTGACGACGTTCCGGTGTCTCGCCAGGGTTTCCAGGGTTGTCGCGCGGTTCGCGGCGTTGGCGCTTGCCACGGGCGAGTTCGGTGGCCAACGCGTCCAGGCGCTGGCTCCAGAACTGCCGGAAGCGTCCGAGCCAGATGTCGACCTCCTGCAGCGGCGCGGCCTCCACGGCGTAGAGGCGGCGCGTACCGTCCGGGCGGACGGTGACGAAACCCGACTCCCTCAGCACTCGCAGGTGTTGCGACACCGCAGGTGCTGAGATGCCGAACTCTGCCCGGACCACCTCGCTGATGGTTCCGGCGGCCTGTTCGCCGTCGGCGAGCAGCTCCAGTATTCGGCGCCTGACCGGGTCGCCGAGGACATCGAACGCGTGCACCCGGGGAACTATCCCAGTCTGGACTTAATTAAGTCAAGCCTGAACTATGCGGTGCTGTGCTGATCCGCCGTACACCATGCGTTCGGCTGACGAGGCAGCCACCTGGTCGAAGCGGACGGCTTCAGGTCGCCGCAGCCTCCGCTGCTCCAGCGGCCGCTTCCGAGCCGGCCCAGGACCACCCGCTTGGTGACCGCGCTGGTCGACGGCGTCGCCAGTCGGGGCGTGGCCTGCGGTTACCATGCCGTCCCCGGGAGTCCTGACCACGGACATGCCCGACATGCAGCAGACCAGGACGCCCAACCCCCCGCTGCCCTCGTCGTTCCGGTCTTCGCAGAGGGCTCAGCTGCTGGCGTGTGTGGCCGGCAACTCCGGTGGCTGGGGGGTCGGCTCGTCGTCCGGGTGTGCAGGCGGCTGGAACGCGATGTCGGTCACGTCGGCGATCAGTTCGGTGAAGTCGGTGCCGTACGCGGCCGGCTCGATGATGCGCAGCACCAACGCGAACGGCCGGTCGGCGCCGAACGTCCGGGCGAGGTCGGGGTGGTGTTTGGTCAGGTATCGGGCGCCGGCGAGGTTGCTGCCCGCGGTCAGGCCGCCGATGAAGAAGACCGGGCGCCCGCCGGTCGGCCCCCAGAATCGGGCGAGCAGGACGTAGCTGGTCTCTGGGCTGTAGACGTACTCGGTGCCGCCGACGGTGAACGACATCCGGCGTTTGTCCTCGTCGAAGATCTCGTACGTCACGCCACGGAGGATCGCGCGTACGTGTGTGGCGCTGCGCGGGCTCGCGCCGGGGCCGCCGACACAGAACTCGGTCAGCCGGCCGATCTCCCCGGTCGGCTGGTTCTCGCCGACCCGGTCGGCGTGGGCGCCGCATTCCCGGGCGATGGTCGCCAGTTCCACCAGCGCGGCGACGTCGCGGCGGTGGACGCTGAACTCGCGCGGCGACGACGCGTGCCGGGACACCACCAGCAGACAACTCGCCCCGGCGGTGAGCCCGAAGAAGGCGCGTGCCCGGTTCAGCTTGCGCCGACGCAGCAGGAACCCCGTGAGCCAGACGGCCGTGCCGGCGATGACGCTCGCCAGCAGATTGATGAGAAGATCGCCCATGCCTCGATGATGTCCGACCGAGCGATGACGTCGAGGACGGTCTCCAGGCACACCGTTGGCGGGGATCGGGGAGAGCGCCTGTACCTGAGGACTAACCTGCCAGCTGGCAAGGCTCCGGCTTGCCGCGGAGTCTGTTGCCAGGACTTCTCAGCGGCCCTGCGTGTCGTCTGCGGTAGATGCGGTAACGACCTCGCGGTCCCGGTGGTGACCATCGGTGCCGTACCGGGCAACCATGGTTCGGACGGCTTCTTCCACCACCGCGGTCGTGCGGGCAGGGGACACCGTCCAGTCCGGCAGCAGAAGGCTCGGCCAGAACAGGTAGTTGGAGATCATCCCGAGGAACTGGGTAGCGGCCATCTCCGGGTCAGCGATGTCTGCGGCTCCCGCGTCGTGCTCGGCCACCAGGTAGATCCGGACGGTCTCGAAGTACGGCAGTTTGCCCTGTGAGAAGTGCGCCTTGGCCAGTTCGGGAAACCGTGGCAGTTCGGCGATGACGATGCGGAACAGGTCGGTCATCTCCGGCTGGCTCACCAGTGTCGCGTAGCGCCGTCCCAGAACCGTCAGGCCGGCTGCCAGGTCACCGGTGGGTGGCACGTCGGCGACGTCGTTCTCGGCCCATGAGTCGATGACGATGGCATCGAACAATGCTGCCTTCGTCGGGAACTGCTTGAACAACGTTGCTTTTGACACGCCAGCACTGTCGGCAACACGGGCCAGTGACGTCCGGTCGTAGCCCAATTCGAGGAAAAGCTCAGTAGCGGCCTGCACGATGAGCGCGCGCTTCTCCTCCGCCACGCGCTGGTGATAGGCCGACGGCACTGGGGTCATGCGCCCATCATAGCGAGGCGAGTGGGTTGACTCACCATCTGCAGGGGCGTAGCCTCGGCAAGGTGAGTCGCTCGACTCGCCACCTGGTTTCGGGTGTCGCCCCCCATGCGTACTCGGAGGATCTGATGTCCCGCTTCGTCGATCAGACCGTTCTCGTCACCGGTGGCACCGGTGGGCAGGGGGCCAGCCACGTTCGCGCCTTCCATGCCGAAGGCGCCAACATCGTCATCGGTGGCACAAATGCCGAGCGTGGGGCTGGCCTCGCCGCCGAGTTGGGAGATCGGGCGCGTTTCGTCCGCTTCGACGTGTCCGAGGAGGAGTCGTGGGCCGCCGCCGTCGCGGAGACCGAGAAGGCCTTCGGCGCGCTCACGATCCTGGTCAACAACGCCGGGGTGCAGAACCCGCCGGCCCTCATCGAGTCCACCGACCGGGCTACGTGGGCTCGCATCCTCGACATCAACCTCACCGGCACGTTCCTCGGCATCAAGGCAGCCGCACCAGCGCTGCGGCGCGCGGGTGGAGGAACGATCATCAACATCGCTTCCACCATGGGCATCGGCGGTACTGCCTTCTACGCGCCCTATGTCGCCAGCAAGTGGGCGGTTCGAGGGCTCACTCGAACTGCTGCCCTTGAGCTGGGCCGCGACAACATCCGCGTCAATGTCATCCACCCCGGCGTTGTCGCCACCCCGTTCATCACCGAGCCGGCGGCCGGCAGCGACACCGCGATCGCCGACTTCTACTCGCCCGAGCCGTTCGCCGTCCCGCGACTCGGAGAGCCCGCCGACATCACTGCGCTGCTGTTGTTTCTCACATCGCCGGACGCGACGTTCATCACCGGTGCCGAGTATGTCATCGACGGCGGACTGCTCCTCGGCCCCGCACTGCAGAAGGAAGCGGCATGAACCCCGCAGCCCACACGGCGAGTGCAGGCACTATCACCGCGGTTGCTGACGTTGCCGGCCGGATTGCAGCACCGCGTCGAGGCCGTTCAGCCGCAGCACGCTCGCGCCGCGCAGGTGCGCCAGGTCCGTACTGCCGTCCCCCGTGTACTTGAGGAATGCCACCTGTTCGGTCCATTCCAGACGGGTGCCGTCCGTCTCTGGGTCGAGCCGGACGGTGACCAGTGAGGTCCATCGCAGGTCGCCGTCGACGATGGCCTCGTAGCCGTAGACAATCCGGTGTGCGTCCGCGATGTCGATGTACCGCGACCGGTACTCCAGCCGCTCGGGCGCCGTGTCCAGCCCGGTGAAGGTGCTGCTTGCCGTCTCGCCTCCGCCCACCCGGAAGTCGTGCTCGTATGAAGCTCCGCTGCCAGGAAGCCGGAACCATCCCCGTCTGATCGCGGTATCGGCGAACGCGGTAAAGACCTCGCCCGGCGGCACGTCGAGGTGCCGCGAGATCGTGAAGGTGTCGTGTAGGACCATGCCGTCCTCCCGCTGTCACGGCCACCAAGGGGTGGCCGCACGTCCGTTACGATCAGTAAGAAACGTGCGGCCGGCGGATTTAGTCCGGCTCGCCCATACGCACTTTGAAGTCAGCTACTGACGCACGAGGAACAGAGAGTTGTGACAAGCCTCCTCGGCACCGAACTCGCACAGCGTGGGGTCGCGCCGGACTGCATCCAGACGATCGAACTCGTCCGCGACGTGCTGGCGCGGGTGGGCGACAAATGGACGCTGCTGACCATCACGGTCCTGGCGTCCGGACCACTGCGCTTCACCGCGCTGCACGAGCAGGTCACCGGCATCTCGCAGCGGATGCTCAGCCAGACGCTGCGCGCCCTCACCCGCGACGGGCTGGTGACCAGGACCGCATACCCGCAAGTGCCCCCGAGGGTTGAATACGCCCTGACGCCGCTCGGCCGCTCACTGAGCGAGGCCGTGGACGGACTCGTGCACTGGGTCCGTGGCCACCAGAGCGACATCCTCCGCAACCGCCACGAGTTCGACCAGGCACCCGCCGAGAACCCAGCCACCCCATCCCACGCGTAGCCACGCCCTATCACCCACGACTGCCGCACAGCGATCATCAGTCGAGCTCAGACACACTGCCATCGGCAAAACCGTGAGCGGCGCCGCGACGTACGGGCGCAGATGAGTCGTAGGCCCCTTGGGCGCGGACATCCGCCCGTCGGCCCCACCGACCGTTCGACGTACCCCGGCATCCTGTCACGCATCGCGCGCCCGGCCGGCAGCAAATCCGCACCCTACGCGTTCGTGGAGCCGGTCTTGCGGACCAGCATGTACCCGTACCGGGGCTCCGCGTCTTCGGGTGGGGTTTCGCCCTGGAAAACCAGGGCGAAACCGGCGGCGGTGAAGCGGTCCTCCATCTCCCGGGCCGAGAGCCAGTACCGATCGAAGTCGATGCCGAGACTGCCGACGCGGCTACCAGGACTGTTGCGATGCCCTGTCCCGTCGCCGTGCTTGAACGCCGCCACCAGGTAGCCGCCCGGCCGCACGACCCGGGCCAGCTCGGCGAACGCCCGTACCCGGGCGTCCGGTGCCAGGAAGATCAACGAATACCAGCACACCACCCCGGCCAGCGACGCATCCCCGAACGGCAGCTCCCGCAGATCGGCGACCGCATACCCGAAACCCGGATGCTCCCGCCGCGCCACCTCCACCATCCCTGGCGACAGATCCACCCCGCGCGGCGACAGGCCCCGGTCCGCGAGGTACGGAAGAAGTCGTCCGGTGCCGCAGCCCACGTCCGCGACCTCCGCGCCCACGGTCAAGGTCAGCTCGGCGAACAGGTCGAGCATCGCGCGTTCGACCGGCATGCTCTCCAGCACCCCTACCAGGTTCTCCGCGTACCACTCCGACAGCACGTTGTGCGCGTCCCGCAGTTCCTCGGTACTGGCGTCCATCCCCCGCTGACCCCCCCGTTGCCGGCCGTCGCAGCGGCGAATCTACCGCAGGCCGCCGAGCTGATCGATGCTCGCGGGCACCGGGCAGAATATTCGGGTGGCAGGCTCAGGAGTCGTTCGGATCTATCACGGCGATGAAGGCTGGGGTGTCATCGATGGGGCCGAGGTTCCCGGCGGGTGTTGGGTCCATTTTTCGGCTATCGCCATGAACGGATACCGGCAGCTTGCTGCCGGACAGGGGGTCTCCTTCATCGCCGAGCCGGTGGCGCAGGACGGGTTCGCGTATCGGGCGGTAAAGGTGTGGACGACCGAGACAGAGCCCCTTGACGAACAAAGCGAGAGTGCCCAGTCCCGCGCGTACCACAGCACGATGACACTGGCCTTTGACGAACCACCCGAGCGCGGCGGGCGCTGACAACCTGTCCGACCCAGCGGCCACATGATCGAGCATCCCGTC
Organism: Verrucosispora sp. FIM060022; assembly: GCF_003977705.1. Classification (NCBI taxonomy): domain Bacteria; kingdom Bacillati; phylum Actinomycetota; class Actinomycetes; order Micromonosporales; family Micromonosporaceae; genus Micromonospora; species Verrucosispora sp. FIM060022. The sequence continues at coordinate 40,493 of NZ_RQIV01000014.1, forward strand.
GATCGGCCACCGCACCATCAGTGCAGATCCGAGGCGGCGGGATTGGATACTGCCGCAGTGACGGTCAAGGCGCTCATCTTCGACTTCGACGCCCTGCTGATGGACACGGGTACGACGCTGCTGGAGAGCTGGCGTGGGAGTGGCGGCGGCATGGCCTGAAACGATTCGCGCTGAGCCGCCAGGGTGTATCCACGTAGAGTCCCTGGCCGTGGACGAGGATCGCTTCGAGCGTTACGACCGGTACGAGCGGGCACTCATAGAAGTTCTTGACCTGCTCGGCCTTGCGCACCCGCCCGCACCGTCCGGCGACGAGCGCACCAACCAGAAGGTCCGCCGACACTGGCAATGCCACGTAGCCCTCATGATCATGCGGGAGGCCGCGCCACAGCAGCCCGAGGAACTGTTCGAACCACTCATGCGCGCCGCCGTCTACGAACCCGACCCCAGCCACACCCAACGGCACATCAGGCCAGCGCTGGCTGCCTTCGGCCGCAGACGCGTTCAGACGAGGCTTCTCGAATACCTCCGGACGGGAACCACATACGAGATCATCGGCGCAGCAGACGCCTGGTACTGCTCATACCTCCGCGTCGCGGACGCCGAGGTCGAGGACGATCCGTGCACCGACCTGCGGCGCGACTTCCAAGAAATCGGCCTGCACATATACCTGACCAACGACGATCCACGAGTCCGCCGCCGCCTCATCTCGCTGCTGAACCTCCGCGCCGACAGGAACACCCCAGAGCTGCGCCGGGTACTGCCGCAATGATCAGGTTCCGGTTCGAGCTGTACCCATTGGACGAGGTGTCGCCGTGGGGCGGCGACCAGCCGAGCCTGCACTGGTTCGGGCTGACCGAGGGCTGGTACTGGCTCGAAACAAGCGGGCAGGAACTGCTGCGCCGCACCCGGCTATCCGACCCGCATCCCTACGTCGACTACTACCTGGCCCGGCTCTGGGAAGACCTCATCGTCCTGACACCGGAGGTGCTGGTGCCGGTGCCCGACGATCTGCAGCCGTTCATCGCCTCCCACCGCGCGCAGTGGACGTGTGACCCGCTCGAGTTCGTGGAAGAACCGGATGAGAGACGGCCCGACGACGGCAACGCGGACGTGCCCGACCATCCGGTCGTCACGGCCGCGGTATGGCACGGCGAGCACCACCTGGACTTCGGATACCTGCGAAACCCTCCCACGCTCCGGCTCTGGCGCACCATCTGCGGCGATCGCGACGAGATCACCTTGGACTGGCGGCACGAGGACGACGGCGAGATCGGCTTCACCGCCGACTCCACAGTCCGGCTCAGCCTTCCGACCACCGCTTACCTGGAAGCCGTACACATCCTCGACCGTGAGCTGATGGACGCCATGGGGCAGCGGGTCGAGGATCTGGAACACCGCGGTGGGCTACCTGGTGTGGACATCGACCTCGTCGACCTGCGGCGGGAACACGAAGACCGGCGGCATTGGTTTGCCAGGAACCTCGACCGTGCCCCGAAGACCGACTGGAATGCTGTCCGCCAAGGTGCCCGTCTGCTGCTCGGTGACGTTCCCACGGGCCGACACCTCCATGGACCAGGCAATCCTTCGGGCACCTGACCGGGGAACAGCATCCGCTCACCGGCAGTACCGGCAGGCTGAACAAAGCGACCTGATCACGTTCTGCAACACGCGGCCAGCGGCCAGAAGAGGATGGCCGCAGGGCTCAGCCGCGGCTGGCGTACAAGTAGACGGTCACCGCGTCGGGGGCATCGAGGTTGAACAGGACGGCTCGACGTGTGCCGTCGGCAGTGGGTTGCTCTTCATCGATGCCGGAGACGGACTTGGCGGTTTCGGGATCCCACAGGTCGCCGCCGCCGACGTTGTGTTTTGCGTCGACTGCCCGTAGCCCGGGTACGGGCGCCGCAGTGAACTTCGCCGTGGCGATGAAGACGTCGAGCTCGGTTCGGGGTATCCGAAACTTCGCCGAAAGCACCGTTTCCAGGCCGTTGCTGTAGGCGGCGGTAAGGAGCACGGTTCCGGGCGGCAGGGTCACGTGAGCGACCGCTTCCACCTGAGCGGCGCTGGCGACCTGCGGCGTGGACTGCACTGGGAGCAGGTCGATTCCGCTGGTGCTGGCGACGAGTCCGGCCCCACAGCACATGACCAGCGACAGCACGAGGCTGATGCACGCGAGTACCAACGCTATGGTGCCGCGCCGATTGCGGGTGGCCGGGACAACGGTCTCGCTCATCGCCGACACCATACGGTGTGCCCGTTGATCGGCACGTCCCGACACCGGGTAGCCTCGGAAGCAGTCACCGTCCGTGGCACGCGGCCGGCGGTAGAAACCGACGTCTCCTGGGGCTTGCTGATGGCGAGGGTTCGTCGGCACGTCAACATCAGCTGCTCGCCGTTCCGCACTTTGGTGCGTGGCAGAAGATGGGCCTGGGCGGCCAGACCGGTCCTGTGTGGGCATGCTCGTGCCTGACCGGGCGTACCGCCGATTCGAACGCCTCGTCTTCAACGGCGAGTCAGGCTCTCCGGCGGTCGAGCACCACGGCGTGGCGAGCTACCGCCCTTTCTTCGCCGGTCAGCGTTGTCGTCGCGGCGCCGGTCGGATGAGAGCAGCTTCCGGTTGACCACGCGAAGACCCTGGCCGCCGCATACGAGGCACTGCCCCTTCGTTAAGCCGAGTAGTTGTCAGCAGCGACTACAGGAGATTGTGCTTACGGGCGAAGTCCGGGAACTCCGCTCCGGAGCAGGGCAGACGAGCACCCGTTGCTCTCAATGCCTCAATGAGGTTCCCCGCAGCCGTCAGGGTCTGCTTGCCGTCTCGGCAGGCCGCCGCGAGAAGCCAGATGGTGCCGTGAACGCGGGCACCGTAGGCACGGGCGACCTGCGTCGCGTTCCTGTCGTCCGTGATGGCCACGCCTTCCCGCAGTTCGGCGGCCGCGAGGACGGACGCTTCCCCGAGGTCGCGCTCACCTGAACCGAGCCGCGCGGCCCATTTGGTAAAGCACCGCACCTCATCGAGCGTGTCCAGCTGGGCAGTGGTCAGCCAGTCCGCCTCGCAAGCGACGGCCAGTTCACGATGATCCTCAGATCCCGCCCGCAACTCCTCCCGAACCACCTGCGTCGTCCAACATTCGGCATCGAGCAGCAGATCCTGCAAGACGTCCAGCCGGTCAGCGAGAGTGAAGTGGCTGAGAATCATGGTGTCGAGCACAAGGACGGAGGTGACGTGCGGTGGGCGACTCACGGGGCGATTTCCAGGTCGTCGTCCTGCGGTAGGTCCGCCTCGGCGATGTGGCCATGCATCAACTCCAAAGCCCTGGTACGTGTGATTCGCCTGTTCCGCAACGCCCCCATCACGGCCTTTGCGTATGTGGGCGATACCCGTACCGACTCGAGGTCGGGCTGCGGTACCCAGCCCACCGCCTCCATGAACTCCGCGTGGGTCGGCCGAACCTGGCTCCAGGCCCTACGGGTCTCTGCGTCGATGGCCCCTGCCTGCTCAGCCTGCCGCAGTGCCAGCAACCAGGAGGTACGGTATCGAGCCGCATAGCTCACGATCTGATCCCGGCTCACCGTCCCACGGGCTGCGGCAATCGCTTGCACGGGCAGCAGCAGTTCGGCGGCGAAGGCGTCAATCACCGTCTCTCGTTGTGCACGTGAGGCACTCAGGCCGAGGTCGGCGGAATATTCATCACCAATGATGAGGTGCCCCAACTCATGGGCAGCGGTAGCCCGACGGCGGCCAGGATCGCCCGTGGTGCTCACGACAGCAACGGCGATGTCGCCCTCGATGAGCGATGCGCCGTCGCCTGGCAGGTCGGTGACCAGAACCCACTGACCTGCGCGCTCGCAGACGTCCATGATGCTGTCGATCGGTCCATCGCCGAGATCGAACCGCTGCCGCAACCACCGGGCTGTCTGACGCGCATCGTCCTCGGATGTCACCGAATGCGGGTAGCGAAGCAGCGGACGGGCACGCAGGACGCCAATGTCCAGCAATTGCTGGACATTGTGCAACCACTCCACCAGAGCGATTTCGAGGCGTTCCGATGACCGTGCTGCCTCAGTGTCGGTTTCCTCGGTCAGCGGCGCCGCCCGTCGGGACAACACCGTGGGCGGCGGCTGGATCAAGTACTCCATCGACACCTTCAGCGCCCTGGAGAGCTTAGCCAGCTCCAGGGCGTCCAAACGGCGGCTGCCGGCCTCAACCTTGGCCAGCATGGTGCGGTCTAGCCCCACCATCGTGGCGAGATCCTGCTGTGAGATCCCCAACGAAAGGCGGGCTTGTCGTACCTGCTCACCGACGAGGGGCCAGTCCCAGCCATCAGCCATGGTGCGATAATCGCACACTCCGCGGCGGAATGGGTCAACACAGGGAAGTCCTGGATTCGGCGTATCCGGCTGACGCCGGAGGGGTACCGCAGGGGCATCGCACGTTTCGCGACTTCGGGGGCAAATCCGAAGCCGCGGACCCTGACGCCGAAGCTCGTCATCCGGCAGCACGGGCACCGGCCAGCAGACGCTCGACCGACACGCCCACCGTCGAGCAACTCGTCGTGCTCAGCTATTTCGCTCCGACAAGCACCGCGCTGCCTCCGGCCTTCCCGACGATATTCCGGTCTGGCAACCAGCGCCGTTACGCATCAGCCGCGAGCTGGCGCCGCCTCGCAGGAGCAGCTGCGCCGTGGTGGCGCCGAACAACTCCGTGTAGCCCAAGGCTCAGGTCGTCGTCGTGCTCGTGTTTCGCACCTGCGACCCCGCGCGAAGCTGTTGCCTATCCGTCCGCCAATGAGCTCGTCGTGGCGAGGGCGCACGCGAGGCGTTGGGGCGCAGCGTCGCCTGGACCTCTTCGGTGGGTTGGCTGGTTCAGTGCTCGTTCTGTTCCTGGAATTCGACGATGGCGGCGCCGTTGTCTCGGGCCCAGTCGGTCAGGACCTTGATCGGCTCGACCAGGGTCTGCCCGAGTGGGGTGAGGCTGTACTCGACGCGTGGGGGCGCCTCGGCGTAGGCGCGGCGTTCGACCAGGCCGTATGCCTGCAGGCGACGCAGGGTCTGGGTGAGGACCTTGTGGGAGATGCCGCCGATGAGGTGGGCCAGCTCGCCGGGGCGCCGGGGTTGCAGGCTGAGGGCGAACAGCACGATCACCGCCCACTTCTCGGCGATGATCTCGACGGCCAGGCGGGTGGGGCAGTCGGCGAGGAAGACCTGACCGTGGGCGTCGTGCACAGATCGAAAGGTACCAGCGGGTTCCTATCGGCTCCGTAGCGTTTTCCGGTGAAGCCCACCAGGAGCACAAGGAGCCATCCATGCCACGAGTAGTCGTGTTCGACGAGACCGGCGGTCCGGACGTTCTGCGCGTCGTCGACGAGCCGGTCGTCGAGCCTGCAGCCGGCGAGGTGCGCGTACGCATCGAGGCCTTCGCAGTCAACCCGCTCGACCAGATGGTCCGGGCCGGGCAGTCCCCGCGGCCCGTGCAGTTGCCGCATGCGCGGCTGGGCGTCGAGGGAACCGGTGTGATCGACGCGCTCGGGTCCGGGGTGACCGGACTGGCCGTCGGCGATCCGGTCATCCTCGGTGCGGTACCTGACTTCGAGACCAGGGGCGCGTACGCGGAGTACACCACGCTGTTGGCCGACCGGGTGGTGCCCCGGCCCGCCGGGTTGGAGCCCGTCGGTGCGGCGGCGCTGTGGGTGTCGTATTTCACCGCCTACGGCGCGCTGGTGGACAGGGCCGGGATGCGGCCGGGGGACCAGGTCCTGATCACCGCGGCGTCGGGCGGTGTCGGGCGGGCCGCGATCCAGATCGCCCGCCAGATCGGCGCCGTGCCGATCGCGGTCACCCGGCAGAGCGCCAAGGTGCAGAGCCTGTTGGCCGCCGGAGCCGCCGCGGTGATCGCCACCGACCGGGAGGACATCGGGGAGGCCACCCGGCGGCACACCGGTGGGGTGGGCGCCGACATCATCCTGGACGCCGTCATGGGCCCGGGCCTGGCCGAACTGTCGCTGGCCGCGAAGCTCGGCGGCACCCTGGCCACGGTGGGCTGGCTGGACCCGCGGCCGGCATCCTTTCCGGCGAATCCGTCGCTGACCATTCACCGCTACATGAGTTTCGCGGACATGGTCGACCCGCAGACCGCGCGGCGCGTCGCCGCGTTCCTGGCCGCCGGTGTCCGCACCGGCGTGCTGCAGCCGACGGTGGACCGGGTGTTCCCGTTGGACGACATCATCGAGGCGCACCGGTACCTGGAGAAGGGGACGCCGGCGGGCAAGATCGTGGTGACGCCGTAATCGGCGAGGTGCGGTAGGCGTCAGCGGGTCAGGTACGGCATCTTATGGCGCCTGGTGTCTGCCGGCAGCGGCACGACGGAGGCTCCCGTGGCATTGACCAGACAGGCCGAGGCCGGTGGAACCTCGTGGACGACGATGCGCCCATCTGCTCCCTGCAGATCAGCCGCGGCAGTCTGCTCAGGGCTCGGGCACCGGTGACGAGTGCGGATGCCGTTGGTCTGCGTACTCTGTGAGATTTTCCTGCCGCCGTGCCCGGCCCTGTCAGCTCCCGGGGTGGTGCGAGGTGAGCCTTGCCGCGGGTTCTTCCCGAGTGGTCCGGGTCCATCCGCTGAGGAAGGCCAGGGCCTGCGCGGAGCCGGAGTTCGGTTCCGCGGTGTAGACGAGCAGGGTTTGATCGGTCGTGCCGCGCACATCGAGGACCTGGAAGTCCAACGAGAGTTCTCCTGCGGTGGGATGGAGGAAATGTTTGCGCCCTGACCGTTGTGCGCGAACGCGGTGGGTGGACCACCAGTGGCGGAAGTCTTCGTCCTTCATGGACAGCTCGCCGACGAGACGGGCTAGTGCCGGGTCCTGCGGGTAGCGGCCGGCATCCATCCTGAGGTAGGCCACGCATTCTTTGGCGACCGTCTCCCAGTCGCGGTAGAGGCTGCGTACTCGCTGGTCGAGGAACGCCAGCCGGATGTGGTTGCGGTGCTGCGGCGCAAGAACGCTGAAGTCTGTGAAGAGGGCGGCACCGAGAGTGTTCCAGCCGATGATGTCCATCCGTCGGCCCAGCACCAGGGCGGGCACTGCGGTCATGCTGTCCAGCAGCACCCGGGTGGCGGTGGAGACTCGTTGCGCGTCGGGCGGTGCAGGGTTCGCCCGTGCTGCGGGGCCTTTGGCGTCGGCCGCGCAGCGAAACAGGTATTCCTGCTCGTCAGGGCGCAGGTCGAGTGCCTGCGCCAGCGCCTGAAGGATCTCCGGTGAGGCCGTCTTCGCGCGGCCCTGTTCCAGGCGCACGATGTAATCCACACTGACTCCCGCCAGCATGGCCAGCTCTTCGCGCCGCAGCCCGGGCACGCGGCGGTGACCGGTACTCGGCAGCCCGGCGGCCTCAGCGCTCACCTTGGCACGGCATGATCGCAGATAGTCACCCAGCTCGGTCATGGCGTCTCCTCTTCTCAGACCAGGACGTCGTCGTAATCGGTGGACAGCGCCAGGTCCCGCCACGCCTCCGACTCCGCCCGCAACTGGGTGATCTTGTTCTCCAGCTTCTGAAGGCAGTCACTGCCCAGCTGAGCCCGCACTGGCGGATTCTCCGCGTCAGCGAGGGTCAGGAACGCCGCGGCACCCTTGACCGGATCCCCTGGCTGAGCGTGATTGAGACCAGGCACCGCGCCGCGCACCGCTCCAGCGGTGCCGGCGTAGTCATCGATCACGGTGCCCTCGGTGCGTAGGCTCCGGTCATCGAGGAAGTCGGTGCGGAAGTAGCCCGGCTCGACCAACGTCACGGCGATGCCCAGTCCCGCGAGTTCGGCGCGCATGGCCTCGGAGATCCCTTCGACGGCGAACTTGGTCGAGCAGTAGATGCCAAAGCCTGCCGAGCTGCTGAAACCTCCCAGAGAGCTGACGTTGAGGATCCGGCCCGAGCGCTGCGAACGCATCACCGGCAGCACCGCGCGGGTGACGTTGAGCAAGCCGAAGACATTGGTGTCGTAGATCGCGCGAACTTCGGCATCGGAGGACTCCTCCACCGCGCCAAGCAGGCCGCGCCCGGCGTTGTTGACGAGAACGTCGATTGCGCCGAAGGCCTCGACCGCGCAAGACACTGCTGCGCGGGCCTGCTCCTCATCGGTGACATCGAGCGCGACCGCGAGCAGGCGGTCACCGTGATCGGGCAACGCCGCTGACACCGCCTCGGGGTTGCGGGCGGTGGCTACGACGGTATCGCCGCGATCCAACGCCTGACGGGTGATCTCCAGGCCGAAACCGCGCGAGGCGCCGGTGATGAACCAGGTAGTCATGAAGCGCTCCTTGAACTGAAGAGACCATGGGTCCCTTCGTGTGATCGATATTCGCTGTGTGTGGCGACCCCTTTCATGCTGGCCAGGTCCGCACTGCTCAGCCAGGGACGGATATGCATAGGAACGGCCAAGGCACCCGGCCCGCCAATACGGGTGCAGCAGAGACGTGCGCGCTCGGCAGACGGGCAGCCCGGCTGGATGGCCTTGAGAGCCGGCGTAGCGTCTTCGAGTTCAGAAGCCGGCCAGGCCCCTCTTGGTCAGGTGTCGAGGCCTGCGAGGTTGAGGCGTTCGAGCAGGCTGGGCTTGCGGGCGTGCATTGCCCGTAGCTCGGCCAGCCGGTGTCGGAACGATGAGCTGTCCCCGTCGCGTTCGCCGAGGTCGCGCAGGTCGACGAGGAGTTGAACGGCGGTGTCGTACTCGCGGGGTTTCTTGGTGGCGATGAGTTCGTCGATCCGTTGCCATGCGGCGGGTTGGTCGACTGCGAGGGTGTCGAGGTGTCGTTGTCGGGCGGCTGCGGCGGACCGTTCGCGGCGAATCCGTTCGCGTTCCCGCTGCTCGGCATCCCGTCGTTCCCGCACGGCGCGCAACTGCGCGGCGGTGGCGAGCAGTTGACCGGCAGTACGGACGGCCGTCGGGGTAGACGCCTCGGCGGAATGCGCGTCGCGGTAACGACGCAGCAGTCGGTTGCGTAGATGGCTGTCGCCGCTGGTGATCAGGTCGGTCAGGATGGCGTCCTTGTCCCTTGCGGGCAGTCCGACGACCCAGGTGCGTAGGTGCGCGGCGGTCGGTTCGCCGGAGGCGGCCGGCGTCGACCCGGCCGCCGCGGCCGCGATCAGGTCGGGATCGATGCGCAGGAATTCGGCGGCGGCGGTGAGGGGCGCGTTGAGGGCGCCCAGTCCGGCCGGGACGGGTGGTTCGGGCTCGTCGTCGGCGATCTCCTCGGACTGTACGCAGCGCAGCCAGGCCAGGTAGAGCAGGCGCAGGTCGCCCGCGGCGAGGCTGGCCCGGACCGGGATGATGGAGGTGAGCAGACCGTGGCCGTCGAGCTCCCACTCGTCGACGCCGTCCTCGTCCTCGTCATGCAGGTCGATGATGATGTGCGTGCCAGCGGTCCACATGGCCGCGCTGTCACCCTGGCAGTACCGGGCCACCGTGGCGGGGTCCAGCACGTGTTTCGGTAGCCGCAGCATAAGCTGGCGGGTGCCCCAGTTCGCCAGGTACAGGTGCGCGTCGAAGTACCGTTCCATCAGCTTTCGCGGGTCGCCCTTGAAGTCGCCCCACTCATAGGTGTTGACGAAGCTGGTGGCGGTGATGTCGGCCCGGGTCGACAGCGACCGCAACTCGGCCCGCTCCCGGCCGGTGAGGGGCCGGTCGAGGGCGGTGAACTCGTAGTACTGGTACTCGCTCATCGTGGCCTACCTTCCGGCCCAGTGCCGGTAGGCGTCGATCCACCCGGCGCCGTCCGGTGGCGGGGTGGGGAGCGGCAGGTCGAGTAGGCCGATCCGCTGCCGGTGGTGGCCTCGGGCGCAGACCGCGACGATGGTGTCCGCGGTCAGGTCGATCGTCCGCACGGTGACCTCGACGCCGAGGACGGTGGTGGTGAACGGCACCGCCAGATGTTCCTCGATCATGGTGAACAGGCCGGTGAGCTGTTCGTCGTCGCCGTACGCGTCGACCGTGGCTTCCTCGATCATCGCCTGCAGCGCGGCGGTCCCCTTCGATGCCATCGGCGGAGGATAGCGGACCGGTGTCGCGGCGTTTGAAGCCCGATGCGCGAGGATGGTCGCATGGGTTCGATGGCCGAGTTCGTCGATCTTCGGCGGGAGGTGGAGCGGTTACGGGCGGAGAACGCCCGGCTGGCGCGTCTGCTGCAGGCTGCGCGGTGCGGACACGTCTGCGGCGCCGGAGCAGTTGTCCGCGCCGGTGGAGCCGCCGGGGCTGGTCACCATGGCCTCGCCGACCCGGGACAAGCTGGCGTTGTTCGCCGACCGGTTCAGGGCCCGGGCCGACGTGTACGCCGTGCGGTGGGAGAACGCCCGTACCGGCGCTGCCGGGTGGATGCCCGCTGTCGCCGGCGGTTGGCGTAAGGGGATGGACCGGCGCGGTGCCACCCACCTGCCCCGCACGGCTGAGGTCGTCGCGGCGCATCTGGTCGGCGACGTGTTCATGGGCCTGTACCCACTGATGCCCGGCAACACCTGCCACTTCGTCGTGGCCGACTTCGACGGGCCGACGGCGATGCTCGACGCCCTCGCGTACGTGAAGGCGGCGGGCCAACGCGGTGCCGGCCGCGTTGGAGATCCCAGTCAGGCCGCGGAGCCCACTTCACCGGCGCCGTTTCCGCAGCCACCGCGCGGGCCGTGGGCACGGTCCTGCTGCGTGAGGCGATGGTGCTACGCGGATCGATGGACCTGCGCTCGTGCGATCGATTGTTCCCCAACCAGGACGTGCTGCCCGGACCGCACGCCAGGCCAGCATGTACAAGGCGGTGCTCACCGAAGCCGCTACGGTTGAGGACCTGCACACCTGGCTCGATGCGCACCTCCTCCGGCGGCTCTGGCTCAGCCTCTGGCTGCCACCCCAGCTTCGCCAACGCTGGAAGGACGCCTTTCCCGAACTCGCCACGATCCATAGCAACGCGACGTAGCCGTGGACTTCTTTTACGAACCGCCCCGTTCGTCTGGCCCGCAGATCGAACATCAAATGGCCGCGTATCGAACGTTTGTCGCGCCGCAAATCGAAAGCAGATAGCCTCGCAGATCGGAAGTGTGGCGGGTTATGATGACGCCGTGCCCACACCGCATCTGATCCCCCGCCGCGTCGCCGCGCAGGTCAACGCTGCTCTGGCGGACACCCGCGTCGTCTTGATCAGCGGGGCACGCCAAGCGGGCAAGAGCACCCTGGTTCGCCTCGTTACCGGCGATCGTCTGGCCGAGCGCCGCGATCTTGATCGGGCTCAGGACCGGGCGGCGGCGATCGCCGATCCGGTCGGGTTCGTGGACTCCTCCGAACTCCTGGTCATCGACGAGATCCAGCGCGCTCCGGAGCTCCTGTTGGCCATCAAGGCTGCCGTCGACGAGGATCCCCGTCCTGGCCGGTACCTGCTCACCGGATCGTCTCGGCTGTTCGGCATGGTGGCTGCGCCGGACGCGCTGCCCGGTCGGATGGAAACCGTCGAGCTCTGGCCATTTTCCCAAGGCGAACTCGACGGAGCCCTGGACGGATTCATCGACGCCGTCTTCGCGCTCGGCCCGAACCTGCGACACAAGTCGGACGTGACCCGCGCCGACTACGCGGCCCGAATCGTGCGAGGCGGCCTACCCGAGGCCACCGCCCGCACCGACCCGCGCCGCCGCCAACGGTTCCTCGACGCCTATGTCCAGGCGCTCATCGACCGCGACGTGCGGCAGCTGTCCGACATTCAGCACAAGGGCGAGCTACGCAGGCTGGTACGCCTCCTCGCGGCCAGGTCCGCGACCATCATCGCCGCGAACTCCCTCGAGTCCGCCCTCGGACTGAGCCGGCCGACGATCGTCCGCTACCTCCAAGCCCTGGAAGAGATCTTCCTGATCAAACGGATTCCCGGCTGGTCCCGCAACCTCGGCACCCGTGCCACCGCCGCGTCGAAGCTGATCTTCGTCGACTCGGGCATCGCCGCCAACGAAATCGCGACCGACGCCCGGGCACTGCTCCGGCCGGGCGCACCGTTCGGGCCGCTGCTCGAGTCATTTGTGCTGTCCGAGTTGTCCCGGCAGCTCACCTGGTCCGAGCAGTCCGTTGACCTGTCTCACTACCGCGACCAGAGCAGGTACGAAGTCGACGCGGTGCTCGAGAACCGAGCTGGTCAGGTGGTCGGGATCGAGGTCAAAGCAGCCAGCACCGTCGGACCCGACGACTTCCGCGGCCTACGCCGACTCGCCGACCGCCTCGGCGACGACTTCATCGTCGGCATCGTCCTCTATACCGGAACCGCCACGCTGCCGTTCGGCGACAGAATCCGCGCCATGCCGGTCAGCGCCCTATGGCAGGTTTCCACCTCGACAGCAGACTGACCTCACCCGCAGGCCGCTCCCCAGCCGTCAGGGGAGTGGGCATGCCCTCAACCGGGCGAGGTCGGTGGTGTGGTGGCGACGAGTAGGGCGAGTTCCCGGACCAGGTCGTCCAGGGACTGACCGGTCTGCGCGCGGACCAGTCCGAGGGCAAGGTCGGCGAGCACTCGGCAGAAGAGCGGCCCGGCTGGATAGGCTTGAGAGCCGGCGTACGTCTGCCGTGGCAGGTCTCTGGCACCGGAACTCGGGCCCGGAGGCTTTCCTGGAACTGCGAACCAGGCACGGCTCGTGCTCGATGCCGAAAGGGGCTGACCCACCTACGACGCAGGTCTCGAGTTCAGGGGCTGGCCATGCGGGCTACGGCCGAGACTCCCCAAGCGAGTACCTGCCTGACATACCGGCCGCGCTCCACCTCATCGGGGGGAGCACTGACAGATGAGATGGACGATCCTGAAAGGGGATCGCTGGAACTTCGCGTGTGCTCAGGCAGCAGATCCGGATGCCGGTTCGGTCCCTCAACGCTCCCGGCGTGATGGTCGAGACTGTCGGTCGTCGCTCTTATGATCACGGCCATGTCGGCTGCCTTCACCGCCTTGTGGACCCATGACGTCTGCCGGGAGCTACGCAGGCACTGCGTCGGCCAGCGGCCGCCGGTGGCGTTCAGCGGGGTGCATCAGTCTCTGCCCAGTTGGACCAGCGTCGGTGTCGGCGACGATGTCTTCGCCCTGCATGTCAACCGACACGTGGTCTACGTGGTGAGTCGTCTGCGTGTCGTCGACAAGCAGCGGCGCGCCTGTTGCGGCGCTGCTCCAGCAACCTGGCGTGACCCGGCCTATCCCGGTCACGACGACTGGGCGATGCTCGGCGCCGGCGGATGCGGGGCGAGCCCGGTGCATGTCGAGGCGACGCCGATCCGCTTCGACGTCGCCGTTCCCGGCGACCTGCTCGGCGCGCTGACCTGGCGCAACCGGCGCGGAGAACAGCGCACCTTGAAGTACGTCGTCGACGGTCGTCTCGAATGCTCCATCAGCCTCCAGGGCGTCTATCGTCTGACCGACGACTCCGCCGCTCGATTGGGTGCCCTGCTCGATAGTTCACCGACCCCGACCGAACGGGGTAGACCCGCCCACGTGCATCAGGATCGGCAGCCGCCCTTGACGGTCGACGCGCCTTGACGGCGGATGTGGACGCCTCAGGGTCGCGCCCGATGCTGACTAGACTGCTCAGTTGTGCGCTCGGCTGAGGTCCTCGAACAGCTCGACGCCGCTGCCGAGGAGTTCCTGTTTCCGGACCTCGGCCACGGCTACTACTACGCCGTCGATGCTCGGCTCCATGGGTACCGGGACGCTGGGCGGTGGGCCCTCATCGTCGAGACGGTCGGCTACTCGCCCCGGGCCGGCAACCTCATCGACGTGCTCCACGTGTTCGGCGACTGCCTGGCCAGCGGCGAACCTGGCTACGGAAACGGTGACTTTCACGAACGAGTAGACAACTGGAACCAGATAGAGGACCCCGACGAGCCCGAAACCTACCGCGGAGGGCCGGTGGTTATTCGCGGCCGGACGATCGCAGTTGCTGCCGAGCCGGGCGAGGATCTGGTCAACGTCCTGCGTCAGCTTGTTCCGCGTCATCGCGAGTTGCTCCTGGCCGATGAGAGGGAGTTGCGGCGCCGAATCCCAGTCGACCTACCCGAGGTGCTGCGGCTCGACCAGTGGAACCACCCCGACCTGGTGAGCGGGCTACGCCCCAGCGAGTCTGAGACCTTCCACCAGATCGCCGATGTCCTGGCGACCGGAGACCTCAGCCGATACGCGCCCAGCTTGCCGCCCAACACGCACTGGTCGAACTGGCCGGAGTCGGGGAGCCTGTAGCCGGGCGGCCCACCTCTTAGCGGGAGAGCGAAGGCCGTGCACCTGCGGAACCAGCATCCCTCGGCGCGGCTGGAGCACTTCCCGTGCGTTCGAGCCAGCGTGGCTCGGACATCCGCTCATCGGTACGTTCGGGCGCGGGGTCCGGGATCTCCGTCATGCTCCGTAGCGCCCTATCTGCGACCACGAGCGGATGATGGGCAGTGAATAGGGTGGGTGGCATGCGCACGATCGTTAGTGACCGCCTTCTCCTGCGTCCATGGCAGGACGACGACGCCGACTTCCTCCTGGACCTGGAGTCAGGCTCGCAGATCGTAGTCTCCTCCGGCGCGCAACCGACGACCATGAAAACGAGGAAGGACGCGCTCGCGTCGATCAGACGTCGGCGTGCCATCGAACATCCCATTCACGGGAACTGGGCGATCGCCACGGCGAACGGTCGACTGGTCGGCAACCTCCTGCTCCTGCCAATCCCCCCATGGGCGGAACAATCCTTCAGCGGGTCGAACGATGTCGAGATCGGCTGGCACGTGCACCCGGACGCTCGGGGGCAGGGCTATGCCACCGAAGCCGCGGATGCCGTCCTTCGCGATGCCTTCGGCCGTGGGCTGCCGAGGGTCCTCGCCGTGACGGAGCCGGACAATCATGCCTCACAGGCCGTCTGCAGGCGACTCGGCATGACTGCTCTCGGGCGTACGACGAGGTACTACGACACCATCAACGAACTCTTCGAGAAATTGCCCAGTTGATCGGAAGGCCGTGACGGCTGGCGCGCTTCGGGTAGGGCTTCGCCTGAAAACCAGGTCCTGACAGCCGCTACCTTCGGGGCGTGGACGATCCCGAACGCCCCAGCGAGCGCCTCGTCGAGCAACGCCTGCGCAATCGCGCCATGGAAGCGCTGGTCGCCCTGAGCAAGGGTGATTCAGGCGTTCGCAGCGTCGGCGTCGGCGACTACATCAACCTGTTCTTCGACGTGATCGACGACGACATCCCGTGGCAGTGGCGCGACTGGTCGTGTTTCACGCCCGAGGAGGTTGAGCGACTCGATGCCGTACATGGACTACTGCAGGCGGCCTGCGTGGTGACGCCCTGGAATGACACTGACGACGACTTCATCGCCTTCGGCTGGCCGGGCAGGATTCAACCCGCTGCTCGCGCGGTGTTGGACGTCATGCAGGCACGGGGCCGATTCCGGGAGGACGCCGAGGAAGAGAATCCCTCCGAGTAGTACCGCTTAGCGACTGGACAGCGCTGAGGCGCGCAGCGCGGCAGATCCGGTCGTCGCGGGACAACGCTTCCGGCCCGGTGCGTGATTCTGCCGTGAGGTCGCCGGTAGGTGGCCGGGTGTGGCGTATCGGGCGGCGCTACTGACTGTCGTACCCCTGTGTGAGGCTGTGACGCATGGCGACTTTCGTTCTGATCCACGGTGGTGGCGGCAGTTCCTGGGACTGGCATCTGCTGGGCCCTGAGCTGGCCGGACGGGGCCACGACGTGGTGGTGCCGGAGCTGCCGATCGAGGATAGGGCGGCAGGCTTCGCCGAGTTCTGTGAAACGGTCGTCAATGCCGTCGGCGATCGCAGCAACCTCGTAGTCGTCGGACACTCGTATGGTGCGTTCACGGCGCCGCTGATCGCTGACAGGCTGCCTGTGCGGCTCATTGTCCTGCTTACTCCCATGATCCCGAAGCCGGGTGAGAGTCCCGGCGACTGGTGGGGCAACACCGGTCACCGCAGCGCGGAGGGGTTCAGTGAGGAGGAACAGTTCTACAATGGCGTGCCGGCCGAAATTGTCGCGGAGGCTTCGGCGCATGGCCGCGACCAGGTCAGCGCAGAATGGAACGAGCCGTGGCCCCTGGGTGCCTGGCCGGACGTGCCGACGAGGGTGCTCATCGCCCGCGAAGACCGATTCTTCCCGCCCGACTTCCAGCGCCGCGTGGCGGCCGACCGCCTCGATGCCGTACCGGATGAAATCGACGGTGGCCACGCGGTGGCGCTCAGCCATCCGAAGCAACTCGCCGACCAGCTGACCGCGTACTTGCCGCGCTGAAGGCGCTGCGCCCGGTGCCGGTCGCGTGAATACAGGCGGCGCGGATCGCGGCTACTTGTTTCATTGACCTGCGACCGTTGCCCGGCCAGGCTTCGGTCGAGGCGCCCGGGTTGTCGCTCTCATTGCGGCTGCCCACGCTGGTCGTGTGGCTCTCATTTGGCCTGCGCGGCCCGGGCGTCGCCCCAGGGCGGGGAGAGGCTCAAGAGGGGTTTGCTCGGCTCGAAGTAGCGTTGCCCTCCCGGCTCGACAACCCAGGTGGATCGAGCATCGGAGGACACGTTGACTGTCACACCGAGTCGTGTGGTCATCGGGATGGACCCGCACAAGCGTTCGGCAACGATCGAGGTCATGGCTGGCGACGAGACCGTCGTCGGCGGCGGCCGGTTCGACACCGACCGCGACGGCTACACGGCGATGCGAAAGTACGCCGGTCAGTGGCCGCACCGGGTGTGGGCGATCGAGGGCTGTCAGGGCATCGGCCGGCACATCGCCAACCGGCTGCTGGCCGACGGCGAGCAGGTCGTCGACGTTCCACCGAAGCTGTCCGCCAGGGCGCGGGTGTTCGCCACCGGGCAGGGCCGCAAGACCGACGCCACCGACGGCCACTCCATCGCGCTGGTCGGCACCCGCATGACCGGACTACGCCCGGTGGTCAACGACGAGCAGCTTGCCTTGCTTCGGATCCTGGTCGACCGGCGCCGTTGCCTCGGTGTCGACCACACCCGGATGGTGTCCCAGCTGCACCAACTGCTGCTGGAGCTGATCCCGGGTGGGGCGAAGAAGAGTCTGTCCGCCGCCCAGGCCAAGACACTGCTGGCCACGGTCCGGCCCCGCGACGCGGTCGGCAAGGCCCGACGGCGGGTCGCCGCGGAGCTGATCGCCGACCTCGAACGGATCTACCGACGCTCCAAGGAAGCCGACAAGGAACTGAAGGAGCTGGTCGCTTCCACCGGCACCAGGTTGATGGACCTGCACGGCATCGGACCCTCCGGCGCCGCCCGGCTGCTGGTCGAGGTCGCCGGCATCACCCGGTTCCCCGACCGGGCTCACTTCGCCTCCTGGACCAGACCCGCCGAAACCCAGCATAGAACTCTCCTCTCGGCGGTGTCTTGACACAGAGGGGAGCCAGATGCGTACACCGGCCGGCCCAGTCAGGCGCTGATCTTGCAGGCAGCGCATGCAGAGATGGCTCGGGCGGATGAGGAAGACTGGCAGGCATGGCTGATCTGGGCGACCCGAAGGCTGCGCTGCACCACTACCTGCAGACGATGCGCGACAACCTGATCTGGAAGCTCGACGGGTTGAGCGAACGCGAGGCCAGGCTGCCCCGCACCGCGACCGGCAACAACCTGCTGGGAGTTCTCAAGCACTGCCTCCATGTCGAAGCCGGCTACTTCGGGCCTACCTTCGGGCGTGAGTTCCCGACGCCTGAGGAACTGGTTCCCATGCAGGTGTTCGAGGAGGACCCGCAGGCAGACTGGTACGCGCGGGAGGGCGAGACGAAGGATGGGCTGATCGACCTGTATCGCCGTGTCGGGGTGTTCGCGGATCAGACGATCGAACAGCTACCCCTTGACGCGCCGGGGCATGTGCCGTGGTGGCGCCCAGGCGAGAGGGACGTGACGCTGCACAGGATCATCATCCACGTGACCTGCGACCTTGCCCGTCACGCAGGTCACGCCGACATCATGCGCGAGCAGCACGACAGGGCGATCGGCTTGCGGCGGGAGAACGCCGGTGTTCCCCACGACTACGACTGGCCGGCGTACGTCACCAAGCTGACGAAGCTCGCTGACCGGTTCGGTTAGCCACCCGGTCCCGTCGATACAGGCAGACAGGGCAGTATCCGCTCATCGACACGATCGAGTGCCGACCTGATTTGTGGTGACAGCGCGTAGCGGGCGGTCGACGGCAGGCCCGTGCCTGCTGGTCTTGACCGCGGTTGGTGGCAACGGCTCGATGCCGCAGCAGGTCCGGGCTCGGCCGCTGATCGGGAGAGGCCGCCGTAGCATGTTCCGCCATGAGGCCGATCGTCATCAGGCCCCGCATCCAGATCCCGGTGCTGGTCGTGCTCTCTGCCGTGTGGGCCCTGTTGGGCGTCACCTACTTCACGTCGGGGGACGTGGTGGCCGAACGCGACTGGTTCGGCATCGTGCTGGGATCCCTGCTCCTCGTGAGCGGGATGGCGGGGGTGTGGCGCGCTCTGCGCCTCGGCGTGGTCGTTGACGCAGCAGGTGTCCGTGTCCGCAACTTCGCCAGCCGGGACCAGGTCATACCGTGGAACTCACTCCAGTCGATCGACTGCCTGCAGGTCGACGTACGGGCAGGCATACCGCTCTACGCTCCTGTCCTGCATTTTCACAGCGACGTCGACGCCGTGCCGCTGCCTACGCTCGGCTCGTACTCACGGCACGCCGTGGAGCGCACAGTCGACGAGCTGCGAAGCCTCGCAAACGGCACGGGGTAATCCTGATCGGGTTGCCAGGCGGGCGCCCGAACAGCGGATGAGTCCGATGCCCGGGCGCCGTGCGCTGGACTGCGCGTGCTGAACCGGATGGTCCAGGCGCCGTGGCAGCGGCATGATCGGGTGGTGGTTGAGGCAGCCGGGGCTCGATGGTTCCCAGACGAGATCGGTCGCCACGAGGGGGAGATCGCCTTCCTGGAACAGCTTCGGCGAGAAGCATCCGGCTGGGACGTCGACGGGCTCTCGCCGGAGGACGACACCTCGTCGCAGGTGTGGCTGGCGCCGCTGTACGTCGACGTTGATGTTCCCGGGCTCACCATCCGGCGTCGCACCCTGCAGGTTGGTTACTGGACCAACGGGCCATTCGGACAGGCGCTCCACGGTGTGTGGGGCGACGACTACCTGCTGGACGACCACGACGGCAACGATCCCGAGAACCTGACCGTGGTCGGGGTGCGGGCCAGCCATGAGAACTACGCGCAGTGGGCCGCCGCCTGGCTGCTGCGTCAGCTGAAACGGCCTGTCGTACGGGAGGAATGGCTGACCGGGGATCGCGTGGCCGCCGCGACATGGCGGCTGGACGATACCGGCCGTGTCCTCGCCCGGCACGGCAACGGTTTCCGCCGCCTCATGCGCCGCCGCGCTGACCGTGTTGTCACGGTGAGGTGAGCCGCGTGATGCTCTGCCGGACCGGGACACCTGGGTTGCCGGGCACGCCGATCGCCGCTTCGGCGACGACGTCAGCCATGCTCACGCGAATCGCGGACGCCCTGCAGTACTTGTGGCGTGATGATCAGGCGGCGCCACGCGCGCTGACCGGCCGGCGGCGCAGGTTCGGGTTCAGCAGGGCCGGGGGCAGGTAGGCCTGGTCGAGCCGGGTGACATCGGTGCCGGGCGTGACGATCTCGTCGATCCGGTCGAGGATCTCGTCGGTGAGCGTGACGTCGACGCCCGCGAGGAGGTCGTCGAGGTGCTCCATCGTGCGCGGGCCCAGGATCGCGCTGGTCACGCCGGGGTGCGCGATGGCGAATGCCATGGCGAGGTGGGTCAACGGCATGCCTGCCTCGTCGGCGAGCGGGATGAGTTGTTCGACGACGTCGATCCGGCGCTCGTCGGTGAGGTGCGTGGAGAGGCGGGCACGACGCAGATCGTTCTGTTCGCCCCTGCGGACCCGACCGGTGAGCATTCCCTGCCCGAGCGGGCCCCACACCAGCGTGCCCATCCCGTAGCGCTGCGCCGCCGGCAACACCTCGCTCTCGATGCTGCGGTTGAGGATCGAGTACGGCGGCTGCTCGGTGTGGAAACGTTCCAGCCCGCGTCGCTCGGCGACCCACTGGGCCTCGATGATGTCGGAGGCGGGCATCGTGGATGACCCGATCGCCCGGACCTTGCCGCTGCGGATCAGGTCGGAGAGCGCGGAAAGCGTCTCCTCGATGTCGGTGTCGGGGTCCGGACGATGGATCTGGTAGAGGTCGATGTAGTCGGTCTGCAGGCGGCGCAGCGAGCCCTCGACCGCGTTCATGATCCAGCGGCGGGAGGCGCCTCGCTGGTTGGGGTCGGCGGCCGCGCCCGGCGTCCGGGGCAGCGCGTTCAGCCGGGGAAAGCCCACCTTGGTCGCGAGGATGACGCTGTCCCGGCGCCCCTTGAGGGCCCTGCCCACGATCTCCTCCGAGTCGCCGTAGGCATCGGCGGTGTCGACAACGTTGATCCCCGCGTCCAGCGCCTTGTGAATGACCTTGATCGAGTCGTCAGGGTCGGGGTTCCCGATCACCGTGGCGAACATCAGCGTGCCGAGCGCGTACGGGCTGACCTTCATGCCGGTCCGGCCCAGGGTGCGGTACAACATGAGCGTCTCCTTGCGGTATCGTGGCTATCCGGAAACCCTTTCCGGAAACAACTATACGGAAAAGCTTTCCGGATAAACAAGGGAGGCGCAGCGGTGTCCGACAACACAGCAGAATCAACTGCTCGCGAACGCGCTCCGCGCCGGATGCGCACCGACGCGCGCCGCAACGTCGAGTCCCTGCTCGAAGCAGCGAAGACAGTCTTCAGCACCGCCGGCGTCGACGCCCCCGCCAAAGAGATCACCGATCTGGCCGGCGTCGGCGTCGGCACGCTCTACCGGCACTTCCCGCAGCGCTCGGACCTGATCAAAGCCGTCATCGAGCGCGAGATCGACGCCTGCGCCGACGCGGCCCCGGCACTGGCCGCCGCGCACGAGCCGGGGGTCGCCCTCGCGAGGTGGCTCGACCGGTTCACCGCGTTCGTCGCCACCAAACGCGGATTCGCCGCAGCCCTGCACTCCGGTGATCCGGCGTTCGACGGCCTGCCCGGATATCTCATGCAGAAGCTGGGGCCGGCCCTCGAGTCCTTGCTCGACGCCGCGACAGCCAGCGGCGAGGTCCAGGCCCGGATCAGTGCCCAGGACCTGCTGTACGCCGTAGCGAAACTGTGTGCGCCCATGCCGAACGAGGAACCCGACTACGGTCGGCGCATGGTCGCGCTCCTCGTCGACGGACTACGGTCCGGCGAATCCCCACACTGACATCTTCACCTCGGTGGGCGACGCGTGCAGCGCCGAGCTAGACGCCGGCGTCTGCGAGACGGCACCCCACTGGCACCTCGTCCAACGGGCGTCGTGAACGCTCTGTCGGCTGGAACCGGGTATCAGCGGGGCGGTGGTCGATGGCGCGACCCGCTTCATGTGAGCATGGTGGGCGCAGGCCAGCCGTTGCGATAGGCGGTGTTCACGTGGTCAAGGCGCGACCCGCAGCGGGTGGCGGGCGGTGGGTGGAGATCTCACCGGAGCGCATTCGTGGTTGGCTCGACGGCTTTTACGGTCGCCACGACGGCGCCACCGAGCAGGGCCTGGTGCTGACTGGCGCGAGCAACGGTGACACCGCCACGCTGTATCCGCCGCCGGGGCTTGCCGACGTGAAGGATGTCGACACGCTGCTGGCCCGCATCATCAGACCACCCCGGATCGCCGTACTGCTGGCCCGTAAGGGCGCGGTTGCCGCCGGTGTCGTGGACGGTACGACCATCACCGTCTCCAAGGTCGAGCGCTTCTATGTGCAGGGTCGCACCGCGGCCGGCGGATCCTCGCAGCAGCGCTACGCGCGTCGCCGCGCCAACCAGGCCCAGGCCGCCACGTCGCGGGCTGCGGACATCGCCGCGCGAATCATGCTGCCTCATGTGCCCGGTGTTGTCGCCGACCCGCACGATGCCATCAGTGCCCTGGTCTGTGGCGGTGACCGGTTGATGATCGACGAGGTGCTGACGGACCGGCGTCTGGGGCCACTGGCACTGCTGCGTCATCCACACCTGCTCGAATCCGCCGAGCCCCGTCTGGCTGTCCTGGAGGATGCGGCGGTTGCGGCCAGACGGATCCGCATCCATTTGATGCCGTGACCACGATCAGGTCCAGCAGGGTGGCGACGACCCGGCCGGGATGAGGCGCGACGGCCCCACAGTGCCGGGACCTGCGCGCGATGTCCCCGTAACCCGCCCGCTTCGCCAGAAGCGCCCGTCTATGCCTGGTGGACCGTAACGACGTCCACTTCGTTGCCTTCCAGATCGATGAGGCTTCGACGAGGAGCGTTCTCGGTGGCGATCCATCCTCCAGCGGCTACAGCCCCGTCGATGCGGGCTTGGACCTGGTCGTCCGGACAAGAAGCACCACCGTCGCCGGTTGACACCGTGAAGCCCACCAGGCGCCCAGCTCAGCTTCGTGCCGGAACTCGAGCAGGAGCGCGGCGGTGGTGGCGGCCAGGACGGCCGCCACCACCGTACGGGTGATCGGCGGGCATGGGCGGTGGCCCCGTAGATCAGGTTCTGATCAGAAGGGGGGCGCGTCCTCGCCCATCAACGCCAGCACGACGCCGCCCTTCCCGCGCTTGAGGTTCTGGATCACGACCTTGCCGGTGCTGCCGTCGGGCAGCTCCAACGTAAAGGTCTTCCCGACCGCGTTCTTGGGGCCGTTGCCGGCGCTGTTGGCGGGTCGGAAGTCGCCTGCCCACGGCGGGGTCCCACCCTTGCGGGCGGGTTCGGCGAAGAGTGCGGCGGTGCCGGGGGTCCTGGTGCCGTCCGAGGAGACAAGCACTGAGGCGCTGCGATAGGTAGCCATTACGCCAAGGCTATCCCGGACTGCGTTCATTTCACGGCACCACAACGGAGTCGTGGCGCGCAACGGCCAGGGGGAGCGACCTTGATCTGCTCTCGCCCCTCGGGTTGACGGTGCGGTGGTCGCAGCCCGAGCTGGGGCCCGGTCGCCGCACCTGCAGCTTCGACGGGTGCACGGGCCGCCAGCTCGATTGACTTCAACAAAGCTTGAGGTTGCATGCTTTCGGCGTCCCGCTGTGGCGAACGATGGGAGCAGTTGTATGCGGGTGGTTCACGCGATGCGTTTCGGGGGTCCCGAGGTCCTGGTTCCGGGTGAGATGCCGGATCCGGTGGCCGGGCCGGGCCGGGTGGTGGTCGAGGTGGCGGTGGCGGGCATGACGTTCGTCGAGACGCAGATTCGGCGTGGCGCCGACAGGTGGCACGAACGGCCGCGGTTGCCGTATGTGCCGGGCGGTCTGGTGGCCGGGCTGGTGAGTGCGGTCGGGGCGCAGGTGGATCCGGCTTGGTTGGGGCGGCGTGTTGTCGCCAGTACGGGAGAAACCGGTGGGTTCGCCGAGCGGGCGGTGGCGATGGTCGGGGACCTTTTCCCGGTGCCGGACGGCCTGGGCCTGCCAGAGGCCACCGCCCTGTACAGCGACGGCAGCACAGCCCAGGGCCTGGCCGAACACGCCACACCGGGTCCCGGTGACTGGGTTCTGGTCGAGGCGGCGGCGGGTGGGGTGGGCAGCATGCTGGTGCAACTCGCCCGCGCTGCAGGCGCACAGGTCGTCGGAGCCGCTCGCGGATCGCGGAAACTCGATCTGGTCCGGGACCTTGGTGCCGATGCGGTGGTCGACTACTCCGAACCGGGCTGGACCACCCGGGTGCGTGAGGCGACCGGTGGCGCGGGACCGGATGTGGTGTTCGACGGTGTCGGCGGCGAGATCGGGCGGGCCGCGTTCGATGTGACGGCCCGCGGCGGCCGTTTCTCGGTGCACGGCGCCGCCAGTGGTGAGGTCACAGTCATCGACCCTGTGAAGGCACGCCACAAGGGCGTGACGGTGATCGGCATTGAACAGCTCTTTGGCTTCGTACCGCATCTGCGGCGATGGGCAGCGCGGATGATGTCGCAGGCGGCAGAGGGAGTCGTCCGGCCGATCATCGGGCAGACCTTTCCGTTGGAGCGTGCCGCTGAAGCACACGCCGCAGTCGAAAACCGCACCGCGGTGGGAAAGACCCTGCTGCTGATCTGAGACATTGCACCCGGGAGTCGCTGGCCCGGCCACCTCAACCGTTACTGAGAATCGGCCACTGTCCGCCACACAGCCAGGACTCGACCAGACGGCCCTCCACGGACTCATCGCCCGCGTGCGCGACCTCGGCGCCGCCCTCATCTCGGTCCCGACCGGACGAGACGCACGCCGGTCGCGAGCAGCCAGACGAGCCAGGCGGCGAACCCTAGGAGCCCAACGAAGATCAGCTCCGAGCCGTCGGCGATTGCGAGGCTGCCGAGCCCCGCGGCGAGCAGCAGGCTCCCGCCTACCAGGCCCAGCAGGCGCTGCCAAGGCGGAGTCAGCCCGCTCGCGTGCGCGGCGAGGGCCGCGCCGATGAAGGTGGTGCCGAGCGTCGGCAGCGCCAGCGCGAACGCCGCCGCGTGAACATGCCAGACGAGCTCGAACGCGGGTGTCGGCTCGGCGAGCCCGTCGGCGGAGAGCACGAGCCCGATCTGCAGGACGTTGACAAGCACGAAGATGGCCGACAGCGTCGCGCCGGCGGCCACGGCGAGGCGCGACCAGTCGGCGCCCGCTTCGCCTTGCCGCTGCACGAGGCCGTGCAGGCCCGTCACGAACACGAGCAGCAGCGGCAGGTTCAGGGCCACCTGACTGGACGCGATCGCGACCGGATCGCGGTTGGCTGCGTAGTAGGCCAGTACTTCCTCGATCGGAGCGCCGAAGGTCGGCGCGCCCGTTCCCGCCAGCACCGCGTTCTCTATTGCCACCGACACCGCGAACGCGATCGCCGCGGTGCCGACGAGGCGGCCTCGACCGAACCGGCTGCGGGCTGGCGTGGTGGCGGTGTTCTGCGGTGATCTCATCTTCTCCGCCCTTCGTTTCGGTCGGTTGGCGGGTTGTCGAGCAGGTTCGGGGTGTTCGTTCGGATGGTCGTCGGTTCTTCCTTCGACAGGAGCGGTCGGTGCGGGGGAGTGGCGGCAGGTTTGGGCGTGCATACGCACGGGTGGGGTCGTTCTTGTCGCCCGGTTGTCAGATGGTGACGACGACCTTCCCTCGGGTGTGGCCGGCCCCGACGTAGCGGAGGGCGTCGGCTGCTTCGTCGAGGGGGTAGGTGCGGTCGATGACCGGCGTGACCTGCCCGGTCGCGAGCAGGTCGGCCAGGGTGAGCAGGTCCTGGCGCTTCTCGACCGACACGAGGGGCTTCAGCCGCTGACGGGTGAACCCGGACAGCACGCGCGCTTTGACGATCCGACCGAGGGGGCCGAGCCAGCGACCGCCGCGTCCGCTGATGGGGATGAGGGTGCCGGTGGGCGTCAGCGCTCGGCGGACAGCCGCCAAGGGCTGGGTTGCCACGTTGTCGAGGATGATGTCGTAGCGCTTCTCGGTGCGGGTGAAGTCGGTCGTCGTGTAGTCAACGACGTGGTCGGCGCCGAGCGACCGGACCAGATCGAGGTTGGGGGTGCTGCACACACCCGTCACCTCGGCACCGAACGCCTTGGCGATCTGTACGGCGAAGGAGCCCACGCCGCCCGACGCGCCCGTGACCAGCACCGTCTGGCCCGGTTGAACGTTCGCGATGTCGCGCAATGCCTGCAACGCCGTCATGGCCGAGGTGGGGACCGCTGCCGCGTCCACGATCGACAGGTTGGCGGGCACGGACACGAGGTTGTCCGCCGGGACGCGGGCGTACTCCGCGAGTGTTCCGGCGGTGCTCCAGCCGAACACCTCGTCGCCGGGGCGCAGAGCGGTGACATCCTTCCCGACCGCTGCCACCACGCCGGCGAGGTCCCTGCCAGGGATGCCGTGGCGCGGCCGGCGGAGCCCGAACGCCAGGCGCAGCACGTACGGCTCACCGGTCATGACGAAGTAGTCGCCGGGATGTACTGAGGCCGCGCCGACCTGGACGAGCACATCGCCTCGACCGGGCAGCGGTAGCCCGACGGTGGACGACGTGAGCAGTGAGGGTGGGCCGTAGCGGTGCCGGACGGCGGCCCGCATCGTCGCCGCCCCGGCCGCACGGGCCCCTGGCGCCAGGCGTGCCGGGTCGTTCGATCGCTGTTCGGTTCCCATCGGAGCCTCCTCGTGTCCCGGCTGCGACTCCCGCCGTCTCGTACACTGTACGTCGTACGCTGTACTATGGGCGTACGCTGTACGATTGTCAAGCCGTTCGAGGGAGCGAGGAGACCTGTGTCTGCAAGGGAACAACGTCAGGGCGCGTCAGACGCGGGGCTGAGCAAGCAACGGGTGGTGCTCGAGGCGATCCGGCTCGCCGACCGCGAGGGGGTCGACGGGCTGAGCATGCGCCGGCTGGCTGGCGCGCTCGGCGCGGGCGCGATGTCGCTCTACCACTACGTGGCGAACAAGGACGAGTTGCTGGACGCCATGATCGACGTCGTGTTCGAGGAGATCGAGCTCCCGCCCGAAGGGACCGACTGGCAGTCAGCGATGCGACGGCGGGCGCTGTCCGCCCGACAGGTTCTCGCCCGTCACCCGTGGGCGATCGGCCTGATGGAGTCGCGGGCGTCGCCCGGGCCCGCGAACCTCCGCCACCGCGAAGCGGTCACCGCCTGCCTGCGCAGGGCCGGCTTCCCGGTTCTGATGGCGACGCACGCCAACTGGTTGCTCGACAGCTATGTCTACGGTTTCGCCCTGCAGGAAGCCAGCCTGCCGTTCGACACCGCCGATGAGCTCGCGGACATGACCGAGGACGTCTTCCTGCCCCAGCTTCCTCCTGACGAGTTCCCCTACCTCAACGAGTCCGCCGCGGCACTCGTCGCTGCCGGCTACGACCCGGCAGAGGAGTTCATCTTCGGCCTCGACCTCATCCTGGCCGCCCTCGATCCCCTGAGAGCCTCCGCATAGCAACGCTCACGGACCGTCGCGCGGCCCTCTGCACCGATCCATCACCTCGGAACGAACCCCACCCGCGACGGCGTCGCCGCCTGGGCCAACGGCCGCACGTCCGGCCGACGCCCTCGCCTTGCCCAACTCGGCGCGACTGACCAGGCACGCGTCGCCTTCCGCGCCGGTGCCAGCATCGCCGCTCTGGCCCGCGAACACGGCGTCAAACGTGGCGCGATCCGCACCGCGGCCATGCTCGACACCGACGGCACGCCCTCCGCCGACCGCACGGCACACCGGATCCACGATGGCCGGTCGACCGCCGCAGCAACCCGCGCACCGGGCCAATAGGCGCCCTGACAACCGGCCGGCCACGCTCCGACAGCCTTTTCACGGCTACTGTGCGGCCGTCGTTGGCACGATGCGGCGTATCGCTGCGATTTGGTGGCCCGACTACCACTGGCCCTGCGGATCGCCGCCGAACGCGCTTCCCGCTACCCCCAACACACCCTCGGCGAACTGATTCAAGACCTCCGCGACGAATCTGGCCTGTGGGAACCACTCGCCACCGGCGACGACGAATCCAGCAGAGTCCGCAGCGTGTTCGCCTGGTCCTACCAGGCGCTACCCGCCGACGCCGCCAGCCTGTTCCGTCTGCTCGGCCTGCGCTCCTGCGCGGACTTCTGCACCAATGCCGCGGAACGCCAGCCGCCAGACCGAGAAGCCTCACCAGCCCGTCGTCGCCGGACTCCAAGCGGCGAGATGCAGCGCCCAGACGTGGTTGATGCAGATAGGTGGCGTTGGTCAGGTACGGCAGGACCCCGGGCCGCCGTGGGGCCGGTGTCCGCGCTCGGCCGCGAGGAACTGGCGGGCTTCGTCGGCGGTGAGGGGTTCGGGGAGGCCACGGCCGGATCGGTGAATTCGGCGTCGGTGCCGGAGGCGGGGATCTCGCGCACGTCGAGCTGTTCGCCCCAGGTGAGTTCGCGTTCGCCGACCGCGTCCGACTCGACCGTGACGCGGACCCGAGTGGCGGCGGGGGCTGGCTGGTGCCGGCCTGCGTGCTGGCGGTAACGGCACCAGGCGGTCCGCCCACCCCTGCCCAGACAGCTAGGATCACGCAATGATCAGCGTCATCACGCCTGTTCTGCCGGCTCACGTTGACATGCTCGCCCAGGCCCACGAATCCCTGCTCTCGCAGGACAGCGGCCCGGACTGGGAGTGGCTGATTCAGATCGACGGCACCCCAGACGGGCCGGTCGACGAGACTTTCCCGGCGGCGGCCACCGACGGCCGGATCCGGATTGCCGCCAACGGGGAGAGACTCGGCATCAGCGCGACGCGTAACCGGGCCCTGCTGCGCTCCACCGGGCGCTGGGTGGCGCCGCTCGACGCCGACGACGAGTTCTTCCCGAACACGCTCGCGCTGCTCTCCGAGCCGCTGCTTGCCCGCCCGGAGGTGTCGTTCGTCTTTGGTGAGAGCGTCGACGTCTTCCCGGACGGCAAGCGGCTGGCCCGCTTCACCCGCCGACCGTACGAGCCGGGGCCGGTGCCACCCGGGCGCCTGGAGGACATCTGGCGGCACCACAAGAACCTTTTCTTCCACCCGGGCGCGGTGATGTTCGACCGGACCTGGCTGCTCGCCGCCGGTGGCTGGCCGGCCGGTACGGAGATGGAAGACCAGGATGTCCTGCTGGCCATCTCGACGTTCGCGTCGGGGTGGTACGTGCCGCACCCGGTCCACCTCTACCGGCAGCACCGTGACCAGACTGTGCGGACCGCCCGGTTCGAGTCCAACCGGGAGAGCTACCGCCGGTGGAGTCACACCCGACTGGTCGCGCTGCGCACGCTGCGCGGCGACGATCCCGACGAATTGCGGATGCTGGAGACGCCCTTGCCCTCGCCCGAGGAGATCAGCACGTTCACCACGGCCGAATGGCAGGCCGAGATCGCAGGTCAGGTCACCGCCGGATGAGCTCACTGGCCACCTGCGAACTACGGGTCACCCGGAACGATCAGGAACTGAGGCTGGTCACCGGCGCCCGGGCCGAGATCGAACGACGCAACCGCACGCTCCTCGACACAGACAACTTCCGACACGAGGTACTCGGGGCCGGCTGGATCAGCGACGGCACCGACCTGGCCGCGATGGTCGCCGCTGGTGCGGACGGCTGGGACCTGGAGATCGGCGAGCCCGGGCCCGCTACCACCGCCGCATTGCGGCTGCTCCTTGCCGACCTGCTGCCGGCCGGGGCGGTGGACGAACTGGCCGCGTTGGCTGACGGGCTGCGCGACGAACCGATGCCCTGGCACACCGAGTGGATCCCGCCGGTCCCGCCGGCCCTGGCCCGCGAGGGCGCCGTCTGGTTCGACGTGCTGGCGCCGTCGGTGAACTGGCGGCAGGACGACACCGCCGCCGATCCGGTGGCGCACTACCGGCACGCCCGAATCATCTGGGCGCCGCGCTGGTGCGTCGTCGTCTGGAGCGGACGGACCGGGGGCGAGGGCTCGAAGTACCGGACGTGGGGGCTGCCGGACCGGCGCCTGGAGGACCAGTCGGCGGGCGGCAGCGGCGCGGAGCGGATGGCCCGCGTCCTGCGCGCGGTGGTGCGGCACATCGAGTGGTCCGTCGACATGGTCGACCTGGAACTGGAGACCTGGGAGAACTACTTCCTGGCGCAGGCGGCGGGCGATGGCGGCCTGTTCGTCGGGCCGGACTTCAACCGCCTGCAGCGCCACCTCGCCTTGCTCGGGCACGGCACCGCGCTCAACCGGGACGCCGTGCGTACCCTGGTCCGCCGGATCGAGATCCAGCCCGGCATCCCGGGCGACGTCCGCGACCTCGTCAGGGAGAAGTGTGAGCGGTTCCTGTCCCAGTCGCAGGCGCAGCGCCGGGCGGTCCGGCAGTCGTTCGACCTCATCGCCAACGCCACCTCTGGCCAGCAGTTCCGGCTGGCCCAGGAACGCGCCGACCGGGACGGCGCCTTCCAGGCCATCGTAGGAATCCTGGCTGCCGTCTTCGTGGCGCCCGCCCTGATCGCCGCGTTCTACGGGGCGAACGTGAAGGGCCTGCCGGGCGCCGACGCGCGGGAAGGGCTCTGGTACATGCTGCTCGGTTCGGTCCTCGCCGGACTGATCAGCGTCTGCCTGATCCTGGTGGTGCGGGCACGGTCCCGCCGTCCCCGGAGCTGAGCGTCCGGTGGCGAGCCGCCGGGCTGGTGGCGCCCAGCCACCGGGACGCCACCTGGGAGGGGATTGGCCGCCTGCGGCCAGCTGCGCACCCGGGAGCCAAAGCCGCGTTGGGTGAGGGTTTGGCCAACTGCGCCACTGTGGAGGTGTCTGCCGGTGGGGCGGTCCGCGGTACGAGAGCCGACTCAGGCTGTCCCGGCAGCGTCCGTACGCGCGTCAAGGTGAACTTGACGCGGTAGGGCGTTGCGGTCTGCTCACCTGCGCGGCTTCTCACACAGCGCTTGGGCACTGCGGCTACGACCCGACGGGAGGCCAGAATTCGTCGTCCTCCTCGTCCGGCGACGAAGGGGCGTACTGGCGTAGAGCGCCCTCGCGAATCATCCAGACGCGGAAGAAGAACTCCTCCTGGTCCATCACGAACAGTTGCACGGCGTTGGGGTTGCGCCAGGCTACGGAGCCGAAGTGCTCCACAACAGCAGTGAGATCGGCGTGGTTCAGCGCACCGGCGAACACCTGACATTCGGGGTTCTTATGTCCGCCCCACTGATTGTCCACACCGGTGATGAGGCGCAGGCTACCGCAGCCGCCCGGCCCCATGCCTGGTTCACGACAACGGCACCGGCTGTCGAGCCAGTCGCTGAACGCCTCCGCGTTGAGGCGGTCCTCCAGGCCCACCGACAGCATCACGTTGGCAACCCAGCTCACCGCATCCTCCGATCCACGCCCGGACCGTACCGCCAGGACCATTCGCTGACGCCGACGCCACCCGGCACAGACACAGGCGATGACGTGCTGGGGCAGCATGGCCGTCGGTCCGCTGGGGGGCCGGTGAGACGGTCTGGCTAGCATGCCCCCGTGATCGAGGAGCTGATCCAACAGGTTGCCGCCGAGAACGGCGACGCGATCGAGGAACTGTGCCAGATCGCGGACACCGATCCGGGAAGGCTGACACCACACCTGGGCTCCCTGCTCGATCTGGATGTGCTGTGGCCGGCGAAGTTGTACCGGGCGGCGGACGCCGACGTGGTTCACCGGATCATCGAGCGGATCGATGGTGGCCGGACACCCGAGTGCCTCAACCACCTGCTGGTCATCCTGGCGCACACCGCTCACCCGCTCGCCGAGGACGCCTTGCGCCGCTGGTCGACCGAGCCACCGGGCGGCGCGGACCAGCTGTATGTCCCTGTGCTGACCTACGCGCAT
The DNA here is from genome assembly GCF_003977705.1 of Verrucosispora sp. FIM060022. Lineage (NCBI taxonomy): Bacteria > Bacillati > Actinomycetota > Actinomycetes > Micromonosporales > Micromonosporaceae > Micromonospora > Verrucosispora sp. FIM060022. The sequence continues at coordinate 71,767 of NZ_RQIV01000014.1, forward strand.
GAGGGCGGTTGGACGGTCACACCGGACGGCCACCGGCGGGAGCTGTGCGGCAGCACCGCGTACCAGTGGGTCATGCGCGACACACCGCGCCGCGCGGACGGACCCACCTGTCCGTGGTGCTCGTCGCCGCTGTGGATTGCCGCGGACCTCGACACCACGGAACCTGCCGTCGCTGCGGCGTTGGCACACACCGGCTGGTCCGGTCGGCTGGTGATCGAGACCTGTCACTTCTGTGCCTGCTACACGACGCTGTACAGCCAGGTCACACCGACCGGGTCCACCACCTGGTGGACCGGTAACACCCGCCCCGACTACATCGGCTCCGCCGAGCCGGAGGATCCGCCGGCGCTGGCACCTGTCCCGGGCGCGGCCCGGCCGAGCCCTTACCAGGCGTGTGCTTGGAGTCGCGGGGGCTCGACCCTGGGCGGCTGGCCCGACTGGATCCAGGACGCGGAACACGCCGACTGCCCCGACTGCGGTCAGCCCATGGACTATGTGGGCCTGGTCGGCGGCGCGGACCTCGACGACTACGGCGAGGGCGCCTACTACCTGCACCTGCACCAGCCGTGCGGCTTCGCCGCAGTCAACTACCAGCAGAGCTGACCGCCGTACCCGCTCCGCCCGCAAGCCGCCGGCACCATCCATGCCGCGCGCCGCGGGTGGAGGAAGAATTGGTTGTCTCCCAACGCATTGCCTGCGGCACGCGACTTCAAATGTTGCGTTACTGACTTCCGTCATTAGGCGAATGAGATGGGGGTGGCAATTCAGTTACCCCTCCGGACGCCAGCGGTTATCAGAAGTAACTGCGGGCCTTCGTACGCGATATTCATCTCAACATGGCGCGGTCGGCCGGGGAGGGCCCGCACAGAGCGAAGCCCTGAATGTGCAGGTGTCGAATCGGACTGCTGCCTCCTCTCATCCATGAACCTCTATCCCTCCGGCTGGCCCCCACGCCACCTGCTGTTCTACATACCAGGATTGGGGGCATGCGCGTCGCCGTGGATCTCGACGCCCATATGCTGTCACCGAGACTAGGGCCTACGACGGGTGTGGACGACTGCCGCGTGGGCCCGTCCGATGTCTGTGGCGCGAGGTCGCGTAGGAAGCATGCCTGGAGGGCCATTTGTCGACGCATGAGAAGTTCGAGGCCGTTCTGACCGGTGTGATCCGACGCAACCCCGGCGAGGAGGAGTTCCACCAGGCGGTGCGCGAGGTGCTGGACAGCATCCGTCCCGCACTCGCCCGGCACCCGGAGTACGCCGAGGCGAAGATCATCGAGCGGATCTGCGAACCCGAGCGGCAGGTGATCTTCCGGGTGCCGTGGGAGGACGACCGTGGCGAGGTGCACGTCAACCGCGGTTTCCGGGTGGAGTACAACAGTGCCCTGGGCCCGTACAAGGGTGGCCTGCGGTTCCATCCGTCGGTGTACCTGGGCATCGTGAAGTTCCTCGGCTTCGAGCAGATCTTCAAAAACGCCCTGACCGGTATGCCGATCGGTGGCGGCAAGGGCGGCGCGGACTTCGATCCCAAGGGTCGCTCGGATCGCGAGGTGATGCGCTTCTGCCAGAGCTTCATGACCGAGTTGTACCGGCACATCGGCGAGTACACCGACGTGCCGGCCGGTGACATCGGCGTCGGCGCACGCGAGATCGGTTACCTGTTCGGCCAGTACAAGCGCATCACCAACCGGTACGAGTCCGGGGTGCTGACCGGCAAGGGCCTTGCGTACGGCGGCGCCCAGGTGCGTCGGGAGGCCACCGGGTACGGCAGCGTGTTCTTCGCCGAGGAGATGTTGCGTGCCGCCGGGGACGGGCTCGACGGCAAGCGGGTGGTGGTCTCCGGATCCGGCAACGTGGCGATCTACGCCATCGAGAAGGTCCAGCAGTTCGGCGGCGTGGTGGTGGCGTGCGCGGACTCCTCTGGTTACGTGGTGGATGAGAAGGGCATCGACGTCGAGGTGCTCAAGCAGATCAAGGAGGTGCAGCGCGGGCCGATCAGGGACTACGCCGAGGCTCGACGACACGCGACCTTCGTACCCGGGCGCAGAGTGTGGGAGGTGCCCTGTGAGGTCGCCCTACCCTGTGCCACGCAGAACGAGGTCAGTGGCGCGGACGCCGCAACCCTGGTCGCGAACGGCTGCATCGCGGTGGTGGAGGGCGCGAACATGCCGACGACGCCCGACGGCATCCGGGTCTTCACCGAGGCCGGTGTACGTTTCGCGCCGGGCAAGGCCGCCAACGCCGGCGGCGTGGCCGCCAGCGCCTTGGAGATGCAGCAGAACGCGAGCCGCGACTCATGGACGTTCACCTACTCCGAGCAGCGGCTCCAGCAGATCATGCAGGACATTCACGCCCGCTGCTTCGAGACTGCCGAGGAGTACGGGATGCCCGGCAACTACATGGCCGGGGCGAACATCAACGGCTTCCTCCGGGTCGCCGAAGCCATGCTCGTTCAGGGACTCATCTGACTGTGCGAAAGGCTCCGCAGCCAGGGCCGTAGCCGCCGGCGCAGCGGGGGTGCTGTGTGTGCGGTCGGCGCCTCCTGAGGAAGATCAGTTACCCGTATCCGGTTCTGCCGGTGGACGGCGTGGTGGCGTGTGTGACGAGCAGGCTCAGCGCACTGTTGACAGCCAGCGATGTCTGCGCCACCCGTCCCATGTCGTGAACCTGGCCGCTCGGGTCACCGCCCTGACGTCGCGTACTCGGAGACGATGTCGTCGATGACGCGGTGGGCCTCTGCGACCGCGGCCGGGTCGTCGTGCAGCGCGCCGGCGTACGCGATCAGGGTCTTCCACAGGGCCCAGGCCCGCCCGCGGGCCCAGGTCGCCGCATCGACATCGAGCCCGGCGCGGAAGGCCTCGCGGCTCGGACCGGACAGCAGCGTCCAGGCGATCGCCACATCGCACGCCGGGTCGCCCACCCCGCAGGTGCCGAAGTCGATGACGGCGGCGAGCACCCCGTCTCGGATCAGGAGGTTGTCCGGGGCCACGTCGCCGTGGAACCACACCGGTCGGCCATCCCAGATCGCCGTCAGTGCCGACTGCCAGATCTCGGTGATGATGTCGCGGGGTATCCGGTGGTCCAATGTCTCGACCGCCCGGCGGACCTGCGGGTCGTAGACGTGCAGGGGTCCGCCACGAAACCAGTTGTGCAGTCCGGGCTGCGGCCCCGTGGCCGGATCGATGCGACGTAAAGCGACGAGGAACGCGGCCAGTTCGTTCGCGAACCCGGTCAGGTCGCCGATGCTGTCGAGGCTGGCGGGTGCCCCGTCGATCCACTCGTAGACCGACCAGTCGAAGCGGTACCCGTGGGCGGGGACTCCGCGTGTTACCGGCCTGGGCACCGGCAGCGGCAGTTGCGGCCCGAGCACCGGCAGCCACCGGTGTTCCTTGTCGACCGCCAGGGCGTACTCCTGCGCGGTGGGCAGTCGTACCGACAAACGCTCACCCAACCGGAACGTCTGGTTGTCCCAACCGCGCGGCACAGGCCGAACCGGCAGATCGGCCCACTGCGGGAACTGGCTCGCCACCAGCCGGCGCACCAGCGCTGCGTCAACGAGGCGGCGAACCGGCACGGGAACGGCATCGGGATCGGCGCTCACACCCTCAACCTCGCAAAACGTGCCATCGGTGACAACCGATTTCGCGTTCCTCACGCGCATGGGGAGGAGAAGACCCGGAAGACCGAGGGGCTCCACCGGATTCGGCGTGGCTTCAGCAACGGGAGACCTACGGCTTCTCGATCACCGCCCCGGCGATCATCGCCACTGACCATGTACGACGGGCGTACCCATGTACCCATCGCGGCGTTGTCAGCGCGGGGGCGGACATGGGCCGTCCAGGCGGACTGTGCTGGCAAGAGCCAATGTGTCGTCGGCTACGTCCTCGAACACGGCGCGGCACAGCGTATCGGCGGAGTCAGGCGTGCTGAGCCTAATTCCATGGGTCAGTGGAGGCACATCCAACGCCGCCAGGCGCGGCTCGGGGCGACCGAGGTCCCACGGCGGGGTCAGCGGCGCCGACCTGCGCCACTGGTCGGGTAACTCGCCGTCGCAGCGGCCGCCGATGCTGGCGGACGCCATCAGGTGGCGCAGCCGGTTGATCGTGCCGCTCTGGGGCGGGTCCAGCGTGATGCACGCCGCGTGGGGCTTACCGCCGCCCCAGCTCGGTCGGCGCTTCAACAGCGCCGACCGGGCCGCCGCCACCACCACCAGCGGCAACGGCGCGTTCAGATCGGCCAGTTCCTCGACAGCGTCGAGCAGGTCGTCGCCGGCCAGGTGCAGATCCCGCAGGAGCACCACCAGCGGCTGGGCTCGCGCTGCCTGTTCCAGCAGCAGCTGCCACGCCGCGAGGGTGCCCGGCTGCGTCGAATGTTCCGAGCACAGCAGCGGCAGCAACGCCGACACCACGGACTCTGCCGGACCGTCTGCGCCCAGAATCGTCCGCAACCGATCGCGTATCACCTCCGGTGTGTCTTCCGGTGCGACTGCGCACAGCTCGGTCACCAGTTCGGCCGCCGCGCGCAGCGGATCATCAGAGGCGGTGCGGCCGTCCAGCACCCGGGGCCCGTTCACCAGCCCGGTCAGCCGGTCGAGCAGGTCGTCGGAGTCGCCGAGGACGGTCACCAGGTGTGGGGTGTTGCGCCGCAACGCCCGCTCCAGCAGGCCGTGTATCAGGGCCAGGTCACTGTCACGCTCGGGGTCGTGGCCACCGACACCGCGAATCTCCCATGCCCCTTCTGCGGCCGGCAGGGCGTCGAAACCGTCTCCGATCAGCTCGCGCGTGCGCGGGCAGACCCACACCGTCCCCTCCGGTACGGCCGACAGCATCTGATGGCATCGGTCGACCAGGGCGCCGCTGACAGTCAGTCGGGAGTTCGGCTCGGTCAGCACCAGCGTCTCACCGGTCGCCACCGCGACCTGCATGACGAGGCCGCGTCCCATTCCGTCGGCGAAACAGTCGCGCAGGGTCAGTGCCGCACGCACCGCGCGTTCCTCGTCGCCGCCGCGTGTGGGTGGCCTGCCGAACAACGCGAGTGTCGCAGACCCGATGGACGTGGCCACCGTGCCGCCCAGTTCCTCGATGCCCGAGCGCACCATGCGGGTCGCCGCCGCCAGTTCATAGTCGACGCGGACCGGATCGGTGGCATCGGCGCAGGTGCGCACTCGCACCATGGCCAACGTCAGATGTGCCCGTCGCGGGTCGGAGGGTGCCCGGGGTGCCGGGATCGGCGGTATCGGACGTGGCGGCCGCATCACGGCGACATCGCGGGCGGGCGCCGGGACGGTGGCCGGGTCGAGGGTGAGCGAGGGGTCGTGGGTGAGGATGGCGTGTTGCAGCTTCTGCAGCGCCGGGCCCGGCTCCAGCCCGAGGTCCTCGACCAGGGACGTGCGCAGGCCGCTGTAGACGGCGAGGGCGTCGGCGTGGCGCCCGCAGCGGTAGAGAGCCAGCATCAGTTGACCGCAGGCCCGCTCCCGCAACGGATGCGCCTCGACCATGGCCTTCAACTCACCGAGCACCGACTGGTGCCGTCCGCACGCCAGTTCGGCGTCGAACCAGTCCTGCTGGGTGTCCAGGCGGGCGTTTTCCACCGCTGCCAGTTCCGGCCACGAGATGCCGTTCTCCACCAGGTCGGACAGCGCGGTGCCGCGCCAGGTGGCGAGGGCCTCGCGGAGTATGGCCGCGGCGCGATCCGGCTGGGCCTTCTCGTCGCGGCCACGCTCGGCCAGCTGGTGGAAGCGGAACAGGTCCACGTAGGCCGGATCGACCTGCAGTATGTAGCCCGGCGCCTGGGTGGACAGGCGCAGCATGTCCGTTCCCTTGGTCACCGACAACGCGGCCCGCAGGCTCCACACTGCGTTCTGCAGGACCTTGCGCGCCGACGCGGGCGGGTCCTTGTCCGGCCAGAGCGCACTGAGCAACTGGCTGGTCGGCACCACCTGGTTGGCCTTGAGCAGCAGAAAACCGAGAGTGGCGCGTTGCTTGATACCGCCGAGCCGAATCGGACGGCTGTCTATCAGTACTTCCAGCGGGCCCAGAACTCTGAACATCATCTCCCCCTTATTCGGATGGGGACGGAGCCTGTCCGGCCCCGTCCCCACCACGTCCGGCAGAATGAGCGACGGTGCTCTCCGGCTGTGTCTGTTCTTGTTATCTGGTGCGACGACCCGCCGTAGATGTCAGTTGCGGCTGGTCGCTGCCTCCTCCATCACCGGCTGGTTCGGTCCAGCGTCAGGACCCCGTACCAGCAGGGCGGTCACGACCGCGATCCCGACGGCGGCGACCGCGCCGGCCCAGCCGACCGCGTTCAGCGCGGAGGTGAACGCCTCGCGGGCCGCCGCCACCAGGTCCGCGTTGCCGACCGCGAGCGCCCCGGCCAGGGACTCCGTCGCCTCCGCCGGCGTGCCGCCGGGCAGTTCCGACCGGTACACCGCAGCGCCGAGGCTGCCGAGTACGGCCACACCCAGGGCCAGCCCGAACTCCATGCTGGTCTCCGACATCGCGGCAGCCGATCCTGCCCGCTCGGCCGGGGCCCGGCTCACCACCAGGTCGGTGCCCAGCGCCATCATCGGTCCGATGCCGAGGTAGATCACGACCAGCCCGGCGACCACCAGTGCCATCCCGTTCGGGCCGTCCACGAAGGCCAGCAGCACGTAACCCACCGCCGAGACGACAAGCGACGCCGCCACCAGCAGCCCAGGGGCGACCTTGCGGGCCAGCACCGGCGCGGCGATCGAGGTGACGATCATCGCGACGGCCGACGGGAGGAGCCACAACCCGGCAGCCAGGGGCGACAGACCGGAGACCATCTGCAGGTACTGCGTGGCGAACAGGTAGACCACGCCGACCACGGCCAGGCCCACCAGCAGGGCGAGCAGGGCCCCGACGAACGACGGCCGGGTGAACAGCCGCAGGTCCAGCAGGGGGTCGGCCAGGGTCCGCTGCCGGCGTACGAACAGCACCCCGAACACGACGCTGGCCACCAGCGCGACCAACGCACCCACCTCGATGCCCTCGGTCGCGATCACCTTGAGGCTGTAGATCGCCGGCAGCATCGCGGCCAGCGACAGCGCCACGCTCACCAGGTCGATCCGGCCGGCCTGCGGATCCTTCGCCTCGGGCAGCAGAACCGGCGCGGCCACCAGCAGCACCACCATCACCGGCACGGCCAGCAGGAACACCGAGCCCCACCAGAACAGCTCCAGCAGCGCGCCGCCGATCAGTGGACCTGCCGCCAGACCGGCCGAGAAGCACGCCGCCCACACGCCGATCGCCATGCCCCGCTGGCCCGGGTCCCGGAACATGGTGGTGATCAGCGCCAATGTCGACGGCATCAGGGTGGCGCCGGCCACGCCGAGCAGGGCCCGCGCCGCGATCAGGACGGTGGGGTCGGTGGCGTACGCCGCCAGCACCGACGCCGCCCCGAACGCGAGCGCACCGATCATGAGCAACCGTCGGCGGCCGATGCGGTCGCCGAGGGTGCCCATGGTGATGAGGAAGCCTCCGATCATGAATCCGTAGATGTCGACGATCCACAGCGTCTGCGTCGCGGTCGGCCACAGATCCGTCGTCAGGTGCGGCAACGCGAGGTAGAGCACTGTCGCGTCTACCGACAACAGCAACGTGGGTAGGGCGAGCACTGCCAGGCCGAGCCACTCGCGCACTCCGGCTCGTGGTTGCGTCCTCACCGACACGTCTGGTACCTCCGCTCGTGATGGCGGGTCTGTGTCCGCCGTTCAGGCACTGCTTGTCGGGACTGGGCTACTGGGCTGCGGGTGCGCGCAGCACCTCGAACACGGCGCCGAAGCCGTCGCCCGCGTGCCCGCGCCGGATGGCCTGTTCGGCCCGGGCGTGCAGGAACTCCGGCAGGGTCGGGTCCACGCCCTGCGTACGGCTGGCCTCGACCAGGTGTTCGATGGCCACCGTCTGCATGCCGAGAGTGGAGTCGTTGTCCGGGTAGGCGCCGGTGTCGACCTGGGTTGCCAGGTTCGGCACCTCCGGTGAGATGACGTACTCGAACCAGGCCTGCGCGTAGGGCAGGAAGGCCGCCGCGGGCACCTTCTCCGAGGCGAGCAGTGCCGCCGAGTGCATGAAGCCGGCCCAGGTGGTCCACATCAGGCCGAGCAGGGCCACGTCGTACAGCGACGGCAGCCCCGGCTCCTCCCCGAGGTAGGTGCCCGCGCCGGCGATGGACCGCAGGGTGTCGGCGTGCGCGTCGTACACCTCCTGCGGGCCGCCGTAGAAGATCAGCGTCTCCTCCGAGCCGATCATCGACGGCGTCGCCATGATCGCGCCGTCGATGTACTCCATGCCCTGCTCCTGGGCCCAGGCCGCAGTGGCGCGGGCGTCGCCCGGCGTGCCGGAGGTGAGGTTCACGATCACCCGGTCGGCGGGCGAGTGGCCGGTGGAGTCGATGATCTCGCGCATCGCCCGGTAGTCGAGGACGCAGATCACGATCAGGTTGCCGGCCGACATCGCGTCGGCGACCGTCGCGGCCCGCACCGCTCCCTGGCCGACGAGGTCGTCGGCCTTGTCGGGTGACCTGTTCCAGACCGTCGTCGGATGTCCGGCGGCGAGGAAGGCCCGGGCCAGGGCCGAACCCATCGCGCCGAGGCCGATGACGGTGACTGGTGCGCGGCTGTCCGCAGCCATGTTGAATCCCCTTTTGTTGAACGGGCGTTCCTCGGGCGGGCACGATCGGCCACCCTGCTCTGCGCACAATCTGCCGGTTGGCTCTCCAAGAACTCTCTCGGTCCGCTCTTACGCCGCGGGCCAACTCTCTCCGTAGCAACTCCCATGACTGAGCGTGTGCTTGAGACCCCGTATCGTATGTGTCTATGCGTTTCGGCATTCTGGGGAACCTGGCCGTGTGGCCCGCGGACGACCGCCCGGCACACCTGCCCGGCCACAAGGTCCGGACGCTGCTGGCGGTGCTGTTGGTGCACGAGGGGCGGCCGGTGTCGGCGGACGCGCTGGCCGACGTGCTGTGGGGCGACGAGCCACCCGGCAACCTGATCGGCGCCCTGCACACGACCGTGTGGCAGCTGCGCCGTGCGCTGGAGAAGGCCGAGTCCGGTGCGGGCACTCGGGTGGTGGTGTCCCGCCCCCCGGGCTACCTGCTCGACGTGTCCGACCACGACGTGGATGCCCGCCGGTTCGAATACCGGCTGCGCCGGGCCCGTGCCGCCACCGACACCCGCGACCGCGTGTCGATCCTGGGTGACGCGCTCGCCGAGTGGCGTGGACCGGCGCTTGCCGACTTCACCGATGCCGAGTTCGCCCGCCCGGCCATCGCCCGTCTGGAGGAGCAGCGGCTGACTGCCCTGGAGGACCGGGCGCACGCGATGCTGGAGTTGGGCGAGCACCGCCTCCTGGTCAGCGAACTGGCCGACCTGGTGGTGCGTCACCCGATGCGGGAGCGGCTGCGCGCCGCGCACATGCGGGCCCTGTACGGCAGCGGCCGGCAGAGCGAGGCGCTGGCCGGCTTCGACGAGCTGCGCGAGCTGCTGGCCGAGGAACTCGGAGTGGAGCCGGGCACCGAACTGGTCACGCTGCGGCAGTCGATCCTGGAACGCGACCCGGTGCTGGCGCCGTCGCCCACCCCGATCACCACCACCGCGCGTCCGGTGACCAACCTGCCCGCGCCGGTCAGCGGCCTGATCGGCCGCGACGCCGCGGTGGTGCAGGTACGGGCCCTGCTGGAGGCCAGCCGTCTGGTGACGCTGCACGGCATCGGCGGAGTCGGCAAGACCAGTCTCGCGCTGGCCGCCGCCCGACAGGTCGCCGGTCAGTACCCGGACGGCGTGTGGCTGGTGGAACTGTCCATCGTCGCCGCCGGCCCGGACGAGCCGGACCCGTTCTCCGCCGTCGCCGACCAGGTCGCCATCGCGCTGGGGGTGCGGACGACCGCCCGGGAGGACTGGCTGACCAGTGCCGTACGGGCCAAGCAGATGCTGCTGGTGCTGGACAACTGCGAACACGTGGTGGCTGCCGCAGCCCAGCTGGTGGGGCTGGTGCTGCAGGCCGCCCCGGGGGTACGGGTGCTGGCCACCAGCCAGGAACCGCTGGGCATCGCGGGGGAGCGGTTGTGGACGGTGCCGCCGCTGGCGCTGCCCACCTCGTTGGCGCAGGCCGCCACGTCCAGCGCGGTGCAGCTGTTCGTGGCCCGGGCCACCGACGCGTCGGCCGGGTTCGTGCTGGACGAGAACACCGTCGAGGCGGTGGATGCGATCTGCCGTCGCCTCGACGGCCTGCCGCTGGCCCTGGAACTGGCCGCGACCCGGGTGCGGGCCCTCGGGGTGCACGAACTGGCGGCCCGGCTGGAGGACCGGTTTGCCCTGTTGACCCAGGGTATGCGGGGTGCACCGGCCCGGCATCGGACCCTGCGCGCCGCGCTCGACTGGACCTGGGAGCTGTTGACCGAGCCGGAACGGGTGGTGCTGCGCCGCCTCGCCGTGTTCAGCGGTGGCTGCCCGCTGCAGATGGCCGAGGACGTCTGCGCCGGCGGTGTGGTCGGCCGCGCCGATGTGCTGGACCTGGTCGCCCGACTGGTGGACCGTTCGCTGGTCACCGTGACCGATGTCGCCGGAGTGCGCCGCTACGGCCTGCTGGAATCCGTCGCCGCCTACAGCGCCGAGCGGTTGCGGGAGGCCGGCGAGGAGGCCGACGTCCGGTTGCGGCACGCCCGCTACCACGCGGACCTGGCCGAACGGGTGCTGCCGCACCTGCGCGGACCGAGCCAGCGCCGGTGGCTGGAACGGATGGACGCCGAACGGGCCAACTTCCGGGCAGCACTGGACGCCGGGGCCCGGCTCGGCGCGAACGGTCTGGCCCTGCGCATGGTCAACGCGCTGGCCTGGTACTGGTTCCTGCGGGGCCGGCTGGCCGAGGCCAAGCGGGCATTCACCGTCGCCCTTGACGGCTCACCGACCGACGGCGGCTCCCCGCGCGCCACCGCCCTGGCCTGGCAGGCGGGTTTCGGGCTGCGCGCCGGAGACGCCAGTTACGACCTCGACCGGTTCGACGAACTGGAGAACGAGGTGGCCGATCCCGTGGACCGGGCCATCGTCCGGTGGTTCCTGGGGTTCACCCGGATCGGATTCGGTGGCCAGGACAGCGCCGAGAAGTACCTGGACCGGGCGCTGGGCGAGTTCCGCAACCTCGACTACGCCTGGGGGACCGCGGCGGCGCTGGCCGCGCTGGCCACCCGCAGCATCCTGCGGGGCGATCTCGACGCCACCCGTCAGTACGGCGAGGAGAGCGCGGCCCTGTTCCGCGACCTGGGTGACGGCTGGGGCCGGTTGCAGGCCACCGATGCCCTGGCGTCGCTGTCCGAAGTGCTCGGCCGCTACGACGAGGCGGCCCGCCTGCATCGCGATGGGCTGCGGATCGCTGAGGCCCTCGGACTGTGGAACGAGGCGTCCACCAAGATGTCCGGGCTGGGCCGTATCGCGCTGCTCGGTGGCGACTACCCGCAGGCGCGTGAGCTGCATGAGCGGGCGTTGCGGCTGGCCGCCGAGCAGAGCTACACCTTCGGGCAGCAGTTCGCCGAGGTGGGCCTCGGCCTCGTCGCCCGCCGCGAGGGCCGCCTCGACGCGGCCGAGATGCACCTGCGGCGCTGGCTCGACTGGTGCCGGCAACTCGACGGCGAGTACGGCGTCGCGCTGATCCTGGCCGAACTCGGCTTCGTCGCCGAGCAGCGCGGAGACGCCGAGACCGCGCTGCGCCTGCACCGTGAGGGCAGTGTCGCGGCGTGGGGGACCGGTGACCCGCGGACCATCGCGCTGTCCCTCGAAGGTGTCGCAGGCACCTACTCGCTGCTCGGCGACCACGAACGCGCGGCGCTGCTGTCCGGCGCCGCCCAGGCGGTCCGGGCGGGCGCGGGCGCGCCGTTGCCCCCGGCGGAGCGGGGCGACGTGGACCGGATCACCGCCCGCGGGGTCGCCGCCGTGGGCGATGCCTTCGCCAAGCACGTCGGCGACGGACGGCTGATGGAGTTGAGCGAGGCCCGGCGGCTGGTCTTCGACGACTGACCCACGGCCGCAGCGTTAATCGTCCGGTAATCGGCTGCCCTTCGCGCGCCCATTCGCCGGTCGGTGAACCCGCGATGACCGGACACGACAGGAACTCACGATATACAAGACCTGTCGCTCGCTAAAACCGCGCGGGCCGCAGATCTTCGATATCCGCCGGAACCTTTCCTGATCGGAGACGGTAAAGATGACCTCTTCTCCTGGCGCGCCCGAATTCGCGGACTCCTATCTGGTCGAAGTGCTGACCGAGTTCGGTCTCGCGCTGAAGTACGTCCGTGCCCGCGGAAACACCCTGTACTACCTGGCCGACGACGGCACCGAGGTCGGGGTCTTCGACGCGGCCAGTGGATTCGGCTCCCTCATGTTCGGCCACAACAACCCGGAAATCGTCGAGCACGCGAAATGGCTGCTCGACCAGCAGACCCCCGTGCACGCGCAGTTCTCCGGCTATTCCTTCGCGCTCAACCTGGCCGCTGAGCTCAATGCCGTCATCCGTCGCGAGTTGCAGACCGACGACAAATTCTTCGCCCTTTTCGGTAACTCCGGTGCCGAGGCCGTCGAAATCAGCATCAAGCACGCCGAAATGGACCGCGGGGCGCGCATCGCCGAGCTGAAGGCGGAGATCGACACGCACGTGGAGCAGGCGCGCACCGCCGTCGCCGACGGTGCGCGGCTCTCCGCCGACGCGGCCGCCCTGGTGGGCGGTGCCGACTTCGACCTGCTGGCTGCCGAGGTGGCCCGACGCAACGCGCAGACCGAGGCCCGCCCGCCGCTGTTCCTCGCCCTGGAGGGCGGCTTCCACGGCAAGCTGGTCAGCAGCGTCCAGCTCACCCACAACGCCGAGTTCCGGGGCCCGTTCAAGGCGCTCGCCGCGCAGGCCCGGTTCATCCCCCGTGACCGTCCCGAGCTGATCGCCAAGGTCGTCGAGGACGAACGGGCCACCCTGCTCGACGTCACGGTGCAGGACGGCGTGGTCGACCTGGTCGAGCGCGACTTCCCGGTGTTCGCCGCCTTCCTGATCGAGCCGATCATGGGTGAGGCGGGCATCTTCCCGCTGTCCGCACAGTTGGCCGGCGCGCTGCGCGAGGCGTGCGACACGATCGGCGTACCGCTGATCTCCGACGAGATCCAGTCCGGGATGGGCCGCTCCGGCACCTTCCTCGCCGGCACCCAGATCGGCCTGAAGCCCGACTACATCATCCTGGCCAAGGCCCTCGGCGGTGGGGTGGCCAAGCTCGGCGTCGTCCTGGTCAACGAACACCGCTACCGCAAGGACATCGAGCTGATCCACACCTCCACCTACGGCCGGGACGGCTTCTCCAGCCGACTGGCGCTGAAGGTGCTGCAGATGCTGGAGGCCGAGGACGGCAAGGCGTACCAGTTGGCCGCCGAACGGGGCGCCAAGGCCAAGGCCATGATGGAGGCGATCAAGGCCGACTACCCCGATGTCGTCAGGGAGGTGCGCGGCGTCGGCCTGATGCTCGGCTTCGAGCTGCACGACCAGTCCAACTCGTCGTCACCGGAGATCCGCGAGGCCGTCGAGCACGAGGCACTCGCCTTCATCATCGGCGGCCACCTGCTGCGCAAGCACCAGATCCGGATCTTCTCCACCGCCAGCAACCTGGAGACGATGCGCTTCGAGCCGTCGATCTACCTGTCCGACGAGGAGATCGCGCGGGTGGACGCCGGCTTCCGCGACATCTGCCAGATCCTGCGCGACCAGGACGCGAGCCGGTTCGAATGACCAGCCGGCTGAGCATCCCGGTCATCGACACGGCCGGACGTGACATCCACGGCGAGGGCGAGCGCCTGCGTGCGCTCGGCCGGGCCGTCCAGGTGCTGCTGCCCGGCGACGTGACGGCGTGGTGGGTCACCGACCATGCGCTGATCAAGCAGCTGCTCACCGACGACCGGGTCTCCCGGGACACCTACCAGCACTGGCCGGCCTGGGGTGGCGGCGAGAGCGAGCTGGCCCGTACCTGGTCACTGGCGATGTGGGTGGCCGACCGCAACATGATCACCGCCTACGGCGCCGACCACAAACGCCTGCGCAAGCTGGTGGCCCGGGCGTTCACCGCGCGCCGCACCGAGGCGATGCGCCCGCGCATCGAGGCGGTCACCGCCGACCTGCTGGCCGACCTGGGCCGCACGCCCGCCGGCCAGGTGGTCGACCTGCGGGAACGGTTCGCCTACCCGCTGCCGGTCGAGGTGATCTCCGCGCTGCTGGGCATCCCCGACGAGATCCGCGGCCCGCTGCTGCGCACCGTGCACGAGATCATGGACACCGCCGCCACGCCCGAGCAGGCCAAGGCCAACGAGGTCGAGCTCTACCGGCTGCTGCACGAGCTGGTCGAGATCAAACGCCGCCAACCCGGCGACGACGTCACCACCGGCCTGATCCAGGCACACGACGAGGACGGCGGTGGGCTCAGCGAACGCGAGCTGGTGGACACCGTGCTGCTGATGTTCACCGCCGGCCACGAGACGACGGTGAACCTGCTCGACCAGACCATCGTCCTGCTGCTCAGCCATCCCGAGCAACTCGACGCCCTGCGTCGCGGCGACCTGGACTGGGCGGACGTGATCGAGGAATCGCTGCGCCTGCAGACCCCGTTTCCCAACCTGCCGCTGCGGTACGCGGTCACCGACATCGACCTCGGTGACGCCGTCATCGCCCAGGGCGACCCGATCGTCATCGCCTTCGGCGCGGGCAACCGCGACCCCGGTGTGTACGGCGACACCGCCGCGCAGTTCGACCCGTTGCGGCCCACCCGCCGCGACCATCTGGCATTCGGCTACGGCGTGCATCGCTGTCTGGGCGCGCCGCTGGCCCGGCTGGAAGCAGCGATCGGCCTGTCCGCCCTGTTCGACCGGTTCCCGGACCTGCGCCTGGCGCAACCGGTGGACCAACTGCGGCCGCTGGGCTCGTTCATCTCCAACGGTCACGAGACGTTGCCCGCACTGCTGACCCGAGACGAAGGAGACCCCCGATGAGCGAGGTGCTGGACGCGGTCCGCAACATCGTGCCGAGGCTGCGCGAGAACGGCCTGGAATCCGAGGAACGGCGCTGGATCCTCGACGAGAACACCGAACTGCTCGACAAGGCCGGCGTGTTCCGGCTGGCCGTGCCGAAGCGCTTCGGCGGCCTCGACGCGCCGCTGCCCGAGCAGGTCGCCGTGCTCACCGAGATCGCCCGCGGCTGCGGTTCCACCGCCTGGGCCGCCGTGGCGTGGGTGTCCACCGCCTGGATGGCCACCCTCTACCCGGACCAGACGCAGGAGGAGATCTTCGCCGGCGGCTCGGTACGCATCTCCGGCGGCTTCACCCCGACCGCGAAGGCGGTCCCGACCGACGGCGGCTACCTGCTCAACGGCTCGTGGCGGTTCAACTCCGGCTGTCGGGGCGCCCACTGGGACCTGCTCGCCGCGATCCTCGAAGAGCCCGACGGCACCGAGACCGAGGTGTTCGCGATGGTGCCGATGTCCGACCTGAGCATCGCCGACGACTGGCACGTCTCCGCGGCCGCCGCCACCGGCTCGTCGACCACCACCGCCCGGGATCTGTTCGTACCCGCGCACCGCGTCGTGACCGGTGAGGTGGCGCTGACCACCGGCGCCCCCGGCCGTACGCCCACCGCGCCGGGCCGCTCCTACAGCCTGATCAGCTACGTGGTGGCCGAGTCGGCGGCCGCCTACATCGGGATGGCCAAGGCGGCGCTGGAGCTGTTCCTGGAGCGGCTGCCCGGACGGGGCCTGGCCTACACGTCCTGGACCGACCAGCGGCAGCACCCGCTGATCCAGCATCGGGTCGCGCTGGCCGCCAACAAGATCACCGCCGCCGAGACGCTGTCCGCGTCCTACGTGGACATGCTGCAACGCCGCGCCGACGCCGGCGAGGACCCCACCTGGGCGGAAAAGGCCGCTGTCCGCGGCCAGGCCGGCACGGCGATCCAGCTGGTCAAGGAGGCCGTGCAGGACCTGCACACCATCGCCGGGGCCTCCGCGCTGAGCAAGTTCGCGCCGTTCCAGCGCTTCCACCGCGACCTGCTCGGCCTCACCACACACGGCCTCATGTCCCCGGACATGAGTCTGGAGGTGCACGGACGGGTCCTCGTCGGACTCGACCCGGACACACCCTTCCTGTAAATCCAACCCACCAAATCCCACAGGGGACGACACGAATGAGCAACACCACATTGTCCGGACGGCCGCTCACCCGGCGCGGCGTCCTGACCGCGGTCACGGCGGCCGCCGCCGCGCACACCATCCTGCGTCCATCGCAGGCCTCGGCGACCCGGAGACGCCACGCGTACGACGTCATCGTGGTCGGCGCCGGCTTCGCCGGCATCACCGCGGCACGGGACCTGCGGCGCAAGGGACTGCGCGTGCTGATCCTGGAAGCACGCAACCGCATCGGCGGACGCACCTGGACCAGCACGTTCCAGGGCGAACAGGTCGAGATGGGTGGCGTCTGGGTCGACCCGATGCAGACCCACGTGTGGCAGGAGATCGAGGACCAGGGCATCGGCCTCGTCGCCGACCCGGCGGCCGACCGGACACTGTTCCCGACCGCCACCGGCTTCGGCTACTTCAGCCCCGAGGAGGCGTTCGGCCGACAGGGTGAGCTGCTCACCCAGTTCTGCGAACAGGCACCGCAGGTGTTCTCCGACCCGACGGACCCGATGGCCCAGGCCGACGTGCTGCGCCTCGTCGACTCGTACAGCATCCGCGACCGGCTCAACGCCATGGGCCTGAGCACCCTGGACGAGAAGTGGCTCTCCGGGGCCACCGGCGGGCTCGGCGGGGGATCCGACCGCGGCGCGTACACGCAGTTCCTGCACTGGTGGGCGCTGTGCAACTACAACGCCGAGCAGTACTACGGCATCAACACCTACCGACCGGCCGGTGGCATGACCGGACTCGCCCAGGCCATCCTGACCGAGGCGGCCGCCGACCTGCGACTCAACTCGCCGGTGCGGTCCATCACCGACAACGGCCGCGAGGTGACCGTCCGCACCAGGGCCGGCATGTCGTACACCGCCTCCTCGGTCGTGGTCGCGGTCCCGGTGAACGTCTGGAACACCATCGATTTCGCGCCGGGCCTCAGCCTGCAACGGCGGCGCGCCTCCAGCGAGACCTTCGGTGTACCCGGCGCGCAGAAGCTGTGGCTGCGGCTGCGTACCTCGCTCGGCAACACCTACGTGCACACCCCCGACGGATACCCGGTGGACACCCTGGTGCCGATCAAGCAGTTCGCGGACAGCCAGCTGATGGTCGGGTTCAGCAACGACCGTCGGCTCAACGTCAACAACGTGGCCCAGGTCGAGCAGGCCGTACGGCTGGTCGTGCCGGACGCGAGGGTGCTGGCCGTCAAGGGCCAGAACTGGGGCGCCGACCCGTACGCGCGCGGCGGGTGGTCCTTCCGTCGGCCCGGCCAGCTGACCGGGCTGCTCGACGCGATCCAACGCCCGCAGGGCCGGATCTCGTTCGCCACCAGCGACATCGCCAGCGGGTGGAGCGGCTACGTGGAAGGGGCGATCGAGTCCGGACTGCGGGCGGCCGAACAGGTGACGCACTACGCGTTCAGGTGA
The DNA here is from genome assembly GCF_003977705.1 of Verrucosispora sp. FIM060022. Taxonomy (NCBI): domain Bacteria; kingdom Bacillati; phylum Actinomycetota; class Actinomycetes; order Micromonosporales; family Micromonosporaceae; genus Micromonospora; species Verrucosispora sp. FIM060022. Next base: position 89,387 of record NZ_RQIV01000014.1, read on the forward strand.
CCGGATCCCGGCCGGTCCCGCCCGTGCCAACCGCATCGCGAGGAGGAACAGTGGAATTCGACTACGTGGTGGTGGGGGCGGGATCGGCCGGGTGCGCGGTGGCCGCCCGGCTGTCCGAGGATCCGACCGTCACCGTGGCGCTGCTGGAAGCCGGCGGCCCCGACGACCATCCGGACATCCGGGTCCCGCTGGGCGCCCTGGAGCTGATCGGGTCCGAGCTCGACTGGGACTTCGGCACCCTGCCCCAGCCACACCTGGGCGGCCGGGAGGTGCGCTGGCCGCGCGGCCGGGTGCTGGGCGGCTCGTCGGCGACCAACTTCCAGATGTGGGTGCCCGGTCACGCCGAGGACTTCACGTCGTGGCCGCCGTCCTGGTCGTGGGAGCAGGTCCGGCCCTGGTTCCGCCGGGCCGAGCACTGGGCGGGCCCCGCCGAGGACAGGGGAGCGCTGGGCACCGGCGGCCCGTTGTGGATCTCACCCCAGCGAGACCCGGACGCCAGCAGCCTGCGTTTCCTGCAGGCGTGCGCCGAGGTCGGGCTCGCGCCGGTCGACGGCGCGCTGGCCGGTCCGGACAACCGTGGGTACGCGCTGACCCCGGTCACCCAGCGCGACGGCGCCCGGTGGAGCAGCGCGGACGGGTACCTCCGGCCGGCCCTGCACCGCCCCAACCTGACCGTGCTCACCGGCGCCCAGGCGCACCGGGTGCTGATCGACGACGGCCACCGCGCCACAGGCGTACGACTGGCCGACCGGACCGTCACCGCCCGCCGCGAGGTCGTGCTCAGCGCCGGGACGGTCGGCTCGCCGCACCTGCTGCTGCTCTCCGGCATCGGCGACCCGGACGACCTGCACGCGGCCGGGGTGCGCCCACAGGTGGAGCTGCCCGCCGTCGGGCGCGGCCTGCACGACCACATGATCCTCGATCTGGCGGTCCGGGCCGATGACGCGACCCGCTTCCTGCAGGACGGCCGGGAACGCTACCAACGCGATCGCATGGGCCCGCTGACCTCCAACATCGGCGAGGCGGTGGCGTTGCTGCGGGCCGACGGCGCGGCGGGCGCACCGGACGTGGAGCTGATCTGGTCCCCGATGGCGTTCGACGACACCGGCACCCCGATCCCCGGCTACACCCTCGGCGTCGTGCTGCTGCGCCCCCGCAGCCGGGGCCGGCTCACCCTGGGCAGCGCCGACCCGCACACCCCGCCGCGCATCGACCCGGGTTACCTCACCGACGACGCCGACCTGCAGACCTTCGTGGCGGGCGTCCGGTTCGCCGAACGGATCCTCGACTCCGCGGCCCTGCGCACCCTGCACCAGGGGCCGGTGGTGCCGTGGCCGGCCGACGGCACGGTGGCCGAGTACGTCCGGCAGCGGGCGCAGACGGTGTTCCACCCGGTCGGCAGTTGCCGCTTCGGTGACGTGGTCGACGCCGACCTGCGGGTGCACGGCGTGACCGGGCTGCGGGTGGCCGACGCGTCGGTGATCCCCGAGGCGCCGCGTGGTCACACCCACGCCCACGCCGTGATGATCGGTGAGCGCGCCGCGGACCTGATCCGCGCGTCCGGGGTGTCGCACCCGGCAGCGCAGGAGGTCGTCGACGAGCGTCCCGTGGCTGCTCGGTAACCGCATGGAACGCTGCGTGAGAGGTTGATTACCGAAGATTCGAATTGATGCCGTTGAATGTGTTGTGGTGCGCCGAACGTACCGATCCCCACCCGGAAGTGAGGACACGATGACCCAGACCGACGTGAGCAACCTGAGCCTGGAACTGACCGACGACCCGGAGACCCAGAACGCGGTCTTCCTGGCCGCGTTCAACTCCGGCCGAGGGGACCTGTTCGACCTGCTCTACCGTTCGGACGCGATCTCCAACCTGTCCGGCCAACCACTCACCGGCGCGGCCCGCACCGAGGCGATCACCAAGCTGCTGGCCACCGGCCCCAAACTGCACTCGGTGGTGCGCGACTCCGTCGTGGCCGGCGACACCTCGCTCATCATCGTCGGCTTCGAGCTGGAGGTGACCGCCGCCGACGGCACCCGGCAACGGATCACCGGCCGCTGCACCGACGTGCTGGTCCGTGAACCCGACGGCAAGTGGATTATGGCGGTGGACCGCCCGGTGGCCGAGCACACCGAGACCCTCGGCGCCTGAGGCCGCAGCGGCTTGCGTCCCGCCGTCGGTCGGGACGTGGGCCGCGTCACCACGGCGGGAAGGACCGCACATGGATACGGCCACCAACGCATCCCTGGTCGGCGCTGCCCAGATGCGCTCGACGATGTCTCAGTTCGCCACCGGCGTCGTGGTTCTCACCGTCGGCGGCGACCACCTGCACGGCATGACCGCCAACGCCTTCAGCTCGGTGTCGCTGGAACCACCCATGGTGCTGTGCTGCGTCGGCAAGAACGCGGTGATGCACCGGGCGATCACCGGGTCCGGCCACTTCGCGGCCTCCGTGCTCCGGGCCGGGCACGAGCCGTACGCCCGGCACTTCGCCAGCCGCGACCGACCGCTGGGCAGCGCACAGTTCGCGGTGGGCGACTGGATGCCCGGGGCACTCACCGGCGCGCCGCTGCTCACCGACAGTCTGGCCTGGGTCGAGTGCGCGTTGGCCGACGTGTACGAGGCCGGGGACCACTCGGTCTTCCTGGGCAGGGTCATCGGCTCCGGCCACCGCTCCGGCGCCGGACTGCTGTTCTTCGACGGCGCGTTCCACCCCACGACGACCTGGCCACCCAGCACCGACGCCGGCCCGACGGACAGCATCTGACAACCCTGCCGACCCACGGCCCCCGGAAGGCGCACAGCCGCACCGGGACCCGGCCGAAGCACCCGAACACCAACAGGCGGACAGCGACGCCTGCCGCGTGACGCCCCCGACCGTCGGCCTTCAAGACCACGACCAGGTCTTGAAGGCCGACGTCACGGTCTGGACGGCCGACGTCACGGTGTTGACGGCCGACGTCACGCAGAACCGAAACTCACCGACAGCCTCCGAGAACGTCCACGGGCGCCTTCTCCGCGTGTCGGCACCGCCCGGTGGGCCCCACGACGACGGCCGCCGATCGCGATGATCGGCGGCCGCCACCCCGGCTGATGTGGAGGAGATCAGCCGGTCAACAAAGTCGGGTCGTTGGCGCGGATCAGCGCGCACACGTCGGTCAGCCCGGTCACCAGGCGGGCAATCGCCTCGTCGGTCACCGCGAGGGACGGCTGGAAACGCAGCGTGTGCGGCGCGCTGGCGGTCGGGAACACCCGGATCCGGTGCGCCCGCAGCAGCCGCCCCGCGACCATGTAGCCGAAGAGGCCGTTGCGAGCGAAGTCACGCACCACCCCGGCCGGCGCGTCGGTCTGGTCACGGAACTCCAGACCCTGCATCAGGCCCCGACCCCGTACCTCGGCCACCACGTCCGCGTTGGCCTCGGCCGCCCCGTCCAGGGCCGCCCGCAACGCGTCGCCGCGTTCCCGCACGGTCCGGTACGCCTGCCCACCGTCCGCCTCCAGCAGGTCGACGACGGCCAGTCCGATATGACACGACAGCGCGTCCTTGGCGAACGTGGAGCTGTGCACCAGCTCGAACTCGGGCTGGTAGCGGCTGTCCCGCACCAGCAGCACGGCGTTTTTCACAAGCCCGCCGCCGATGCTCTTGGCCAGCAGCACGTAGTCGCCGAGCAGCCCGGCCTGTGCGCCGGCGAAGAAGGTGCCGGTGCGGCCCACACCGGTCTGGATCTCGTCCACCACCACGGGGAACCCGCCGGCCTCGGCGGCCTCGCGGATCTCGGCCGCCAGCGCCGCGTCCAGCGGCCGGATGCCGCCCTCGCCCTGCACCGGCTCGGCGAAGAACGCGGCGATCACCGGCAGGTCCCGCTCGACGAGCCGGACAGCGCCGTCGCCGGACTCCAGGTCGAACACCGTGACCCGCTCGGCCTCGACCGCCTTGGCCACCGCCCCCGGCCGGTCCACCGGCACGAACCGGGCCGGTGCGGCAAGCGTCCGGAACGGCAACCGGTAGGCCGGATTGTGGGTGAGCTGCACGCTGGCCGCGAGCTTGCCGTGGAAGGAGTTCTCCAGGGTCAGGAACACCGGTCCGCGAGCCAGCTGGGCCGTGTTGTGCTGCCGGACCGCGGCGATCAGCCCGTCCACGCCGGTGAACGCACCCAGTCGGGCGGTGGCCGCGTCGCCGGGCAGGCCGGCCCCGGCCGCCGCGGCCGCCCGGGCATCGTCCAGGTGCGTGTCGATCTCGGCGATCAGCGCGGCGACCCGCTGACCGCGTTCCATCTCGGCGTGCTTGAGCGCGCACTCGGCCGCCTCGGCCCCGGTGTTGGCGAAGATCGCCCGGTAGGGCTCCGCGATACCGAACTCGCGGTGCAGCACCCGGTTCAGCGCGGCAGCCAGGTCGTTGGCGTACGGGTGCCGGGAGAACTGCGCGTGCACCGGGACCCGGCGCTCCAGCAGATCGTGCAGCAGCCGGGTAAGGGTCGGATGGTGGTGACCGAAGATCAGCGACCCGTACCCCCCGACGAAGTCGTCGACGGCCACCTCGGCGCCGGTGTCGTCGACGAAGTAGAGGGTGTCACCGCTGGCCCGGGAGTAGGGCACGGCCAGGCCCAACTGGTCGAGTAGTCCGCCGAGGTGCGCCTCGGCCAGCTCGGGGAACTCGGTGGTCACGGCGGCCACCTCAGACACTGTCGCCGAAGGCGTTGTCGACCGCGTAGCGCCACTTGCCGTCCGCACCCCGGCGCAGGACGTCCAGCCCCGTCCCGGTCAGGTGCGTGGTGCCGCCCGCGCCGTCCGGCTGATCGATGCTCCAGTCCACCACGAGCAGCGCGGCGTCGCCGGCCACGTACGACTCGCGCAGCTCGGCGCGCATCGACGGGCGGGACGCGACGAACTCGCGGACCGCGTCGACGTGCTCCTGGCCGCGCAGCGGCTTGCCCGGTTCCCAGATGGTCACCGCGTCGTCGGTGTAGAAGCTGAGCACCGTCTCCGCGTCGCCGGAGTTCATCGCGCTCACGTACCGGGCGGTCACCTCTCGGGCGTCGTCGGCCAGATGGGTGTCGTCCACTGAGGAGGTCATGCGTACACACCTGCCTTTCGGTAGTTGGGCACAACATAGAAGCCATGGGTGACTGTGCAGTCACTCAGCGGTAATCGTCATCCCATCGACGGTCATCGAGAGAGTCGAGCGACTGGAGCGTGACTGGACGCTGACGTTCCGTCGCCGATCCATTGATAGAAACGGATCGACCGCCGACTGCGGTTCCCAGGGGAAGCGACGAAGGGCAACCGAACGCGATGACCCACGACACGCACGCCGACGCCCCGACCACCGACACAGCCGGCGACACCGCGGTGGCCGTGGTCGGACTCTCCTGCCGCCTGCCCGGCGCGACGGACCCGGAGGCGTTCTGGGAACTGCTGGCCCAGGGCCGCGACGCCGTCACCGACGCACCCGCCGACCGCCGACCCTCCGGCGACGAGCACACCCCGGGCGCCCTGCGCGGCGGATTCCTGGACCGGCCCGGCGACTTCGACGCCGGCTTCTTCGGCATCTCCCCGCGCGAGGCCGCAGCCACCGACCCCCAGCAGCGGCTCGTCCTGGAACTGGTCTGGGAAGCCCTGGAGGACGCGGGCATCGTCCCCGCCGACCTGGCCGGCACACCGACCGCCGTCTACGTGGGGGCACTGCGCGACGACTGGGCCGGCCTGATCCACCGCGCCGGACCGGACGCGGTCACCGGGCACACCAACACCGGCACCCACCGCGCGCTCATCGCCAACCGCGTCTCGTACGCGCTGGATCTGCGCGGCCCCAGCATGGTCGTCGACACCGCCCAGTCGTCGTCACTGGTCGCCGTGCACCTGGCCGCCGAGGCCGTCCGCGCCGGCACCGTCCCGCTGGCCATCGCGGCCGGGGTCAACCTCAACCTGCTCGCCGACGGCGTGCAAACCGCGCAACGTTTCGGAGGACTGTCCCCGGACGGCCGTTGCCACACCTTCGACGAACGCGCCAACGGCTACGTCCGCGGCGAGGGCGCGGCCGTCGTGGTCCTCAAACCCCTGACGCAGGCTCACGCCGACGGCGACGACGTCCTCGCCGTCCTGCACGGCAGCGCGGTCAACAACGACGGCGCCACCCCCGGCCTGACCGTGCCCAGCGCTGACGCCCAGCAGCGGATGCTGACCCGGGCGCACACCGCCGCCGGCATCGACGCCGCCGACGTGCAGTACGTGGAACTGCACGGCACCGGCACCCCCGTCGGCGACCCGATCGAGGCCGCCGCGCTCGGCGCCGTCTTCGCCGCCGGCCGCGACCCGGCCGACCCGCTCCTGGTGGGCTCGGTGAAAACCAACATCGGCCACCTCGAAGGCGCCGCCGGCATCGCCGGCCTGGTCAAGGCCGTGCTGAGCATCCGCCACCGGATGCTGCCGCCCAGCCTGCACTTCGCCCGACCCCACCCGGCCATCCCGCTGTCCGAGTTGCGGCTGCGGGTCGCCACCGCGCACGGCCCGTGGCCGCACCCCGACCGGCCGCTGATCGCCGGGGTGAGCAGCTTCGGCATGGGCGGCACCAACTGCCACGTGGTGATCGGCGAGCCACCACCGTCGCCGGCGCCCACCCCGACCGAACCCGTGCCGGCCGGCCCCGCGCTGGTCACACTCTCCGCCCGGACCGCGCCGGCCCTGCGCGAGCAGGCCACCCGGTTGCTCGGGCACACCGGCCGCCACCCCGCCACCCCGCTGGCCGGCCTCGCGCACGCGCTGGCCACCTCCCGGACCGCCTTCCGGCACCGGGCCGCGGTGTGGGCCGACGACCACACCGAGCTGACCGCCGCCCTCACCGCCCTGGCCGACGGCACGCCCTCGGCCCACCTGGTCACCGGCGAGACCGCCACCCACCCCGGCGTCGGAGTGCTGTTCACCGGCCAGGGCGCGCAACGTATCGGGATGGGCCTCGGGCTGCGCACCGCATTCCCCGCGTACGCCGCAGCCTTCGACGAGGTCTGCGCACACCTCGACCCGCTGCTGCCCCGCCCGCTGGCCGACATCATCGGCACCGGTGACGGGCTCGACGGCACCGACCTGGCCCAGCCCGCGCTGTTCGCCGTCGAGGTCGCCGCGTACCGCCTGATCGAGTCCTGGGGCGTCACCACCGCCCGGCTGCTCGGCCACTCCATCGGTGAGATCGCCGCAGCCCATGTCGCCGGGGTGTTGTCGCTGCCCGACGCCTGCACCATGGTCGCCGCCCGCGGCGCACTGATGCGCGATCTGCCCGCCGGGGGCGCCATGATCGCCGTGGACGCCCCGCCGGACGGACTGCGCCCGTTCGTCGACGCCGCCCCGGACCGGCTGGCCGTGGCCGCGGTCAACGGTGTGCGGGCCACGGTGCTCTCCGGCGCCGGCGCGGAGATCGACGCGGCCGCCCAGGCCCTGCGCGCCGCCGGGCACCGGGTCAAGCGGCTCACCGTCAGCCACGCCTTCCACTCACCGCTGATGGAACCGATGCTGCCCGCCTTCCGCCAGGTCGTCGCCGGGCTCACCCTGCGACCGCCGCGCCTGCCGGTGGTCTCCACCCGCACCGGCGCCCTGGCCGCGGACGCCCTGACCACCGTGGACCACTGGGTCGCCCAGGTCCGCGAACCCGTGCTGTTCGCCGCGGCCGTCCGCGCCGCCGCCGACGCCGCGCCCACGATGATCGAGGCCGGCCCGGACGGCGTCTGCGCGGCCCTGGTTTCCGGCTGCGGACTCGACGACGGCACCGTCGTCGCGGTGCCGCTGCTGCGCGCCGGCACCGACGAGAACCGGTCGGCGCGCACCGCCCTGGCCCGGCTGCACGTGCGCGGTGTCCACACCGACCCGGCGGTCTGGGCGCCGCCGGTCGGACGGCGGACGCGGCTGCCCACGTACGCCTTCCAGCGGCAGGACTTCGGCACCGGCCCGGCCGCCACGCCCGCGCGCACACCCACCCCGGCCGCACCGCCCACCCCGGCCGCACCGCCCATCCCGACGGCAGTGCCCATCCCGACGGCAGGGCCCACCGAAACGCCGCGGATCGACACGTCGGCGCTGGTGGCCGCGCACGTCGCGGCGGTCCTCGGCGTGCCCGACCCCGACCTGGTCGACCGTCAGGCCACCTTCCGCGACCTCGGCGTCGACTCGCTGATGGCCGTCGAACTACGCGACGCGTTGGCCGCCGCGACCGGCACCACGCTTCCCACCGGCCTGCTGTTCGACCACCCCACCCCGGACGCCCTCGCCGCCCACCTCGCCGGCCGCACCCCCGCCGCCACGGGCACCGACGCCACGGCCGCCGCCGGCGAGCCGATCGCCATCGTCGGCATGGCCTGCCGCTACCCGGGCGGGGCCGACACCCCGGACGCGCTGTGGCAGCTGGTCGTCGACGAACGCGACGCCGTCGGACCGTTCCCCACCGACCGTGGCTGGCCCGCCACCCTGTTCCACCCCGACCCCGACCACCCCGGCACCAGCTACGTGCGCGAGGGCGGCTTCCTGCCCGACGCCGCCGCGTTCGACCCCGCCTTCTTCGGCATCTCGCCCCGCGAGGCGCTGGCCATGGACCCGCAACAGCGGCTGCTGCTGCTCACCGCCTGGGAAGCCCTGGAACGCGCCGGCATCGACCCGGAAACCCTGCGCGGCAGCCGCACCGGAGTGTTCGTCGGCGGCACCGGCGGCGACTACGGGCCCCGCATGCACGACGGCGGCACCGCCGGCGAGGGACACATCCTCACCGGCACCACACCCAGCGTGATGTCCGGGCGCATCGCCTACCACCTCGGCCTGGCCGGCCCGGCGCTCACCGTGGACACCGCCTGCTCGTCCTCGCTGGTCGCCCTGCACCTGGCCGTCCGGTCGCTGCGCAGCGGAGAGTCCACGACCGCGCTGGCCGGCGGCGTCACCGTGCTCGCCACCCCCGGCATGTTCCTGGAGTTCTCCCGCCAACGCGGCCTCGCCCCCGACGCCCGATGCAAGTCGTTCGCCGCCGCAGCCGACGGCACCGCCTGGGCCGAGGGCGCCGGCCTGCTGGTCCTGCAACGACTCAGCGACGCCCGCCGCGCCGGACGCCCCGTGCTGGCCGTCATCCGCGGCTCCGCAGTCAACTCCGACGGCGCCTCCAACGGACTGACCGCCCCCAGCGGCCTGGCCCAGCGCCAGGTCATCCACACCGCACTGGCCGACGCCGCACTGGCCCCGCACGACGTCGACGCCATCGAAGCACACGGCACCGGCACCGCCCTCGGCGACCCGATCGAGGCCGAGGCGCTCGCCGCCGCCTACGGGCCTGGCCGCGAGCGTCCACTGTGGCTGGGCTCGCTGAAGTCGAACATCGGCCACACACAGGCCGCCGCCGGGGTCGCCGGCGTCATCAAGCTGGTGCAGGCCATGCGCTCCGGCACCCTGCCACGCACCCTGCACGTGGACGCGCCGACCCCCCGGGTCGACTGGGCGGCCGGCCCGCTGCGCCTGCTCACCGAGGCCCGCCCGTGGCCGACCGACGCCACCCGCCGGGCCGCCGTCTCCTCGTTCGGCATCAGCGGCACCAACGCCCACCTGATCCTGGAACAGGCACCCGGCGACCCGGACCCGCAACCACCCGCCGAGGTGCCCGTACCCTGGCTGATCAGCGCCCGCGACCCGGACGCTGTCGTCCGGCAGGCCGGCCGGCTGCACGCCGCACTGACCGCCGGCGACGCCCCCCACCCCGCCGCCGTGGCCCGGACGCTGGCCGGCCGGACCCGGTTCCCCCACCGCGCCGCGGTCGTCGCCCGCACCCACGCCGACCTGCTCGCCGGCCTGACCAGCCTGGCCACCGGCACGGACGACGCCCGGGTGGTCCGTGGCCTCGCCGACAGGCCCGCCCGTGTCGCGTTCGTCTTCGCCGGCCAGGGCGCCCAACGGCCCGGGATGGGCGCCGAGCTGGCCGACGCCTTCCCCGTCTTCGCCGCCGCGCTGCACGAGGTGGCCGCCGCCCTGGACCCGCACCTGGACCGCGCGTTGGCCGACGTGCTCAGCGCCGAGGACGTGCACCGCACCCGGTGCGCCCAGCCGGCGCTGTTCGCCGTCGAGGTCGCCCTGGCCCGGTTGCTGGCCCACCACGGCCTGCGACCGGATCTGGTCGCCGGTCACTCGGTCGGCGAGGTGGCCGCCGCGCACGTGGCCGGGGCACTGACCCTGCCCGAGGCGGCCGCCCTGGTCGCCGCCCGAGGCCGGCTGATGGACCGGGCCCGCTCCGGCGGGGCGATGCTGGCGGTGCAGGCCAGCGAACAGGAGGTGCAGGCCACACTGGCCGCGTACCCGCAACTGAGCCTGGCCGCGGTCAACGGACCGATGTCGGTGGTGCTCTCCGGTGACCCCGACCCGATCGTGGAAGCGGCCGCACACTGGGCCGTCAAGGGCCGGCGCACCCGGCGGCTGCGCGTCAGCCATGCCTTCCACAGCGCCCACATGGACGAGATCCTCACCGAGTTCGCCGAGGTGGCCGCAGCCCGCGAGGTCACCGACCCGCAGGTGCCGTTCGTCTCCACCGCGACCGGGGACCGGCTGCCCGGCGACCGGCTGGCCGACCCCGCCTACTGGACCGGCCAGCTGCGCGGGACGGTCCGGTTCGCCGACGCGGTGACCAGCCTGCGCACCCTCGGAGCCACCGTCTTCGTCGAGGTGGGACCGGACGCCGCGCTGGTCCCGGCGATCCTGGAGACGCTGGGCGACGCCAACGCCACCGTGATCTCCACCGGTCGCGCCGGCCGCCCGGAACCGGAGACCGCCATCCTGGCCGTGGCCGCCGCACACACCGCGGGCGCCCCGCTCGACCCCGCCTCGATCGGCGTCGGATCACCGCCGGCGGAACTGCCCACGTACCCGTTCCACCTGGACCGCTACTGGCTTGCCCCACGCACCTCGGCCGACCCGGCCGCACACCCGCTGCTGCACACCACGGTGGACCTGGCCGACCGGGCCGGCCTGGTCCTCGCCGGGGAACTGTCCCGGTCGGACCTGCCGTGGCTGGCCGACCACGTGATCAACGGCGCCGCGCTGGTGCCCGCCACCGCGTTGCTGGAGATGGCCCGGGTGGCCGGCGAACGGGTCGACGCGACCCGGGTGGACGAGCTGACCCTGGCCGCCCCGCTCGCCGTCCCCGCCCAGGGCACCCTGCAGGTCCAGGTCAGCGTGGACGAGCCGGACCCCGACGGCGGTCGCCGCTTCACCGTGCACGCCCGGGCCGACAGCGGCGCGGCCCCGCAGGACTGGCGACGCTGCGTCACCGGCCGACTCGTCCCGAGCACCGCCGCCGACACCGGGCCGGTGGACGCGCCGTGGCCGCCGCCGGGTGCGGTCGAGGAGCCCATCGCTGACCTCTACCCCCGGCTCGCCGAGGCCGGCTACGACTATCGCGGCGACTTCACCGCGGTCCGCCGGTTGTGGCGGGTCGGCGACGAGGTCTGCGCCGACCTGGAACTGCCCAGCGACGCCGACCCCGCCCGCTACCGCATCCACCCGGCGTTGCTCGACGCCGCCCTGCACCCGGTCGTGCTGCAGGCCGCATCCCGCACCGCCCCGGGCCGCATCCGGCTGCCCTTCACCGTCACCGGCGCCGATCTGACCGGCACACCCGGCCACGCCCTGCGGGCCCGGATCACCCCGGCTGGCCCCGACACGGTGACCGTCACCCTCACCGACGCCACCGGCCGCCCGGCCGGCCGGATCGAGGGGCTCACCCTGCGCGAGGTGGACATCCGCGACCTGGCCGCCGCCACCGGCGGCACCGGCGGGCTCTGGACACTCGGCTGGCAGCCGCTGCCCGCCCCGTCCCGCCCGGCCGATCCCCGCGAGGTGCTCACCCTGGACGGTGACGACCCGCTGACCGCCGTCCGCACCGCCCTGCACGCGGTACGCGAACGGCTCACCGGCCCACTCACCGTGGTGACCCGCCACGCGGTCAGTACCCCCGGCGACCCCGCCCCCGATCCGGCCGGCGCGGCCGTCTGGGGCCTGCTGCGCAGCGTCCAGGCCGAACATCCGGACGTCACCCTGGTCGACCTCGGCGACGGTGCCGGCCCGGAGGCGGTGGCCGCCGCGGTCGCCACCGGCGAACCGCAGGTCGCCGTGCGCGGCGGCACACTGCTGGCACCCCGCCTCGGCCCGGCGCCCGCCGCCGGGGACGCACCGGTGATCGACCCCGCCGGCACGGTCCTGATCACCGGCGGCACCGGCGGGCTGGGCCGGCTGATCGCCGAGCACCTGGTCACCACGTACGGGGTGCGTCACCTCGTCCTGGTCAGCCGACGCGGCCCGGACGCCCCGGACGCCGCCGCGGCCACCGCCACGCTGCGCGAGACCGGTGCCGAGGTCCGCGTGGTGGCCGCCGACGTCACCGACCGCGACGTCGTCGCCGCCGTGCTGGCCGCCATCCCGGCCGCGCACCCGCTGACCGCGATCGTGCACGCCGCCGGAGTGGTCGACGACGCCACCGTGGCCACCCTCACCGACGAGCAACTGGACCGGGTGTGGCGAGTCAAGGTGGACGCTGCCCAGCACCTGCACGACCTGACGGCCGACCAACCGCTGACCGCGTTCGTGCTGTTCTCCTCGATCGCCGGGGTGCTGGGCACGGCCGGGCAGGCCGGGTACGCGGCAGCCAACTGCGCCCTCGACGCCCTGGCCGCGCACCGGCACGCCGCCGGGCTGCCCGCCACCTCACTGGCCTGGGGCCTGTGGGACACCACCACCGGGATGGGCGCGGCGCTGCGGGACACCGACATCGCCCGCTGGGCCCGGCTCGGCATCGAACCGCTGACCCCCGCGCACGGCCTCGCCCTGTTCGACCGGGCACTGCGCTCACCCGAACCGGTCCTCGTGCCGGTGGCCCTGGAACCGGCCCGGCTGCGCACCGACGACCCGCTGCCGGCACCCCTGCGCGCGCTGGCACCGGCCCGCCCGCGCCGGATCGCCGCGCCCCCGAGCGGCGACTGGGCGGCGCACGCCGCCAGGCTCGACGAATCGCAACGGCATGCGTACGCGCTGGACACCGTCCGGACCGCCGCCGCCGCGGTGCTCGGCCACGACAGCCCGGCCGGTGTGATGCCGGAGGTGCCGTTCCGCGACGCCGGCTTCGACTCGCTGACCGGAGTCGACCTGCGCAACCGCCTCACCGCCCTCACCGGCCTGCCGCTGCCGGCGACGCTGGTGTTCGACCACCCGACCCCGGCCGCAATCGCCGAATATCTGGTCGCAACGGTCAACGGTCCCGCCGCCGAGCAGACCGTGGCTCCGGTCGTGGTGGCTGATGAGGATCCGGTGGTGATCGTCGGGATGGGGTGTCGTTTCCCGGGGGGTGTCACGTCACCGGAGGAGTTGTGGGACCTGGTGGTGGGGGAGCGGGATGCTGTCGGCCTGTTCCCGGAGAACCGGGGTTGGCCTGCTGATCTGGTGGATCCGGATCCGGAGGCGGTGGGTAAGTCGTATGCGGGTGAGGGTGGGTTCCTGTATGACGCGGATCTGTTTGATGCGGAGTTCTTCGGGATGTCGCCGCGGGAGGCGTTGGCGACTGATCCGCAGCAGCGGTTGTTGTTGGAGGTGGCGTGGGAGACGTTCGAGCAGGCGGGGATCGACCCACGGTCGTTGCGGGGTAGTGACACAGGTGTCTTCTGCGGCGTCATGTACCACGACTACGCCGCCCGGGCCGCCCGCCCACCGGCCGACCTGGAGGGCTACCTGCTCGTCGGCAACACCGCCAGCGCCGTCTCCGGCCGCCTCGCCTACGTGTACGGCCTCAACGGTCCGACCCTGACCGTCGACACCGCCTGCTCGTCCTCCCTGGTCGCCCTGCACCTGGCCGCCACCGCCCTACGCCGCGGGGAATGCTCCGCCGCCCTGGTCGGCGGGGTCACGGTGATGGCGTCGCCCACGGCATTCGTCGAGTTCTCCCGCCAACGCGCCCTGGCAACCGACGGCCGGTGCCGGTCGTTCGCCGCCGACGCCACCGGCACCGGCTGGTCCGAAGGCGCCGGCCTGCTGCTGCTCGAACGCCTGTCGGTGGCCCGGGCCAAGGGCCACCAGATCCTCGCCGTGGTATCCGGCAGCGCAGTCAACTCCGACGGCGCCTCCAACGGCATGACCGCCCCCAACGGCCCCGCCCAGGAGCGGGTGATCCGTACCGCGTTGGGCACCGCCGGCCTGTCGGCATCCGATGTGGACGTGGTGGAGGCCCATGGCACCGGTACGTCGTTGGGTGACCCGATCGAGGCGCAGGCGGTGTTGGCGACGTACGGGTCCCGTACCGGTGGTGTGCCGGTGTTGTTGGGGTCGTTGAAGTCGAACATCGGTCATGCCCAGGCGGCTGCGGGTGTGGGTGGTGTGATCAAGATGGTGCAGGCGATACGGGCAGGAGTGGCACCCCGCTCACTGCACTGTGAAGTGCCGTCGCCGATGGTGAACTGGGATTCCGGTGCGGTGCAGCTGCTGTCGTCCCGGCAGGACTGGCCCGACACCGGCCGCCCCCGCCGCGCCGCGGTGTCGTCCTTCGGAATCAGCGGCACCAACGCCCACGTCATCCTCGAACAAGCCCCGGCCGCCGACATCGAGCCGGCCGCCGGCACCGAAGCGGGCAGCCCGGTCGCCTGGGTGGTGTCCGGGCACAACCCCGCCGCCCTGAGCGACCAGGCCCGCGCGCTGCACGACCTGGTCACCGGCCCTCAACGCCCGGACCCGACCAGCGTCGCGGTTGCCCTGACCCGCCGCACCGTCCTGCACCGCTGGGCCGTGGTCACCGGCACCGACCCGGACACCCGCGCCGCTGCCCTCGCAGCCCTGGCCACCGGCGGATCCGCACCCGGCCTGACACACGGCCCGGCCGGTCCGCGCGGCCGGCTCGCGTTCCTGTTCACCGGGCAGGGCAGCCAACGCATCGGCATGGGCCGCACCCTGTACGACCGGTCGGCACCGTACCGCCGCGCCCTCGACGACGTGTGCGCCCACCTCGACGGGCACCTCGACCAGCCACTGCGCGACATCCTGTTCGCCGACCCGGACAGCGCCGACGCAGCCCTGCTCGGCCAGACCGTGTTCACCCAGGCCGCGCTGTTCGCCACCGAGGTCGCCCTCTACCGGCATGTGGAGGCCTGCGGGGTACGACCCGACACCGTCCTCGGCCACTCTGTCGGCGGGATCACCGCCGCGCACGTCGCCGGCGTGTTCGACCTGGCCGACGCCGCCCGGCTGATCGCCGCCCGCGGCCACGCCATGCAGGCCGCCCGCGACGACGGCGCGATGATCGCGCTGGACGCCACCGAAGACGAGGTCCGCGACTGGCTGGCCGGCCGCACCGACCTGACCGTGGCCGCAGTCAACGCCCCCCGATCCACAGTCGTCGCCGGGGACCGCGCCGCCGCCCAGGACACCGTCGAACACTGGCGATCCCGCGGCCGGCGGGCCACCGCGTTGCCGGTCAGCCACGCCTTCCACTCACACCACATGGACGGTGTGCTCGACGAGTTCCGCCGGGCGATCGACGGACTCACCTTCCGCGAACCCGTGCTCACCGTCGTCTCCGACACCACCGGCGACCCGGCTACCGCCAGCGAACTGGGCAGCGCCGACTACTGGGTACGGCACGTGCGGCGGCCGGTGCGATTCGCCGACGCGGTCCGCACCCTGCACCGTACGGGCGTCACCGACCTGGTCGAGATCGGCCCCGACGCCGTGCTGACCGGACTGGCCGCAGCCACGCTGGGCGACCCGCCCGGCCTCGTCGTCCCGATGCTGCGTGCCGGCCGCGACGAGCCGGAGACCGTGCTCACCGCGCTGGCCCTGCTGCACGGACGGGGCGTGCCGGTGGACTGGGAACGGGTGCACCCCGGCACCCGCCCGGTGCCGCTGCCCACCTACCGGTTCCGGCGCCGCCGCTACTGGCTGGACGCCCGTGCCGCCGGCCCGGCCGCAGCCGGACAGCACGACACCGCCCACCCGCTGCTCGGCGCGGCCGTCGATGTGGCCGGCTCGGACACCGCCGTGCTGACCGGTCGACTCGATGCGGCCGGCGGCGCCTGGCTGGCCGAGCACCGCCCCGGCGACGTCCCGCTGGTGCCCGGCAGCGCCCTGACCGACCTGGTGCTGCGGGCCGGCGCGCAGGTCGCCTGCCACCAGCTGGCCGAGCTGACCCTGAGCACCCCGCTGCCGTTCGACGGACGCGAACCGGTCGCCGTGCAGGTGGTGGCCGACGCCCCGGCCGACGACGGCAGCCGCACGGTCGCCGTGTACGCCCGCCCCGCCGGCGCCGCCGCCGGGCACCCGTGGACCCGGCACGCCGACGGCCTGCTCACCCCCGCACCGACGCCCGCCCCACCGTCCGGCCCGTGGCCACCGCAGGACGCCGAACCGGTCGCGCTCGACGACGTCTACGACCGGCTCGCCGGCCTCGGCTACCACTACGGACCGGCGTTCCGCCGGATGACCCGGCTGTGGCGCCGCCCCGGCGAACGGTACGTCGAGGTCACCCTCGCCGAGGACCAACTGCCCGAGGCCGCCGGCTACGCCCTGCACCCCGCGCTGCTCGACGCCGCGCTGCACCCGCTGCTGCCCCTGGTGGCCGCGGCACCGGACGAGGTGGGCGCCGAGGTGCTGCCGTTCGCGTTCACCGGGGTACGCCTGCACGCCAGCGGCGCGTCCACGCTGCGGGTCACCCTCACCGTCCACGAAACCGGCGAGGACGGCACGGTGGTGTCGCTGAGCGCCACCGACCCGGCCGGCGGTCCGGTACTGACCGTGGAGCGGCTGCGGTTGCTGCCCCGCGCCGCCGGCCCGGCCGCTGTCCCGGACGGGCTGCACCGGCTCACCTGGCGTCCGGTGCCCGCCCCGAACGGCGCGACGGTGGACGCGGCGACGCTCGGCCTGCCGGATGCCACCGGGCTTCCCACGTACGCCACGGTCGGCGACCTGCCCGCCACCGCTGCGGTGTTCGTGGCCGCCCCGGACGGCGACCCTGCCGCCACCCCACCGCAAAGGGTACGACAGAGCCTGACCGCCACCCTCGACCTGCTGCGCCGCTGGCTGGCCGACGACACCCGCGCGGAACTGGTGCTGGTGACCCGGCATGCGGTCGCGACCACCACCGACGCCGACCCCGACCCGGTCCAGGCCGCGGTGTGGGGCCTCGTCCGGTCCGCTCAGGCCGAACAGCCGGGCCGCTTCCGGCTGGTCGACGTGGACGCCACCGACCCCTCCTGGGCGGCCCTCGCCGCCGTCGCCGCCACCACCGAACCGCAGACGGCGATCCGGGCCGGTCAGCTGCTGGCACCCCGCCTGGCCCCGGTCACCCGGGCCGGCACCGAAGCCCGGCCGGACCTGTCCGGCGGACCGGTGCTCGTCACCGGGGCCACCGGCACGCTGGGCGCGGTCCTGGCCCGACACCTGGTCACCGCGTACGGCGCCACCGACCTGGTGCTGCTCAGCCGCCGCGGACCAGCCGCCCCCGACGCCGACCGGCTCGCCGAAGAACTGACCGGCCTCGGCGCTGCCGTACGCACCCTCGCCTGCGACGTCAGCGACCGTGCCGCCCTCGCCGCCGTGCTCGACGGACTCGACCGGCCACCCGCCGCCGTCGCCCACGTCGCCGGCACCACCCGTGACCGCACCATCACCGCGCTCACCGGCGACGACCTCGACCATGTGCTGGCACCCAAGGTGGACGCCGCCTGGCACCTGCACGAGCTGACCGCCGACCGGCCCCCGGCACTGTTCCTGCTGTACTCCTCGGTGGCCGGCACCCTCGGCACCGCCGGACAGGGCAACTACGCCGCCGCCAACGCCTTCCTCGACGCGCTGGCACAGCACCGCCGCGCGGCCGGACTGCCCGCCGTCTCCCTCGGCTGGGGCCTGTGGGCACAGAACAGCGCCCTGTCCGGGCACCTGTCCGACACCGACCGGCAGCGGGTGGCCCGGCTGGGACTGCGGCCACTTGCCGACGAGGAAGCGATGCGACTGTTCGACGCCGCACTCACCGACGGCGGACCGGCGTTCGCCGTCACCCGCTTCGACGTCCGCCGCCTCACCGACCCGCCGGCCGTGCTGCGCGACCTGGCCGTGCCCGCCCTGCCGGCGGCCTCCGCGGACGTCGCCGCCGACCGGCCCGCCCTCGCCGCACAACTGGCCGGCCGCTCACCGGAACAACGACGCGACCTGCTCACCGGTCTGGTACGGGCGCAGGTCGCCGGCGTGCTCGGCCGCAGCGACCCGGACGGCATCGACCTGGACCGCGCCCTGACCGACCTCGGGTTCGACTCGCTCACCGCGGTCGAGCTGCGTAACCGGCTCGGTACGGCGACCGGGCACCGGCTGCCCGCGACGCTGGCGTTCGACCACCCGACCCCGGCCGCGTTGGTCGGCTACCTGGACGACCTGATGGCCGACAGCCCACCCGACGACGGCGTGCACGCCGAACTCGACCGGCTGGAGGCACTCCTGCGCGACGGCGGACCCGGCGACGGCACGATCGCCGACCGGCTGCGGCAGCTGCTCACCCTGGCGGCCCCCGATTCCCCAGCCACCGTTGACCTTGACACAGCCAGTGACGAAGCGCTGTTCGCGCTGATCGACGACCTCGACTGAGCGGGAGACGACCGTGGCCGACGAGCAGAAGTTGCGCGACTACCTCAAGCGCGCCATCGCCGACTCACAGGACCTGCGGGCCCGGCTGCGGGCCGCCGAGGACCAGGATCGGGAGCCGATCGCGGTGGTCGGCATGGGCTGCCGCTACCCGGGCGGCGTCACCTCACCGGACGAGCTGTGGGATCTGGTGCTGGCCGAGCGCGACGCGGTCGGTCCGTTCCCGGAGAACCGGGGCTGGCCGGCCGACCTGGTCGACCCGGACCCCGAAGCGGTGGGCAAGTCGTACGCGGGTGAAGGCGGCTTCCTGTACGACGCCGACCAGTTCGACGCGGACTTCTTCGGCATCTCGCCGCGCGAGGCCGAAGCCATCGACCCACAGCAGCGGTTGCTGCTGGAAGTGGCATGGGAAACCGCCGAGAACGCCGGCATCGACCCGGAGTCGCTGCGTGGCACCGACACCGGCGTCTTCCTCGGCAGCATGTACCACGACTACGGTGCCCGGCCGCGGCTGCCCGGCGAGGCCGAGGGCTACCTGTTCAGCGGCAGCGCGGGCAGCATCGCGTCGGGTCGCCTGGCGTACGTGTTCGGGCTGGAGGGCCCGACCCTGACCGTCGACACCGCCTGCTCGTCGTCGCTGGTCGCCCTGCATCTGGCGGTCAGCGCTCTGCGTCGGGGCGAGTGCTCCGCCGCCCTGGTCGGCGGGGTGACGGTGATGGCCACCC
>NZ_RQIV01000015.1:0-103210 GCF_003977705.1 Verrucosispora sp. FIM060022
ACATGTTCTGGTCATCACCGATCAACGCCTGATCGATCGGCCCGGTACCCGAGTTCGAGATGCTGCCCGTGAACAACGTCTGATGCGCCGACCAACTGTTCACATTCGCCGGGTTCGTCGACGTCCGATACGAGAACGCCGGCCCACCCCACTGATACGCAAGCACCCAGATGTTGCGCGGCGCGAAGTAGAACAACGACGGCGCCACCGCCGCGAACGGCATCTGGTTCTGACTGGCCGAACCCATCTGGTTCCAGTTGGAGAACAGGCCGAAGTTCATCGAACCCCAGGTCGTACCCGTGTCGTGGGTGGTGGCGTACACCAGGTGCTGACCGTTGTACGGGGCGTGCGTGAAGTCCTTCAACGACACCCAACCCGCCCGAGGCTGCGCGAGCGCGCCGGTCGACGACCACCGGTACGACGACGGCAGGTTGCAGGTGCCCGTCGGCGGCGGAGTCGTCGGGGGCGGGGTGGTCGGCGGCGGAGTGGTGCCGGGTGGCGGGGTGGTGCCGGGTGGCGGAGTGGTGGGGGTGGTGCCGCCGGTGCAGGTCACCCCGTTGAGGGCGAAGCTGGTCGGCACCGGGTTGCTGCCGCTCCAGGACCCGTTGAAGCCGAACGAGGTAGTGCCGTTGGTGGCAATGGTGCCGTTGTAGCTGACGTTGCGGGCGGTTACCGCCGCCCCGCTCTGGGTCAGCTCGGTGTTCCAGAACTGGGTGACCCTCTGCCCGGCACCGAAGGACCAGGTCAGGGTCCAGCTGGTCACCGGGTCGCCGAGGTTGGTGATCGTGACGTTGGCGCCGAAGCCGTCCTGCCACTGCGACGGCACCTCGTACTTCACCGAACAGCCGGCAGCCGCGGCACTGGCCGGCAGGGCCACGATGGCCGCCGAGGAGGCCAGCAGCGCGACCCCGACCGATGCCAGGTACATATTGGTTCGTCTGGATCTTGGCATAACGCAACCTCCCGGCTGACATGACCGCATCGCATTGTCGAAGGTCGATGCAGGTTAACGTTAACAGCTGCGTCCGGTACATTACGGGAGCGCTCCCATCTCATCAACTATGGTCGATGCAGATCACCTCTCCGACCCAAGTCCGAAACACGGGCTGTGGCCGAATCGTCCACCAGGGAGCGCACCCGGGACCGACGCAGCGCGGCGTCGGGATCGAGCCAGCAGGTGAACGTTCACTCACGAAGGGCACGGCAGCGATGAGACACGTCAAGGACAGATTCAGGGTCAACGCCGCTCGGGTGACGACCGGTGCCGTGCTCCTGGCATCGGCCGCCGTCGCCGTGGCGTTGCCGGCCGGCGCGGCAGCGGCCGGCTGCTCGGTCACCTACGCGGTGTCGTCACAGTGGCAGGGCGGCTTCGGCGCCAACGTGACGATCACCAACCTCGGTGACCCGGTCACCAGTTGGACGCTCAACTGGAACTACGGCGCCGGCCAGCGTGTCGCGGAGGCCTGGAACGCCACGGTGAGTCAGAGCGGCGCGGCCGTCACGGCCCGCAACGTCGGCTACAACGGCACCATCCCGACCAACGGGTCGACGTCGTTCGGCTTCAACGGAACCTGGTCGGGCAGCAATCCCGACCCGACCAGCTTCACGCTCAACGGCGTGACCTGCACCGGCAGCACCACCCCCACCACACCGCCGCCGCCGACCACCCCACCGCCGACCACCCCACCGCCGACCGGCCCGGCGGACATCACGGTCAACAGCACCACCCGGTACCAGACGGTCGACGGATTCGGCGCGGCCACCCCGATCTGGGGCGGCACCTGGTCGACCTCCGACACCCAGACCCTGGTCGGCCTGGGCGCCAACCAGCTCGGCCTGTCGATCGTGCGTACCGGCATCTCGCCGGTCTCCAGCGAGTGGTCGAGCCAGGTCAACGCCCTGCGTACGGCGAAGTCCGCCGGATCGAACGTGAAGATCCTCGCCTCGCCGTGGACCGCGCCGGCGGAGTGGAAGACGAACAACAGCCGGATCAACGGCGGCAAGCTGCGCACCGACCGCTACGCCGACTACGCCAACCACCTCAACAGCTACGTGCAGTACATGCGCAACCAGGGCGTGACCATCGACGTCACCTCCGTGCAGAACGAGCCGGACTGGCACCCGGACTACGACTCGATGGACTGGAGCGGCACCGAGCTGCGCAACTTCGTCCGCGACCACGGCACCCGGGTGCAGAACACCAGACTGATGGTCGCCGAGGCGGTGAACCTGAACTACACGTACACCGACCCGACTCTCAACGACGCCACCGCCCGCAACAACATCGGCTACATCGGCGGCCACCTGTACGGCACCGAAGCCTCCGGCCGGCTGCGCTCGTATCCCCTGGCCGACCAGCACAACAAGCCGGTGTGGATGACCGAGTGGAACCTGCACGCGGCCGACGGGAACGGCTCCAACATCTGGGGCAACCCCGCCAACCTCGCGGTCTGGAACGAGACGCTCGACGACATCATGCGGACGGTGCACCGGTCGATGGAGTCGAACTGGACCGCCTACATCTGGTGGTACGGCAAGCGGTACTACTCGTTCATCGGTGACGGCGAGGCCGCCTTCGGCACCACGGCCGGAGCACCCCTCAAGCGCGGATACGCCTTCTCGCAGTACGCCAAGTACGTCCGCCCCGGCTACCAGCGGGTCGCCCTGACCAAGAGCACCAAGGCCAATCCGCTGGAGGTGACCGCCTACACCGGCGGCGGCAAGACCACGCTGGTGATCCTGAACCGCTCGACCAGCGCGGTCAACAACGCGGTGATCCAGGTGCCGCAGAACGTCACCCGGGCCGAGCACTACCTGACCTCGCAGAACGCCAACGCGGCCAGTCAGTCGGTCGGCGTGAACGGCGGCCAGGTCAGCGTCAACGTCGGCGCCCGCAGCATCTCCACGGTCGTCCTCACCCACTGAGCGACCACCCTCCACCGGCTACCCCGGCAGTCGGGAGCGGTGGCAGTTCAGCTGTCCCGTGTGCAGCACGTCGGACAGCCCAACTGCCACCGCTCGCCAGGCGCGCGATCCCGGCCGTGGGCAGAACCACCAGCACTCCTCGACGCCGCCTCTGCCGCCCGCTGGCAGCCTTCCCGTGACAGTTCCGCCGGCCCGGGTGCGCCGGATCGGCGGCCGTCTTCGAACTGAGGAGCGCGCGGTGGCCGAGAAGCATCCGTCGACAGTCGCCCGTGCCGCGGTGCCGGCCAACCGCCGCCGGGGCGGCGACATCCGGGTCCTGCTGAGCCCACGAACGGTGGGGGCGACGGCGGGGTTCATGGGCAGCCTGACCTTGGCGCCGGGCGAGTACGTCAGCGAGCACTACCACCCGTACTCGGAGGAGTACCTCTACGTCGTCGCCGGTGTCCTGACGATGACGATCGACGGGCACACCGTCGAAGTCGGGCCGGATCACGCCGTACTGGTGCCGATCGGTGCCCGGCACCGGGCGGAGAACCGGGGCGGGGCGCTCGTACGGGCTGTCTATCACCTCGGCCCGCTGGCGCCCCGACCGGACCTGGGGCACGTCGACACCGAGGAACCGCCACACCGGGCGGAAAGCCAGATCGTGGTGGGTGATCAGGCGTGAGCCGCCGCCGTATCGTGATCACCGGCATCGGCGTGGTCGCGCCGGGCGGGATCGGACGCAAGGCATTCTGGGACCTGATCTCCGCCGGGCGTACGGCCACCCGGCAGATCTCCCTGTTCGACGCGACCGGCTTCCGATCCCGGATCGCCGCCGAGTGCGACTTCGATCCGCTGCTCGAGGGGCTCAGTCCGCAGGAGGTCCGCCGGATGGACCGTGCCGCGCAGATGGCAGTCGTCGGCGCGCGCGAGGCGGTGACCGACAGCGGGCTCACGTTCGAGGCGCTGCCGCCGGACCGCACCACGGTGAGCGTAGGCAGCGCCGTCGGCTGCACGACCGGCCTGGAAGAGGAGTACGTCGTGCTCAGCGACGGCGGTCGTCAGTGGCTCGTCGACCACACGTACGGCGTGCCGCACCTCTACGGCTACATGGTCCCGAGCACCATCGTCAGCGAGGTGGCCTGGACTGTGGGTGCGGAGGGGCCGGTCGCGCTGATCTCCACCGGCTGCACCTCCGGCCTGGACGCGGTGGGCCACGCGGTGGAGGTGATCAGGGAGGGGACGGCGGACGTCGCCCTGGCCGGTGCGACCGACGCACCGATCTCACCGATTACTGTCGCCTGCTTCGACGCGATCAAGGCGACGTCGGCGAGGAACGACGAGCCGGACAGCGCGTCCCGCCCGTTCGACCGCTACCGGGACGGCTTCGTGCTCGGCGAGGGCGCGGCGATGTTCGTGCTGGAGGAGTACGAGCATGCCCGCCGCCGGGGTGCGGAGCCCTATGCCGAGGTGGCCGGGTTCGCCAGCCGGAGCAATGCCTTCCACATGACCGGGCTGAGGCCCGACGGCCGAGAGATGGCCGAGGCCATCGACGCGGCGCTGCGGCAGGCCGGCCGGGCGCCCGGCGATGTGGACCACATCAACGCACACGGCTCCGGGACCAAGCAGAACGACCGGCACGAGACAGCCGCGTTCAAGCGCAGCCTGGGCGGTCGGGCGTACGAGGTGCCGGTCAGTTCCATCAAGTCGATGGTCGGGCATTCACTGGGCGCTATCGGCTCGATCGAGATCGCGGCGTGTGCGCTCGCGCTGCGCCACCAGGTCGTGCCCCCGACGGCCAACCTCCACCATGCCGATCCCGAGTGCGACCTGGACTACACCCCGCTGGTGGCCCGCGAGGCGCGGCTACGGACTGTACTCAGCGTGGGCAGTGGTTTCGGCGGCTTCCAGACCGCGATGGTGCTGACCGCGGAGCGGTCATGAGTACCGCCGTGGTCACAGGGCTGGGTGTTCTAGCGCCGACCGGCCGCACGGTGGCCAACCACTGGTCGTCGGTGCTGGCCGGGCGTTCGGCACTGGCCGGAATCACCCTCTTCGACGCGTCCGCCTACCCGACACGAGTTGCTGGCACCGTGGCCGGGTTCGCGGCGCACGAGCACGTGCCTGGCCGGCTCGTGCCGCAGACCGACCGGTGGACCCACTTCGGGCTGGCTGCGGCGGCGCAGGCGCTCGACGACGCCGCGCTCGACCCGGCTGCCCTGCCGGAGTACGAGATGGGTGTCGTCACCGCCAGCTCCTCCGGCGGCACGGAGTTCGGCCAGCGGGAAATCGAGGCGCTGTGGCGGGACGGTCCGGGGCACGTCGGGGCGTACCAGTCGATCGCCTGGTTCTACGCGGCGACGACCGGGCAGATCTCCATCCGGCACGGGATGCGCGGTCCCTGCGGCGTGCTGGTCACCGAACAGGCCGGCGGGCTGGACGCGATCGGCCAGGCCCGCCGGCTGGTCCGCGGCGGTCTGCGCACGGTGGTGACCGGCGGCACGGATGCGTCGCTGTGCCCGTACGGGCTGGTGGCCCAGCTCAGCTCCCGCCGGCTAAGCCCCGGCACCGACCCGGCCCGGGCGTACGTGCCGTTCGACGCGGACGCCGCGGGACATGTGCCTGGCGAGGGCGGTGGCATGCTGATCGTCGAGGAGGCCGGTGCGGCGGCCGAGCGCGGCGCGCGCCGGTACGGCGTCGTCGCGGGTTACGCCGCCACGTTCGACCCGCCGCCCGGTTCGGCCCGGCCGTCGGCGCTCGGGCGGGCGATCACCGCCGCGCTGGCCGACGCCGGGTTACGGCCGGGGCGAATCGGGGCAGTCTTCGCCGACGCCGCCGCGGTCCCCGAGTTGGACCGGCAGGAGGCGGCCGCGATCGCCGGGGTCTTCGGCCCGTACGGGGTGCCGGTCACCGCACCGAAGACGATGACCGGCCGGCTCTACGCCGGCGGTGCAGCACTCGACCTGGTGACCGCGTTGTTGGCGCTGCGCGACGGCGTGATCCCGCCGACGACCGGCGTCCGGCACCCGCTCGACGAGCTGCGGCTCGACCTGGTGTGCGACCGGCCGCGGCAGGCCGATCTGGAGCACGTGCTGGTGCTCGGCCGCGGAATCGGTGGATTCAACGCCGCGGTGGTCCTGTCCCGATGAGTTCCGACGAACGAGGAGTGAGCATGCCCGAACTGACCTTGGCGGATCTGACGCGAATCCTGCGTGCGGCCGGCGGTGAGGACGATCCCGCGACGCTCCAGGGTGACATCCTCGACGTGCCCTTCACCGACCTCGGCTACGACTCGCTGGCAATGTTGGAGACGGTGAGCCGGATCGAACGTGAGTTCGACCTCTCCCTGCCGGACGATCTGGTACCGGAGATGCCCACACCCCGCATCGCACTGGACACCATCAATTCCCGGCTGCGCGCGGCGGCCTGATCGCCCAGCCGGCCGGGGAGTACCCGGCCAGCCACGACGGGAGGGAGGCGACCGCATGACATCGGCCGGAGTGACCGCCGAAACCGCGAGGGGATTCGCGCGCTGTCCGGCGTGTGGTCTGATCACGTACACCCGCCGGCTGGTTCGGACGGGCCGGGTGTGCCCGGAGTGCGGGGCGCACGGTCGGCTGTCCGCGCCGGAGCGGCTCGCGCAGTTACTGGACGAGGGCAGCGCGACCGTGCTTCCCGCGGACGATCCCGTGCGCGACCCGCTGGCGTTCACGGACTCCCGAGCGTACCCGGACCGGCTCGCGCTCGCCCGCCGCGCCACCGGGCTGACCGAGGCCGTGGTGTGCGCGCGCGGCACGATCGGCGGCCAGCCCGTGACGGTGGCGGTGATGGACTTCGGCTTCCTGGGCGGCAGCCTCGGCACGGTGGTTGGTGACCGGATCACCCGCGCGGCCGAGGCCGCCCTCGCGGAACGGACGCCACTGATCATCGTCACCGCGTCCGGCGGTGCGCGCATGCAGGAGGGGGTGTTCTCGTTGATGCAGATGGCGAAGGTCAGCCAAGCCGTCGCGGCCTTGGACGACGCCGGCCTGCTCACCGTCTCGATCATCACCGAGCCCACCTTCGGTGGGGTCGCGGCGTCGTTCGCGACCTGCACTGACGTGCTGATCGCCGAGCCCGGTGCCCGGATGGGTTTCGCCGGTCCACGGGTGATCGAGCAGACGGTCCGGGAACGCCTACCGGAGGGTTTCCAGACTGCCGGCTTCCTGCTCGAGCACGGCATGATCGACATGGTGGTGCCCCGGGGGGAGCTGCGCCCCGTGCTGTGCCGTCTGCTCGCGGTGACTCGGCCGGCGGTGTTCGCCGAGGTTGCTGACGTGGTGATCCGCGACCCGGCCACGCTGCCGGAGGTGGACGCGTGGGACGTCGTACGGGCAGCCCGCGACCCGGCCAGACCGACCACGCTGGACTACGCCACCGCTTTGCTCGACGGCTTCGTCGAGCTGCACGGCGACCGGCTCGCGGGTGATTGCCCGGCGATCGTCGGCGGAGTGGGTGTCCTGCGTGGACGGCCGGTGCTTCTGCTCGGTCACCAGAAGGGACACGACACTCGCGAACTGGTCAGGCGCCGGTTCGGCATGGCCTCCCCGGAGGGGTACCGCAAGTCGTCGCGGCTTCTGCGGCTGGCCGCCAAGCTCAAGCTACCGGTCGTGACGCTGGTTGACACGCCGGGCGCCTACCCGGGCATCGCGGCTGAGCAACGCGGTCAGGCGCTCGCCATCGCCGAGATCATCAAGCAGCTGTGCTCACTGCCCGTACCCGTCGTCTCGGTGGTGACCGGCGAGGGCGGCAGCGGTGGAGCGCTCGCGCTCGCGGTGGCCGACCGGGTGCTCTGCCGGGAGAGCGGCTTCTACTCGGTGATCAGCCCAGAGGGTTGCTCGGCGATCCTGTGGAAGGACGCCGCAGCCGCCCCGCAGGCCGCTCGCGCGTTGCGGCTCGGTGCCCGGCATCTGCTGGCCTCCTCGGTCGTCGACGGGGTCGTGCCGGAGCCGTCCGATCCGGCGGCGGCCATGGCGGCCGTGGGCGATGCTGTCGCGGTCACCCTCGCAGCGCTTGACCACACTGATCGCAGGGAACTCGTCGCAAACCGCCGGGCGCGATTCCGCCGGTTCTGACCGCCGGTGTCCGCCGGCTCACTGGCGCAGATGCGCCAGATCGTCGGGCGGCAGCGGCAGGTCGCCCTTGACCTCCGGCGCCGGGATCAACGCGGCGCTGATCGCCTTGTTGACCGCGTCGATGCGCGACACCGCGTTGAGCTTTTTGAACACGTGCCGCATATGCCGCTTGACGGTGCCTTCACTGATGTAGAGGCGCCGGGCGATCTGCGAGTTGCTCAGCGCCTCCGCCGCCAGTGACAGCACGTCGTGCTCCCGCTCTGAGAGCCGCACCGAGTGCGGTGCCGCACGGGAACCGCCGCGCTCCCGCGGGAACTCGCCACCGCCGGGCACCACCGGACGGCGCCCGGCTGACAGGATCAGGTGCACCCGGCCTTCTTCGCGGCTCACGCTGCGGATGGTGGCGAGCAGCTCGTCGCTGGTGACGCTCTTTGACAGGTACGCCCGGACGCCCAGCGCCAGTAGCTCCGGCACGATCCGCGGGTCGTCCCGCCCGCTCAACACGACGATCCTGCTCTCCGGCGCGTGCGTGCGCAATGCCCCGACCATGTCCAGGGTGGTGGGTCCGGCCAGCTCCCAGTCGACGAGCACGACGTGTGGACGGTGAAGAGAGGTCAGCACGACCGCGTCGGGCGTACGTGGATCGGGCGCGTCGTGGATCACCGACAGGTCGGACTCGACGTCGATGATGCAGCGGACCCCGTCCCAGAACAACGTCGGGCCCCCCAGTGTCAACACCCGCAGCGGCTCGTCCGCCTGGGCTGCGGAAATATGCACCTGGTGAGGCGAAGCGGTGGTTCCTCGTGGCGGTGAAAAACCTCTCAACATGACTCCCCCGTGCCGCTTTTCAGCCACCACGAGAATACCGCCGTATCGTCGAGCCGCCGTCCAGACGGTGATGCCGAAAAAACGATTCCGGAAAACCCGGAAACGCACCCGATGTCCAGCTTAGACTTATATGATCCATTTAGTCGGCCCGCGGCCTTGATCCACCGACGCCGTTGACGCCTGTCGTCAAATGATCATCTTTGGTGTCCGTGATTTGGCGGGCGGGCGGCACTCGCCGATCGCGTGACCGGCCTGCTCCGCCGAGTCCGCTCGCACCACGATCTCGCCCGTCACGCCGCACGATCGGGCACCTCGCTGATCATGCTGGCCCCACCCGGACCGAGCCGGCGTTACCCGACCGGCAGCCTCGCGGCGGCGATCACCGGCGCCGGCAGTGGATCGAGGCTGAGATCCGGTCAGTTCGGGCATTCCGGCGGCAGATCGGGTTACTCCGAAGGGGGTATGGCGTCCACCCCTTCCGGCCAAAATTGTTTCCCGCAATCGACGACATAGTCGTTGCTTAATATCCTCAACGTGCGGCACACACTATCCGGCGCACCGCTGATGTCGCAATTCACAATGTTCACAAATCGGGGGTGACAAGTGCTCCACTACCGCCTTCTCGGTCCGCTCGAGGTCGACGTCGACGGCACCAATCGCACGCCGACAGCGCCGAAGGTCCGGCAGGTTCTCGCACTGCTGCTGCTGAGTCCGGACCGGGTCGTCTCGATCGAGTCGTTCATCGAAGAGGTCTGGGACGCCGGACCGCCGGCGAGCGCGGTGACGACGACCCAGACGTACATGTACCAACTCCGCAAGATCCTGCACGGCGTCCGTCGCGAGCCCGTGCTGCTCACCCGCGCGCCCGGCTACCTGCTCCGGATGCAGAACGCGCAGACCGACCTGGACGCGTTCGATCGGTTCGCCGCGCAGGGCCGGGCGTTGTTCGCCGCGAACGAGTTGGAGCGGGCTGCGGAACGACTGCGCCAAGCCCTCGCACTCTGGCGTGGCCCGGTGGCGATGCCGGACGTCACGCGGGGCCCGCTGCTCCGGGCTCACCTCGCGGCGCTCGAGGAACGGCGAATCCGGGTCCTGCACGAGCGGATCCAGGTGGACCTGACGCTGGGTCGTTACGCCGACCTGGTCGTCGAACTGCGCCGGCTGGCGGCCGAGCGTCCGCTGGACGAGTGGTTGCACTGCAGGCTGATGGCCGCGCTCCACGGTCTGGGCCGCCGCGGCGAGGCCCTGAGCGCCTACCAACGGGCCCGCAATGTGCTGCAGGAGCAACTGGGGCTCGACCCCTCCGCCGAGCTGCGGCGGATGCAGCGGCTGGTGCTCGCCGGGCTGCCGCTCGACACCGCGTCGGCACCCTCACTGGCCTCCTGAACAACACGCTGCCCCGTGCGAGGGGCACCCGGCGCGTGACGCGCGGCGGGCACCCCTCGCACCGGGGGATCAGCCGGTCTCGACGGTGGTGACCGGGGACCGCTCGGCGACCGTCAGCGACGGGACCGGCAACCGCACCGCCGCCACGACGCCGACCACCAGCAGCAGGGCCGTCAGCCCGAACACCGTCTGCGCCGCGTCCAACGTCGACGTGCTCCCGCCGGCTGCCAACCGGCTGTGGAAGACCGCCGACAGCACGGCCAGCACCAGAGAGCCGCCGACCTGACGGCTCAGCGACTGCATGGCGAGCGCGGCACCCAGGTGTACTCGTGGGGCATGTCGGAGCAAGGTCAGCGTGTAGACCTGGAACCCCAGACCGATGCCAACACCGATCGCCATCGTCGCCAACGCCCAGCCGGCCCAGCCGCCCGGTCCGAGGTCCGGGTGTGTGAACGCCAGCCATGCCGTGCCGGCCGCCAACAGCACCGTGCCGGTCACACCGAACCACTGCGTACGGGCGGCGCGGGCCAGCAGGGGAGTCCCCGCCAGCGACACCACCAGCGTGCCGAAGGTCAGTGTCAAGAGGTACATTCCGGCGTCGGCGGCCGAGGCGCCGAGCGAGACGAACACGATGGGCAGGAACGTGACCACGACGAGCATGCCCGCACCGGTGTTCCAGCCCTGGACCGCCACCGATCGCACCACCCGGTCGCGCAGCAGCGCCGGTGGCAGGACGGGATCGGCCGCCCGGTGGGCGGACCGCCACCACAGGGCCAGCAGGACGGCGGCGGCCACCACCAGCGCGATCACCCCGGGTGACGCAAAGGCCCACTGGGTGCCGGCCACGCCGGCCAGCAGCACCAGCGTGGTGAGCGCGGCACCCAACCACAGCATCCCGGCGTAGTCGACTCGCCCGCCGGCAGCGACGGGTGGCAACCGCAGCGTGGCGACGAGAAGCAGGGCCAGCACCGACGGGGGCACGGTGGCCAGGAACACCCAGCGCCAGCCGAAGCTGTCGGTCAGGACGCCGCCGGCCAACGGACCGAACGCGGTGCCGATGTTGACCAGCGTCGCGGTGACGATCTGATAGCGCACCAGCCGGCGTGGGTCCAGCAGCTCGGCGTAGACCGCGTACGCGGAGATCATCAGGCCACCGGCCCCGGCACCCTGCACCGCACGGGCCGCGATCAGCTGGTTCATCGACTGCGCCAAGCCACACAGCAGCGAGCCGAGAGTGAGTACAGCCAGCGCGGCAACCAGCAACGCCCGCCGGCCGTACACGTCGCTGAGCTTGCCGTACAACGGAGTGGTCACCGTCGACGCGAGCACGGCGGCGGTGACCACCCAGGCGAACCGGTCGGTGCCGCCCAGGTCCGCAGCGATCACCGGAAGCGCGGCCGCCGTCAGGTTGAGATCGACCATCGCGAGCAGCTGAGCCAGCACCACCCCGGACAGGGGCACCATGATCCGCCGGTCAGCCATGGCCGAGCCCGCCACGCTCGTCGACGGGGTCCGGACGGCCTGCGGCCGGCGGCAGCGGGCGGCACGGCGAGCGCGGCATCGGCGGGCCCATCGGATGGGTGAGGGCGCTGTACCAGCCGTACGCCGCCAGCACCCGCGCTACCGGGCGGCCGAGTCGCCGCCACAGCTCGCTCACCGCCGCTGCCCCACGGGGGTGGGCACGGCGTCGGCGCGGCCGCGTACCGCGCCCGCCGCGGTGGCGAGCGCCGCCTCGTCCGGTGCCGGCGCCCGCCAGGCGACGTAGCCGTCGGGGCGTAGCAGGATCGCCTCGCCCGGTGCCGCCCGGAAGCGCCGTTCCCAGCCACCGTCCGGGTCGGTGTCCCCGTCGAATGCGACCAGCGGCAGCTCGTTCCGTGCCGCAGCGGTGCGCCAGCCGTCGCCGTCCGGTCCCGCGAGCAGCACCGGACCGGCCACCGGCAGATCCAGGGTGGAGATCCGACGCCCGAGGTGGCGCAGCCACACGTGCGGCAGCCGGGTACCTGGCCGGCCGGTCAGGTCTGCCGGTCCGTACGCAGACACGTCTGGGTCGACGCCCTCGTCCAGGACGGCCCCGGAGCGATATCGCAATCCGAAGGTCAGCGTGAGGTCATCCAACATGCCCTCGCCGCGCTGCGGCGCCGCGAACCCGGTGCCGTTGGTCACCCGCCGGCGGCACTGGTCGACGGTGAGGGCCGCCACCGCGAGCCGCTCCTGCTCGTAGCTGTCGAGCAGTCGTGCACCAGCCTCGCCGGACACCACCGCGGCCAGCTTCCACGCCAAGTTCTGGGCGTCCTGGATACCGGTGCTGGCACCGAAGCCGCTGACGGGTGGCATCACGTGCGCGGCGTCGCCGGCCAGGAAGACCCGGCCGTCCCGGAAGCGGGCCGCCGTCACCGCCGACAGCTCCCAGGGCTGCGTGTCGCGGATCGACAGCGGCAGGTCGGGGTCGCCGATCGCCGCCCGCACCAGCTCGGCGCAGCGCTGCCGGGTGAAGGCATCCGTCCCGCCCTCCGCGGACGGGTCGAAGCGGACGTAGAGCGTGCCCTGCCGCAGCGTGTCGTCGTGCACCAGCAGGCCATCGACGACGTCGTTCTGCACTTGGCAGATCGCGAACCGGCGCCCACGCAGCGGCGCCGCCAGGTCCGCGTCGAAGACGATGCTGAGCTGATGGTGCAAGCCCCAGCGGCCGTGCACCGGGATGCTGAGCCGCTCCCGCACCCTGCTGCGCGGCCCGTCCGCCGCGACGAGGTAGTTGGCCCGCACCTCGGCGACCCGGCCGGTCGCCCGGTGCACGACCTGCGCCCGCACGCCGTCGT
Source organism: Verrucosispora sp. FIM060022 (assembly GCF_003977705.1). Lineage (NCBI taxonomy): Bacteria > Bacillati > Actinomycetota > Actinomycetes > Micromonosporales > Micromonosporaceae > Micromonospora > Verrucosispora sp. FIM060022. Next base: position 13,052 of record NZ_RQIV01000015.1, read on the forward strand.
CCTCCTGCTCGAATGTGGTCAGCTCGGTGCCGAACCGGACATCCGCGCCGAGTTCCTCGGCCCGCGCCCGAATCAGCGGCTCCAGCCGGTCCTGGCTGAGCAACGCCCACCGACACGGGGTGAGGCCACCCAGGTCGGCCCCGCCCGGCAGGTCGTGCCGGAGCAGTTCCTCGCCGGTCAGGCTCCGTACCCTGGCGCGCAGGGTATGTCCGTCGAAGCCCCGGCTGGCCTCGGCCACCGCGGCCTCCAGGCCCACCGCCCGGAGCACCTCGACGGCGCGGGGATTGAACCCGCGCGCCCGCGGGTGCGGCGAGGGTGCCGGACGTCGCTCGACCAGGACGGTGGGCACGCCCCGGCTGGCGAGGTACGCAGCCGTGGTCAGCCCGGTCACCCCACCGCCGGCCACGAGTACGGATGTATGCACGTGCTGCACGGTCACTCCCCTCTGGCGTGCTCAAGCCGGCCGGACGCCGGAGAGCAGGGTGTTGTGCACGCCGATCGGCACCGCCGTGATGCCGGTGAAGCCCGCCTCGGTGAGCCAGTCACGCGCCTCCGCAGCGGTGTACTCCGCACCGTGCGGAGTCACCATCAGCATGTTGAGGCTGGTCAGCAGTGCTCCCGCCGTCCCCCGGCGGTCGTCGTCGATCATCGGGTCGATCACCATGAGCCGACCCCCCGGTGCCAACGCGTCGAACGCGCGGGACACCAGGGCCTGTCGCTCCTGGAGGGCCCAGTCGTGCAGCACGTGGCTCAGGATCAGCACGTCCGCGGCGGGCATCGGCACGGTGAAGAAGTCGCCAGCGTGGAAGGTCACCCGGTCGGCGATGCCGAGCTGCGTCATGTGCTCGATGAAGACCGGCTCCACACCGGGCAGGTCGAAGACGCCCGCCTTGAGGTGCGGGTGGCGGCGCAGCAGCGCGGCCACCAGATTGCCGCGGGCCCCGCCGACGTCCACGACGCTGTCCACCGACGTCCAGTCGAACGCCTCCGCCACCGGCGGTCCGATCATGCCGTTGAGGTAGTCCATGCCGGCGGTGAAGTTCCGCCAGGCGGCGGTCGTCCGGTACTGCTCCGTGAACATCTGCGGGCCGGCACCCCAACGGTTCTGCGGTTCGCCGGTACGCAGCGCGTCGGCCAGCCGGTCCCACCGCGCGTCGGCGGCGGAAAGGAACGCGCCGACGTACGAGGGCCGCTTCTCGTTCAGAAAGTGGTCGGACAGCGGCGTGTTGCGGTACCGGTCGCCGTCGCGCTCCAACATGCCCAGAGCGACAAGAGCGTCCAGGAAGTCGGGCACGCCACGCGGGTGCAGCTCCAGTCGTATGCGTAGCTGCTCGGCGGTCAGTGGACCGTCGGCGAGGACGGTGAAGACACCGAGCTCGGCGGCGGTCAACGTCACCTTACGGCTGAAGTACGCCGTGCCGAGCCGCCACAGGGGCTCGGCGCTGACCGGCTGCGTGTCGAGGGATTCGGGCACGTCGGGACCTCCGCTCGATGAGTTGCTGCAAGCAGGCTGCGCGGCCGGCCTGGAGTGCGGGTCGTCCGGCGGTCCAGCCCTCCCCTTCGACCGGGCCTCGATCGCCGCCCGAGCGAGGTCCGGCAGGCTCCAGGCGGCCACCGACGGAGGGGACGAGCGGATGCGCTCCACCGACACCACCGACACCACCGACACCACCGACCTGCCGGCCTTCCCGATGCCGTCGCCGTTCCCCGGCGAGCCGCCGATCGCGTTTGCCCAGCTACGCGAGGAGAAGCCGGTCGCCCGGGTCAGGTTGCCCACCGGGGACGAGGCATGGTTGGTCACCGGCCACGCTGAGAACCGGATCGTGCTGACCGACGCCCGGTTCAGCCGAGCCGCCGCTGCTGCACCCGGTGCTCCCCGGCTGCAACCGATCCCGCCGGACCCGGGATCGATGCTCAACATGGACCCCCCTGAGCACACCCGACTACGCCGCCTGGTCGCGCCGGCGTTCACTCCACGCCGCATCGAGGACCTCCGGCCGGCGCTGCGTCGCGACGTGGACGCGCTGCTCGACGACTTGCTGGCGGCCGGGCCACCGGCCGACCTCGTCACCGGCTTCGCCCGCCGGCTGCCGGTCGCCGTGATCTGCGAGTTGCTCGGCGTGCCCGGTTCCGACCGCCGGCGGATCACGGAATGGGTCGACCTGCTGCTGAGCCTCACCACGCATCCGCCACAGCGGATCGCCGCCGCCCGGCGCGAGATGAAGGCGTACCTGGCGGGCCTAGTCGAGTCGGCCCGGGACCGGCCTGGCAACGGCCTGCTCAGTCAAGTGATCGAGGCATACGACGAGATCGGTGGCACCGACGACGAGGAGGTCGTGATGCTCGCCGCGACCATCCTCACCGGCGGTTTCCTGACCACCGCCGGGGAGATCGCGCTGTCGATCGTCACGCTGCTGCGCCATCCGGAGCAGCTGGCCGCCCTTCGTCGCGAGCCGGAGACCCTACCGAGGGCCGTCGAGGAGTTGCTGCGCTACAACGTGCTCACCACCGGCGGCGGCCTGCTCCGGGTGGCCACTGAGGACGTCGTGCTGGGCGGGGTGAGGATCCGCGCCGGTGAGGCCGTGCTACCGGCGATCAGCGCGGCGAACCGCGACCCACGCGTCTACACCGAGCCGGACGTGCTCGACTTCCGGCGGCCGGACAACCCGCACATCACCTTCGGTCTCGGCGTGCACTACTGCCTTGGCGCCAAGCTGGCCCGGATCGAGCTGGAGGAGGCGCTGGCCGGCGTGCTGCGCCGGCTGCCGCCGACGCTGCGCCTGGCGGGCGACATGACGGCGCTGGCCGTGCACCCCGGGCACCTGGTGCGCGGCCTGCCGGAGCTGCCGATCACCTGGTGACCGGACCCGCATCCCGCCAGCCGGGCTGCACCAGGCCCCATTCGTAGGCCAGCACCACGACCTGCACACGGTCCCGGGCGCCCAGCTTCATCATCACGCGGCTCACGTGTGTCTTCGCGGTCGCGACACTGCAGCTCATCCGCTCGGCGAGTTCCTGGTTCGTCAGGCCACGGGCGATCAGCATCAGCACCTCACGTTCCCGCGCGGTGAGCTGGTCGAGGCCGGGCGAGGCCGGCGGCTCGTGGCTGCGCGCCGCGTACTCCGCGATGAGCCGGCGCGTCACCGACGGCGCGAGTAGTGCCTCACCGGCGGCGACCACGCGCACCGCCTGCAGCAGCGCGGCCGGCTCGATGTCCTTCACGAGGAAGCCGCTCGCCCCGGCGCGCAGGCTGCGGAAGATGTACTGGTCGTGCTCGAATGTGGTGAGAATGACGATGCGGATGTCGGACAGCTCGGGCCGAGCGGCGATCCGGCGGGTCGCCTCGATACCGTCCATCCGGGGCATGCGGATGTCCATCAGCAGCACGTCCGGTCGCACCTGCGCCGCGACCCGTAGGGTCTGCTCGCCGTCGGCGGCCTCACCGACGAACTCGATGTCCGGCTCGGACTGCAGCAGCGCGCGCAGACCGGCCCGTACCAGGGTCTGGTCGTCGGCCAGCATCACCCGGATCATCGGGCGTCGCTGCGCAGCGGCATCCGGGCGCTGACCACGAAACCGCCGTCGTCGGCACCGCGCGCCTCGAACGTCCCGTTCACCGCGGCCACCCGCTCCCGCATGCCGAGCAGGCCGTTACCCTGCGAGAACGGCTCGGGTGGCGCACCCCGACCGTCGTCGCGGACCTCGACCTCCACCTCGCCGCGCTCGTGGACGATCCGGACCCGGGCACGGACGGCACCGGAGTGCCGGATCACGTTGGTCAGCGACTCCTGCACGATGCGGTAGAGCGCGAGGTCGAGGCTGGCCGGCAGGACGGCCGGCACGTCGACCACGTCGAGCGCGACGTCGACCCCGTTGGCCTCCGCGTCCCGGACGAGACTGTCGAGGTCGGCCATGCCGGGCACCGGGTCGGTGGGCAGCTCGTCCTCGTCGACCCGGCGCAGCATGCCGAGCGTCGACCGCATCTCGACGAGCACCCCGCGGCTGGTCTCCCGGATGGCCAGCAGCGCCTCACGCGCCTGGTCGACGTCGCGGTCGATCAGATGGGCCGCGACCCCAGCCTGGATCGTCACGGTCGAGATGCGGTGGGCCAGCACGTCGTGCAACTCGCGGGCGATCCGCATCCGTTCCTCCACCGCGCGGCGCCGGGCTTCTTCCTCGCGGGTGGCCTCGGCCAGGGCTGCCCGCTCCTGCACCTGGCGCAGCCGTTCCTGGTGGCTGCGGGCCGCCTCCCCCACCGCCATGATCAGCGAGAGCCAGGCGACCAGCCAGACCGCACCCTGCGTGTTGGGCTCACGGTCGTGCAGCGGTCCGAGCAGGAACACCCCGGCCAGGAAGGCGAGGGCGGTCAGCCCGGCCGCAAGCCGGTGCCGCGACACGACGGCGAAGTAGATCGCCACGGCGGGCGGGATGGTGAACGCACCGCCGGGAAAGTTCAGGCCGTGGTACGTGAGGGACAGCGCGAGCGTGCCGGCGAGCATCACCAACGGCCAGCGGCGGTGCAGCGCGATCAGGGCGGCATCGATGGTCAACAGCAGATAGCCGAACGGCAGCGGGGGGTGCGGCGAGCCGTCCTGCCAGCCGATGATGGCCGTGGCCGACAGGCTCACCGCAAGCACGACCAGCGCCGGCCCGATCTCCCCGGCAAGGCCGTGGCGCGCCGTCCGGCTCCAGCGGGCCACCGGACCCGGTGAGCCCGTCACGCCGGGGCCGGGGGAATCCCGGTGGGGCGGCAACCGGTCAGCGAACACCCACCCAGATTAGTCGGCCGGTCGCGGCCCGTCGCCCGACCGGCAGCGGAGCCGTGCGTACATCCTGAGGCCAGCCGTTGCCCGCGAACCTGGCCCCAGGATGTAGCCGAAGCGTCGTCCGTCGCCCGACGCCCCTTCGAGCATGCTTCGGCAGACTCGTCGCCATGGACGCCGTCGAGATCAGCAGGCTGCAGTTCGCCGTCACGGGCTCGGTCCACTACCTCTTCGTGACACTCTCGCTGGGGCTGGTGCTCTTCGTCGTGGCGTTCCAGACGCTGTGGACCATCCGGAAGAATCCGGCCTACGAGCGGATGACCAAGTTCTGGGGCCGGCTCTACGTCATCAACTACGGTGCCGGCATCATCGGTGGCCTGGTGATGGAGTTTCAGTTCGGGCTCAACTGGTCCGGCCTCGTGCACGCCACCGGCAACGTCTTCGGCGGACTGATCGCGATCGAGACGCTGGTGGCCTTCTTCATCGAGGCGACGTTTCTCGGCATGTGGATCTTCGGCTGGGGTCGGATCCCCCGCGTGCTGCACCTAGGGCTGATCTGGGTGGTGGCCGCCACGGCGTACGTCTCGGCCTACTGGATCCTCGCGGCCAATGCGTTCCTGCAACACCCGGTCGGGTACGAGATGCGCGACGGGGTGGCCTTCCTGACCGACTTCAGTGCGCTGCTGGGCAATCCCAACCTGGTCGACGCGCTGTTGCACGTCGTATCCGCGGCGGTGGTCACCGGCGCGCTGTTCGTGGCCGGCGTGAGCGCATGGCAGTTCCTGCGTCGCACGCCCGATGTCGCCGAGTTCCGCCGGTCCCTGCGGTTCGCCGTCGTCGCCCTGCCGCTCGGTGTCTACCCGGCCATTCACTTCGGGTTCCTGCAGGAGGTCGTCATCGAGCAGAGCCAGCCCGCCAAGCTCGCGGCGATATACGCCGACCCGGAGCGCAGCCTGCGGGTGCAGCGGGAGCTCGCGGCGCAGTTCGGCCCAGGCGACTGGATACCACCCGACTGGGTGTCGGTGCCCTACCAAATCATGATGCAGACGACGTTCGGCCTGGCCCTGGTGTCGATCACGCTGCTGGTGCTGCTGACCCGCGACTGGCTGGTGCGGTTGCGTGTGCCGCTGTACTTGCTCGTCGGGCTCATCCCGGTGCCGTTCGTGCTGGTGGTCTGCGGATGGCTGGTGCGCGAGGTCGGGCGCCAACCGTGGGCGGTCTACGGCCTGCTGTCGACAACGGACGCCGCCAGCCCGCTCTCCACCGGCGCCGCCGCGGCGTCGTTCGCGGGCTTCTCCGTGCTGCTGGGCGGGCTGGTGCTGCTCAACGTCACATTGCTCTGGCGGTTCGCCCGCCGGGGCATCGAGGACGATGCCCTGGGCATGCCGCTGGGCGCGGCGCTCGGCCCGTCGACCTCTGACGACGACACCCTACTCGTGGGCAGGTGAGGGCCGTGGATCTGTTCTTCGTCCTGGTGCTGGGCCTGCTGTTCGGCGGCTACCTGGTGCTCGACGGCTTCGACATCGGCAGCGGCATGCTGGTGCGCCCGCTCGGCCGCACCGAGTGGGAACGCCGGGCGATGATCACCGCCTTCGGACCGTTCCTCCTCGCGAACGAGGTCTGGCTTGTCGCCACCGGCGGGGTGTTGTTCGGCGCCTTTCCCCTGCTCGAGAAGGAGATGCTCGGTGAACTGCGGGCTCTGGTCTGGCCGCTGCTGGTCGTCTGGATGGTTCGCGACGTGGCCGTGTGGTCGCGCAGCAGGTTACCGGGGGTTCGCTGGCGCGGCTGGTGGGACGTGGTTCTCGCCGTGTCCAGCACGGTCTTCGCGGCCGGCTGGGGGATGCTGATCGCCAACCTACTGGTCCGGTTCGGCGGCGGCGGTGCCGACTTCCCGGTGTACGGCTGGTTCTCGCTGCTCTGGGCCGTGACCATGGTGGCTGTCTTCGCGGGACACGGCGCCGTGTTCCTGACCACCCGGCTGCCTCAGGTGCTTGCCGCCGCGGTGGCGGTCACCGCGCGGCGGGTGCTGCCGGGCGGTGCGGGCCTGCTCACGGTCGCGACCGTGGTCACGGTGGTCGCCGGTGTGCTGCCGCAGCGGACGGGTGCGCTGGTGCCGGCGGCACTGGCGGGGCTCGTCGTGTCCGCCGCACCGCTGGCCGCACGGGCGCTGCTGGACAAGGGACGATCCGGCCCGGCGTTGGCCATGACCGCCGGTGCTGTCGTGGGCCCGTTGCTGGTGTTGGCGACTACCGGGGCGGACAGCGTCCGGACGGCAGCGGCCGACATGGCGTCGCTCTCCGCACTCGGCGGTATCACGGCCGTCGTGCTGCCGGTTGTCATGATCGGGCAGGTGTACCTGTGGTGGGTGTTCCGACACCGGGTCGACGACCGTTCGGTGGTGTTCTTCTGATGCGGCGCCCGGTCGTGCCCGCGCCGCGACCCCCGGTGCCGGGGCGGCCCGCGGCAACCAGGGCGGCCCCGGCCGACCGGGCGTGGTCAGGCCAGGCAGCGGCCGCCGACGAGGGTCTCCCCGTAGCTGAAGACGGTGCCGGTGCCCACCTCACGCGGCGCCAAGGACCCGAGGTCGGCGAACGCCGGGTCATCGGTCAGCCACAGATCGGCTGGGCCGGAGCGCAGCCCGGTGAACGTCACGTCGGTCACCTGAGAGGCGACCAAGCCGGTGACCGGCTCTTCGCCCGGCACCCAGCCCGGGAAGAGGCGGCTGTGCACCAGCGGCAGCGCGAAGAGCGGCGGAGGGTCACCGTGCTCCGTCCGGGTGTGCACTGCGCCGCGGGCGATCCGCTGACCGAACACCGACGCCACCCCGTTGAACGTGCCGGCGCCGCTCATCGGCGGCCCGGCCCGGCCCGCCGACACCGCCCGTGTCTGGTTGATCTCGCCGAACTGCTTCGGCATGCCCTGGATCCAACCCCGCACCAGGGACACGGCGCTGTCCACCCATGCATAGGGACAGCGCACCACCGGCACGCCCCGGTGCTGGCAGGCCAGCAGGATGAGGAACTCGGCGAACTGGCACCGTTCCGGTGCTTCCAACTCGTCGCCCGAGTCGGAGCACCACTGCCACTGCGCCCACACGGCGGCGGCCGCCCCGGCGTCGGGACCGGGCTCAAGCCCCGGTGGCAGGTGACGGGCGACTGCGTCCGGGTCGGCCCGGTACTCCACCATCACCACCTCTCCGGAGAAGTGCCAGGGCGGCGGAGTGACCATGGCCGCCGCGCCGGTGGGCGACAACGGCAGTGAGTATCCGTACGGTTCCGTACGGGTGACGGGATCATCCATGCCGTACAGCGTAGGAACGGATGATCCGGTCGTTTTCGTGCACGGCTGGAGCATCCAGGCAGGGCGTCGACCGAGGAGGAGCGCGACGGAATGCGGGCGGACGAGACAACGGCGAGCAGTGCGGCCGTCACTACACAGGACCTGACGCGGGTGTACGGCAGCGGTGCCGGGGCGGTCCGCGCGTTGGACGGTGTGTCGGCGTCCTTCGCCCGGGGCCGTTTCACGGCGGTGATGGGCCCGTCCGGCTCGGGCAAGTCGACGTTCCTGCACTGCCTGGCCGGCCTCGACCGGCCGACGTCCGGTGCGGTGGTGGTCGCCGGTCAGCAGCTCGCCCGGTTGAACCGGACCGCGCTGGCCAAGCTCCGCCGGGAGCGGATGGGCTTCGTGTTCCAGGCGTTCAACCTGCTGCCGGTGCTCACGGCGGAGGAGAACATCACCATGATCGCTCATCTCGCCCGCCGCCGGGTCGACCGCGCCTGGATGGCCCAGTTGGTGGCCCGGCTCGGCCTCGCCGACCGGCTGGACCATCGGCCGGCCCAACTCTCCGGCGGTCAGCAGCAGCGGGTGGCGATCGCCCGAGCGTTGCTCACCCGGCCGGACGTGGTCTTCGCCGACGAGCCGACGGGCAACCTCGACTCCCGTTCCGGCACGGAGGTGCTGCGGTTCCTGCGCGAGGCGGTCGAGACGGAGAACGCGAGCATCGTGATGGTCACACATGATCCGACCGCCGCGGCCTACGCCGACGAGGTGCTGTTCCTCGCCGACGGCCGGATCGTCGACACACTCGCCGAGCCGACCGTCGACGAGGTTCTGGCGCGGCTGCGCCGGATCTCGGAGCCGAGCTGATGGCCGGCGTGCGGATCCTCTGGCTGATCACCCGCCGCACGGTGGCCGAGCGGTGGCCCCGGCTCGTCGGCACCATCGCGGCAGGTGCGCTCGCCACCGGTCTGCTCGCGGGGTCGTTGCAGTTCATCCTCCAGTTCGCAGCCGCGACGGACGACGTCGGCGGCAGCGAGTACGCCACCGTCTCGCTGGTCGCGCGGCCCGGTGACGCGCCCGTGCGGGGTCCGGAGAGCGGTTCCGGGGCTCGGGTGTCCGCGGCGACGGTCGAACAGGTCGCCGCATTGCCGGGCGTCGTCGCGGCGGCCGGTGACGCCGCGGTGCCGGCCGAGATCGTCGGTGCCGAAGGGCGGGTCGTCGCCCCACCGGTCGGCGGCGGCAGCCACCTGCGGCCGTGGATCGCCGCCCCGCAGCTGTCGCCGTACGCGCTCGTGGCGGGCCGGGCGCCGGAGGCGGCCGACGAGGTCGTCATCGACCGGCAGACCGCGCGCGGCGGCGACCTTCGGCCGGGTGATGTCACCGTCCTGCTCCTGCCGGACGAGGCGATCCGGGTGACGGTCGTCGGCGTGGTGACGGTCGGCGGCGGTGACGGGTCGGTGAGCGGCCTCACCGTGCTCACCGAGCCCGCCCGGGTACGGCGGACCGCCGGACTCGGCGACGACTGGCAGGCGCTCTGGGTTGCCGCCGCACCCGGGATCGACCGGGCGGCGCTGGCGACACGCGTCCGGGACGTGGTCGCCGGCGCCAACCCCGATGCGCAGGTGTGGGTGGGTACCGGCGCGGAGGTACAGGCGTCCCAACGGCGTACGCTCGCTGAGCTGGCCGCCCAGATCACGACCAACCTCGGCATGCTGGCCCTGGTCGGTGCGTTCGTCGGGGTGTTCGTGCTGGCGGGCACGTTCGGCACGCTCGCCCGCCAGCGCTCGCGGGAGCTGGCGTTGCTGCTGACCGTCGGCATGACGCCGCGCCAGGTGCGGCTGCTGCTGCGCGCCGAGGCGGTCGTCGTCGGCCTCGCCGCGGGTCTGCTCGGCCTCCTCCTCGGTCTCGGCGTCGCGCGCCTGCTGGCCGCGTCGCTGGCCGGCACCGGCCTGGACACCGGTGGCGTCGGTCCACAGCTCGGCCTCGCCTATCTGCTGCCGCCGCTTGCCGCAGGTCTGCTGATTGCCTGGTCGGCGTCCGCCCGGCCGGCATGGCGGGCGTCGCTGGCGCCGCCGGTCGAGTCGCTCGCCGCGTCGTCGGCCGATCCGTCGGGCCGGTCCCGGCGGCGCCTGGTCGCTGCCCTGCCGGTGCTCGCCCTGGCCGGCATGTTCGTGGCCCTCAGCTTCCTCGCTCGGCGGGAGGATCCGACGCCCCAAGGCGTGACGTCGGCCGGCGCGGCCGCCATCCTGGCAGGCCTGCTGCTGCTCTCCGCGCTGGCGGTGCTCGGGCCGTACGTGGTGCCGCCGCTCGGCCGGCTGGTCGGCGCACTCGCCGTCACGCTGCGCCCGGACGTCGGCCGGATGGCGCGTGCCTTCATCGTGCGCAGCCCGCGCCGGGTGGCCGCGGCCGCTTCCCTGTTGATGCTGACCGTGGCCCTGGCGACGGTGACCTGGTCGTTGGTCACCTCGATCACCGAAGGCCGGGCCGACCGGGGAACGGTCGCCGTCCGGGCCGACCTGGTGGTGAGCACCGACGGAGGGAGTGGGCTGCCCGCCTCGGTCGCGGCCGACGTGGCCGCGGTGGCCGGCGTGCGGGAGTCCGCCGACCTGGTGCGGGCACGTACCACGGTCACCGATCCGATCCCGCCGCCGCGGGTCCGTGGCCGGCCGACCGTCGTGCCGCCGCTCGCCGTCACCGGCGCGCGGGGGGCTGCGGTGGCCACGCTCGTCGACCTCGGGGCCGCCGGCCCGCCGGTGTCCCGACTCACCGACGGGCAGATCGCCGTGGCCGCGGAACTCGCCGAGGCGTACGACTGGCCGGTGGGTACCCGGTTGACCGTGCGGGACGCGGCGGGCGTACAGAGCCTGGAGGTTGTCGCGACGTACTCACCCGAAGCACAGGTGATGCTCGGGGACGCGCTCGTCAGCCCGGCCACGATCCGGGCGATCGATCCGGTGGCGTTCGTCTCCGCGGTTCTGATCGCCGGGCCCGGCCCGGTCGCCGACGGGCTTCGGGAAGCGGTGGCCGACGTCCCCACCGCGCGGATCGACCCGCCCCGCGCCTACCTGACCGGGCCGGGCGGCGGGCTGGTCTTCGATCCCATGCTGCTCTACGTCTTCCTGGGCGTCGCCATCGTGACGGCGCTGTTCGGTGTCGCGACAACGCTGTCACTGTCGGTCGCCGAGCGCACCCGCGAGTTCGGCGTCCTCGGCGCGGTCGGCGCCGCGGAGCGGCAGATCCAGGCACTGGTCCGGTGGGAGGCGGCGACGGTCGTCGTGCTGGGCACCGGGCTCGGCGTGACGACCGCGCTGGGCGTGGTGCGCCTGGCGCAGGTCGTCACCGACAGCGATCTGATCGCGGCCCGGTTGCCCGGCTACGCGCTGCCGGTGATCGTCCTCGGCGCCGTCGCCGTGACCCTCCTGGCTTCGGTGCTGCCCGGTCGCCGGGCGGCGCGGGTCCCGGTGCTGCTCGCGGTGCACCGGGAGTAGGGCTCGAATCGTCCTCGACCGGTGGGCGATGCGCTCCTGTGACTCTTCGCGAGAACGGCGATCGTCGCGAGGAGGACGGCTGATGGGCGGTATCGCGGGCTGGCTCGATTTCGAGCGTGACCTGAGCACGTACCGAGGGGTGGTGCTCGCCCAGCTGGGCACGCTCGCCCCGCGAGGGCCGGACGACGAAGGCGTCTTCGTCGCACCACACCTCGTCGCCGGCCATCGGGCCCGGGCGGTCGTCGAGCGCGGCCGGGCGAAGCAGCCGGTGACCGCGCGGGGGCCCGGCGGCGAGCAGGTGACCCTGCTGCTCGACGGCCAGGTCTACAACTGGCGCGACCTGCGCGCGGAGCTGGCTGCGGCCGGCCACGAGTTCACCGGCGGCGACGCGGAAACGGCCGCGCACGCGTACCTGCGCTGGGGCTCGGCGTTCGCCGAGCGGCTGGACGGCATGTTCGCGATCGTCGTCTGGGATGCCGACCGGGAGCGTCTGCTGCTGGTACGCGACCGGCTGGGCGTGAAGCCGCTGTTCTACCAGCGGGTGGGCGGCGGCCTGACGTTCGGCTCCGAGCCGAAGGCGTTGCTCGCCCACCCGCTGGCCACCCGCGAGGTGGATGCCGAGGGCCTACGCGAGCTGCTCGCCTTCACCAGCACACCCGGCCGCGCGGTCTTCCGCCACATGCGGCGGGTGCTGCCGGGCGGCGCCGTGGAGGTGACCCGTGACGGCGTCACGGAGCACCGCTACTGGGAGCTGACCGCCGCGCCGCACCCCGACGACCGGGAAACGACCATCGCCCGGGTACGGGAGCTGCTCGACGCGTCGGTCGCCCGGCAGCTCGGCGCGGACACGCCGCCAGGCGTTCTGCTCTCCGGCGGCGTCGACTCGTCGACGGTCGCGGCGCTCGCCGCCCGGGAGCTGGCCCGGCGCGGTGCGGGACCGCTACGCACCTACACCATCGGCTACCCGGGCGGTGCGGCGCCGAACACTCCCGGGCCGATGCGCAGCGCCGAGGACGCGCCCTTCGCGGCCGCGGTGGCCGCGCACATCGGTGCTGAGCACACCTACCTCGAGCTGGATCCGGCCGAGCTGCTCGACCCCGTGGCCCGCGGCTCGGCGGTGGCAGCGCAGCAGGACATGCCGGTGGCGGCGCCGCAGTTCCCGGCCTCACTGCGGCTGCTGTGCCGTCACATCGGTACGCACAGCAACGTGGTCCTCGCCGGCGAGCAGGCGGACACCGTGTTCGCCTCGTTCATGGGCATGGACGACCCGGCGGTGATAGGCGCAAACACCTATCCGTGGATCGCCGCCACCCGCGACCGGCTGCCCCCGGCGGGTCTCGGCACCGGGCTGTTCGCCCCGGACCTGCTGGCCAAGCTCGACCTGCCCGGCTACCTCGCCGACGCGTACCACGCCGACCTTGCCCGGGTGCCACGCCTCGACGGCGAGGACCGCACCGAGGCACGGATGCGGGAGATCTACTTCCTGCACCTGCAGGGGTGGCAGGAGTTCGGCTGCGCGTTGGACGACGGCGTGAGCGCGGCCGAGGGCGTCGAGCTGCGGTGGCCGTACTGCGACCACCGGCTCGTGCAGTACCTGTACAACGTCCCCTGGTCGATGAAGACCTCGGGCGGCCCCAAGGGACTGTTGCGCGCCGCGGCGGCTGATTTGCTGCCAGCGTCCGTGCTGAATCGCGCCCCCAGTCAGTTCCCGACCGGACGGAGTCCAGCCTACGTTCAGGCACTGCGCCGCGAGGCCGCCGACGTGCTGTCCGATCCGCACGCGCCGGTGCGCCGGCTCGTGGACCTGCCGGCTGTCCGACGGGCGCTGCGCGCACCGTTCGAACCTGCTCGCGCGTGGCGGGATCTGACCGATCTGGAGCTGGTCCTGCAACTCAACCAGTGGCTGACGAGCACGGCCGCGCGGCTGTCGCTCTGAACCCCAAGCCACCACCGACACCTGGAGTGCCCACATGAGTCCCAGCACGCCCCTGCTGCGTGGGGTCAACCTGACGGAGATCGAGTCACTCGCGCTCAGCAGCCAACTCAACATGGCCGACGGTCACGCACGACAGGAACTCACCAAGGCGCAGCGCAGCATCGTTGACGAGCTTCCCGACCTGTTCGCCAAGGCCGCCGCACAGCCGGTTGACGACCTCGAACGCGAGGCGCACCGCGCGTACCTGCACCTGTTGCACCAGCACAGCTACCCCACCCGGCCGGGTGGGGTGCTGACCTGCTACTCGTCGTCGGTCGCCATGGAGATCCTGGCCCGGTCGCTGGTGCCGGCCGGCGGCGGCCCCGTCGCGCTGGTGCACCCGACCTTCGACAATATCCCCGACCTGCTGCGCGGCAATGGCCTCCGGCTGCTGCCGGTCGAGGAGGACGTGCTGCACGAGGGATCGGTGAGTGCGGCGGTACCCGAGGGGGTCCGTTGTCTCTTCATCACCACCCCGAACAACCCGACGGGCCGGGTACTGGCCGAGCAGCGGCTGGCGGCGATCGCCGCCGAGTGCGCCGCCCGGGACGTGGTGCTCGCCTTGGACACGTCGTTTCGTGGCTTCGACACCCGGAGCCACTACGACCACTACGCCGTCCTGCGGGACAGTGGCTGTCGCTGGGTGGTCATCGAGGACACCGGCAAGCTCTGGGCCACCCTGGACCTCAAGGTCGGGCTGCTGGCCTCCAGCGACCACGTCGGGCTGCCACTCGCCAAGATTCACTCTGACATCCTGCTCGGCGTGTCACCCTTCGTCCTGGTGCTGGTCACCCGGTTCGCCGAGGACGCCGCCGCGGGTGGCCTGGCCGACCTGCACCGCTTCATCGCGGACAACCGGGCACTGGTCCGCGCGACGCTGGCCGACGTGCCGGACCTGGCGTTCCCTGACGGCGACGCCCGGGTCAGCGTCGAGCGGGTCGACCTCGGCGAGCGCCGCTGCCTGGACGTCTGGACCAGGCTCCGGCAGAGCGGCATCTACGTTCTGCCGTGCAGCCAGTTCCACTGGGCCGACCCGGCACGTGGCGACCACTCGCTGCGGATCGCGCTCGCCCGGGTGCCCGGAGCCCTGGAGGCCGCCGTCCGCGCGCTGCGGGCCGTGCTGCTGCGTTCATGACCGGCGGGAGGTACTGGCGGGCGGGCGTCGTACAGTCCGTCCCGCCGACCGGCACGACCGACCTCGGGCCGGGCTACCTGGATCCGGCGCTGCTGCCGGTGCGGCTGTTGGCCCAGGCGTACGCGCAGGCGCTGGACGAGTTCGGTCCGGCGGCCCTGACGTACGGCGAGAACCGCGGTCCCGCACCTCTGCGCGAGGCGATCGCCGCCCGGGTCGGAACCGGGCCGGAGCACGTGCTGGTCACCGCCGGGACCTCACAGGGACTGCACCTGGTGGCCGGGCTGTTCGGCCGCCCGGGTGACGTGGTGCTGGCCGAACCGCTCAGCTACGACTACGGCCTCCGCATTCTCACGGACCGCAGGTTGCGGATCGAGGTGATCGAATCCGACATGGACGGCCCGGTGCCCGGCGCGCTGACGGCCGCCGTCCGCCGCGTCCGCAGGGCCGGGCGGCGAGTGGGTTTCGCCTACCTGATCCCGACGCACCGGAACCCGACCGGCGTGACCGTTCCGGACGAGCGCCGTCGCGCGCTGGTGACGGAGGCGGCGGACGTCGGGGTGCCGATCGTCGAGGACGACGCGTACGCCGGGCTGCGCTACGACGGCCCGCCCGAACCGCCGTCGCTGCACGCCCTCGCCGGCCGGCGGGGCGTCGTACGGCTCGGCACGTTCGCCAAGACGCTCGCGCCCGGCCTGCGTCTGGGCTGGTTGGAGGCCGATCCGCGGCTGGTCGACCGGTGCGCCGCCACCGGTTGGGCGGACAGCGGGGGCGGTTTCAACCACCTGGCCGCGCTGGCGGTGGCCGGGCTGCTGTCCGGTGGGGACTACGACCGCCACGTCGCGTGGTTGCGCGAGGAACTGCGCGCCCGGCGGGACGCGCTCGTCGACGCGCTCGGCGTCGTACCCCCATACGGCGGGTTCTTCGTCTGGTTGCCCGCGCCCGCCGGCGACGGCCAAGCCCTGCGGGAGCGGGCGGCGGCGGCGCGGGTGTCCGTGGCCGACGGACGGCGCTTCGGGGCTGCGGGCGCCGGCGCCGTACGGGTGGCGTTCAGCTTCCAACCGCCGCCGGTCCTGTCCGCGGCCGGGCACCGGCTCGCCGCTGCCCGGGCGGCTTCAGCACGACTGGACGCGACGACCACTTCGGATTGACAGCATCACCGACAACGGAGGGGGCTGCGATGGCCGGACACACCGACAACAGCATCATCATCGACGCGCCGATGGATCTGGTCTGGCGCATGACCAACGACGTGGCGACCTGGCCGGAGCTGTTCAGCGAGTACGCCAAGGCCGAGATCCTCCGCCGGGACGGCGACACGGTCCGGTTCCGGCTCACCATGCACCCGGACGAGCAGGGTAACGAGTGGTGCTGGGTCAGCGAGCGGACGCCGGACGCCGGGCGGCGCACGGTCCGCGCCCAGCGGGTGGAGCCGGGCTGGTTCAAGTACATGAGCCTGTTCTGGGAGTACCGCGAGGTGGCGGGCGGCGTCGAGATGCGCTGGGTGCAGGACTTCGAGATGCGTCCGGACGCGCCGGCCGACGACGCGCAGATGACCAATCGGCTGAACCGGAACACGGCCGTGCAGATGGAGCGCATCCGTACGCTTGTCGAGTCCGCCGCACGGGCGGCCTGACGTGGCGCTGCTGCTGCCGATCGCCCTGTTCACCGGGGGTCTGGTCGCCGGGATGCTGCTCTGGTCGGCGATCGGCGGTGTGCCGTGGATGCGGCGGCTGAGCGGGGCCGAGTACGTGCGGCTGCACCGCTTCTGGTCGCCGCGCTTCGATCCGCTCGGACCGATCGCCGTCGTGGTCACCGCCGCAGCCGATCTCGCGCTGCTCACCGCCGGGACGGCCCGGGAGGCCCGCCCCGCGCTGACCGTCGCCGTCGCCGCGCTGACCGGCGTGGTCATCGTCTCGGCGGCCCGGGCGGCGCCACTCAAGCGGCGGGTGACCGCGCTCGATCCGGACCGGCTACCGGACGACTTTGCCGCCCGCGACCCGCGCGCCGCCTGGCAGCGATGGAACCTGATCCGCACCGTGCTGGCGGTCGGCGCGTTCGCCGCGAACACCGTCGCCGTCGGCCTGCTGTTGCCCGCCTGAGCGGACGAGACCTGAGCGGACGAGAGACGAGGAAGAAGATGACGATCGACACGACCACCGCTATCCGGGTGATCCTCTGGTACCGGACCCCGGAGCGCGATGTGGCGGGCCTGGCCGAGACGTACCGCCAGATCGGCGAACATCTTGCCGGCACCCCCGGCATGGTCAGCAGCGAACTGCTCGTCTCGCGCGACGAGCCCGGGGTGCTGATGGTGACCAGCCGCTGGCGCACCGCGGAGGACCTGCAGCGCTGGGTGCACTCCGACACCCACCGGCACACCACGCCACTGCGTCCATACCTGGACACCGGCCGCACCCGGCCCTGGGAGACGTTCAGCGTCGTCTCCGAGACCTGATCCGCCGTCTGCGAAGGGAGTGCCGTGAACGACCAGGAAGCCTCGCTCGACCAGTTGCGCCGCACCGCCGCGGCCCTGCTCGAACTCTCCCCGCACCCACCATCCGGGCTGCGCCTGCGGACCGGGGACCTCAGCGTCGAGGTCGACTGGGCACAGCCGGCGGGTCCGGCCGGCACACCCGCTATTGCGACGAGCGGCGTCGCGCCCGCCGCGGTGGCTGCGCTCTCCGCCGTCGGCGACGCGGTGGCGGCCGTGCGGGCACCCCTGCTGGGAACGTTCTACCGGGCGTCCGCCCCGGAGGCGCCGCCGTTCGTGGCACTGGGCGACCGGGTGGAGGTCGGCCAGCAGATCGGCATCGTCGAGTCGATGAAGCTGATGAATCCGGTGGAGTCGGACGTGGCTGGCGAGGTGCTGGAGGTACTGGTCGCGGACGGCGCCCCGGTCGAGTACGACCAGGTGCTGCTCATGGTCGCCACCGATCGCGCCGTCGACGGCTGCGCACAGATTTTCGGCGGGAAGGATCCGTCATGAGGTTCCGATCCGTCCTGGTCGCCAATCGTGGCGAGATCGCGGTACGCATCGTGCGAGCGTGTCGGGAGCTCGGCATCCGGACCGTCGCCGTCTACTCCAGCGCCGACCGAGACGCGGTCCGTGACCGGCTGGGTGACGAGCAGGTCCACATCGGACCGGCAGCGGCCCGGCGCAGCTATCTGAACGCCGCCGCGATCATCGAGGCGGCCCTGCAACGCGGGGCGGAGGCCGTCCATCCGGGGTACGGCTTCCTCTCGGAGGACCCGGACTTCGCCGCCGTCTGCGCAGCGAACGGACTGACATTCGTGGGACCTCCCCCGGACGTGATCGGCCAGTTCGGCGACAAGGCAGCGGCACGTGCCGCGATGGCCGACGCCGGGCTGCCGGTCCTACCCGGAACCGGCGCGGCCGTCGAGGAGGCCGAGGCGCGTGCCACTGCGGACGACCTCGGCTACCCGGTGATCATCAAGGCGGTAGCCGGCGGCGGCGGACGTGGCATGGAGATTGTCACTGCGCCGGAGGCGTTCGTCGCGGCGTACCGGCGAACCCGGGACAGCGCCCGCCTGCTCTTCGGCGACGACCGGGTCTGTGTCGAACGGTTCCTGGTCGCCGCGCACCACGTCGAGGTGCAGATACTCTGCGACGACCACGGCAACGCCGTGCACCTGGGGTTGCGGGACTGCTCCGTACAGCGGCGGCGGCAGAAGCTCGTCGAGGAGAGCCCGTCGCCGGTGGTCAGTGCGGAGCTGGCCGAGCGGATCGCCGCCGCAGCACTACGCGGTGCCCGAGCGGTCGGTTACCGGGGCGCCGGGACCTTCGAGTTCCTGCTCGACGCCGACCGCCGCGACTTCTACTTCATCGAGGCCAACTGCCGTATTCAGGTCGAACATCCGGTGACCGAGATGGTGACCGGCGTGGACCTGGTCCGCGAGCAGCTGCTCATCGCGGCCGGTCATCCGCTCTCGATACGCCAGGAAGAAGTGCGCCCGCAGGGTGTCGCGGTCGAGTGCCGGATCAACGCCGAGGACCCGGACCGGAACTTCACGCCCTCACCCGGACCGCTCGCCGAGTTCGTCCCGCCCGGCGGCCCGTTCGTTCGGGTGGACACCCACGCGTACCCGGGGATGACGATCACACCACACTACGATCCGCTGATCGCCAAGGTCATCTGCTGGGGGCCGGACCGGGAGGTCGCCCTGAACCGCATGGACCGGGCGCTCGCCGAGCTGCGCGTCGCCGGTCCCGGCGTCCGCACCACCACCGACTTTCTCCGCGAGCTGATCGCCCACCCGCTGTTTCGCAAGGGCGTGCACACCACATCTCTGGTCGACCGGGTCGTCGCCGAGCGGCAGCCCCAACTCACCGGGAGCACCACATGACCTCGACACCCGACATCTCGCTGGTCCACGACGCGAACGGCGGGGTGACCCTGCTCATCGACGGCGTTCAGGCGATGCAGGGCTGGGAGGCGGAGCTGATGTGGCGCTCGGCGGACCTGCTGTGCGCCGACGGCGGGGACTTCCTCGAAGTCGGGCTCGGCCTGGGCTACTCCGCGCTCCGCATCGCCGGCCACCCCGGGACCCGTCGGCACACCGTGATCGAGAAGCATGCTGACGTCATCGATCTGTTCCGGACCGGGCACCCGACGGTGCCAGGCAACCTGGAGATCGTCCACGCGGACTTCTTCGACCACCTGGAGCGCCTGCCGCAGGCGGCTTACGACGGCATCTTCTTCGACCCGGAGCTGCCACGTGACCTCTTCGAGGACCGCGCCCTGCTGGACGAGTTCATGCCCCGGCTGATCAATGCGCTGCGGCCGGGAGGCCGGTTCGTGCCGATGTTCGCGCTCGACGGCGCGGTGCCGGACGCCGCCACCTGCACCACCACCCCGGCCGCGATGCTCGACCGCTACCTGCGCTACTTCGACCGGGTGGAGATGGTGCGCCACCCGTACCGGGCGTACGTCGGCACCGAATACACCCCGTCGGACAGCGGCGACGCATTCATCCTCTGCTTCGGCAGGGCCTGAAGCCTCGATCTCCGGAGGAACCAAGATGGCACAACGCACCCTGATCATCGCGCGGATGGATGAGGCCGACAAGCAGGCGGTCGCCGACATCTTCGCCGAGTCCGACGCCACCGACCTGCCGGTCCTGCTCGGCGCCTCTCGGCGCACCCTGTTCTTCTACCGCGGCCTCTACCTGCACCTCATCGAGGCCCAGGACGGCCTGACCGAGCGGCTGTACGACGCGCGCCGGCACCGCCTGTTCGACGACGTCAACACCAAGCTCAGCGCCCACATCTCGCCGTACGACCCG
Source organism: Verrucosispora sp. FIM060022 (assembly GCF_003977705.1). Classification (NCBI taxonomy): domain Bacteria; kingdom Bacillati; phylum Actinomycetota; class Actinomycetes; order Micromonosporales; family Micromonosporaceae; genus Micromonospora; species Verrucosispora sp. FIM060022. The sequence goes on from NZ_RQIV01000015.1 coordinate 32,996, forward strand.
GGCTGGAAGGAGCCCCGGGACGCGATGGCGGAGCCGTTCTACACCTGGGCCCGGTGATCGGCGTGTTCCGCGTCCTGCTGACCATGCAGGTCGACCCCGACCGCAGTACGGAGTTCGAACAGGTCTGGGGCGAGGTGGCCCGATCGATCGGGCAGGAGTCCGCGAACCTCGCGCAGGAGCTGTACCGCGAGCCCGGGTCGGTCTACCACGTTGTCACGGACTGGACCGACGAGGAGTCGTTCCGCCGATTCGAGACCAGCGAGTCCCACCGGGGGCACCGGGCGCGGCTCGATCCGTTCCGTTGCGCCGTGCGCATGACGACCATGCGCCTGGTCCACCGCCTACCAGCCGATAGGAGCGCCTGATGCCGGCGACCACCGCCCCGCCCGTCACCCGTGAACGTCTGAACGGCCTGATGCAGGCCTACAAGTCCACCAGCCTGCTTCGTACGGCCGTCGAGCTGGGCGTCTTCGATGCGCTTGCCGATGGGCCGGCGACGGCCGACGCGCTGGCCACGCGGCTCGGCGCGCATCCGCGAGGCATGCGGATCCTGCTCGACGCGATGGTCGCGATCTCGCTGGCCGGCGTCGAGGACGGCACCTACCGTCTGCCGCCCGGCGCCGACCAGTTTCTGGTCAGCAAGAGCCCGTACTACCTCGGCGACATGACCAAGGTGATCTCCAGCGACTGGGAGTGGGACGCGCTGAAGCGGCTCACCGACGCGGTCCGGCACGGCGGTACGGTCATGGACGAACACGCCGAGACGGCCGAGTACGAGTACTGGGTGGACTTCGCGTCGTTCGCCTCGGCGATCGCCACGCCCACGGCACGGGTGATGACCAACGCCCTGCAGGAGTTCGCGGCGGCCCGCCCGTCGTTGCGGGTGCTCGACCTGGCCTGCGGGCACGGCATCTACGGCTACACCTTCGCGCAGCGCCACACGCAGGCCACCGTGACGAGCCTCGACTGGGAGAACGTCGTACCGGTCGCCGCCCGCCACGCAGAACGGCTCGGCGTGGCGGACCGGGTCGAGTACCGCACCGGTGACATGTTCACCGCTCCGCTCGGCGGGCCCTACGACGTGGTCATGCTGACGAATGTGCTGCACCACTTCTCCGAGGAGCGCGGCACCGACCTGCTGCGCCGCGCGCGGGAGGCGCTCAAGCCGGACGGCCGCCTCGCGCTGGTCGGCTTCACCACCGGCGACGGCACCCCGGCCGAGGACCCTGCCCCGTACCTCTTCTCCATCCTGATGCTGGTCTGGACCTCGGAGGGCGAGGTGCACTCCCGGGCGGCGTACGACCGGATGCTGACCGAGAGCGGCTTCGTCGAGCCGGAGCTACACAGCGTGGCACACCTGCCGCTGCGGGTTCTGATCGCGTCACCGGCCGAGACTTCCCCACGATGAGCGGGCGGCTCCGCCGGCTCATCGTCGCCGTGGCCGGCACCACGTGGCGCGGCCTGGTCCTCTACGGCTCATCGATGACCGGGGTGCCGCTGGACGAGACCGGGCAGTGGCCAGGGCCTTGGACGCAGACGACCGGGCGGCTTCCCACCGCGTCACCGCCCGACCGGCCGCTCACCGCGCAGGAGCAGATGGCCTGGACGCAGCTCGAGAACCGGATCGCCCCGCCCAGCTAGGCCATGCACCACCACGCCACGCCGGCGGCCCCCTGACCGGACGCGGGCGGGGCCCGGAGGTGGACGCCGTCGCGAGACGAACGAGAGCCACGCTCCAACTGCCCCTTCTACTGTCGGCGCGCGAATCAACTGATGGGAGTCCTGGCATGCCACGCCGTCTGTTCACGTCCGAGTCCGTCACCGAGGGCCATCCGGACAAGATCGCGGACCAGATCAGCGACGCGATCCTCGATGCCCTGCTCGGGCAGGACCCGGGCAGCCGGGTCGCCGTGGAGACCCTCATCACGACCGGCCAGGTGCACGTGGCCGGCGAAGTGACCACCACGGCGTACGCGGACATCCCGACGATCGTGCGCGAGACGATCCTCAGCATCGGCTACGACTCGTCGGCGAAGGGATTCGACGGTGCGTCGTGCGGCGTCAACGTGTCGATCGGGTCGCAGTCGCCGGACATCGCCCGGGGTGTCGACGCCGCGCTGGAGCTGCATACCGACGGGTCGACCAACGTCCTGGACCGGCAGGGTGCCGGTGATCAGGGCATGATGTTCGGCTTCGCCTGCTCCGAGACGCCGGAGCTGATGCCGCTGCCGATCGCTCTCGCGCACCGGCTGGCTCGCCGGCTCGCGGCCGCCCGCAAGGACGGCACGATCCCGTACCTGCGGCCGGACGGCAAGACGCAGGTGACGGTCGAATACGACGGGCTGCGGCCGGTGCGGCTCGACACGGTGGTGATCTCGTCGCAACACGCCTCGGGCATCTCGCTGGAGGAGTTGCTGACTCCGGACGTGCGCGAACAGGTCGTCACCCCGGAGCTGGAGGGCCTGGGTCTGGATACGGAGGGCTACCGGCTGCTGGTCAACCCGACCGGTCGCTTCGAGATCGGCGGGCCGATGGGCGACGCCGGCCTGACCGGCCGCAAGATCGTCATCGACACCTACGGCGGCTATGCCCGCCACGGTGGCGGGGCCTTCTCCGGCAAGGATCCATCCAAGGTGGACCGATCGGCCTCGTACGCGATGCGATGGGTCGCCAAGAACGTGGTGGCCGCCGGGCTCGCCGAGCGGTGCGAGACGCAGGTGGCGTACGCGATCGGCAAGGCGCAGCCGGTCAGCCTCCTCGTGGAGACGTTCGGTACCGAGACCGTGCCGGTCGAGCGGATCGACAAGGCGATCCGGGAGGTATTCGACCTGCGGCCGGCGGCGATCGTCCGGGACCTCGACCTGTTGCGACCGATATACCGGCAGACCGCGGCGTACGGCCACTTCGGTCGGGAGCTGCCGGAGCTCACGTGGGAGATCACCGACCGCGCCGCCGACCTCAAGTCAGTCGCCGCATGACCGCCCCGGGAGGCCCCATGCCGTCGCCCCGTACCTCCAATCGCCCAACCAACGTCAGGGAGGGCGACTACCGGGTGGCCGATCTGTCACTGGCGGCGCTCGGCCGTCAGGAGATCCAACTCGCCGAGCACGAGATGCCCGGCCTGATGGCGATCCGGCGGGAACTGACCGCGGCGAAACCACTCCGCGGAGCCCGCATCACCGGGTCGCTGCACATGACGATCCAGACCGCAGTCCTGATCGAGACCCTGGTAGCACTCGGCGCCGAGGTCCGCTGGGCCTCCTGCAACATCTACTCCACCCAGGACCATGCGGCTGCGGCGGTGGTAGTGGGCCAGGGCACCGTCGGACAGCCCGCCGGCGTGCCGGTGTACGCCTGGAAGGGCGAGAGCCTACGCGAGTACTGGTGGTGCACGGAGCAGGTACTGCGCTGGCCCGACGGCGCCGGGCCGGACATGCTCCTCGACGACGGTGGAGACGCCACCCTCCTGGTGCACAGGGGTGCCGAGTTCGAGCGCGCCGGTGCGGTGCCGCCGACAGCGTCGGCCGACAGCGAGGAGTACGCGGTCGTGCTGGAGATGCTGCACGCCTCCCGGACCGAGGACGACAGCCGGTGGACCCGCATCGCCGCCGGGATCAGGGGTGTCACCGAGGAGACCACCACCGGTGTGCATCGGCTCGACCAGATGCGGCGGGCCGGGACGTTGCTGTTCCCCGCGATCAACGTCAACGACAGCGTGACCAAGAGCAAGTTCGACAACAGGTACGGCTGTCGGCACTCGCTGATCGACGGCCTGAACCGGGCCACCGACGTGCTGATCGGTGGGAAGGTGGCGGTGGTGTGCGGCTACGGTGACGTGGGCAAGGGCTGCGCGGAGTCGCTGCGCGGTCAGGGCGCACGGGTGATCGTCACCGAGATCGACCCGATCTGCGCGCTTCAGGCCGCGATGGACGGCTACCAGGTCGCCGTCCTGGACGACGTGGTCGAGCAGGCCGACTTCGTCATCACCGCCACCGGCTGCCGCGACGTCGTCACCGCCGAGCACATGTCCCGGATGAAGCACCAGGCGGTGGTGGGCAACATCGGGCACTTCGACAACGAGATCGACATGGCCGGTCTGGCCAAGCAGGACGGAATTACCCGGATCGGCATCAAGCCGCAGGTCGACGAGTGGCGCTTCGCCGAGGGCCACTCGATCATCGTGCTGTCCGAGGGGCGGCTGCTGAACCTGGGCAACGCGACCGGCCATCCGTCGTTCGTCATGTCCACCAGCTTCGCCAATCAGACGCTTGCGCAGATCGAGCTGTTCACCAAGACAGACCAGTACCCGGTCGGTGTCCACACACTGCCCAAGCATCTCGACGAGCGCATCGCCCGGCTCCACCTCGACGCTCTCGGCGCCGGCCTCACCGCCCTGACCGAGGACCAGGCGGCCTACCTCGGCGTTCCGGTCGAGGGTCCGTACAAGCCCGAGCACTACCGCTACTGAGCTTCGAAGGGCACCCCGTGACCCGCATCCTCGTGTCCGGTTCCATCGCCACCGACCACTTGATGACATTTCCCGGCCGGTTCGCTGAGCAGCTCATCGCCGACCGGTTGCACACCGTGTCGCTGTCGTTCCTCGTCGACGGGCTCGTCGTCCGCGACGGTGGCGTGGCGGCCAACATCGCGTACGGGATGGCACAGCTCGGGATGCCGCCGACCCTCGTGGGCGCGGTGGGTCCCGACTTCGCCGACTACCGGTCCCGGCTGGAACGGCACGGGGTGGACTGCGGGTCGGTCCTGACGAGTCGGTCGTCGTACACCGCCCGGTTCGTCTGCACCACCGACCAGGACTCGTGCCAGATCGCCTCCTTCTATCCGGGCGCGATGGCGGAGGCGGCCGACATCGACCTGGCCGCCGTGATCGGCTCCGAGCCGGTCGACCTGGCCGTCATCGGACCCGATGACCCGGTGGCGATGCGGCGGCATGCCGCCGCCTGCCGTCGTCTCGGCGTGCCCTTCGCCGCCGATCCGTCCCAGCAGCTGGCCCGCATGTCCGGGCCGGACATCGCCGACTTCGTCACCGGCGCGCGGTACCTGCTGACCAACGAGTACGAGTACGACCTGCTGTGCGGCAAGCTCGGCGGAGCCGGCGCCACGGTGCTCGACGCGGTCGACGTCGTGGTGACCACGCTGGGCGAGGACGGGGTCCGAATCCGGGCCGGCGGCGGCATCACCCGGATCCCGGCGGTCACCGGAGCCAGCGTCGTCGACCCGACCGGAGGTGGTGACGCCTTCCGCGCCGGATTCCTGTACGGGGTGACCCACGGGCTGCTGCTCGACGTGGCGGCGGCACTCGGCTGCCAGATGGGGGCGTACGCGATAGGCGCACCAGGTACGCAGGAGTACCGTGTCGTGCCCGACCGGCTCGTCGCGAACCTCTCCGACACCTACGGTCACCGCGTGTCGGCGGCCGTGGCAGAGGTGTTGACGTCGTGCGCCGCAGCGGCGGCCGGGTGACCATGCCCAATGCCTTCGTGGCGCTCAGCGGGTCAGGTGGGTGGGCAGGCTGGTCACGACGATGCCCGGATGTCGGCGCAGGGCCCGCCGCAGTCGCTGTTCGGTGCGGTAGTGCAGCATCCGCTGCCAGGGATGGTCGACCACCACGTCCGGTACGACGACGGTGATGGTCAGGTCGGGGTGGGTCAGGCGCAGCGCGCTGGCGTACCCGGCGATCGGTTGGATGATCACGCGGTGCGGCGACAGGATGGTCTCCAGCGGGATGTGGTCGCCCCAGGTGTTCCATTGCTCACGGAAACGGTCGGCTTCCGTCCGTTCGGGGCTGACGTGCAGCGCCAGCGCCGGTTGGCCGAGCGAGCCGACGTAGGCGAGGGTGCGCAGCGCCGCCTGGTTGAGGCGGGCCACCGGCACGAGGAAGAGATGCCGTACCTGCTGCGGAACAATGGCGGGTGGCGCGTCCTCGGCCGGTTCCACGCCACGCGGATGGTCGGGATGCAGACCGAGGGCCTGCTGGACATGGTCGTAGTGGCGGCGTACCCGACGGAACAGATAGATCAGCAACGGTACGGCGAGCACCACCGCCCAGGCGCCGGCGGCGAACTTCGTGACCGCGGCGGTCACCAGCACGACGGCCGACAGCACCGCACCGACGCCGTTGATGGCCGCGCGTCGCCGCCAGCCGGGGTCGCGGTGGTGCCGCCAGTGGTTGACCATGCCGGTCTGGGAGAGGGTGAAGGCCAGGAAGACCCCGACCGCGTAGAGCGGGATCAGGGAGTGCGTGTTGCCGCCGAAGGCCACCAGGATCGCCGCCGCGGCGACCGCGAGGGCGATCAGTCCGTTGCTCAGGGCCAGTCGGTCGCCCAGGTGCAGGAAGCGGCGGGGCACGTACCCGTCGCGGGCCATGAAGTACAGCAGACGCGGCAGGTCGTTGAAGGCGGTGTTCGCCGCCAGCAGCAGCACCAGCGCCGTCGCGGCCTGGATGATCGCGTACCAGGGGCCGGTGGGGAAGGTCAGCCGCGCCAACTGCGACAGCAGGGTCTGGTCGGCACGCGGCACCAGACCGTTGAGATGGAACAGCAGGGTCAGCCCGACGAACAGCACGATCAGGATGCTGATCATCCAGGTCAGCACCGTGCGGGCGTTGCGCCACGCGGTGGGGCGGAACACCGGAACCGCGTTGGAGACCGCCTCGACACCGGTCATCGAGGTCGCGCCGGAGGCGAAGGCGCGCAGCACGACCAGCAGACCGAGCCCTTCCACCGCGGGCGTCGGTGGCGGGGCCACGACGGTGAATCCGCCGGTCGCGGCCCGGACGAACCCGGCGGCGATCAGCCCGAGCACGGCGACGAGGAAGACGTACGTGGGCACGGCGAAGGCGTTGCCGGCGACCCGGATGCCGCGCAGGTTGCCGATCAGCAGCACACCGATGACCACCAGGGCCAGCGGCACCCGGTACGCGGCGAGGGAGGGCAGCGCCGAGGTGATCGCGGCAACCCCGGCGGACACCGAGACCGACACCGTGAGCACGTAGTCGAGGACCAGCCCGGCCGCGGCAGCCAGACCGGCGCGCGGCCCCAGGCTGTCACTGGCCACCAGGTACGACCCGGCGCCGTGCGGATAGGCCCGGACGGTCTGCCGGTACGAGGTGCCGACGGCGACCATCAGCACCACGAGGGCCGCGGCGATCGGCAACGACAGCCCGAGGGCGCCGCTGCCGGCCAGCACCAGCACGGCCAGCATCGCCTCCGGCCCGTACGCCACCGAGGAGAGCAGGTCGGAGGCGAGCACCGGCAACGCGACGATCTTCGACATCCGCTCGCGCAGGATCGACGCGCTGGTCAGCGGCCGACCGAGCAGCAGCCGACGCAGACCACCGACGACCCGCCCCTGGGCGGTGTCGGGCCGTTCCACGACCGGGGTGGCGGTGAGCTGACCCGGGGCGTCCGGCAGGAAGAGCATGGCGGCTCGGTGCGCTCCGCCGACCGCCGACGAGCGGATCTCCCCCGCCTGCGGATCCACCGGCAGCGCCCGTACCGTGTCACCGATCTGCCATCGCGCGCCGACCTGGCGCAACACGCCGAGGTCGGCCGGGGACAGCGGCGGCAGCTCGGCGGACGGGCTGAAGGTCGGTGACCCCGCGTCCTCTTCCGGGTCGTGCCCCGACCTGCCCACCATCCCCCCCGCCCTGTCGGTGGTGCCAGCACCGCAGAACGAACTGGCCATGTCAGGATGGTGGATGTGACGCACGAGGCTGTCGACATTGCGGAAAAATTGTCCCGCTTCTCGCAGTACGATGCCTCCCTGCTCTGACCGCAGCCTGCCGGCCGATGTCGCCGCCGAACTGGTCGAGCGGATGGACCGGGACCAGGAGGCACGCTCCGGGGTGCCGGGCCGGGCCCTCGACGACGCCTTCTGGGCCTGGGCGTGCCAGGTCGACGCCGACAACACGGCGTGGCTCAAGCAGGTCATCGACCGGTACGGCTGGCCCCGGCGGAGCGACGTCGGGCCGGAGGCGGCCACCGCCGCCTGGTTGCTCGCCCAGCACGCCGACCACGACCCGGACTTCCAACGCCGCTGCCTGGCCCTGCTCGATGAGGCGGTCCGCGACGGCGAGGCCAGACCCCGCCACCTGGCCTACCTCACCGACCGGGTGCTGCGCGCCGAGGGCAGACCCCAGCGGTACGGCACCCAGTTCTGGTACGGCCCCGACAACGCCGGTCCGCTGCAACCCCAGCCGATCGAGGACCCGGAGCAGGTGGACGAGCGCCGCCACAGCGTCGGACTGGACACCCTCGCCGAGTACACCGAACGCCTGCGCCAGCGGGAGTCCGGACCTCAGCCGAGCCCTGAGAGCGGCGAACGATACCCTTGCCGAGGTGAGTGAAGTCCAGGTTGGAGTGCCCTCACGCGCCCGATCGTGGTTCGCGGCGGCGACGGTCACCGGCACCGCGGTAGCGGCGTGGGCAGGCTACTGGTGGCTGGCGGTGCCACGCCATGACATCTGCGCGGCAGTCCTACCCGCGTCGGCCGGTTGCCGGATCGCCGACCGGGTGCCCACGGCAACGCTCTGGACGGTGATCGTCGCGGTCCTCTGGTCGGCGACCGTCGTCCTGGCCGTCGCCCGCCCGCGCGGCAGCCGGTGGCCGTTCGTCGTCGGCACCACGGTGCTGATCATCGCGGCGTTGGTCGGCTATCGAAGCGTGCTGTACCAGTCCTGACGGGTGTAGGTTCTGTCGATGATCAACACCGACCTGCCCGCCACCCGCGCCGCACTCGCCGACAACCTGGCGTCGCTCGGGGTACGGCGCGGTTCGGTGCTGCTCGTCCACTCGTCGCTGAAGGCGCTCGGCTGGGTCTGCGGTGGCCCGGTCGCGGTGGTCCAGGCGCTGCTCGACGCGGTGGGCCCCGACGGCACGCTCGTGGTACCAACCCACACCCCGGGCAACACCGACCCCGCCGGTTGGCAGAACCCGCCCGTGCCGGAGCCTTGGTGGCCGGTGATCCGGGAACACATGCCGGCGTTCGATCCGGCGGTGACCCCCAGCCAGTGGATGGGCGTGATCGCGGAGACCGTTCGCACCTGGCCGGGGACGCGGCGCAGCGACCATCCGCAAGTGTCGTTCGCGGCCCTCGGCCCGGCCGCCGAAGCAGTGGTGACCGGGCACCAACTCGACGACATGCTGGGCGAGCGCTCTCCCCTGGGTGCGGTGTACCGGCTCGACGGTGACGTCCTGCTGCTCGGCGTGGGACATGGCAACAACACCTCGCTGCACCTGGCCGAATACCGGGTGCCGGACCCGCCGCGCCGGCAGGAAAGCTCAGCCGTACGCACCGACACCGGCCAGAGGTGGGCCTGCTGGGAGGACGTCGCCACCGACGAGGGCGACTTCGACCAGTTGGGCGCCGCCTTCGAGGCCACCGGCCGGGCACGGATCGGACGGGTGGGCGCGGCCGAGTCCCGACTGATGCGCCAACGCGAGCTTGTCGACTTCGCCGTCGACTGGTTCGCCGTCCACCGCCCCGGCGCTGACCGGGCCCTCGCTCGCTTGTAAGGACGTGATGGGCACAAGGACCAATACGGCCAGGGACTGACTGGTGACCGTCTGGATCGTCGGTTGCCAACTCGCGTTCGTGGTCGAAGTATCCAGGAAAGACAATCCGGTGCATGCGGTCCCTGGTGTCGGATCATGGTCGTTGCCGTCTGCTGGGCTGCTGTCGGCCGTATCGTGCGGGCCGATGTGGAGGATCTTTTGATTCACGCTAGGTCGGCTGCCACGGTCAAGCAGTGGGTGGAGGTGCACCGACTGGCGGTGGCGGGCCGGGAGCCGGGTATCGCCCGGCACGTCGGTGACCGGGTGGCACGGGTGTGGCTGCGCACCTCCCGGTTCGCGGATACGGAAGCTCTCTCGAACGCGACCTTGATCCTCGGCCCAGACGCCGACGCCTTCTACCACCTGGGCCAGGCCCAAGCCTCCACCGGGCAACCTCACGACGCCCTAGCGAGCTACGACAAGGCCCTACACCTGTATCGCGAGGTGGGCGACCGCGGTAACGAAGCCGCGACTATCACCTACATCGGCCACGCCTACGACAGGCTCGGCGACCGACACCGAGCCCTCACCCACTACCACCAGGCCCTTCCCATCCACCGCGACGTCGGCGACCGCGCCGGCGAAGCCACCACCCTCAACAACATCGGCCTCGCCTATGACGGGCTCGGCGACCAACACCAAGCCCTCACCCACTACCACCAAGCTCTCACCATCCACCGAGACATCGATAACCGTCCCGGCGAAGCCGCCACCCTCACCAACATCGGCCACGCCTACGACAGGCTCGGCGACCCACGACAAGCCCTCACCCACTACCACCAGGCCCTCCCCATCCACCGAGACATCGGCGACCGCGCCGGCGAAGCCACCACCCTCAACAACATCGGCGGCGTGTACGACGACCTCGGCGACCTATACCAAGCCCTCACCCACTACCACCAAGCACTCACCATTCGCCGAGATGTCGGCGACCGCAGCGGCGAAGCCGTCACCCTCAACAACATCGGCCACGCATACCACGGGCTCGGCGACCTACACCAAGCCCTCACCCATTACCACCAGGCACTTTCCCTCACGCGAAAGGTCGGCAGCCGCGACGGCGAAGCCGTCACTCTCAACAACATCGGCCTCGCCCATGACGGGCTCGGTGACCAACACCAAGCCCTCACCCACTACCACCAGGCACTTCCCCTCACGCGAAACGTCGGCAACCGCGCCGGCGAAGCCACCCTGCTCACCAACATCGGTCACGCCTATGACGGGCTCGGTGACCCACATCAGGCCCTCACCCACTACCACCAGGCACTCACCATCAACCGGGTCATCGGCAACCGCGCCGGCGAAGCGATCACCCTCACCAACATTTCGGCGGTCCGCTTTCGGGAGGGCGACTTCGCTGAGGCCCAGGATGCGCTTGGTGAAGTTCTCGAGGTCTTCCGCATCATCGGCGATCACGCATCGGAGGCCATGGCGAGATCTAACATGGCCGTCTTCCGGCTGCGGCTGCAGCGGGCGGCCCGGAGCCACCGAGTGCCAGCGTCGAGCGATGACGCTGGCTGAGCAGACCAGTCCGCACTGGAACGGATACGAGCGTTCCTCATCGAACTTGAGCAGACGGAGAAAGGGTGACCATTGGGAACTGCCGTACTTGAGGTGTCGGGGCCGGAGGCCGCGCGCTGGGCTATGGAGTTGCGTGCCGCTCTCGCCGCGAACGCGGAGCCCGGCGATGACGTCGGCCCGGTCGAGGTGCAGCGATCCGCCGAGATGGCGATCGCTGTCATCGGGCTGGTGTTCGCCGGGGTCGGCACCGCGAAAACGATCTGGGACTGGTGGAACTCCCGCCGCGCACAGGGGGTCACCGTCACGGTACTGCTCGGCGACGGCACCCGGGTCGAGGTGTCGAACCTCAACGACGGGCAGTTGGAGATCACCTTCCAGCAGGCCGAGACGCGGGAACGCTGAGAGCGGAGAACAGCGTGACGGAGATGCTCACGTACGAGCTGGAGATTTTCGACCAGACCTCCGACTACTCCGAGCTGCGCCTGTCGACAGGTGTGGGCGCGCCGAAGACCCGTGGGGTGGACCGGGCCGCCATCGGTCGGCTGATCGGGTTGGTGGAGCGTGACTACAGCCAACATGCGGTCGTGCAGCGGGTGTTCGGTGCGCCGCAGCTGCGTGATCTCGGCACGAAGCTGGCTGAATTCCTCGACGGGGAGCAGCGGTGGCTGACTCCGGTCCTGGGTCGTCCTCCCGGCACCACGCTGCGCATCACCGCCACCGAGGAGTTCCGGCACCTGCCGTGGGAGTTGCTCGCCGCAGACGGTACGCATCTGGCCGTGTCCGGTCACGCGCCGCTGCTACCGGTACGGGCCATCGGCACCCACGCGGCCCTCACCGCCCCGGTCGAACCCGCGAACCGGCCGTTGCGGGTGCTGTTCATGGCCACCTCTCCCGAGGGTGTCGAGCCGGTGCTCGGCTTCGAGGCGGAGGAGGCGGCCATCCTGGACGCCACCCGACGCACCGGCACGGAGCTGGTCGTGGAGGAAAGCGGCACCCTGGAAGGTCTTCGGTTCCTCAACCGGGACTACGGGGCAGGGTACTTCGACGTGCTGCATCTGAGCGGCCACGCCACGATCAACGCGGAGGGCCAACCCGTCTTCCTGGTGGAGAACGAGTTCGGTGGGCTCACCTACGCCACCGCGGACCAGATCGCCCAGGCCATGTCCGGGCGCTGGCCCCGCCTGGTCTTCGTCTCCGGCTGTCTGACCGGCAACTCCCCCGGCTCTGGGGCGTTCCCCTCGATGAGTGAGAGCCTGGTTCGCGCCGGGGCACCTGCGGTGTTGGGGTGGGCGTTGCCGGTCGGTGACGTGTCCGCGACCGAGTTCGCAGCCGAGCTGTACCGGTCACTGGCCGACGGGCAGGCCCTCGACCGGGCCGTCGTGGAGGCCCGTCAGCACCTGTACGCGAACAAGCGCGCCAACTGGCACCTGTTGCGCGTCTACGCCGACAAATCTCCACTCGCCCCTATCGTCACCGCACTGAACACCAGAGGGCGTGCACGCATCCAGATCCGGGCCGCCGACCAGGAGTTCCTGGACCCGCAGACTCAAGTGTCCCGGGTCGCATCCCGCGCCACCTTCGTCGGACGACGCCGGGCCATCCAGCGCTGCCTGCGTACCCTCAAACAACCGCATGGTGGCGATGGCGCGGCCGATGCCCTGGTTCTGCAAGGCATGGGTGGTCTCGGCAAGAGCAGCCTCGCCTCCCGGCTGCTGGAGCGGATGCCCACCCACCAGCGTGCCGTCTGGTACGGCCGCGTCGACCTGACCAAGTTCCGGGAACTCACCACCAAAGTCGACTTCCCCACGATGGAGCAGCAGGTCGAAGCGACTGAGCTGCTGGAGAACCATCGGGTCCCTCTGGCCGTCCGGCTGCGCCGTCTGCTGCATGTCGACGGGCCGCTCGGGCAGACGCCCTGCCTGTTCGTGTTCGACGACTTCGAGGACGGCAACCTCGACGAACGCGACGGCGGCCATGTGCTCGCCCCGGAGATGGCCGACATCCTTCCGGCCCTGCTCCACGCCATCCGCGACACCGGCAGCCCCAGCCGGGTCATCATCACCAGCCGCTACCGCTTCCCCCCACCGGCCGGCACCACCATTCGCTTCGAGTCACTGGAAACCCTCACCGATATCGAGCAGGCCAAGAAGCTCACCAACCTGCCGAACCTGCGCCCCGGCTCCCCCGTCGACCCCGACATCCGGGATCGCGCCATCGAGGCCGCCGCCGGCAACCCCCGCCTGCTCGACTGGCTCGACCTGATCGTCGCCGCCCCCAACCTCGACATCGACGGCCTCATCACCGCCATCGAAGCGGAAGCCGACCGGTTCCGCCGGGAGACCATCCTCGCTAAGAACCTCCTCGACTCCCAGGCCCCTGAGCTACAGAAGATGCTCGCCAAGGTCAACGTCGTGGAACTCCCCGTACCCGCCGACACCGTCCACGCCCTTCACGACCATCCCGATGCCACCGCCCACATCGCACGCGCCGTCCAGCTCGGCCTGATGGAAGAAGGCACCGACCCGGAGACCGACCAACCCCGCTACTACGTCTCCAACGTCCTGCGGCCTCTCATCCGACCGCTGCTCACCGACGACGAATACACCCAAGCCTGCGCCGCCGCCGCACGATCCCTCTACAAGCTCTGGATCACCGACCCTGCAACGTCTGGGTCCGTGTCATGACCACCCTCGCTCAAGGGGTGGAGCTGCACCGGCTGGCGGTGGCGGGCCGAGAGCCGGAAATCGCCCGGGACGTCGGTGGCCGGGTGGCGAGGGTGTGGCTGCGTACGTCCCGATTCGCGGATGCAGAGGCTCTCGCGAACGCGACCCTGACCCTCGGCCCAGACGCCGGCGCCTTCTACGGCCTGGCTTGGGCCCAGTATTCTACCGGGCAACCGCAACATGCCCTGGAGAACTACAACAAGGCCCTACGCCTGTACCGCGAGGCCGACAACCGCGCCAACGAAGCCGCCACCCTCACCAGCCTCGGCCTCGTGCACGACAGGCTCGGCTACCGACAACAAGCCCTCACCCACTACCACCAAGCCCTCCCCATCCACCGGGAAGTCGGCGACCGCGAAGGCGAAGCCGCCACCCTCAACAACATCGGCGGCGTGTACCACCGGCTCGGCGACACACAACAAGCCCTCACCCACTACCACCAAGCCCTCCCCATCCAACGAGAAGTCGGCGACCGCGAAGGCGAAGCCGCCACCCTCAACAACATCGGCGGCGTGTACCGCAGGCTCGGCGACACACAACAAGCCCTCACCCACTACCACCAAGCCCTCCCCATCACCCGCGACATCGGCAACCGCGCCGGCGAAGCCACTATCCTCAACAACATCGGCCTCGTGTACCACCGGCTCGGCGACACACAACAAGCCCTCACCCACTACCACCAAGCCCTCCCCATCCGACGCGAAGTCGGCGACCGCGCCGGCGAGGCCGCCACCCTCAACAACATCGGCCTCGTATACCACCGGCTCGGCGACACACAACAAGCCCTCACCCACTACCACCAAGCCCTCCCCATCCGACGCGAAGTCGGCGACCGCGAAGGCGAAGCAGTCACCCGGTACAACATCGCGATGATCCATCGGGATGAGGGGAATCTCGACGAGGCGATCGGCGAGCTTGAGATCGTTGTCGATCTCGACCGCCAAGCAGGCCGCCCGGACCTCGCATCCGACACGGCCATGCTCGAACAACTACGCCAAGAACAAGCTGCGCAGGGGAGCGATCCACCTTCTGGGAGCTGAACGGCAACGTGTCGGAACGCCAGCAGAGGTAAACCGCTCGGCGACCTGATCCAGGCCCGCATCCAGAGGTGAGAACGTCAACGCGGTCAGCACCTGTCAGGTGCTGCCCCGTTAGTCGTCGTCGGTGGGCCGCGGTTGTCGGTACTTGGCGATCCAGTCCTCGATGTCCTCGGCCAACCACACCTTCATCCCCCGCAGCTCTTGGTAGGGCTTCGGGAAGGTGGAGTACCGGGCGAGCTGCTGGAACCGCTGCCGCGAGACACCGAGGCGCTGCGCGATCTCGTAAGGCCCCATCAAGCGGCCTGGGCCACGGTCCACACCTCGAACGTAGGTAGATCCAGTCTACCCTTTTGGCAATTGCCTGTTGACTAGACCATTGGGTCGATGCAAATCTGAGCAAGTGAACCGAGACAACTCATACCGGGACTATCCGTCGATGAGCTCTACTCATCTGACGGAACGACCTCAGGACCAACTCGGCTGCAACCATCAGGCTGCGTCACCCGTACTCGCGATGTCCCTGAGCGCGGGCAGTGGCACGCCTCTCGATACCGCTGGAAGGTGAGGGTGCCGAGGTGGTGATGGTTCTCAGCGGCGTGTTGCTGGGCTTTCTGGCCGGGCTGCTCGCGTTCAAGGTGAAGTCGCGGTGGTGTCCGCGGTGTGGGGAGTTCACCCACACGATGCCGCCCGCCGAGAGCAGCCGATGACCCACCGGCGGGACCACAACTCGGTACCCCTCGGGCGGCGGGTGGCCGAGTTGCGGGCCCATCGGGGCATGAGCCAGCAGGCCTTCGCCGATCGGCCCGGCAAGTCGAAAAGCTGGGTCGACAAGGTCGAACGCGGCGTACGTCGACTCGACCGGTACTCGGTGATCCGGGACATCGCCGAGGTGCTGCGTCTCGACCCGCAGATGCTGCTCGGCCCCCGCCGACCACCGGCCCCCGCGCCCGCCGAGAACGGGGTCGACGCGGTCCGGGCCGCCCTGGCCTGCAATCACCACCGACCCCAGCGCACGGTTACCGGGCAGCAGGCCGGCGGCCAGGTCGCGTACGCCTGGATGGCCTACCAGCACGCCCGCTACCCGCAACTGCTCGGCGTGCTGCCCGACCTGCTCGACGCGACCCACGACACCGGGGGCCTGCTGGTTTCCGCGTACCGGCTGACCGCCAGCGTGTTGGTCAAGCTCGACCACGCCGACCTTGCCTGGCTCGCCGCCGACCGGGCCGTCGCCGCCTCCGCCGGTGACCCCACCCGCACCGCCAGCGCGACCATCGGTGTCGCCCAGGCCCTGCGCGCCCTGGGCCACCACCGGATCGCCCTCACCGCTGCCCTGGCGGCGGACCCCGCAGACGACGACGCCGTACGCGGCAGCCTGTACGTCCAGGCCGGGCTCGCCGCCGCCGGCTACGGGGACCGCCGCAACGCTCACGACCTGCTCGATCATGCTGCCGCCCTCGTCGACCGACAGGTCAGCGACACCGACCCCCATTACACCGGCTTCGGACCGGCAGCCGTCCAGACGGCCCGGTCCCTGGCCGCGCACCGCCTCGGCGACACCGCCGAGGCGATCCTGCGCCACGAACATGTCGTCCGCAGCGACGCCTGGCCGCGCCTGCCGCCCGAGCATCGCGCCGCCCACCTCATCGATGCCGGCCGTGCCTACCTCGACGCCAGCCGCCACAGCCGAGCCGGGCAGGCGCTACTGGCGGCTGACCGCATCGCGCCTGCCGAGGTCCGCAACCGTCCGGCCGCCCGTACCCTGCTCGCCGAGATCATCCGGGGCGGACCGGCGGCGGCCGACGTCGCACGGCTGGCCACGGTCGTCGGCCTCACCCATTGAATGTCAGCTATCCGCTTGGATCGAAATGCGCGACGGAACCATTACTCTCCGCGTAACTGGTGCTCATCTGCCGTGCTAGCTTGCGTCGATGAGTTCGACACCTGGAACCGTCGCACCCGGCCACGTTGATCGCGTCGCTGATTACTATGACGACAACACGCGTCGGTTTCTTCTGGTGGCCGAGAGCCCTGGCAGTGACGCTATCCACCGGGGTGTGTGGACGCCGGATGTCGTGAACGCGGCACAGGCAATGGACACGGTCAATCGCCTGATGATCGAGCGTTTGCGCGGGCACATTCCGTCGGGCACCGCACAGGTGCTTGACCTTGGCTGTGGCGTCGGCGGGACGATGGTGCGCCTGGCCCAGGAGGTGGACGGGTTCATTTCCGGGGTGACGATCAGCCGTGTGCAGGCCGGGATCGCCGCGAAACGGTTCGCCCGCGAAGGATTGACCGACCGCTGTCAGGTGATCTGCGCCGATTTCGCCGAGCTTCCTGCGGAGCCGCATTACGACGCCATGGTCGCTGTCGAGGCGGTCGTTCATTCGCCGTCGTTGGAGAAGCTGCTTCCGTCCCTGGTGGATCGTCTGCGTCCTGGCGGTCGCCTCATTCTGTGCGACGACTGGATGACCGACAAGGATCGCGGGCTCGCCGCTCGTGAGCGTTGTCTGGACCAGTTCCGCGCCGGGTGGCGGGTCGGAAGTCTGCACACTGTCGGCGAGTTGGTCGCCATGTCTGAGCGCGCCGGCTTGCGCCTGGTCGAGGATCTCGACCTGACCGCATAGCTGCATCTCGGTCGGCCACGCGACCGCCTCATCAAGGTGGCGGTGGGCGCCACCGCGGTAGTCCCTCGGCTTCGCGACCGTCTGGTGGAGATGCCGTTCTGGGCCAACATGATCGGCGGATCGGCGTTGCAGACCGGGTTGTCGCGGCGGTGGCTGGAGTATCGCCTGATCGTGCTGGAGAAGGCCTGAGTGTTCGTCCGGGGCGTCGCCGCCGGGCCGCAACCCTGGTCGCCCCGGTAGGCGTCCCGCGACTCGGACGGCGGCGCTGAAGTGTCGTAGCCATCCGTCATGATCCTCCCGTCATGGCGGTGCCGACATCGGTCGGTGCGGCTTCACCACGCGCGGACGGTGTCCGCGACGGGGGCGGGGAGGACACAGGTGACGGACGCTGACGGGACGGCCTGGCGGCGCAGTAGCGTGCTGGCGGTGGTGCCGCCCGCCCGGCCGCGCAAGTTGGCGAAGGTGCCCTTCGTCGAGTTGGCCGACGGGCGGCTACAGGGTGTGGTCTCCAGCGGTTCGGACATCGAACGGGTCTATGTCTCGTCCGTGGCCGCCGGCAGCCACGCCTACCACTGCAGCACCAACAACAACCGGCCCTGCGGTGGGCTGCGCGGCGCGCCCTGCAAGCATCTGGAGGCCCTCGCCGAGGAGGCCGTCCTGCAGTACGGCGTGGACCGGGTCGCCCGCTATCTGCGGGTCGACGCCGGTGAGGGGGTACGCGGCGGAGCCGACCTGCTGGCCCGGATGGACACCCGGCACGAGCCGACCCCGGCCGCGGTGGTGTTCAGCCGGTTCCTGCGTCACCTGGCGTACCTCGAACTGCCGGACAGCACCACCGCGCTGCCCGAGTTGCACTGGTTCCCGGCCACCGGGGCGGTGCGCTGATGCTGAGCACACAGCTGGCGCAGTTGCAGGAGAACGTCCCGGTGGGGCTGGCCGACGCCGACGCGGTGGTCGCCGGGTTCGACGACGCCCTGGTCGGTGGGTTCGCGCGGGTCGGTGACGAGGCTGCTGCCGCGCTGGCGGCCCTGGCCGGAGCGGTCGCCGGCACCCCGCTGCACGACCGGGTGGCCGAGGCGGTGGCCAAGGTGACCGCCGGGTCGTTCAGCCAGGAGGACCTCGCCGCCCTGGCCGGTGCCCGGTCGGCCCTGCTGGGTGCGGCCCATGATGCGCTGCTCGGCCAGTTCGACGCCGCCGTCGGGCGCGAGCGGACGCCGTGGTCGGCGTCGGTGGGCGTACCGGCGGAGATGTCTGCGCCTCGTGGCGCGGCGCGGGCCTGGTTGCACGAGACGGCCGTGGCGGGGTGGCGGGGGGTCGACCACGACCTGCTGTCGGCGGTCGGGACGCCGGTCGAGGCGGCCCTGGCCGAGCCGGGGCTGCGCCGGTTGGCGGTGCTGCTCGACGGTCTCGCCGCCGAACTGCGGGCCAGCCTTCCGGTGGCGATGATGGCGCAGGTGCCGGCGCGGCGCTGGGCGGATCTGTGGTCCCGGGCCGTGCTGCTGGCCCAGGACTGGTCGGTGCCGGACGGCGACGTCGAGACGATCACCGGTCGTCTGCTGCCGCTCGGCGTGGACATCCACGAGCACGGCACGGCCATCGGGGTGCAGGTGCACGGTGTTCTCGAACCGGCCGACGGCGGAGCGGCCCGGCTGGTGCGTACGACTGTGGTGGCGGCGAAGGTCGAGACGATCACCGGGCCGGCGGTGTGGCGGCTGTTGCAGGCGCATCCCGTCATGCTGGCCGCGTTGGCGCAACGGCGGGCGGTGACCGTGACCGACCTGCCGTTGCACGGCGGTGACCTGCGGTGGATCGACGGTCAGGCCCGCGTCGGTGAGCCGGCCGACCCGTTCGCCGCCGCCCGGTTGCTGCTCGGCACGGCGGTCGCGGCGGCCACCGCGCCGCTGGACCGGCATCCGACGGCGATTGCCGAACCGGTGCTGCTGGAGGGCTACACGGTGCGGCAGGACGACGACGGGCTCACCGTCGAGTGGGACGGTCCGCAACTTCCGGTCGCCGTCGACCGGCTGCCGGCGGCCGGTCCGCTCACGCCCGCGCTGGTGGCCGCCTCGTCGTGCTGTGTCGGGTTGCTGCGCTTCGACGGGGGTCGCTGGCTGGTGCAGCCGTTGGCGGTGCAGGCCACCGTCAAGCGCAAGCCCGTCGAGGCGCACAACGGTGACTGGGCCGAAGGGATCACCGATCCGAAGGTGGCGAAGGTCGAGGCGAAGGCAGGCGACGCGGTGGCGGTGCTGCGCGAGCGGGCGGGGCGGTTGCTGCGCCGATGACCGACTCCGACCTCTCCCCCGACGACATCAGCCCCGGCGACCTGGCCGCCGCCAACCGCCGCCAGGTGCTCTACTGGCGGCTGCTGGGCCGCATCTTCGACCCGGACGAGCAGCCCGCCCTGGAATCGGCGAGCATGGCGGTGGTCGACGACCTGGGTCTGCCCGCCATGCTGCTGGACCCGACGGTGTCGGTGGACACCGTGGTCCAGCGGTTCCCGCAGCTCGCCGACGAACTACGCGGCCTGCTCGCGGACACCGAAGCGGACCCCGCCGACGAGGCCGCCGGGCCGCACCGGCCGGGCGAGGCCGAGGTACGCCGGGCAGCGCTGGTGTCGAAGCTGCTGCTCAACGTCTTCGCCACCGGTGTGGGGCCGGTCAGCGCCGGCCAGTTGGCCCGGTGGCAGTCCGACGCGGGCTGGTTCGAGCAGGCCCTCGGTGGCGAACCCGGCGAGCTGCGCCGGCAGGGCACCGGGCTGGGCCCGACCCTGGCCGGCATCGAGGGTGACCTGGTCAACCGGATGCATCTGCGGGAGGTGCTGGCGGATCCGGCGTTGGCCCGGCAGCTCACCCCGAGCATGTCGCTGATCGAGCAGTTGCTGCGGGACAAGGCCAACCTGTCCGGGGTGGCGCTGGCCAACGCCAAGTCCCTGATCCGGCGCTTCGTCGACGAGGTCGCGCAGGTGCTGCGTACCCAGGTGGAGCAGACCACGGTCGGGGCGATCGACCGGTCCGTGCCACCGAAGCGGGTGTTCCGCAACCTGGACCTGGACCGCACCATCTGGAAGAACCTGCCCAACTGGAGCCCGGAGGACGAACGGCTCTACGTCGACCGGCTCTACTACCGGCAGACGGCCCGCAAGACCACGCCGTCGCGGCTGATCGTGGTGGTGGACCAGTCCGGGTCGATGGTCGACTCGATGGTCAACTGCACCATCCTGGCGTCGATCTTCGCCGGGCTGCCCAAGGTCGACGTGCACCTGATCGCCTACGACACCCGGGCGTTGGACCTGACCCCGTGGGTGCACGACCCGTTCGAGGTGCTGCTGCGGACCAACCTGGGTGGGGGCAACGACGGGCCGGTGGCGATGGCGATGGCCCGCCCGAAGATCGTCGAGCCGAGGAACACCGTGATGGTGTGGATCTCGGACTTCTACGAGTTCGACCGCTCCCAGCCGCTGTTCGACGGCATCGAGGCGGTGCACCGGTCGGGGGTCAGGTTCATCCCGGTCGGCTCGGTCAGCAGTTCCGGCCAGCAGAGCGTCAACCCGTGGTTCCGGCAACGCCTCAAGGACCTGGGCACCCCGGTCATCTCCGGCCACATCCGCAAACTCGTCTTCGAGCTCAAGAGCTTCCTCACCTAGGAGAGACACCCCTCATGTCCGAGATGTTGCGTGCCCCCGCCGAGGTCAAGTACGCCGACGAACTCGACTACCTGGAGTCGGTCGACACCGGCCCCAAGCCGTACTCGTGGCGGCTGAGCCCCCGCATGGTCCGGTTGTTCGTCCTGGGTTCGGAGCGCGCCGACGGCCTGGACCGGGAGATCCCGCAGAAGTGGTTCGGTGACCGCAGCTTCGTCGAGCGCAGCATCGTCACGCTGGCCTCGGATCGGGGTCTGCTGCTCATCGGTGACCCGGGCACCGGCAAGAGCTGGCTGGCCGAGCTGCTGTCCGCGGCGATCTGCCGTAACTCGACCCTGGTCGTGCAGGGCACCGCCGGCACCACCGAGGACCACATCAAGTACTCGTGGAACGTCTCCATGGTCATCGCCAAGGGGCAGTCCCGCGAGTCGATGATCCCGTCGCCAATCATGACGGCGATGGAGCAGGGAGTGATCGGCCGGTTCGAGGAGCTGACCCGCTCCACAAGCGACGTGCAGGACGCCCTGATCTCCATCCTGTCGGAGAAGTACGTCTCCATCCCCGAGCTCAACGACGACAACATCGTCTTCGCCAAGCCCGGATTCTCCATCATCGCCACCGCGAACAGCCGGGACCGGGGCGTCAACGACCTGTCCTCGGCGTTGAAGCGGCGATTCAACTTCGTCCGCATCCCGGTGGTCACCAACAAGCGCAGCGAGGCGGAGATCGTCCGGTTCCGTACCGAGGAGTTGCTGCGCCGCCACCACGTCGAGCTGGAGGTGCCGCCGACTCTGCTGGACATCCTGTTGCAGAGCTTCGCCGACCTGCGGGCCGCCGCCACCTCGGCCACCAGCGACGACGAGAAGCTGGAGTCGGCGCTGTCCACCGCCGAGCAGATCGGGGTGTTGGAGGACGCCATCCTGCACAGTCAGTTCTTCGGTGACCGCACCCTGCGGGCCGGCACGCTGGCCGGGTCGCTTGTGGGGTCGTTGGCCCGGCGCAGCCCGGAGGACCTGGCGATCCTCAACAAGTACCTGCACGCGGTGGTGGAGCCGCGGGCCAAGCAGGACGGCGGCGAGTGGAACGACTTCCTCGACGGTGGCCGCCAGACGATCGCCGCCCTGTCGTGACCGCCCCCGCCCCCGCCAACAACGCCGTCTCCACCTCCACCTCCACCTCCACCGCGGCCCCGGCCTCCGCCGCCGTCGGCGCGTTCGCCGCGTTGCGGGAGCAGCTCACCGACGCCGCCGCCGCGTTCGCCGGTGGCCCCGACGCCCTCGCCGACATCCTCACCGGGATCGTCGACGACGTCGACCGGGCGCTGGGCGAACGGCTGGAGATCTTCCCGGTGTGCCATCACTCGCCGGCCTCCGCGCTGGCCATGGTGCGACGGTTGCGGCAGAAGCAGCCCCGGGTGATCTACCTGGAGCTCTGCGAGGATCTCCAGCCGGTGCTGACGGAGCTGCGCAACTGCCGGCTGCCGGTGGCGGTGCAGGCGTTCGCCTCGGAACTCGACGGTTTTCCCGCCGCGTGGGCGCCGTTGAGTGTGATCGCGCCGGTCACCGAGGCGTCGGCGGAATACCAGGCCATCGCGTACGCGCTGGAGACGCCGGGCGTGGAGTTGGTGCTGGTGGACCGGTCCACCGACCACGTCTTCCAGTGGTCGCCGCGTGACGAGTCCCCGGCGTCGGAGGAGTCCACTGTCGACGGGTCCGATGACCAGGCCGCGCTGCACGGTGATGCGGTCGGGGTGGAGATCGGCGACCTGCGGCCCCGGTTCGCCGAGTTGGAGGCGTACCTGCTGCACCACGGCAAGGTGCGGCACTGGTCGGAGTGGTGGGACAGCTACGTCGAGCGGCCCCTGGCCGCCGCCGACCACGACACCTACCGTCAGGTGATGGTGCTGATCGGCAGCCTGTTCCGGCGGCTGCGTCCGTCGTCGTCGCAGCGTAGCGACCGCGACGAGGACCGCGAGCGCTACATGTGGACCAGGATCCGGCAGCACCTGGCGGCCACCGGGGCGGACCCGGCCGACTGTCTGTACGTCTGCGGGGCGTTCCACGCCGCCAGCCGGGTCGAACAGTTCGGCCTCGACTCCCCCGCCCCCGACTTCGACATCACCGACCGCACCGCGACCAGGTGGCAGTACGGGCTGATCCCGTCCAGCCACTCGGCGATCGAGGCGCAGTTCGGTCTCGCCCCCGGGTCGGTTTCGATCGCCGCCGCCACCTGGAGCAAGGCGGTGAGCGCCTCGGGTGTGACACCGTACCGGTTGGGGGGTCAGCGGGGTGCGACGGGCCGTAAGCGACGTGGCAAGCCGGAGGCGGTGCCGGTCGGGCCGGTCACCGACCGGCTCTCCGGCTTCCTCGCCGCGCCGCCGACACCGGACGGGTTGGACGAGGCGGAGCTGCGCAGGTGGTGCGTGGACATCGTCCGGTTGGCCCGCCGCAACGGGTACCTGGCCAGCACTGCCGACGCGATAGCGGTGTTCGAGACCTCGATCCTGCTGGCCGGGCTGCGCAACCGGGCCCGACCCACCCCGTACGACTTCGCCGACGCGGCGGTGACCTGCATCGAGAAGGATGTCGTACCGGGTCGGCGGGACGTGCGGCGGCTCTGCGAGATCCTGCTCGGCGGGGACCGGATCGGCCAGGTCGGCTACGACGCCCTGCCGCCGTTGGCCCGTGACGTGCTGCACCGACTTGAGCCGCTCGGGCTGGACCTGGAGAAACGCACCGTGCAGCGGGCGCTGCTGGACCTGCAGGGCAGTCCGGAGCTGGCCGGTTGCTCGGATCTGCTGTGGATGCTGCGGCATCTGCTGCCGCCGGGGGCGGTCCGCCCGATCATGGGTGAGCGTCGGCTGGGCCACCGGTCGATCCAGGAGAGTTGGGATCTGGCGCTGGGTCGCCACCAACGCGCGCTCATCGAACTCGGCTACGAGGGGGTGACCGTCGAGCAGGTGCTGGAGCAGCGGCTGCGGCGGGCGGCGCACGGCCCCGAGGCGACGGCCGTCAGCGCTCTCGCGGCGGTCGAGGACGCCATCACGCTGTTGAACAGCCCTCGGCTGGTCGAGGAGTTGGGTGCCCGGGCGGTCGAGTTGCTCGCCGGCGAACGTACCGTCGACGACGCCCCGGAGGTGCTGCGCCGCATCCGCCGCCTGCTCGCCCACCACCAGGCCACCGCGACGGGGCTGCCGGCCTGGTGCGAGGCGTTCGTGACCACCGGGTACGCCCACTACTGCACGCTGCTGCCGACCGCGTTCGTCGACGGCGAGACCGGCGTACGGCAGGTCGGGGCGATGCTCGGTTTCCTGTTCAGCCTGGAGAGTCTGGCGCTGTCGCTGGGCTGCGACCGGTCCCAGCTCGAACTCGCGGTGGGCCAGTCCCATCCCGAGGCGCCGCCCAAGGTCGCCCTGCTCTGGGCGGCCCACCACCAGCTCGGCATGCTGCCGTTGGCGCAGTTGCGGCAGCGGTGCCGGGAGCTGCTGTCCAATCCGCTGGTGGTGCCGGCCTTCCCGCAGTACCTGTCCGGGTTCGTGCACGCGCTGGAGCCGGTGCCGGGGCTCACGCCGTTCGTGGTGGAGACGATGTCCACCGCGTTCGCCCGGCTACCCGACCCGGTGCTGCTGCCCTGGCTGCCCAACCTGATCACCGCGCTGCGTGAGCACGGGCCGGAGTTGGTGCCGTTGCTGGTCAGGGAGGCCGGGCGGACCTTCCCGGGCACGCTGTCCGCGCTGGATTCCTGGGTGCCGCCCTGGTCGGGCACGGCTCCCGCGGCCGCGCCGGTCATCGGGCAGCGGCCCGTGGGGCAGGTGCACGGTCTGCTGGCCGAGTACCGGGAGCCGGTGGACGCGGTCGCCGCGCTGCTCGGTGTCGAGGGTGGTTGGCAGAGCCCCGACGACGGCGTCACGGATTCGGGCGTCCTCGTGCAGGCCCATCCGGGATCCGCCGAGGCGATCGCGAGGGTGTTGCGGCTGTCGTGATCCGTCGCTCCGGGCGGCGAACGGGTGCTTCGGGCAGACTCGACGTGTCCGCCCGCTCAGTGGGGGCGGCGGATGGTCAGCAGGGCGACGTCGTCGGTCGGGGGCTCGTCGACCGCTGCGGCCATGATGTGGTCGCACAGCGCCTCGGCGGGCCCCGACTCGATGGCGTCGGCGAGACGCGCGATGCCGGTGTCGATCAGTTCGCCGCGGCGTTCCACAAGTCCGTCGGTGTAGAAGACGAGCGTCGAGCCGGGCGGCAGGTCGACCACTGTGGTGTGGCGGCTGGCCGGGGGTGGGCCGACACCGAACGGTCGGTCCACGACGACGTCCACCAGGCGGGTGGGTTCGCCGGGGACGGCCAGCAGCGGCCGGAGGTGGCCTGCGCAGGAGAGGTGCACCGTGGCGCGGTCGGGTGCGATGAGGGCGTAGAGGGCGGTGGTGAGGGTGCCCGCCTCGAAATGGTGGATCTTGCGGTCGAGGGCGGTCAGCACCTCGGCAGGATTGTCGCGGTCGAGGGCGTAGGCGCGTAGCGCGCTGCGGATGCGACCCATGACGACGGCGGAGGGCAGTCCGTGACCGGAGACGTCGCCGATGACCGCGCCGAGCCAGCCCGACGGCAGGCTGAACACGTCGTACCAGTCGCCGCCGATGCCGAGGTCGTGGCCGGGCACGTACCGGGCGGCCAGATCCAGGCCGGAGATGTCGGGCAGCCGGCTGGGCAGCAGGCTGCGTTGCAGGGCCAGCGCCGCCTGCCGGTCGAGGATCTGCGCCCGGACCTGCCCGGCGGAGCTGGCCCGGTCGGCGACGAGTTGCAGCAGCTGCACGTCGTCGGGGCCGAAGCGCCGCAGGGTCAGGGAACCGATGTGCAGCACGCCGACGAGGTTGCCGTTGGCGATCATGGGCACGCCCAGCAGGGCGCGTACGCCTGCGTCGAGCAGGATGGGGTTGATCACGTCGTTCGGGGTGACGTCGTAGATCATCACGGGGGCGGCGGTGGCCGCGACGCGGCCGGCGAAACCCTCGCCGACCCGGATCCGGAATCCGCGACGTACCTCTTCTTCCAGGCCTTTGGCCGCGGTGGCGACGAGTTCGCCGGAGTGCCCGTCCAGCAGCAGGATGGTGGCGGTATCGACCTTGAGCAGGTCTCGGACCCGCTCGAGCAGCTCGTCGAAGAGATCGACGATGTTCAGACCCGAGAGAGCCCGGTCGGTGATCGCCTCGAATCGGCGCAACCGCTCCTCGTTTGTCATCAGCTCGCCATCGGCCACGCAGGCAGCCTAGCCGCCGGGGGGCTGTCGATGCCCGTCAGGAGCCGGTGCGCAGGCTCGGCGTGGCAGAGCGCCCGGGGGCCGTCGCGCCCGGCGCGCCCGGGGTTCGGCTACCTCTGCTCGTCGTCGTGCGCTGCCGGTTTTCCGGCCGGCGGGTCGGCCCGCCGCACCGCGAAACGCAGGCGGACGATGGTGCCGCCGGACTCGGCGTACGCGGTCACCTCGTCGCAGATGCGCGCCACGATGGCAAGTCCTCGTCCCCGCTCCGCATCCGGCGTCGGCATGGCGCGGCGCACCGGGCGCATCGGGCCGCTGTCGACGACCTCGCAGTAGACCGACGCGTCGTCGTACCAGATCCGGACCTGCCCGCCGCCGCTGGTGTGCTGCAGGGTGTTGGTGACCAGTTCGTTGACCGCGAGCGCCAGCGCGTCGGTCGAGTCGGCCGTCAAGCCGAGACGGTGTGCCTGCTCCCGTACGAAGGCCCGGACCAGGGGAAGATCGTCGACGACGCGGTAGGGCATCACGGTGGCGTTGCGCATGGTCTCGTTTCGAGCGCCTTCCCGGAAGCAGGAACCTACCGTACCGCGCGGATCCTGCCAGGATCTTCGGCCTGCCTCGGCACTGTCAACCGCGACCGGCCGGTTCCCCCGCCGCCCCAGCCGATCGGGCGATCGTTCAGCCGGGCGTGGTCGAGGCGAGTCGGCCTCGACCCGCCGGAGGTCGCGGCTCACGGTGGCGCCGCCGGGCCCGGGCGGTGACGAAGCCGCTGGCCCCGATCATCAGGTACAGCCCGCCGAACAGCCAGAAGGCCGCGAACAGCAGGCCCCGGTCGACCATCGCGAAGACCATGACCAGCGCGCCGGCCAGCGCGGTCAGCGCGTACCCGGCCCGGAGGCCGTACGCACACAGTGCGCCGACGACGAGCGGCCCGACGATCCACAGCACCACACCGAGCCACTCGACGCCCACCGACCCGGTAGCGGCCGAGAACGCGAGCAGCAGCCCGGGCAGCATCACCACCGCCGTGGCGGCCAGGCGCCACATCCGTACGGCGACCCGGCCGAGGTTTCGCCGCATCACCCACGGCACGACCGTCGCCGCCCAGAGCATGAGCACGAGGGGTACGTAGTAGAGGCCGATCTCGCCGCCGGCGCACGCGAGCGCCGTGAGCACTCCGGCACCGGCGAGCCCCGCCCCGCCGCGCAGCCGGGCGGGCAGCACCAGGGGCGCAGCCGCGATCAGTGCGGGCAGCAGGGTGAGCAAGGCGAATCCGGGGCCGAAGCGCTGCATGATGCTCTGCCCGTCGGGCCCGGCCTGGGTCAGGTCCGACGGCAGCGCGGCGGACGGCAGCAGGAAGCTCACGCAGACGGCGGTCAGTACGCCGAGTGCCACCGCGATCGACCGCAGGGTCCGCCCGGCCCGGCCTGCGCGGTCCGCGGTGCCGTCGGCGAGGGCGAGTTCGTCGCGCGCCTGCCTCGCCACGTCCTGCGGGCTGCCGAGCCCGGCCAGGGCCTGGTCGATGCTCCGTCCGCTGTCCAGGGCGTCGACGAGGTGCGCGCGGACATCCTCGATGATCTCCTGCACCGTGTCGGGTGGCGCGTCGGCCAGTTCCGCGCCGAGCGCCCGCAGGTAGCTCTCCGCCGCTTCGGGCAGGGCGCCGTTGCTCATGTTTCCTCCGCTATCAGTTGGTCCACGTGCGGCTGGATGTCACGCCACACCGCCGCGAACACCCGCAACTGCGTCCGGCCCTGAGTGGTGATCGCGTAGTACCGCCGGGCGTGCCCCTGTTCAGGGGTCAGCCAGTGGGTCTCGACGCTGCCCGCCTGTCGCATCCGGGCCAGCAGCGGGTACAGGCTGCCCTCGCTGGCGATCAGACCGCGGGCGGCGAGCCAGTCCGCCAACTCCAGGCCGTACATGTCGCGCTGCGAGAGCAACGCGAGCACGCAGTACTCAAGGACGCCCTTGCGGATGTTTGTGGTGATCCGCTCGCGCGTGTTGTCCATGGCAACAAGATACCTTGCATAGCAAGACCTCTGGCGACGAGGGGTGGTCAGCAATCCGAAGATCACCAACACCGGATAACGCAAACGTTCGTTTGCACAAACGGAAGTTTGCATTAGGGTGGGTTCATGACACCCCCGCTCGTCGCATCCGGGCCGGAGCTCGACTCGGCCTTCGCCGCCCTCGGCGACCCCGTCCGCCGCGCCCTGGTGACTCGGCTCGCACGCGGCGACGCCACCGTGGGTGAACTCGCCGAGCCCTTCGACCTGACTCCACAGGCGATCTCGCACCACGTTGGTGTCCTGCGCCGATGTGGCCTGGTCGAGCAGCGGCGCGAGGGCACCCGACGCCCCTGCCGGCTCAGGGTCGACCAGCTGGCACGGCTCGGCACCTGGATCGACGAGCAGCGCCGCGCCTGGGACGACCGCCTCGACGCCCTTGAACAGCACCTCAGCCAGGACGGAGCGACCCGTTGACCGCCAGCGCCGAACGTCGTGGCGACGAACTCATCGCGAGACGTCGTCTCTCCGCCGAGCCGGCGCGGGTCTGGGCCGCCCTCACCTCACCGACGAGCGTGGCGGCCTTCGCCTGTCGACAAGGATGAGTCGGACGAGGCGAACCGTCCGGTGGAGCCGGTCAGCGCCTGTTGATCCGCGCGGCATCACCGGCCCGGGGCGTGGTGTCCGGGGCCGGTGATACCCGTTCGCATCCGATGATCCCAATCCAGTTCCCAGAGCTGGACGTGGAAGTAGCCCAGGACAGCCAGGAAGCCGCTACCGTCGGACGCCATCTCCACCGCCATGACGTCCCGGCTGCATTCGACCTCGGTGACGAGCGCGCCGGTCGGCAGGTGCCACAGGCGGATCTGTCGGCGGGATGCGACCAGCAGGAGATCACCGTCGGCGGTCAGCGCCATCGACACCACTGCTGCGTCGGCCGCCTTGAGCACGGTGTCGGGGCGTCCCGCCACACACAACGCGACCTCGCCACCGTTTGCGAACTCGTGCCGGGTCGCGGCGATCACCCGGCCGTCGGCGCTGGCCACCAGGGGCCCTTCGGCGGTCACCTCGACCGCATCGCCGGGGTGCACGCGCCGCACCTGCACCAGCCCACCGGCGGGCAGCAGCGTCCGACGCACGGTGTTCAGGTCGGCGTCGAGGACGCGGGTACGTCCGTCGTCCTCGACCCGGAGCACGACGTCACCGCAGAGCGCCACCCGCTCGTCCGGGTACGCCGACCACCCGTACACCCGCTGGCCGGTGACCCGGTTGGCCAGGACACTGATGCCGTCCCGGCGGACGAACTCGAAGGTGGGGTTGGGCACCTCCAGTGTCGGGTCACCGCCGTCGTCGCGCACCACGACGCCGACCCGTCGGGCCGTCCTGAGGTCCCACAGCGTCTCCGCCTGATCGTCCCTCGTCACCAGCACATGCCGGTCGTCGGCGCAGGCTGTCACCTTCTCCACCGACGTGTCCCGGCCGTCCCGACTGTTCGACACCTCACCGGTTCGCAGGTCGAGCACCCGCACTCCCTGATGGAACGACTCGAGGAAGGCGTGGCGCAGGTTCCGGGTGACCGCCCAGTGGCCCCGCGACTCCTGCTCGAAACGGCGAGTGGGCCACACGCCCGTGAACGCCGTCCGCTCGCTGAACGCGCCGACGCGCCGCCAGAGCGCCCGCAGGCGCGGATGCCGACGGTAGGCGGGCATCCGGCGCACGATGTCGAGGTGGCGTCGGGCTTCGGTCAGCCGGCCGGTGTCGAGAAGGTCGTCGGCCAGGTCGAGGTTCTCCTCGGCCACCAGCGCGTCACCGACGAGACGATCGGCGGGTTGCGGGCGGGCGTAGCTCCAGGGTGCGGCGGGACCGGGCTCAGGGACGTGCACGACGCTCGTGGTGCGCTCCGCAGCGCCACGGCCGAGTTCGACGAGCGCCACCCGGCCGTGCGCATCCAGGGCGACGTGCATCGGGTCGCGGGACTCGATCGGTGTGGTGAACACGCACCGCACCTGGTCGAGGCGCCACACCTGGACGACACGCTCGAACGCGTTGACGGCGGTGCGGCCGTCGTCGCTGACCGCCAGCCAACTGAAGCCGTTGTTCCACAGTGCGGCGCTGCCGAGATCGGTGATCTGGAAGGCGGTCAGGTCCAGCAGCCACATCCGGCCGTCGTCCGTGGCGGACAGGGCGAACCGCGCGTTGGCACTGACGGTGCCGTGCCACCGCAGGCCACCGACTGACCACAGCAGCTCACCGGTGTCGACGTCCAGCACCTGAAGGTGCCACGACCACTCGTCGAAGACGACCACCCGTTGGTTGTCGGGGGTCACCGCCACCGTCGTGCCGTGGCGCGACATGGACGAGTCGGCCGGCGCGACGGTGGCCCGGCCGACGACGTGGATCGGGTCGCCCAGCAGGCGTACGACCCTGTCCTGTCCGACGGCGACGACCACCGTCCCGTCGGGACTCACCGCGACCGACCCGGCCACGGTCGGCGGTACGTCGACACGGCGGGTGCACCCGCCGCTGGTGGTGTCCCACACCCGTACCTGTCCGGTGTCGTCCGCGGACACCAGAACGCGGCCGTCGGCGCTGAGCGACACCGACGTGACGGCGCCGGTGTGGCCGGTCAGTTCGTGCCGTATCCGTCCGGTCTGAAGCGACCACACCCGCAGTTGCCGGTCCCGGAAGGTCACTGCGGCCAATCGGCCGTCGGCGCTGAGGGCGAACGGGTGCTGCTGGTCGAGGTACACCGGACTCGGCCCGGCTGGGACCGGACGGTGCGGTACGGCGTCGGCTGCCGTGCGCGCAGCGGCGACGTCCGGCCCGTCCGGCAGATCGCGCAGCAGTCGGACAGCGGCGTCCTTGTCTGCGCGTTCGATGTGCACGAGCGCCAGCAGATGGTCGACGATCCGGTCGTCCTTCTGGCTCAGGCGTGCCGCATCCAGTTGCATGATCAGCTCGCGGTCGGTCTGCTGCCCCGACCGCCATCTGCGCAGGCCCCGGTTGTAGGT
The DNA here is from genome assembly GCF_003977705.1 of Verrucosispora sp. FIM060022. Lineage (NCBI taxonomy): Bacteria > Bacillati > Actinomycetota > Actinomycetes > Micromonosporales > Micromonosporaceae > Micromonospora > Verrucosispora sp. FIM060022. The sequence continues at coordinate 64,377 of NZ_RQIV01000015.1, forward strand.
GGCGTGCGGATGGTGCGGATCGATCCGCAGCGCCTCCTTCCACAGGTGGTCGACGTCGTCGGCGTGCCCGAGGTCCGACAGGGACAGGGCGCGGTTGGACAGCGCGTCGGCCAGCAGCGGCGCTTCGTCGGGAGGCTGCCGTGGGTACGGTGTGAACACCGTGTCGAGGTAGATCGCCGCCAGTTCGTCGGCGATGACGTCGAAGCCCGACGGGCGGTCTGCGGCGTCCTCGGCGAAGCAGCGTCGCAGCAGGTCGGCGACGCTCGGCGGTAACGCGGGAATGGTCGGGTCCGCCGCGCCCGTGTCGAGAAAGCGCGCGAGCGCACCGGCTGCCGCATACCCGAACAGGGTCGGCGGCCGGCCGGCGAACATCTCGAACACACTCACCGCCCACGACCACACGTCGGTCGCGGGGCCGAGGCGCTCACCCCGTGCCTGCTCCGGTGAGCAGTACTCCAGGGTCATGCCGTTGACCGTGGTCAGCGCTTCCGGCCCGGGGCGTGGTGGCCGGACGGTGGCGAGCCCGAAGTCGGTGATCTTCGCGGTGTCGTTCCGGTCGAGCATGACATTCGCGGGTTTGACGTCCTGGTGCACCAGGCCTCTGCGGTGCGCGTACCCCAGGCCCCAGGCGCACTGGATCGCCACGTCGAGGATGCGGCGGACCGCGCGTCGGTGGCCGCCACGGTAGAGCGAGCGGTCCCCGACGGCCTGGGCCAGGCTGCCACCGTCGACCCATTCGGCGAAGACCCGGGGGATGCCGTCGATGCGGCGTACGTAGGCGCAGCTGACCACCTGCGGGTGCACGCCCAGACCGACCCATGCCTGGGCCTCGGCCTCGAACCGCCGCATGTCGTCCGGGGAGGTGACCAGTTCCTGGCGTGGTGTCTTGACCGCCAGTTCCATCCCCCACTGGCGGTGCCACACCCGGTAGACCAGGCCCATGCCGCCGGTGTCGATGACCTCGCGGACCTCGTACGCCCCGAGCAGCACGTCCCCCGGGGACCACATCTAGTCGACCAGTGCCACGTACAGCGGGGTGCCGAGCAGCACGTCGAGGCCATCGGTCGTGGGACTGGGCCCGTGCAGCAGGCGTTTGGCGACGAACTCCAGGTGCTGATGGGGCCCCGGCATCAGCTCGTTGGCCCGATGCACGGCGCTCAGGGCGTCGCGTTCCTGCGCCTCGTCCTCCTGGGTGATCGCCTCGGTCAGCGCGCTGATCTGCGGATCGGTACGCAGCCCGGCCAGCAGGGACGGGGTCAACGACCGGGGCATCCCGGACGTCGTCGCGGCGGGCGCGCCCAGCACGTGGTGACCGGAGCCGCCGAGCCCGAGCACGGTGCGCTCGGTGGCACCGCCGAAGTAGACCAGGGTCGGCTCGGTGGGAAACGGTCCCCAGCGCAGCGGCAGCAACCCCCAGAAGAACTGACCGGGCTCGTCGACCGTGCCGAGGTCGCCGTGATCCTCCAGGTGGCGCACCACCCGTTGCAGGCGCGCCGTCCGCTCGCCACCCTCGGGTGTCTCCGAGGCCCGCTTACCGGCCAGGACTGTCAGGTTCAGACTCAGCTCGGTGGTGCGTTTACGGGTGAACGCCGGGTCGACCTGTGCGAGCAGCATGTCGACCTTGCTGTCACTGACGTAGAGGTAATACCGGATCGACACAGGCGCTCCCCGTACGCTTTGCCACCACGGCGATCCTATCGGTGAATGTAGTCGTCGAGCGGCCCCGTGTCCGGCCGTGGATGCCGTGACCATCGGCACTGTGCCCGGCGACAGCTCGATCGATGTACTGGAACCGCCGGAGATTCCGGCACGCAGCGGGGGAAGAGGACGCACGTGGTCTTGTGGGCGGGTGCCGCCGCAGCGGTGTTGTTCGTGCTGGTGTTCCTCGTCGACGGCGGGAGCCGACCGCACTACGCGTCAGCGCGCCACCCGGTCAGCGCGCTGGCGCTGGGCAGTCGAGGCTGGATCCAGACGGCCAACTTCGTGGTCTGCGGTTCCGCCATCACGGCAGGGGCGGTCGCAGTGATCGTCGAGGGCCCGAGCGTCCTGCTCGGTGTTGTTCTGAGCATCTTCGGGCTCGGTCTTGTCGCCTCCGGGGTGTTCCGGATGGATCCGATGCTCGGCTACCCGCCGGGTGCCCCGGCGGGCATACCCGAGCAGCACAGCACCGCGCACCGGGTCCACGACATCGCCGGTGCCGTCGTCTTCCTGTCCCTGCCCCTCGCCGCGGCCATCAGCGCGCTCGCCCTGTCCGCGACGTCCTGGCGAGTCGCCTCGGGTTGCGTCGCGGTGGGCCTGTTCCTCGGGCTCGGCCAGTTCGGCAGAGCCTGGGAGCGGGTGTCACCACGCATCGGCCTCATCCAGCGCGCTGTGATCATTCCGGGATGGGGCTGGCTCGCCGCGCTGTTCACCGCGCTGGCGCTCGGGCTGAGCTAGTCAGGGTGCCGACCCGCACCTCGGGCGGAGCGGGTCGGCCTGCGGACCGCGCTGCCGGGTCAGCAGCCGATGCGCTTGGTGGACAGCGCGATGTCGTCGATCCAGAGGTCGAACTCACCCGGGGTGGTACCGCCCTGGTAGAGCTGCCAGCCGATCTTCACGGTGTTCACCGTCGGCAGGATGAACGGCACGTCGTTGCCGCCGTGCCGGGTGGTGGAGGCGGTCAGCTCCGGGTTCGCCACCCCGTCGATCCACACCACGACGCGGTTGTCCTTCGGGTCGAGTTGCCACTCGAAGCACTGCCAGGTGTCTTCGACCACGGGCGCCGACTCCCGCCAGTTGGTCCAGTCGCCGGTCGGTCCGCCGTCGGCGCCCACGCCCCAGAAGATGCCGGGGACCGTGGGTGCGTACTGGCCGCCGATCGGTCGGACGATCTCCGAACTGCCGGTGCCGGTCGCCTCCACAAGTGTGAAGTGCGCCCAGTCGGGGGCGGTGGGGAAGGCGTCGACGCGCAGCCGCATCCGGCCGTAGAAGCGGTTGCCCGGTGCCGCGAAGTCGTCGACGCGCAGGAAGGCGCGCCCGTTGTCGACGGTGTGGATGTGCAGCACCTGATTGCCGCGGCGGGCGCGTTCCACGGTGAGGGTGCCGTTGCGCGTGTCGATGCCCCAGTCCAGGGTGCTGGCGCCGCCGGGCCGTAAGCCCTCGAAGTCCTCGCAGAAGAGCAGGTGCCGGGGACAGGAGCCGTGGTGTGCGGCGTTCGCGGCGTCGGTGGGCACGCTGCCGGCCGTGACGCCGAGCATCAGGGCGGTCAACGCGGCGAGAAGGTTACGCATGGTTCCTCCGTGAGTTGGTTCCCAGCGTGCCGGGGACAGGCCGCCCGTGGAAGCGTTCCCATATATAGCAGATATTCGATGCGCTGGTGGCCCGTCACCGCTTCGGTGCGCCGCCTTCACGGGCAGGTCCTGCCGGCTACCGCACCCCGGCAGCACCCCGGTCGAGCACGACCCGGCCGGTGGTGTCGACGACCTGGAAGACGACGCCGAGGCGACGCCGCCAGATCCGGACCGTCAGGGTGGTGCCTGGATACACGGGTGCGGTGAAGCGGGCGTCGAGGCCGCGCAGCCGGGCCGGATCCGATCCGGCGACCGCGTGCAGCAGGGCACGCCCCGCGTAGCCGTAGGTGCAGAGTCCGTGCAGCAACGGCTGCGGCAGGCCGGCGCGTACGGCGACTGTCGGGTCGCTGTGCAGCGGGTTGCGGTCGCCGCTGAGGCGGTAGAGCAGCGCCTGGTCGCGGGGCACCGGGTAGTGGATCTCGTGGTCGGGTGCTGCGGCGGGAGTCGGCCAGGCCGCCGCGGGTGCCCGGTCGCCGCCGAAGCCGCCCGCGCCGACGACGAAGAAGCCCGCCCGGGCGGTGGCCAGTGGGCGACCGTGCCCGTCGCTGATCCGGGAGAGCACCCGGACCAGAGCGCCGCTGCCCTGGTCATGGACGGCGGTGACGGCGGCGGTGATGCGGGCGACGCCTGCGACGGGTAGTGCGCGGTGCAGCAGCAGGGACTGTTCGGCGTGGCGGACGTTCGCCGGGTCGCCCAGGGGCGGCGGGTCGGCGGCGAGCAGCGCGGCGAAGGTCGGCAGGGCGGCCTGCGGGTGCCCGGCGGAGTTCTCGGTGGTGAAGCGCAACTCGGCGGTGGGGTCGTCCTGGCCGGCACCGACGCCGAGGGCGTACAGCAGCGAGTCGGTGTTGTCCCAGTGCCGTTCGGCGGTGCACCGCCAGTGCAGCAGCGACGCGGGGTGCGGGCGGGCGTCGAGCGCTCCGGGGTCGGCAGTCAGGGCCATGGGACCTCGTTTCTGGGCCGGTGCCAACAAAGTGCTGGTCAGCGCCTTGGGAATCTCTTGACGCTGTGGTTGGCAGCACAGTACCGTCCCACATTAAGCAACACGGACCACCATATGAGCCAGTCGAAGGACTGAGGTAGCCATGAAGATGCGCACGTTGCGGGTAGCAGCCGCGGCCCTGCTGATTACGGTCGCTGGGGCCGCATGCGCGGAGAACCAGACGGCAGACGGCTCCGGTGGCTCCGCCGCCGAACCGTCCGCCAACGTCACGTTCGGTGTGGGGGTGGACCCGGCCTACTCGCCGATCTACCTGGCCGACCAGGACAAGCTGTTCGCCGCGTCGGGGGTCAACGTGACGGTGACCCAGTTCCAGGAGGGCACCGGCGGCCTCGACGCGATCCTGGCCAAGCAGGGTCAGTTCACCGCCAGCACCGAGTCCAGCCTACTCAACCGGGCTACTCGCGGTGACATCAAGGGCCTGGCCGTCTTCTCCCAGTCGCCCAGCTTCATCAAGCTCGTCGCCCGCGACGGAATCTCCGACGTGACCGGCATCAAGAAGTACGGCGTCGTGCCCGGCACGGTCAACGAGTACGCCACCAACAAGGTGCTCGCGGCCAAGAACATCAGCCGGGACTCCGTCGAGTTCGTCAACGCCTCCCCCGCCGAGATGCCGGCGCTGCTGCAGCGCGGCGACGTCGACGGTTACATCATGTGGGAGCCGTGGCCGTCGCGCGGTGTCGCCAACGGCGGCAAGATCCTCCTCACCAGCGGCGACATCGGCTACGTCTACAACCTCGTGATCGGCGTGGACGGCGCCTGGTACGAGGCGAACAAGGACGCCGCCAAGAAGGTCGTCGACACCATCGGCAAGGCGTGTGACCAGCTCACCGCCGACCCCGCCAAGGCCGGCTCGGTCACCGAGAAGGCGATCAAGGTTCCGGCCGCCGAGGCGGAGAACCTGCTCAAGGGCGTGGAGTGCAAGGTCCGCGACTTCACCGACGAGGACCTGAAGCGCTACGCCGAGATCGCCCAGTTCCAGCAGGACAGCAAGATCGTGGAGAAGGCGGCCGACCCTGCGACGGTGATGATCAGGGGTCTGGTGTGACGCCCCACAGCACCCGTACGGCAGCCCCGACCGGCCGGTCATCGTCGACCGGCCGGGGCGGGGCCCCCGTCTCCCTGCGCGACGTCGACATCCGCTTCGGCGACTTCGACGCGGTACGCGGGGCGACGCTCGACATCGCGGCAGGCGAGTTCGTCTGCCTGCTCGGGCCCAGCGGTTGCGGCAAGTCGACCCTGCTCAACGCGGTCGCCGGGTTCGTCACTCCGGCCGGCGGCGAGGTCACCTGCGGCAACGCCCCGGTCACCGGGCCGGACGTGTCGCGCGGTGTGGTCTTCCAGAGCGCGGAGGCACTGTTCCCCTGGTTGACCGTCCGGCAGAACGTCAGCTTCGGTCCCCGGATGCGGCGCATGCCGAAGGCGCAACGCGCCGCCGTGGAGGACCGCTACCTGGCGATGGTCGGGCTCAGCCACAGCGCGGACAAGTTCCCCAGCCAGCTCTCCGGCGGCATGCGGCAGCGGGCGCAGCTGGCCCGGGTGCTGGCCAACGAGCCCTCCGTCGTCCTGATGGACGAGCCGTTCGGGGCCCTGGACGCGCAGACCCGGCTGGTCATGCAGGTCGAGCTGGACCGGATCTGGCGCGACACCGGCGCCACCATCCTGTTCGTCACCCACGACATCGGCGAGGCGATCCTGCTCAGCGACCGCATCGTCACCATGACGGCCGGCCCGGCCGCCGCCATCAAGAACGTCTACCCGTGCGACCTGCCCCGACCGCGTGACCTCACCGACCCGGCCAGCGCCGCCCTGTTCCGGCAGCTGCGCGAGGACATCGGCGAGGAGGTGGCCCGGACCCTGCGGGCCCAGGGGCTCGACGACGGGCACGACGGCCGGTCGACCGGCGATCAGAAAGGGGCGGGACGATGACCGTCGACGTACGCACCGACCCGGCGCCGGCCTCGGTCGCGCCGCGCCGCCCGGCACGGCGCCGTAGCGCCAAGCCCCGGTTGACCCGGATCGGGCTGTCGGTGCTCTCCGTGGCCCTCGGCATCCTCGTCTGGGACCTGGTCAGCCGCAACTACACCGCGTTCTTCCTGCCGTCGCCGATGCTGACCTGGCAGGGCGCCGTCGACCTGGTCCGGGACGGCACCCTGTGGGACTCGGTCACCGCCTCGTCGACCCGCATCCTGACCGGCTGGGCGCTCGGTGTGGTGATCGGTGTGCCGGTGGGGCTGCTCATGGGATGCATCCCCTGGCTGCGGCTGATGCTCGACCCGTACATCCAGTTCTTCCGGTTCGTGCCGCCGATCGCCTTCGTCACCCTGGCGATCATCTGGCTCGGCCCGGGCGAGGCGTCCAAGGTCGCGCTGATCTTCTACACCACCGTCTTCATCGTCGCGCTCAACACCCTCGCCGGTGTGCTGGCCGTCGACGATCTGCGGCTGCGGGCCGCCCGTGCGCTGGGCGCCTCGCCGCTGCGCACCCTCGTGTCGGTCGTGCTGCCGTCCACGGTGCCGCACGTCGTCACCGGTGCCCGGCTCGCCATGGGCAACTCGTTCCTGACGATCGTCTCCGCCGAGATCGTCGCGGCGCAGAGCGGGCTGGGCTCGCTGATCTGGACCGCCCGCAACTACGCCAAGACCGAGTGGGTCTTCGTCGGCATCCTCGCCCTCGGACTGCTCGGCTACCTCTTCGACTGGATCTTGCGCACCGTCACGCGGACCACCCTGCGCCGCTACGGCGTCACCTTCTGACGCCGCCGCCGCACACCGCCTGACGGTCGGTCTCCCCTCTCCACGAAAGGCACTTCCGCATGCTCTGCATCGGCGTCGACATCGGCGGCACGTTCACCGACGTGATCGTCTACGAGCCGGCCACCGCACGGCTCGCCGAGGCGAAGACGCTGTCGACGCCGCACGATCCCGCGGCGGCGATCTTCGAAGGGCTGGCCAAGCTCGGCGTCTCCCTGGACGCGGTGGACCGCTTCGTGCACGGCACCACCCGGGTGACCAACGCCCTGCTGGAGGGCTCCGGCGACCCGGTCAGCGTGGTCACCACCGACGGCTTCCGCGACGTGCTGGAGATGGGCCTCGGGCACCGGCCGCAGCTCTACAGCGTCAAGGAGGCGGCCCGCCCGTCGTTGGTGCCCCGCTCCCTGCGGCACACGCTGCGGGAGCGGGTCGCCGCCGACGGCTCGGTCATCGAAGCGCTCGACACCAGCCACCTGGACGAGGTCCTGGACCGGGTCGCCGCCGCCGGTCCGGGCACCGTCGCGGTCTGCCTGCTGCACTCGTACCGCAACCCGGCTCACGAGCGGGCCGCGGCGCGACGGCTCGCCGAGCGCTACCCGAACCTGGTCTGCACGGTCTCCTCGGACGTGGTGCCGGAGCAGGGCGAGTACGAGCGGTTCGCCACCACGGTGCTCAACGCCAGTGTCCGGGGCACCGTCGCCGACTACCTGCGCGGGCTCGGCACCGCCCTGGCCGGTGCCGGCTACCTGCATCCACTGTCGATCATGACCAGCAGCGGCGGCGTCGTCTCCACCGACGAGGCCAGCCGGCTGCCCATCAACCTGGCGCTGTCCGGCCCGGCCGGCGGTGTCGCCGCTGCCGTCTACGTCGCCGGTCTGGCCGGCCACTCGAACGTGATCACCTGTGACATCGGTGGCACCAGCACCGACGTCTGCCTGATCAAGGACGGCGCGCCGCTGATGACAAGCGACGGGACGATCGCCGGCTACCCGAACCGCACGTTCCAGGTGGAGATCAACACGATCGGGGCCGGCGGTGGTTCCATCGCCTGGCGTGACCTCGGCGGCGAGCTGCGGATCGGCCCCCGCAGCGCCGGCTCCACACCCGGCCCGGCCTGCTACGGCCGCGGCGGCACCGAACCGACCACCACCGACGCCCACCTGCTGGTCGGGCACCTCGACCCGCAGGAGAGCCTGGGCGGCGAGGTGCAGCTGGACCCGGCACCCGCGCAGGCGGCCACCGAGGTGCTCGCCGAGCAGCTCGGGCTGGACGCGATGGAGCTGGCGCACGGCATCCTGCGGCTGGCCACCATCAAGATGACAAGCGCGATCAAGGAAATCTCGGTGGCCCGCGGCCACGACCCCCGCGACTTCGTGCTGATGCCCTTCGGTGGCGCCGGTCCGATGCACGCCACGGCGCTCGCCGACGAACTGGGCATCAGCCGGGTGCTGGTGCCGCCGGTGCCGGGCAACTTCTCCGCGCTCGGGTTCGTCACCGCCCGCGCCCGGCACGACTACGTGCGTACCGTCCTGGCCGCCGCCGACGAGTCCGGCCTGGCCTCGGCGCGGGCCGTCGTCGCCGAGTTGGAGGACGCCGCCCGGGCGCAGCTCAAGGCGGAGGACGGGGTCGAGGCCGACCAGGTGTCATTCGCGCTGACGGTGGGGATGCGCTTCCGCGGCCAGAGCCACCACCTGGCCGTCGCCGTCGACGGCCTGCCCGCCACCGCCGAGGACCTGGTCGCGGCCTTCCACGCCGCGTACGCCGAGCGGTACGCCTACGTGCGCACCGACCACCCGGCCGAGATCGTGAACTGCCGGCTGACCGCCTTCGGGCCGAGCCCCGTGGTGCGTTTCGCCGCCCCCTCCGGCGGCGAGGCCCAGCCGGAGCGGACCCGGCTGTACGGGCCGGACGGCTGGGTGGACGCCGCCGTGTGGCGGCGCAGCGAGCTGGGACCGGGCATCCGGGTGACCGGCCCGGCCGTGGTGCGGGAGAACGGCAGCACCACAGTCGTCGGGGCCGGCTGGAGCGGCGCGGCCGACGAGCACGGCAACCTGCTGCTCACCCGGGACTGACCATGGCGCCACTCGCCCTCGACGCCGTGCTGCTCGACGCGGCGGCGCGGCACCCGGACCGGCCGCTGTACGCCTTCGCGGAGCTGGACCGCCCGGTCACGTACGCCGAGTTCGCCGAGCTGGCGGGCCGGGGGGCCGCCGTGCTGGCCGCCCACGGCATCGGCCGCGGTGACCGGATCGCGGTGTGGTCGGAGAACAGCCTCGCCTGGCTGACGCTGCTCGCCGCGGCGGCCTGGCGCGGCGCGGCACTTGTCACCCTGCACCCCGGTCTGACCGGGGCGGAGTTGGCCGAGGCGGTGGCCCGCGCCCGTCCGCGCCGGCTGTTCGTGGCCGGCCGGATCCGCGACCGGGACGCGGTCGCCGAGGCGGACGCCGCACTGACCGGTGCGCCGTACGCGCCGGACGGCATCCACCCGCTTGGTGACGACGGCGGCCGCCAGGCGCTGGCGGGCCTGCCCGGCTGGGCCGACCCGACGCCGGAACCGGTAGGTGACGCCGACGCGGTGCTGAACATCCAGTTCACCTCGGGCTCCACCGGCCCGGCGAAGATGGTGACGTTGAGCGGCCGCAACCTGGTGCGCAATGCGCAGTGGACGGCTCAGGCGGCCGGGCTGCACGCCGGCGACGTCCTCGCCTCGCCGCTGCCGTTGGCGCACGCCGCCGGGCTGAGCAGCGGCGCGGTGCTCGCACTTGTCACCGGGGCGCTGTGGGTGTCGACCCGCCGGTTCCGTTCCGAGACGGTGCTGGACCTGATCGAGCGGCACCGCTGCACCGTGCTGCAGGCCGTCCCGACGATGGCCACGATGATCGCCGATCGGGTGCAGGCCGAGCCTCGGCGGTGGGACATCTCCTCGCTGCGGGTCGGTTTCCTCGGCGGCGCGCCGTGCCCGCCCGCACTGCGGGAGCGGACCGTACGCGTGCTGGGCCTGGACCGGGCGGCCGTCATCTACGGCCAGACCGAGGCAGGTCCCACGATCAGCGTCGACCCGGGCGACGGCAGCTGTGCCCCGGTCGGGCTGACCGTCGGGCGGATCGTGCCCGACCTCGACGCGGTCGTGGTGCAACCCGGCACCCGGCACCCGGTGCCGTCGGGTGAGGCCGGGGAGCTGCTGGTGCGCGGCGAGTCGGTCACCTCCGGCTACTTGGACGACCCCGCCGCCACCGCCGCCGCCCTGACCGACGACGGTTGGCTGCGCACCGGCGACCTCGGCGCGCTCAGCTCCGAGCGGGTGTTCACGCTCACCGGCCGGGTCAAGGAACTCGTCATCCGTGGCGGCGAGAACGTCAGTCCGGCCGAGGTGGAGGCCGTGCTCTGCGAACACGACACCGTCGGTCAGGCCTGCGTGCTCGGTGTGCCGTCGGCGCGCTGGGGTGAGGAGGTCGGTGCGCTGCTGATCGCCGCGCCCGGCGCACGGCTCGACATCGACGACGTGCTCGCCGCCGTGGCCGGGCGACTGGCCCGGCACAAGCTGCCCACCCGGGTACGCGTGGTCGCCGACCTGCCGCTGCTGCCGTCCGGCAAGGTCGACCGACGCGCCGCGCTGACACTGTTCGAGGGGGAGAACTGATGCAGCTGGGGTCGTGCTTTCTCGATTCGCTGACGGTCACCAGCTTCTTCGGCAACGCCGAGATGCGCGGGGTGTTCAACGACCGGCAGCTGATGCAGTCCTGGCTGGATGTGGAGGCGGCGCTGGCCCGTGGGCAGGCGTCGCTGGGGATCATTCCGCAGGCCGCCGCGGATGCCATCTCGGCGACGGCCCGGCTGGAGAAGCTGGACGCGGCGGCCCTGGCCGCCGATGCCGAGGACACCGTGCACCCGCTGGTGCCGCTGGTGCGTGCCCTGACCGCGGCCTGTCCGGGTGACGCGGGGCGTTACGTGCACCTGGGCGCCACCACGCAGGACGTGATGGACACCGGCTTCGTCCTGCGGGCCCGGGCCGGCCTGGACATCGTCGGCCGACAGCTCGACGAGTTGGTACGGCTGTTGCGGCGGTTGGCGCTGCGGCACCGCAGCACCCCGATGCCGGCACGCACGCACGGCCAGCAGGCGTTGCCGACGACGTTCGGGCTGCGGCTGGCGGTGTGGCAGAGCGAGTTGCAGCGCCACCGCGCCCGGCTGCGGGAGATGCGCGCCCGGCTGCTGGTGACGAGCATGGGCGGGGCGGCGGGCACCATGGCCGGGTACGGGCCGCAGGCGTTCGCGCTGGAGCGGGCTGTCGCCGAGGAGTTGGGTCTGGGGGTGGCGGACACCCCCTGGCATGCCACCTCCGACCGGTTCGCCGAGTGTCTGATGGTGCTGGGCCTGGTGGCGTCCAGCGGCGAGAAGCTGGCTCGGGAGGTCTACTTCCTGGGTCGTACCGAGGTCGGCGAGGCGTACGAGCCGCAGCGGGCAACCCAGGTGGGCAGCAGCACCATGCCGCACAAACGCAACCCGATCCGCTGCGAGGCGGTGATCGCGGCGGCCAGCACGCTGCGGGCGCAGGTGCCGTTGGCGCTGCAGACGATGGTCGCGCAGGACGACCGGGACATGGGCGTCGGCATGACGCTGTGGAAGCTGCTGCCGGAGTGTTTCATCCTCATCGGTGGTGTCCTGGAACGCCTGGTGGAGGTCTTCGGTGACCTGGGCGTGAATCCGGACCGGATGCGCGCCAACCTCGACATCACCGGTGGGCTGGTGCTGTCGGAGGCGGTGATGTTGCGGCTGGCCGGCCCGTTGGGTCGTGAGCAGGCGCACCACCTGGTGATGCGGGTGGTACGCGACAGCCTGGAACAGGGTCGCCCGTTCGCCGAGGTGCTGCGCGGCGACCCGGAGGTCGCCGCCGCCCTGTCCGGCGGGGACATCGCCGAACTGCTCGATCCGCTGTCGTACGTCGGTCACGCGGCCGCCCTGGTGGACCGCGCCCTGCTCACCTCGGAGTCGCCCTGATGAACGAACCGTCCGTGTTGCTGGAGCGGGCCGGTCGGCTGGCCCGGATCACGCTGAACCGCCCGCACCGGCGCAACAGCTTCGACCTGGCGATGCTGGCCCGGTTCGAGGACGTGCTGCACGAGGTGGGCCGCGACTCCGAGGTGGAGGTGCTGGTGCTCACCGGCGCCGGGTCGGCGTTCTGCGCCGGCACCGACCTCGACGAGCTGGCCACCCTGGACGCGGCGACGACCATGCACGTGCAGCGCCGTACGGCCGAGGTGGTGGAGCGCTGGTACCGGATGGAGCAAACCACGGTGACCGCGTTCAACGGCCCGGCGATCGGCTCCGGGGCGGTGCTCGGTCTCGCCGCCGACCTGCGGGTGGCCGCCGACAGCTGCTTCTTCACCTTCCCCGAGGTCACCTTCGGTATCCCGCTGACCTGGAGCGGCATGGCGATCCTGGCCGATCTGGTCGGCGCGGACCGGGCGAAGCGCTGGCTGCTGCTGGGCGATCGGATCACCCCGGCCGAGATGCTGCGGCACGACCTGGTCACCGCGGCGGTGCCGGCGGACGAGCTGGGCGCGGCGTGTGACGCGGTCATCGAGCGGCTGCTGGCCGTCTCGCCGGTGGGCCGGTCGATGACGAAGCGTGCCGCCCGGCTGGCCGGGCCGAGGTTCGAGGCCGCCGCCAACGACTCCTATCTGGGGGCGTTGAGCGTCGCGTTGCGGCCGGCGGGCGCGTACCCGAAGGGCGGGAAGTCGTGAAGGTGTACCAGTTGCTGGCGGACGCGCTTGTCGCCCAAGGCGTCGACACGGTGTTCGGCCTGCTCGGCGACGCGAACATGTTCCTCGTCAGCGACCTGGTGGCCCGGCACGGGGTGCGGTTCGTGGCGGCCCGCAACGAGAACGCCGCGGTGATGATGGCCGACGGGTACGCCCGCGCGACCGGCCGGTGCCCGGTGGCCACGGTGACGCAGGGTCCGGGGTTGGCCGTGGCGGGTGCCGCGCTGACCATCGCCCGCCAGGCGCGTACGCCGCTGGTGCTGGTGGCGGGTGACACCCCGCCCGGCGACCCGGGGCATGTGCAGAGCTTCCCGCAGCAGCCGTTCGCGTTGGCCACGGCGGGTGAGATGGTGCCGGTGGTGGCTGCGGCGAACGTGGCCCGGGACGTCGCCACGGCGTTCCGGCTGGCCCGCTCGGCTCCTGGGCCGGTGGTGTTGAACGTGCCGATCGACCTGCAGGACCAGGACGTCGCGGACGATGTGCCGGCGCCGGTCGCCGTGGCGGCTACCCGCCGGCCGGGGCCGCCGGCGGCGCACCCGGACGACGTGGCGATGCTCGCCGCGCTGCTCCAGCAGGCCGAACGGCCGGTGGTGCTGGCCGGGCGGGGCGCGGAGGCGGCCGCGGCGGCGGTACGGGAGTTGGCGGATCGCACCGGTGCCGTGCTGGCCACCACGCTGATGGCCGGGGGTCTCTTCGCCGACCATCCGTACTGTCTGGGGGTGGCGGGTGGTCTGGCCCGGCCGCTGGCCCGGCGGGTGTTGGGTGAGGCGGATCTGATGGTGGCGTTCGGTGCCGGGCTCAACCGGTGGACCGCGGACCATGGCCGGCTGTTCGGCCAGGCCACTGTGGTGTGCGTCGACATCGACCCGGCGGCGTTGGGTGACCGTTGGCCGGTGGATGTGCCGGTGGTGGGCGACGCGGAGACGGTCGCTTCGGCGGTGTCGGCGGTGCTACCGGTGATCTCGCGGCCGCAGTGGCGGTCGGCGGAGCTGGCGCGGGAGGTGGCGGCGGCCGACGCGTTCGCCGGGCTGCAACCGTTGCAGGCGGCGGACCGGATCGACCCGAGGGCGTTCATCCGGGTCTGCGCCCGCAGACTGCCGCCACAACGCACCACGGTGGTGGGGGTGGGGCACTTCGGCGGCTGGCCGAACCTGTTGCTGGATTCACCGGCGACGGACCGGGCGCTTGTCGCCCCGTGGGAGTTCGGCAGCATCGGCGTGGGGCTGCCGTTCGCGGTGGGTGCCGCGGTGGGCCGCCCGGACCGGCCGGTGGTGGCGTTCGAGGGTGACGGCAGTCTGTTCACCGGGCTCGGTGAGCTGGACACCTTGGCCCATACGGGCGCGGCGGTGCTGTTGATCGTCCTGGACGACTCGGCGTACGGGGCGGAGGTGCGCAAGCTGCGTCCGCGTGGGGTGGATCCGGCGCTGGCCCGCTTCCCCGACCGTGACCTCGCTGCGGTGGCTCGGGCGCTGGGTGTGCCGGCGTGGACGGTGACGGACGAGGCCAGTGCCGACGCCGCGTTCGACGCGGTGCTGCCGGTCACCGGCCCCGCCCTGCTGCACGTGCGGGTGCACCCGGACGCCGTGCAGGAACACTTCTGAGCCGGTCAGTCCCCCCAGACCGCACCCACGCCATGACCCAGCTGACGCGACAGCTCGTTCGCCGTGCGTACGGCGGCGGCGGCCAGTTCGGCGACGCGGGTCTCGTCGAGGCGGAAGATCGGCCCGGAGATGCTGATCGCGGCGGTGACCTGGCCGAGCCGGTCGCGTACCGGCGCGGCGACGACCCGCAGGCCCTCTTCGCTCTCCTCGTCGTTGAGCGCCCATCCCTGCTCGCGGACCTGGTGCATCCGCTTGGCGAAGGTGTCCAGGTCGGTGATGGTGTTCGGGGTCAGCGGTGTGAACTGGGTGTCGGCGAACATGGCGCGGATCTGCTCGTCGTCGAGGTCGAGCAGCAGCGCCTTGCCGGCTGCGCTGCACCACAGCGGGATGCGCCGGCCGAGGCGGGAGACGAGCTGCACGTTGCGGGTGCCGCGCTCGATGTAGATCGACAGGGCATCCAGCTCGTCGCGGATGGACAGGTTGACCGACTCGCCCTCGTCCTGGGCGAGCTGGTGCAGCAGTGGCCGGGCCAGGGCGTGCATGTCGAGGCCTTCGAGGAAGCAGGCGCCCAACTCGAAGACGGTGACCCCGAGCCGGTACGCGCCGGTCTCCTCGTTGCGTTGCAGGAAGCCGGTGTCGGCGAGCGCCCGGAACAACCGGCTGGCCGTCGACTTGTGCAGTCCCAGCTCGCGACTGACGTCGCTGACCTTGCGTTCGACGCCGCCACTGCGGAAGGCCAGCAGCACGCTGAGCGCGCGGTCGAGCGCCTGGGTGCCCGATTCCCGGGCGGCCGGTCCCTCCGCAGCTGGGGACGGTCCTGCGACCTGCGACATCTTGCTTCCCACCTTCTCGGTTGCTAGTGTTTCACAATATAAACCACGGACCACATTATGGTCCATGCACGGGACCACATGGTCCGTGTGAGGTCAAAGCCAAACCACTCGTCATCACGAGTCGGAACCCATGAGGCGTCGCATGACCAAGACGTTGAACCCGATCGACCTCGAGATCGTGACCGAAGGTCTCATCTCGATCGTGCGCGAGATGCGCCAGACGATCTTCCGCACCGCGCACTCCCCCGTCATCGCCGATGCGCAGGACTTCTCCTGCGCGTTGTTCGACCCCAAGGGTCAGATGGTGGCCCAGGGCCGGGACATGCCCGGGCACGTCATCGCCATGCCGGCTTCCGTCGCCGAGATCTTCGCCGACTTCGCCGACGAGATGCGCCCCGGCGACCTGTACATCGTCAACGATCCGTACCGGGGCGGCAGTCACCTCAACGACGTCACACTGATCACCCCGGTCTTCGTCGACGGCGAGTTGTTCCTCTTCCCCTGCGTGCGCATGCACTGGGCCGACATCGGCGGGATGACTCCCGGCAGCGTCTCCGGGCAGGCCACCGAGATCCTTCAGGAGGGGTTGCGCATCCCGCCGATCAAGCTGATCGAGCAGGGTCGCCCCAACGCCGCCGCGTACGCCATCCTCTTCGCCAACGTGCGGATGGCCGACGAGCGTCGCGGCGACCTGGAGAGCTGCATCGCCGCCTGCTTCACCGCCGAGCGGCGACTGCGCGAACTCGTCGGCCGCTACGGCGCGCCACTGCTGCTCGACAGCGTGGCCGCCAACATGGACCGCACCGAGCAGCGGCTGCGCGACCGCATCCGGCAACTGCCCGACGGTGTCTACCGCTACGAGGACTACCTCGACCTCTACACCGACGGGCGGTACGACCCCGCGCTGGTGCGCTGCGTGCTCACCATCGACGGCGACGAGATCGACGCCGACTTCCGGGGCTCGTCCACGCAGGTCGCCGCCGTCGTCAACTCCTCGCGGGCGATGACCGTCGCCGGCGTCTTCATCGCCGTCAAGAGCGCGCTCGACCCCGGCGGCCTGGTCAACCACGGCGCCTTCCGGCCGCTGCGGGTGCACACCGAGCCGGGCACCGTCGTGCACGTCGCCTACCCCGCGCCCGCCAACGCGCACAGCGAGGTACGCAAGCGGGTCATCTCCGCGGTCATGGCCACGCTGAGTCAGGTCGCGCCCGACCTCATCGCAGCCGACCAATTCGGAACCACCTTCCAGAACCTCATCGGCGGCGTGGACCAACGCACCGGCCGGTCCTACCTGTACTACGACTACCCCGCAGGTGGCAACGGCGGCTTCCTGGAATCCGACGGTCCGAGCGCGATGAACCCCGTCGACCTCGGCGACATCTCCACCATCCAGTCCGTCGAACGGCTGGAGACGGAGATCCCGATCGTCGTCGACGCCTCCGAGCTGCGACTCGGCTCATGCGGCGACGGGGCACGCCGGGGCGGGCTGGGCAGCCGACGCGAAACCCGGCTGCTCGCCAGCAACGGGGCGTACTCGGTGCAGACCGACCGCACCACCGTGCCGCCGTACGGTCTGCACCGTGGTGGCCCCGGTGCCCCCACCGTGACGTTCGTGCGCCGCGCCGACGGCGAACGGGTCGACTTCGACACCCCCGGCAAGGTCGCCGGCTTCGCGATGCGCAGCGGCGACGTGCTCGTCATGGAGTCCGCCGGTGGCGGCGGCTGGGGCGATCCGCTCGAGCGTGAACCCGCCGCCGTCGCCGACGACGTGACGCAGGGCTACCTGGACGCCGACGATGCGCAGCACCGCTACGGCCTGCGGTTCGACGCCGACGGCCGGGTCGACGCCGCCGCGACCGCAGCGGCCCGGCAGGAACTGCGCCGCCGGCGCACCTGGCTGCGGGTCGGCACCACCGACCGGCAGCCGTACACCGGGGAGCGTGGCCGGCGACGGCTCGCCTACGTGGGTCCGGGCACCGGCCTGGCCGACGGCGCCCTCGTGGAGATCCACGGCCCGCACCCCGCGCCCCTGCGGGCCTGGGTCCGGCACGACCCGGACCTGACCGACGACCAACTGGCCCTCGACGACGACGGGCTGCAGATCCTCGGCGCCGAACCCGACGAGCGCACGTTCGTGCGGGTGCTGGCCGACCGGGGCACGACCGGGGAGGGACCGGCATGAGCAGAGTCTTCCGCGTGCCCGTGGCACCCGCCCGTTCGGGCGGTGCCCGCCGCTACGACACCACCGAACGACCTTCGGCGGAGCCGACGCCCGCCCGCGCCGGCATCGTCGCCGGGGTGCTGAGCCCGCACCCGCCGCACCTGATCTACGCGGAGAACCCGCCGCAGAACGAGCCGCGGTCCACCGGCGGCTGGGAGGTGCTGCGCTGGGCGTACGAGCGGCTGCGCAAGCGCATCCGCGAGGTGCACCGCCCCGACGTGCTGATCGTGCACGCCCCGCACTGGATCACGATGGTCGGTCACCACGTCAACTGCGTGCCCAACCCGCGCGGTGTCTCCGTCGAGCCGATCTTCCCGCACCTGTTCCGGTACTCCTACGACTTCCGTACCGATGTGGAGCTGGGCGAGGCCATCGCCGACGAGGCCACCGACCTGGGTCTGGTCACCCGCAAGCTGCACGACCCCCGGGTGCGGGTGGACTACGCCACCATCGGCGCGTTGCACCTGGTCAACCCGGCCTGGGACATCCCGGTGGTGTCGTTGTCGGCAAACAACAACCCGTACTTCTACTCCGAGGCGTCGCTGGAGGAGATGGAGGTGCTGGGCGAGGCGACCCGCCGGGCCGTCGAACGCACCGGCCGACGGGCCGTGCTGCTGGCCTCCAACTCCCTGTCCCACCTGCACTGGCACGAGGAGCCGGAACTGCCGGAGGACATGGAACGCGAGCACCCGTACAACAACCACCAGTACCGCTGGGACATGAAGCTGCTGGAGGCGATCCGCCGGGGGCCGACCGCGCCGCTGCGCGAGCTGATCACCGAGCACATCGAGGCGACCGCGTCGGAGACCAAGGCGGGCAGCCTGACCTGGATGTTGGCCGCGATGGGCTGGCCGCAGGTGCCCGGCGACGTCATGGGCTACGGAACGATCATCGGCACCGGCAACGCGGTCGTCGAGTGGACGCCCGAAGGAGGACACCGTGGCTGACACCGGCATCGTCGCCGGGGCGCTGCTGCCCGGCATGCCGCACCTGCTGGCCGAGAAGCCCGCGCAGTGCTGGGCCGACCTGGCTGCCGCCGCCCGGGAGGTGGGCGATCGGTTGCGTCGCCTCAAGCCCGACGTGGTGCTGCTGCTGTCCACCCAGTGGTTCACCGTGCTGGGTCACCAGTTCCAGTGCGACCCGAACCCGCGCGGCGAGCACGTCGACGAGAACTGGTACGCCTACGACTACGGCGAGCTCCGCTACGACCTGCGCTTCGACGTGCCGTTCACCGAGCGGTGGACCGATCACGTGAACAAGGCCGGCATGCAGGCCCGGCGTACCCGCTACGACGGCTTTCCGATCGACACCGGCACCATCGTCACCTCGGCGCTGCTCGACCCGGACCGCGAGCTGCGCTGGGCGCAGGTGTCCTGCAACCTGTACGCCGACGCGCAGACCCTCGCCGACGTCGGTGCGGCCGGTGCCGCCGCGGCCCGCGAGGCCGGCGTCCGTGCCGCCGTCGTCGTGGTCACCGGCATGTCGTCCGGCCTGATCCAGCAGTGGATCGAGCCGCACGACGATCACGTCAGCGACCCCGGGCACGACCGCTGGAACCGGCGGGTGTTGGACCTGCTGACCGCCGGCAAGGTCGACGAGGTGTTGAAGATCCGCGAGGACTTCGCCCGGCAGGCGCAGGCCGACAGCCAGTTCCGCGCGCTGGCGTTCGCCGCCGGCGCCGGAGCGACGGCCGGTCCGGCGCAGCTGCACGCATACGGACCGCTCTGGGGCACCGGCGGTGCCGTCCTGTCCTGGAACCTGCCCTGAACATCGGAAAAGGAGAACCCATGCGGAACATGGCTGCCGGCTTCGTCGAGGCCGAGGGCTACACCGCCATCTTCGACGCGGTCGACGCGATGGTGAAGGCCACCGAGGTCGAGGTGACCCGCGTCGTGCGCCTCGGCGGCGGCATCGTCGCCGTCGCCCTGCGCGGCGACCTGGCCACCGTCGAGGAGGCCGTCGACATCGGCGAGGAGACCGCCAAGGCCAAGAGCCGGAAGGTGCGTTCCATCGTCTTCGCCAGCCCCTGTGACGCGGTCTCGGCGCTCGCCGTCGACCCTCGCCTCGTCGGCAACTGACCCGGTAAGGAGAACAACACATGCCTTCTGACATCGCCATCGGCATCGTCGAGACCCGGGGCGTGGTGGCCCTGTCCGCCGGGATCGAAGCCATGATCAAGACTGCGGACGTGCGCTGCATCGCCGTGGAGCGGGTGACCAGCGGTTACCTTGCCGCCGCCGTGCAGGGCACCCTCGCCGCCGTCCGGCAGGCCGTGGCCGCCGGCGAGGCCGCCATCCGGCAGCACGGCGAGCTGCGCAGCTCGCAGGTGTACCCCAAGCCGCACCCCACCACGGCGGCGCTGCTGGAGGACCCGGAGGCCGCCCGCATCCGCGAGGTCATGGCAAGCCTGCGGGGAGACGGCTGATGATTCTCGGTGAGGTCGTCGCCAAGGTCTGGCCGGACAAGATCCTGCCCACGTTGCAGGGCCGCCGGCTGGTGCTGGTCCGGCCCCGCAGCGAGGGGCCCGACCTGGTCGCGATCGACCCGCTCAACGTCGGCGTCGGCACCGTCGTGCTGATCGCCACCGACGAGGCGGCAGCCGCGGCCACGGGCGAGCCGACGGCCGACGCGGCCGTCGTGGCGCTCGTCGCTGACTCCACCACCGAACGATAGGGAACCAAGCCCATGACATCCGGGCGTACCACCCGTTGGCCGAGCGGCCTGATCGACGGGCGCCGCAGCGGCGACCTGCTGCTACCGAACTACGTCGGCGGTGAGTTCGTCACCGGCGGCACCTCGTTCGCGAAGGTGTCGCCGGTGACCGGTGAGACGCTGCTGCACGTCGCCGAGGCCGACCAGGCCACCGTGGACGCCGCGGTGACCGCCGCACGGGCCGCGCTGCGCGGCCCGTGGGGTGCCATGGGCGAGGGCGAGCGGGCCGCGGTGCTGCGCCGGGTCGCCGACGAGTTGGAACGCCGTTTCGACGACCTGGTCGCCGCCGAGGTCGCCGACACCGGCAAGTCGGTGGCCCAGGCCCGCACCTTGGACATCCCGCGCGGTGCGGCGAACTTCCGGACGTTCGCCGACATCATCACCGCCACTCCGACGGAGTCGTTCACCACCGTCACCGCGAGCGGTGGGCGGGCGCTGAACTACGCGGTCCGCAAGCCGGTCGGCGTGGTGGCGATCATCGTGCCGTGGAACCTGCCGCTGCTGCTGCTGACCTGGAAGGTGGCACCGGCCCTGGCGTGCGGCAACGCGGTGGTCGTCAAGCCCAGCGAGGAGACGCCGTCGTCGGCGACCGTGCTGGCCGAGGTGATGGCCGCCGCCGGTGTGCCCGACGGGGTGTTCAACCTGGTGCACGGCTTCGGTCCCGGCTCGGCGGGTGAGGCGCTCACCCGCCATCCGGGGGTGGACGCGATCACCTTCACCGGCGAGTCCGCCACCGGCTCGGCCATCATGCGTGCCGCGGCCGACGGGGTGAAGGCGGTGTCGTTCGAGCTGGGCGGCAAGAACGCCGGGCTGGTCTTCGCCGACGCCGATCTGGACGCGGCCGTCGAAGGCTCGGTGCGGTCCAGCTTCACCAACGGTGGTCAGGTCTGCCTGTGCACCGAACGGATCTACGTGCAGCGGCCGGTCTTCGAGGAGTTCGCGGCCCGGTTGGCGAAGCGGGCCGAGGAGCTGGCGTTCGGTTGGCCGTCCGAGCCGGCGACGATGACGATGCCGCTGATCTCGGCCAAGCACCGGGAGAAGGTGCTCGGCCACTACGAGCTGGCCCGCGCCGAGGGGGCCACCGTGCTGGCCGGCGGTGGCGTGCCGGTGTTCGGCGACGACCGCGACAGCGGCTCGTACGTGCAGCCCACCGTTCTGACCGGGTTGGGGCGGCACGCCCGCACCATGCGGGAGGAGATCTTCGGTCCGGTCTGCCACATCGCGCCGTTCGACGACGAGGACGAGGCGTTCGCGCTGGCCAACGACAGCGAGTACGGCCTGGCCGCCACGGTGTGGACCCGCGACGTGGGTCGGGCGCATCGGGCCGGGGCACGGCTGGAGGCCGGGCTGGTCTGGGTGAACACGTGGTTCCTGCGGGATCTGCGCACCCCGTTCGGTGGGGTGAAGGCGTCCGGCGTGGGACGCGAGGGCGGCACCCATTCGCTGCACTTCTACTCCGAACTCACTAACGTCTGCGTGGACCTCGGATGAGCGCCGACATCAAGGCCGCGGCCGCGGCGCTGCGCCAGGCGTACGCCACCGGGGTGGCCTGTCAGCCGTTGCGCGACGACCTGCTGCCGGCCGGTGACCTGACCGCCGCGTACGCCGTGCAGCAGGCCCAGGTCAGCGACTGGCTGGCCGAGGGTCGCCGGCTGGTCGGGGCGAAGGTGGGCCTGACCTCGCGGGCGGTGCAGGAGGCGTTCGGGGTCTTCCAACCCGACTTCGGTGTCCTCTTCGCCGACATGGCCGTCCCCGACGGCGCCGAGATCGACCCGCGGACCCTGTTGCAGCCGCGCGTCGAGGCAGAGGTCGCCTTCGTCCTCGGCCGCGACCTGCCCTACGACCAGGTCACCGTCGCCGACGTGGTGCGGGCCACCGATCACCTGCTGCCCGCCATCGAGATCGTCGACTCGCGGATCGCGAACTGGGATATCTCCATCGTGGACACGGTGGCCGACAACGCCTCCAGCGGCAGGTACGTGCTCGGCACCAGTCCGCGCCGGCTGGGTGAGGTCGACCTGCGGCTCTGCGGTGCCGTGCTGGAGCAGGGCGGCGAGCCCGTCTCCGTCGGGGCCGGGGCGGCGTGCCTGGGCAACCCGTTGCACGCCGTCGCCTGGCTGGCGGGGACCCTCGCCGCGAACGGTCGACCGCTGCGGGCCGGGGACACCGTGTTGTCCGGCGCGCTCGGCCCGATGGTGGCGGTGACCCCGGGCGCGGCGTACGAGGCCCGTATCTCCGGACTGGGCAGCGTCCGGGCCTGCTTCTCGAAAGGTGGCTCGTGAGCGCGAGGAGCGAGCCGGTTTTGCGAGCCCCGCAGTCGAGAACGAAAGGTGGCGCGTCATGAGCACCGGCGTGGCGGTGATCGGTTCCGGCAACATCGGCACCGACCTGATGATCAAAGTGTTACGGCTGTCGGAGTCGCTGCGGATGGTGGCGATGGTCGGCATCGACCCGGACTCCGACGGTCTGGCCCGGGCCCGTCGGCTCGGTGTGGCCACCACCGCCGCAGGTGTCGACGGGCTCGTCGCGATGCCGGAGTTCGCCGACGTCGGGATCGTCTTCGACGCCACAAGCGCGGGCGCGCACCGGCACAACGACGCGGTGCTGCGCGCCCACGGTCGCCGGGTCGTCGACCTGACCCCGGCCGCCATCGGCCCGTACGTGGTGCCGCCGGTGAACCTCGACGCCCACCTGGGCGAGCGCAACGTCAACATGGTCACCTGCGGCGGTCAGGCGACCGTGCCGATCGTCGCGGCCGTCGCCGCGGTCACGCCGGTGGCGTACGGCGAGATCGTCGCCTCGATCTCCTCCCGTTCGGCCGGTCCGGGCACCCGCGCCAACATCGACGAGTTCACCGAGACCACCGCCCGGGCCATCGAGGTGGTCGGCGGGGCGGGCCGCGGCAAGGCGGTGATCGTGCTGAATCCGGCGGAGCCGCCGCTGCTGATGCGCGACACGGTCTACTGCCTGTGCCCCGATCCGGACGCCGACCGCGACGCGATCACCGCGTCGGTGGAGGCGATGGTGGCGGCGGTGCAGCAGTACGTGCCCGGCTACCGGCTCAAGCAGCAGGTGCAGTTCACCGAGGTGGACACGTACGTGCCGGCGCTCGGCGGGCACTTCGTCGGCATTCAGGTCTCCGTGTTCCTGGAGGTCTCCGGTGCCGGCCACTACCTGCCCGCGTACGCGGGCAACCTGGACATCATGACAAGCGCCGCGCTGCGTACGGCCGAACGGATGGTCTCGTCGTGACCGATCTCTACATCCAGGACGTGACGCTGCGCGATGGCATGCACGCCATCGCCCACCGCTACACCGTGGACCAGGTGCGGACCATCGCGGCGGCGTTGGACGCCGCCGGGGTGGCCGCGATCGAGGTGGCGCACGGTGACGGGTTGGCCGGGTCGAGTGTCAACTACGGCCACGGTGCGGCAAGCGACGCCGAGTGGATCGCGGCGGCGGCCGAGGTGATGACGAACGCGAAGCTGACCACCCTGCTGCTGCCCGGTATCGGCACCATCGCCGACCTGAAGGCGGCCAAGGCCCTCGGCGTGACCAGTGTGCGCATCGCCACGCACTGCACCGAGGCGGACATCTCCGCGCAGCACATCTCCTGGGCCCGGGACAACGGCATGGACGTCGCCGGGTTCCTGATGATGTCCCACATGAACGATCCGGCCGGACTGGCCGCGCAGGCCAAACTGATGGAGTCGTACGGGGCGCACTGCGTCTACGTCACCGACTCCGGTGGCCGGCTGCTGATGTCCGATGTGGCGCAGCGGGTCGACGCGTACCGGCAGGTCCTCGAACCGAGCACCCAGATCGGCATCCACGCCCACCACAACCTCTCCCTCGGCGTGGCCAACAGCCTCGTCGCGGTCGAGCACGGGGTGCGCCGGGTGGACGCCTCACTGGCCGGGATGGGTGCCGGGGCGGGCAACGCGCCGCTGGAGGTCTTCGTCGCGGTGGCCGAGCTGAACGGCTGGAAGCACGGCTGTGACGTGTTCGCGCTGATGGACGCCGCCGAGGATCTGGTGCGTCCGTTGCAGGACCGGCCGGTGCGGGTGGACCGGGAGACGTTGTCGCTCGGTTTCGCCGGAGTCTACTCGTCGTTCCTGCGGCACGCGGAGAGCGCCGCCGGCCGCTACGGCGTGGACGTGCGCACCATCCTGCTGGAGTTGGGTCGCCGCAAGATGGTCGGCGGCCAGGAGGACATGATCGTCGACGTGGCGCTGGACCTGGTCCGGGACGCCGGGAAGGACCCGCAGTGATCGACACTATCGCCGCCCGGCTGGACGAGGCCGCCGTGACACGGACCGCGCTCGCCCAGTTCGGTGCCGACGCCGGCCTCGACGTGGCCACCGCGTACCAGGTGCAGGACGCCCTGGTGGCACGCCGGGTGGGCCGTGGTGAGGCGGTGGTCGGGGTGAAGCTGGGCCTGACCAGCCGGGCGAAGATGACCCAGATGGGCGTCGACGAGGTGATCTGGGGTCGGCTCACCGACGCGATGCACATCTGTGACGGCGGCACCGTCGACCTGTCCGGACACATCCATCCGAAGGTCGAGCCGGAGGTGGCGTTCCTCGTCGAGGGTGGCGCGATCGCCGCCGTCGCCCCCGCCGTCGAGCTCATCGACTCCCGGTACCGGGACTTCCGGTTCACCCTGGCCGAGGTGATCGCCGACAACACCTCCGCATCCGGCTTCGTCGTCGGGCCGTGGCAGCCGGTGCCCGACAACGTGGACAACCTCGGTGTGCTGCTGGAGGTCGACGGTCGGGTCGCGCAGGTCGGCTCGACCGCGGCGATCCTCGGCGACCCGCGCCGCGCCCTGCCCGAGGCGGCCCGCCTCGCCGGGGAACTGCGCGACGGCTGGGTGCTGCTGGCCGGCGCGGCGACCGCCGCGGTGCCCCTGACGCCGGGCGCGCACGTGCGGGTCACCGTCGAGCAGCTCGGCACCGTCTCGCTGCGGGCCTCGGCATGAGCGGGGCTCGGGTCGTCGCCGGCAAGGCCGTGCCGCGTGGCCGGTTCCCGCACGTCAAGGTCGCGGGCGGGTTCGCCTTCGTCTCCGGTACGAGCAGCCGCCGTCCCGACAACACGATCGCCGGTGCGACTGTGGACGCGCTGGGTACCACCTCGTTGGACATCGAGGTGCAGACCCGCGCGGTGATCGAGAACATGCGCGACATCCTGCGCGAGGTGGGCGCGGACCTGTCCGATCTGGTGCAGGTGACCACGTACCTGGTCAGCATGAACGACTTCGGCGGCTACAACCGGGTGTACGCCGAACTCTTCGACGAGACCGGGCCGACGCGTACCACCGTGGCGGTGCACCAGTTGCCGCACCCGCACCTGCTGATCGAGATGCAGGGGATCGCGCTGCTGCCGGTCGACTGAGGCCACGTCTGCTGGGAGCGATACCAGGCAGGGTGAGAATTCCGCCCAGTCGATGGCTACACTCACCGCAGCGCCGGAACCGCCCGCAGACTTCACCCGGCGTTGTTCCTCATTGAATGGAGACGCCTGTGACCCGCGACAAGGCGGCACCCCCTGGCATCGACACCAGCATTCCCAGCGTCGCCCGGGTCTACGACTTCTTTCTCGGCGGCAAGGACAACTTCGAGGTCGACCGAAAGGTCGCCGAACACGCCCTGCGGATCACCCCGGACGGGCCGGCAGCCGGCCAGGCGAACCGGGCCTTTCTGCGTCGGGTGATTCGCTTCCTTGTCACCGAGGCCGGCATCGACCAGTTCCTCGACATCGGATCAGGGCTGCCCACCCAGGGCAACGTGCACGAGGTCGCCACCGAGCACAACCCGAAGGCCCGGGTGGTGTATGTGGACAATGACCCGATCGTTCTGGCGCACGGGCGGGCCCTGCTCGCCGAGGAGGGCACGGCGACGGTGATCCAGGCGGATGTCCGGGCACCGCAGGAGATTCTCAACAATCCGGAGGTACGTCGGTTCCTCGATTTCGACCGGCCGATCGGGTTGTTGCTTTTCGCGATCCTGCACCACGTCGGCGACGACGAGCAGCCCCGAGCGTTGGCAGCCGAGTTGATCGACGCGCTGCCGTCCGGCAGCTACGTGGCGATTTCCCACTTCCGGGACCCGGGTGAGCGTGATCCGGAGGGCTCCCGCAAGGCGCGCGAGGTCGAACGGGTCTTCAACGAGTCGCTGGGCACCGGCCGTTGGCGCACCGACGAGGAGATCCTCGCCTTCGCCGATGGGCTGACGGTGCTGGAGCCGGGGCTGGTGCCGCTGGCCGAGTGGCGTCCGGAGTCAGGCACGCCAACTCCACAGCAGACCGACACCTATCACACCTTCGTCGGGCTCCTCGCCCGCAAACCATAGGCTTCGGCCACCCGAGTCCGTCGGCGGGACGTGTGTCCTGCCGACGGACTTCCCGCGCCGGTCACCGGCGGCGCAGAACGGATCCCGCGTGGTGCAGGACGTCCCCGTCGGGTGCCGAAAACCTGTCGCGGCGCGTGCTGGTGTCCACCTAGTCTCGGATTCGCCATGTCGACCACGGTAGGTTCGTCGTCGGTGGGCAGCCTGGTCCTGGTACTCCTAGGAAGGGCTCGGCCTGCGGCTCGTCCGGCGAATCGGATGCCGCCGGTGCTACCGTGGTCACGCAGGATCTGGCCCTGGATGGTCAGCGAATCAGGGAGACGAGACATGCAGGGAGACGACGACATCTCCGGGTGAGACCGGACATGTGATCGGCCGTCCGGCCCGCGCCCGTGAGTGCCGGTGCCGTGGACGGTTGTCGTTTCTTCCAGACCGTGTCCCCCCTGTCGGGCGGCTGAGGTCCGCCTGCCCTCACATCCGAGGTTCTGTCCCGATGTCCGATTCTTTCGTCGTCTGCTCGAACCTGAGCTTTTCCTGGCCGGATGACACCCCGGTCTTCCAGGACCTGTCCTTCACGATCGGTGCCGGCCGTACCGGGTTGGTCGCGCCGAACGGTGCCGGCAAGAGCACCCTGCTGCGGCTGCTCGCCGGCGAGTACCGACCCACCGCCGGGTCCGTCTCGACCCAGGGGGTACTGGGCTATCTCCCGCAGACCCTGCCGCTGGTCGGTGACCGCACCGTGGCCGAGGTGCTGGAGATCGCTCCGCTGATCGGGGCACTGCATGCCATCGAGTCCGGGGACGCCGACGAGGAGCACTTCACCACGATCGGCAACGACTGGGACATCGAGGAGCGGACCCGTGCGCAGTTGGACCGGCTCGGCCTCGGTGACCTGGCCTTCGATCGGCGTCTGGACACGCTCAGCGGCGGGCAGGTCGTCTCCCTCGGTCTGGCCGCGCAGTTGTTGAAGCGGCCCGACGTGCTGCTGTTGGACGAGCCGACGAACAATCTCGACATCGAGGCCCGGCACAAGCTCGCCGAGGTGCTGGAGCAGTGGACCGGCTGTCTGCTGCTGGTCAGCCACGACCGGGCGCTGCTGGACCGGATGGACCGGATCGCCGAACTGGACCGCGGCGATCTTCGGTTCTACGGCGGCAACTTCACCGCGTACGAGGCAGCGGTGCGCGCCGCGCAGGAGGTGGCGGAGAAGAACGTCCGCAACGCCGAGCAGGAACTCAAGCGGGAGAAGCGGGAGTTGCAGGAGGCCCGCGAGCGGGCGGCGCGGCGGGCCGGCAACGCCTCGCGCAACCTCAAGAACGCGGGCCTGCCGAAGATCTTCGCCGGCACGCTGAAACGCAACGCCCAGGAGTCGGCGGGCAGGGCGGACGAGCTGCATTCCGCGCGGGTCAGCGAGGCGAAGGCCCGGCTCGACGAGGCAGGGCAGGCGCTGCGCAACGAGCAGAAGCTCTCCTTGGAACTGCCCGGCACCCAGGTGCCGGCCGGCCGCACGTTGCTGGCCGCTGAACGGATGCAGGTCCGCTACGGTGGGCGGCCGGTCTTCGCCGACGACGGCGTCGACCTGACGATCCGGGGCCCGGAGCGGATCGCGTTGCTCGGTGCCAACGGTGCCGGCAAGTCCACGTTGCTACGCCTGGTCACCGGCACTCTGGAGCCCGAGGGTGGCCAGATCAGACGGGCGGACGGCCGGATCGCGTACCTGTCGCAGCGGCTGGACCTGCTGGATCCGGAGCGTACGGTGGCGGAGAACCTGGCGGTGTTCGCGCCGCAGGCGCCGGAGGCGCGGCGGATGCACCTGCTCGCCCGTTTCCTGTTCCGGGGCGCCCGAGCGCAGCTGCCGGTCGGGGTGCTCTCCGGTGGCGAGCGGCTGCGTGCCACTCTGGCCTGTGTCCTGGGCGCGGAGCCGGCACCGCAGCTCCTGCTGCTCGACGAGCCGACCAACAATCTCGACCTGGTCAGCGTCGGTCAGTTGGAGAGTGCGCTCAACGCCTATCGGGGTGCGCTGTTGGTGGTAAGCCACGACGAGCGGTTCCTCGCGGAGATCAAGGTCAGCCGCTGGCTGCGGCTCGCCGAGGGACGTCTGCTGGAGACCGGTCCCCCACCAGCCGACTGATGTCGTCGTCAGCGTCCTTTCCCCTGCCGGTGTCGGCAGCGCCAGCGCTGCCGTCGGCCACCGCCGTATCGGGACTTCTCCTCGGCCACGGTGACGACGGTGGCGAAGGCGGTCGTGAAGGGCTGTCCCAGGGCCGGTGGCAGGGGGGTCCTGCTGACGCAGCGTCGCAGCCGGGGCAGGGTCTGCCTGCCCCGCGCCGCGTCGAGCAGGGCCGCGTACATCGCCGAGGTGCCGTGGAAGACGGTGACCTCCTCGCGGAGCATGAGCTCCAGTGCCGCCGGGCCGGTGAATCGGCTCAGCAGCACCAGGGTCGCCCCGGCGGCGAAGGTGCCGGTCAGTGCGACGTCCTGGCCGAAGCGGCCACCCAGTGGCAGGCAGCTGAGCACCACGTCGCCGTCGTCCGGGTCGGTCGCGGTCCGGCCGGCCGGGTCGTCGTCGGTGTCCGGGTCCGCAGCGGCGCCGCCGGGTGCGGGGTCGCTGAGGTCTTCCAGCCGGGGTACGCCGGACGGGCCGCGGGTCGGTCCGACGGTGACCAGCGGTACGCCGGCCCGGGCGCTGACCCACTGCCCGGCGGCCAGTTGTGAGGTGTGGCAGACGAGCAGTCGCGCGCCGCGCAGCAGGTGAACCGTCTGCGGGCTGGTCGGCGCGCCGATCGGCACGGCGTGCGCACCGGCGGCGAGGGCGGCGTAGTAGACCCGGGGAAAGTCGACCACGTTCGGTGCGAGCAGGGCCACCGTGTCGCCGGCGCGTACCCCTGCGGCACGTAGCCCGGCGCCGTAGCAGCGGGCCTCCCACCACAGTTCGGCGTACGTGACGCGGACCCGTCCGTCGACGACGGCGACGGTGTCGGCGTGCCGGCGGGCGGAGCCGGCCAGCACGGTCGCCGGGGAGAGCGTGGTCATCGGGGCGGGTCGGTGTACAGCCGGCTCACCGTCTCGGCCACGCAGACCGGCTTGTCACCGCCGTCGTTGTGCACCGTCACCGTGGCGACCAGCTGCGCCCCGCCGTCGAACGGGGTGACCTGGTCGATGGTGGCGACGACCCGTACCGCGCTGCCGACGCGTACCGGTGCGGGAAAGCGGACCCGGTTGAGGCCGTAGTTGATGCCCATCCGCACCCCGTCGACCCGGTACAGCTGGCCGACCAGGGCCGGTATCAGGGAGAGCGTCAGGTAGCCGTGGGCGATGGTGCCGCCGTACGGTCCGGCTGCCGCCCGTTCCTGGTCGAGGTGGATCCACTGGTGGTCGTCGGTGGCGTCGGCGAACAGCTCGACCCGACGTTTGTCGACCGGGAACCACGGGCCGGGGCCGAGCGGCTCGCCGACCGCGCCGGCCAACTCGTCGATGCTGGCGAAGGTCCTCATCCCAGGTGTCCTCCGAGTTTCGTGTAGCCGCGCAGCAGGTCGCGGGAGATGATCAGTCGTTGCATCTCGTCGGTGCCCTCGAAGATCCGGTACAGCCGCACCTGCCGGTACCAGCGTTCGATCGGCAGTTCGCGGGTGTAGCCCATCCCGCCGTGGATCTGCATGACCCGGTCGACCACCCGGTTGACCATGCCGGCGCCGTAGAGCTTCGCCATGGAGGAGGCGTGCCGGGGGTCCATTCCGGCGTCGACCGTCCAGGCGGCCCGCAGGATGAGCCAGCGGGCGGCTTCCAGCTCGGTCTCCGAGTCGGCGATCATCCACTGGATGGCCTGGTTGGTGCCGATCTTGGTGCCGAAGGTCTCCCGGGTGTTGGCGTGATCGATGGCCATCCGCAGTGCCCGTTCGGCGATGCCGACGGCGTGTGAGGGGATGGTGTAGCGGCCCTTGCCGATCCACTGCATGGCCAGCGCGAACCCCTGGCCCTCCTCGCCGAGGATGTTGCGGTGCGGTACGCGTACGTCGTCGAAGAACAGCGACGCCGGGCCGCCCTCGCCCATGGTGGGGATGAACTCCGACCGCCAGCCCATCGACCGGTCCACCAGGAAGGCGGTCGCCCCGCCGTTGCGGGCGCCCCGCTCGGGGTCGGTGACGGCGATGACGATGGCGAAGTCGGCCTCGTTGCCGCCGGTGATGAAGGTCTTCTCGCCGTTGAGGATCCAGTCGTCGCCGTCGCGTCGGGCGCGGAAGCGGATGTTGGCGGCGTCCGAGCCGGCCCCCGGCTCGGTGATGGCGAAGCAGGAGTTGCGGTCACCGGCGATGGTGGGCAGCAGGAACTCCTGCCGCTGCTCCTCGGTGGCGTAGAAGAGGATGTTGTCGGCCTCGCCACCGAAGCGGAACGGCACGAAGGTGCGGCCGATCTCGGTCCAGATCAGCGACTGCATGACGGCGGGCAGGTCCATGCCGCCGTACTCCTGCGGCGTGGCCAGGCCCCAGAAGCCGAACTTCTTGGCCTTGAGCTGCAACTCGCGCAGCTCGGAGGGTTCCAGGCCGGGCTGGTGGGCCCGTTCCCGGCGCAGCAGTTCCTGCTCCAGCGGCATGACCTCGCGGGTGATGAAGTCGCGGGCGGTGTCGCGGATGGCCCGTTCCTCGTCGGACAGCCCGAAGTCCATGTGCTCACGGTTCCTTTCGTCAGAAGGCGTTGACGCCGGTGAGCGCCCGCCCGATGAGTAGCTGCTGGATCTGGCTGGTGCCCTCGTAGAGGGTGGTGACGCGAGCGTCGCGCAGGTATTTGCCGACCGGGTACTCGTCGATGTAGCCGTACCCGCCGAAGACCTGGATGGCGTCGTTGGCGGCACGCACGGCGGCCTCGCTGGCGAACAGCTTGGCCATCGACGCCTCGGTGGCGTACGGCTGGCCCCGGTCGATCAGGTCGGCGACCTGCCAGACCAGCAGCCGCGCCGCGGCGGTGTCGACGGCGATGCGGGCCAGCAGTTGCTGCACGAGTTGGTGTCCGGCGATGGGTTTGCCGAACTGGGTGCGGGCGCCGGCGTAGTCGACGGCGGCGTTCAGGCAGCCCTGGGCGATGCCGACGCATCCGGCGGCGACCGACATGCGTCCCTTGGCGAGGGTGCCCAACGCCAGCCGGAAGCCGGCGCCGCACTCGCCGAGGCGGGCGGTGTCGGGCACCCGTACGCCGTCGAGGACGAGTTCGGCGGTGGCCTGTCCGCGCAGGCCCAGCTTGCCCTTGATCTCGGATCGGGACAGGCCCGGGCTGTCGGTGGGCACCAGGAACGCGGTGATGCCCCGGTGGCCGGGGCCGCCGGTGCGGGCGAAGAGCAACGCGACGTCGGCGGTGGTGCCATTGGTGATGAACGTCTTGCGGCCGGTGAGCAGCCAGTCGTCGCCGTCGCGGACCGCGCGGGTGGTCAGCGCCGCGGCGTCCGAGCCGCTGTCCGGTTCGGTGAGTGCGAAGCAGCCGAGCGCGGTGCCCGAGCAGAGCGCGGGCAGCCACTGTTCGCGTTGCTCTCGCGTGCCGTGGGTGGCGATCGACTTGGCGACCAGGCCGAGGGAGACCGACACGATGCCGCGTACGGCGGAGTCGCCTCGGCCGAGTTCCTCAAGCACCAGGCAGTACGCGAGATGGTCGCCGCCGGAGCCGCCGTACTCCTCGTCGATGGTGAGGCCGAGGAAGCCGACGTCGCCGAGTTTGCCGACGATGCCGGGGTCGACCGCCTCGCGCCGGTCCCAGGTCGCCGCGTGTGGCACCACCTCGCGGTTGACGAAGTCGGCGGCGAGCTCCCGGACCGCGACCTGCTCGGCGGAGAGGTGAAGGTCCATACGATTAAACTAGCGCTGCAAGTTTTATGCTGTCCAGACCCCGGTGTGCGACAGTTCCCCGCGAGCCACCGATGCGAAGGAGGACGCCCATGCCCCGGCCTCGACAGGCACTGCTCAGCCGGGAGCGGATCGTCGAGACCGCCGCCGCGTTGATCGACGCCGACGGACTCGACGCGTTCTCCACCCGGCGGCTCGCCGCCGCGCTCGGCGTACGCGGGCCCTCGCTGTACAACCACTTCGCCACCAAGGACGAGATCCTCGACGCGGTCGCGGACAGCATCACCGGCCAGGTGGACGTGTCGTTCTTCGGCGAGGTCGACTGGCGTGAGGCACTGCGTCGCTGGGGGCACGGGTTCCGGGCCGCCCTGGCGGCGCATCCGAACATCGTGCCGCACCTGGCCCAGGGTCCCGGTCGACGTCCGGCGGCGCTGGCCATGGCCGACGCCGTCTACGGCGGGCTGGTCGCGGCGGGTTGGTCGCCGGCTCGGGCGACGCACATCGGCGCGCTGATGCGCTACTTCGTGACCGGTTCGGCGCTCGGCTCCTTCGCCCGGGGCTTCGTGGAGGATCCGGGGCTCTATGCCGAGCAGTACCCGCACCTGAGCCAGGCCCACCGCCTCGCCGAGCACCAGCAGCGCGTCGACGAGGGCGCGTTCGCCCTCGGCCTGGAGGCGCTCATCGACGGGCTGTCGCACACCTACGAGCGGCTCGTAGGTCCACTTGCCCCCCTCCCGCCGGAGGGCGGGACGCACTAGAGTCCAAACTTGCACCGCTAGTTTTAGTCGAGGTGGAGGCACATGGAATCCGTACGGACCGATTTCTACCTCGACGGAGCCTGGGTTCCCGCCGACGGCCGGCAGTCGCTGGAGGTGCACAACACCAGCACCGAGCAGGTCATCGGCACGGTCCCGGCCGGCACCGCCGACGACGTCGACCGGGCGGTGGCCGCCGCCCGGGCCGCCTTCGAGGGCTGGGCCGCGACCGACCCCGTCGACCGGGCCGCCCACCTCGACCGACTGCACGCCGAGCTGACCGCCCGCGCCGGGGACATCGCCCACACGGTCGCCACCGAACTCGGCACCCCGCTCAAGGTCGCCACCCGCGTCCAGGTCGGACTTCCGCTGACCGTCCTGCGCAGCTACGTCGACCTGGCCGCCCAGCCGCCGGCGCCGCAGACCGTGGGCAACTCCCTTGTGGTACGCGAACCCGTCGGCGTCATCGGGGCGATCACCCCGTGGAACTACCCGCTGCACCAGATCGTCGCCAAACTCGCTCCCGCCCTGGCGGCCGGGTGCACGCTGGTGCTCAAGCCGAGCGAGCTGACCCCGCTTACCGCGTACCTGCTCTTCGACGCCATCGACGCCGCCAGCCTGCCACCGGGCGTGGTCAACCTGGTCACCGGCACCGGGCCGATCGTCG
Organism: Verrucosispora sp. FIM060022; assembly: GCF_003977705.1. NCBI lineage: Bacteria > Bacillati > Actinomycetota > Actinomycetes > Micromonosporales > Micromonosporaceae > Micromonospora > Verrucosispora sp. FIM060022. The sequence goes on from NZ_RQIV01000015.1 coordinate 98,182, forward strand.
GCGAGGCCCTCGCCGGCCACCCCGACGTGGACCTGGTCTCCTTCACCGGCTCCACCGCCACCGGCCGGCGCATCGCCCACCTGGCCGCCGACCGGATCGCCCGGGTCGCGTTGGAACTCGGCGGCAAGTCGGCGAACGTCATCCTCGACGATGCCGACCTGACCGCCGCGGTCAAGGTCGGCGTCGGCAACGCGATGCTCAACTCGGGGCAGACCTGCACCGCGTGGACCAGGATGCTTGTGCACCGCGACCGCTACGACGAAGCCCTCGACCTGGCCGCCACGGCGGTCGCCGGCTACCGGCTCGGCGACCCGTTCGACCCGGCCACCCGACTCGGCCCCCTGGTCTCCGCTGCGCAACGCGACCGGGTACGCGAGCACATCGCCCGTGGCCTGGCCGACGGCGGCCGACTCGTCGTCGGCGGACCCGACGCCCCCGTGCCGTCGCGCGGCTGGTTCGTCGCCCCGACGATCATCGCCGACGTCGACCCCGACAGCGCCCTGGCCCAGGAAGAGGTCTTCGGGCCGGTCCTGGCGGTCATCCCCGTCGACGACGACGACCACGCCGTACGGGTCGCCAACAACTCCCGCTACGGGCTGGCCGGCGCGGTCTGGTCCACCGACGAAGAACGCGCGGTGCAGGTGGCCCGCCGGCTGCGCACCGGGGCCGTCGATATCAACGGCGCACCCTTCAACCCCCTGGCACCGTTCGGCGGCTACAAGCAGTCCGGCCTCGGCCGCGAACTGGGCACCCACGGGCTGGCGGAGTTCTGCGAACTGAAGGCGATCCAGCGGTGAGGGGCCTCGTCGCCAGGGCCGCTGGCACTCCCCCACGCGTCGAGCAGGTCGACCTGCCCGACATCGACACCGGGCAGGTACGGGTGACGATCCGGGCCGCCGGCGTCTGCCACTCCGACCTGTCCATGGTCGACGGCACCATCGCCGCCCCGTACCCGCTGCTGCTCGGCCACGAAGCCGCCGGTGTGGTCGTCGAGATCGGCGACGGCGTCGACCGGGTCGCGGTCGGCGACCACGTGGTGCTCAACTGGGCGCCACCCTGCCGCGCCTGCTGGTCCTGCACCCACGGCGAACCCTGGCTGTGCGAACACACCGGCACCCCAGCCACAGAGGCCGGGCACACCCTCGACGGCGAGCCGCTGCACGTCACCCTCGGCCTCGGCGCGCTGGCCGAGCAGGTGGTGGTGCCGCAGCAGGCGATGGTGGTCGTACCGGCAGACCTGCCCTTCCCCACCGCGGCGCTGCTCGGCTGCGCGGTGCTCACCGGCGTCGGCGCGATCCGGCGTACCGCCGCCGTGCGCCCCGGCGACTCGGTCGCCGTCATCGGCCTCGGCGGCGTCGGCCTGTCCGCGGTCGCCGCCGCCCGCGCCGCCGGTGCCGCCACCGTCATCGCCGTCGACGTCTCCCCCGCCAAAGCCGACCTGGCCCACGCCGCCGGTGCCACCGACTTCCTACTCGCCGACGACACCCTCAGCCGCGCGGTACGAACGTTGACCGGGGGTCGCGGCGTCGACCATGCGGTGGAGTGCGTCGGCCGGGCCGCCACCATCCGCACCGCCTGGCGGGCCACCCGTCGCGGCGGACAGGTCATCGTGGTCGGCATGGGCGGCAAGGACGACATCGTCGGTCTCAGCGCACTGGAGATCTTCCACTCCGCCCGGACCCTGCGCTCCTCGGTGTACGGCTCCTCCGACCCGGACCGGGACCTGCCGGAGCTGGCCCGCTCGGTGCTCGACGGCAGCTTCGACCTCGACTTCCTGGTCAGCGACCGGATCACCCTCGACGAGGCACCTGAGGCTCTGGCCCGGATGGCCCGTGGCGAGGGCGCCCGTACGGTGGTTCAGTTCGACTGACGCGCATCCGGCGGCGAGGGGATCGACGTGGCGTTGACCAGGAAGGGCTCTGGATCGGCGGCCCGCCGGTCCCTGTTCGTCCATCGATGGTCGCGGCAGTCATCCGCACGGCGCGGAGCGAGGGATGGCGGCCCAGCCAGCCGGTGCCGGCCCTTCCGCTCCGTCAGGTCCACACCGCTCGGTGTATCCAGACCACCGTGTCGTACGTTCGTCGCCTACAGTCGCTGCCATGCAGCGCCCAGTCAGCTTCTACCGCCGAACGCGCGACATCCTGAAACAGGTGGGCTGGTCCGCCGGTCGGGCTGTGGACACAGCACAGTGGGAGGCTGACCTAGAGGCAGACGGCTTCCTTCCCCTGCATCCGGTCGCGCGACGGTTCCTCACCGAGTTCGGCGGGCTCACCGTCCACAACAGCGAGCCTGGTGTCACCCGTGCTCGGGAACCCTTCACGCTGGTTCCAACCGAATGCTCCGGCGAAGCTGATCGATTCATTGGATGGGGAGAACGAATCAGCCGTGACATAGCGCCGATCGGTGAACTGGCGGGTGGAACCTGCGGATGCGCGCTGCTCGGCATCGACGAGCAGGAAGAGATATACCTCGTCACCGATGGGCTCGCCACCTTCGGCCGTCTGCCGAGGGCCATGGACCACCTTGCTCTCGGATACATGCCTCGCAAGATCGGCTAGCGCTGCTCCTCTCCCCGACCGAACTATCCGCTCAGAACCGCGCTCGCTGACCGGGCTCACGGTAGGCACGAGGACTCGCTCCTACATTTCCGGCACCTGCCTGGCCCAGCCGATGAACCGGCGATGCAGCGCCCCGGCCGGTGCCCACGGCATGTCCTCGGCGGCCTGCACGAGACAGACACCGAGATAGAGAGCCAGCGACACCGGCGCGCCCGCGTACTCCGCGCGCAACTCCCGCCGCCGCGTCGGACACGGCCAGGGCAGGTCACAGCCACCACAACTCCAGATCGGCATCACCGGGCCATGGGTGGTCACCGCGCACCGCCCAGAAACCGGGCCACGCTCGCGCGAGCCTGCCGGCTCGTCGCCCACTCCACCTGCCAACACGGGTACGGCACCAACCGCGCCCACCACACCCGACAACCCACACACATCCCATCAAGCCCACGAACGTGTACGGCGAGGATCGTCTGTTCCGGCCCGCCGGTCACTGCTCACCCTCCCCAGGCCAGTGACCACGATTGATCGGAATGCGATGTCGAGCACGGCAGGGCAGATCGGCACCGCAACGACAGACCCGCCGCCACCGCCGCCAACACCACACCGGACGATGCCGCCGGGCAAAGGTCAACGCGGTAGCCGACAGGTACTCGTCGTACGAGACGCGCCGCTTCAGCGGTATCGAAACATCTCTGACCGCCGAGGGCTGTTGTGTGCCTCGCGCCTGGTCCAACAACCGCCGCCGGGCGGCCTCCTGCTCCATCGTCTGAATGCGTTGTCCATCGCTGGAGACAACCGGCGACGGGAAGTACCGACTGACGATTCGTCGCAGGAGTCCAATGCCCACTGTCATGTGTCCAGCCCTCCGCCTTGAGGGCACAGAGGGGACACCTGCTGATGTGTCTCGTTCCGGCCCGGGTGCAGTGAGGTCCAGCGTCACGCCGTGCGCGTCAACGATCCAGAAGGTGACTGTCCGCTAACCAGGTGTGCTGTCCGCTGGTGGTCGATGTCCAGGGGCGTACTCGATGCACAGGTCACGCAATGTCGCGGCCTCTGGTGCCCCCGACTGCTCCACCTTCGCCAGCAATTCCGCAGCCCGCCACCAGTTCGACGGCACCACCCGCCCGGACTCCACGGCCTGCGCCCCAAGTGCGACCGCCTCATCCGGCTGCCCGGCGGCGACCAGGGCAAGACCGAGGTCGAGACGGGCCGACGCGGACCGGCGGGGCCGCGCTCCCCCATCGCCGTACGGGTCCAGATCGGCCAACACAGCCCGCGCCACCTGCTCGGCACCGGGGTCACCCGCCCACGCCAAAGTCGTGGCCGTATATGCGGCAGCCTTGGCCGGGTCGTACCGATAGTGGTGCTCGGCTCGCTCAGGAACGGGCAGATTCGCTGTCATCCGTTCGACCCGGTCCAACGCTCGCCGCGTCGCACCGACGTCCCCGATCCGCGCCCACGCACGAGCCTCCTGAGCAGTTGCCTGAATGCGGGCAGAGCTGCCCTTCGGGGCGACCCGCTGAGCTTGTTCGGAGAGATCGAGTGCCGTCCGGTAGTCGCCTTGAGTCAACACGTCCCAGGCCCGGGTTTCGAGACACCATGCCTGGATCTCGGCATGCTCCGCATGTTCGGCAAGATCACGAGCAGCTCGCAAGTGGGCAGCCGCAGCAGTCCGCTGCCGCAGGTCGATGTGCACGGTCGCCCGCAGCACCGCCAACCAGCCACCGGCAATCAACAACCGCCGTTGCTGAGCAAGCGTGACCCGTCCGTCCAGCAACCGCCCGACATAGGCGAGGTGCTGCCGTACCAGCGGCAACAGATCCGCCGGGGCCATCGTGGGATAGGCACTGGCGAGGTCGTCAACGCCCTGCTCGATCCGTTCGAGCACGTCCCTGCTCACATCGCTGGCGGCGACTCTCGCCCGCAGCTCACCGGCCTCGGCCGCATGGTCGACAGGCGCATCGACCAATCGAGCAAGCGAACCCCCCGCATCGAGAACCCGGTCCAGGTGACGCGCCGTGTCGACCGTCGGAGCTTTGAGCCCTGCCTCCAACTCGTGCAGATGGCTTTTACTCCGATGCGCGAGCTGCCCCAGGGATCGAAGCGACAAACCGCGCCGCTCCCGAAACTCGCGCAGTGCTGCCCCGAAGCGCGGGTCGACGGACGAAGCCATAGCGCCGCTCCAAGCTCAAGATGCCAGGCGAACTCACCCAGCCACTACCCCGTCGACGGTACCCCCAACGATGTGCATCGTTGACCCCTCGCTTGTAAATTCGGGGCGCGTCATCCGGCGGGGTCCCGCGCACGTCTCTGACGTCGGACGCTGATCCGCCGCCGGCTGGTTGGGAGTGTCAAGTTAACGGCTGATCTTGGTTGTTGAGGTGGTCAGTTGTTGGCCGGGGTGAGTCGGCCTTCGAAGGCGATCTGGAAGGCGTTCAGGGGTGCTTTCCAGCGCATGGTCCATCGTCGGC
>NZ_RQIV01000016.1:0-84307 GCF_003977705.1 Verrucosispora sp. FIM060022
CGCGATCAACTGCTCATCCGTGACCGCATCCGCCGGCCTGGCCGCCGGCTCCTGCCCCGAGGTGATCTCGGTCGTCATCTGGCGTCTCTCCCTTGATCGGTCGATCAGCCGTTATTTGTACAGTCCCCCTCCTGGACAGGCACGGCCGGCAACCACCAGGCCGCCATCACCGACTTCGAACAACTCCTCACCGACCAACTACGCGTCCTCGGCCCCGACCACCCCCAGACCCTCAACACCCGAGGCAGCTTGGCCAATTTGCAACTGCGGCGAGGGGCGGTGCTGGCCGCACGAACACATGCAACGGCGAAACTCGAAGCAGAAAGACGATTATTCGGAGCACACGACCACCGGACGCGGCAAACACAAACACTAGTAGACGAGATTAGGAACCGCTTGGGTGGACGGCCGAGACCGAGGCGTAGCAACCGAAAGAAGCGCTGATCCGCTCGCCAGCAGACCAGGCGTGTGGACCAGTGAATATCGGAATGTCATAATTTTGACTTCCGGTTTCAGAAGGACTCGCCATACGGACTCTTCGTTTCCAAAGGTGCTACGGGGGCGATAAGCTGCGTCAACAGCAGCGTGAGCTGCTTACACGGTCCACCGGAGTCCATGGCGTTCGGAACTTATCCACGCCCCGCTTTTAACGGCTCGACCGCTTGAGTACTTCATGGTCTGCGACATGCGACGCGGGTTGCGGCATGGAGTACGCCTAGCGCATGGTGGACCCGATGGCCGACATAGGGTGTGCGCCGTAGCAGGTCGTTGGAATCCGGAAAACGGACCGGAAGGCTTCCTCGCAGCATCCATTTGCTCATCTATGCTCGAACCGGTCTGCTGCACCGCCAGGCACCCGCAAGGTGGCGTCGGCGCACATGGTCTACCGCCCCGGGCTCGTCAGGACGACGTGCCGCCCCGTTGATCCGTGCAGTGGCTTCAACCCTGGGATGAACCCGGTCATCGCGACAGCCCGCGGAACGGGTACGGCTTGACCAGATGCGTCGGTCGCTGCCTCAGCCCAGGGCGCGGGCCAGTTCGGTACGGGAGCGGATGCCGAGCCGGTGGTAGATGTTGCGCAGGTGGTGGTCGACGGTCCGGGTGGACAGGAACATCTGTGTGGCGACCTCCCGGTTGGTGGCGCCGGCGGCGACCAGTTGGGCGATGCGCAACTGCTGCCCGGTGAGCAGCCGTACCGCCTGCCGGTCCGGCGTACCGACGGACTCCCCCGCCGCGCGTAGCTCCACGGTGGTTTGCCGGGCCCATACGTCGGCGCCGAGCAGGACGAAGGTCTGCCGGGCCCGGTGCAGGTGGTCGCGGGCGTCGCGGGGCCGCCGGTTGCGGCGTAGTTCCCGGCCGTAGAGCAGTTCGGTGCGGGCCCGTTCGAAGGTGGCGGCGTCGGCCGGGTGCAGGCACAACGCCCGGTCGAAGTGTTCCTCGGCTTCGGCGCTGCCGCGTGGGGCCAGCAGCGCGTGGCAGCGGGCCGACAGCGCCCGGCGCAGCGGGCTGGCGGTGCTTCCCGCCCAGCGGTCGAAGACGGCGAGGGCGGCTCGGGCCCGGGCGGTCCTGCCGTCGTGGGCGGCGGCTTCCACCAGGTGGGGTGTGGCCATCACCTGGACGAGCACCTGGCCGCGTCCGGTGCCGGGTCGGGCCAGCGTGGCCAGTCGGTCGGCCGCGTCGGCGTACCGGCCGTCGACCAGGTCCAGCACGCCGAGGGCCCACTGGGCGAGGGCGTACGGGCGGCTGCCGGGTGCGGCGGTGTCGCCCAGTTCGGCGACGTGGCCGAGGCAGGCGTCGTGGTCGGCCCGCACGGCCGACAGCACGGCGAGCAGACCGAGGTGTACGCCGGCAGTGGCGTGCTGTCCGGCGGCCCGGGCCACCCGCAGTCCTTCCTGGCAGCTTTTCGCTGCGGCGTCGTGCCGGCCCAGCCAGTACTCGCTCATCGCGCGCAGTTCCAGCGCCCTGGGCAGCAGCGACACTTCGCCTCGGTCGGTGGCCAGGTCGACGGCGTCCTCGGCGAGCCGGTACGCCGCAGCGTCGACCGCGACGAGCAGGCCGGCGGCGGCCGCACCGGTCAACGCGGTCGGGGTGACCGCGGCACCGCGCAGCCGACCGCCGAGGGCCACCGCCCGGCGCAGCAGCGGGCCGCCGTGGGCGTGCTCGCCCCGCAGGGTGGCGGCGACCCCGGCGACCAGGGTGGTCAGCAGGTCCGCCCACGGTGGATCCCCGTCGCGGCGGAGTGCCTGCACCCGGCGGGCCACCTCGGCGTAGCGGTAGTGGTCCCCGGAGAAGCAGACGGCCTCACCGGCGCGGACCAGGGCGACAAGTGCCGACTCGCGGTCGACGTCGGCCAGCGTGGTGGCGGCGGCCAGCAGGGTGGGCAGTGCGGTGGAGGCGCGACCGCAGCGCAGGTGCATCTCACCGCGCAGCAGTTCGGCCAGGCCAGCCGTGGCAGCGGTCACCGGCGGGCCAGCGGCGCTGGGGCCGGTCGGCGCGGGTGGGGTCACCGGCGGGCCAGCGGCGCTGCGGCCGGTCGGCGTGGGTGAGGCTTGGTGTGGTGGTGCGCCGGTCGCGTCGGCGACGCGGTGCAGCAGCGCGTGGGCCCGTTCGGGTTGTCCCGCCTGCCAGGCGTAGCGGGCCGCGGTGACCTGCCGGGCGGTGGCGAGCGCCGGGTCGTCGCTGAGTTCGGCGGCCCGGGCCAGCGCGGTCGCGGCCACCGACCGGTCCTGGTGGACCTGTGCTGCGTCCTCCAGCTCGGCGGCCAACGTCGGGTCGCCGCCGTCGGTCGCCGCGGCCTGGTGCAGGGCCCGACGCAGCCGCGATCCGGTGCCGTCGAGGGCGGCGGCGAGCAGCAGGTGGGCGTCGCGGCGGGCGGCGACGGAGGCGGTCGCCTCGATCATGCTGCGGGCCAGCGGTCGGGGAAAGTCGGCGCCACCGGGTGTGGTGATCCGGATCAGGCCGGCGGCCTCGGCGGGTACGAGTGCCTCGACGCCGCTGCCGGCTGCGCGCAGTGCGCGGCCCAGGGTGACCGGGTCCACGGCGGCGGCCCGGCCGGGCGGGGTCGGGTGGGCGAGGTCGGCTGCGGCGATCGCGGCCAGCAGCAGCGCGCCCTGGGTGTCGCGGGGCAGGCGGGTCAGCAGGGCGCGGTAGGTCCGGCCGAGGGTGCCGTCGGTCGGCGGTGCGGCCGGCAGGGGTTCGGTGCCGCACCATTGGCCGGGGGTCAGCGTGCCGGCGAGGTCGACGAGTGCCTGTGGGTTTCCGGCGGCGAGGGTGGTCAGGGCGGCCAGCACCGGCTCGGGTGGGGGTGGGCCGGGGCGGCGGGCGGTCAGCAGGGCGAGGCTGTCGGAGGGGTCCAGGGGCAGTAGTCGGCGGCCGGGTATCGCCGGCGCTGCGGTGTCGTTGCCGGCGGTGAGCAGGAGCACGACCGGCAGTTGGGGCAGTCGTCGGGCCACGAAGGTCAGTACCCGTGCCGTCGGGGTGTCGCCTACGTCGAGGTCGTCCATGGTGCACAGCAGCGGGCCGTCGTGGGCGGTCTCGGCGAGCAGTCCGAGGACGGCGTGGGAGAGGATGAGCTGGTCGCGGTCGGGGCAGCCCTCGCCGGTCAGGGCGTCGCGCAGCACCTGCCGCTGCCGTTCGGGGAGCGCGTGTGCGCGGTCGAGCACGGGGTCGAGCAGCCGCTGCAGTCCGGCGTAGGGCAGCATCGCCTCGTCGGCCAGGCCGGCGGCGGCGAGCAGGCGGCGACCTGCGCGGTGGCGGTGGGCGTACGCCAGCAGGGCGGTGCGCCCCGCGCCGGGCTCGCCGTGCAGCAGGAGCGCTCCGCCGGCCGGTGCGGCGAGCAGCGAGCGGATCTCCCGGCACTCCCCCTGCCGGCCCCGTAGCACTTCTATTTGCACTGCTGATGCACTAACCATGCATCGAGTCTCGCCTATCGGACAGCGCTTGAGAAGAGGCAGAAGCGGAACTCTGCGACAACCGCCCCAGGTCACCCGCCGTCGCGGTGCCGGCTGCGACCCGTCAGCGCTCGTCCAGCTGAGCCAGCAGCGCGCCGACGGTACGGGCCATCACCGCCCGGGCGGCGTCCACGCCCAGCCCGAGGCCGTCGCGCAGGGTGGACCAGGCAGGCCAGGTGCTGGCCGCCACCACCGCGTTGACCACCTGGTCGCGTGCCGGCCCGGCGCGGTCGAGTTCCTCGGCGAACAACTGCTCGATCTCGTCGCGTACCCGGGCGATGTGCTTGAGCCGGTTGCGGCGCAACTGCGCGGAGAACGGCTCGCGCATCTGCGCGGCCCGCGCCGACGGTGCGATCAGTTGCAGCAGCTTGGCCCGCTGCCGGCAGAAGGCGTCGACCCGCTTGGCGAGCGGCAGGGTGGGCGAGATCGGCCGCCAGGCGGCGTCCTGCTGGCGCAGCAGCTCCGCGCCGCTGGCCTCGAACAGGGTTTCCATGTCCTTGAAGTTGGTCCAGAGCGTACGCAGGGAGATGCCGGCCCGCTCGGCGATGCGTTCACCGGTCGGACGCAGGTCGCCCTCGGAGATGAGCGCGAGATGCGCCTCGACGATGGCCGCCCGGGTGCGTTCCGCCCGCGCAGTGCGCCCGTCGACCCGACCGGCGGTCTCGGCACCGACCATCCGCGTCCGTCTCCTCACCCTTGCTGCTCCCTCGTGCCAGCCGAGTCTAGACGCGCGCCGGTACGGCATCCGCGTCCCGATACCGGCGCAGCTCCCGGCGGGCCAGCGACTGGCGGTGCACCTCGTCGGGGCCGTCGGCGATGCGTACCGCGCGGGCGCGGGCCCAGAGCCGGGCCAGCGGGGTGTCCTGGCTGACCCCGGCCGCGCCGTGGGCCTGCACCGCCCGGTCGATGATCCATTCGACGGTCTCCGGCACCGCGATCTTGATGGCCTGGATCTCGGTGTGCGCGGCCCGGTTGCCGACGGTGTCCATCAGCCAGGCGGTCTTGAGCACCAGCAGTCGGGCCTGCTCCAGGCGTACCCGGGCCTGGGCGATCCAGTCCCGCACCACGCCCTGCTCGGACAGGGGCGCACCGAAGGCGTGCCGCTGGCTGACCCGCCGGCACATCAGCTCGACGGCCCGTTCCGCCATGCCCAGCAGCCGCATGCAGTGGTGCACCCGGCCCGGACCGAGCCGGGCCTGTGAGATGGCGAAGCCGGAGCCCTCGGTGCCGATCAGGTTCGTCACCGGCACCCGTACGTCGACGAAGTCGATCTCGGCGTGGCCGCCGTGGTCGCCGTCGTCGTACCCGAAGGCCGTCATGCCTCGACGGACGGTGACGCCCGGGGTGTCGCGCGGGACGAGGATCTGGCTGTGCTGCTGGTGCCGGGGCGCGGACGGGTCGGTCCGGCCCATCACGATGAAGATCGCGCACCGTGGGTCCATCGCGCCGGTGACGAACCATTTGCGGCCGTTGACGACGTACGCGTCGCCGTCGCGTTCGATGCGGGTGGCGATGTTCGTGGCGTCGGAGGAGGCGACGGCCGGTTCGGTCATCGCGAAGGCGGACCGGATCCGGGCGTCGAGCAGCGGGGTGAGCCACTGTTCGCGTTGCTGGGTCGAGCCGAACTGGGCGAGCAGTTCCATGTTGCCGGTGTCCGGTGCGGCGCAGTTGAGCGCCACCGGGGCCAGCCACGGGCAGTGGCCGGTGATCTCCGCCAGGGGCGCGTACTGGAGGTTGGTCAGGCCCGCGCCGTGTTCGCCGGGCAGAAAGAGATTCCACAGGCCGCGCCGACGCGCCTCGGCCTGGAGTTCGGCCACCACCGGCGGTGCCGTCCACGGTTCGTCGGCCCTCCGGGTCTGGGCTTCGAAGATCGGCTCGGCCGGGTGGACGCACTCGGTCATGAACTCGTGCAGGCGCTCGCGCAGCCGTTCGGTGGTGTCGTCGTAGCGGAAGTCCACGTCATCGTCTCCCTAGGGTGCTCAGGCCCTCGGCGATCAGCGGCGGCACCCGCGCGCCGATCTGGTCGAATCCGTCGCCGACGGTCTGGCCCTGCACGTAGCGGTAGTGCACGCCCTCCAGGATCACCGCGAGTTTGAAGGCGGCGAAGGCGAGATACCAGGGCAGTGCGTCGACCGACCGTCCGGTGCGTCGGGCGTACCTGGCGGCCAGTTCGTCGGTGCCGGGCTGTCCGGGTGCGGTCACCCGGCGGGCATAGACCAGCGACAGGGCCAGGTCGGCCAGCGGGTCGCCGAGGGTGGACATCTCCCAGTCCAGTACGGCGCGTACGGTGCGGTCCTCGCCGAGCAGGACGTTGTCCAGCCGGAAGTCGCCGTGCAGCACGGCCGCCGAACGGGTCTCGGGTACGGCGGCGGCCAGCCGGTCGTGCAGGTCGCCGATGCCGGGCAGGTCCCGGCTGCGGGAGGCGTCGAGTTGACGTTTCCAGCGGCGGACCTGCCGGGCGTTGAACCCGTCGGGGCGACCGAAGTCGGCCAGGCCGACCGAGGCCGGTTCGACCGTGTGCAGCACGGCGAGCAGGTCGATCAACCGGAACGCCAGGTCGCGTACCTGCGACGGGGACCAGCCGACAAGCTCCTCCGGTTCCCGGTGCACCCGGCCGGGCACCTGCCCCATCAGGTAGAACGGCACTCCGAGCACCGTCGGGTCGGCGCAGTGGTGGACCATCGGCGGCACCGGGACGGCGGTCGGCGCGAGGGCGTGCATCACCCGGTACTCCCGGCCCATGTCGTGGGCGGTGGCCAGGACGTGGCCCAGCGGCGGGCGGCGCAGCACCCACCGGGTCTGCCCGTCGGTCACCGCGTAGGTGAGGTTGGACCGCCCGCCGGTCAGGAGCGCGCCGTGCAGCGGCCCGGTGAGCAGCCCGGGCACCTGGCGGTGCAGGTAGGTCGCCAGCCGGTCCAGGTCGAGTCCGGGCAGCGGCCCGCCGTCGTCCGAAGCGGCGTCGTCCGGCGTGGCGCTGTCTGCCGGGTCAGGCATCGCGGTGCTCCGTCTGCTGCTGGAGGCGGTTCATTCCGCGCAGCCAGCGGTCCGGGTCGGCGGCCCGGTGGGCGTACCAGTCGGCCACCTGCGGGTGTGGCAGCACCAGGAACCGGTCGTCGTCCAGCGCCTCCAGCACGCAGTCGGCCACCTGGTCGGTGGTGACGGCGGTGGCGTCCAGCAGGGCGCTGCTCATCGCGTCGCCGGCGGCCAGCATCGGGGTACGCACACCCTGCGGGCAGAGCGCCTGCACGACGATGCCCCGGTGTGCGTACGTGGCCCGCAGCCATTCGGCGAAGCTGAGCGCGGCGTGTTTGGTGACCGCGTACGGCGCGTTGCCGAGCATGGTCAGCAGGCCGGCGGCCGACGCGGTGACCAGCAGCCGCCCCCGCCCGGCGGCGAGCCAGTGCGGCAGCAGTTCGCGGGCGGCGTGGACGTGGGACATCACGTTGACCCGCCAGGCCGTCTCCCACGCCCTGTCGTCGGCGTCGCCTGCGGGTGCCACGCCGGCGTTGGCGCAGTACAGGTCGACCCCGCCGAGGCGTCGGCGGGCGAAGTCCACCAGGTCGGCGACACCGGCCGGGTCGGCGGCGTCACCGGGGCAGGCGTGGCCGCCGATCCGAGCGGCCACGGCCTGTGCCGCCTCGGCGTCGAGGTCGTTGACGATCACGCGGGCCCCGACGGCGGCGAGCCGCTCGGCGAGGGCCGCGCCGATGCCGGAGCCGGCACCGGTCACCACGACCGCCGCCCCCGGCAGCCACGGTGCTCCTTGCCTCCTGCCGGCGGTCGCGCCGTCGGTGGCCGGGTCGGCTGTCGACATCGGACTCCCGTCTGCGGTCGGGCGTGGTCCGCACCCGTACGCAGGTGCGGACCACGCGGACGTGTTACTCAGGCGGTCGGCACGCCGTTGACCGGAGGCGACACGGGCGGTGCGGTGTACTCGTTGACCGGTCCGTCGGCCTCGTCGGTCTCGTACGTCGGGCCGAAGTAGCTCTGCTTGCCCCCGCTGACCCGGCTCAGCCGGCCCCCGCCGTAACCGGAGTGGTCGGTGGCGGAGAAGCGCAGCGGCGCCACGCCGGGCCCCTGGTAGCCGCCCTTGCGGACGGCCTCGACCAGCGACTCGCGGGTGAGGTCCTTGCCGGCGGCCAGCAGCACCTGCACGAACAGGTAGCCCACGGCCATCCCGTAGACGGTGTTGCCGTCGAACTCCGCCCCACCGTTGTGTTCGGTGTTGACCTTGGTGAACAGCTGGATCCACGGGTTGTCGGTGTCGCCCTGCATCGGCAGGTAGTTCAGCCCGACCATGCCCTCCAGCAGTCCGGCGGCGTCGCCGAGTTGCCGGGCCAGCGTCGGGTGGTCGGCGCCCACGTTCGACACCACCCACTGGGGACGGAAGCCCAGCCGGGCGGCGGTGCCGACGGACAGGGCGGTGAAGCCGGGCACGGTGGCGAGGATGACGACCTCACAGCCGGCGGCCTTGAACGCGCCGATCTGGGGGGCGACGTTGGTGTTGCTTGTCACGTACGTCTCGCGGGCCACCACCCCGTCGGTGCCGAGCACCTTCTCCACGCCGGCCAGGGCGTCCTGCCCGAAGTCGTCGTCCTGGCCGAGGAAGCAGACCTTCCGGCCGGGCAGGGTGGTCTTCACGTGGTTGGCCAGGATCTTGCCTTCGACCGTGTAGTCCGGGTTGAAGCCGAAGGTGTTCGGGTAGCGGTCGGGCTGGTCCCAGTTGCGGCTGCCGGAGGCGACGAAGAGGTCGGGCACCCGGTTGGTGTGCAGGAAGTCCAGCACGCCGGTGTGGGTGGGGGTGCCGAGGCCGTTGAGGACGGCGAAGACCTTGTCCTGCAGGACGAGTTGGCGCACGACCTGCTGGGTGGTGGCCGGGTTGTAGCCGTCGTCCATGACCTTGTACGTGATTTTGCGGCCGTGTACGCCGCCGTTGGCGTTGACGTAGTCGAAGTAGGCCTTCGTGGCCGGGGCGATCTTCGAGTAGCCGGCGGATGCCGGTCCGGTCAGCGGCATGTGGGTGCCGACGACGATCTCCGTGTCGGTGACCCCGGGAACCGGTTCCCCGGCGCCGGGGCCGTCGTCGGAGCCACACGCGGTCAGAGTGAGCAGCAAGGTGAGGGTGGTGGCGATCGCGAGACCGCGCCGTTCCGTGGTTCGCATGGGACACCGACCTTTCATCGGTCCGGTTGTGCGAGGTGGGTGGTGGGGGTGGGGCGGTTACGAGCGCCCGGCCGGCCGGCGGGCGCGCAGCGCCCTGGTCAGTCGGGACAGCTGACCCTGCACACCGCCGGGGGCGGCGATCATGACCACGATCAACGTGGCCCCGAAGATCGCCAGCGGGAGGTTGCCCTCCAGCCGCTGCGCCGTCGCCGGTGAGAGGGTGAACAGGTTCGTCAGGGAGTGCGTCAGGTCGGGCAGGACGACCAGCAGGAAGGCGCCCCACACGGCGCCGGCGAGCCGGCCGAGACCGCCGATGACGACGGCCATGAGCAGGAACAGCGACAGGTTCAGACCGAACGCGCCGGGTGACACGCTCTGCGCGAGCACCGCCAGCAGGGCGCCGCCGAGGCCGGCGCCGGCCGCGCTGACCACGAAGGCGATGACCTGGGTACGGGCGACGTGGATGCCGGCGAGCCGGGCGGCGACCTCGTCGTCGCGTACCGCCCGGAACAACCGGCCGTAGCGGCTGCGGACCAGGTTGGCCAGCACCACCAGGCAGAGCAGGGTCGCCCCGGCGGCCACCCAGAGTTGCCACCGCTCGTGCGGGAAGTACAGACCCAGCCCTGCCGGTGCGGGTGCCACCGGCACCGACAGGCCCTGCTCGCCGTTGAAGAGGCCGTCGAAGGTGACTGTCAACGCCGGCACCACCACCGCCACCGCCAGGGTGAGCCCGGCCAGGTAGGGGCCGCGCAGCCGGGCGGCGGCGACGCCGACGACCAGACCCACCGTCACGGTGACCGCCACGGCGGCGACCAGTGACAGCAGCAGCACCGCGCCGGAGGTGACGCCCCGGTCGAAGAAGGCGTTCTGGCACAGCGCGACCGTGTACGCGCCGGTGGCCATCAACGCCCCGTGTCCCAGGGAGAGTTGCCCGCAGAGCCCGGTGAGGATGGTCAGTCCGGCGGTGGCGCAGAGGTAGGCGGCCACCGTGGCGAGTTGGAAGTTGCGGTACGAGTCGAGCTGGTAGCTGACCAGCAGCACCACCAGCGCGGCGGCGACGGCGACGGCGAGGTGACGGAGCAGGGTCGGCACGGACCGGCCGGTACGGACGAGATCGACGGCGCGCTGTCGGTGGGGCGGCGCGGGCGCCCGGGTGGCGCTCACACCCGCCTCGCGGTGACCGTGGCGAACAGTCCGCCGGGGCGCAGCAGCAGCACCGTCAGCAGCAGGGCGAGTACCGCGAGCGGGATGAGGTCGCCGCCGGCGTACCCGCTGACGTAGGACAGCAGCAGGCCGACGCCGAGGCCGCCGACGACCGCGCCGGGTGGGCTGTCCAGCCCGCCGAGCACCGCGGCGGTGAACGCGGAGACGAAGACCAGGTCCATCGCGTGGGGATGCAGGCCCAGTTCGGTGGGGATGACAAGCATCGCGGCCAGTGCGCCGACGCCCGAGGCCAGCGCCCAGCCGAGGGTGAGCATGCCGCCGACGTTCACGCCGAGCAGTCGGGACACCTCGGGTGCGAAGGCCGCCGCCCGCATCCGGAGCCCGATCGCGGTCCGGGTGAAGATCCAGACCAGGGCCGCGCCG
Organism: Verrucosispora sp. FIM060022; assembly: GCF_003977705.1. NCBI lineage: Bacteria > Bacillati > Actinomycetota > Actinomycetes > Micromonosporales > Micromonosporaceae > Micromonospora > Verrucosispora sp. FIM060022. The sequence goes on from NZ_RQIV01000016.1 coordinate 10,701, forward strand.
ACCGCGCCGACGGTGGCGAAGACGAACAGGTCGTACGGGGACAGCACGGCGGTGTCGCCCACCGTCAGCGCGGTACGGCTCATCGGGGCCTGTGCGGGCAGGTACTCGTTGCCGTACACCATGCCGAGGATCGCCTGGATCAGCAGGACCAGCCCGAGCGCGACGATCACCGGGTTCAGTGGTGAGCGGTGGTCCACCAGTCGCATCACCGCGATGTCGACGATCGCGCCGAGCAGCAGTCCGGCGAGCAGTGCCGCGGCGAAGCCGAGCCAGTACGACCCGGTCGCGGCGGTGACGCTGTAGGCGACGTACGCGGCGGCGACCGCCATCGCGCCCTGGGCGAAGTTGACGATCCGACCGGCTCGCCAGATGAGCACCAGGGCGAGGGCGAACGCGGCGTAGACCGCGCCCCTCGACAGCCCGTCGAGGGTGAGGAAGAGGAAGCGGTCCACGGTCCTCCTAGCGTTTGTCAGAATCCGAGGTAGGCGTGGCGCAGGTCGGCGTCGTCGCGCAGCCGCTCGGCCGGGGCGGCCAGGACGACCCGGCCGAGTGACATCACGATGCCCTGGTCGGCGACGGCCAGGGCGCTGCGTACGTTCTGCTCGACCAGCAGCACGGTCAGCCCGGTGTCGTCGCGCAGCCGGCGCAGCAGCGCCATGGTCTGGGCCACCACGCGGGGTGCCAGGCCGAGCGACGGTTCGTCCAGCAGCAGCAGGCGGGGTCGGGCGACCAGGGCCCGGCCGAGGGCCAGCATCTGCCGTTCGCCACCGGAGAGCTGGTGGCCGAGGTGCCGTCGTCGCCGCGCGAGCGGTTCGAACAGCTGGTAGACCTCGTCGAGGGCGCGTGCGGCGTCGCGGCGGTCGCGGCGCCACAGCGCGCCGAGGCGCAGGTTCTCCGCCACGGTGAGTTCGCCGATCACGCCGCGGCCTTCCGGTACGTGTGCCACGCCGCGCCGGACGAGTTGCTCGACCGGGGTGCCCCGCAGGTCCTGTCCGTCGAACAGGATCCGGCCGGCGCTCGGGCGCAGCATGCCCGACAGGGTGCGCAGCAGGGTGGTCTTGCCGGCGCCGTTGGCACCGATGACGGCGGTGATGGTGCCGGTGGGCACCCGCAGGTCGACGCCGTGCAGCACCGGCACCGGCCCGTAGCCGCAGGCCAGGGCTTCGGCGGTGAGCAGGTCGGCGGTCATCAGGCGGCCTCGTCGACGGTCGCGCCGAGGTAGGCGTCCACCACGGCCGGGTCCTCGCGGACCGCCTCGGGTGGCCCGGCGGCGACGACCCGTCCGAAGTCGAGCACCACGATCCGGTCGCAGACGGCCATGACCAGGTCCATGTGGTGTTCCACGAGCAGCACGGCGCAGGGGTCGGTGGATCGGTGCGGCAGCGTCCGGATCAGCTCGGCGAGGTTGTCCACGTCGTCGGCGCCGAGTCCGCCGGCCGGTTCGTCGAGCAGCAGCAGTCGGGGGCGGGCGGCCAGCGCGCGGGCGAGGGCGACCCGTTGGCGTACGGCGAACGGGAGGGTGTCCGGCGCGGCGTCGGCGTGCTGTGCGATGCCCAGTTCGTCGAGGACGGTGCGGGCGTGTTCGCGCAGCCGGCGCTCGTCGCGGTCGCTGCGGGGCAGTCCGAGCAGCGCCGGCAGCAGGCCGGCGCGGGCGGTGTGGGTGGCCCCGGTCATCACGTTCTCCAGCACGGTGAGCCCGGCGAACAGGCCGGTGCCCTGCAGGGTGCGGGCGATGCCCAGTCGGGTGAGCCGGTGCGGTCGGGGCCGCAGCGGCCGGCCGTCGAGGGTCAGCGTGCCGGTGTGCGCGGTGACGAAGCCGCACACGACGTTGAACAGGGTGGTCTTGCCGGCGCCGTTGGGGCCGATCACCCCGACCACCTCGCCCGGACCGACCTGAAGCGAGACGTCGTCGAGGGCGGTGAGGCCGCCGAAGCGGACGCCGACCTGGTGCAGTGCGAGACCGTCCGTCATCAACCCTGCCCCTCGCCGCGCGGCCCAAACTTATTACACTGGGAGTGTACGTTTCTCGCGTGTTTCGTCAACACCTTCGATGCCGCGTCCTCAGCGGCCGGCATCGCCGAAGGCGGTGGCCGTGACCGGTGGCGGCAGGTCGACCAGCCGGGCCAGGGCGGCCCGGTGCCGGTCCGCGGTGCCGAAGGCGATCGCGGCGCTCTTGGCGCGCTTGAGGTACAGATGCGCCGGGTGCTCCCAGGTGAAGCCGATCCCGCCGTGCAACTGGACGCAGACCTCCGCCGCCCGCACCGCCACCGGGCCGCAGTACGCCTGGGCCAACGCGGCCGCCAGCGCCGCCTCGGGACCGGCCGCGCCGAGCCGGTCGGCGGCGTACCGGGCCACCGCCCGGGCCTCGGTCAGTTCCACCCACACGTCGGCCAACCGGTGCTTGACCGCCTGGAACGAGCCGACCGGACGGCCGAACTGGTGACGCTGGCGCACGTAGGCCACCGTCGTGTCCAGACACCACTGGGCCAGGCCGACCTGTTCGGAGGCGAGCAGCGCCGCGCCGGCGGTCAGCGCCGCCGTCACCGCGTCGGCAGCGGCGTCGCCGGTGGCGATCGGACGGGCCGCCGCAGCGGTGAACTCGATGTCGACGAGCGGTCTGGTCGCGTCCAGCGACACCACGGCGGACATCCGCACCGCCGGTTCGGCGGCGTCGACGACGTAGAGCGCGTCGCCGGCCGGGACCAGCAGCAGGCCGTGCGGCACGGCGTCGGCCACACCGGTCACCCGACCGGTGAGCGTCGGTCCGGGACCGACCGTGACCGGGTCCGGGCGGGCCTCTGGCGCGGTGGCGAGGTCGGGTGCGGTGGCGAAGTCGACCGCCACCGTCACGTCGCGGTCACCGGCGGCCAGCCGGCGCAGCAGGGTGTGCTCGGCACAGGCCAGCAACGCCCGGGTCGCCACGGCGGCACCCAGGAAGGGCACCGGCGCGACCGCCCGACCCAGCTCCTCCAGCACCACCGCGACCTCGCGGAAGCCGGCTGCGGCGCCGCCGTGCTCGACGGGCACGGCCAGCCCGGTCACGCCGAGCTGGTCGACAAGTCGACGCCACAGTGTCGCGTCGTACGGATCGCCGCCGTCGACGGCGGCGAGCGTGCGTTGCCACGGGGCGTGCGTGGCCAGCAGCGCGCGTACGGTGTCGCGCAGGGCCTCTTCGTCGGCGTCGTAGAGCAGGTCGCTCATCGGTCCACCCGGGGTTCGGTGGGCAGCCCGAGCACCCGCTCGGCGATGATGCTGCGCAGGATCTCCGAGGTCCCGCCCTCGATGGAGTTGCCCCGGGCGCGCAGGTAGCGGTAGGTGGCGGTGCGGCCGAGCAGGTCGGGTTCGGTCGGGCGACGCATCGTCCAGTCGTCGTGGCGCAGCCCTTCGGCGCCGCGCAGCTCCACCTCCAGTCCGCTGATCCGCTGGCTCAGCTCGGCGAAGGAGAGCTTCACCGCCGAGCCTTCGGGGCCGGGCTCGCCGGCGGCGATCAGCTGCCGCAGCCGCAGCGCGGCCAGCCGGGCGGCTTCGGCGCCCACCCAGGCGCGCAGGACCTCGTCGTGCAGCCCGGCGGTGCGCAGCTCGGGGCGTTCCCGCCACAGCCGTGCCAGCACGCCCACCATGCCGCCCTCGCGGGGCAGCGGTCGGCCGCCGATGGCGACGCGTTCGTTCATCAACGTCGTACGGGCGATCTGCCAGCCCTGCCCGACCGCGCCGATGCGGTGGGCGTCGGGCACCCGGACACCGGTGAGGAAGACCTCGTTGAACTCCGCTTCGCCGGTGGCCTGCCGCAGGGGACGCACCTGCACTCCCGGCGCGGTCATGTCGCAGACGAAGTAGGTGATGCCGTGGTGCTTGGGCGCGGCCGGATCGGTACGGGCCAGCAGGATCGCCCAGCGCGCCTCGTGGGCCAGCGACGTCCACACCTTCTGACCGTCGATGATCCAGTCGTCGCCGTCGGGCACCGCCCGGGTACGCAGGCTCGCCAGGTCGGAACCGGCGTCGGGTTCGCTGAACAGCTGGCACCACACCTCTTCACCGGTCCACAGCGGCCGCAGCCAGCGTCGGCACTGGGCGTCGCTGGCGTGCCGCAGCAGGGTGGGCGCGGCCATGCCGAGCCCGATGCTGTTGCGCCGGGGCCGGTTGTCCGGCGCGCCGGCTGCGGCGAAGGCGTCGTCGACGACCGCCTGCAGTTGCGGCGGGGCGCCCAGGCCACCGCGCCCGGGTGGGTGCTGCACCCAGGCCAGCCCGGCGTCGAAGCGGGCGCGCAGGAAACCGAGGCGGTCACCGTTCGGGTCGTGCGTGTCGAGGAACGCGGCGACCAGCGCGCGCAGCCCGTGGGCCGTGTGGTCGGACACCCACCACCTCCAGAATTTTTGCACTGTCAATGCAATATACGGCCGCCGGTCCTCGGGACGGAAGACCGGCGGCCGAACGATCCGGGGCAGCCTGAGTCGCGGCCGCCCCGGCAGGACCGTCAGTGCGGGCAGGTGTTGCGGTACTCCTCCACGGCCAGGCCACTCGGGCCCGGGCAGAGGAACTGGTCGTAGCGGGTGTCGTCGTCGACGAACCGCTTCAGCCAGGCCACCATCTGCTTCGCGGTGGGGGTGTTGACCGTGTTCGGGAAGAAGTGGCCCTCGTTGTTGAGTTCCAGGTACGCCTTCTCCGCCGAGGCCGGGATGCTGTTGTAGAACGGCTCGGAGTGCGTGGCGACCGAGGCGACGGAGTCGCTCTCACCGCCGATGATCAGCGTCGGCACCCGCAGGTTCGACCAGTTCTTGGTCAGGTTCCACGGCGCCAGCGGCACGGCGGCCTGCAACGACGGCCGGCTCGCGGCGGCCTCCAGGCTGCCGCCGCCGCCCATCGAGTGACCGGCCACGGCGAGCCGGCTGGAGTCGATACGGCTGCGCACCGAACTGCGCTCGGTCAGGTAGTCCAGCGCGGCCAGCAGTTGCCGACCCCGGCTGCTCGGCTGGTCGAGGCGGGTGATGGTGTCGATGCCGATGACCACGAAGCCGTGCGAGGCGATCCGCGGCCCCAGCCAGTCCAGACTCGACCAGGAGGCGGTGTAGCCGGGCGAGATGGCCACTGCGCCGAAGGTGCCCGCGGTGGTGGTCGTCGGGTAGTAGATGACGCCGCCGCCGAAGCCGCTGACCAGCGAGGAGACGGTCGTCGACGAGGTCGCGAAGGGGCCGCGGCTGGCCTCCAGGATCGCGTTGGTCGGCGCCGGTCCCCGCTCGTACGGGTTGGCGGCCTGGGCGGCGGACGAGGTGGCGACGACGCCACCGGCGGCCAGGACGGCGGTCATCGCCAGCCGGGCCAGGAGGGTGAGGGAACGGGGACGGGTGGTGGTGGTTGATCGCACGTCGGATACTCCCTTGGGTTGGAGCTGTATCGACTGCGATCAGTGTTTGGGGCTGTCCGCCGACCCCGCATCGGCAGAATCACCAGTCACCCGCTCCCCCGGCCTAGGAGCGACCCGCCGCCCGGTAGGCCGCGCCCGCCTCGGTGGCGGTGCCGTCCTCGCGGTACAGACCGTGTGCCGCATGCTCGCCGCTGGCCGGCAGGGCGAACCAGGCGTACCGCTCGACGTACGGCGTGGCCTGCAACGCGGCGGTCGCCTTGTCGATGAACGTGACAAGCTGCTGCGGCGTCGGGTGGCGCGGCGCGCCCTGGCTGAAATCGATCAGGCCGAACTCGGTGATCCAGATCGGCAGGCGGTAACGTTCGTGGACCGCGTGCACGTACTGCATCAGGTGGTTCGCCGCCTCGTCGCCGAAGTCCGAGCCGTACCAGTGCAGGGCGATGAAGTCGACCCGCAGCCCCCGCTCACGGACACCGGCGAGGAACCGGTCCAGCCAGCCGCCGGGGGTGTCGGCGCCGAAGGCGACGGCCGGGCTACCCAGCCGCATGCCGGTGTGCTGCAGCCGGGGCCACAGGTCCAGCGCGTGCTCGACCGACATGTTCGCCTGTCCCGGCAGGTCCGGCTCGTTGAAGCCGAGCAACGTGCGGCCGGACCGCTGGGCGGTGGCCAGGTCGGCGTCGGTGACGAAGGTGGCACCCCAGATCATCGGTACGAACTCCGGCGCCGCCGGCGCGTCGCTGCCCGAGGTGGACCAGTCGTAGTACCAGGTCGCCCCCACGTCCCGGATGCCGTCACCGCCGGGCGGGAACGCCCAGGTGGCCACGCCCTTCTTCGCCTCGGGTCCGGCCACCTGCGGGCTGCCGCTCGCCGCCCAGGTCTGGGTGACCACGCCGGAACAGCCGCGGATCTGCAACGCCGTCCCGGTCTGGGCCCCACCGGACGCGTCCAGGCACTTGCCGGACCCGGTGTTGATCAGCTGTCCGTTCTCCAGCAGCCAGTCCTGCGCGCCGGTGCCGTTGCAGTCCCACAACTGCACCCGTGCGCCGGCATCGTGCGAGCCGCCGTCCACGTCCAGGCACTTGCCGAACGCGCGCAGCGTCCCCTGGCGCCCGATTCCGGCCCAGTTCTGCGCGTTGGTGCCGTTGCAGTCCCACAACTGCACGGTGGTGCCGTTCTGCGTACCGGACCACTGGACGTCGACACACTTGCCGGCCACCCCGACGATCGGTGCGCTGCGGTCGGCCTTCGCCGACGGCACGGCGACCAGGCCGGCCGCGCCCGCCAAGCAGGTGAGGGTCGCCAGAGCCCAGACGAGCCGCCTGCGGCTCACAGTGCGTGAGGTCATCAACGGTGCTCCTCGATATCCACGGTTGTTGCGGGTACCACGGCGCGCACCCCGCCGCGGTTCACCGGCGCGCAACAAACGTCGTAGCCGCTGCCACCACGGCCCGGGGCATGGGCAGCGCGACCACGGGTACGAGCGAACATGGCCGTGATCAGTGATTACGCCCTTCTCGGCGACTGCCAGGGCGCGGCGTTGGTCTCCTCGGACGGGGTCGTGGACTGGTGGTGCCCGCCCCGATTCGACGCGCCGAGCGTCTTCGCCCGGCTGCTCGGCACCACCGGCGGCTTCTGGTCGATCCGGCCGCTCGGGCGGTACACGACCTCCCGGCACTACATCGACGGAACGATGGTGCTCCGCACCGAGTTCCGCACCCCGACCGGTGTGCTGCGGTTGACCGACGCCCTCAGTCTCGGCGCCGGAGAACGCGGTCACCGCATCGGCTTCACCTCTCCGCACGTGCTGATCCGGCAGGTCGAGGCCGTCACCGGCACGGTCGACGTGGCGGTCGAGGTCGCGGTCCGGCCGGAGTACGGGCTGGTCAGCCCCACGATCACCGAAACGCCGGCGGGGCTGGACATCGCCGGCGCCGGCGACCGGTTGACCCTGGCCGCCGACCGTGCCCTTGCCGTCGACGGTGCACTGGTGACCGCGCGATTCACCCTCGCCGAGGGCGACAGCGCGGTGTTCGCCCTGCACCACCGCCGCTCCGCCGACCCGCCGACCGCCCTGCTGGACGGGCGGGCGGCGCTGCGGGACACCATCGCCGCCTGGCAGTCCTGGGACCGCCTGCACCAGGACTACCAGGGCCCGTACCGCGAACACGTCCGGCGCAGCGCACTGGTCCTTCAGGCGCTGACCTACCAGCCCACCGGGGCGGTGGTCGCGGCGGCCACCACCTCGCTGCCCGAGCAGGTCGGCGGGGCGGCGAACTGGGACTACCGGTTCGGTTGGCTCCGCGACGGCAGCGTCACCCTCAGGGCGCTGTGGGTCGGTGCCTGTCCGCACGAGGCGAACCGCTTCTTCGACTGGATGGCCGCCTCCATCGGATCGGTGGGCGCCACGGACCACATACCGATCATGTTCGGCGTGGGTGGCGAGCGGGACCTGACCGAACACACCCTGGAGCACCTTGAGGGCTACCAGAACAGCCGGCCGGTACGCGTCGGCAACAACGCCTGGCAGCAGAAGCAACTCGACGTCCTCGGCGAGCCGCTGGAGTGCGCCCTGGTCCTGCGCGACGAACTCGGGGACCTGTCACCGGCCGCCACGGACCTGCTGCGCACCTTGGCGGACCGGGCCGCCGACACCTGGCAGGAGCCGGACGCCAGCACCTGGGAGGGACGCGAGGGCGAGCGGAACTACCTGACGTCGAAGTTGCTGTGCTGGGTGGCGCTGGACCGGGCCATCAAACTGGCGTCGACCCTGGACGCTGAGGCACGGGTCCCCCGGTGGTCGCAGGCCAGGGACCAGATCCGCGCGGCGATCCTGACCCAGGGCTGGAACGACTCGCGTCAGGCGTTCACCGGCGCGTTCGGCTCCGACCACCTCGACGCCGGGCTGCTCGTCATGCCGATCACCGGGTTTCTTCCCGGCGACGACGACCGGGTCGTGGCCACCGTGGACGCGATCAGACGTGAGCTGGGGCGCGACGACCTCCTGCAACGCTGGACCGGAGCCGGTGAGGAAGGCGCCTTCATCATCTGCTCGTACTGGCTGGCGGAGGCCCTGGCGCGAGCCGGCAGACTCGACGAAGCCAAGCAGGTGTACGAGAACGTCACCGGCCACGCGAACGACCTCGGGTTGCTGTCGGAGGAGATCGACCGCCGCGACCGCAGCCTGATCGGGAACTTCCCCCAGGCGCTGTCCCACATCGGGGTCATCAACGCCGCCTGGATCATCGGCGAGGTCGAATCCGGCAACCGGCCGTGAGCCCATGGGGTGCCTCGGGCTCGGTTACGTCTGCGGCGAGCGGGTACGCGCCGGTAGAACGGGGAACAGCCACGAAGGGGGAGCGTGCTGATGACCGGACGGCTGGCAGGCAGGACCGCCATGATCACCGGATCCGACTCGGGCATCGGGCAGGCCACGGCGATCGAGTTCGGCCGGGAGGGCGCCGACGTGGTGGTGCACTACCTGCACGACCACGCGGGTGCCAACCACACCAAGACCGAGATCGAGAGAACCGGCCAGCGGGCTGTCGTGGTGCAGGGCGACATCAGCGTCGAGCATCAGGTCGAGGCGATGTTCGACGAGGCCCTCGGGGAGTTCGACCGCCTGGACATCCTCATGAACGACGCGGGCGTGGACGCCTCCGGCATCCCGGTGGCCGATCTGGACACCGCGACCCGGGACCGGGCCATCCGCACCAACCTGTACGGGATGTTCTTCTGCTGTCGGCGGTTCATCCAGCACCGCCGCGACCAGGGCGGACACGGCAAGATCATCAACATCACCTCCGTCCACCAGGAGGTGGCCCGCGCCGGCGGCTCCGACTACGACGCCAGCAAGGGCGGCATGCTGGAGTTGGCCAAGAGCATCGCCCTGGAGGTCGCCCCGATGCACATGAACGTCAACAACATCGGGCCCGGCATGGTGCTCACCCCGTTCAACCAGCAGGCGATCGACGACCCGAAGTACCTGGAGGAGCAGGTGCAGTCCATCCCCTGGAAGCGGGCCGCGCAGCCGGAGGAGATCGCCAAGCTCGCCGTCTTCCTGGCCAGCGACGACGCCGACTACGTCACCGGGTCGACGTACTTCATGGACGGCGGACTGATGCAGAACCAGGGACAGGGCGCGTAGCCGCCCTGCCGGTGAGACGTCCGACGCTAGGCGCCACCGCCGGGTGCGGGCCGGGCGAACGGGCCGGCGCGCCGCGACGGAGTTCGGGCCGCATGCATCAGCGATTCTCTCGGTCGGACCAGGAACGTGCTGGCTGGCACGTGGCGTCAGCGGCCGTACGCCTCGAGTAGCCGCAGCCACACCTCGCTGACGGTCGGGTACGCCGGAACCGCGTGCCACAACCGGTCCAACGGAACCTCACCGACGATGGCGACGGTCGCGGCGTGGATCAGCTCCGCCACGTCCGGGCCGACGAAGGTGACGCCGACGATCACCTTGCGGTCCTCGTCGACGACCATCCGGGCCTGCCCCTGGTAGTCATCGGCGTGCAGGGTGGCACCGGCGACCGCACCCAGGTTGTAGTCGACGACCCGGGTCCGCAGCCCTGCCGCCTCGGCGGCGGCCGCCGTCAGACCTACGGCGGCGATCTCCGGGTCGGTGAACACCACCTGCGGCACCGCACGTTCGTCGGCCGTCGCGACGTGCCGGCCCCACCGGCCGTCGTCGACCTTCTCGCCCTTCGCGCGGGCCACGATGACGTCGCCGACCGCGCGCGCCTGGTACTTGCCCTGGTGGGTGAGCAGCGCCCGCCGGTTGATGTCACCGGCGGCGTAGAGCCAGTCGCCGCCGTCGACGACCCGCATCGTGTCGTCGACGGTCAGCCAGTCACCGGGTGTCAGGCCGACGGTGTCGAGTCCGATGTCCTGGGTGTTCGGCGTACGGCCGATCGCGACGAGGACCTCGTCGGCTTCGACCCGCTCGCCCTGGCTGGTGTCGACGTGGACGGTGCCGGCGTCGTCGCGATGCACGGAGACAGCCTCCGCGTCGACGTGCAGGGACACACCGGCCTCGCGTAACGACTGCGTGACCTGCTCGGCGGCGAACCGTTCCACCGACGGCAACACGCCGTCGCGGGCCAGCACCGTCACCGAGGACCCGAGTGCGGCGTACGCGGTGGCCATCTCGGTCGCCACCACGCCGCCGCCGATGATGGCGAGGCGACGGGGAATGGACGTCGCCGCCGCGGCTTCGCGGCTGGACCACGGCGCTGCGGCGCGCAGGCCCGGGATGTCCGGCATCCGAGAGCCGCTGCCGGTGGCCACGACCACCGCGTGCCGCGCGGTCAACGTCGTCGTGGCGCCGTCGGCGTCGGTCACCTCGACGACCTTGGCGGCACTGAGCCGTCCGTGGCCTCGGTGCAGTGCGATCCCGGCCGATTCCAGCCAGGACACCTGCCCGTCGTCACGCCAGTTCGCGACGATGGAGTCGCGCCGCGCCAGCACCGCCGCCGCGTCCAGGTCTCCCGTCACCGCCTCACGCGCCCCGGGCACCTGGCGGGCCGCGCGCAATGCGGACCCGCTGCGCAGCAACGCCTTGGTCGGCATGCAGGCCCAGTACGAGCACTCCCCGCCGACCAGTTCCCGTTCGACGATGGCGGCGGTCAGGCCACCCTGCACGACCCGGTCGGCGACGTTCTCCCCGACCGGTCCCGCGCCGATCACGACGACGTCGTACGCCAGTTCGGTCATGTCAGCTCCCCTTCGCAGCACGGCCGAGGCGGATCGCCGCGACGAGGAAGAAGATAGCGCCCGGTATGCGTAGCCAGCCGTATTGATCAACGGCGGATGGCCCGCGGTAGCCGTCGGCGATGAAGGATCCCCCGGCCAGGGTGGCAGGAACGAACCTGAACAGGTGGCAGAGGAAACGCCGAACGGCGGCCTGCTGAACCAGTCAGGCCGCCGTTTGACGAAGCGTGAATCAGAGCGAGCGGATGTCCGACGCCTGGGGGCCCTTCGGGCCCTGGGTGATCTCGAACTGGACGCGCTGGTTCTCATCGAGGCTACGGAAGCCGCTCGCCGAGATCGCCGAGAAATGGGCGAAAACGTCGGCGCCGCCGTCGTCCTGGCTGATGAAACCGAAGCCCTTGTCACCGTTGAACCACTTCACGGTACCAGTAGCCATGTCTGCTCCTTCGCAGGCTGTGGGAGACCGCACTGTGCGGTCTCGCGTGCCGCTGCGTTGATGACCCGCGTCGGGAACGACACGAAAAACGAAAAAAGCACCTGGACGGGTTTTGGTTAACCCATCAGGCGCCGAGACGTCAACGGAAATCAAAACTGCAACGAGGCAACCGTAGCACAGAATTTGACGACGTGCGGACCACCGGCCGTTGGCGCCAGTGGGGTGGGGACGGCTGACGTGACAGTGGTACCGCGTGGTGCGCGTACAGTGGAGCGGTGGGTCACCGTTTGTGTCCGCGCCGACCGGCACTTCGGACGTGCCGACGGATAACGGCACGTTGCGGACGGTGACCAGCGTTGTCGTGAGGCAACCCATCGGAGGTCTGGCTGACCTCCAGTTTCGGGTGCTGCCATTTCGGGCGGCCCTCCGGCACAGGAGCAGGACATGACTTTCGCACTGGCCCCATCCGCGGTCCCCTCACCAGAGCCGCGAAGGCCCATCAAGAATCTACGCGAAAAAGGGGCGGAAAGCTTTCACTCTGTGCTCGCCAAGGTTCTGACCACCGCCCTGGAAAATGCTCTGGAAGCGGGCGACCACCCGAGAGCAGTCAGCATCATCAATCGCGGTTTCGCGGAAGGAAACCCGCAACTGGGCTGCGATCTCCTCTGCCGGGCGATCGCCGTCGTCGGAACCGCCCGGACCTGGACCGTGCAGCTCGCACCCCTACGCTCACCGTAAGCTCCCGGGTCAGAGGCTCGACCTGGCGGCGAGGGATCTTCGGTCGGCGGACCATCGACCCGACCGGCCGGAGCCGACAACGGGAAAGGCTTGACGCAGGAACAGTGATCGAGCATCGTCGATTTGAATCGACCTCAGGGATACTCGACACGGGGAGATCCGATGAAGACCTTCGTCACTCTCGCCTCTGCTGCCCTGCTCCTGCTGACCACGGCCAGCGCACCCCACCGCCCGCCGACAGCCGATGCGCCCTGCCGGGGACAGATCCACCCCAACCCGGGCTTCGAGCGCGGCACCACCGGTTGGACCGCCGGCCCCCGCATCGTCGTACTCGGCGACACGGCCCGGCCCGCCCACACCGGCCGCGCGTACGCCACCTTCGCCGGGTTGGACGTCACCCGGAGCGATCTACTGCGTACCGACGTGACGGTGCCGGCGAACTGCGACCTGACGGTCCGGTTCCGGGTCCGGACCCTCACGACGGAGAGCAGCCGCGGCGATTACCTGAACGTCGGGCTGGCGGTCACCGGGATCCCCCCGAAGACGAGGTTCTCGCTGGCCTTCGACGGCGGGTCGCAGTGGCGGGAGTACAGCATGTCCACCGGGACGGCGACGACGGAGCGCACCGCGACGGTCAGCTTCCTCGCCAGCGAGACGGCCGGCAACGGTGTCACCGCCTTCGACGTCGACGACGTGACCTTCACATTGAGCTGACCAGGAACCGGCGGGCAGGAACGCCACCGATCATCGATGCCGGTCGCCGGCTGTCAGCGCGCCCCGCGACTGCCGTGCGCGCCTACGGCAGGCGTCGATGATGTCGGGGCGCAGCAGGTGGCCGAAACCGGCCCGATCGAGACGCTGGACCAACCCGTCGCGGTCGGTACGCAGGGCGGTGGCGGTGCTGTCGAGGTTCCAGTCGTGGGCGGCGAGCTGGGACAGCAGATGCCCCCGGCGGGTCTGCGCAGCCGACAGCCGGAACGTCTTGAGGTAGGCCAACCGGCCGGTCTCGTCGGTGATGACCTCGCCGATGTGGTTGTCGGTATCGGGGTCGAAGGCGGGCAGGAACCGGGCCAGGGTGAAGCGGCCCATCCGGTGCGCCGGGGTGACGGTGAGCCGTCCGGCGGCGAGCAGCCCACCGGCCAGCAGGGCGTGGAAGCCCTGCCACTCGGCGTCCATCCGGGCGAGTTCGGCGCGCAGATCGGCGACGCTGGTGACGGCCGTGTCGTCGAGCCGGACGGTGAAATCCGGTACGGCCGGGTACAGGTGGGCGTAGTGGAACAGCAGGTCGCCGTAGAAGTCCTGCAGCAGCGTGGGATGCAGGGCACGGTAGTAGTCCGGATGCGGGACGACGAACGCGGCGGTGAGCGCGTCGGCGACGTAGAGCACCATGCCGCACTGGTCGGGGTGGATCTCGAAGACGCGCAGCGCGTCGTCGAGGCCGGCGATGGCGGCGCCGGTGTAGCCCGCCTCCACCCGCGGGGACAGGCCACGGGTGACGGCCTGGCGGGTCCATTCCTGCCAGGCGATGGGCGGGCCGCCGAACTGCAGTGCCAGGTAACCCTCCACGGCCAGGTGCAGCGGCAGGAAACGCAGCCGCTGCCGGTCCTCCCGGCGCGCCATGCGGCGGCGGAACACCAGCCGGATCCCCTCCGGCACATCGGTGTCGGCGCTGTCGCGCAGCTGGGTGCCGTAGGCGGCGGCCGGGGTGCTGTCGGTGGTCCAGGTGGCGACGAACGCGTGCGGGATGAACGAGATGTACGCCGTACGCGGTGCGGTCTGGACGATCGACAGCGCGTCGGGGTCGTGGAGCCGGGCGTGCAGGCGCAGGTCGGTGACGGGGTCGCGGCGCAGGAGCGGGACGAGGCGGATCGCGCCCCACGTCTGGGCGGGGCCGGGGGTCAGCCCGGTCAGGTCGATGCCCTCGATGACGGTGGTCACGACACTGCCTCCTGGTCGTCGAGGAACCGCTCGACCCGGTCGGCGAGGTGGCGGCGCAGCTCGTCGAAGCCGGCGCGGCCGGTGGCGAAGCGGGCCAGTTCGACGAGCGCGGCGGCGTCCTCGGCGTCGCGGACCCCGACGGTGGCCACCCCGTCGGCCAGGCGGCGTACATCGAAGGTGTCGGCGTCGTAGACCGGGTTGAGGTGCACGATGCTGGTGTGCTGGTCGGGGTCGAGGCGGGTGCGCCAGATCCGCAGCACCTCGGCGGCCTGCCCGGGTGGGTCGTTGTCCCAGCCGTCGGAGACGATGACGAGCCGGTCGGGGCCGCGTTCGAGCGCGTCGAGGATGCGCATCCCAAGCCCGGTGGCCCCGACGGGGTGGACCAGCAGCGGGTCGCCGCGGTGGTGCAGCCACAGCCCGGTGAAGTCGGCGGCGAGGGCCTCCAGCAGGTAGTGGGTGGCCAGGGCGACGGCGAGTGGTCGGCGACGTTTGGTCCCGGAGCCGGCGGCGGAGTAGCTGTCGTCGAGGACCGCCACCACCCGGCCCCAGGTGCCCGCCTGCCGGCGGGCGGCGCGACGCGCGGCGGCCCGAAGCGCACCGGTCAGCTCGTCGCGACGCCGGAGGCGTTCCGGACGCGGCAGTGACAGCGCGTAGCTCGCCAGCCGGGTCAGGGGTGCCGTGGCGAGGTCCATCGCGACGCCGTCGACCTTGTGCCGTACGGCGCTGCCCTGCAACCGCAGCCGTTCACCGGCGGTGAGCCGGGGTGCGATGCCGGACAGGAACCGGGCCCGGTCGATGCCGTGCTGGGCAGCCAGTCCTTCGGCGACGGTGTACGGCAGCTCGTACAGGGCCCGCTGGTCGTAGTGGGCGCGCCGCCACGCCTCCAGGATCGGTGTCTCGTAACGCCTGGGTCGACGCCAGGCGAACAGCGCCGTGCCGACCTCGCCGGGAAGTGGCAGGTGGGCGTGCCGGGCGGCGACGGACAACGAGCGGCGGTACTTGACCGCGTCGAAGGCCGGGTCGGGCCGGGCCGCCACCCAGTCACGGACGATGGCGCGGGTACGCCGGTTGTTGATCCCCAGCCGGCGCAGGTCGCGGAAGACGCCGTACACCCGTTGTGGTGGCAGGGTCCGCAGCCGTGCCGCGATCAGTCGCCCCTCCCGCGCGCGCTGCTCGCGGCTGGCCTCCCGGGCGGTGCGCAGCAGGTTCGTCACGACCATGGCGGCGTTGAGCTGGTTGACGTCCAGGGCGAGGGTCGCGGCGTACAGGTCGCGGTAGTTGCCCAGCACGTACTCGTGGAGGAAGTCCAACGACAGGCGCTGCGCGGCGGCGGTGGAGCGGAACTCGCGCTGGGCGGTCGAGGTGATCGCGGCGTTGACGAACATGACCACGTCCTCGCACGCGATCCGATCCGCCCGCGACATGACTGCGACTGCACCTTCTCTCGTCACCTGGGTGCCGGCCGGGGAATGGGGGCACGAACTGCGAAGCATCGCTTCAGAGGCGGGTTCCGGAAGTCGCACCGAAGTCCCGCGGCCGGCCCCGGCCACGATACCGGTCACGATCAACTCGTCGCGGGGCGTGGATTGGTGACGAAGTGCCTGCGGGCGGGGTCTCGGGTGGCGAAACTGTTTGGACGTCGTGGATGCGCATGAGGGACAGTCGAACGATGGAGAACTCTGTCGCCGTACGTCATCGCTCGATGGACGAGATCATGGCGGGGCTGCACCTGGTGCGGCAGTCCCCCCGGGCTGCCGGCACCCTGGCGTTGGCCGTACGCCGGCCGGCCGTCGACGCCCGCGAGGTGCTGTCGGAGGCCGAACTGGACGCGAGCGTCGGGCTGCTCGGCGACAGTTGGGGTCAACGACCCAGCAAACGCACGCCCGACCGGTCACCGCACCCCGACATGCAGCTCAACGTCATCAACTCCCGGTTCATCGAGCTGATCGCCGGCGCCGATCGCGACGCCTGGGCGCTGGCCGGGGATCAGCTCTACGTCGATCTGGACCTGAGCGTCGAGGCGCTGCCGGCCGGTACGCGTCTGGCGATCGGCGACCGCGCGGTCATCGAGGTGACCGACCAGCCGCACAACGGTTGTGCCAAGTTCGCCGCCCGGTTCGGACGCGACGCCCACAAGGTGGTGTGGACGGAGGAGGGTCAGCGGCTACGGTTGCGCGGCCTCAACGCCCGGGTGGTCGTCGGTGCGACGATCCGGGTGGGCGACGCCATCCGGCAGCTCCCGCCCGGGCAGCTGCTGCCATGACCTCGGGGAACGGCTGGCGACCGTGACGCGTCACCTGGTCGTGCCCGGTCGAGGTGTGCCGTCGGTCGACCACTGGTCGCGCAGCTGGGTGCGGGACCGTCCGGGGTTCCAGTGGGCACCGGAACCGCCCGGGCCGCCGTACGTCGCCGCCGAACGGGTCGCCGCGCTGCACGCTGCCATCAGCGCTGATGCGGAGCCGGTGATCCTGGTGGCGCACAGCGCGGGATGTCTGACCGTCGCCGTCTGGGCCCGCCAGCACATCGGTCCCGTCCGGGCCGCTCTGCTGGTCACACCGCCGTACCTGGATCCAGACTGGAAACCCGGCCCGGGCGAGAGCGTCGATGTCATCATCGACCACGTGCCACGCGAGCCCCTGCCCTTCCACTCGATCCTGGTCGCCAGTCGCACCGACCCGAACGCCACCTTCGCGCAGTTCGAGGCGTACGCGCGGGATTGGGGTTCGGAGCTGTTCGACGCGGGCGCCGTCGGGCACCTGGACTCCAAGACCGGGTTCGGTCCGTGGCCCGACGGCGAGGATCTGCTCCGGTCGCTGGCCGCGGTGACGGGCTGACCCGGGCCGGTCGGGGCTACGCTGCCGGGATGCGGCTGGTCATCATGGCGGACACGCACGTGCCGAAGCGGGCCCGTGACCTGCCGTCCGGGCTGTGGGCCGCCGTTGACGCCGCCGATCTGGTCATCCATGCCGGCGACTGGGTCAGCGTGGAACTGCTCGACGAGGTGGAGCGGCGCAGCGCCCGGCTGATCGGTGTCCACGGCAACAACGACGGCCCGCAGCTGCGTGCCCGGCTGCCGGAAATCGCCCGGGTGCAGGTGGCCGGGATGCGGATCGCGGTGGTGCACGAGACCGGTCCCGCCGGTGGCCGGGAGCGCCGCTGCGCGGCTCGTTTTCCCGACTGCGACCTGCTCGTCTTCGGGCACTCCCACATCCCGTGGGACAGCGACGCGCCCGGTGGTCTGCGGCTGCTCAATCCCGGCTCGCCGACCGACCGGCGGCGGCAGCCGTACGCGACGTACCTCACCGCCGAGCTGGCCGACGGCCGGCTGGACGCCGTCACCCTGCACGAGGTGACGCCGTCCAGCCGGCCGCAACGCCGTCGGTCGCCCTAGGGTGCCGCCACCACCGCGTCGTTGCCCGGCATCCGGGTCACGCTGGGCAGCTGCGGCACCGCTTCTGCCGAGCGGCTGCTGACATCGCTGGTCGGGCACATCGCGGTGAGCAGGAAGGTCTGCCAGGCGATGTCGAACGGGTGCGGGTCGGGAAGACCGACCTGGTAGTGGCTGATGTTGATGCCGGAGGACACCTGGCGGGTGCCGTCGCGGCTGTGCAGGGAGTAGGTCAGGTGACCGAACACCGCACCGTCGTGGCCCAAGAACTCGCCGCACGGGGTGGGCAGCGAGTAGATGCCGAGACCGTAGGTGCCGGCCTCGGGCAGCCCCGGCAGCATCGGCACCCCGTCGAGCATCTGCTTGAGGGTGGCGGGGCTGAGCAGGTCTCCGTCGAGCAGCGCGCGGAAGAAGGTGTTCAGGTCCGCCGTGGTGGAGATCATCTCGCCGGCCGTCCATCCCCAGCTCATGTTGAACTCGCTGAGGTCGCGTGCGCCGAACGGGGCGAAGTAGGCGCCGCTGTGCGGGCCGCGGATCGTCGGATCGGTGCCCGGGAAGCTCGTCCCGGTGAGCTTCAGTGGCCGCAGGATGCGCCGCTGCACCTCGGCCGGGGCGTCGTTGCCGGTGACCGCCTCGATCAGCAGTCCGGCCAGCACGTAGTTGGTGTTGGAGTAGCTGAACGTCGCACCGGGGGCGCCGGTCGGCGGCATGGCCAGGCCGGTGGCGACCAGGTCCGCCGGGGCGTACGTGGTGACCTGCATCTGGTTGATCGACGCATACGAGTCGATCATGGCGTTGGTGTAGTTGCCGATGCCGCTGGTGTGGTTCAGCAGCATCCGGACGGTGATCTGGTCGCCGCGCTCCCCCGGTACGGTGTCGGGGAGCCACCTGCCGACCGGGTCGTCCAGGCCCAGCCGTCCCTCGTCGACGAGTTGCAGCACGGTGGTGGCGACGAAGGTCTTGGTGATGCTGCCGATGCGGTGACGCATCTGTGGCTGCATCGGTCGAGGTTTGGTCAGATACGCCTGGCCGGCGGCGGCTCGCCAGTCGTGCCGACCGTCGCGCACCTCGGCCAGGACGCCGGGCACGCCGGCTTCGGGTACTGCGGTGAGCGCGGCGCGCAACTCGACGCGGTCCGGCCTGCCGGCGGACGGTCCGGGCTGCGCTGCGGCGGATGCGGGTACGACAGCGATCGTGGCCGCCAGCATCACGCCGGCGGCCACGATCTTCCGTGTCCGAAGAGTACTGAACATAGCTACATGGTCGTCGTGTCCCCGGAGAAACGCACCCTTCGCCGGGAAATCATCGCCCGACTCGTACGGCCAACCGGTCGAGATACTTCACCTGCAGCCACCCGAACGCGACCAGGAAGATCAGCATCATCGGTAGCGGCAGGACCGCGCCGAGGGCCAGTTCGTCGCCGCGCATCCCCCATCGGGCGTACACCATGAGGGCCTCCAGCGGCGCGGGCCGGTACATCGGTGTCGACGCCACGACAAACGGCCAGAGCACCTGTGCGGCGGTGACCAGCCAGGTGACCAGCCCGACCAGCAGGATCATCGGCGCCGCCGGGGCGAGCATGGCGCGCCCGAACCCGGCGCCCGCCCGCCACCGGGGCTCCAGCCCGCGGAACAGCACGGTGAACAGGAACAACGCGGGAATGCTGACCCAGCCCGGCGGCACCAGCCCGAGGAAGGTGTTGAGCTGGTCGAAGTCGCGGGCCCGCAGGTAGGACTCGATGGCCAGCGGCCCGGTGCCGACGAACAGCCACGGCGCGAAGGGCAGCAGGAGCAGCTCGCTGAACCGACCGAGGGGACGCAGGCCCCCGATGGCGAAGCCGGCGGCCGCCGCTACCGCGACCGTGACCACTGCCGACAGCAGGGTCGGCAGCCAGGTCGCCGTCAGCATGCCGCTCAGGTCGGGGGACGGCATCGGCACGGTCTCGTTGGTGAACCGCAGGCTGCGGCGCAGCCACGGCCAGGCCGCCCACAGCATGACGGCGACCACGACCGCCCCCGCGACCGCCAGCCCGATCCGGGCCTGCCGATCACCGGTCGACTCGGTGACCGGAGCGGACTTGCTGACCGCGCCGTGCGGCTGCTCGCGGTGCGTGACGGCCTCGTCGACCACCTCGATGCGGACTCTGGTGAGCAGCAACAGGGCCGTCGCCGCCAGGCCCAGCAGGGCCAGCGGGAGCAGCAGCAGCACCGCTGCTGCGGAGCCGCCACCGAGGTTCATCTGCTGCAGGGACTGCAGGACCACATACGTCATGGGCGTACGGCTGTTGCCCGTGATCAGCGTCGGGGTGAAGGTCTGCAGGGTGAGCGCGATGATGCCGAGCATCAGCAGACCGGCGACGGTCAGCGCGGCCGGCAGGGCGTCGCGGCGGTGCGGCCGGCCGCGGAGGGTGCTGAGGAAGGCCGTGGTGGCGACCGCCACCACCAGTCCGGCACCGGTGACAGCGGTGAACTCCACGAGGGTCGCGAGGGGACGGTCCAGCATCGTGCCGGGTTCCATCCGGTCGAGGCGCCAGCCGATGAGCAGCGCCACGGGCGCGTACCCGGCGACCGGGAGCACGACCAGGGCCCGCAGCGCCAGCCGGGCCGGGCGCCCGGCGCGGTCGGCGAGCAGCGCCAGCACCGGGGCGACCAGCAGGGCCAACAGCAGCGGCACCAGCGCCAGGAGCAGGGCCGAGCCCAGGTCACCGAGGAATCCCCGGGTGAAGAGTTGCTCGTAGTTGGCAGAACCCACACCCTCCGCCGGGCCGAGCAGTTGATCACGCTGCGTCGAGCGCCACACGGCCTGCACGGTGGGGAGCAGGTACGACCAGGCGAGAGCGAGTAGGGCGGGTAGCAGCAGGACGAATCCGACACCGATCCGGGTGCCGCGATCCGGTCCGGTACGGCCTGCCGTCATCGTGGGTGCTGCCAGGCTCATGGTGCTCCTCGTCTCGTCGGACTCCGTGGCCGGGCCTGACGATAGGGGCAGCGATCAAGACGGCGCCACCTGACGAACGGGTGCACATCATCGATGTCGCCGCCGTTGAGTACGGGTACGTCGGCATAGCTGAGTACGGATACTCAGTGCGGACGGATCGCGCCGCCCGGCGGCTTCTCGGGGCGGCGGGCGACAGCTCCGTCGGGTGTTGTCGCGCCCGGGGTGAAGTGACCACCGTCGCTGATCCGGCCACTGGCCGAAAGGCACGGCCCGGACTCCGTAGCCTGGGCTGGTGACATCGGTGCGGGAGCGGATCAGGGCGGTTCTCGCCGGGGCGATCGACTACGAATCAGGGCTGGACGCCCTGGCCGTGACGCGGTCGACCGAGGTCGATCCGGAGTTGGTGGCCGCGAAGGACGAGGCGTGCGCGCGGCTGTGGCGGGGCGGATGGCAGCCGGCCGAGGTGCACCGGGTGGTCGCCCGACGGGGTCAGCCGCGCCAGGCCGAGTTGGTGACCGACGCGGTCGCCGCGCACCTGCGGCGGTTTCCCCGCGACGCCGTCGACGGGCGGTGGCTGGCGCAGGCGGACGCTCTCGGCGCGCAGGTCTGGTGGACCGACGACGCGACGTACGTCGACGAGCTTGCCGCCCGCTGGCGGCTCGACCGGGTGGCCGTACTCGATCTGCTGTTGGGTCTGCTCGTCATCCTGGCGGCGCTCCCGCCGATCGAGGTGCTCGTGCCCCCGCCGGGGTCCGCTCCCCCGCCGGCCGGCGGGTCGGGCGGTGCCGGGTCGTCCCGGATCGACGCCCGGCTGCTGGACCGGGTACGCGCCCTGCTCGCCAAGGCCGAGTCCACGGCCTTCCCGGCCGAGGCAGAGACGTACACCGCCAAGGCCCAGGAGTTGGTCACCCGGCACAGCCTGGACGAGGCGCTGCTGGCCGCCCGGGGCGGTGACGCGACGCCGGTGGTGCCGTACGCGCGGCGCATCGGTGTGGATCATCCGCATGAGCGGGAGAAGGCGTCCCTGCTGGATGTCGTCGCCCGCGCCAACCGCTGCCACACGGTGTCGTCACCGGAACTGGCGTTCAGCACCGTCTTCGGCTTCGACACCGACATCGACGCGGTCGACCTGCTCTACACCTCCCTGCTGGTGCAGGCGCACCGGGCGATGGCCCGGGCCGAGCCACCGGGCGGCAAGGCCGGCCGGAACCGCCTGAAAGCGTTCCGGCAATCCTTCCTGGTGGCGTTCGCCGTCCGGATCGACGAACGGCTGACCGACGCGGCACAGCGCGCGTTGGCCCAGGTCACCGCCGGGAGCGGCGGAACGGGGGTGAGTGACCCGGCCGACCTGCTGCCGGTGCTCGCCTCCCGCGACGAGCAGATCCGCGAGACCATGCGGCAGGTCTTCCCGCACACCGTGCGGGCCCGGGCCAGCCGGGTCGACAGCCACGAGGGCTGGGAGTCCGGTCGGCAGGCCGCCGATCGCGCCACCCTACCGACCGACACCCGGCCGTGACGCGCGCCGTTTCGCCGAAACGGTGGTTTCCCGCCGCTCCGCATTCCGCCGTTGCGGCGAAACGGAGTCGATCACAGGGAGCGGGCCATGGCCAGCCCACCGAGTCCCAGGCTTGCCAGCCCCACCACCAGGGCTACGACGCCGCCGACGATTCCGTAGCCGGTGCCGGGTCCACCCTCGGCGGCGGCCACCACGTACCCGCCGAGGACCACCCCGATCAGCCCCGCCACCAGGGCGATGGTGGCCCCGAGCCGCCCGGTGCCGATGCGGCTGCGGGGGCGGGTCACGGCCAGCCCGCCGACGACCACGCCGGCCAGCGCCGCCAGTGCGCCCACCAGACCCACGAGTCGCCCGGTGGTCAGGTCGTACGCGTCGATGGCTGCTGCCGGTCCGTCGGCGGTGGCCGGGCCGCCGAGCCCGGTCGCGCCGAGCAGTACGGCGAGTGCGACGACTCCGATCACGGCGGCAGCGGTGACGGTCAGCACCTGTCGGATCCTTGATGAGCTCATTTCGTTCTCCTGATCGGCTGGACGGCGATACGGACGCTGTCGGCTTCGGGGGACGCTCAGATCGTCGCGGCGGTGCGGGTGCCGTGGCCTCCGGCAACGGATGGCACCGGCTACGCAGATGGGCGTAGCCGGTTCGGGGCTTGCTACGCCGGTCGTCGTAGCCGGTCGCGCGGTTGTGCGCAGTGATGGCCGTGCGTGTCGGCGGTAGGTTCACGGAATGGAACACCGAGCCGGGTCGCGTCCCCTGCGGGTGGTGGCGCATGACGTGGTGCTCGCGCTGCTCGTCACCGTGATGCAGGTGCAGGGCACGGTCGCCAAGGTCGCCGTCGAGGGCGCGCCACGGCCGCTCACCGACTTCGGGAACCTCGGATACGCGCTGCTGGTGGTCAGTGGTCTGGTCCTGGCCGTGCGCCGTCGGTGGCCGGTGGCCGTGTTCGTGACCGCCGCGCTGGCCAGCCTGGTGTACTACGGTCTCGACTTCCCGGACGCGCCGGGTTGGCTGGGCTTGTTCGTCGCCCTGTACACGCTGGCCGCCTATGGTGACGGACGTCGGTCATTGGTGATCGCCGGTGTGGGTGTCACGGTGCTCGCCGTCGGGTGGTTGGTCGCGGCGGCGGACATCGAGCCGCGGGCCGCCATCGGTTGGGTGTTCTTCCGTATCGGCGCGTCGGTGATGAGCGCGGCGCTCGGCGAATCCGTCCGGTCCCGGCGGGTCATCGCCGCCGACGCCCAGCGGCGTGCGGAGTTGGCCGAACGCAGCCGTGAGGAGGCAGCGCGGGCACGGGTCGACGCCGAGCGCCTGCGGATCGCCCGGGAGGTGCACGACACCGTGGCGCACGCCATCGCCATCATCAACGTCCAGTCCGGAGTCACCGCGCACGTGTTGGACAAGAGACCGGAGCAGGCCCGGGAGGCGTTGCGGGCCATCGAGCTGACCAGTGCCCGGGCGCTGCGGGAGATGCGGACCATTCTCGGCGTACTGCGTGACGACCACGACTCTCGGGTGCCGCAGGCGGGCCTGGAGCAGGTCGACGAGCTTGTCGCCAAGGCGCGTGAGGCCGGACTCGACGTCACTGTCGAGGCGTCCTCGCCCGTTGCGTCGTTGCCGAGCGCGGTGGACGGTGCCGCCTACCGCATCCTGCAGGAGGCGTTCACCAATGTGATCCGTCATGTCGGTCCGACTCGGGTGACCGTCGTGTTGAGCGCCGGGGTCGACGTCCTGGAGGTTCGGGTGACCGACGAGGGCCGCCGCACCCCTCCGCCGGGTGACGGTACGGACATGCGGGCCGAGCCTGGGCGCGGGATCGTGGGCATGCGTGAGCGTTGTCAGCTGCTCGGCGGGGAACTCGACGCCGAGCCGACGCGGCGCGGAGGGTTCGAGGTCCGGGCCCGGCTGCCCCTCGCACCGGACGGGTCACGCCGGTGAACACGGCAGAGTCGCAGATCAAGGTGCTGCTCGCCGACGACGAGAAGCTGGTGCGTTCCGGGTTCAAGCTGCTGCTCGACCTGGAAGACGACATCACCGTGGTCGGTGAAGCGACGGACGGTGCCGAAGCGGTGGAGGCTGCTCGCAGCGCCCGCCCGGACGTCGTCGTGATGGACATCCGGATGCCGAAGCTGGACGGCATTCAGGCCACGACCCAGATCAGCCGGATGCGCGGGCTGGAACGGGTACGCATCCTCATCCTCACCACCTACGACACCGATGCCAATGTCTTCGACGCGCTGCAGGCCGGTGCCAGTGGCTTCCTGCTCAAGGACGCCGGACCGGCCGAACTCCTGCACGCCATCCGGGTGGTCGCCGCAGGGGATGCGCTGCTCGCCCCGCGGATCACCCGGCGTCTCATCGGCCAGTTCACGGCACGGCGGACGGCCGCCGGCGCCGCTCAGGAGCGGCTCGCGGTGCTCACCGACCGGGAGCGGGAGGTGCTGGCGCTGGTGGGGCGGGGTCTGAACAACGACGAGATCGGTGGCGAATTGTTCCTCAGCCCGGCGACCGCGCGTACCCATGTCAGCCGTGCGATGGCGAAGCTGGGTGCCCGTGACCGGGCGCAACTGGTCGTCATCGCCTATCAGACCGGGTTGGTCAGCCCCGACGTGTGACCGCGTGTCAGCGGTCGGGCGCGGAGAGCCAGTCGTCGGTCGGGGTGAGCGGGACGGCTGCGGGGCGCTCGACTGTCGTCGTCAGTTCGATCCGTCGGCCCTCGGTCGCCGACCGGAGCAGGGCGGTCATGATGTCGAGGACGTGCAGCGCCATGTCACCGCTGGCCCGTGGTGGGCGTGTCTCGTCGGCCCGGACCAGGTCGATCAGGCCGATCCCTCGGGAGCCGGCGACGTAGCCGGCCTGCGGTGCGAGGGCGTGCCACTCGGGGTCGCCGAGCGTGAGATGGCGGACGGTGCCGTCGAAGTTGTTGGGATCGGGTACGGCGAGGGTGCCGGCCTCCCCGTGCACCTCGATCGGTGCGGCGGTCGTGGCGACGCCGTCGAAGCTGGTCGTGAGCGTCGTCAGCACACCCCCGACGTGTTCCAGCACCCCGGTCACGTGGGTCGGCACCTCGACCGGGATCCGCTGCCCGAGGCGGGGGCCCGAGCCGATGATCCGGGAGTCACGCAGTTGGCTGGCGGCCCCGATCACCGCCCGGACCGGCCCGAGCAGGTGGACCAGCGCCGAGATGTAGTAGGGCCCCATGTCCAGCAGTGGGCCGCCGCCGGGGACGTAGTAGAAGTCGGGATGCGGGTGCCAGCGCTCGTGTCCGGGGGTGACCATGACGGCCGATGCGGCCAGTGGGCGGCCGATCAGTCCACCGTCGATCGCGGCTCGGGCGGTCTGCGTACCGGTGCCCAGGACGGTGTCCGGCGCGCAGCCGATGCGTACGCCGGCCGACGCCGCCCGGTCGATGATCGACCGGCCCTGCGGGAAGGTGGCGGTGAGGGGTTTCTCGACGTAGACGTTGCGGCCGGCGTCGATCGCCGCGCCCGAGACCTCGGCGTGCGCCGACGGGATGGTCAGGTTGAGCACCGTCATCACGTCGGGGTGGTGGAGCAGCCGCTCGACACTGACCGCCTCGGCGCCGGGAATCGTGGCGGCGGCGGCGACGGCCCGCTCCGCGTCGATGTCGGCCACCGCGACGATGCGCACGGCGGGATGGTCGGCGAGGGTGCTCAGGTACGCGCGGGAGATGAACCCGAGACCTACGATGCCGATGCCGTGCGGGTCGCCCACACCATTCCCCTCTCGATGACGGTCCGCACGCTCGGGTGTTCCAGCACGTCGAGGCTGTGTCCGGGGGTCGTCACGACGATGCGCCCGGCACCCCAGTGTCGGGTCCAGATCGCCGGCGAGGTGACCGGCCGGTGCCACGGTTGCCATTCCCGCGTCGGGTGGGTGGTGGTGGCCAGGACGTCGATCAGGTCGTCGTGCAGCACCCAGTACTGCTCGGTGACCAGGTCGAAGTCCTCGATCCCGGCGGTGATCGGGTGCTGCCGACCATGGTCGGTGATCGTGATCGAGTGGGGCAGGAAGGCGTCCTGTTCTCCGCCGCGGCGATCGCACGGCGGGACGCTCGGATGGGTGGCGAACTGGCCACCCACCAGGTGCAGGTAGTCCGAGCAGGCGCGGAAGGAGTCGACGATGCCGCCGTGCCAGCCGGTGAAACCCGTTCCGGCGGCGACCGCCGTGGCCAGACCGGCCACCTGCTCGCCGGTGATCTGCGACATCGTCATGCACTGCACGATGAGGTCGGTGTCGGCCAGTGCGGTGGCGTCGGCGTAGATCTCCGTCGACCCCTCCACGCGTACCGTGTATCCGTTGACTTCGAGGAACGGGATGAACAGGTCCGTCGCCTCGACCGGCCGGTGTCCCTCCCAGCCGCCTCGGACCACCAGGGCTCTACGCCGCGTCACACCCGCTCCTTCCCCGCTGCACCACTGTCGGTCGGTCGACGCCCCGCGCCGTCCGGCCATCGACAACCGTACCCGCTGCCTCTGACAGCGCTACCCCGTGCGGTGGTGACGTCGGCGACGACGGCGGGCTGCGTCATGAACACGGCGTGGCTGGCCGCAACGTTGGTGATCTCCGCGCCGATGCGCTTGGCCATGTGCTGGAGCGTCGCCTGGTCGAAGGCCTTGTCGTCGGTGGCGATGACGGCCCAGCTCGGCTTGTCGCGCCAGGCGGCGTGCTTCACCGGCGTCCCGAAGGCCGACATGTTGATCGGTACCTGCGTGTCGCGGAGGAGGAGGCGGCGTCGGCGGCGAAGCCGGCCTTGAACGTGTCGTGGTTGAGGAAGCCGTAGCCGTCGTTGCCGACGTCGATGATGAAGTCGGGCCGGCTGCTGCGGTAGTGGCTGGCCGCGCCGGATGAGCGCAGCGCCCTGGTGTCGGTGTGCCCGCCGCTTCGCGAGTCGATCCGCGCGGCACGCTCCTGCCCGTGGTGGACTGTCGGCCTGGCGGGCATGACCGGGCAGACGCGCCGCAATCGCCACAAAGGTCTACACCCTGCTCAGATGACATTGACGCTCTTGACATTCTCCAGATTGCATAGTTAACATTGCCGAAATCTTGTTAACGCTAACAGCGCGTCTGGTCCGAGGAAACAGCATCGGATACGACCGAGCACAATGCTCGCGCACCCGCGAACCGGCCCTGCGGGATCCCTCTCGATTACCTTTGAAGGTCGCCTCACCACCGACTAGTCACACCACAGGCCGGTCAACCAGAAAATCGGACTCTTCCGCTCGCTGTTAGCGCTAACTCCATCGCACGGAAGGTTGGGGAATCATGGCTGACGAAAGGGCCGGAAAGCGACGTCGAGGCATAGCGGCTATCGGCCTCGCTCTCGCGGTAGGCGTCGGGATAGGCCAACTGACACCGGTGGCGCCGGCAGCAGCGGAAAAGCCCGAGAAGCCGGGGGCGCAGGGCGTCGGACCCAAGACGCAGCTCGCGAAGGTGCCGCTGAGCGGCGTCGACATGACACAGACGTACGTGAACCCGATCAACCTGCCGGGGATGGCGGTACGCCACATCGTCGGGACGATGCCGCCCACGGACGCGAATGTCGCCAACACCTCGCAGATTCCCGCCAGCTTGAACCTGCCGACGTGGACGGCGGCGTCCGGACGGACTCTCTCCAGCCGGTCCAGCGTCGGTTTCACCAGGATCTCGGAGAACTCTGCGCGCACCGGGGCGGACTGGTCCGCGGTGAACGTCGACGGGACCATCTATCTCTACGCCTCCGGTGCCATGCAGAACGCGCCGAACAACAACCGCACCGTCTGGTCCACGACCGACTACCTCACCTGGACACCGCACGAGATGAACCTGGGCCTGGTGGCGCCCACCGTCGTGCAGGTCGGCGACACCTTCTACATGGCCGGCAACAACACGCCGGTCTACCGAGCGGACTCCCCCACCGGCCCGTGGACCAGCATGGGCAGCTTCCTGCGCCCCAACGGTCAGGTCCTGAGCGTCGGGGACGTGCAGTTCTTCCTCGACACCGACGGCCGGCTGTACCTGACGTACAACATCGGCTCGCCGATCATGGGCGCCGAACTCGACCCGAACAACCCTCGCCAGCTCATCAGCGAGCCGGTGGTGCTCTGGACCTTCGACCCACGCCAGGAGTGGCAGCACATCGGCGACAACAAGGCCACCTACACGCACGGGTACGTGGAGGGTTCGCAACTGTTCAAGCTGGGCGACACGTACTACCTGCAGGTCGCGTCCGGCGGGACGGAGTTCACCACGTACGCGACAGGTGTCATGACGTCGGACCGGCCGCTGTCCGGGTTCACGGAGACGCAGCGCAACCCGATCGGCGCCGGGAACAACCACCCCAGTTCGGTGTATCCGAACGCCGGGCACGGCAGCTTCGTCGTCGACAATGCGGGCAACCTGGTGTTTTTCTACACCTACGTCATCGCCTATGAGGAGTTCTTCGAGCGGCGCCTCGGAATGGACGTCTGCACCGTGATCCCCAACGGCCCGCAGAAGGGTGCGATCGACTGCGAGTTGTCCAACACGCCGCAGCTGGCCCCGGGCAGGAAGATCTCGGGCCGCGACGACGTCGGGCTCTACAACGTGGCCACCAACAGCCAGGCGTACTGGTCGAGCAGCTACGCCCCCGGACGTAACCCGTACTACGGCAGCGACCGGTCCCTGTCGACCTGGTGGGAGCCGGCCGACAACGACAGCGCGCCCACCTACATCAGGGGCTTCGGCACGGTGTTCCACATCTCCGCAGCCCAGATCCAGTGGAAGGAACTCGGGCGCACGTTCACCAAGGACAACGCCGTGCAGTACACCCTGGAGTACAAGGACATCCCCACCAACACGTGGCGGACGCTTGTCGACCGGAGTACGAACACCACCGCGTACACGGCTGACTACGTCACCTTCGACCGGGTGCTGACCAACGCGGTCCGGCTGAAGATCCTGGGTACGACCGAGAACGTGAAGGTCGGCGTCCACGAGCTCAACGTGTTCGGGGAGAACTACCACCTGGTCGCCTCCAAGGGCATGATCACCCCGTAATCCGGTCACCCGGGGCGGCACGAAAGGGAGCGGGCGAGATCAACCGATCTCGCCCGCTCCTTCTTTGTGGCGGTTTCCACACCGCCTCGGCGTACCTGTGCCGGCTACCGCACCGTCAGGTTCTGATAGGTGTCGGCGTGACCCTGGTAGGTCGGGTTGCCGGAGTAGGCCACGTGGACCCGGTAGTTCCCGCGCTTCAGACCGGCGGTCTGCAGCGTGACGACGGCCTTACCGTCGACAAGCGACACCACCTGCACGCTGTCGGCGAAGGTGACCGTGACCTCGCCGGTCGGGGTCGACGCGTCCTTCTTCGGCCCACCCTTCGGCTCGACCGTCACGTTCAACGTGAACGTGTCGCCCCGGACCACCGACGCCGGCGCGGCCTTCGCGTGGACCTTGACAGCCTTCGAACCCTGGGGCACCTGGACCGACGCCGTACCCGCCGACGCCTTCAGGTAGTCGACGCCGAGGTACTCGGCCTTGACCGACCGGGTACCCGCAGGCAGCCCCGTCGGCAGCGTGACCGTGGCCGCGCCGTCGGTCAGGTAGGCGACCTCCGACCACGAGCCGACGCTGAAGCGCACCTGACCGCCGGTCTCGAACCCGTCGGCCGCGGTGACCGTGGCGGTCGCCGTGGTCGTCTGGGCCCCGCTCGCGTACGGCTCGACCGACACCTCGGTGGTGGTCGTGACGTCGCTGTTCGGGATCCCCCGGATGTCGTTCCACTCGCGCAGGGTCAGCGGGATCACCGTGCCGTGACGCGGCCGGACGACACCGGCGTTGGTCATCGTGATCGGCTTGGCGTTCCAGGTCGGCGCCTCGATGTCCTCGTGGCAGGCGGCCTGGTAGCCACCACCGTTGGTGTACCGGTCACCCCAGAGGTAGAACTCGCCGGGGCAGGCGGTGTCACCAGGGTTGGCCTTGAAGATGACCGGCCCCTCGTAGCCCTGGTTGGCGACCCACGTCGTGCGTCCCAGCGCCGGAGCCAGCAGCGTCCAGTTGTTGATGTTGCTGTCCAGGAAGTCGGTGTGCTTCTCCGAGAAGATGTCCGAACCCTGGTTACCGGCCTCGTTCTTGGTCACCCGGTAGTAGTGGTCGCCGACCTTGATGGCGGTCGTGTCGATCCGCGACAGCGGCGCCGGGTCCTGCCAGACCTGCGGAGCGGAGAACGTCTGGAAGTCGCGCGTCGTGGCGTACCACATCTGCGCGTTGCCCTGACCCGTACGGTTCACCGGGTTGTTCCACAGCGACTGCGCCCAGAAGACGACGTAGGCGCCGATCTCGTCGACCCACAACGACTCGGGTGCGAAGGCGTTGCCCGCGTCGTCGGGGGCGACCTTCACGTGCCGCTGCGGAGTCCAGTTGACCAGGTCGTGCGACTCGAACACCTCGATGTACTGGGTGTCGTTGATGGCGTAGCCGCCCTGGTCGTACCAGTTCAGGTCGGTGGCGATCATGTAGAACGTGTCGCCGTCGGGTGAGCGGACGATGTGCGGGTCACGAAGGCCCTGGTCGCCCAGCTGGGAGATGAGCGACGGCCGACCCCCGGTCAGACCGGTCCAGTCCAGCGCGGTGTTGCCGTTGGAGGTGGCGAACATGATCTGCTCACCGTCGGCGATCCCCTCACCCTTGAAGTACCCCATGAAGTACCGCTCGTACTCCTCGGTCCGGGGCATGGCGGTGATGGTCACCGGGAACGACTTGGTCTTCGACGCCGACCCCTTGGTGATGGTCGCGGTCAGGGTGGCCTCGACATCCGCACGACCGAAGGCGGGACGGGTCACCTCACCGGTGCCGGTGACGAGGTCGGTGGTCGACGTCCAGGTGATCGTGGACCCGAACTCGCCGGTCGCCGGGAGGTTGATGTTGCCGCGTACGTCGTCGGTGGCGTACAGGGTCAGGTCGAGCGTGTCACGGTCGACCGCCTGCGCGTTGTCGAACTCGGCCTTCACCACGACAGGGATGTCCCGCGTGGCGACCTCCGTAGCGCCCTTGCGGACCGTCGCGGTGAGGACGGCTGTCGCGTCGGGCTGTCCCTGCGCGGGCCGGGTGATCCGGCCGGTCACCGGCACCTTGCGGGCGCTGGTGAGCGCCGGCGGAGTGTAGACCGCGACGACCGACGGATCCGAACTCGTCCAGGTGATGGCCGAGCCCGCTGCGGAGCCCACCTTGGGCAGCACGATGTCGCGTACGATCGCGCTGGTCAGACCGAGGTCGATGGCGGCGGCGTCGGCGCGGACGCCGTCGGAGACGGTCCGCTGCGCCAGCGCCAGCGTCTCGTCCGGGCTCACTGCCCGGTCGTAGATGCGGAAGTCCCGGAGCGTGCCGCGGAACGAGTAGTGGCCCGAGTTCTGCGAGCGGGCGAGGAAGTTGCAGTTGGTTCCCGCGGCGTTCACCGACGGCGGCGTGGTCAGGTTCGTCTGCGTCGCGTGCAGCACGCCGTCGAGGTAGAGCCGACCGGTCCAGCTGGTGCCGTTCGGGTTCAGCGACTGGGTGTACGTGACGTGCGTCCACGCCCCCTCGGTCATCCGGACCCGGTTCTGCTGCAGGTTCGCCGAACCCACCGCGACGCGGAACCGCTGGGTGTTCGACGCGAAGATGGCGCCCTGGCCGCCGGTGTCGGCGTCACACGACCCGGACTTCGCGCCGAAGCTCCACATCTGGTGCTCGCCGACGTTCGCCGGGTCGATCCACACGTCGTAGTCGACGGTGAGGTTCGACATCCCGGCGGTGAGGTTCTCCGGCAGCTTCACGTACGCGCCTTCAAGGGCGCCCTCGTACGAGTCGGGGTTGAACCTGACTCCGTTCCCGGTCAACGTCGCCTTCTGCGGGTTGACGAGGGTGGCGTTCGCCGCCGCGCCGGCGCTACCGGAGTTGACAAGCGTCGTTCCGCTGGTCTCGTCGAGGGCGAAGCGGTGCACCAGGCCCTCGTTGAGCTGGTCGTCAGCCGCGTACGAGGGGGTGGCCGCGAACGAGGTCGAGAGAAGCGCACCCAGGGCAAGCACCGCGATGGTTCTGCCCTTGCGATTCAGCCTGGGACGTGACCTTGGCTGTCTCGATCTCAATGGGTCCTCCTTGGGTGGTGGTGGACTCTCCGGTGTGGACGAGAGCGTTGTTAACGCTAACTTCGACGTACTGCCAGGTCAACGAGCGATGCGGTACTGCCGTGAGCTCGGCTACACGTCCTTGCCCCTGACGTCGGCGTCAGCAATTAGCGTCGCCGGTCGACAACGAGTGAGGGAGTACGACGATGAGCCGCGCGTTTGGGTATCGCACCTTCGGTGGCCCGGAGGTCCAGTTCTACTTCGATCGGCCCGATCCACGGCCCGGCGATGGGGAGGTCCTCATCCAGGTGCGGGCCATCGGGGTGGCCCGCATCGATCACATGCTCCGGTCCGGACTCGTCCGGGCGCTCAACGGGCACCTTCCCTTCCCGCAGGTGATGGGGATGGAGGCCGCCGGCGACGTGCTCGCGGTCGGTACCGGCGTCACCGACATCACGGTGGGCGACGCGGTGTTCGGGTTCGCGCTCAGCGGCGCCGGCACGTACGCCCAGATGACGCTCCTGCCGGCGGCGAACGCGGCTCGTAAGCCGGAGGCCCTGCCCTACGAGTGGGCGGCGACGATACCGGTCTCCGGCACCACCGCCCTCGACGGGCTCGACCGGCTCGATCTGCCGGAGGGCTCCACACTGCTGATCAACGGCATCGGGGGCAGCACGGGCCAGATCACCGCGCAGCTCGCTCGAGCGCGGGGCCTGACGGTCATCGGAACCGGCAGCGACAGCAAGCGTGCCGAAGCCGAGGCTCTCGGCGTCACCTTCGCCAGCTACACCGTCGGTGACGTCGTCGAACAGGTACGCGATGTCGCTCCGGCCGGTGTCGACGGCCTGATCGACCTCGTCGGCGGCGACTCGCTGCGGTCGGTCGCCGCGCTGGTGACGGATGCCCGGCAACTGTTGTCGGCCGCCGACGTCGCCGTCAGCGACCTGGGCGGCGAGTACCTGCCCCGCCGCCTCGACCGGGCGTCACTGGAGACGGTTGCCGCACTGATGCTCAACGGCACCGTCGATCCGCGGATCACCCGCACGTTCAGCTTCGACCAGAGCGCGGAGGCACTGGCTGCCGTGGAGACCGGTCACACCGCCGGCAAGCTGGTGATCGCTGTCTGACACGCCGCCGACAGCGGCGATGGACCCCGGCGGCATGACGCACGGAGTGGAACCACCACCGTTGGCAGTGGTTCCACTCCGTTGTCAACGTGCTTCGTACCGCGGCGTCACACGATGGAGATCGACCGCACCTGGGTGTTGCCCTTGGTGTCGACGTACACCTTGTGATCGCCGACGGTGTAGGTGCCAGCGGCATTGTTGTTGATGGTGAACGTGGCCGTCACCGCAGACTCGCTGCCGTCGACATGCGTCCGCTGCACCGTGATGGTCAACTCGTTCGTGTTGCCCTTCAACTTCTTCACCACCGCCGCAGGCTTCGCATCGACGACCGCGTTGGCAACTGTCACGTAGACCGCGTCGGGCGAAGAGAACTCCGCGTTCTTCTGCCCATCACCGAACAGGAAGAAGCCTCGCTGTTCGATCGCCCCACGCCCGGGGAACGGATCCGGGTTCGAGGCCAGGTACGCCGGATTGACGGTGTACAGGTCCGTCTTGGAATCCGCGAGGATGGTCCGCACCCCGGTGTACGGTGCGTCGGTGATCGCGAGGTTGACCGACAGGTAGATGGCGTCGGGGTTGTTGGCCGACATGCGCGAGAAGAAGTACTTGTCCGCACTCTGCCCCGCAGGAACGGCCAGCGGTACGACCCTGTCGCCGACCAGGATGTTGAACTGGAAGTCGCCGTAGCCGCCGGCCACGAACTTCGCCCAGGCCGCGTCCGACATGTGGTCGGGGCGCTCCACCTTGAACTCCAGACGCATCGGCGCCACGTACGTGCTGTTGAGGTACTCGGGGTCGGTCAGGGGCAGGTAGACCCCTCCCGGGGCGTGCCCCAGTGCGAAAGCCGACGCGGTCGGGGCCGAGTTGCCCCGCCCGTTCCACATCGGGATGTTGAACGAGGTGGCACCGAGCAGGGCCTGGTTGCCCAGCTGGTTCGTGCCGACAGCGGCCGACGCGTCCTTGAAGGTTCCGATCGTGACGTCGAGCAGGTCGAGGTCCGAGCGGTCGGCGTTCAACCCCGGCATGTCCGCCCACATGAACTTGGCACCGGCGGGCCCGGAGTACCGGGCCATCTCCAGCATGCCATCGGCCATGATCTTGGTCATCTGCACCGCAGAGTCGACCTTCATCCGCTCGTTCGCCGTGTGCCACCAGCGCTCGTTACCCGGGAGGACGGCGCCGAAGGCAGTCATCTTGTTGCGGAAGTTGCTGGCCAGGGTGCCGCCGGTCGTGCCCTGCGGATAGACCACATCCCTGAGGGAATGGGGATCCGCGAACTCGTCCGGGTTGTGGTCGATCGAGGCCTGGTAGCTGCCGAACTGAAGAGCCGTCAGCGGATTGTCGTGAGTGACGTACAACCCGGCGCCGATGGGCGAGCCGAGGTTGCCGATGGTGAAACCCTTCGCCTGGAAGGCGGCCGTGACCGCAGCCGTCGCCTGGCCGGAGTCAGCCGCGGTGACGTGCATGCTGCGCACATACATCGGCATGCTGAGGTTGCCGGAGGCGTCCGTGTAAAAGCTTGTCGGCGTCTCGGAATTGATGTTTGCCATGAGGGCCAGGGTCAGGTTCGGCGTGCCGTTGTTCGGGTTGCGCAACAGGTTCGCCGGGATTCCCATGTACTTGCCGATATAGGCTTCGCCTTCGACACCGTCGCGGAAGAACAGGTCAGCGATGCCGTCGGCGGCCTTCTTCAACTGCATGTCGGCAGCCGTGCTTCCCAATGCGCCGAGTCCCTTGGAAAGGAGGAACATTCCCCACACGACGGCATTCTTGCCATACTGCGGGGTCGGCATCTCCATCGCCACATCGGTGTTGATCTCCAGCGTGAGCGAGTCGCCGGCGATCGTGGTCTGCACCTTGGGCGTGGTACGCGGAGCAGCCGGGAGCCAACCCTTCGTGGTCGCGGCAGCGGTGATCGCCGACACGAACCGGTCGCGCTCGGCGGAGCCGACCCCCGCCACGTCGAGGGTGAAGATGGCCCGCGAGGCGATCTGCGTGGTGCTGCCGTAGGCGATGTCCTTGAGCGTCGGATCGCCTTCACGCAGGGTGACGCCGGCGGTCGCGGCCGTCAGCCGGAAGGCCTTCGTACGGTCGGCGGACAAGTCCATCGACACCGACGGAGTCACCGATCCGGAGTTTCCGACAATGACCGGGAACCGCGAGTCGGAGGTGTAGGCCGCAATCGGGGTCTCTTCCCGATTGAGGTTCTTGTAGGCCCAGTTGTCGTAGAAGCTCGGATTCGAGTTGTACGGGATGGACTGGAAAGTGGCGGTGTTCGCCGCCGAGGGCGTGCCAGGACCGCCATCTTCGTAGATCCCCATGACGATGCGGATTCGTCGGTCCATAGGCAGTCCGGCCTCCAGCAGCGCCTTGGCCGCGAGCAGCGTCGCCAGCGTCGGGCCGCTGTCATCCTGAATGCCCGCCCCGTAGACCCAGCCGTCCTTGATATAGGGCGAGTGGTAGGCACCAGGAGTGCCGAGATTGCCATCGGCGTCCCGCCAGCGAGCCAACTGGGCTGCCGAAACGGAAGCCGTCGGCGAGTCGAGGTGACTCAACGCCATGATCATCTCCGGGGCGTCCGGATCACCGATCTCCGCGTAGACGTACTTGTCGGGTTGGCGTTGGACGACCACCGGGAAACCCAGGTCGGTGGCCAGCTTGACCACCCAGGCGAGCTTGGCGACCTTGCGGTCGTACTCGTACTGGTTGGCCGGGGTGTTGCTGACCGGGAACGGGTACGCCGTCGCGGCCGTACCGCCTCGGGAGATGGAGTCGTAGCTCGACCCGTCCAGCATCGCCCCGACCAGGCTGAGCGGGTCGTAGGTGCCGTCCCCCGCCCGCGCGCTGTTGACACGTCCGGCCAACGCCTCGACTTCCGCGTGAATGGCGTCCCGCTCGGCGTCGGACACGGACAGGTCGTAGGTGATGCTCGGCTGGAAGCCCTCCTCGGCGACGCTGGTCGCGGAGGCGTTGGGCGCGGGCGCAAGGGTCGCCGCGAGGGACGCGGCGAGCAGGACGGCGAAACTGGTCGTCCGTCTGTCTCTCATGATTGCTCCAGAACAGGGGGATAACGCGGTAGGGACAGCACACGCCAGCCGTGCCGCCAGCGGCCGACGGCGCGGAATATCTTGAGGATGATCTGAGCACCGGCCAGTACTGCAAGACAGGACCCGCCGGACGCACCGACCATGATCACCCCCCGCGTGCGGGTGGTGACGGGGGCTGTCAGGTCGCGGTCGAGATGACCGCTATGCTGGGCTTCGTGGTGCCCGGCACGAGCCTCAAAGATCGCTACCGGCTGGGCCGGTTTCCCTTGGCGCACAAGGGAATGGGCGAGGTCTGGTCCGCACATGACGCTCTGCTCGACCGCCCTGTCATCGTGAAGTTCGTCAGTCCGGCCATGTCGGACCGGGACGTCGTACGCCGATTCCGCCGCGAGGCGTTGCTGACCGCTCGACTCGACCACCCCGGCGTGCCGGCCGTCTACGACCTGGGCGAGCACGCCGGCCAGCCCTACGTGGTGCTTCAGAAGATCGACGGGATCACGCTCACGGACCTGCTGGCCGAGCAGGGCCCTCTGCCGATCTCATGGGTGGCTGCCATCGGCGCACAGGTCAGCAGCGTTCTCCTCGCGGCACAGCAGATCCACCTGGTGCACCGCGACATCAAGCCGAGCAACATCATGCTGGACACCCACGGCGCGGCGAAGGTGCTCGACTTCGGCTTGGCGGTGATCCGCGACGACGAACGCTATTCAAAGATCACGCAGACCGGGCAGAGCATGGGCACGGTCGGTTACATGTCGCCCGAGCAGATCCTCGGCGAGCACACCGACCACCGCACCGACCTGTACGGGCTGGGAGCCACGCTCTTCGACCTGCTCACCGGCCATCCACCGTTTGACGGCGTCACCACGATGACCACTGTGCGCCATCAGATCGCCGATCCCCCGCCACGCCCCACCCAGCGGCGACCGGACATTCCCCGTGCGGTCGACGATCTGGTGCACTCGCTCCTGGCGGTCGATCCCGACGATCGCCCGGACACCGCTGCGGAGGTCTACGCGCTCCTGGCGCCACTCGCCCGCGAGTTGCCACCGATACCCGGCGTCCTGACCGACACCGTCGAGGCGGTGCAGGCGTACGCCGCGATCGTGGGACGAGTACCCCGCCCGGCCCTGCTCACGTCACCGACGACGAGCGCCCTCGCGGCGTCCGACCTGGAGCAGTCCCTCGAAGAGGCTGAACACCTGCACGCGGCAGGCGAATTCCGTGCCGCCGCACGACGGTGGCGGCACCTGGCCACGCAGCACGAACAGTTGCACGGCGAGAACCATCCCCTGGTCTTCGACCTCCGGCTCCGGGCCGCCCGAGCGCACATACCGCTCGGCGAGCATGGCCGCGCCTCGCGCCAGCTCGACGCTTTGTTGCAGGAGCGCCTGCGTGCGGCCGGGCCGGAGGATGCCGTGGTGCTGGCGCTGCGCCGAGAGATCGCACACCTCATGGCGCAGCGGCAGAGGTTGCCCCGCTCCCGGTCAGACGGACCAGCCGCGGATCGCTGAACGCCGGCGGCAGCAGCACCGCCTTCTGCTCAGGGAAGCGACCGGGGTCGTACCGGAAGATCCGGGCACAGTTCTGCCCACGCGTCTCGGTCGCCAACGCACGCCCGGCCAGTGACGAGTACATGCTGCTGTGCTTCCACCAGGCCGCTTCCTCGCCGTGGCGGTCGAAGCCACGGCCGCTGGCCGCGTGCCCGAACACGTCGTGCACCGCACGGAACATGTCGTTCTCGCCGTCGCTGAGATACGGATGGGCATTGCCACTGGCTGCGCTGGCCCACACCATCAACCGGCGCTGCCGGACGTCGTCGACCATCGCCGCCACGTTCGGGTATGGGTCGACGTCGACGATGTGCACCGATATACCGAGACCTCCGAACTCCACCCGGCCGATCAGGAAGTGGTACTGCTGCACTGTTTCGCGGCAGAACGCGGCGTACGCGGGATAGGCCCGCTCGTCCCGGGTCGGGGCCGCCATGTAGGCGTCGGCGATGGCCGCGCCGACGACGGGGTCAAGGCGCACTCGCCGGTACACATGAGCGGCCGGAATGCGGGCTCCCCGGCAGTACCGCGCCACGCCCTCGCTGACGTAGGCCACTGGCGGAAAGCACGGGGACAAGACAGTGGACGCTGCGGATGCGAGCAAGGGTGCTCATGGTCCTCCTTCAGTCGGTGGGACGGGCTGGGTACTGGTCAGCGAACTGACGAGGGTGGCTGCGGCTCGCGCACCGCGACGTCGACGCCCCGCGTCGAGTGCTGCTCACGACGAAGCAGATCACCGAGAATCCGAATCTCGGACCGCCGACGGTCCTGGTGGACCTTCGCGAACTTTCCGATGGTGGTGCTGTGTCCACGACGGGGCATGACTCCTCCAGAAGGCTATGAACCGCGAATCGCCACGAACGATAACCCGTTGTGAACTCGGTACACAAGGGCGGTAGACGTGCTAACGTTCACGCGTGACTACTGAGTCGAGCGGGACCGCCAACGCGGCAACATTGACTGCCAGCGGCATCGCGCGACTGGCCAATGTGGGTCGAGCGGCGGTCAGCAACTGGCGACGCCGGTACGCCGACTTCCCGACTCCCGTCGGCGGCACCCCGGCCAGCCCATCGTTCGACGCGCAGGAGGTCGAGCACTGGCTACACCGCCACGGTCGACTGCACCAGACCAGCATCGAACAGCAGGCCTGGCGGCACATCGAGAGCTACCAGCCCGCCGCGCACATCAGCGACGTCCTCGGCATCGTCGGCGCCCACCTCCTCGCCCGAGCCGCACGGCCCGATGACTCCGGCGACAGCCCGCCGACCCCGCGACAGCTCGTCGCCCGCCTCCGCGCGCTCGACGCCACGCTGGCCACGATGGTCTCCGACGCGCTGCCGAGGCAGTGGACCGCGCAGCTCACCGCGCTCCTGCGCTCGGCCGACCAACTCAGCTCGGCACGTGGCGCCGAGTCCGCTTTCGAATACCTGCACAGTCAGTACGTGAGCTCCGCCCAATCGGTGTCCGGACTCGCCGGCACACCGGAGAGCGTGGCTGACGTGATGGTGGCTGTCGCCGGCGTCGGCACCCACACCTTCGACTTCACCAGCGGCACAGGGTCGATCCTGCGCATGGCCGCCGACCGGGCGCTACGAAGCGGTGCCACCACCCGATGCTTCGCCCAGGAGATCAACCCTCAGTACGCCCTGATCACGTCGTTGCGGCTATGGTTCGTGCACCTGCGGGCACAGCAGGCCGGACATCACACACCACCGCCGGTCGTCCACGTCGGCGACAGCTTGCTCGCCGACGCCCTGCCCGACCTACGCGCCGACGTCGTCGTCGCGAACTTCCCGTTCGGCATCCACGACTGGGGTCACGACCGCCTCGCCTACGACCCCCGCTGGACCTACGGCCTACCCCCACGCACCGAACCCGAACTCGCCTGGGTGCAACACGCCCTGGCGCACCTCTCCCCCAACGGCACCGCCGTTGTGCTCATGCCCCCCGCTACCGCGTCACGGCCCGCCGGCCGACGCATACGTGCCGAACTGATCCGTCGTCACGCGCTACGCGCGATCATCGCCCTGCCCGCCGGACTGATGCCGCCGACGAACATCGGACTGCACATCTGGGTCCTCGCCCAACCCGATCCACAGCACCCGCGCGTCGGCGAACTCCTCTTCGTCGACGCCACCGCCAGCACCGGTCAAGACCTCACCGACACCATCGGCACCGCCTGGACCGCCTACCAATCCCACCACTACGCGCAGGCACCCGGCGTCCACCGCACCATCGCCGCCATCGATCTACTCGACGACGAAGTCGACCTGACACCGCAGCGTCACGTACCACAACCCACCGAACTCACCGCCGAACCGGCGCGGATCATCGCCAACCTCAGCGACTTCGACCACCTGCTCGAACAGCTGCGACACAGCCTGCCCGCCGTACACCAGACAGACACCGCGCCGCTGCGCCAAGCCCCACACGCCGACATTGCCGACCTCATCCGATCCGGCAGCTTCTCCGTGCACCGGACCGCGACCCGCAGACGAGCCGCCAACGCCACGGTCAATACGCGCGTACTGACCGCCGCCGACATCATGTCCGGCGGCCCCGCCACCGGCTACACCGTCCGCGCCACAGACGAACCCCCAGGACCCCGAGTACGCACCGACGACATCCTCATCTCCGTCATCGGCCACAAAATCAACGCCCGAGTCGCCACCTCAGAACAGCTCGATGCCGAACTCGGGCCAGGCACTCAACTGATCCGCGTCGACACCACCCGCTTCGACCCGTGGTTCGTCGCCGGCGTCATCTCCCGCACCGACAACCTCCGCATCGCCGGCAGAGCAGCCAGCACCATCAACGGCGCCGCGCGCATCGACATCAAACGACTCACCATTCCCGTGATGCCGCTGAGCCAACAGCAGGCCTACGGACAAGCCTTCCGTAAACTCGCCGAGTTCCGAACCACCCTCGACCGAATAACAGGATCCGGCGCCGTCCTGGCACGGGAAATCGTCGACGGCCTCACGACAGGCACTCTCGGCCTCACGCCATCAGTCACGGGGGGTGATCCTCGAGCCTGGTAGACCAGTACG
The DNA here is from genome assembly GCF_003977705.1 of Verrucosispora sp. FIM060022. NCBI lineage: Bacteria > Bacillati > Actinomycetota > Actinomycetes > Micromonosporales > Micromonosporaceae > Micromonospora > Verrucosispora sp. FIM060022. The sequence continues at coordinate 51,583 of NZ_RQIV01000016.1, forward strand.
CGATACCGGGCCACCTCCCCGTTGGACGGAGCGTCACCTGCCAGGGAGCCGTCCATCGCCGCGTAGACGTACCTCCCGTCCGGCGAGGTCGTGAGGGCCTCGAGGGTCGCGTTCTCGGGTGCCTCACCATTCGGCGCGACCCGGACAGATCGTTCCAATGTGCAGGCACACGCTCGCCGGCGTTTCGGTTGTCAGGGTGTGCTGGCCTCCGCACGGATCTCGAAGACGGCTCAGGCACCACCGGCCAGGTCGCGTCGCTTGAGGGCGACTGTGGCCGCCCGGAGCAGCGCTGCGGAGAGCAGGGTCAGCACCGCGACCGCAACCACGTTGACGTCCTCCAGCGGGTATTCGCCGATGTGCGCGAACGGTGACAGGTCAAGCACGGCGTCGGGGATGTCGAGGATCGGGGCGAAGTAGCTGGCGATCAGGCCGTAGCCGAGCGCCACCCAGATCACCGGTAGTGCCCTCGGTGCGATCGCGTACAGCAGGGCAGCGATGGCCATGATCTGCCAGACCGCCGGTGTGTGGGCGACGTGGCCGAGCAGCAGCGTCCCGATCAGCCCGGGGTCTTGTGTGCTCAGAGCGGCACCGACGCCCATGCCGACTCCGGCGAGCAGCAGCAGCCAGGCCACGCCGACTGCGGTGACGGCGACGTGACTGCCGAGCCAGGCCGTCCGGCTCACCGCCGTGGCCAGGACCGGCTCGGCCCGCCCGTCGGTCTCCTCGGCACGAAGCGTGTGCACGGCCAGCACCGCGTAAACGCCGACGGCAAGCGCCATGGTCACACCCATCATGCCGAGGTAGCCGTCGAGCATGTTCTCCGAGCCGCCCATGATCGCCAGCAGGTCTTCCGGGGCGTCGGCGAAACTGTCGATCAGCGGTTGGGTGAACGAGCCGTACGCCACACCGGCAACGATCAGGGCGATGCTCCAGCCGATCAGTCCGGCCCGCTGTAGCCGGAACGCGAGCGCGAGCGGACTGGCCAGCCAGGCAGCGGCCCGGGGTGCGCCGGGGCGTGGTGGCAGCAGGCCGGCACCGAAATCCCGGCGCGCCGACAGCCCGTAGCCCACCGCCGCGGTCCCCACCGCGAACAGCAGCGATATGGCCAGTGGCCACCAGCGGTCATACACGTATGGTGCGGCCTGCTGGGACCAGCCGATCGGCGACAGCCAGGACAACCAGGACGGTCCGCTGTCCTGCACCGCCGCCATGTCGCCCAGCCCGCGCAGGACGAACGCGGCGCCGAGCGCGGCACCGGCGGCACCGGCGGCCGCACGCGGGTATTCCGACAGTTGCACCGTGACCGCGGCGATGCCGGCGAAGGCCAGCGCCGTCGCACCGACGGACGCACCGAACAGCACCGATCCGGCCAGGTCGTAGCTGCGGCCGGCCATCATGGCGCCGATCAGCAGGGTGACCAGCACCGCCATCGCGACCGTGACGACCAGGGCCGCGGTGAGCTGGGCGTGCCGGCCCAGCACGTTCGCACGGATCAGCTCAGCGCGGCCGGAGCGTTCCTCGGCGCGGGTGTGCCGCACGACGGTGAGCAGCCCCATCAAGCCGGCGCCGATGGTCACGTAGAGGCCGTACTGGCCGGCGAGGAACCGTTCGATGGTCAGCTGGTCGAACCCGAGACCGCGTCCACCGAACAGCGCACCGGCGGGGCTGGCGGTGAAGGCGGTCAGACTCTCCAGTTCCTGTGGTGTCGAGGCGATGCTCTCCAGCGCGGTGGCGAAGTACGTCATCAGCAGTGCCAGGCCCAGCGTCCAGGCCGGGAAGCGGACCCGGTCCCGACGCAGCATGAACCGCAGCAGGATGGCAGTGCCGGTGACGGCGCTGGCCCGGAAACGGACGGGAGGTGTGGGGCGGCGTAGCGTCGTCGTGGCCATCACGCCACCTCCGTAGCGCCGGAGCGGGTGAACTGGTCGCCGTAGTGACGTAGCAGCAACTGCTCCAGCGTCGGTGGACGGACGGTCAGCCCCTGCACGTCCAGATCACCCAGCTGACGCACCACGGCGGCGAGGTGGTCGCCGTCGACCTCGAAGCGGATGTGACCGTTCTCGGCGCGCAGTCCGTGCACGCCGGCCGCGCCGGCCAAGGCATCGATGGGCCGGTCGGTGATCGCGTCGACCGTTGTCCGGGTCAAGTGCCGCAAGTCGCTCAGCGAGCCGGTCTCGACGATGGCACCTTGGCGGATGATCGAGACCTGGTCGGCGAGGACCTCGACCTGGGCGAGGATGTGACTCGACAGCAGCACCGTACGCCCGGCGTCCTTGGCCTCGCGGATGCACTCCTGGAACACCGCCTCCATCAGCGGGTCCAGCCCGGCCGTGGGCTCGTCGAGCAGCAGCAGTTCCACGTCGCTTGCCAGCGCCGCGACCAGGGCGACCTTCTGCCGATTGCCCTTGGAGTAGGTGCGGCCCTTCTTACTCGGATCCAGGTCGAAACGCTGGCACAGCTCATCGCGTCGGACCGGGTCGGTACCGCCGCGTAGCCGGGCGAACAGATCGATCGCCTCACCGCCGGTGAGGTTGGGCCACAGCTCCACGTCGCCGGGCACGTAGGCGAGCCGGCGATGCAGGGTCACTGCGTCCGCCCACGGGTCACCACCGAGCAGCCGGACCTGGCCGGCGTCCGCGCGTAGCAGCCCGAGCAGGATCCGAATGGTGGTGGACTTGCCCGCGCCGTTGGGGCCGAGGAAGCCGTGCACGGTACCGGTGGCGACCCGCAGGTCCAGTCCATCCAGCGCCCGTACCCGACCGAAAGACTTGTCGACGTGTCGGATGTCAATGGCAGTAGTCATCGCGGTAGACCTCGTTCGAGGAGAGCCCGGCACGGGCCGGGGGAAGATGTCGTCGATCGCCTGGCGTCGACGAGGGAAGAAGGGCCACACGCCCGAGGGGCAGGGTGGTGACTAGCCTGCAGCGGTGTCCGCGTCACCGGGGGACGGCGGATCCGGGACGTACATCAGGTACTCATCGAGCATCGACCGGTCGGTGAGCAGCCCTTCGGCGAACAGTTCCAGGGCGGGCAACGCGAAATCATCCATGTAGCGACGGAACAGGTGTGCGAACTCCTCCGGGGCGGCATCGGCCCCGTGCAAGGTGAACCACAGCACCATGCTGCCCGTGGCCTGATAGGCCAGATAGCGCGTACGCGCGGCCCCATCCCGACTGGGCTTGATCACCCCGGCGCTTTCGCCCGCTGACAGGTACGCCTCCGCGTCGGCGATCATGGCTTCGATCAGTGTCGCCGCCAACTCGCCGCCGGCCTGCAAGCTGCGAAGCAGATACCTCACCATCGGCGCGTACTGCTCTACCTCGGCCAGCTGCGCCAGCAGCGTCGCGCCGGTGCCGTCGGTCAGCACCTTGGCCTTCTGCTCACGCATCACCGCGAGTACATGGCTGTCGCAGGCGCGCCGCAGCCCGTCCTTTGAACCGAAGTGGTGGACGATCAGTCCGGCAGTGACACCGGCGTCGGCCGCGAGGGCCCGCAACCCGACTCGAAAGCCGTCACGGGCGAACCGGGCGATAGCGGCATCGCGGATGCGACCCACGGTGGCGAACTCACCGCCGTGCTTGTCGGAACTTACCTCTCTCGAGGCCACGACATCAGATTAAACAGTTGTTCAACCGGCGCGCAATACCGACCACGCCCCAGACAACGGGGATACCGTCGGTCCGCGCCGCTGCCCATGGGCGGCGGCGCGGACCGACGGCTCAGGTCACCCGTCGATGCGGGTCAGGCCGGCAGGACCACCTGTCCCGGGGTCGTCCGGCCGGTGGTGGTGCCGTCACCGAGTTGCCCGAGGAAGTTGTCGCCCCAGCACCACAGGGTTCCGTCGGTGCGGACCGCGCAGCCGTGGTGCGACACCGCCAGACTTCCCGTCCAGGTCGTCGCGGTGCCGACTTGGGTCGGGGCCAACCGGTGGGTGGTGGTGCCGTCACCGACCTGCCCATAGGTGTTCCTGCCCCAGCACCACAGGCTGCCGTCGGTACGGGCCGCGCAGGACGAGTCGATGCTCGCCTCGACCCGCGCCCAGGTGGTGGCGGTACCGATCTGCAGTGGCGTGGTCTGGTGGCCGCTGCCCCCGCCCAACTGGCCGTACCCGTTCTCGCCCCAGCACCACAGGGTCCCGTCGGTGCGGACCGCACAGGTGTGGACGTACCCGGTCGTCACTGCGGACCACGTGGTCGCGGTGCCCACCTGGGTCGGGGTCGTCTTGTAGCTCATGATGCCCAGACCGAGCTGCCCGTCGGAACTGCTGCCCCAGCACCACAGGGTTCCGTCGGTGCGGACGGCGCAGCTGTGCCCGTATCCGGTGGCGACCCTCGCCCAGGTGGTCGCCGTGCCGACCTGGAGGGGGGTGGGCGACATCAGGGGGGTCATGCCGACGCCGAGCTGGGCGTGAGTGTTCAGGCCCCAGCACCACAGGGTGCCGGTGGTCCGTACCGCGCAGGTGTGATTGTTGCTGGTGCTGACGCTGGCCCAGGTGGTGGCGTCGCCGATCCGGACCGGAGCGGTCCGGCTCGTGGTGGTCCCGTCGCCGAGCTGCCCGTTGTTGTTGGCACCCCAGCACCAGAGCGTTCCGTCCGTGCGCACCGCGCAGGTGTTGCTCTTACCGGCGTCGACCTGCGCCCAGGTGGTGGCGTCGCCGATCCGGACCGGAGCGGTCCGGCTCGTGGTGGTCCCGTCGCCGAGCTGGCCGTTGAAGTTGTTGCCCCAGCACCAGAGCGTCCCGTCGGTGCGGATCACACAGGTGTGCAGATCACCCGTGGCGACCTGGGACACCGCCGCGGCGGCGACCGAGGCGCTCGACGTGCCCCGGTCGGCGGGGCTGCCGCCCGCCGCGGCCGCCCCCGCCGTAAGGCCGACGGCGAGCACGGTGATTCCCACGACGGCCGTCGCCGCGGCAACGGCGGTTCGGGCTGCCCGCCGCCACCGTGTCCGCAGCCGGCCCTCCTGATGTTCCTTCACGTCTTGTTCTCCCAAGGCATCGTCGGTTGTGCAGAGTGGAGGCGGCGCTGCCTCGGTAGGTCGTCAGCGACCTGTCACTTCATGTCGATCAGCACGGTTGGCAAACAGGACGAACTCGATCCCGAATTACGGGTACGGTTCGGCGGCAAGGCGCGCCGGCATGCTGCGAGTGCGATCAACTGACCGTGGCAGGCGGGTCGTTGCCCAGACGTCCCCATGCCCTCAGCCGATACAAGAGGGTCGGGTGTTCCCGCGCGGATGGCTCGCAGCAATCTTGCCGCACACCAAAGACAACCGTCAATGTGACTGCGTCCCAGCCTCAGGGGCCTGCCGCAGCGATTAGGGGCAGAGGTCCGGGTGGAGGAAGCAGGACAGCAGTTGCCTGAACTCGTGCGGGTGCTCGATCGCCGGCACGTGCCCGCATCGGCCGAACACGTGCAGACGGACATCGGGCAGGTGTGCGAGGAGAGGCTGGGCTGCCGTTTCGAGCGGGGTGACCCGGTCCTCAGCGCCGTGGACGAGCAGAACGGGCGCGCGGATCGCCGCCAGCGTCTGCGCGGAGAGGCTGAGGTCGTCGGCCCATCGTGCCCGGGGTGGCGGGAACAGCGAGGCGAATGCATCCGCCCCCGCTCGCATCGCGGCCGCGCGGGCATCGACGGCCGCATCGGTCACGAGCGTCTGGTCGAGGACGAGGCGACTCAGCATGTCTCGTGCGCCGAGCACGCTGGCGGGTACGGCCCAGATCGCGTCGAGGTCGGCGGACAGCGGCGCGCCGGGGGCGCCCATCGTCGAGACTGCCACGACCCGGGTGACCTGCTGGGGGCGGGCGGCCGCCAACGCCAGTGCCACGGCACCGCCCATGGAGTGACCCACCACGGTGTAGTGCTCGATACCGAGAGCATCCATGAGGCCTGCGGCCTGCTCCGTCCACAGCCGGAGCCCGCCCCTGGAGCCGGGTGGGACGGGTGTGCGGCCGAACCCGGCCTGGTCAGGAGCGACGAAGTGCCAGGACGTGCCCAGCGCCTGCGCGGTGGCCGCCCAGGCTCCGGACCCGGTCGTGCCGGGTCCGGAGCCGTGCAGCATCAGCACCGCGGGTCCGGTGCCGCTCTCCATGAGGTGGACGGGAGAGCCGTGGACCGTGACGGTCCGAAGTGCCGTCATCGGGGCATGCCAGGTGTGCTCAAGTCGATGCGGGGTCGACGGACTTCGAGAAGACTTCCATCATCGCCCTGCCGAACTGCGGCATGTCGGGCCACCCGCGGCAGGAGACGAGGTTGCCGTCCACGACGTCGGGAGCGTCGATGACCGTCGCGCCCGCGTTCTCCATGTCACCGGTGATGGGTGGGAAGCATGCGGTCTTTCGACCTTTCAGGAGCCCGTACACCGCGGGTACCTGGGCGCCGTGGCAGACCAGCGCGATGGGGAGGTTGCGGGCGAAGAAGTGTTCGGTGATGCGCCGGACGTCGGCGTCGACCCGAATCCACTCGGGGGCTCGTCCGCCGGGGATGATGAGGGCGTCGTAGCGTTCGACGTCGACCTCGGCCCAGGGCACGTCGACCGGCAGCTTCCGGCCGTTCTTCTCCACGTAGGCGTCGGAGTTGGGGTCGAACTCGTGGATGACCAGTTGGACGTCACGCATCGTCCGTGACGAGACGTCGACGTCCCAACCGCCTTCCTGCACGCGGTAGTAGGGGTACATGGTGTCAAGTTCTTCGGCGGCGTCGCCGGTCAGGAGCAGCGCTCTGGGCACCTGCTTCTCCTCGCATCTGGGGACGGGCGAGATAGATCCAATACGATCCGATCCGATCGGTTTAGCATTACCCGGCCCCGTCCGCCCGTCAAGCCTCTACCGCCACCGGGTCCGTCTGCTCAAGTTCGTCGAACAGTCGCCGGAAACGCTCGCCGGAGCGCAGGATGTGCCGGCGCATCGCGTAGGCGGCGGCGTCGGGGTCTCGTGCGGCGATCGCGGCCACGACGTCCTCGTGCTCGGCCATGGCCAGGTGGGTGACCTGGGCGTCGCGGTGCAGCCGGAAGAGGTGCACGTGGCTGTGCAGGCGAGCGAGCGTTTCGCGGATGACCTGGTTCTCCGCGCTCAGGGCGACGAGGTCGTGGAAGGCGGCGTCGCGTAGACCGAAGGCGCCGTAGGCCGCCGGTCCGTCTCCCCCTTCCAGTTCGGCCATCTCCCCCAGCATTCGTCGCAGGCCGGCCACCTGCGCCAACGTTGCGCGTTCGGCGGATCTGCGGGCCGCTGCCGGTTCGAGGAGCAGGCGGACCTCCAGCATGTCCTCGAATCGACTACGGGTGATCTGGGGGGGAATGCGGTAGCCGGCGTGGGGTACGCGTACGACCAGGCCCTCGGACTCCATGCGGTTCAGGGCGTCCCGGATCGGTGTCTGCGAGACTCCCAGCTCGCGGGCCAGGACGTCGATCGTGACGCGGGAGCCGGGCTCGATCCGCAGCGACATCAGCTGTCCGAGCAGCGTGTCGTACACCTCGTCGGCCAGCCGGCCGCCCGCTCTTCCCGACGATCCTCCGCCCGTCACGACCCTGCGGCCCCGCGCGATCATCGCTTCGTCGTCCATCGTGGCGTGAGGTCCTTCCTTGCGCTCTTCGGGAACCCATTGACATCAGTTACACCGCTGCGACATGCTGACGCCCCACCGGATCGTATAGGAAACGTGGCGACTGATCGCCAGTGTGCACCCCGCAGGGCACCGTCCACCACCGCTCTGCTCGATCACTTGAAGCTCCCCTCAGCATGCGCGACGTCGGGCCCGGTTCGTCACCGGGCTGCAGTTGGACCGACGACCTTCTCGGCGGCATGACGGCCCCGTACATCGCGGCGCACTCGTGACGCCGGTCCGCCGGTCGCCCTCGGGCGACGGCAGGGCGCCACGTGCGGAACAACCCAGCACCTGCTCGGCGAAGCACATAGCGAGGTTCTCGAAGTCCGAACCAGAAAGCAGGCAGGAAGATGCGGCATTCACAGCGAATGGATCGATTGTCCGCTCCCCGGCGGAAGGTGCAGCTGGCGACGGCGGCCATGCTGCTGATGGCCACGACCGTGGCGGCGTGCGGCGATGGCGGGGACGACGGTGCGACGGCGAGCGCGCCGAAGGCGCCGGCGACCATCCCGGAGCTCACCACGGACCCGCTGACCCTCAGTTTCATCTGGTTCGACTGGCCTCCCGCCCAGGCCCTCGAAGACTTCGCAAACGCGGAGTACACAAAGGAACGGTCGAACGTCACCGTCAAGGTCAACACCGTGCCGAACGCGAACTGGCACGACGCGATGTTCACCCAGTTCGCCGCGCGCAAGACCGACTTCGACATCGCGATCCTGGACTCGCAGCACATCGGCGAGGCCGTGACGAACGGCAACATCCTCGACATCACCGACTTCGTCAAGAACAACATCGAGGTCGACGCCTACAACCCGTACCTGCTGGCGGCGTACGGCCAGTTCCCGCAGGCGGAGACCGGCCAGCGCGACGAGAACGCCAGCCTGTACGGGCTGCCGCTGCTCGGCGACACCTGGACGATGATCTACCGCAAGGACCTAATCGGCGACAAGCCGCCGCAGACCTGGGACGAGATGATCTCCGTCGCCGAGAAGTGTCAGGCGGACAACCCGGGCGTCAGCGGGTTGGCTTTCCACCAGGCCAACGGCTCCGACGCCGCGGCCGTCACCTACAACACGGTGAACGGCGTCTACGGCGGCAACCTGTGGGACCCGAAGACGCGCAAGATCGACGGCGTTCTCAACGACGCCGCAGGCCATGAGGCGATGGACGTCCTGGTCAACAAGATGAAGCCGTTGACCGCCAGGGGCTCCGGCAACTGGTTCATCGATGAGGTGAACGCGGCGGTCGCTCAGGGCAAGGCCTGCATCGCGTTCAACTGGATCGCTGCGAGCGGCGGGCTGCTCGATCCGAAGGAGTCGACGCTCGGCACCACCCGGGAGCAGATCCTCGACAAGCTGGGCTTCGCCACCCTGCCGAGCCAGAAGACAAACCTGGTGCCGCTCGGCGGCATGGGGATGCACGTGTCGGCCTACTCCGCCGAGGCGAGCCAGGTGGAGGCCCTGAACTTCATGAAGTGGTTCCAGCGGGCTGATGTCCAGAAGAAGTGGGCTGCGGCCGGTGGCGTGCCGTCGCGTACGGACGCTCTGTCCTCGCCGGAGTTCCTCAACGCCGGGCCGTTCAACCAGGTGTACGCCGACTCGGTGCCGCGGATGCGGGACATGTGGAACGTGCCCGAGTACGCGCGCCTGGTCGACATCGAGAACACCAACGTCAACGCGGCTCTCAACGGGGCGAAGAACCCGAAGGCTGCGCTCGACGACATCGCCAAGGAGCAGCAGAGCGTACTCGACTCCAGCGGCCGCAAGGGTGGCGGCGGACTGTGAGTGGCCCCGTACCTGTGACGACCGACGATGCCGGGCAGGTGGCGGCGACGCCGCCACCTGCACCGGGTCGGTCCCGCCGGCTGAGCGACCGCGGGCTGGCGGTGGCGTTCATCTCCCCCGCGTTGCTGCTGTTGCTCGCGATGTCGGTGTTCCCGCTGCTGTGGGCGCTGTACCTGTCGTTCACCGACTACTCGGCCACCCGCGGCGGGCGCGCCTATTTCGTCGGGTTCGGCAACTACACCGCCATCCTGACGTCGGCGCAGGTCCACCAGCGGGCCCTGACCACGTTGATCTACGTGGTCGGCGCGGTCACCCTGCAGACGGTGCTCGGCTTCACCATCGCGTACCTGATCTCCCGACGTACCCGTGGGCGAGGGCTGCTGACCACGTTGTTCCTGGTCCCGATGATGCTGTCGCCGGTCGTGGTCGGGCTGTTCTGGCGGTTCATGCTCGACGCCCAGTTCGGCGTGGTCAACAGCATGCTCGGGTCGCTCGGCCTGGGGCAGGTGGAGTGGCTGACCCGGCAGCGCACGGCGTTGATCTCCCTGATCGTGGTCGACACCTGGCAGTGGACGCCGTTCATCATGCTCATCGCGTTGGCGGGGCTCACCGCGGTGCCCAAGTACCTGTACGAGGCCGCCTCGATCGACCGGGCGTCGGAGTGGTTCCGGTTCCGCACCATCACCCTTCCGCTGGTGTGGCCGCTGCTGCTCATTGCCGTGTTGTTCCGGGCCATCGAGGCCTTCCGGCTGTTCGACCTCGTCTACATCCTCACCAGCGGCGGCCCGGGTGTCTCCACCGAGACGCTGTCGTTCCACGTCTACAAGGTCGCGTTCCTGGGCTTCAACACCGGAACCGCATCGGCGTACGGGATCCTCATGGTCCTTGTCGTCATCGTTCTCTCGCAGATCTACCTGCGCTACCTGAACAGACTCAAGGAGGGCTGATGGCCGTCTCCGTCGACGAGGCCGTGTCCACAGGTCCTGCCCGGGATCGCACGACCCCCGCGCGCCGCCGGGGCGGTCGGGGTCGCTCGGTGCTGGAGGTCGCGCTGCTGACCGTGCTGGCCGTCGTGATGCTTTTCCCGGTGCTGTGGATGATCGAGACGTCCATCAAGGAGAACCGGGACGTCTACGCCGTCCCCGCCGAGTTCTTCGGCTTCACGGTCACGATGGAACATTTCAAGGACGTGTTCGTCGGCCCCGACGGCGGTCGCTCGGCCCTGTCCGTGGCGTTCCTCAACTCCGTCCTGGTCGCCGGGGCCTCCACGGTGCTGGCCACCCTGCTGGGGGTGCCGGCGGCCTGGGCCTACTCACGCTTCGCCGTGAAGGCCAAGAAGGACCAACTGTTCTTCATTCTGTCCACCCGCTTCATGCCGCCCGTGGTGGTCGTGATCCCGATCTTCCTCATGTACCGCCAGGTCGGACTCATCGACAGCAAGCTCGGCCTGATCCTCATCTACGCCGCATACAACCTGCCGTTCACGATCTGGATGATGAAGGGATTCGTCGACGAAGTGCCCTCGGAGTACGAGGACGCCGCCATGCTCGACGGGTACACCCGTCTGCAGGCGTTCCGGCGACACACCCTTCCCCTGCTCGTGCCCGGCATCGCCGCGACGGCGGTCTTCGCCCTCATCTTCTCGTGGAACGAGTTCGTGTTCGCCATCTTCCTCACCTCCAGTGACAGTGTGCGTACCGCCCCACCCGCCATCGCCGGCCTCATCGGTGGCACCACGACGGACTGGGGTCTGGTGGCCGCCGCCTCCGTGGTGTTCGCCCTACCGGTGCTCGTCTTCGCCTACCTGGTCCGCAAGCACCTCATCGCCGGTGTGACGCTCGGGGCGGTGCGACGCTGATGGCCGGCATCGAGGTGACCGCCCTGCACAAGCGTTACCCGGACGGCACGGTCGCGGTCGAACAGGTGGACTTGTCGATCGGCCACGGCGAGTTGTTCGTGATGCTCGGCCCGTCGGGTTGCGGCAAGACGACCACGCTGCGCGCCATCGCCGGCCTGGAGCGGCAGACGACAGGCGACATCCGCATCGGCGACACGCTGGTCAACGACCTGCCGCCGGCCGAGCGGGACATCGCCATGGTGTTCCAGTTCTACGCCCTCTACCCGCATCTGAAGACCCGCGACAACCTGGCGTTCCCCCTGCGGGCCGAGGGGCTGCCCAAGTCGGAGGTGCTCAAGCGGGTCGACGAGGCCGCCCGGCTGATGCGGCTCGGTCCGCTGATGGACCGGCGACCGCGTCAACTGTCCGGCGGGGAGCAGCAGCGCGTCGCGCTCGCCCGCGCCCTGGTGCGACGGCCGCGCGCATTCCTGATGGACGAGCCGCTCACCAACCTGGACGCGGAGCTGCGGGCGGACATGCGTACCGAGATCAAGCACCTGCAGGGAGAGTTGGGGGCGACGATGGTCTACGTCACCCACGACCAGGTCGAAGCGATGTCGCTCGGTCACCGGATCGCCATCCTCAACAAGGGCCGCGTCGAGCAGATCGGCACCCCGCTGGAGGTCTACGACCGTCCGGCGAGTCTCTTCTGCGCCGCCTTCATCGGCTCACCGCCGATGAACCTGATCGAGGTGGAGGTGGCCGACGGGGCGTTGCGCGCTCAGGGCGGGCTGGCCCTCACGCCACCGCCCGGTCTGTCCCGCGACTGTCACCTGGTCGCAGGTGTGCGGCCGGAGGCCCTGGAGGTCACCGCACCGGGGGCGGAGCGTTCGGTCCCGGCCCGCGTGGTCTCGGCGGAGTGGCTGGGCGACGAAATCATCTACGTCGTCGACCACGGCGGCCAGCGCGACGTGCGGGTGCGGATGCCACCGACTGTCCGATTCGCCGCTGACGCACCGGTCGGGCTCCGGCACACCGGCGCGACCCCGGCGGTCTACGACCTGCGTACGGAAGAGCTGGTGGCCTGATGGGAACCGTGGCAGCGCACGGGCTGTGCAAGTCCTTCGGCAAGGTCCAGGCCCTGGACGGGGTGAGTCTGGACGTGCCGGACGGTGCCTTCTTCGTCGTCCTCGGACCCTCCGGGGCGGGCAAGACGACGACGCTGCGGGCGATCGCCGGTCTGGAGAAGCTCGACGCCGGGTCGGTGCACCTGGACGGCGCGGACGCGACCGGTGACGCTCCGGCCGAACGCGACCTGGCCATGGTCTTCCAAAGCTACGCCCTCTACCCGCGACACACCGTGTACGAGAACATCGCATCGCCGCTGCGGGCACGCCGCAGTTCGTCCAGCGAGATCGCCGCTGCCGTCGAGCAGATGTCGCGCCTGCTGCACATCGAACGTCTGCTGCAGCGTCGTCCCGCGCAGTTGTCCGGCGGTGAGATGCAGCGGGTCGCCCTGGCCCGGGCGCTGGTCCGTAGCCCGCGCGCGTTCCTCATGGACGAGCCGCTGACGAACCTCGACCTCAAACTCCGCGTCGAGATGCGTACCGAGCTCACCCGCATCCACCGCAGCCTCGGAGCAACCTTCATCTACGTGACGAACGACCAGGTCGAGGCCCTGTCCATGGCCGACCAGGTCGCGGTCCTCAAGGAGGGAACGGTGCAACAGGTCGGCACACCGACCGAGGTGTACGAGCGTCCCGCCAACCAGTGGGTCGCCGGATTCGTCGGCAGCCCTCCGATCAGCCTGCTCGCCTGCCATGCCGAGGGAGATCGTCTGGTCGGTGCGCAGGGGTGGACGCTGCCGCGGCCCCGCTGGAGCACCGCGCAGGACGGTCAGCCGCTGCTGCTCGGCCTGCGGGCGGAGGACCTGTCCGTCGAGCAACGCGGGGACGCGTCGTTGCCGGGAGAGCTCTACGGGCTTGAGCCGCTCGGTGACCGGACGGTGGTCGACGTCCAGGTGGGGACGACGATCGTCAAGGTCAAGGCACGACCCACCGTCACCGGTACGCCGGGCGAACGGCTGCAGGTCACGGTCGACCTGGACCGCGCGCACCTGTTCGACGCGGACACCGGCCTGTCGGTGTCCGAGGCGGGGCGGTAACCCGCGCCGGGCGCGACGACACGCCGCGCCCGGCTCGTCCTTGCCTGCGCCAAGGTGCAGCCCCAGCGTTGATGATCACAGGAGGCGATGCGATGAGTGACCCGACGAACGTCCTGGCCCCCGAGCACCGGCGGCTGCGCATCGGCGACGCTTGGCGCGATGCCGCAAGCGGGGCCACCTTCGCCGTCGAAGACCCGGCCACCGGCAAGACCATCGCCGAGGTGGCGGACGCCGACGTCGTCGACGGGCTCGCCGCTCTGGACGCGGCGAGCAGGGCGGCGGTGCAGTGGGCGGCGACCCCGCCACGGAAACGGTCAGAGTTGTTGACCGCGACGTACCGGGCGCTGACCGAGCGGTCCGAGGAGGTCGCCCGGCTGATAACACTGGAGATGGGCAAGCCGCTGGCCGAAGCTCGGGCCGAGGTGGCGTACGGCGCGGAGTTCTTTCGATGGTTCGCCGAGGAGGCGGTACGCGTCGAGGGCCGCTACAGCACCGCTCCCGCAGGTGGGTATCGCATCCTCACCGTGCCGAAGCCGGTCGGCCCGTGCGTGTTCGTGACGCCCTGGAACTTCCCGTTGGCCATGGGCGCCCGCAAGATCGCTCCCGCGCTGGCCGCGGGCTGCACGACGATCACCAAGCCGGCCGCCCAGACACCACTGACCATGCTGTTGCTGGCCCGCATCATGGAAGAGGTAGGCGTTCCCTCGGGCGTCGTCAACGTGGTGACCACCAAACGTTCCGGCGAGGTGGTCTCCGCGCTGCTGGCCGACGGTCGGACCCGCAAGCTGTCGTTCACCGGGTCGACCGAGGTCGGGCGGATCCTGCTCCGACAGGCAGCGGACAACGTGCTGCGTACCTCCATGGAGTTGGGCGGCAACGCCGCCCTGATCGTGTGTGCCGACGCTGACCTGGATGTCGCGCTCGACGGCGCCATGGTGGCCAAGATGCGCAACATCGGGCAGTCCTGCGTCGCCGCAAACCGGATCTACGTCGAGGAACCGGTGCGCGAGGAGTTCACGGCACGCTTCGCCGAACGGATGGCCGCGCTGTCGGTGGGTCATGGTCTCGACGACGGCGTGGACGTCGGAGCGTTGATCGACGCCACCTCGGTCACCACGATCGACGACCTCGTCGCCGACGCCGTCGACCGTGGTGCCCGGGTCCTGGTGGGCGGCGAACGTCCGGACGGGCCGGGCCACTTCTACCCGCCCACCGTCCTCACCGACGTGCCCGACGACGCGCGGATGCTGCAGGCGGAGATCTTCGGCCCGGTGGCGCCGATCATCTCGTTCGCCTCCGACGAGGAGGTGATCGCCAAGGCCAACGACACCGAGTACGGCCTTGTCGGTTACGTCTTCACCCGTGACCTGCGGCGGGCGCTGCGCTTCATCGAAGGGCTGGACACGGGGATGCTCGGCGTCAACCGTGGTCTGATCTCGGACCCGTCAGCGCCGTTCGGTGGCGTGAAGCAGTCCGGGATCGGCAGGGAAGGGTCGCACGAGGGCATCCTCGAGTACCTCGACCTCACCTACGCCGCGATCGACCTCCCGTGACCGGCCTGCTGCCCCGGCCGCTCAGCGTGTGCCTGCGTCACCCGGAGGGTCAACTGTCCCCGGTCTCGCAGGTGACCTGGACGTCCGCCCCGCCAATCGCCGCCGACGTTCCGGAGAGGCACCGACATGCTTGAGACCGTCCGCGGACCACGTCAACTGATCGTGGGCGAAGGGGTCGCGCAGAACATTCCCCGAGTGGTGGCCGAGAGCGGTTCGCGCGTCCTCATCGTCACCGACCAGGTGCTTCTGGGGCAGCCGGGCGTGGCCGACATCGTGGCCGCCGTACGGGAGAAGGTCGAGGCGGTCAAGGTGTTCTCCGACGCGACCGCGGACGTGCCACTCACCGACGTCGCCCTGGCCGTCTCGGCCGCCGCCGAGGTGGACGCCGACGTGATCCTCGCCATCGGCGGCGGCACGGTCATCGACCTCGCCAAAATCGTCGGCGTCATCCGCCGCCACGGCGGAACGCCGCGCGACTACTACGGCGAGTCGAGAGTGCCGGGGCCGACGATTCCCCTCGTCGCGGTCCCGACGACGTCAGGCACCGGCTCCGAACTCACCCCCGTCTCGGTGTTGACCGACCCGGACCGCGCCCTGAAGGTCGGGGTCTCCAGCGTCCACATCGTGCCCGACTTCGCCATCGTCGACCCCGAACTCACCTACACCTGCCCGGCGACCGTCACCGCCCACTCCGGCATCGACGCGTTCTGCCACGCGGTGGAGAGCTACACCGCCCGACCCCGGGCCCACGGACCACGCGACCCGGTGGAGCAGGTGTTCCTCGGCCGCAACCCGGTCACCGACCACTACGCGCTCCAGGCCGCGCGGCGCATCGCCCGTAGCCTGCGTCGTGCGGTCAGCAACGGAGGCGACACGCAGGCACGCGCCGACATGTCCTACGGGTCCATGCTCGCCGGGCTCGCCTTCTCCCACGCGGGCAACGCGGCCCCGCACGCCCTCCAGTACCCCATCGGCGCCGCCACGCACACGCCGCACGGCCTGGGCGTCGGGCTGCTACTGCCCTACGCGCTGGACGCGGCCAGGGATGCCATCGGCGACCGGCTGGCCGTCCTCGCCGGGGTGTGCGGGCTCGACGTGACCGACGCCTCGGATGCCGAGGCCACAGACACGTTCCTCACCTGGCTCGACGGGCTCCTTGCCGACATCGGCATCCCGCCCACCTTGGCGGACATCGGCGTGGCCCGCGCCGACCTCCCCCGCTTCGCGGAGATGGCCAGTGGCGTCACCCGCTTGATCCAGAACCATCCCGGCCCGACCGACATCGCCAGCCTGACCGCGATCCTCGAAGCGGCCTGGACCGGGGACCGAACCCGACGGCCCTGACCCCGCGAAAAGGTAGTGACCGGGCGACTGGCACCGATAATGGTGGTGACACCGAGAGCGACGAAAGTCTACGCAACGGGCATGGATGTGCGATCGGGGCTGAATCACGGAAAGTCGTCGGGCGTGATGTCGGGCAGCGTGGCGAGTAGTTGCCCGGCCAGCCGCTGTACGGTGTCGTCGTCCCGCTCGCGGCCGAGCCGGATGAGCAGCTCTCGAGTCCGGGTGTCTCGGTAGTGGTGTCGGGTCAGTGCCAGCAATGCGGTCCGGCGGATCTCCCAGTCGTTGTCAGCGGCCAGCCGGAGCAGCAGCTCCGGCACTCCGGCCCGGCCGGCCAGGGTCGCGCCGAGTTGTTCCACCGCTCGGCGCCGGACCTCCAGGGCCGGGTCGTCGCGGACCAGTCCGACGAGCAGCACCTGAACCTCGGGGTCGGTGCCGAAGTGTTCGCCGAGCGCGGCGGCGATGCGGGCACGGATCGCCGGGTCCTGGTCGGACAGGCGGCGCATCAGTCGCAGTGTGACCGCCATGGAGGCGCTCCCCTGCTCGGTGAGGCAGCAGACCGCGGCGTCGAACACGGTCGGGTCGGTGTCTGACTCGACGCATTCCAGCAGCGTGTCGGTCACCACGTCGGGACTGCCGTATCGGCAGAGCGTCCGCACGGCGGCCAACCGGATACCGACGTAGCTGTCCCGGCGGGCTCGCCGGCACAGTGTTTCCACAAGGCTGTCGGTCTCGCCGTGCCGGGCGAGTGCGTCGGCGGCCGCGCGCAGCACGTTCGGGTCGGGATCTCGGCTGACCTGTTCGGCCAGGCATTCCCGTACGGCGGGGTCGGGTGGGTCGGCGAGCCGGGCCAGGCTTCGGGTGACCCGCAGTCGGACGAGCGCGTCGCGCTCTTCGAAGGCTCGGCTGATGAGCAGGTCGCGGGTGGCACGGCCGAACAGTTGTCGGCCGGTGAGCAGGTCGACGGCGGCGAGCCGGACGCTGGCGGTCGGGTCGCGTCGGGCACTGGCCAGTAGTAGCTCTTCGGTACGCGGGTCTGGGTGGGTCTCGGCCAGGGCGCGTACCGCGGCGAGGCGCACGGTGGCGTCCTCGTCGGCGCGAGCCGCCCGCGCCACCACGGTCCAGCAGGCGTCGTCGGTGCTGTCCCGGTCGATCAGTGCGGTCACGGCGGCAGCCCGCACGGAGGCGTCCTCGTCCTGTTCAATCTGATCGATCAGCCGGGCCCGGCAGCGGCCGTCCGGGTCTGGCACGAGCGTCAACCGCTGTACGGCGGTGGCGCGGAGCCGGGCGGAGCTGTCTGAGCCGGCCAGCTTCAGCAACAGCTCGGTCTGCTCCGGGCCGGCCCGTCCCGGCAGCAGTCTGGTCACCAGGCAGCGCCGCACCTCGTCCGGGGAGTCGCCGGTCATTCGCTGTAGCGCGCGACTGCGGGCGGTCTCGGCGTGCTCGGGCAGGGCCAGCAGGGCTGTCAGCGCCTCCTGCACGACTGCGGGATCGGAGTCCGTGGCCAGTAGTCGCTGGAGGGTGCCGGGTGCGTCCGGCAGGTCGGTGCCGCGCGCGGTGAGCACGGCGACCGCCGCCCGTCGTACCGTGGTGGTGTTGTCCTCGGTGGCCCGGAGCAGGACGTGGCGGATGTTGTCGCTGAGTTCCGCCCGACCGCCGAGAGACTGTACGGCCAGCGCGCGGATCGCGGGGTCGGGCGAGTCGGTGAGGTCGCGTAGCTCGTGGATGAGGTCGGCATCGGCGCCGAAGTGAGTGATCAGGGCCCGTACGGCGGCCTGCCGAACGGCGGTGGAGACCTCGGCTCTGGCCTGTGTGATCAGGATGTCCCGGTAGCGGTGACGGTCGCCGTCGGTGGCGTTCAGCCGGCCGGCGGCTTCGGCGAGCCCGGCGACCAGGGCGAGGTGGGCTTGCCGCTCGCGGCCGTGCTGGAGCTCCCGGACCAGCAGTTCCTCCAGGTGTTCCTCGGTGGTGGACAGCGCTGCGGCGATCCGGGTGGCAAAGGTGGAGCCGGAGCGCCAGCTGGTGCGTACTCCGCGGCGGCGGTACCAGTTGAGGAAGGTGTGCCGGCCGGGCCAGTTCGGTCCGAGTGCCCGCACCGACGAGAGCAGTTCCTGTTCGGTGAGCTCCGTCAGGTTGGGGTCGTCGGCGGAGATGCCGTGTTCGACAAGCAGGACGATCTGGCACAGCACGGCGTTACCCGCAGCGGTCAGTTCGGTGGGCTGTGGGGTTTCGGCCACGCATTGTGCGGCCAGCACCAGGTTCCAGGGCGGGGCGGTCAGGTTCAGCGGCGGCCAGGGTTGGGTGGTCTCGGTGGCGAGCAGGGTGATCAGCTCGTTGGCGATCCGGGCGGGTAGGGCACCGGCGACGAGGCGCAGCACCTCTCGCCAGGACGGGTCGGCCCAGTGTTCGCGGAAGAGGGCGCGGAGCCGGTCGAGGTCCCAGGCACCGGGGTCGTTTTCGAACCTGTCCACGATCTCCTCGGCGCAGAAGAATTCCAGGAACGCGCGGTGTACGAACCCGAACAGTCGCAGTCCGTATCGTTCCAGGATGAAGCTTCGGTGACGCAGTTTTTCGATCATCGAGTAGGCCATGGCGAGCGCCCGCTCGTTCTCGAAACCGTAGAACGCGACGAGGTGGTCCCGGAAGACGCGGCCCAGTTCGTCAGAGTCGATGTAGTTGCCTGCTGGTCCCGATTCCCGGAACTGCATGTGGAATGCCAGGTGACGCAGTAGTCGGCGCTTCGCCTGCAGGTCCAGCGAGGGTACGTCGCCGTGGCTCTCCCGCAGTTGTTTGGTCACGTCCCACTCGGAGATGAGGACGTCGGTGACGTGTGCGTACAGTCGGCGTCGGTTGCGGGGCAGGGGGTGGCTGCGGCCGACGATCGTCATGAGCATCAGCAGGAGGGGGTTGCCGGCGATCTCGTGCATCGCTCGGGAGTTGCGCAGCATGTCGAGGAGTTGTCGTCGTTGCCGTTGTGCTTCGACAGCTGGGGTGGGCATGACGTAGCGGTACCAGTTGTCGAGAAACTGGGTGATCTGTTCGTCGTCGAGGTCTTCGAGGGTGAAGTGGTCGAACCCGGCGTTGGCGAATGTGTGTCGCTGGTAGCCGGCTGCCCGTGAGGTGACCACTGACAGCACTCCCGGGTACTCGTTGGCGAAGGTGGCGATCTGTGCGGCCACCTCTTCGCGCTGGGCCGGGTCGAACACCTCGTCGAGTCCGTCGAAGAGGAAGAGGGCCTGGCCGCCTTGGCGCAGGTATGACTCCAGCACCTCCTGGTCGATTCCGGTCAGTCCCTGTTGGTGGCGGTGGCCGACGTAGTCGAGTAAGCCGTCGCAGCGGCCGTCGCCGCGGTGCGCGGCGTAGGAGCGAAGCTCGATCAGCACGGGCAGGTACTGGTTGAGCGCCGCGAGTCGCGGTTCGTCGCAGGCTCCGGCCAGTGCCAGTGCCAGGTACTGTGCGGCCGCTGACTTGCCGGAGCCGGGGTCGCCGAGCAGGACGATCGTTCGGCGGCCGGGGTCGCAGACCACGTCGAACAGCGAGAGCGCGTCCTTGGCCGCGTACTCCTCCCAGAGTCGTTCGAGCTCTTCCGGGTTCACCACGCCGGGTAGGCCGCTGGTGTCGCCGTCGGATGTGGTGCCGGCCCATCGCCACCAGGCCAGTGGCATCTCCGGGCGGGCTTCCTCGTGTACTCGGGGCTCGACGAACAATTTCGGCAGTCCGACGGTGAGGTAGCCGATGGTGGGACGTGGTGAGACGGCGTCGACCGGGACGGCTTGGTATCTGAGTGCCAGTTGCTTGTGGTAGTGGCTGCGTACGGCTTCGGGTAGGTGGGTGTCCGGATCGGCGGGTCCACGTGCGGGAGAGCGTCCACTGCGTACGTCGGCCAGCGCTGCGGTGACCTTGGCGGTGAGGTCGTCGACGCTGGTGAAGAAGGCGCACAGGTGTCGTTCCTTGAGTTCGCGGCGCAGTTCGACGATTCGTTCGCCGTCGGTGCCCCGGTCGACCTGGTCGACCGGCCAGGGGGTCTCCTCGGCGAGGAGGAAGACCAGGCAGGGTTTTCCGGCCGCGAGTGCCTCGCGGTACTCCAGTTCGGTGATGGAGGATTCCTGACCGGGCGGGCGGAATCCGTAGCGCCAGGCGAAAAGTCCGATGTAGAGGTCGCAGCGACGTACGTCGGCCAGGCAGCGGTCGAGCGGTGGTCGGACGTCGGCACCGTACGCTTCCATGGCGACGTCCTCGATCTCCAGACGGCGTGCCACTGCGTGTACGGCAGCGCGATATTCCAGCAGGTCTTTCTGAGTGGCCGAAAGGTAGACCTTCATAAACGGCAACTCCAGGGGTAGCTGGCGTCCGCACTATCGAAAATATCAGTCGTCGTCACCTTCGTGCGGCCGGTGACGCTCCGCCGCCATAGGATTCCCGCCGATGTCGGGCCTATGATGCCCCCAGGGCAGATGCCGACCCGCGGGTCGATTCCGTTTTCGCCGGGTCCCGTTACCTCAAAGGGGTCGGTGTCGGCGCAGGTCACGGCGAGGGTAATCAGCGGGGGTCGCATTCCGCAGGATGATTGCGGGCGGACGGCGATGCGGAGGAAGCCATGATCACTTTCGGTGAGGTGCACACCAACCTGCTTCAACACAGCACGGCGCTGGTTCAGGAGCAGAGTTCGGAGGTGCTCAGCCTGGTCGAAGGCGAGGCCGTGCTGACATCCCGCCGTCCGTCGCTCTATGCGGTCTCGCCCGATGTGCGCACCGGCGTGGACTGCTGGCTGCCCAGCGCCAGGCGGAGGAGGCTACGGGGGGTGGGCGCGGTGGTCACCCGGGCCATCATCACCGGTGGCCGAATCGTGCAGGCGTCGTCGGTCATCCAGGTCGTCGCCGGAGAACGTCGCCAGCCCTGGTCGCACTATCTGGCCAACCCGGGCATCCTGGAGACGGTCGGCAAGCTGGACAGCGCCGACCTGACCTCGGGGTTCCTGCACGGCAATGACAGGGACGTGCTGAACCTGGAGGCGATCACCGGGCGGGTGCTCGACGGGGTGCAGATGTCCGACCTGCTGGACCGGCGTCCGCCGCTGCGTGCGGCGCGTACCCGGCTGCGCTGGACCGCGCAGGTGGGCCAGCAGCCGGACCGGGAGGTTTCGGCCATCGTCACCGTGGACTCCCCGACCCTGCGTACGGTCGAACTGGTGCTCGCCCCGCAGGACGTGCCGGCGGCCGTGGCCGGTCTCTGCGAGGACCTCGCGTTGCACGACTGGCTGCTGACCACGCTCTCCTCCCTGATGGAGGCCGTTGTCACCCGGTCGGGCAACGGGCAGGAGCATGTCGAGCGATTGCGTCCCGTGTTGGAGCACCTGCTGCATCTGTGGTTGCCGGGCGCGCGGGTCGACCCGCGACTGCGGCCGATCTGGGACCGGTTGGAGCAGGTGCCCGGATTCAGCCGCCAGTGGAACTCGTCGGTGAACTGGATCCGCGATCAGATCAGTGTGGGCAACCTGGCGCTACTGCGTGACCTGGCGAGCCGCATGTCGGTCGACCAGCCATGTGGACGCTGAGCACACTCACCCGCCGATGAACACGTAACTCAGCCGGTCGACGAGCTCGCTGGGCAGGTCCAGGCCTTCACCACCGGCGCGCCGGGTGATCTGTTGCGCGACCGCCGGCGGTACCGCCACCTGACCGAGGATGGTCCGTACCGCCAGCTCGACCGGCAGGTACTGGGTGTCCATGAGGGTCAGTGTGCGGTACGCGCAAAACGGCGCGGCGGTCGGGTTGAGCTGGACGATCGCAGGCAACTCGTCCCAGTCGGCGGGTAGCTCGCCGGTGAGCCGGCTGGGTTGCATCAGGGTCTGCCCGCGGTGTCGCAGCACGCCCAGCCGGGCCATCTGCCAGACCGATGCGAGCAGCGCGCACGCCCACTCCCGGGTCTGCGGTCCGTCGGACCACAGCTCTATGTCGACGAAGATCGAGTGCCGGGGGTCACCGGACTGCACCGGCGGGGACCAGGGGCGAGGCAGGGTCATCGCCGGCGCGTCCACGTACCCGGGTGAGCGCATGCCGTTGGACAGCCACCCGGATTCACTGAGCGGGGGCCGGCTTCCGGTGGTGTGCCGAGGTGGCTCCACCACGAGGGTGTCGACCACCATCTGGGCGAGTTCGACGCCGCCGTGACGGGCGAAGCTGGATTCCCGAGCCACGTAGTCCAACACCAGGCCCAGCTCTGCCGCGGCACTCTGCACCTGTGGGATCACCTCGCGGGGTGAGCCGAACCGGTGGAAGTAATCGTCCACCATGAAGCAGGTGCTGATCCGCGGCTGGCGCGGGGCCGACAGTCCCTGGCGGGCCAGCGCCGGGATCGCCGGTGACCAGTCGGCGATGCGCGCGAACCTGCGCCGCAGGTCCTGGCAGCCGCTGCCGAAGTCGTCCGCGTAGAAGTGGCCCAACTCGACCGACAGATGTGAGTACGCCACGCTCTCTGTCCGACGCACCGCAGCTGCCTCCTGGAACCTGACATCCACGTCGATCACACGGTTTCCCATGCGGTCTCGTCGAAGAGCTTTTCGGTCAGCTCCACGATGGCGTCCACCGTCTTCACATTCGCAATCTTGGCTTGTACGTCATGGTCCGAAATGAGCTGTTCGCGCCACTGCAACAGCGGGTCCAGCGGTACCGCGCCGAGCAGCGTCGTGCGTCCGACACCTCGACGGCGGGCCAGTTCCGACAGTTCCGTGTCGCACTTGCGCAGGAATGCCTGCTGCGCGAGGTCGAGGTGGCCGACCTCGGGGCCGCGGGAGTCGATCACTGCCGTGCGGATGAAACGCAGCGACTCCCGCAGCCGCTCCGGCTCGTGGCCGTACTCCTTGGCCATGGCGAGGATGCCACCCGCCTCAAAGGCGAGATCAGCCGCCGCGGTGACGTGCTGAGGAGTCCAGCGATGGAAGACCAACCAGCGCGCGACCACCTTGCGTAGCGCGGGTGTCGCGGTGGCAGCCAGCACCATCTGACTGGCGTACGACCGGCCGGCGCTGAGGTCCACGAGGGTCAGGTCGAACTCCTCTTCCAGTCGGAGGAAGAGCTCGGCGCAGCGTTTGGCGATGTCGTTGGTGAAACCGAACTCACTGCCGTTGCGCTGGCCGGGTAGGAGCACCAACGGACCCGAACCGATCGGTCGCTGGCGCAGGCTGGCCCGTTCCGAGCTACCCCACACGTCCAACTGCTCGGGAAACGGGATTTCTCCGCGCAGGTAGCGGTGCAGGCCGCCGTTGTTGGGTCCGGCGCCCTCCACCCCGTTGACGGCGTCCGGGATCTGAAACGTGATGCCGGCGGTAGGCGAGCCGAAGTCGTAGTCCAGGTAACAGGTGGGACGGCCGGACAGGGCGCTGCGGTAGGCGATGTTCGCGGCGGTCACCGAACGACCGGTGCCACCCTTGTGCGACGTGACGAAGACCAGCATCAGATCCCCTCGCTGGCTTTCTGCTGCCCGGTAGTGACGTCGTTGAGCAGGAGCAGCAGCGTGTTCGCCAGGGCGGCCGCCGTGCCCGGGCGTTCGTCCACCAGCAGTTGCGCCTGGCGCAGGCTCGCCCGGATGCTGCGCATGCTGCGTTGCATCGCCTCGCCGGCGAACGTGCCGCGCATCAACTCCCGGTCGAACAGGTATTCCGCTTCGTCGATCAGATCCTGCGCGTACCCGGAGAGCCGGGCTGCGCGCGGGAAGGGCCGATCCCAGAGCAGCTGACCGGCGTTGACCAGCGCCTGTACGACCCGCGCGGTCAGATACCAGGAGGGCGCTTCCGGCCTGGGAGCCAGCCCGGGGAAAGCGCCGCCGGCATGGTCCCACAGCCCTCGGTGCCGGCCGTCGGGAATGCGGCGCAGCAGCAGGTGGTCCCACACCTCGTCGGCCAACTCGAGCAGTTCGCTGCGCCGCCGGGCGTTGCTCAGCAGACCGGCGACGGTGATCGCCCGCTGCAGCAGCACGGTGGAGAACTCGTTCACGACCCACGTCATGATCGGCTTGGACGTGTCGTCGTTGAGGGTGACCCGCTTACCGGGAGTGTGCACAAGCAGCGCTGACTCGCCGGGCGTTGCGCGTCGGGTGACGCGGGCCCGCTGGGCCAGTTCCACCAGGACCGCGGCGATGCGGCCGAGTTCCTCGTCGCCGCCGCGTCCGACCGCGAGCAGTCCCTTGACTGCCAGCGACGTCGCTTGGAGGGTGTAGTAGTCGGTGCGGTCGCCGTCGGTCGTGCGCCACGGGATGTCCTCGATGGGCCATCGCCGACGGTTGCCGAAGGTCGCCACCGTCGCCCAGTAGGTCCGGGTCAGCTCCCAGCGTAGCTGCAGCGCCCGGGACAACCGCTGTTGTTCCTCGTTGAGCAGGCCGAGCAGGCGGGTACGTTCGGAGTTCAGGTCTTCGATGGCATCCATCGCGATGACCGTGAAGTAGAGGTAGGGGGCATTCTCGGCCGAGCCTTCGCGTTGCCGGCCGATCGACTCGCTGGTGGGGACTTCCTCGGCGCCGGCGATGATGCCCCACGACCAGCCGCATTCGAAGAGCATGTCGCTGTTGTCGAGGTCTTCGGTTACCCGGCCCGACCCGATGACCACGCTGCGCAGACTGGCCATGGTGTCTCGCAACTGCTCGCGCAGCGCCGCGACGAGTTCCCGGCGCGGTAGCTCGTCCTGGTTGACCATGTCGCACAGTCGTCGGCCGTACTCGTCGGTGGAGGTGAAGACGAAGGTGCTGAAGCTACGCAGCAGGCCCACCATGGCGGCGGTGAGCCGAATGCTGGCCATCGTCTCCAACTCGTCCAGTTGCGCGAGCAGTTCCCGTCGCTGGGTGGCACTGCGGTAGACCTTGACGAAACCGATGGTCGCCAGCGTGAGGGTGACGGAGACGGCGAACGAGTCGACGATGTCCTGGGACCGTTGTTCCTCGGTGAGCTCCGGGCCGCCCTCGACGGGGGTGAGGTAGCCGCCGCCGCCGAAGACGGGCGTGCCGTCCTCGGCGGTGTACCGCCGGAAGTAATCGATCATGACGGTGACCAGCCGGCGGGGTATTTCGATCGCACCGCCGAGGGAGTTGAGGGCCTCGATCACCTCGTCGTCGGCGCGGTCGGGGTCGTCGAGCGACAGCGCAGGGATCTTCGATGCGGGCAGGAGCAAGGTCAGCAGTTGCTCGGCATCATTTATGGAATTGCTACCGCTTCGGCCGCCCCAGTGCCATTCGCCTTTTTCCCAGCAGCTCCGCACCGTGGCCCGCCAGATGTCGAGGATCTCCTGGCGCGGCTGTATCCGCATGATCCACCGCCGTCTGCATGTAGTCGCCGACTCGGAATTGCTGGTGTTGCTGTGCGCACGGTGATCCACGATGACCGGCACGGATGTGCAGTGTCATGGTAACGGGCCGGTCGAGTGTCACCGGAGACGCTCTGCCACCCGCATGTCAGCGAGCCACAGGACATGGTGCAGGGTTCCACGCGGCAGACCGGGGCATCCGGTCGGGGGCTTCCATGACAGTCGCCGGCGCCTATCCGCGGGTGCGGCCGGTGGTCAGCAGCATGCTCTGGTATCCGTCGCGCAACGGCGGTCGAGGGCGCTCCTCGTGGACGGTCACGTCGTACGCGCCGGCCGCGATGCCAGCCACCACCTCGGCGCGGTGCAACGCCACGGCCGGAAACGAGCGCAGGCCGACGCGGTATCCGACGGATCCGAGCATGACGGCCACGGCGAAGGGTGCGCCGGGACGCAGCGCCCGCAGGAACCGGGCGACGGCGTGTTCGGCCTCCGCCCGGTCGGCCGAGATGGAGCAGGCCACGAAAAACATCGTGCCCGCGTCCCAGGTGTGCTGCGGCAGGTCGAAGACGCTGGTCCGGCAGACCTGGCCGACCTGAGCCAGGCGCTGTCGCGGATCCGACAGCGCCGCGTACGCCGGATGCTCGACGCAGACCTGCCAGTACGGATCCCAGAGTTCGTCGTAGCCGTCGACCTGCGTACGCAGCCAGCGCACGTTCGACGTGGACAATTCACACAAATCGATGGCACGCGCGAACGGCAGGAGCGTCAGGGCCGGATAGAGGTTGGCGCCCGATCCGACGTCGACACAACGCGCGTCGGTCAGCTTCGCTGCGGCGAAGAAGTCCCGGGTTCGGCGGAGCAGCTCCCGGTCGTCGGAGCGCAGGTCCGCGTAGTTGTGCCGGACATAGGCCTGCGGGTCGAACCTGTCCCACTCGACCTCGGTGTTCACCGGCCCCGGGGACTGCATCGGCACGGATGACGCGGAATCGCCACGACCGCCGGCCTCCGGGGTCAACGCCATGGACGTGCCTCCATCGGTCTCAGCGGATCACACTGGGTTCTCGCTCCGGCGCGCTCGGTGCACTGGCCATTGTGTATCGAACCTGTTACCTGCCCGCAAGTGACGGCACGTCACCCCGGACAGCGTCAGAAGAGCGCTCGGGTGAGCTTGAGGAGCTCAGCATCGCAGTGGTCGCGGAGGAGTTGACGGAGGCCGGCCAGTGCGTGCGCATGCACATCCACGTCGATCCCGAGCCGCTCGACGGCCTCTGCCCAGGCTGCGTCGGCGGCGGCGGTCTTCGCGAGCAGGTCGAGCCCGCGGGCCGTCGGGTCGAGGTAGCGGTGCAGCGGGCGCTGTAACGCCGGCCACCGGGTGACGATCTCGGCGATGAGTACGAGGTGGCGGGCGCGACGGATCGCCTGGTCCGGGGGGACCGGCTCGCCCGAGGCAAGCAGGCGTTCGTAGAGCTGCCAGACGTTGAGCAGCCGTTTGGCCTCGCGCAGGGAGCGGTTGGGCTGCGCGGCCAGCCGGCGCGCGATCAGGCTACTGACCTCAGGATGCCGCTCGATGGTCCGCCATGGCACTGTCTCCACCGGAATGGCTGCTGGAGGTACGGGGGCGGATCGAGTCCCTCGGAGCTCGACTGCCGGCTTCGAACGCGGCGCCGGCACGGGCGGTGCGGCGGTGGGCGGGACGGAGGCCGGACGTGGGGCCGGCGCGGTGATTCGGTCGACGAACTCGCCGACTGCTGGTTCGGGGATCTGCGGGAGCACCACCGGGAGTTGAACAAGCTTGCGCAGAAAGGCCCACCCCGGGCTCGGGTCGTCGCCGTACCGGGCGACGCCGGATCCGCCGAGTGCGGCGTACACGTTGTCGAGGTGCGCTGCGATGATCTCGGGATCGAGTGCGACAACGAACCGTGCGCGCAAGCCTTGGCGGGTGGTGACCCCGGAGAGGAACAGGTTGATCGCCTCGAACACCTCCGCAGCGGTGCCCGGCCGGCAGCGGTCGATGTCGTCAACAAAGACGACCAACTCGTATCCGGCCCGACTCAGGTCGCCGATGACTTCCCCGATGTCGTGCTGGTACAGGTACAGGGAGCCAGCCCGGGCCCGGTGCAGCGGGTCGGGTGCCACCTCGGCGTCGGTGGGGTTGTCGAGCACCGGCCGGTGCAGCAGCGTCGGTGGAAGGTAGTCCGCAACGGCGCCGAACGCATACCGGGCGGCGGTATGGGCCAGCGCGGCGACGACAAACGCGAGCGAGATGTACAGCGCGACGGCCGGCGCGGTGATCGAGTGCCCAAGGATCTGCACCGGGTGGTCGAGCGCGGCGAACGCGAGCGCCAACTGCGCCACGACCACGATCAGCGCGACACCGAACAGCGGTGAGATGACCCGGCGGTGCAGGAAGCGGCGCAGCCCGTACCGGTCGATGCGGCCGAGGTTGTGCGCAAACCAGTACCGCTCCCGTTCGGCATCGGTCCGGTACAGCACGGCTCCGGCCGCCTCGATGACCTCGTTCGCGAGGCCCGCCCACACCTGCTCCCCGGACTGGTGTGCCCACGGATTGAACCAGGCGGTAACGACTCCCTGTACCGGGCTGAGTGGCGGGTCGGCCGGCTGCGCATGCGGGCCGCGGCCGAGTTGCCGCAGCGCGGCGCCGACGGTCAGCCGCCGTGCCCCACGCCCGGCGCCGGGCTGGGCTTGCGGATGGTGCCGGGAGATCCGTTGCCGTACCAGCGCCATCAGCGTGCTCTTCCCGCTGCCCCACGGGCCCTCGATGCTCACCACCGCAGGTCCGGTTCGGTCCGCGTCACCGGGTCGGAACAACTGCTCGGCCACCGCGTCGGCTAGCTGCTGCCTGCCGATTGTGTCCCGGGTAGCCGGAGCGTCTGACAGGCCCCACATCGCGATCGGCCCGACCTCGATGGTGCGGATCGCCTGGCCGGTCGTGAGATCCCACAATCGAACCGTGCCGTCGATGCCCGTGGACACCAGACGCGGGCTGCCGTCCTCCGAAGTCCACACGTCCAGGTTCCACACGCCGCCGGTGTGCCCGGTCATCGGCCCACCGACGGCTGTCCCCGACTGAAGGTCCCACCGCCGGATCGTGCTGTCGTTGGAGCCGGCGGAGGCGAGCATCGGACGGCCGGCGGTATCGGTCCAGGTGACCAGCGACCGGACGGCGCCGGCGTGTGCGGTGAGGGACGGCCCGATGGGCGTGCCGGACTCCGCGTCCCAGATCCGGATGAGCCCGCTGACACCGCTGGACGCGAGCTGGATCCGGCCGTCCGGTCCGGTCCACGTGGTGAGCGACCGTACCCAGCCGATCTGTCCATCGAGGGAGAGCCACGGCCGCGCTCGGTCGCCGAGAACGTGTACCCGGATGATCCCGTCGTCTCCGCCGACGCCGAGGCAGGTGCGCCCGTCGGACCGGGGCCACACGGCCAGCGCAAGGACCCACCGCAGATGTGGGCGGCAGTCAACTATCTGCTCGGCGGCACCAGTTGCCGGATCCCACACCCGTACGGTGCCGTCGGCACCACCGGAGGCCAGACGCGGCCGTCCATCCGAGTCCGTCCAGTGCACCAGGGCCGGAATCCAGCCAGCGTGCCCGGTGAGGACCGCCTGCTCCGTTCCCGCAGTCGGGTCCCAGATCCGAACGGTGCCGTCATCGCCGGCCGAGGCGAGCTGGATCCGACCATGCTCGTCGAACCAGCTCACCAGGCACCACACTGCGGCCGTGTGCCCGACCAGCGGAGCGGTGACCTCGGTGCCGGTGTCCGCGTCCCGGATCCGGATGCTCCCACCGTCTCCGGCCGTCGCGAGATGGGTACGTCCCTCCGAGGTGCGCCAACTCGTGACCGCCCAGACACCGGCGCTGTGCGACGTCCGAGGCTCGTCGACCACCCGGTGGGCATCGGTGTCCCAGATGCGGATCGTGCCACTCGCCGCCGCGACGGCGAGGTAGCCGTAGCCCTCCGGACCCGTCCACGCCGTCATCGAACTCTCCGACCCGCCGATATGCCCGGTCAGCGGCTGGCCCACCGGCTCGCCGATCTCCAGGTCCCAGATCCGTACGGTGCCGTCCATGCTGGCCGAGGCCAGCCGGTGGCCGTCGTCGGTGGTGACCCAGGTGGCGAGGCTGTGCACCCAGCCCGCATGCCCGGCCGACGACAAAGCGCTCACGTCGCCGGATTCCGGGTCGACGATCTGAATCATTCCGTCCGTGTGGCCGGATGCCAGTCGTAGCGTGCCGTCCCGAGCGGTCCAGGCGGCAAGGCTCCATACCCGGCTGGCCGGGAGTCGGTTGACCAGCGCGCCGGTGTCGAGGTCCCATACCAGGATCCCGGCCTCCTCGCTTCCGCCGGCGAGGCGGGCGCCCTTTGCCGGATCGGTCCACGTCGCGAGCGCATTGACCGGGCCGGAACCGGCCACGGTCAGGTCGCCCAGTGCCGCGCCGGTCTCCGGGTCCCATAGTCGTACCGTGCCGTCCACCGCAGCTGACACGAGCCGGACCGACCCGTCGTGCGTGACCCACGTGGCGATGTCCGGGATCCACCGGTCGTGGGCCCGCCAGGCCTGGGCGACCGGCGCACCCGTAACGAGATCCCACACCCCGAGGTAGCCACCGCCCTCGTCGCCACCACTGCCGGCGCAAGCCACCCGGGCTCCGGCCTGGCCCTCCCACACCGCGAGCGCGAGCACCTCAGCGGCATGCGTGAACCTGTGCATCGGCGTCGCCCGTCCTTGCGCCACCTGCCACACCTGAACGACGTGGTCGGTACCGCCGGAGACCAGCCAGGTTGTGCCGTCGGAGCATTGCAGCGCCTCAAGCGCGCCAACCCCACCGCGCTCGGCCGCCACCCAGGCGGTGTCCACCAGACGACTCCAGTCGGGACGAGACAGCAACTCCAGGATACGAACAACCAGGCTCAAGCGCTGGTTGGCTGCCGGCTTTCCATCATGTCCGCGGCCGCACAGCGGCCAGGTCCTGGGAAAATGGGAGCAGCCGGTGAAACTTGCCGGCGTAGCTCGCGATATCGGCAGCATTCTGCGAAAAGTGATTGTCGTCGTCATGGTCCGACATCGACACGGTCCGGTGCATGATCCTTCCGTCGATGACAACAAACGACTCGCGAAGCGACTTCTGTATCCGGCGGTTCTGCACCCATTTGACGTTAATCCCGATATTTGCCTCAATTTCCATGAGGTCGTAGAGTTTCGGGGTCACGTTCTCGGAGATGAAGATGCGGGAGATTCGCACACCGCGGTCGGCGATGAGCGAGCGCTGGATCTCCAGATACTCCCGGTAGAGCGGCAGCTGCCACCACACGTCCTCAACCTCGGCCGGGCTCGAGCCGAGCACCTCGGTTGTGGCGGAACGCATCAAGTCCAGCAGCACATTGGAGTACGTGAAGTCGAGTTGCAGGCGGCCGTCGGCGATGCCGGACAAGTCGTCCAGAGTGTTTCGTACCCGCGCCACAGCCTGCTCCACGAGGATGTGATCGAGCTTCTCCGCGCGGCTGGCCTGCCCGATCTTCGCCAGCCGCTTGACCTCGGGGTCGAACAGTCCGAGGTTGGCGCCTCTGCTGATGAAATCGTACGTCTCGGTAACCGAGCGCAGGGCAGACTCAGTTCGCGTCCAGCCCTGGTCAAGTTCGCGGTGCGCGCGGGCCTGCTCCTCCTTGATCTCGTTGAGTTTCTGCATCATCCCGAACAACAGGCTCGTGGCCACGCCCGTGAGACCCAGGGCGACGCTCATCGGCCCGCTGATGCCAGCCAGCAACGTGGCGACGATTGCGACGAGAGAGACCAGCGTGCCCAGAACCGAGATTGCCCAGTCAGCCGTAAACCTCTTGAGGTCGCGCATTCGATGACCACCCTAAACCCCGACCAAGGAGTGATGTCGTTGGCGCAATCTCGGCGGAATCATCCGCCAAGGAACTCATCCTAGGAGCCATAGTCAACGCGTCCCACGTGACGATCACGTCGGACAGGCCGCGCCGATTGCCCACCGCCGACCTGCAGGGATCGGCCCGCCTGGAATGGCACACATTCGAAGCCGCCTGCGCCGTGTACCTCACACCGGTGCTCATCCAACCGATGGCAGCCGACGACGTTGCTGCCGCGGTGGCCGAGGTCGTGGTCGGCGCGCCGGCCAATGCGCTGGTCGAGGTCGCCGGACCGGAGCAGTTCCGCCTCGACGATCGAGGAAGCATTTCGTGGATAGCGGGCGCGATCCCGTGCGTCTGTGGTGGTGAATGAGGCGTACGGGACGGAGCTGAGCGGTTGGACGACAAGGCGAGAGCCAGGTCCGGTGAGTTCGCGCAGAACCGGACCGCCGCCCTGATCAGGGCGGCGTACCTGCTCACCGGCGACCAGCATGCCGCCGAGGATCTGGTGCAGTCGGCGCTGGCCAAGACGTATGCCAGATGGCCGACGATCCGGCACGAGGACCCCGAGGGGTACGTGCGCGCGGTGATGTACCGCGAGCGGGTCAGCTGGTGGCGGCGCCGGGGACGACTACGGGAGACGCTGGTCGGCTCGCCGGTCGAGCGGGAACACCCGGACGACAGCGGCCACGCCGACCTGCGGCTGGCCATGCGGGCAGCTCTGCTGCGCCTTCCCGTGGCGCAACGCGCGGTGCTGGTCCTGCGGTACTACGAGGACCTGCCCGAACAACAGGTGGCCGAGGTGCTCGGCTGCTCGGTCGGGACGGTCCGCAGCCGGACCCACCGGGCGGTCAGCCGGCTGCGTGAGGTGCTGCCCGGTGCCGAACTCGTGCTGGAGCTGAAGCGATGAACACCCCGATCGACGACCTCATCCGATCCACCCTCACCGATCTTGCCGAGGAGGCAGTTCCGATGAACCTGACAGACTCCGCCGTCGCCCGGGCGCGCAGGCGTCGTACCCTCACCGTCTCGGTGGGGGTGGTGGGCGTCGTCGCCGCCCTCATGGTCGGCACGCCACTGGCGTTGGCGGTGAGCCTGTCGGCTCCGCCTGAAAACTGACCCCGTGGTTCCGGTTGAATTTTGACCCCTTCCGGAAGCATCGGGAGGTGCTGAGCGTGGAGGACTGGGCGGAGATCCGTCGGTTGCACCGGGCGGAGCGGATGGCGATCAAGGCCATCTGTCGTCGGCTGGGGGTCTCGCG
>NZ_RQIV01000017.1:0-61589 GCF_003977705.1 Verrucosispora sp. FIM060022
AAGCACCCTGTTGAGTTCTCAAAGAACAACCACACACCATCAAGCAACCCACCAGGGCCACCATCCGGGGCATCCGTTCCACTCTCACACCCGCCGCTCTCGCGCCGGGCACTTTTACTACGTTACCTCACCGTCTGGCCCGTGTCAACCGGTGTGTCCCGGTCCGTCACGCTTCATGCGGTTCGGCACCCGCGATCCGGCGCAGCGGAGATCCGCTTCGCCAGTTCATCGGATTTGGCAGGCCGGCCGCTGCGGTCTCCCGCAAGCTCGCCCGGTGCCCTGCCGGTCGTGAACCTTACCCGGTCGGTTCCGCTCCGCCAAATCCGCCTCGCGACGAACCAGACGAGCACCACCCGGACCGAGCTCACCGAGAAGATCCTCCGCAAGCCCGGTGCCATCGTCGGAGCGGAGTCACCGGGTCTTTCGCCCCGTTTCGCCCGTTCCGCGCTGGCAGAGAGAAACCTACGCGGCGGGCGGATTGATCGTCAAATCGATCGGGAACGGTCCCCTCAGGGTCTCCGGAGCGGGGTCGCGGGGCTGGGGGCGCGGGACGTAGGACGCTGCGCAGTCGCCGTACCTTCCAGACATCGAACCGGCTCAGGGCGTACGACGGCGTGCTGCTCGCCAGGCGCGGACGCCGAGCAGTCCGACGGTCGTGCCGATGGCCAGCGAGGCACCGATCAGCAAGGCGTGCACCCAGAGGAAGCCGGTGGCCGGCCAGTCCCCGACCTCGCCGCTGGTCCAGGACCTGGGGTCGTTCCAGATGGCCAGCGCGAAGCGGGGCCAGATCACCCAGGTCCAGACCCCGACCCCGGTGAGGAAGATCGCCCAGCTCCGCGACAACACCATGGTCGGCGAGTATGCCAGCGGCACCACCGGGGGCGGTGCCGAAGCTCTTGCATCGGTACGGTTGAGCGCATGAATCCGCCGCTCAGCCGTACCAGCGCGGAGGCGCACCTCTACATGGACCTGCACCCCTGTTCGTGCGGGTCGACCCGCTTCCCCCGGCACAGTGCCGTCGTCGCGTTGGCCGACGGTGACCTGGCCAGCCGTTACACCGGTACCTGCGAAGGCTGCGGCGCGGAACGGGAGTTCGTCTTCCGGCTACCGGCCACACCGGGAAGCACGAGCGGCGGGTTCCGCTACGGCGGCAACGAACCGTCTCAGCTGCTCGACCCCGGAGAATGGCTCCTGGTCGCCGACGCGTACGCCGGATCGGTGCCGGCCGAATCCGCCGGTGAGGCCGGCCAGCGGGCCCGCGCCGCGCTCACCCGGGCCGTCGCCGCGCTGGACGAGGTGGGCAAGTTCGCCCCGGAGGGCGGCGGCGAAATTCCCGCGAGCGCCTTCGTCAGCGACCGGGGGCGGCAGTTGCACCAGCGCGAGCCGGGCCGGTTCCGGCGCGAGCGACTCGCTGCGGTTCGCGGCAGCTACGCCGAACTGCTCGCACGGCTCGGCTGAGCGCTTCGGCGCCGGCCCGGCCGAGCCGGTCGGGGCGTAGGACTCTGCGCGTAATCACCCGGCTACCGGTCAGTACCGCCCGCCGTCCCGGTCGATGTCGGTGCCGAACGGGGCAAGCTGGGCTGGCGGGAGATGGGCGACATCGAGCGGTGCCAGCCGGCCGACGAGGTCGGGCATGGACCCGGCCACCGGTCGCAGCTTGCGCTCCCGGGCCGCTGAGATGGGACCGACCATGTCCTGCTCGGGCAGGAAGTAGACCGTGCTGTCGTACGGCTGTGCGGTCGAGACCAGCAGCAGACCGCCGGACGGCCTCGCAATGACCAGCCACTCCGGTGACAACCACGGATCGCGGTGTACGCGCTGCGCCGGCACCAGGTCGGTGGGCGGATGCTGCGGGTGCACCCCGAACAGCGGACGCTCCGGCATCAGGGTGAACGTGACGCCCGGAACGTGGTGGTCCACCTCGGGCTGCGCCCCGTTGTTCCGGCGCAGCCAGTCGCGGTAGTCGGGCGGAAGCGGCTGCCCGAGGGCCGCCTCGACAGCCTGGAGTTGCGCCTCGTCGAGTTGACCGTACGGGCTGAGTCTCGCCCGCTCCCACGGTCGGCCGATGGCTGGCGCCTCGCTGCCGTCCACCCGGCGGACGGTGACCTCCCACTCATCCAGGCTGGACATGACGAGATCGGCGAAGCGCCAGGTCTCCTCCCCGACAGGAAACGTCTCGCCGAGCGTGACCTCGTGGGCGGAGTCCTCGCCGGAGGAGGGCATGACGATGATCTCGGCGCGTACGGGCGGCCCGACGTCGACCCAGCGCACCCCGAGCCGAGCCGGTCCCAGGATCGCCGTGGCGTTGTTCGCGATGGTGGCGACATCAGTGAACGAGCGCAACGCTTGTCTCCCGGTTCTCCCGGCTGGGCGCGACGGCGGACCTGGTCAGAACGGCCTGTCCTGGTAGTTGCGGGGGTCGGTGAAGGTGCCGGGCGGCAACATCTGGACCGGCGGCTGGTCGTCCAGCTCCTTCGGGGTCAACCGTCCGAGGAACTCGCCCATCGACCAGGCAACCGCGCGCAGCTTCTGCTCCCGTACGGCTGAGCCGGCCGGGCCGGGCGGACCCAGCAGATCCATTTCGTGCACGAAATAGATCTTTGGGATGTCCGTCAGTGCGGGGACCACCAGCAGCCCACCGAACGGATTCGCGATCACCAACCAGTCGCGCGACAGCCACGGATCCCGATGTACGCGTTGCGCGTGCACCAGGTCGAAGGGCGGGTACTGGGGGTGCACCCCGAACAGCGGACGCTCGGGCAGCAGCGAGAACGGTTTACCGGGAATATGGTGCTCGACCTCGGGTTGCGCGCCATTGTTCCGGCGTAGCCAGTTGCCGTAGTCCGCCGGGAGCGGGTGCCCCAGAGCCGCCTCCACCGACTGGACCTGCGCCTCGTCGAGCTCGCCGTACGGGCGCAACCGTGCCGGCTTCCAGAGGTGACCGGTGGGCGGCTCCATCACCTCGTCCTCGTCGACCCGACGGATCGTGATCTGCCACGCGTCTTCGCTGGTCATGTCGAGATCCGCGAAGCGCCAGGTCTCCTCGCCCACCGGGAAGGTCTCGCCGAGCCTCACCTCGTACCGTGAGACGTCTCCATCCCACTCCGGCATGACCACGATCTCGGCACGCACTGGTGGCCCGACGTCAACCCAGCGCGCCCCGAGGCGGGCCGGGCCGATGTCGGTGGGGATGTTGTTACGGATGGCGGTTTTCGCGGTGAAGGATCGCAACGGCTGTCCCCCTGTCCCTGCGGCCGGCATCTTCAGCCGTCGATCATTTCGTGCAACGCGGACTCCTCCGGCAGCCTAAACCCGAGCACCTCACGGGCGATCCGCTCGGCCTCCCCCCGACCGACGGGCACCGACCCGCCGATGCCCGGCTCTCCGCTTGTCGTCCAGCGGGCCTCACGCTGGCCGTTTCCGGATGACAGCAGGACGCTCAAGCCGATCACGGTACCGCTGCCGTCGAGCAGCGCGAGGTAGCTGATGTCGGCCCGCTCGTCTTCCAGGTCGGTACGGCCGAGGGTGTGCCGGCGCGGCCTGTCGCTCGCGGCCCTGGCCGCCGGCTCCGCCGACCGGGGTACCGGGACCGACGGCGTCAGCGGCATCGCCGGCGGGACCGGCGCGGTCGGCGGGGTCGGCGGGACATCCGGGCTCGTCACCGAGACGGTCTGCGAGGCGCTGCTCGTGCCACCCATGTCCAGGTGGGCGTGGTGCGGCGACATCAGGTTCAGGAAGTCCCGCACCGGCATTGGCGCGGGATGCTCACTCCCCCACGGGTTGCGCAGTTGCACCAGGCCGTTGGTCACGGACACCACCTCGTAGGCGTGCTCGGCGTAGAGCCCGAACGGCAGGTTGGTGAGTCCCGGTGGGTAGCTCTTCTGAGGCAAGCTGCCGACGATCACCGGGCTTCCAGCGGCCAGGAGGGCGGCAAGTCGAGCAGCGACGGCGGCTTCCTGCCCTGGCCTAATGTCGAAGCGCGACGTCCGGCTCGGTGCACCCGTCAGCTGGGTCATCAGCTCGGCTTGGAAATCACTCGTGCTGCCGACATGCAGCCGGGCATAGCCGAGCGGAGCCGCCCGATGCGGGTCGTCCTTGGAGTGCCAGGCGGTCCAGTCCTGCTGCCAGGCGACGCGACGCTGCATGCTCCACGTCCGGTCGACCGCCGCCAGCGCCTTCTCCAGCACCGACGCCCATCCCGAACCGTTCCGCGACCGGTCCGCGTAGGCGGACTTGCCGGGAGGGTCGGTCCGCAGCGGCACGTCCGGCCGTACGGTGATCCGGAGTTGCCGTCCGGTGGGAGTCGACGTACCGCCGTGCAGCATGCTCTCGTGCAGCAGCACGTCGACAGTGCCGTCCGGGTTCGGCTGGAAGAGTTGGGCCAGCGCATCCGGGCGGTGACCGGCGACAGCGGCCATGGTGGCGAGCATTCCGCAGTCGCCGAGCGCGCCTTGGCGCACCTGCTCCCGCTGCGGCGGGCCGTCGAAGAGTGGTGCCGGTTGCCCGGTCCGCAGATCCAGTGCCTGGCCGTATCCGACCGGAGAGTTCGGGTCGGGGTCGGGCAGGGTGACCCGGTCGGCGACCACGGCCACCTCGCGGCCATTGACCGTCGGTTCGACCTCGATCTCGACATCGACGATGGTGCTGGGGTCGGGGGGAAGCATCGCCCGCAGCGCGTCGGTGAGCGCGTTCGGCACCAGCGCCATCAGCCGCGCGTCGGTCACGTAGTGGAAGCCGTGGGTGCTGAGCACCGCCATCGCGGCGGGGTTGGACCCGTACGCGGCACGGAAGGCGGCGGCGACCCGGCTGCGGTCCTCGGCCAGCAGTGACCTGCGACCGCTCTCGGTGGTCAGGTCGAACGCGGGCGCCGACACGTCGAGTGGGAACTCGGGGGCGCCGTCGAGGGTGTAGGGGCGCAGGTCGAAGCGGCCGGTCAGGTCGACGTAGACGCCTTCGGCGGCGAGCCGGTCGGCCAGCTGCGGATCGGTCTGCCGGATCGCGTCCAGCGCGGCCGATGGCAGCGCGACGACCTGCCCGGCCAGGGCCGGCATCCGGGGCAGCGAGGACTGGCTCCGCTCCCCGTGCACGGCCAACTCGCGCAGCTTGTTGGTGATCTCGGCGGCCGAGGGCGGCTGGAGGTCGGGTGCCAGCCGGGCGCGGTAGTCGATCGCCCGGAACCGCTCGACCCGGTTCGGGTCCGGGTTGGCGGCGAGCACCCCGGCCACCGCCTCCGGCGTGATCTTCGGCACGCTCAGCCGGATGACGTGGTGCCACGCGTCGGCGGGGAGCAGCGCGAGGCGGGCGGGTGCGTCCGGCGTACCCCAGTGCAGGCCGAGCTGGTCGACAAGCGCGTCGATCTCGCGGCGCAGGACCAGCCGGGCGCTCGGGTCGGCATTCGGGTACCCGGCGGCCAGCACGCGTAGCTCGGCCAGCCGGCCGCGGTCGCGGGCGGTGAGGCCGGCCGGGTCGATGGGCGTTTCCGGGGTGCCCTGGTCGAAGAGTCCGACCTGAGCCTGGCCGCTCTCGTGTCGGGCCAGCAGCTCGGCGAACTCGTGGGCCACCGCGCGATCCACCACGGCGTCGACGGCCCGGTCGGAGACGGTGAGGGTGAAGGTGCCGTCGAGGTTGCGGGTCGTCTGCGCCACCGTCGTGCCGGTGAGCGCGCCGGTGGTGACCTGGACCCGCAGCGGCGCCAGGCCGCCCGCCCGGACCTCGAAGACGTCCGGCTCGACGGCGGTTATCTGGTCCGCGCCGATCGTGTCGGCCAGGGTGGGCAGCACCAGTCGCGCCCGGTCGAGCACTGCCGTCGGGTCGGCGGCCGGGCGGCCCTGCCCGTGGAAGTCGGAATCCGGCAGCGCCGCCACGCTGCTCTGCGCCACCTCGACGTGCCCGTACCAGGGACTCATCAGGTCCAGGAAGGCACGTACCGGCATCGGCGTGGGGTGGCTGGCGTTCCACGGGTTACGCAGCTGCACCTCACCGTTCGCCACCGACACGACCTCGTACGCGTGGCCGGGGATGAGTCCGTACGGCGGTTTGCCGGGGTACTGGGCGGCCGGCAGGGTTCCGGTGATCACCGGGCTGCCGGCGGAGAGCAGGGTGGCCAACCGGGCTTCCGCCTCGGCCTCCCGGCCGGGCGTCGGATCGAGTCGACTGACGCTGCTGGGCAGGCCGGTGAGTTGGGTGAGCAGTTCCGCCTGCACCAGTCGGCTGCTGCCGTTGCCGAGGCGGGCGTAGCCGAGCGGGGCGGCCTGATGCGGGTCGGCACCGGGTCGGACGCTCCACTGCTGCTGCCACTGGTCGTGGCGCTGCTCGGTCCAGGTGCGGTCGACCGCCGCGATCGCCTTCTCCAGCAGCGACGCCCAGGAACTGCCGACCGTCGACTGGTCGGCGTAGGCGCTGCGACCGTTCGAGTTGGCGTGCAACGGCACGTCCGGCCAGACGGTGACCCGCAGTTGGCGTCCGGTCGGGGTGACCGACTGCCCCGGACCGCTCGCCTCGTGCAGCAGCACGTCGACCGAGCCGTCTGGGTTGGGGTGGAACATCTGCGCGATGGTGTCCGGCAGGTGGCCGGCGACCGCCCCGATCACGGCGATCATGCCGCAGTCACCGAGCGCGCCCTGCTGCACGTCCTCGCGCCGGGGCGGACCGTCGAACAGCGGTGCCGGCTGTCCCGTCCGGGCGTCCAGCGCCGGCCCGTACGCCGGGGCGGGCGTGGTCGGTGAATCCGGCGGCAGGGTCACCCGGTCGGCCACGACCTGGGTGTCGCCGGACGGCCCCTGCGTCGACGCGCTCTCCGCCGAGGTGGCCGGGGTCGGCGGTACGGGGGTGATGCCGCGCAGCACGTCGGTCAGGACGTCCGGCACCAGCCCCATCCAGCGGGCGGTGCCCTGGTAGTGGAAGTCATGGTCGGCGAGCAGGGTCGCGGCCTGACCGCCACGCAGGGCACGCAGTGCCGCCCGGGACCGCTGCCGGTCCTCGTGCAGTTGGGCCTGCCGCCCGGCTTCGGTGCTCAGGTCGTACGCCGGCCGGGCCGCACCGAGGTCGATCGCCGGCACGTCCGCCATGTACGGGCGCAGGTCGTAGCGGCCGGTCAGGTCGACGTAGACGCCTTCGCGGGCGAGCCGGTCGGCGAGTTGCGGGTCCACCGCGCGGACCCGGTCGAGCTGTGCCGGCGGGATGCCGATGATCTGCCCTGCGAAGGCGGGCATCCGCGGCATGCCGGACTGGGTGTGTTCCGCCTCGGCGGCCAGTTCCCGCAGCCGGGCGGTCAGTTCCGGCGACTGCGGCACCTGGAAGTCGGGGGCCAGCCGGGACCGGTAGTCGATCAGCCGGACCCGCTCGCCCTCGGTGAGGGTGGGTGCCCCGGCGAGCACCGCCGACACCGCTTCCGGGGTGAGGGCGGGGACGCTGAGCTGCATCAGGTGGGCCAGCACGTCGCGCGGGAGCAGCGCCCACCGGGCCCGGACGCCCTGGTCGCCCACGCGGAGGCCGAGGTGGTCGGCGAGGGCGTCGATCTCGGCGCGTACGGCCAGCCGGCCCGGGGCGTCGGTGGTGGCGTACCCGGCGGCGAGCAGCCGGATCTCGGCGAGCCGACCCCGGTCGTGGGCGGTGAGCCCGGACGCGTCGATCGGGCCGCGTACGTTGCCCGGGTCCAGCGGGCCGACAAGCGCCCGGCCGGCCTCGTTCAGCGCCACCAGCTCGGCCACCTCGTGCGCTAGGGCCCGTACGACCGCCTGGTCCACGGCCCGCTCCGACACGGTGACAGTGAAGGTCCCGTCGGGGTTGCGGACCGACTGGGCCACCACGCCGTCGGCCAACGGCCCCGCGGTGAGCCGCACGGTCAGCGGGTGCTGCCCGGCCGGACGGATCTCGAACCGGTCCGGGCCGACCGGCACCACCGCGTCGACCTGCGCGTACGGCGCCACCTGCGGCAGCGCGACCCGCGCGGCGTCCAGGACCGCGCCCGGGTCGGCGTCCGGTCGACCCAGGCCGTGGAAGGTCGAGCCGGGCACGGCACTGGCGGTGAGCGAGCCGGTCGTCGATACGCTGCCGTCATGGCCACGCCCGCCGAGCTGTACGCCGCCATCCTGGCCGACCCCGACGACCTCGACCTGCGCCGGCGCTACGCCGACGCCATCGAGGCCACCGACCCCGACCACGCCGCGGTGATCCGCATCGACCTGGCGGGCACCCGGCCCGACCGGGCCGCCGCCCTGCGGTACCGAAGAGTCGTCCCGCGGCTCGCCGCGCCGGTCGCCGACCTGCTCGTCGACTGGAAGGTCCGCAACGGACTCGTCGAGCTGGTCACGATGACCGCCCGCACCTTCGTCGAGCACGGTGCCGAGGTCTTCGCCCACCTTCCCGTCCGCCACCTGACCCTTGTCGACGCGGCCGGGCTGATGCCGGACGTCGCCGGTGTCGCCGCTCTGGGACGTCTGGTCGCCCTCGACCTGAGTGACAACCCGATCGGTGACGACGGCGTCGCCGCGCTGGCCGGCTCCCCGCACCTGGGTCGGTTGCGGTGGCTGGGCCTGGCCAACTGTGGCGTCGGGCCGGCCGGCGCCGAGGCCCTCGCCGCCAGCCGCAAGCTGCCCGCCCTGCGTTACGTCGAGCTGTGGGGCAACCCCGTCGAGGTCGTCGCCAAGGGCGTCGGGCAGGACATCGACGGCAGGCCCGTCGCTGTCGAGATGCCGCCGCTCGGCCGGGAACTCAACGACCGGTACGGTCCGCTGCCCTGGCTCGACATCCAGTGGGGTTGGCGACTGCTCGGTGTCGCCCGCTGGGACGAGGTCTGACGGCCCACCTGAGGTGTCCGGGCCCGTGCCGCCAGTCGGCTGCCCGCCGGGTGGCACGGGCGGGGCGCCCAGGTTCGCTTCGGCGATCCGCTGGGCGTGGAACCGGATGCTGGGCGGAATGCCCCGCGAATCGTCCGGCAACGCGGCGGCCTGGTCCACGATCGTCTGCCGCAGCGCCGGGCCGACCTTGGCCAACAGCGGACCGGCCACGCTGGCCCCACCGAGGACCCGCAGCTGGCCGCTGGTGCCCCGCAGACCCAACACGTCGGCCGGGCCGTCGTGTGCGGTGGCCGGGCCGTGCAGCGGCGACAGGTCCACCTCGGACAGCAGGTCGGCGACGCCCCCCGGATATTCGGGTGCCTGCCCGATCGAGAAGACCACCCGGTCGTACGCCTGCCGGCTGCCGTCGGTGAACTCCACCAGGAACCCGCCGTCGACCGTGTGCCGCAGACTGACGATCTCCCGCAGCGACTGCTCCACCTGGCCGCGTACGGATTCGGCATAGGCACCGACCTCCGGCAGGGTGTTGCGCCGGTTGTAGCCACCGCCGAAGCTGAACCGCAGCTGCGCCTCGGCGTCGTGTCCGGGATCGCCGGTCAGCTGGTCGGGTGGCGGCGGCACGGCCCGGGCCGACCAGTCGACGCTGCTGGCCTGGGAGGCCACCGCCTGCTCGATGTCCCACGCGCCGGAGGCACCCGCGCCGAAGACGAGCACCCGGTCACCGGGGCGGTACGCGTCGGCCAGGTTCTGCCCGCCGAAGTCGACGACGGGCGCGGCCGGGCGGG
This sequence comes from Verrucosispora sp. FIM060022, assembly GCF_003977705.1. NCBI lineage: Bacteria > Bacillati > Actinomycetota > Actinomycetes > Micromonosporales > Micromonosporaceae > Micromonospora > Verrucosispora sp. FIM060022. The sequence continues at coordinate 9,584 of NZ_RQIV01000017.1, forward strand.
GATCACCGAACGAGCCGTCCGGCGCGTGGCCGAGCCGGGCGCGTACCTCGTCGGAGAGGGTGTCGGGGTCGACCGGCGCGCCGTCGGGGTCGAAGACCTGCCCGGTCGTGGGGTCCACGGCGTAGCCGGAGGTCGGATCGACCACCAGGGGATCCGTCGGCCGTCCGTCGAAGTCGGCCAGCAGCGGTGCGTGGGAGACGCCGGCACCGAGGACGGTTCGTACCGTCGCCGGGAGGGTGTCCGGATCCACCACGGTGCCGTCGGGGGCGCGGAACACCGGGGTCGGCCCGGACCGGTCGACCCGGTAGCCGGTCGTCGGGTCGACGTACCGGCCGCCTGCGGTGGCCGGCGCGTTCGGCACCCGGGACGGTCCGGGCCCGGACGCGACATCGACGGAGGCGGTGAAGAACTGTCGCCCACCCACGGTCACCCGGAAGTTCGCGCCGTCCGGCCAGCCCTCGGCGTCGGCCGGGCGGGGCGTGATCGCGGTCGCCGTGCCCTGGTAGGTCGGCATTCCGCTGAGCGCCCGCGCCGCGCCCACCGCGTCGGCGAAGACGTCGGACGGCGTGAACTGGGTGCCCGCCTCGGCCAGGTCGGCCGGCTGGAACGGCATCCCGGGAAGCTCCAGCTCCGACGGGATCTGGCCCATCAGCAGGGCCTGTCGCTCCGCCCAGGGGTCGTGGCCCTGCGACACGCAGAGCACCGGCGGCAGGCCGATGCCGGTGTCGGCGGCGCCGCCCATGGTGACGAAGTCGGCGGTGGCGGCCCAACCGCCACCGATCACCAGCCGGCCGAAGACGTGCTCGGGCGCGATGTCCAGGGTGGCGTCGACCCTGGTGGTCAGGGCGAGGTCGGCGGCGTTGCGCAACGCGGTGGCCTGCTGCGCCCAGGTACGGGCCTCGGCGCGGATCGCCGACCGGGCGGCCCGCAGGTCCGCGACGAGTTGCTGCCCGGTCGCCTGGCCGATCAGGTTCTCGATCGCCGGGGCCGCTGGGCCCAGGTGGCTGCGGATCAGATCGAGTCGGGCCTGCGCCGCCTCCGGTCCGACCACCGGGACGTTGGCACCGAGCCCGTGCACGGCATGCGACGGGTCCTGTTCCAGCAGGCCGGAGGCGACGAGCAGGCTCAACGCCTCGGCCTGCAACTGGCCGGCGCGGGCCGGGTCGGTGGTCGCGGTGCTGTCGGCGAGGACGACCCGCAGTTCGGCGAGGCGGCCGATGTCCCGCGCGGTGAGGACGCGGGTGCCGTCGTACTCGGGTCGGGCCCCCTCGGCGAGCGCGGTGGTGGCGTCGGTACGCAGGTCGACGGCGCGTTCCTGGGCGACCGTGTCCACCTCGGCGAGCATCGCGGCGACGGCCCGCCGGACGTGGTCCGGATGTGCGCCGGTGGACACCTGCACCACGGCACCGTCGGCGGTGTACCCGACGGTGGCGACCGGCACGGCCGGTACGCCCGCCGGCGGGTCGGCCAGCACGATCCGTACCTGGTAGGGGCCGTCGGCCGTGTCCAGGGTGACGGTGGCGGCGGCCGGGTCCACGTTCGCCTGCTCGGGCAGCGGGCCGGCGGTCAGCGCTTCCTGCACGGCCTGCGCGGTCCGGGCCGGATCGGTGTCGAGCAGCGCACCGCCGAAGGTCGTACCGGCGGCGGCCTGCCGCAGGTCGGGCCCGTCGGCAGGGGTCGGGTCGGAGTCGGCGCCCGGCGGTGCGGGCGGTCCGTTGTGGTCGGCGGCGTCGGTCCGGCCGTCCGCGGTGGTGGAGTCGGCGTCGGTCAGGCCGTCCGGGTCGGTCAGGCCCTCGGTTCCGGTTGGGGCCAGACCTGCCGACCCTTGATCCGACCCTCGCGTCGCGCCTGGGTGTACTCCTCCATGATCCGCCTCGGGGGCAGGCTGGAGTGAGCCGTGATCACTCCCGTCCGGTCGATGATGTAGCTGCCCTGCCCCACTGCCATCCCCGCGGACCGTTCCTGTTCCGAGAGCCTCTCCCGGGCCAGCCAGCCGAACTCGAACTCCCGAAGCACTATCGGATTCCCGGTCCCCAGCAACTGGCTGATCAGCGTCAACGCCTCGTCCTCGGTCAACTCGCCCCTCTCCGTCAGGCACCATCATCGCCCAGAGGGCATGGGTGTCCCGCACCTCGCCGGCCGGCATGTCCACCGACGCCGTGCCCGTCTGGGGATCCCACCACACTGGCGCGTCGGCGTCGGCCGGGAAGACGATCACGAAGGCATGCGAGCCGTCGACCTCCGGTTGACCGTTGTCGTCGAGGACGACGTCGCCGGCGTCGTCGAGGAGCAACCAGTCGGCGACCACGAGCGCCGACGCCCCCGGCCCGGCGTCGGCCACCTGCTGGTAGAGGTCGGCGTACTGGGCGGCCACCGCCTCGGTACGGGCCGACAGGTCGGTGGGCAGACCGTCCGGGCCGCCGATCCACTGCCCACCGATCCACGCCTCGGCCCGCTCCAGGCCGCCGCGCTCGCCCGAGAGCCGGTCGATCGAGCCGTCGGGGAGGCGATCCGGCCACCGTGGACGCGACACCTGCGGGTCACCGTGGAAGCTGGCCAGCGCCGACAGCGAACTGTCCAGGCAGTTGTTGCCCCGGCCCGGCTGATCCGGCCCACCGTCGTTGACCAGCCCTCCGTACGGGTGGGTGGACGGGTCGGCGAAGACGGCGTACCCGTGTGGGGTGGCCAGGCTGGCGGCCAGGTCGTCGTGGAAGCGGGTGTCCTCCAGCGGCGCCAGTTCGCCGGGCCCGAACCGCCGGCTCTCCTCGAGCGACGGCGCGGTCGCGGTCAGTCGGTCGGTGTCACCGTCGGCCAGACCTGACGACCCGTCATCCGGCCCGCCCGGCGCGCCTGGGTGTACTCCATGATCAGCAGCGGCACCGGCAGACTCATCTGCGCTGTGATCACCCCGCTCCGGTCGATGATGTAGCTCCCGTGGCCCAGTTGCCGACCCTCCGCCCGTTCCTGCGGAGACAGTTGTTCCTTCGCCAGCCAACCGAACTCGAACGGATGCAGCTCGATCTCGTTCGGCGTACCCAGTAGGCGCTTGATCAGCGTCAGCGCCTCTTCCTCCGTCATCGGGAATCCCTTCCACCGCGGGCGTCATCGACCACAGCGCGTACGTCTGCGCCACGTACGCGGTCGGGGGTTGTGGCCAGGTCATCCCCCGCTGTGGATCCCACCAGACCGGCCCCTCGGCACCCTGCGGATATACCAGGACCAGGGCGTGTGAATCCTCGACCTGAACGTTGCCGTTGTCGAGGAGGAGGTCTCCGGTGCGGCGATCCCGCTTGACCCATTCGGCCACGACCAAGGCCGCTGAGCCGGGGCCGGCCTCGGCGATGTGCTGATGCAGTCGGGCGTACTGTGCGCTGACCGCCGCAGCGCGCTCAGCGGGCGTGGTGGGAAGTCCGGCCGGGCCGCCGGCCCAGGTGCCGCCGAGCCAGGACTCTGCCCGGTCGAGACCACTCGCCTCACCCGTGACGGTGTCGATCGAGCCGTCCGGTCGCACGTCCGACCAGCGGGGGAGGGACACCTGCGGGTCGCCGTAGAAGCTGGACAACGCCGAGAGTGAGCAGTCCAGGCAGTTGTTGCCGCGGCCGGGCCGATCCGGTCCGCCATCGTTGATCAGTCCACCGTACGGGTTGGTGGACGGGTCGGCGAAGAGAGCGTGGCCTTGCGGCGTTCGCAGGGCCTGCTCGACGTCCCAGTGGAAGCTCGGATCCTCCAGCGGCGCGAGCTCACCCGGCCCGATCCGTCTCGTCTGTGACAACCCGCGATCGGTACCGAGCGACACCGCAGGCCGACCTGCGTCGGTGGCGCCGGCGGTCGCGTCGCTCCCCGGAGGCACCGGCGGGGTCTCGGACGCGACAGGGGTGGTGCTCAGGTCGCCTGGCGGCAGATCTCCGTCAGTTCGTCCTCCGTCGGCAGCGGCACCGTCGTGAAGTGCGCCGTCTGGCGTTCCGCCGTCGCCCGGTCGACCCGTTCGATCTCGTGGCGCTCCGGATTCGCCCACAGGATCGCCGCCGCCACGTCCGGACGGAACGTCCACGCGCCCGTCGGACGATCCCAGATCACCGCCTGGGTCGGCCCCGAACTCTCCGCCTCCGCGATCAGGTTGACCGGCGGGCCCGTCGGGTCGTCCGGTCTCCGCAGGAGGAAGTAGCCGAACGTCAGCGCCGTCATGCGGGCCCCCCATCAGGTCAGGATCCAGACCGGGCAGGTCGGACGCCGTCAATCCTCGCGCGGCGAGCACGTCGGCGAACGTCTGGCCCTGCTGCCCGAGCCAGTCGAGGTACGACTGACGGATACTCTCCTGCCGGGCCGAGGACATCCACTTCGCGAAGCTTGTGTTCTTCGGGGTGTCGAACCGCGCGGAGTCCATCCCGCCCGGCATGTGTGCCGCGATGCCGTTCGCCTTGTTGATCGTGAGGATGTCGAGGAAGGCGTGCACCCGGGCGCTGGGTGTCTGCGCCGGGTCACGCATCACCTCGTACGGCAGGTGGGTCTGCTTGCCGATCGCGTAGCTGGTCGCGGTCGGGAACTGCAACTCGAAGGTGCGCCCGGTCGGCGAGGTCAGCGTGCAGTTCAATCCGAAGAACCGGTTACCCGGGTGCCAGAAGTTCTTCAGGTCGGTGACCTGGTAGCCCTGTGCCTCCAACGACGACAGGACCGCGTCCACCGCCGGCCCGTACGCCTCGGTCTCCGGCCCCTGCACCGAGAACCGCACCACGTCGTTGACGGTGTCCAGCGCGGAACCGAGGTCGTAGCCGAGCGGCTCCAGCTCGGTGCGGAACTTGCGGGCCAGCGACTCGGCGCCCTTGACGCGATGCTGCTCGCCGAGCGTGCTCAGCGCGTCCGCCCCGGTCAGCCCGAGCCGGGCGTTCACCTCGGCGTTCACACCGTGCAGGTCGGCCAGGATCTGGTCGGCGTCGCGCTGCGCGTCGGCGAGCGCCTCGTGCAGGGTCGCCTGATCCGGCTCCGCGAGGCCGTCCAGGTAAGGGCTCGCCGCCGGGTCGCCCTCGGGCGTCGCGGCGTCGGCGTCGCTCAGCCCGTCGGATCCGGTACCGGCCAGACCTGCCGGGCTTCCTCCCTGCTCATCGACATGGCCGGGCTGCACCTCCATCGGCGAGCCCGGCATGTCGGGCCTGCTGGGGTCGGGGGTGGTGGCGGAAGTGTCGTCGGGTGCTGTCGAGTCCGGTGGGGCTGGTGGCCGGATGTCGGTGTCCGTCGCTGCGGGGCGGTGCGGGTCACCCTCGGCGTCGAGGACGATGGACCAGACGTTGCCGGGATCGCCGTGCACCGGGTCGGTGTCGGAGATCAGCTGGTTCTGGGCGTCGAGCCAGATGATGGTGCCGTCGTGGTTTACCGCGTTCCAGGTGTGTGCGCCGTTGCCGTCCGGACGGGTGGTGATGATCAGGGCCGCCGAGCCGGGGCCGGCCGCACGCAGCGCGTCGGCGACGGCGTCCAGGCCGGCGGTGCCGGTGCCCTGGTGGGCGAATTCCGTGCGTAGTGCCTGCTCCTGCCGTGCCGTGCTGCCCGCCTCCACCTCGGCCGAGGTGGCGGTCGGGGCGGCCACCTCCGGCCGACCGAACCAGGTGGCCAGGACGGAGAGCCCGACGTCGGCACAGTTGTTGTCGCGGCCAGGGACGGTCGGACCGCCGTCGTTGACCAGGCCCGCCCACGATCCGACGCGCGGATCCGGGTGCACAAGCGGTCGACCGGTCGTCGCATCGCGCGGCACGGCCGCGTCGAGCGCCTGCTGGTCGGCCTGTTCCGGGGGGACCAGACCGTTGGGGTCGCCGTACGGTCGGTTGTCGCTCAGCGGAGGACCGTTGCCCACCACACCGGGGACCGGCGGCTGGTAGGTCCGGGCGTCCCGCTCCGGGTCCACGATCGGCTCGATGGCGAACTGCGGCAGGAAGTGTGCGCACGAGCGGCAGGGCGGCCGGTGGTGCCCCAGGTTGTAGACGATGTCGTTCTGCTGAGCCGGTTTGACCTGGTGAGTGAGGATCTTGGCACCGTTGAAGGCGTCCAGCGCGTACTGCTCGAAGGAGCCCGGCTCACCGGCCTCGCGCCACTGCGTTTCGAGCCGGTAGAGCTGATCCGAGACCAGGGCCACCTCGGCACACTTGCCGTGCCCGCTGCCGGTCCCGTCCGGCAGTGCCGCCTTCGTGCGATCCAGTGCGGCCTGCGCGAGCGGGTGCACGGACGGCTGGGTCGGCGGCTTGGTGCCCTTGTCCACGGTCATGCTGGTGTGCGTGGTGATGCCACCGTCGGGCATCAGCAGGGCACCGGACGTGCCGGGCTGCTTGGCCCGGGAGATCGTGCCGTCCTTCACCGCCCGCCGGGCGGCCTCGGCGAGGGTCCGGGACGCCTCGATCAGAGCCTGCTCCGCGTCCGGGCCGGTGGGGTCGCCGTCCACAGCAGTGGGGGCCAACTGCCAACTGTGGGTGCCGTTGCCGGTCGGCCCCTCGGACCGCCGGAGGGTGTCCGGGTTCACCGGACCCCGGCCGGTGTCCGGCGCGGTCGGGCCACCAGCCTGGAGCGTCCCCGTGCTGCCCGGCACCGCGACGACGACCGGCCCGCCGGTGGCCAACTGGTCGGCCTGGTCCGCCCGGCGCGCCGCAGGATCCGTGGCACCGTCCGGGGAGGCGGGCGTAACCGTCGGGTCGGTGGTCGCGGCGGTGGTCGCCGAATCGGTGCCTGCCGTCTCGGCCGGTGCCGTCGGCCGCACCGCCGGACCGGTGTCGGGCTGGGTCATCGGGGCGGCGCTGGGTGGCGGGGTCAGCGAAACCGATCCCGCCGAGTTTGGGGCCGTGGTGTTGGCCGGTGCCCTCGGGGTCGGCTGCGTACCGGTGTTGCCGGTGGCGGGCGTGGTCGACGTGGGCGTGGTCGACGTGGGCGAGGTCGACGTTGTGGGCGTGGTCGACGTGCCGGCGGTCGGCGTACCGGGTGCGGAGGTCGGGGTGGTGGGCGCGGGGGCCGTCGGGGTGGTGGGCGCGGGGGCCGTCGGGGTGGTGGGCGCGGGGGCCGTCGGGGTGGTGGGCGCGGGGGCCGTCGGGGTGGCGGCTGGGGTGGTCGCGGACGGCACGGCGGTGGTCTGCGCCGGGTTCAGCGTGGTGGCGGGGGTGACGTTGCCCGGGGTGGGTCCCGCCACCGGGCTCGCGGGTGGTGCACCCGGCACCACAGCGGGAGCGATCTCCGCGGCCAGGGGATCAACCCCGGAGACGGCCGGGCCACCGGGACCATCGACGCTCGCGCCGACACCGGAGTCCGGAACCGGACCAACACCGACGGTACGACCGGCACCAGCCGAGGCGTCGACCGGAACGCTCCGGGCACCGTCGCCCGAGGCATCGACCGGCACAGTTCGGGCATTCCCCGCCGAAGTGTCTACCGGAGCGCTCTGAACCCGATCGCCCGTGCCGTCGACAGTCGCGCTCTGAGCCCGGTCACCCGTGGTGTCGACAGAATTCGGTGCCTGGTCGCCCGTGGTGTCGGCAGCGGAACCCGGTGCCCGGTCGCCTGGGCTGTCGACAGGGGAACTCTGTGCCCGGTCGCCGGTGGTGTCGGTGGCCGTGTCCGGGGCCCCGGCGGCGGGCTGGTCGGTTGGCGGTCCGCTGTCGGCGCGCTCCGCCGGGCCGGCCTGCTCGGTCGAGTCGGAGGTGGCGCGGTCGGCGGGTGTGTCCGCGACCGGTGTCGTGGGGTCGCCCGGGGTGCTGTCCCGGTTGGTGTCCCCGGTGGGCTCGGCAGTCGCCGGGGTGCCGTCGGTGGGCACCCGGCCGCCGGTGGTGGCCGCGTCGTCGCGTCCAGCCGTGCCGGACTCGTCACCGCGCGACACGACATCTGTGGAGGTCGGGTCGCTGGCACCGCTGGCCAGGTCCACACCCTCGGTCGTGGTGGCGGGACCGCTGGTCGAAGTGGCCCCGTCTACCGGTGCGACGACGGTCGGGTCGACCGACGGCGCGAGGCTGATGGAACCCGCCCCGCTCTGCGGTACGGTGCCGCCGCTGTCCTGGACCGTACCGGTGTCGGTATCGCTGCTGCCGCGGCCGGAAGTGCCGGAGGAGCCCCCATCCGTGCTGGTGTTGCCGAGGTTGCCGAGGTCCACGTTGCCGATGCCGGGGGACGGGTTGAGGCCCGCGCCCAGGCCGGCACCGGGGGTGGTGGTCCCACTCAGCCGGTCGAGACCAAGGTTGGTGACCTTGGCACCCAGGTTTCCGGTGGCACCACCGGCGAGGGTCGCGCCGGTGCGGCCGGCACCGCTGGCGAACCCGCCGAGGAAGGCGTCCGCGCCGGGGAGCACGAGCTGCTGGTTGACGCTGGCGTTGGCGAGCACGCTCGCGGCCGGTGAGATGAGCGCGTTCTGGGCACCCGAGGCGATGCTGGTGCTGCCCCAGCGCACCAGTCCGCTGCCCGGGAAGGACAACCGGGACGGGCTGAACGAGACAGGCATCTTGGGCGCCACCCGCCGGCCGGCCCAGTTCATGCCGGAACCGAGCACGGCGCCGTACGCGCCACCCACGCCCGCGGTGAGCGTCCGGTTGCCGTCCCACTGCCGCCGCTCGCCGCTGCGCATCTGGTACGCCTGAGCGCCGACGTCGATGATCAGCTCTTCGCCGATCTCCTCCATCAGCTCCAGACCGAGCCGGTTGAGGCCCTGCCGGAAGCCCTGACTGGTGACGATCTGCCCGACCCGACCGCCGGCGGTCCGCAGCGCCGCCTGAAGTCCCGCCCGGGTGAGCAACTGCCGCCCCAGCTGAGCGATGAGCCGCCGGAAGGCGACCGTGACCGCCTGCCGACCGGCCGCCAGGATGCCCGGGATCGCACCGGCCGAGACACCGCCCAGCCAGGCCATCAGCAACGCGACGAAGACCGCGATGACGGTGATGATGACGGCGATCAGCACCGTCAGCTTGGCGTACTCGATCTCCAGGGCCGCCTGGTCGCAGCCGGACGCGTACGCGGCGGCGATCTCCTGGATCAGCGGCAGGCCGGTGTTCGGGTCGACGCCGACCTGGTTCCACAGCGCACCGAACGCCTCGCCGGCCCCGCCGCCCCAGCTCTGCAGGATCTTCATGACCGCCGGGTCGGCCTCGGTCAGTACCTCGCCGACCAGGTCGGCCAGGGACTGCCAGGCATCGGCCAGCTCGCGCATCCGGTCCTCGTCGCCGCTGGGCCACGCCTCACCGGCGCTGACCCAGCAGATGGCGTCCCAGACCCAGCCGTACTCGCCCAGCGAGTGCTTGGGATTGGGTACCGCCACCGGCGCGCGCCCCTCTATCCGATCTCGACCGTCAGCTGCCGGCGGTTACTTGCCTTCGCCCCCGAACAGCGTCTTGACCATGTCGTCGACGTCGACGGTGCCCTCCACAGCACCCTTCACCGTCGGGCCCATCTGCTCGACCACGGGCACCACGCCCGCGGCCAGGTCGAGCACCTTCTGCGCCGGCTGCTCGCCACCGAGGTAGTCCTTGTTGAACGCCTGGCCCGGCTCGTCGTCGCCCCAGGGGTGGCCACCGTTGAGCGTGTTGATCGTGCCGGCCAGGCCCTTCCAGCGGGCGGCCAGCCGGGCACCGGCGGCGCTGAGGGTGCTGGCCCCTTCCAGGGCGGCATCCGGCTTGACGAACGTTTCGCGGAGCTCGGTCATCGCTTGTCCTCCCCGGGCAGGTCACTGTCCAACTGACGGAAGATGCCGTCGAGGTCGTGGTCGATGTAGGCCTGGAACTGGCTGTCCGGCACGTACGGCCGCATGAGCCGCTCGACGTCGGCCATCGCCTTCGCAGTGGCGCGGTGAATGGTCTCGGTGACCGTGGCGGACAGCTCCTTGGAGTTCGGTCGGCGATAGATGCGCGAATCGAACTCGACCTTCGTCACCTGACCGCGCGGCCCGACGGTGACCGTGACCAGACCGTCCTCGGAGGTGACGGTCGCCTGCACGGCCTTGAGCTGCTGCTGGAGGTCACCGACCCCGGAACGCATCCGCTCGAACTGAGCCATCAGCTCGTCGGCGCGGGCACGCAGCGCCTGCACGTCCATGGCGGTGTCCCTCCCCCGTTCGCGCCCATGACGACTCGACCATACTGAATGCGCGCCCCGTCAGGGGATGGGCAAGGGGTCGTTAGGATTCACCGGCACCGGCGCACCGGAGGTGAGCAGCATGGCCCGCGGCCGTCCTATCACGACATTCGCCCTGGTGGGGGCGCTGCTGACCACGACGCTGACGCCTCCCGCGCCGGCGCACGCCGCCCCGGAGATCTGTCAGAATCCCAGCGATCCCGGCGAGGTCAACACCGAGACGCCCTGGCACCAGCGGTGGCTCGCGCCGCAGCGGGTGTGGCCGTTCAGCACCGGTGCCGGGGTACGGGTCGCGGTGATCGACTCCGGTACCGACAGCAGCCATCCGCAGTTGACGGGCCGGGTCGACAGCGGATTCGACGCGCTGCGTAATGCACCCGGCGGTGACGTGGACTGCGTCTCGCACGGTACGGCGGTCGCCAGCATCATCGTCGCCGCCCGGCAGGAGGGGGTCGGCTTCCACGGCCTGGCGCCGGATGCCACGATCGTGCCGATCCGGGTCAGCGAACGCAACGCCAACGAGAGCACGGACACCGCCGGGGCCACCGTCGGCGGCGCGGTCTTCGCGCAGGCCATCATGCGCGCGGTCGAGGACGGCGCCGACGTGATCAACATGTCGGTGACGCTCTACCGCCCCGACCCGGACGTGCAGCGGGCCATCCGGTACGCGGTGGACAACGACGTCGTGCTGGTCGCCGCCGCCGGCAACCGGCATCAGGACGGTGCCCGACCCGACCCGGTGCCCTACCCCGCGAGCTACGACGGGGTCATCGGAGTGGGCGCCGTCGACCAGAACGGCGCCCGGATCCGGCAGTCCCAGATCGGACCGTACGTGGACATCGTCGCGCCGGGTGGGGCGGTGGTCGCCGCGACCAGGCTGACCGGGCACGCCGCCTACGACGGCACCAGCTTCGCCACCCCGATGGTCAGCGCGACGGCTGCCCTGATCCGCGCCGCCGAGCCGAACCTGTCGGCGAAGGAGGTGACGCGGCGGATCCTGGCCACCGCCGACCCGGCCCGGGGCGACGCGGCACGCGGCTACGGCAGCGGAGTGGTCAACCCGTACCGGGCGGTCACCGAACGGTTGACAAGCGCGAAGCCGGTGGCACAGCCGCCCCTGCCCGAGGTGCCCCTGGACGCGGCGGCACAGGCCCGCGAGCAACGTTGGGCGCTGTTCGGCCGGCTGGCCCTCTGGATCGGTCTGGGCCTGGCCACTGTCGCGGTCGGCGTAGCGGTGCTGGCGGCGCTGCTGCCGCGCGGGCGGCGTACCCGGTGGCGGCCCACCCGGCCCGCCGCGTCACCGGACGACCGGCCGGAGATCGACGAGCCGGAGGAGGTCTTCTTCCGGGTGCCTACCTCGACCTCACGGGAATGACCGCGCCAGCGGCACGATCGGCGGCGCGGACGACGATGGCCCGGCGATCGGCCGGGCCATCGGGTGCAGCGGTCGGGTGACTCAACCGCCGAACTTGGCGCGGTTGGCCGCCTCGCGGGCCTGCATCTTGCCCGCCGACTCGCGCAACGCCCGCTCGATCCTGCCCAGCAGGTCACGCAGGTCGTTGGCGGCCGACTCCCACTCGCGCTGACGCTGGAAGTACGCCTCGCGGGCGTCGCCGTCCCAGGTGGCCAGCAGCGGAGCGATGCCCGACTTGAGGCCCTCCAGCTCGCTTGTCATGTTGCGGACCGAACTGCCGCAGCTGTCAGCCGCCGCGTTCAGACCGGCGAAGTTGTACCGGATTTCCATCGTGATCCCCCCGTCAGAGCTTCAGAGCCGCAGTGATCTGGCCGGCGGTCGCACCGGCGCTGTCCATGTCGGCCCGGATCTCCTCGTCGCTGACGTCGTAGTCCTTACCGGCGGAGCCGACAGCCTCGGCGATCGCGCGCAGCGCGACGTTGAGCCGGGCCATGTCCTGGTCGAACCGCTCACGAACCTGCTGGAACGAACCCGCACCAGCACCCTTCCACTGGTCGTAGAGCGGTGCGAGCTGGTCCATCAGCCCGTTGAGGTTGCTGGTGAGCCGATCGGCGACGGCATCGACGTCACCCTCGGTCTTCAGCATCAAGCCGGTGTCGGTACGCATCGACATGGCGGAAGTCACCCCCGTCCTCGTTGGATCGCCCCGCGACACCGGGGGCGGTCTGTCAATCAGCGCTTACGCACCATCGTCACTGAAACGGTATCGGGTTGCGTCGAGCCCGCGCTAGACCGCGGGCCAGGGGTGCCGCTCCTATGTGGCTGGTTTCGTCACTCCGGGTCGATGGCCTGTTTCGCGGTGGTCGGATCGAGCGCCGGCCCGGCAGGCAGGCGAACCACCAGGCTGGCGGGCAGGCGGATCGGCCGCAACCCCGAGTAACCGAGCATCGCCGGCACCCCCTCGGAGGCCAGCGGATAGCGGTAGCCCAGATCGGTGACCAGGTTCAGGGTGCCGCCGTCCTGGTCGGGCGACGAGAGCGCGGCGACCAGCACACCGTAGCCGGGCTCGATGACCACCCGGTCGGCAAGCGGTATGCCGCTGCCGGTCTGCTCCCGGGTGCGCACCGGTTCGCGTACCGGCTCGACCTGGGCGTCGAGCAGCACCGTCGGCTCGTCCTGATCCGGCTGGTAGGCCGCGCAGACGGCCGGGTCGCTCCCGCTCAACCGGGCGATGTCGGGTCGCTGCTCCGGTGCGCGGTGCCGCCCCTGCTGCGGTGCCGACGCCTTCGGTGCGGCGGCGGCCGTACCGGCGGCGAGGTCGATCGGAGCCGGCTTCGTCCCGTCCGGGTACGCGGCCTGCGTCTCGCCGTCGGCAAGCAGGACGTCCGCCTCGACGGGGGTGATCGGGACCAGCCGCTCCCGTTCGACGATGTAGTACTGGCGGCTGCCGTTCTGGCTCTTGACCACGTAGACCTGACCGACTCGGGCGTCCGGCAGCGCCGTCGAGGCAGCGCCACGGTCGGTGACCCGTCGCGGGGTGATCGGCTCACCGGCGGGCAACGCGTTCAGCCACGCCCCACCGACCTCCACCACCGGCTCGGCGGTCATCACGAGACCTTCCAGCACGACCTTCTCGTTGCGGATCTCGTAGCGGTGGTCGCGCCACACCAGATGCAGGCGCTTGGTCTTACGGTCGCGGACCAGCAGCGCGGCGTCGCCCGGTTCCCGGCCACCGACGGGCGCCCGACCGACGGTGAGCACGGTGGTGGCGACGATCCCGCCGGCCGCGTCCCGAGCCGGCTGGGTGCACAGCGTCCACGGCCCGTCCAGGATCCGGCTCGGTGCCGGCAACGCGTCCGGCGCGTCCGGGATGCCGATGCGGGGACCGCGAGGCGTACCGACCAACGAGTTGCGGGACACCGAGACCGTCGGGGCGGCCGACTCCAGGGCCAGCAGGGCGGACGCGTAGTTGACAACCGGGTGCAGTCGGCCCTCCCGGTAGAGATACCGGGTGCCGGTCTCCTTCTCCAGGATGACCCCGGCACCGTCCTTCCACTTTGTCGCCCCGCCCGGGCGCAGCAGCCCGTACACGCCCACCGCCGCGAGGCAGAGCACCGCCACCATGACGCTGGCGAAGCCGGCACCACCCAACCGGCGAAACGGCGCCGCCTCCGGGTCCGGCTCCCGCGCCACCAGGGCGGAGGTCATCCGCTGCACGAAGAACTGGTACGACTGGACCTGATCCCGCCGCGACGGCATGGCACCCTCCCCCTGGCGTACGCCGTGCGGTCACGACCGCCGGACCGCGGTGCCTACCATAGGCACGATGTCGAGCCAGCCGGTCTCCGCACTCGACGCCGACCGTTGACGTCGACCACGGCAGCCCGAGGAGCGCAACGATGATCAGTCGCGACGAGGCCCTGGAGATCGCCCGCCAGTGGGCCGGTGCCGGTCGCCCCGGGCCCGCTCCCGAGGTCTTCCTGCACGAGTTCGACCTGGGCTATGTCGCCTGGCGAGCCGAACCGACGCCTGCCGCCACCGACGGGCCGCCGGCTCCGCCGCCCGCCACCGGCTACCCCCGGGCGGTCATCGACCGGGAGACCGGCGAGGTGTCCCAGTGGCCGTCCCTGCCCGAGCAGACGATCGCCGAACGGTACGCGAGTCGCCGCGCCGCCGAAGGGCGGTTCCCGCCGGACGTACGCCATGTGCTGGAGTCCGCCGGCTGGTTTCCCGGCCGTGACGTCAGCTCGGCGGTCGAACACTGGATGGTCCGGTTCGCCGACGACCTGGCCGGCCTCGACTGCCCGCCGGCCGCGCGGGCGGCGCTTGTCGAGTTCGGTGGCCTGACGCTGCCGCAGTTCGGCAGGACCGGCCGAGCCGGTGCCGGCTTCACCAGCTACCTCCATCCCACCCGGGGCGGGGTGGTGACCGAGGGGGCGCGGGGCTTCGCCGAGGAGTACGGCATTCCGGTCTATCCGATCGGCAACAACGAGGACGGCCCGTCCGAGCTGGTGATGGACGCCCAGGGGCGGGTCTTCCTGCTGCACTGGGCCGACGAGTTCCTCGTCGGCCCGGATCTCGACTCGGCAGTCGTCAACCTGATCCGGGGCGGCGAGATGACCGAGGCGAGCGACCTCGACTGGTGACCTGCCGGTCAACCGTTGATCGCCCGCATGAACGCGTACAGGCCCAGCACGCTGCAGGCCACCGGCACCACCGCGAGCTGGAGCAGGATGTCGAGCACGTCGCCGAGCCGGGCCAGCCGGGGCGAGGGGGCACGCCGACTGTAGGCGAGCCCGGCAGCGGCCGAGATGCCGGCCGCGACCAGCGCCACCGGCAGTACGGCCAGCACCCGGGTGGCGGTGGACGCGTCGGCGGCACCCACCAGCGGCAGCAGGCCGAGGCCCACCAGACCGACGGCCAGCAGCGGAACCCGGTGCCGGACGGTCGTCACCAGCCGCGCCCGCAGCAGGTAACCCAGCGAGATCACGGCGGCGAGCAGCAGCGCGGCGACCGTGCCGGTCGCGGTGAGCACCACCAGGCAGCCGATGGTGACCAGGAACGCGCCGAAGATCATGCCGGTGAGCACCTCGTCGGCTCGGGCGGTGGCCTGGTAGATCACCTCCCGCTTCGGTTGCGGCTCGTCGCGCAGCAGGTCGTCGGCGGTACGCGGCAACGCCGGCATCGGCATCTTGCCCAGTCGCACGGACAGCAGCGGCATGGCCGGCAGCAGCAGGGCGACCGCGCTGATCACCACGGCGCTGCCCTGAGCGGCATCCATCGAGCCGAGGGCGAGCAGCCCGCCCACCATGCCCCAGAACCCGACGAAGACCGCCGCCACGAAGACCCGGGTCGCGTCCCCCACGCCGAGCAGGCCGAGCAGCCCGGACAGCAGCAGCACCGCCGAACCGAGCAGGATGTGCGGTGCGCCCAACGCCCACACCGACTCGCCGGTGCCGATCACCAGCACCCCACCGACGAAGGCGTAGGGCAGGCCGGCGGCGGCGAGCACCGCACCGGCCAGGGAGTCGGCCATCGCCCGGGACAGCACGATCCCGCCGATCAGCAGCAGCGTGGCGGCTCCGAGGGCCACCGTACCGCCGAGCCAACCGGGCTGCTCGGAGGTGACGATCACGGCCAGCCCGAGCAGCAGCAGCACGCCGGCCACGATCAGGCCGGTCAACCGGGTGGCGAACGGGGTCCAGGCCACGCCACGGCGGCGGGCACCGTCGGCCACGGCCTCCATCAGGTCGTCGTACGCCAACTCGGGCCACTCGGTGCGGCGCGGCACCAGGTGCAGCGTCTCGCCGTCGCGGACGTTCTGGGCGGCCAGCGTACGCGTCAGATCGACGGCGCTGCCGTCGCTGCGGCGCAGCGCCCAGCCACCGTGGGCGGTGCCGTCCGAGGGTTCCTCGTCGGCTTGACGCAGCACCGCCGGCAGCAGCCCGACGAGCGGCAGATGCTCGGGCAGGGCTAGATCCAGTCGCCGCTTGGGGGCGGCGACGGCGATACGCGCGAGTCCGGTTCCGGCCTGGGTGACCACTGACGACCCCTCGATACGAGGAGCGGGCCGATGCGGCCCGCGGCTGTCCTGACGGGAGAAGGCTACCTACCATGTGCCGGTGACGCGGGGTGCCGGTTCGCGGCGGTGGCCGAGCGTGCGGGGGTGCCGGGCGTGACCACCACGCCCAGGAGAGGCAACGGAGGTCTGTCACGTGAGCACGGTCGTCGTCAAACGACCCGCCCGACAGCCGGAACCGGAGTATCCCTCCGGCGAGGTGCTCCTGGAAGCGCCACCGGAGGTGCCTGCACCCAGTGGTAAGGCGTGGGGGCAGATGATGATGCTGCTGCCGATGCTCGCCGGCTCCTTCGCGATGGCCCTGATGTTCGCCGGTCGCGGCGGGTCGACCCTCGGCTATGTCACAGGTGGCCTGTTCGGACTCTCCGCCATCGGCATGCTCGGCGCGCAGCTGACGAACAACTCCGGCGGCCCGAGCAAGCAGGAGATGCTGCAGAAGCGCCGGGAGTACATGGCGCACCTGTCGCGGCAACGCCGACGCGTCCTCAAGACGGTCCGCCGGCAGCGTGAGGCCGCTTTCTACCGGCACCCGGATCCGGACACGCTCTGGTCCCTGCCGCTGGGGCCCCGGCTGTGGGAACGGCGACGCGGCGATGTGGACTTCGCCACCGTCCGGATCGGACTCGGGCCGCAGGAACTGGCCACTCCGCTGGTGCCGCCACCGGCCACGTCGCTGGAGAAGCTGGAGCCGATGTGCGCGCTGGCGCTGCGGCGGTTCCTCACCACGTACGGCGAGGTGCCGGACCTGCCGGTGACCATGGCGTTGAACGGGTTCGCCCGGGTGCACCTGCGCGGCGACATCGACGCCGCCCGGGGCCTGGTGCGGGCCCTGCTCGCCCAGGCGACGGCCTTCCACGCCCCGGACGACATGCTCGTCGCGGTCTGCGTCTCAGCCGAGCGCCGGGCCGACTGGGAGTGGACGAAGTGGTTGCCGCACGCGCTGCACCCGTCGCGTACGGACGCGCTCGGTCAACTGCGGCTGGTGTCGTCCTCGGTGACCGGCCTGGAGGCGATGCTCGACGACGTGCTGGCCAGCCGGCCCCGGTTCAACGCCAGCGGCGGATCGTCCCAGGTCGGCGGGCCGCACGTACTTGTGATCATCGACGGTGGCGACACCGCTGGTTCCGATCACCTGATGACCGACGGCGGCGTCGAGGGCGTGACCCTGCTCGACCTGTCCAGCCCGGCACCCCGGATGTTCGACCGGGCGCGCCTGGTGCTCGACGTGGCGGCGGACCGTCAGCTGCACGGTGTCACCGTCGACGGTTCGGCGGAGATCGGTCGGGCCGACGACTGCCAGGTCGCGGAGATCGAGGCGTTGGCCATGCAGTTGGCCCCGCTGCGGCTGTCGGCTGCCTCCCGTGGCGGTGGCGACACCCCGCTGACCAGTGAGCTGGGCCTGGCCGATCTGCTCGACATCGGCGACCCGTACGAGTTCGACGTCGATCGGGCCTGGCAGCCGCGACCCAACCGGGACCGGCTGCGGGTGCCGATCGGGGTGGGTACCGACGGTGGGCCGGTGGAGCTGGACCTGAAGGAGTCGGCGCAGGACGGCATGGGCCCGCACGGGCTGCTCATCGGCGCCACCGGCTCCGGCAAGTCCGAGCTGCTGCGCACCCTGGTGCTGGCGTTGGCCGCGACGCACTCGTCGGAGAACCTCAACTTCGTCCTTGTCGACTTCAAGGGTGGTGCCACCTTCACCCGGCTGGACGGGTTGCCGCACACCAGCGCGGTGATCACCAACCTGGCCGACGAACTGCCGCTGGTGGACCGGATGACCGACGCCATCAACGGCGAGCTGGTACGCCGGCAGGAGTTGCTGCGGTCGGCGGGCAACTACGCCTCCCAGCGCGACTACGAGAAGGCGCGGGCGGCGGGCGCTCCGCTGTCGCCGCTGCCGAGCCTGCTGATCATCTGCGACGAGTTCTCCGAGCTGCTCACCGCGAAGCCCGACTTCATCGACATGTTCGTGCAGATCGGTCGGGTGGGTCGGTCGCTGGGTGTGCACCTGCTGCTGGCCTCGCAGCGGCTGGAGGAGGGGCGGCTGCGCGGGCTGGACACCCACCTGTCGTACCGGATCGGTCTGCGGACCTTCTCGGCGATGGAGTCGCGGGTGGTGCTCGGCGCGACCGACGCGTACGAGCTGCCCCGCTCTCCCGGGCACGGGTACCTGCGCTTCGGCACCGAGCCGCTGGTCCGGTTCAAGGCCGCGTACGTCTCCGGCGCCTACCGCAGCAAGACCGCCGCGGCGGTGGCGGCCGGTGACGGCGAGGACCGGGTACGCGAGTACACCACCAGCTACGTCGCCCCGCCGGTGACCCGTACGCCGAAGGAGGAGCAGCCGCCCGAGCCGGCCGACGGGGTCGGTGAGAGCGTGCTGGACATCCTGGTCGGGCGGCTCGCCGGCCGGGGCAAACCGGCCCACCAGGTGTGGCTTCCGCCGCTGGCCGAGCCGCCGACGCTTGACCAGTTGCTGCCGCCGCTGACCGCCGACCCGACTCGTGGGGTGACCGTGGCGCACGCCGGTCTGCTCGGCGAGTTGCAGGTGGCCGTCGGCATCGTCGACAAGCCCTTCGAGCAGCGCCGGGACGTGCTCTGGTTCGACCTGGCCGGTGCGGCCGGCCACGCGGTGATCGTCGGCGGGCCGCAGAGCGGCCGGAGCACCCTGCTGCGCACCATGGTCACCTCGCTGGCGCTGACCCACACCCCCCGGGAAGCCCAGGTGTACTGCCTCGACCTGGGCAGCAGCGCGCTGTCGTCGTTGCGGGACCTGCCCCATGTCGGTTCGGTGGCGACCCGACTGGACGCGGGCCTGGTCCGGCGTACGGTCGCCGAGATGCAACTGCTGATGGGCGAGCGGGAGCGGCGTTTCGCCGAGCGGGGTGTCGACTCGATGGCCGAGTACCGGCGGGCCCGTCGGCACGGGCAGCACGGCGACGACCCGTTCGGCGACGTCTTCCTGATCATCGACGGCTGGGCGACGTTGCGCGCGGAGTTCGAGGACCTGGAACCGACGATCAACGACATCGCCAACCGGGGACTGTCCTTCGGCATCCACCTGATCGTCACCGCCGGCCGCTGGATGGACCTCCGCCCGGCCGTACGGGACGTCTTCGGCACCCGCCTGGAGCTGCGGCTGGCCGATGCCAGTGACTCCAACCTGGACCGTCGGGCGGCGCTTAACGTGCCGGAGAAGGCACCGGGGCGCGGCATCACGCCGGACGGGCAGCAGTTCCTCGCGGCGCTGCCGCGTATCGACGGCGCGCAGGAGACGGAGTCGCTGCCCGAGGGGGCCCGCAAGCTGGTCACCGACCTGGCTGCCGCCTGGCAGGGCCCGGGTGCCCCACCGATCCGGCTGCTCCCGCCGAACGTCCCGTACGGCAGCCTGCCGAACACCGGGCAGGCCGGGATCCCGATCGGCATCGCCGAGGTCGACCTCGCGCCGGTGCACCTGGACTTCACCGCCGATCCGCACTTCATCCTCTTCGGCGACGGCGAGTCGGGTAAGAGCACCTTCCTGCGGGCGCTGGCGCAGACAATCGTCGACGGCCACGAGTTGACCGAGGCGCGGCTGGTCATCGTCGACTACCGGCGCAGCCTGCTGGGCGACATCGAGACACCGCACGTCATCGGGTACGGCTCGACGGCGCAGATCACCGAGAGCATCGTGACCGAGGTCGCCGCGGTGATGCGGGACCGGCTGCCGCCGGCGGACATCAACGCCGAGCGGCTGCGGGCCCGGGACTGGTGGAAGGGCCCCGACCTGTACGTGCTTGTCGACGACTACGACCTGGTCGCCGGTGCGGGCAGCAACCCGCTGACGCCCCTGCTGGAGTTCCTGCCCCAGGCCCGGGACATCGGTCTGCACCTGATCATCGCCCGCCGCACCGGCGGCGCGAGTCGGGCGCTCTACGAGCCGGTGCTGATGCGGTTGCGGGAGATCAGCACTCCCGGCATCGTGATGTCCGGCAACCGCGACGAGGGCGTACTGCTCGGCACGGTGCGGCCCGGACCGCTGCCGCCGGGTCGGGGCTGGCTGGTGTCCCGACGGGGTGGCACCCGACTGGTGCAGTTGGTAAATCTTCCGCCTCGTGCATAGCCGGCGTACGGGGTTGCCGGACCGGACTACCGTCGGCCAGAGTGGACCTACGGTACGCGGTCGGGTCGCTCCGGTAACCGGAGTTCGGGTCGGCCGCGCCAGCACCGTGTGAGCGGGACGGGGGAGGGACCATGGGCGGCGAGTGGCTCGTCAACGAGAACATCGACGTCGACGTCAACCAGTTGCAGGACTTCGCCAGGGCCATTCAGAAGGAGCTGGACACCAACTTCCAGCCCAGCTTCGAGAACGGTCTGCGTCCGATGCTCACCGTGCAGGCTCCCTTCGGCGGCGGCGGGATGAAAGAGGCCGCGTTCTTCCGGGGCCGGCACGACGAGAGCCGGATGGCCGTGTCACACCTGATGGGCGATGTGATCAAGGGTCTGACCGCGCTCAGCGCGGCGGCCACCTCCATCTCCGGCGAATACCTGCTGGGCGACGCACTGGCCGAGGCCACGAACGACGATGTGTACAACGCCTTCAACGCGGTGGACGGCCAGAACACCCTCAGCGGCAAGTGGCAGCAGGAGGGCGACCCGATGGAGGAGATCCCCGAGCAGGCGAGGGATCCGGAGGTCGTCGGGCCCTACCACGGGATGGATTCCTGCCCCACCGAGGACACCCGTGAGCAGGCACCCAAGTGGGCCGCGGCGGAGACCGTGGGTAACGGTCCGGGCGCGTACCAGATCGAGGCCGAGGATCAGCGCATGCACGGCGAGGAATTCCGACTGGACCAGTCCAACCTGCGATGACGGCTGCCAGGAACGGGGGACCTGAGGAGCGGGGATGACCGACGACTACTACGGCTACAGGCCGATCAGCTACCCGGCGTACGGGGGCATGCGGGACGACTACGCGGCCGACCGCGCGGCCCAGGCGACGCCGTACCAGCCCACCGACTGGGACGGCGTCAACATCGAGCAGATGTGGGAGTACGTCCGCAAGGAGAGTAACGAGCGCACCGTGGCGCTCGCCGAGATGTGGCGGCGGGCGGCGAGCCTGCTGGAGTCCACCAGGGACAACCTCAAGCGGCACGCCGACGCGCTCGGCGCCAAGTGGAACTCTCCCGCCTCCCGGGTCTTCATGTCGAAGGTGGGTGCCACTCTGCACTCGCTGGACGAGTGGAAGAACGTGGCCAGCAGCAACGCCACCGGTCTGGACCAGTTGGCGAGCAAGATCTCGACCGCGCAGCGGGAGATGACCCAGCTCTGGCTGGAGTACAAGGCCGAGCAGCAGCACCAGCAGGACGTTTACGAGAAGGACAAGGCCAAGATCACCTTCAGCGACATCTTCGGCGACAAGCACAAGTCGTACGAGGAGGTCCAGAAGGAGTTCCACCAGCGCGCCAAGAACATCACCAAGCCGCTCGCGGACATGTACATCGACGTGTACATCTCGAACATCTCGCGGGGCGGCAAGTTCAAGGGCCCGACCGAGGCGGCCCTCTTCGACGGCAAGACCGTGCCCGGTGGTCCGGGGCGAACCGGCGGCCCGACCCGCCCGGGTGCCGTCCCGCCGGGTGCGCGGGGCCCGCGGCCGGACCGGCCGGAGATGCCGAACCGGCCGGAGCAACCGAACCAGCCGGAGGTGGGCGCTCGACCGCCCCAGCCCAGTGCGCCGACGCTGCCCGACGGCGTCGACCTCGCCGGCGGCACCGCAACCGTGGCCCCGCCGGGACCCGCGCCCACCCCGCCGCCGGTCACCACCGCGCCGAACGCGCCCGGAACACCCGGCCCGCCGCTACCGCCGGTGGTCCCGCCGGGACAGCGGCCGGGCGGCGGCGGTCCGGGCACGCCGAACCCGGGTGGCCGACCGAACGCACCCCGGGCCACCCTGCCGGGCTCGGGTGGCGCTCCCGGCCCGGGCGGCGGTCGTGGCCCCGCACCGAACCGTCCGACGCTGCCCGGCGCGGGCGGCGGCTCCGGCGCGCCGGGCAGTGGCCGGCGTGGGCCCGCACCGAACCGTCCGACGTTGCCGGGCAACACGGGTGCCCCCGGGCGTCCCGGTGCCGGTGCGCTTCGCCCGAAGCCGTCGGCCGGCCCGCCACCGTCCAGCCCGCGTCTACCGGGCTCCACGGCGCCGTCCGGCCAGCGGGGCGCAGCCTCGGGCCGGCCCGCCGCGCCGCCGCCGAGCCTCGGTGGTCAACGCGGTGCAACCCCCGGCACCCCACCCAAGGCGGGCGGCCCGCTCGGCAGCCGCCCCGCCACTCCGCCGGGTGGTCGGGCCAGCGGTCCGGGAGCAAAGGGCAGTGCCGGTCGGCCCGATCTGAGCGGTCGTACCGGTGCCGCACGGCCGGCACCGGCCACCGGGCCGGGTCCGTCGCTCAGCGGCCGGCGCGGCGCTCCGGCCGCACCGGGCGCGCGCAAGGGCACCCAGCACGACCTGGAACAGGAGACCTGGGAGTACGGCGACGGCGACGACGAGTTGTGGGTCACCGAGTCTTCCGCCGTCGGGGTCGTCGAGGCACCGGCGGAGCACCGGCCTCGGGAGCAGGGCAGGACGCTCGGCCAGAGTTGAACACGGACGGGCCAGTCACCGCAGCTTCGGTGACTGGCCCGTACCATGCGGTGAACGCCCGTTTTCGGCCGTCCCGTGACGAAGGAACCACAAAGGAAGGTAGGACGGGCATGCGTGTCCTCACCCGACCGACTGCCGTCCTGGCGCTCAGCACCGTGAGTGCCCTGGCGGTGCTGACCCTGCCTGCGGCACCGGCCCTGGCGGATTCCACCCGGGACGACTCGTGGCACGTCAAGGCCCTGGAGTTGCCCGAGCTACACAAGATCACCCAGGGCGAGGGTGTCGTGGTGGCGGTGGTGGACACCGGGGTGGACGCCAAACACCAGGACCTGAAGGGCAACGTGCTGCCCGGCGCGGATCTCTACGACGACGACACCAAGGGCGGTGTCGACCGGGTGGGCCACGGCACCGGGATGGCGTCGCTGATCGCCGGGCACGGGCATGGGCCGGGCGGCGGCAACGGGGTGCTCGGGGTCGCACCGAAGGCCAAGATCCTGCCGGTGACGATCAAGAGTGAGCGGAGCCCGCTGATCGCACCCACGGCGCTCGCCGCTGGGATCAACTGGGCGATCGACAACGGCGCGGACATCATCAACGTGTCGCTGGGCAGCAGCTTCAACGAGGAACTGGACCGCGCGGTCGCCCGGGCGTACCAGCGCAACGTGGTGGTGGTCGCCGCCGTGGGCAACCGCGAGGACATGATCATCAGCAACCCGGCCCGGCACCCGGCCACGATCGCCGTCAACGGCACCGACCGCAAGGGCGTCATCAGCAAGGAGGCCGCCCTGCCGGCCGAGGAGGTGAGCATCGCCGCGCCGGGCGAGGACATCGTCCAGGCCGCACCCGGCGACAAGTACGTCACCTCGCTCGGCAGCAGCAGCAGCGCCGCGCTCGTCTCGGGTGCCATGGCCCTGATCAAGGCCAAGTACCCGGACCTGAACGCGTACGAGCTGTTCGAGCGGCTGCTGGAGACCGCGCGCGACGCGGGTGACCCCGGCCGGGACCTGGACTACGGGTGGGGCGTGCTCGACCTGCGCACGGCGCTGACCGGTGAGCCCGACGGCCGGGCCAGCCCTCGTGCCAGCGGCCCACCGTCGGCCCAACTCGAACCGTGGCAGGTGAACCCTCGCGAACGCGAGGACGGCATCCTGGTCTTCGTGTGGGCCGCCATCCTCGTCGTGCTGGTCGGCGGGGGCATCGCCACCGTCTGGATGCTGCGCAACCGGTCGCAACGTCGGCAGGCCGAACTCGTCGACGACGAGCCCGTGCCGGTGGGGACCGCTTTCGGCGATGGACCGCCGAACGACCCTGGTCAGCCTGCGGAGGCTACGGACGACGTCTGGCGGCGCCCGCCCGGCTGAGCCATCGGACCTCAGGAGGTCACACCCATGTCGACCACCCCGTCCGGAGCGTTTCCGCCGCCCGGTCGACGGCCGATCGTCGTGACGCTGGCCGTCGTCCTGATGGTGCCGTCGATCGTGACCTGGTTGATCGCCGGCATCGCCTTCTTCCGGGCGATGTTGGCCGCCGAGGGCACCGGGCCGGGTCGCGTCCTGGTGGTGGGCATCGGCGCGGGGGTGCTCGCGATCGCGCTGCTGATGGTGCTGCTCGCCGCGCTCGGGATACTCATGGCGTGGACCGGTGACAGCGCCCAGGGGCTGGCGGTGCCGGCAGGCTTCACCTTCGGTCTGTTCGTCGTCGTCATCGTCGTACTGCTGGTGCAGGGCAAACTGACCTTCGAGCCGACGATGGTCACCCCACTTGTCGTGGGCGGGCTGGCCGGCGTGGCACTGGCCCTGGTCAAGAGCCCGCCGGCACGCGCCTGGTTCGCCAGCCGGCGGCGCTGACCCCGGCGTCCAGGCCGGTCAGGCGGGTGACCAGCGGCGGGTGGTGGCGTCGAAGCGGGCCAGGAACTCGTCCCGGCCGTCCTGGTGCAGGCAGCGCAGTTCGGTGCCGTTCGGGACGGCCAACGACTCCATTCGCGGCTGACCCTGACCCCACTCCGGCGGTGTGCTCTCGTCGGGCGGCCAGCGCAGCACGGCCACCCACTCGTCCGACTCCTCGAAGGGCGAGCCCGGGCCGAGCAGTCCCAGCCGCCGGTAGAGCCGGACCGGGGTGTCCCGCCTGGGGCCGTACCAGGCGTGCACCAGGCCAGCCGCGCGGTCGTATCCGTCGTCGAGATAGGACGCGAGGTAGCGATGCGGGATGACCAGTTGCAGCCGCAGCGGGACGTCCGGATCGGGGCCCTCGTCGACGTCGACCGTCGACTCCGCCGCTGGTCGGGGCACAGGTACGCCCACCGTCGAGGGGTCGGCGTACGCGGCGCTCACCCGCCGACTCCGCTCCTGCTCGGCGGCGTCGTCGAGGACGTGGCGCAGCTCGCCGAGCCAGTCACGCAGGGTCAGCACCGCCTCGCCGGGCAACGCCGCGGCCAGCGGTGTCTCCGGGTTGAGCGACAACTGCCAGGAGGCGTCCGGCCAGTGTTCGGTGAGCTGGAGACTGCTGATCGCCACCAGGTCGTGATCGCCGAGCGCCTGCCGCAGCCGGGCCTCGGAGGTGAAGACCGGCAGGCTCGGCCGGCCCTGCTCGTCCGGTAGACACCACCAGGGGAAATCGGGATCGCCGAGGTCACGGGTCGCCGGCCCGTCGGGCCGCAGGGGGAGTAGGAGTTCGGTCCGCAGCAGCGCGGACATCAGGGCGTCCGGATCCTGTTGGCGGACCGCCTCCCGTAACGGCCGTTCCGCCTCGACCATGGCGGCGGCGAGGCTGGTGAGTTCGTCGGCGGTCAGCCGTACGGCGATGGGCAGGCCGGCGTTCACGGCCAGCACCCAGCGCTCGTCGGGCCAGTCGACGGCGAGATCGGTCAGCACCGACACCCGGTAGGTCACGTCCTGGCCGGGCAGCCCGGCGGCGATCGCCGCCGGGGACGTGTAGGCCATCACGTGGGTGACGCCCTCGTGGTGACCCGTCGGCCAGGGCACCGGCGCTGCGGCGGTCGCCGCCGGCACCGGCAGCAGCAACGGCCCGGTGGCGAGCGCGGCGAGGAATGCCGCGCCGTCCTCCTGCTCGGCGGCGGCCAGCAGCTCGCGTTCGGCGGCTGTGGTCGGTTGCCAGCCGGTGGCGGTGGTCGGCTGCGGATCGGTCACCAGGTGCCGTCCTCGCGTACCCGGGACGGTTGGCGGCCGAGCAGCAGCGTGCCCAGCGCCTCCTCGACACTCGCCCCGAGAAACCAGTCACCCGTGTGATCCAGTACGAACACCCGGCCCTGCTCGTCGACGGCGAGGATGCCGGTGCCGTCGCCCTCCTCACCGAGCGGACTCAGCGGTGCCCCGGTCACCGAGGCCAACTCCGCCAGCGTGGCCACGCAATGGCGGACCCGGAACGGGTCGAGGTGGACGTCGCTCGGGGCGACCTGCTCACCCGCACCCTGCGGGTGGAGCCGCAACCCACCGAACTCGGCGTACGCCTGCATCGCGGCGGGCGTCATGACGTGCTGGCGGCCGTCCAGCGCGGCGTCGGCGGCGATGCGCAGCGCCCACTCGCGGGCCCGCTCCTCGTCGCGCCATCCGGGTGACCAGCCGGCGGCGGCGAGGATCTCGGCCACCTCGGACGGAAAGCGCTCGGTCATGTCAACGCCTCCATACCGAACCAGTCCAGCAGGGCCGCGCACGATCGGCAGGGCGGCTGGACCTCGCCGTGCCGCGGGTCGCCCTCCTCCCGTACGCGGGTCAGTCGCACCTTCGCCCCCCACAGCAGCGCGCGGGCCCGGGCGGTGTCGACCGGCGGCCCGTCCGCCTCGGCGGCGTACAGCCGGTCGGATATCAGCACCGGCTCGGCGCACCAGCCGGTGAACCGCTCCCGTTGCCCGACCGGCAGCCCGTGCAGGAACCGCCGGACGATCGGATGCAACTCCGGTGCCGTCTGACCGCGTACGGAGGTGTGCGTGTGGATGGTCCCGTCGACCAGCAGTGCACCCGCCACCAGCGGCAGCGTCCGCAGCTCGGTCATCCGTCCCCCCGCAGTCGAGAGTGTCCCGGCGCCAGAAGTCGACCGGTCCGCCCGACGCAGCCTAGCGAGCGGGGCTCCATGGCATGGACCGCCTGGGATATCGTCGGCCCAACCCTCATCGCCGTACGAAGCCCGGAGTCATGACGCGCACCCTTCTCGTCGCCCCGGATCAGCCCGGCGCCTACCCCTCGATCGGGGAGGCTCTGGCGGTGGCCGGCGACGACACAGTCGTCTCGGTCAGCCCTGGCACCTACTACGAGGCGCTGTTCGTCAACGACCGTGCGGTCACCGTCGTCGCCGCACAGGGCGCCGGAACGGTCACCATCGACGCCTCCTCCGGGGCGTACCCGACGGTCTCCTGCAACTCGGGTCGGCTGGAGTTGCGCGACCTCGTGCTCAAGGCGGGCGACGCACCGGTGGTCGTGGGCGACCGGGCCACGCTCACCATGAGCGGCTGCGAACTGAGCGCCGGCTTCGGTGCGGCCATCCAGGTGGCCGGCCGCTCCGAGTTCACCCTGACCCGCTGCCGGGTCACCGGCGGGCGGTACGGCCTGGTCGTCGAGGACTCCGACGGCACCGTCGAGGGCTGCGAGTTCGCCGACCTCAGTGAGGACGGCATCATCGTGCGCATCGGTGCCGCCCCGACGATCCGCACCAGCACGGTGACCCGCTGCGGCAACCGGGGCATCTACATCTACCAGTACGGCCGCCCGACGATCGAGGCCTGCGACATCTCGCAGACCGGGCACGCCGGGGTGGCGGTGGTGCACCAGAGCGCCCCCGTGCTGCGACGCTGCCGGATCCGGGACACGCGTGGGCCGGCGATCTCCTTCGCCCGTGGCTGCCAGGGCACGGTCGAGGAGTGCACCACCGAGAACACCGCCCAGCCGGCGATCGAGGTCGCCGAGGGGGCCGCGCCGACCATCGTGGAGGGTACGGCGAGCCGGAAGGCGGCCTACGGCGCGGACGCCGCCCGGGCCGCCACTCCGCAGGACACCGCCCGGGTCGACAAGCTGCTGGCCGAGCTGGAGCAGATGGTCGGCCTGGAGTCGGTGAAGGAAGAGGTCCGGGCCCTCATCGACGAGATCCAGGTCAACGAGTGGCGACGCAGCGCCGGGCTGCCGGTCGGTGCGGTCAGCCATCACCTCATCTTCGCGGGTGCGCCCGGTACGGGTAAGACCACCGTGGCCCGCATCTACGGTGACCTGCTCGCCGCGTTGGGTGCGCTGCCCGGCGGCGCGTTCCGCGAGGTGTCCCGGCGGGACCTGGTCGGTCAGTACATCGGCCACACCGCCGAGAAGACCGCCGCCGCGTTCGAGCAGGCGCGCGGTGGCGTGCTCTTCGTCGACGAGGCGTACACCCTGTCCCGGTCCTCCGGCAGTGGCGGTGACTTCGGGCAGGAGGCGATCGACACGCTCGTCAAGCTGATGGAGGATCACCGCGACGAGGTCGCGGTGATCGCCGCCGGCTACACCGGCGAGATGCTCCAGTTCCTCGATGCCAACCCCGGTCTGGCCTCCCGTTTCGCAAAGACGATCGAGTTCGGCAACTACAGTCCCGACCAGCTCGTCGTCATCGTGGAGCGGATGGCCGGTGGCGACGAGTACCTGCTCGCCGACGGTGTGACCGACGTGCTCCGGGAGCACTTCGGCACGATCGAGCGGGACCAGAACTTCGGCAACGCCCGCGAGGCTCGCAAGCTGTTCGAGGGCGTACGCAAGGCGCAGGCGCAGCGGCTGCGCCAGTCCGGTCAGCGGCCCAGTCTCGACGAGTTGCGTACCGTGACCGTGGCCGACGTGCGTACCGCGATCGGCCGTTGATCATGTCGGGCCGGTCAGGGAGGGGCGCGCGGTGACTCATCCGGGCGCGGCGCGGCCGGGGGATCCAGGTTGGCAGCATCAGCCGGAGGCAACGGCACCGCCAGCACAGCGAACGGGCTCTCCACAGCAGACCGGCGTACCGGCCCCCACGGTCGGTGGGACCACGGGACCGGCCTGGGCCACCCAGCGGGGACAGGGCCGAGCGACGGTCGGCACCGCGTACCGCAGCCAGGCCGCCGCCCCGGCGTCGGCCACCGTGTCGACGGCCCAGCCCGCCCAGGCGGCTCAAGCAGCGCAGGCGGCTCAAGCAGCGCAGGCGGCTCAAACCGCCCCGGCCGCTCGGGCCGCGGACGCCGCCGCGTCGCCGGCAGATCAGGCACAGCCCACGGCGGCGACCGCCCCGGTGGTACGCCCCTACCGGCGACCGTTGCGCATCGCCGGCATCCACGTCGCCCAGCTGGTGGCCTGGCAGGCCGGTGCGGCGGTGGTGTTGGCCGCGACCGGGCACGGCACCCTGCTGACCGTCGGGGTCGGCGCTGCGGTGCTGCTGCTGCTCGCCCCGACCGTGCTGCGCTACCGCGGCCGGTGGGTGTACCAGTGGTTGACGGTCTGGTGGGGTTATCGGCGTCGCCGCCGGCAGCTCGCCGCGACGGGGTCGGATGCCCGGTGGCAGCTGCTCACCCATCTTGAGAACGGCGTGGAGCTCGAACAGGTCGAGATCGACGACCAGCCCGCCGTGCTGCTGACCCATCGTGGTGGGCTCAGCGCCGTGCTGGAGGTCGACCCGACCGAGGGCGCGCTGCTGGTGGGCTCTCCGCAGGCCCTGCCACCGCCGGTGTCACTGCTTCCGGCCACCGATCCCAAGGCGCCGCCGGTGACGGTGCAGGTGTTGATCCAGGTCACCCCGGCCCCCCGGGTGCGGGCGGCGGCGGTGGAGCGGGCGTACCGCGAGCTGACCGAGGGCAACGTGCCCGCCAGTCGGCAGGCCTGGGTGGTGCTTCAGGCACCCCGTACCCCCGATTTTCATGCCGACCGTGACCTGCGGCCGGCGCTGACCGCGGCGATCCGCCGGACCCGACGCCAGCTCCGTCAGGATCGGGTGACCGCCCGTCTGCTCAACCGCGACGAGGTGCTGGCCGCCGTCGCCAACCTGACCCATCTGACCGGTGAGCCGGTGACCGGTGACCGCCCGTTGGCCCGAGAAGGTTGGCGCAGTTGGTCGGCGCAGGGCACTCCGCAGAGCTGCCACCGGCTGCTCGACTGGCCCGACCGGGTGTGGGATGTGGACCCACTGCTGAGTGGGCTGCCCGCTGCGGCGGCCGTGGTGTCGATCGCGGTGGCCCGGGAACCGGATCGTGAGGGTGCCGACGACGCCGTGGTGGAGGTGGCCTTCCGGCTGATCGGTGCGGACGCCGCCGCCCTGACCGCCGCCGACGCCGCGCTGCACGAGGCGATCCGTGGTCACGGTGGTCGCCTGCAACGACTCGACGGCGAGCATGCCCGGGGCGTCGCCGCCACCCTGCCGCTCGGAGGTTTCCTGCGGTGAACACCGTCTCCTTCCCGGGCAGCCGGATCGGCCTGCACGTCACCGACGGGCCCACCGTGGCCGGCCTACGCCTGGTTGCCGGCGGGGGCGGGCTGGTGGTGGGACGCAATCGCCAGCAGGAGCCGGTCGGCCTGCGGCTGTTCCGGGCCGAGCCGACCCGGCTGATGTTGACCGGCGGGGTACGCGCCGCGGAACTGCTCGCCTTTCGGGCCCTGGCGCTCGGTGCCCGGCTGTTCATCCAGACCGCTCGCGAGCAGGAGTGGGACGCCTTTCTGCGACGCTGCGTCATCGGCCGGGAGATCGCCTCGTTCCTCCCGCCCGGGGTGCCGCCACCGCTGCCGGCGACGCCGACCGAGCCTCAGCTCGTCGTGATCGACACCGGCCCGGTCACCGGGCCGGACACCAACCTGAGCGCGCCGTGGCGGGCGACCCTGGTGGTCCGCGACGACCTGGCCGGCTGGGATGTCGAGGTGCTGGTACGCAGCGACATCGTGGTGCTCCAGCGACTCACCGCGCCCGAGGCAGCCACCGCGGCGAACGCCCTCGGCCTGGTCAGCGTGCAGAGCTGGTTCACCCAGCTCCATCCGGAAATGGTCGGCCTGATCACCAAGGGAAAGGTGCAGTGGGTCATGCTCAGCATGACCGGCACCGAACGGCAACTGATCGGGCCGGTCGCCCGCGGCGGTTGAGCCGTCGCCGCCGAACCGGCTCCGGAAAACTCTGTCGACATCGCGATTCGCGCACGATCACGCAGGCCAATGCCGTGACGGCTACCACCTCGTTTCGCGAATAAGTACATCTGGTGGCTCCCGCGCGGACACTTGTGCCGCTTATCCTCCAGCGGTCTAACACCCTCGGAGGCCCCGCGGAGGCCCAGCAGATGCAGCTACGAAAAAGCAGGCGGCAACTCACAATTCCGGGCGTACTGGTCACCGCCACTGCGCTCTTATTGGGCAGCGGCACCACCGCTTTCGCCGCGCCCGCGTCAGCTACACCGTTCATCAGCGAGATCCACTATGACAACGCCGGCACCGACGTCGGCGAGGCGATCGAGATCGAGGCGCCGGTCGGCTTCGACCTGAGCGGCTGGCAGATCGTTCTCTACAACGGCGGAAACGGTGCGGCGTACAGCACCCGGACGCTTACCGGCTCGGTGCCGGAGTCCGGTGTGGTCGTCGCCGAGTACCCGGTCAACGGCATCCAGAACGGTGATCCCGACGGTGTCGCTCTGGTCTCGCCCAGCAACTCGGTGAGTGAGTTCATCACCTACGGCGGCACCTTCACCGCGGTCGGCGGGCCGGCGAACGGCCTGGCCGGCACCGACATCGGAGTCAAGGAGTCGAGCAGCATCCCCGTCGGGCACTCGCTCCAGAAGATCGACGGGGTCTGGAAGGCACCCGCACCGAACAGCTTCGGCGTCCGCAACACCGCTGGCGGCGACCCGGGACCGGGCGACCCGCCCGTCGGCTGTGACGTCGCGGTCAGCCACACCATCGCCCAGGTCCAGGGCTCCGGCACCGCCACACCGGTGGCCGGCAGCCGGGTCACCGTCGAGGGCGTCGTCACCGCCGACCACCGCACCGGTGGCTACAACGGCGTGTACGTGCAGACCGCGGGCAGCGGCGGGGAGCGTACGGTCGCCGCCGGCACCGCCTCGGACGGCATCTTCGTCTACCTGACCACGAACACCGCCAACCACCCGGCGGTCACGATCGGTGACCGGGTCCGGGTCAGCGGTACGGCCAGCGAGTTCAACGGGCTCACCCAGCTCAGCATCGCCACCCGTGGCGACGTGCAGGTGTGCGAGCAGGGTGCGCCGCTGCCCGCTCCGGTCCCGGTGGAGCTTCCGCTCACCGACGACGCCCGCGAGTCGGTCGAGTCGATGCTTGTCGCCCCGGTCGGCGCGTACGCCGTCTCCGAGGTCTACAACACCAACCGCTACGGCGAGGTGGCCCTCGCCGCCGGTGACAAGCCGGCACTGACCCCGACCGATGTGGCCCGGCCCGGCTCGGCGGAGGCCCGCCAGATCGCCGCCGACAACAAGGCCCGCCGCATCCTGCTCGACGACGGCAGGACCACAAACCTGTCCACCGCCGGCCTGCTGCCGCCGTACCTGTCGAAGGACAGCCCGCTGCGGGTCGGCGACTCGGTCGAGGCGTTCGGGCCGTCGGTGCTGTCGTACGCCTTCGATGAGTGGCGTCTGCAGCCCACCCGCCCGGTCGACGCGGACACCCGCCCGGGCGACCGGACCACCTTCAAGGTCACCAACCCGCGTACCGCCGCCCCGGTCAACGTCGGCGGCGACCTGCGGGTGGCCAGCTTCAACGTGTTGAACTACTTCGTGCACTTCGGTGGCGACGCGCGTGGCGCTGCCAACGAGGCCGCGCTGGCCAAGCAGGAGGCGAAGATCGTCTCGGCGATCAGCGCGCTGGACGCCGACGTGGTCGCACTGGAGGAGATCGAGAACTCGGTCCGGTTCAGCTCCTCGGACCCGCAGCGGGCGCTCAAGCGCCTGGTCGCCGCCCTGAACACCGCCGACGGCGCGGGCACCTGGGACTACGTTCGCACCCCGACCGAGCTGCCGGGCGCCGCCCAGCAGGACTTCATCACCACCGCGATCATCTTCAAGCCGGCCAAGGCACAGCCCAAGGGCGCGTCGCGGTCGGTGAACGACGAGAGCGTCTGGTTCAACGCCCGCGAGCCGATCGCGCAGACCTTCACCGCCGGGCCGCTCGACTTCGTGGTGGTGGCCAACCACTTCAAGTCCAAGAGTGGTGCCGGTTCCGGCGACAACGCCGACTCCGGTGACGGTCAGGGCGGTTGGAACGGTGACCGGGTCCGGCAGGCCACCGCGCTGGCCACCTTCGTGGACCAGGTCAAGGCCGACAGCGACACCGACAACGTGCTGCTGCTGGGTGACTTCAACGCGTACACCCAGGAGGACCCGATGCAGGTCCTCTACGGCAAGGACTACCGCAACCTCAACAACACCGGGAAGACCAGCTACGTCTTCAACGGTGAGTCCGGCTCGCTCGACCACGCGCTGGCCTCGCCGTCGCTTGCCGACCGGGTCACCGGCGTGGACGTGTGGCAGATCAACGCGGTCGAGTCGTACGCCTTCCAGTACGACGGGCTGGCTGCCTTCTACGCTCCGGACCCGTACCGGGCCAGCGACCACAACCCGCTTGTCGTCGGGATCAACACCGGGGCCAGCCCGGTCGACCTGCAACTGCTGAGCATCAACGACTTCCACGGCCGGCTGGAGTCACCGGCCACCGTGGGCGGTCAGCCGGCCGGTGGGGCGGCTCAGCTCGCCGGTCTGGTGAACCAGTTGCGTACGCAGAACCCGAACACCGCGTTCGTGTCGGCGGGCGACAACATCGGCGCGTCCACCTTCATCTCGGCGATCGACGACGACAACCCGACGATCGACGCGTTCAACGCGGCCGGTCTGATCGCCTCGGCGGTCGGTAACCACGAGTTCGACAAGGGCATGGCCGACCTGACCGGTCGGGTCACCGACCGGGCGGACTTCCCGCTGCTGGGCGCCAACGTGTACCGGGACGACACCCGGGCGCTGCCGGCGTACTCGGTCAGCAGCATCGGTGGGGTCCGGGTCGGCTTCGTCGGTGTGGTCACCGAGCAGACCGGCTCGCTGGTCAGCCCGGACGGCATCGCCGGCATCACCTTCCGCGACCCGGTGGCCGAGGCCAACCTCGTCGCCGGTCAGCTCAAGGACGGCAACCCCGCCAACGGTGAGGCCGACGTGGTGGTGCTGCTCGCCCACGAGGGGGCCGCCACGGAGAACATCGACTCCGCCGAGGCGCTGGCGAACGACCCGGTCTTCGGCAAGTTCACCCGGGTCGACGCCACCATCGACGCCATCTTCAGCGGCCACACCCACCAGCCGTACGCCTTCGAGGTCCCGGTGCCGGGTACCGACAAGCTGCGTCCGGTGGTGCAGGCCGAGGACTACGGCAAGCGGCTGGGCAAGGTCACGCTGACCTTCGACCCGGAGTCGAACTCCGTCACCGCCGCCGACGCCTCGCTCGTCGACGTGGTCGGTGCGCCGCAGGACCCGGCGGTGGCCGACATCGTGGCCGCCGCCAAGGTCCGGGCGCAGGAGCTGGGCCAGCGGCAGCTGGGCGAGATCACCGCCGACATCCGCCGGGCCTACACCGACGGCAACGAGGACCGGGGCAAGGAGTCGGCGCTTGGTAACTTCATCGCCGACGTGCAGCTCGCCGGCACCTCCGCCCCGGGTCGGGGTGGGGCCCAGATCGCCTTCATGAACCCGGGTGGTCTGCGGGCGGACCTGCTGTACCGCACCGACGGCACGGTGACCTACGCCGACGCCTTCTCCGTCCAGCCGTTCTCCAACGACGTGGTCACCAAGTCCTACACGGGTGCGGAGATCAAGCAGACGTTGGAGCAGCAGTGGCAGCCGACGGGCGCGTCCCGTCCGGTGCTGTGGCTGGGTGTGTCGAAGGGCTTCAGCTACACCTACGACCCGCAGGCCGAACGGGGTTCGCGGATCACCTCGATGCAGCTCAACGGCGTACCGATCGACCCGACGGCCACCTACCGGGTGACGGTGAACTCGTTCCTCGCCTCCGGTGGGGACAACTTCACCGCCCTCGGCGGCGGCACCAACCCGGCGACGACCGGCGACAACGACCTCACCATGCTGGTCAACTACCTCGCCGCCAACTCGCCGGTCACCGCCGACACCACGCCCCGCTCCACCATCGGGCAGGGCGGCCCGGCGTGGGAGGTCGAGGTGCAGGCCCGCACCCAGTGCGTCGGCAGCAACGCGTACGTCTCGGTCAGCGCCCGCAACGCCGACGACGTGGCGCTGAGCATCGAACTGGTCACGCCGTACGGGTCGCGCGTCGTCGCCGACGTCGCCCCGGGCAAGACGGCGTACCAGGCGTTCAACAGCCGGGCGAAGACCGTGGCCGCCGGCACCTCGACGGTGAAGATCACCGGTACGGTCAACGGCCAGCCGGCGACGATCCAGGTCGAGTCGGCGTACGCCGCGATCACCTGCGGCTAGTTCTCGTACGGGGTGGCGGCGATCCTGCCGCCACCCCACCCCCCATCGAGCAGATACGCACAACGGAGCAACGCATGCACAGAAGGAACCACCGGCGACTGTTCGCGGCCGCCGCGGCCAGCGCCGTTCTCGCCGGGTCGGTGGCGCTCGGCACGCCGGCCTCGGCCGAGCCGGTCGACAGCAGCGACGTACGGGTGACCGTCGACATCGAGGAGATCCGCGAGCCGGGTGTCCTCGCCATGACCGTCGCCGCCGACTCGGTCGCGCTGGCCGAGGACGGGTCGACGCTGCTGGTCCGTCAGTTCGTCGGCACCCTGCCGACGGTGACGGTCACCGACACCCGGACCGCCGACGAGGTGCCCGAGGGGGCCGCGTGGGCGGTGCTGGGCAGCGCCACCGACTTCGTCGGCGACGCCGACCAGGCGTCGATCGGTGCCGGGCACCTGGGCTGGAAGCCGAAGCTGATCGACGGCGGGGACACCGGCCTGGTCAGCGAGGGTGAAGAGGTCGTCACCGTGCTGGACGAGCCGACCCAGCCGGGCAACAACGTGGGTCTGGTCGACCAGGAACTGCTGGTCTCGACCTTCGACTCCGGAGCGGTCGCCGGTGGCGAGTACACCGTCAACGCGAACCTGTTCCTGCGCACCCCGGCGGACGTCGCCGCCGGCAAGTACACCTCGACGCTGACCCTGTCGCTGTTCGAGTAGATCCATCGAGGGGAGCCACCTGGGCGTGGCTCCCCCACCCGCTCCTCCCGCAAAGGAAAACCGCCATGATCCGAACCCCGCTGCGAGCACTGACCCGGATGCTCGCCGTGCTGGCTGTGGTGCTGGCCGTCGTGCCGATCTCGTCGACCGGCGCGATGGCGGAACCGACCAGTCCTGCGGTCACCTGGGCGGTCCAGCCGGCCGACCGCAACGGCCCGGACGGCCGCCGGTTCATCGAACGGACCCTCGACCCCGGCCAGGTGGTGACCGAGCACCTCGCGGTACGGAACTTCAGCGACTCGGCGGTGGTCTTCTCCCTCAAGGCGGCCGACGGATACCTCACCGACAAGGGCCGCTTCAACATGCTGCCCTCGAACGAGAAGTCGGTGGACGGTGGCACCTGGATCACCGTCCAGGAGACGGTGACCGTCGAGGCCAACGGTACGAAGGTGGTGCCGTTCACCATCACCGTGCCCGAGGACGCCACCCCCGGCGACCACCCGGCGGGCATCGCGGCGACCGTCACCAGCACCGGCGGCACCGT
This sequence comes from Verrucosispora sp. FIM060022, assembly GCF_003977705.1. NCBI lineage: Bacteria > Bacillati > Actinomycetota > Actinomycetes > Micromonosporales > Micromonosporaceae > Micromonospora > Verrucosispora sp. FIM060022. The sequence goes on from NZ_RQIV01000017.1 coordinate 45,951, forward strand.
CGCCGTGGAGAGCCGGGTCGGTTTCCGGGTCATGCTGCGGGCCAGCGGCACGGTCACCGCCAGTGTGGCGATCAGTGACCTCAGCACCACCTACACGCCCTCGTGGAACCCGTTCTCCGCCGGCACCCTCAAGGTCGGCTACACCGCGAAGAACGACGGCAACGTCGCGCTGACCGGTACCGGAAAGGTGTCCGTCGGCGAACTGTTCGGCCTGGTCAAGCAGGAGGACCCGACCCAGGTCACCGAGACGCTGCCCGGCGGCGTACAGGTGGTGGACACCCAGGTCGACGGGGTCTGGGGGCTCGGCCGGCTCAAGACCACCGTCTCGGTCACGCCCGCCGTTCAGGGCGGCGACCCGACGGGCGCCGAGATCCGCCCCGGCACCGCGACCGTCACCACCTGGATCGTCCCCTGGCCGCAACTGGCGCTGCTGCTCCTGCTCGGCCTGCTCGTGCTCGCCTACCGGGTCATCACCCAGCGCCGTCGGCGGCGGCTGGCACAGCTGCTCGCCAGCGCCCGGGAAGAGGGCCGGGCCGAGGGTCGCCGGACCACCCCGGTCGGCTGAGCTGCCCCTCAACCGGCGCGGAACACGATGGTGTAGCTGAACGACGTGCCGTCGACCTGGTACGCGTAGCAGCCCGGACCGTCGACAGTGGTGGTGCCCGGCAGGTCGGTCTCCGGCCTGGTCAGCACGGCATGGTGGCCGTCGTGGCGAGGCTCGCCGAGGTAGGAGAACCTGGCCGAGGCGGCACCCGGTGCGTCGATGCGCCCCGCGCGTACCAGCACCGGGCCGGTGTAGTCGGCGGCCAGCCAGCGCACCTTCGCCGTGTAGCTGCCGTCGACCTGCCGGTCGCTGGGGCGCAGCGGCAGGGCTCCGCCGGTGAAGTAGTCGGCGATCGGGTAGACCGGGCCCGGCCCCAGCACCCGCTGGGCCTGGCCCGGGTTGCTCCAGCGCTGCGGTTCGGCGACCGGGCAGGTGCCGTCGGGGGCCACGCTGGGCAGTTGCAGTGGTGGGACCGCGAGGTCGCCGGGGGATGCCGACGGGGAGGGCGCCGTCGGTGAGGGTGACGGGGCGTCCACCGGTGCGCGGTCACAGGCGACAAGTGCCGACCCGAGCACCACGAGGGTCAGCACCCGTACCAACGGCGTCATCTCCGCAGTATCGACCGTCGTCGGCGTTTCCGCTGCCCCGTGGCGCACGGCCCGGCCGACCGGTGGCCGCGTACGGTGCATCTGTTCGCGCCGTCCGCGCCGCCCCGGCGAAGGTCAGCGCAGGCCGCGCATCAGGTTGTCGACAAGCGTGGTGGCGAACTCCTCGGTGAGTGGCTGGTCCGGATCGCCGCCGAACCGCCGTTGGAGCGCATCGGGACGCCTGACGACATCGCCGAGTTGGTCGTCTTCCTGGCCGGCCCGGGGCGCTGGGTGAACGGCCAGGTGCTCTACGCCAACGGCGGCGCGGTCTGACCGACGAGCAGGGCCAGGATCACGCGGTGAGCGTCGAGACCGCGGCGGCCACGTAGAGGCAGCCGCCCAGGCAGACCGCCACCCCGGCGATCGCCGGAGTCCAGGCCGACACGCTGGACAGCAGGGCCCACCTGCGGCTCTGACCCGCCAGCAGGGCCTGCCCCCGGATGGTCAGCACCCCGACCCCGGTCAGGGTCAACGCCATCCCGGCCCCGAAGGCCAGCACGATCACGACGGCGCCGACGGCGCGACCGGTCAGCAGTCCGCTGACCAGGATGAGGAAGGCCGACGGGGAGGGCAGCAGCCCACCCGACAGCCCGAGCGCGACCAGACCCCGACGGGACCACGGGTCGACCGTCTCGTCGTGGTGATGGTGGTGGTGATCGTGGCTGTGATCGTGAGCGTGGCCGTGGTGGTGATCGTGGGCGTGGGCGTGGCGACGCCGCAAATGGCGGCGGATCAGGTGCGCGCCGACGCCGATCACCACGAGCCCGGCCAACACCTGCAGCCCGGCCGTGATCGTCGTGGTGCCGAGGCTGGCCGCGCCGCTGAACGCGGTCCAGACCAGCGCCAGCACCAGAACGGAGAAGGTGTGCATCACCGCGACGATGACGCCCAGCCGCAGCGCATCCCGGTACCGGCCATGGGTGCCGACCAGGTACGCGGCGGTGATGCTCTTGCCGTGTCCCGGTGCCACGGCGTGTGCCGCGCCGACGCCCACCGCCACGACCAGGGCCAACCAGAACAGGGTCGAGTTGTCGAAGAGTGCCAGCAGTCGTTGGTCGAGGTCGTTGAGGCCGTTCATGCCGTGCTCCGGGTACGTCGTCGGGAAAGTGGTACGAGCAGCGCACCGAGCACAGCGGCAGCGCCGACCCCGAAGGCCAGCGCGGTGGCCGATCCGAGCCCGCCGCCGGACTGCGTGAAGTCGACCTGGTGGGTGTCGGCCGCGGCGGTGTACAGCGTCTCGGCCGGGCTCGCCGAGTCGGCACGCAGGATCGTGCGGTACGCCTGGTTGAGGTCGGTCAACGCGGTCAACGTGATGTCGAGCGTGCGGACCGGGGCGGGACAGTCGAAGGTCAGTCGGGCGCCCTGCGCGAGCAACCCGTCCAGCGGCTTGAGTTCGCCGCGACAGGGCTGGCCGTGCTGGCTGACGGTGATGCGCTCGCGCAGGTAGTCACGGACCGCGGCGGACTCCCGGAGCTTCTGTTCGCCGGTGAGCTGGGTGGCCACCGGGCCGGCGCTGGGGTCCTCGAAGGCACCGAGTGACTGGCCGAGCGCCACCCAGTCGTCCTCCGCGGGCTGCCAGGAGATGTCGACCCGGGAGCCGTCGACGACGACCTGGGCGGTCGTCGGCGGGCCGAAGGGATGCGCGGCGGCCGGCGCGCCGCCCCCGACAGTCGCCGCCAGGGCCGTACCGCCGGCGAGCAGAGCGCCGATCATCTTGCTGCGGTGATTCATTGTCGTCTCCGGCAGACCACGGGTGTGGGGGTTCGCCGCCTGCGGACCCCCACACCCGCGATGGTCACTCGAACAGGGACAGGGTCAGCGTCGAGGTGTACGCACCCGCCGCCACGTCCGCCGGCGTACGCAGGAACAGATCGGCGTTGACGGCGTACGCGCCGCCGGCCACCGCACCCGAGTCGAAGGTGGAGACCAGCAGTTCCTGGTCCACCAGACCCACGTTGTTGCCCGGCTGGGTCGGCTCGTCCACCACGGTCACGACCTCTTCACCCTCGCTGACCAGGCCACTGTCGCCACCGTCGATCAGCTTCGGCTTCCAGCCCAGGTGCCCCGCGCCGATCGGTGCCTGACCCGCACCGCCGACGAAGTCGGTGGCGCTGCCCAGCACCGCCCACGCGGCCCCCTCGGGCACCTCGTCGGGCGTACGGGTGTCGGTGACCGTCACCGTCGGCAGGGTGCCGACGAACTGACGGACCAGCAGCGTCGACCCGTCCTCGGCCAACGTCACCGAGTCACCGGCGATGGACATCGCCAGCACACCCGGCTCCTTGATCTCCTCAATGTCCACGGTCACCGACACGTCGGCGCTGTCACCGGGTGCGGCGAACACGGGTGATCCCGCCACCACCGATCCGGCCAGCAGGGCACCGGCGGCGCCCACCGCGAAAAGCCGCCTACGACTTGATGTCTTCATCTCGATGCTCCATCGCCACTCAGGGCAGTTGAAGGAAGTTCAGCCGGAGGAACGCTTGTCCACCGGCGGGAGGGCGGTGGCAAGGTCGATCCGGCACCGCCACCGCACCCGGGCTACTCGCAGCTGGCCGCCTCGTAGGCAGCCTCGACCCGCATGGTGACCGGGTCACCGTCGACCATCCCGGTGACGTCGACGGTCGCGACGCCGGCCGGTACCGACTTGGCCCGGCTGTTGAACGCCTGGCTGGCGGACTTGCCACCGGCCACGCCGGCGACGGTCCGCGACCCGTACGGGGTCACCATCTCGACGCTCAGCGGCTCACCCTCGCCGTTGCGCACGGTGACCGAGACGTACGCGTTGGCACCGACGCAGTGCGCGCGGGCCTGGACGTCGGCACGCCAACCGTTAAGCGTGATCGCCGGGCTGGTGATCTGCTGGTTGGCGCTGGACAGGAACACCTCGTAGGTGCCGCCGGCCTTGGCGGAGGCGGGAATCGCCAGCTGGTAGCTGATCCGGCCCAGCTGGTCCGCGGTCAGGTTGGCCACGGGGATCTCGGCCTGACCGGGGGTGTTGCCGAGCTTGCGCAGCGAGACGGCGACCTTCTCGGCCGGGTCGTAGCCGTACGCGGAGACCTTGACCTCGCCCTTGACCGCGACGCTGGTCCGGTCGACCGTGACGTGCTGGCCCGTCGTGTTCGACGGGGTACGCAGCTCGTTGACGGTCCGCTCGCCCTCGTCGTTCTTGCGGATCAGGAACCCGTCGTGGTGCTCACCGTTGGCGTACCGGGCCTCGTAGCGCAGGGTGCCCTGCGAGACGTCGATGAGCTGGTAGAGCTGGGTGTTCTGGCTGGTGCTGGTCACCTCGGCACCGTTGCCGGTCCAGTTCTGACCGTTGTTGAGGGCGTACATCTTGCCGCCGGAGACCGACACCGCGTACACCGTGCCCTCGTGCACGGCGGCCGAGCGGCGGTTGGTGGCCACGTTGCCCCGGCCGTACGAGTGGTCGTGGCCCTGCAGCACCAGGTCCACGCCGTACCGCTCGAACAGCGGGCCCCACTGGGCCCGGACCTGCGGGTTGTTGCGGGTACCCGTGGTCGAGTAGACCGGGTGGTGGAAGGTGACCACCGTCCACTTGTTCGGGTTGTCCCGGAGCACACCCTCCAGCCAGGCGGTCTGGGCGGCCATCAGGGTGCTGTTGCTCTGGTGGTTCGAGTCCAGGGCGATGAAGCGTACGCCCTGGTAGTCGACGTAGTAGACGGTCTGCTTCAGCTCCGGGTTGCCCGGGCCGTTGTCCGGGTACGGGAACTGCGGCCGCCAGAACTGCGACAGGCCGCCGCTGTACTCGTGGTTACCCGGCACCGAGATGTTGTTGATCTGGCCGTCGATGAAGCCGCTGGCCTTGTACCACTGGCCCCACTGTTCTTCGCTGTTGGCGTTGTCGATGAGGTCACCGGCGTTGACGATCATCTTGGCCTCGGGCCGCTCGGCGAACGCCTGCCGGAACACCCGGGGCACCGCCGAGTCGATGTTGTTCTGCGCGTCGCCGTAGTAGATGAACGAGAACGGCTCGAAGTCGCTGGCCGCGGTGGTGAAGTCGATCCACTCGCTCCAGTTGGTGCCGTCGCCGACCCGGTACGTGTACCGGGTGTCCGGCTTCAGGCCGGTGAACTCGACGGTGTGGTAGGTCGAGGCGTACCCCAGGGAGGTGTTGACCGGGGTGCTGGAGAGGGCGGCGAGGCGGGTCACCGCGCTGCCGGACGCCGGCACGCCACCGACGAGAGCCCGGGGGGCCTCGAGGAGCTCGGCCCGCGCCCACTCCGCCGTGGCCTCGGCCCGCCAGGTCACCCGCTGCGAGGTGGACGGGGTGGCGGTGGGGGTCAACATGATCCGGTCCGGCACCGGCGACGGCTTGTGAATCTCGGCGGCGGGGAACTTGGCTGGCGTTGCATCACCGAAGGCAGCGGGGCTGAGGGCCACGCCCCCGGCGAGCAGTGCCGCGGCACCGATCGCCACGATCTTCGCCCGACGGGCCCCGATGCTCCAGGGGAGCTTCTGGTCGGTCACGACTCTGGTCACCCTTCAAATGAGGAGGTGGGTGGCGCCCGACCACGGGTTGTGCGGGCGGCGCGCCGTCGTCATTGGCCCAGTCCCGCTCAACCGGACAGCTACAAGATCCTTTCCAGCACATGAACACTCGCCGCGTCGCCTGCCCCACCAGCCGGTGTTGGTCGTCGCGTCACCTCGTCGACACCTGTGCGCAGCTCGCCGGAAGGGATCGCGTTCCTACGATCGACGCGCTATGACCAACCAGGACACTGTCACCGGCCAGCTCCCGCGCCGTTCGCTGCGCGGCGTCGTCGCCCTGCTCTGCACGGCGGGACTGCTCGCCACCATGGCCGGCAGCGCCACATCGGCCCCCGCCGTCGTCAAGGACGAGACCTTCGTCGACGCGCAGACACCGGGCATCCTTCACATCGAGGGCGGCGAGTGCTTCGATGATCCGGCCCACCTGCCGGAGGCAGGCGGCGTCGTCGTCCGCTACCGGCCCTGCGCACTGGGTGCCGACAACCAGGTGTACGGCTTCGTGCACGCCGACGACACCAACTGGGACCCGGCGGCGCTACGGGAGTTCGCCTGGTCGGCCTGCCGGCAACTGTTCACCAGCACCTGGCCCGACGACACCGGCCAGGCACTGCGCTTCTACCCGGTGCTGCCCACAGTGGAGACCTGGGCCGACGGCGACCGGGACGTGATGTGCGTGGTCTACCGCTTCGGTGGCCGACTAACCGGTTCGATGCTGCCGAGCTGGTGAGGTCCGGCGCGCGGTTTCGGCGAAATGGCGGTGTTCGCGACGGCGGGATACCGCCGTTTCGGCGAAACGGAGTCGATCACCGAGAGGGACCGGCCGGGTCGCCCTATCGCAGGCCTGATTCGTATACGGCGATCACCGCCTGTACGCGGTCGCGGCAGCCGAGCTTGCGCAGCACCTCGGAGACGTGGGTCTTGACGGTCTCGTCTCCGATGCCGAGGTCCGCGGCCACCTCGGCGTTGGATCGGCCCCGGGCGACGGCCAGCAACACCTCCCGCTCCCGGGCAGTGAGTGTCGCGATCCGTTCAGCCCACGGCCCGGTCAACACCTGCGCTCCGGCCCCGACGGCCGCCGGCCCAACAGGCGTCGCCTGCGGTCCGACCTCGGCCACCTCCGATCCGACCGGTCCCACCGACGACTCAGCCTCGACCACCCCCGGCCCGGTCACCTCGGGCGACTCGACCGCAGGTGGCATGGGCGCTGCTGCCGCTGCGGGAGTGGCGGCGATCGATCTGAGGCGAGCGGCGCGACGTCGGCGCAGTACAGCGGCGAGCAGCACGACGACGCCGACCGCGCCCAGATAGAACGCAAGGTAGATCAGCCGCGTCTCGTCGAGCCACCGATCCGGCTCACGGGAGAAGAGGTTGACCGGCCCGACGATCGGCACCTGCCAGTACATCCCGCTGGTGCAGTACCCGACCGCGAGCGTGACGGCCAGGGCCGCCATGGCGAGGGAGAGCCGGCGCGCACCGTCGAGGACAGCGATCCCGAGCACGGCCAGCACGGCCGACCACCAGGCCCAGGCGACTGCACCCAGCAACGGCGAGAGAACCCACGGGACGGTCGCCACCACGCAGGCCGCCCCGAGCCGGTACCGGGACAACGCGACCGCCGCGACCGCCGCGAAATTCGCGAGCCCGAGCACCAGCCGTTCCAGATCCACGAACCATGGACTGGAGGTCTCGTCGAGACCGTCCACTCCCCACCACGGGGTCGCCACGAGCAGCATTCCGACCGCCGCCGCGAGCACCAGCGGCGCACCCCACCTGGCTGCCCCGCCACGGGGGTCCGCATCGGCCGGATCGGTCGGCTTCTGGTCCGGATTCGCCATACCCGCGAGCATGCCAGCGGGCCGCCTGCCGGCGCCTCCCCGATCATCGGGAAATCACGGCTCGAACCTCTCCCCCGAACGGGGGAGACAGGTCTTCACCGGCTGGTCACCGACTGTTCGGCTGCCGTGCGTAACCGGACCGTACAGTCCCGACGCTGGTTGCCGTTACGGGGTGAGGACGGGTCTCGGGTGTGGCTCAGGGCTGACAAGAAGGCGTTCGACGGGTTCCTCGACGCCGCCTCGGTGTACTGGCGCAAGAACCTGGGATCCACGTCGTCCCAGCGGTACCTGGTCGTCGAGGTGTTCCACCAGGACATCCGGGTGGCGCTGCGGAACCTGGCGGTGGCCAACGCGATCCGCCGGATCGTCCCCGCGCAGCTCGTCGTCGTCACCGGGGTCGAGCAGATGTGGCACGACGCGCTCTGGACCGAGTTCGACGTGCAGCTGGTCCGGCGGCTCGCCGAGGCGTACGGCGCGAGCGAGGTCATCGACCTGTACCGCCTGGTCGACGGGCCGGCCCGGTCCGCCACGCCGAGCGAGGTACGGCTGGAGCTGTTCGGCAGGCCGCTGCGCCCCGGACCGGCGATCAGCGAGCAGACGCTTGCAGAGTTCGTCAGCGCCACCTACTGCCGGGTGACCAAGCGGCCCCGACCGCCCGAGGATCCCACCGCCGACCCGCGCTACCAGCGGCGGCACGCACTGGCCCGGGCCATCTCGTCGGCGTACGACGCGCTGCTGGGGGACGAATCGGTGGTGGCGCTGGTGACCAGCCACGTCGACTACGACCACTGGGGCCTGGCGGTCGACTCCGCCCGGCGCGCCGGGGTGCCGGTGGTGCACACCCAGCAGACCGGGTGCCTGAAGGCGTACGCCCTGTTTCCCGAGACCGACACCGGCAAGCACACCTTCCGGGGCGAGCTCACCCAGCAGATCGGTGCCTTCTTCGCCGAGCGGGTCTGGTCCCGACGCGAGGAGGTACGCCGCAACGCGGAGCTGGTGGCCTGGCGTTCGAAGGTCAACCTGGGTCGCCCGAGCTGGTGGCGGGGTGGGGCCAGCGCCTCGGTCGACATCAACAACAGCGCGGAGCGGGCCCGGCTGCGTACCCATTTCGCGGCGCGTCTGGGCTTCGACCCGGCGCGGCCGATGGTGGCGGTGTTCAACCACGCCGTCTCCGACGCACCCGGCACCAACCACCAGTCCTTCCCCACGTTGGCCGACTGGTTCGAGGAGACGGCCCGGTTCGCGAGCACCGCGACGCAGGTGCAGTGGCTGTTCCAGGATCATCCGAGCCAGTTCCGGTACGACAGCACCGGCTTCTTCGAGTCGGTGGCCGCCCGGTACGCCCGACACCGGCACATGGTGTTCCAGCCCAGCAAGGATCTGAGCAAGAACGGGTTGTGGAGCCTGGTCGACCTCGGTGTGACCGTGCGGGGCAGCGTGAGCAACGAGCTGCCCGCGTACGGCATCCCGGTGATCCAGGCGGGTTGGTCCGAGTGGAGCGAGTGCGGCCTGTCCACCGTCGTGCACGACCCGGAGACGTACTGGAAGGCCCTGGACTCGGCGATCGGCGCGCTCGGCAGCGGCGAGGAGCTGATCTCCGCTGAGCAGGTCGAGCGGGCCCGGTTGTGGTTGTGGTTCTACCGCAGCGCCACCGACCTGTTCACCCCGCAGGTGCCGCAGTGGGAGGTCTGGCCCGCCGACCACCTGCTCAAATCCGTACAGGTCGCGTTCCGGCACATCGAGAGCGACGCCGATCCGCTGTTCGAGGCGGTGGAGCGGATGTGGAACCGCCGCGAGCCGGTGTTGACCCGCACCGACCTGCACCGGCCCGGGGGGCAGCGGTGACGGCCACGGGTGCCCGGTTCGCCACCGAGTTCGACGAGCCGGCTGCGCCGCGCGAACTGCCCGCCGTGTTCACCAGCGGCGGCGACCCCGAGGTGCTGGTCGCCGACCAGCTCACCCGGGGCGCGGCCATCGTCGGGCGGGTCCAGGGCGACTCCGGCGCGGTCATGCTCAAGGTACGCAGCGGCGGGCGGCCGATCCGGGTACGCGTCGATCTGCACGTGGACGGTGCCACGCAGGCGGCCTGGTCCCGCGCCGTGGTGCCCGACCGCGGCATGCGGGAGCTGCCCCGGCTGATCATGGTCCGGGCCCAGGGGGTGGCCCGGGCCGCCGCGCTGATCTGCCGTCAGCGTGGGCGGCTGCGGATGGTGGAGGCCCACGCCTGGGTCGAGTTCGACCTGGGCGCGCCGGAGATGGGCGTCGACGATCTGCTGATCATCGAGCTGGCGGACGCCACGTTGCCGCCGTGGGCGGCCCCGGCGCTCAGCCCGCTGGCGGCGGTCGGCGTACGGATCAATCAGGTCGAGGTGACCGCGATCGAGGGCGGCGACGACAGCCCGGACGGGCCGCCGCTGACCGGGGCGTCGGCGCAGCTCGCCGGCCTGGTCAGCGCCGGCGGTCTGGTGGGGGCGAAGGGACGCACCGAGGGGCCCGCCCGGTCCAGGTTCGTCGTGGTCAACGCGCCGGGCCCGACCGTACGCTGCCGGTTGCGCACCACCGTCGCCTCGGTGCCGCCGGCGGCGTTCCGCCATCCCACCCGACCCTGGCTGCGTCGTCAGCAGGGCCAGACCGTGCTGAAGGCGGTCCGGGTGGCCAAGCGGGGAGCGGGGTACGCCCTGTTCGAGGCGTCACCGTTCACCCGAGCACCGCAGACCGACCGCCTGGTCGTGCGCGCCACGCATCTCCTCGACGGCACCGACTGCCCGGTGCGTACGACGACTGTCGCGCCGGATGTGCTCGACGTGCTGATTGAGCGGGCCACTGCGGGGCCGGTGCTGCTCGGGCTGACCGACCCGGCGGCCGAGACGGTACGGCCACGAGTGTCGGAGATCGCCTGCCAGGTCACCGAAGTGGAGTGCTGAAATGGCCGCAACGGACCGTCGCGACGTGCCGCTGGGCGCCGACCCGGCGGCCAATCGGCACGCGATCGAACGCCTCCTGGCCGATGGGGCAGGCGGCACGCTGCACCTGCCGGCCGGCACCTTCCCGCTCGACGGCGGGATCGTCGTCGGTGCGGGCTGGACCCTGGCCGGCGCGCCCCAGCACGACGGGCCGGTACGAACCTGGTTGACCTCGTCCGCCTCGGACGGCCAGCCGATCGTCCACGTCCTCGGCTCCCAGGTGACGATCCAGGACATCGGGTTCCGACCGCCACCGGTCTCCCCCGGCGAGCACGGCGGGGACCGGGGCACCGCCATCACCGTCGGCAGTTACCTCTACCCGGCCGAGGCGGAGTGGATCGAGGGAATCCAGCTTCGCCGGGTACGGGTGGAGCGCCCGGACACCCGGGCCGCCAACTGCATCGCGCTCGTCGGGGCGGTACGCCACCTCACCCTCGCCGACGTGTCGATCGTGGGTGGCTGCACCGGCATCGCGGTGCACTGGGGTGCGGTCGGCGACAGTGTCAGCTCGATCAGCGGGCCGTCGTACCACCCTCACCACATCGACATCCAGGATCTGGTGGTCAGCGACGCCTTCGAGGGCTTCTATCTCAGCTCCGTGCATGACGTGTCGGTGCGGCGGGCCCGCCTGTCGGACGTCGAGATCGGCTTCCGGCTGCTGCCGGGCGACAACACCGACCGCTTCCACGTCGGCGACGACGACGTCATCGGGCAACGGATCCGGGTGTCGGATGCCCGGGTGTCCTGGAACGGCCCGTTGTACGCGATCCGGATCGCGGGCTGGGGCCGCAGCGAGGTCGACCATTCGGTGCGGGTGCTGGAGTACCGCGACGTGGTGGTGACGGACTGCATCCTGGTGCCGCTGCCGGTCATCGGCGCGAAGGACCCGCTCCGCTCGCGGACCCCTGTCGTCGTCGAGCAGGCGTCCGGGGTGCTCCTCGACAACATCCGTGTCGACCTGCGGGGCAAAGCGTGATGGACGCTCGATATTCCTCCTCACCGATCTAGGCTCGGTCGCCCCTCCGTGCCGCATACGGTCAAGGTCAGCCGCTGCTCCGAGCGCGTGTTCGCTGACCTATGGCTAGCTAGGGGGAGGCATGTGCGGGATCAGTGGAGAGGCGAGGTTCGACGGTACGAGCCCGGACGCTGCCGCGGTGACTCGGATGACCGAGGCGATGCGGTCCCGAGGTCCGGACGGCACGGGCCGGTGGAGTGCCGACTGGGTGACCCTCGGACATCGACGCTTGACGATCATCGACCTGTCCGAGGCCGGCAGCCAACCGATGGTGCGGGAAGACCTCGGGCTGGCCCTGGTGTTCAACGGCTGCATCTACAACTACCCGCAGCTCCGCGAGGAGTTGCGGACCGCCGGGCACGCCTTCCACTCCACCAGCGACACCGAGGTGATCCTGGTGGCGTACGCCCAGTGGGGTGAGAACTTCGTCGACCACCTGGTGGGCATGTTCGCCGTCGGCCTGGTCGACCGGGCGCGACGGCGGCTGGTGCTGGCCCGGGACCGGCTCGGCATCAAACCCCTCTACCTGGCCGAGACGGCAGGCCGGCTGCGCTTCGCGTCGACCCTTCCGGCGCTGCTGGCCGCCGGTGAGGTGGACACCGACGTCGATCCGGTGGCCCTGCACCACTACCTGTCCTGGCATTCGATCGTGCCCGCGCCCCGGACCATCCTGCGCGGGGTGCGGAAGCTGCCACCGGCGACCGTGCGGGTGGTCGAGGCCGACGGGCACAGCCGGGAACGGGTCTACTGGCGGCCCGACTACGTCCGGCAAGCCACCCACCGCGACTGGGACGCCCGGGACTGGCAGGACGCGATCGGCGACGCGCTGCGTACGGCCGTGGCCCGGCGACTTGTCGCCGATGTGCCGGTCGGTGTGCTGCTCTCCGGTGGGCTCGACTCCAGTCTCATCGTGGCGCTGCTCGCCGAGGCGGGGCAGGAGCACCTGCGCACCTTCAGCATCGGTTTCGACAGTCGGGGTGGCGAGGCCGGCGACGAGTTCCACTATTCCGACCTGGTGGCCCGCGCCTTCGACACCGACCACCAACGCATCCAGCTCGCCAACGACGACCTGGTGCCGGCCGTACGCCGGACGATCGGGGCGATGACCGAGCCGATGGGCAGCCACGACGTGGTCGCCTTCCACCTGCTCTCCGAGCAGGTCGCACGGCACGTCAAGGTGGCACAGTCCGGGCAGGGCGCGGACGAGGTGTTCGCCGGGTACGGCTATCACCAGCCGTTCACCGAGGTGCCCCGGCACCAGGCCGCCGGGGCATTCGCGGAGGCGTTCTTCGATCACGAGCACGCGGAGTTGGCGGGGGTCGTCGGCCCCGCGTACGCCCTCGTCGACGATGCCAGCGGTGACCTGGTCGACGCCGACCTGGCCGCCCCCGGCGCGGACACCGCGTTGGACGCCGTCCTGCGACTGGACACCCACCGCATGCTGCCCGACGACCCGGTGAAGCGGGTCGACAGCATGAGCATGGCCTGGGGGCTGGAGGTGCGTACGCCCTTCCTCGACCAGGACCTGGTCATGCTCGCCGCCGCCTGCCCTCCGGAGCACAAGGTCGCCCAGGGCGGCAAGGGCGTCCTCAAGGAGGTCGCCCGGCAGGTCCTGCCGGCGGAGGTGATCGACCGACCCAAGGGCTACTTCCCGGTGCCGGCGCTGCGCAACGTCGACGGGCCGGTCCGCGAACTGGTCGTCGAGGCGCTGCGGGCGCCGGCCGCCCGGCAACGCGCACTGTTCCGGCCCGAGTACGTCGAACGGTTGCTCGCCGATCCGCAGGCGGCCCAGGCGGCGGCCGGCAGCAACAAGCTGTGGCAGCTCGGCCTGCTCGAACTCTGGCTCCAGACCCATGGCGTCGAGTAGCCGCGGGGTCGAGCAGGACCGCCTCACCCTCGGAGTGGAGGAGGAGTTCCTGCTGCTGGACCCGGAGACCGGGGAGAGTCTGCCGGTCGCCGAGCAGGTGCTCGACGCCCTGTCCGGCACCGCTCGCACGCAGAGTCGCCAGGAGTTCCGGCACAGCATGCTGGAGATGGTCACCCCGGTCTGTGCCGACCTGACGGAGTTGCGCGAGCACCTGATCACCCTGCGCCGCGCGGCCGCCGAGGCGGCGTCGACGGCCGGAGCACGGCTGGTGGCGGTGGGGGCCACGCCGGTCTGCGAGGCCCATCTCACGGTGCCGGACGAGCAGCGGTACCACGCCATGTCCCGCCGTTTCGGGCCGGTCGCGCACGACCCGGCGGTGTGTGGCTGCCACGTGCACGTCGGGGTGTCGGACCGGGAACTGGCCGTGCAGGTCTGCAACCATCTGCGTCCCTGGCTGCCGGTGGTGCAGGCGCTCACCGCCAATTCGCCGCTGTACGACGGTCGGGACACCGGCCACAACAGTTGGCGGTCCATGCAACTGGAACGCTGGCCGAGCATCGGACCCACCCCGCACTTCGAGTCGGTCGCCGACTACGACGCCACGGTGCAGGAGTTGATCACCGCCGGGATCATGCTCGATGCCGCGATGGTCTACTGGTACGCCCGGCCGTCGACCAAGTACCCCACCGTCGAGGTCCGGGTCGGCGACGTCTGCCCGTCCGTGGAGGACACCGTCCTGGTCGCCGCACTGGTCCGGGCGCTCGTCGTCACGATGATCGACCGGGTACGCGACGGCGTGCCACCCGTACGGATCCGGGACTGCCTGGTCGCGGCCGCGCACTGGCGGGCCGCCCACGACGGGGTCGACGGGGTGCTCGTCGACCTGCTCGGCGGCGGTGCCCGGCCCGCCTGGGACCTCGTCGACGACCTGCTCGACACCGTCACGCCCGCGTTGGCCCGCTACGACGATCTCGACCTGGTGCTGCGGCAGGTCGACCGGCTGCGCCGGGAGGGCACCGGAGCGACCCGGCAACGTCGGGTCATGGCCGGCACCGACGGTGACGTCCAGGCGGTGCTGCAGCACCTGATCGCCCAGACGGTCGCAGGCTGACCTGGAGGTTGGCCCGGACGGGCCACCGGATGGCCCGTGGATGCTACCGGGGCGGGAAGGCACCTCGACAGCGTTTCTACGACGAGGAGGCCGTGTGTTCAGCCACATCAAGAACCTTCAGTTCGAGGCCAAACCGGACGGGCCGGACGCCGCTTTCGCCCGCCGGTTGCAGGAGGTCCTGGGCGGCAAGTGGGGCGAGATGACAGTCGCCAACCAGTACCTCTACCAGGGCTGGAACTGTCGGCTGCCCGGTAAGTACAAGGACCTGCTGCTCGATGTCGGCACCGAGGAGATGGGCCACGTCGAGATGATCGCCACCATGATCACCCGGCTGTTGGAACACGCGCCGTTGTCCCTGGCGGAGGCCGCCGACGGCAATCCGATGGTGGGGGCGATCTACGGCGGCTCGAACCCGGCGCACTTCATCCACGGCGGCGGGGGTGCGATGCCTGTCGACAGCGTGGGCGTGCCCTGGAACGGCAACTACGTCACCGCGAGCGGCAACCTGATGGCCGACTTCCAGCTCAACGTCACCGCCGAGGCCCAGGGCCGACTCCAGGTCTCCCGCCTGTTCAACATGACCGACGATCCCGGCGTCAAGCAGATGCTGCGGTTCCTGCTGGCCCGGGACACGATGCACCAGAACATGTGGATGGCGGCCATCGAGCAGCTCAAGGAGGACGGCCTGGAGGCCATGCCGGTGCCGGAGGCCTTCCCCGACTCCCCGGATTTCACCGAGGAGTTCAGCTACACCTATCTCGACTTCTCCCCGGACGGCGACGCCGGCCAGGGTCGCTGGGCGTCCGGACCCGCACCGGACGGCAGGGGGGAGTTCCGCTACGACCACAGCCCTCGCGCGCACGCGCCGGAACCCGTCCTGCCTCCGGGCGACCCACGCCTGTACGGGACCGACCCGGGGATGGTGCAGGGCGTGATTAACAAGGTCAAGAGCAAGGTCACCTGACGTGTCGGGCGGGCTCGGCTGCTGCCGAGCCCGCCCGGTCCCACGTCATCGGTCGGACGGTGTCACCTGGTCAGCGTTGCAGGGTGAGTACGCCCGGGCGGTACGGCAGCAGGCCGTAGTCGCCGCCGGAGTTCGGGGCACGGCCCTGGTACAGCAGTTGCAGGTTGCACGGGTCGACGGT
>NZ_RQIV01000018.1:0-59266 GCF_003977705.1 Verrucosispora sp. FIM060022
TCTCCAACCGCTACGAACGAGCCTCGCTGATCGTCACCAGCAACAAACCCTTCGGCAGGTGGGGCGAAGTGTTCGGCGACGACGTCGTCGCCGCGGCCATGATCGACCGCCTCGTCCACCACGCCGAGGTCATTCCGATGAAGGGCGACAGCTACCGGCTCAAAGACCGCGACCTCGGCCGCGTCCCCGCAGCCACCAAGACCAACGACTGAACATCAACAACCAGCGAGGGGGTCAAAATTCGACCGGAACAGAGGGGTCAAAGTTCAGCCGGCGTTGACAGACGCCCGCTGAGGTTATCCCACGTGGCGCAGTCGGTCCGTGCCGGATTGTGACTGACATGGAAAACATATACGGGCTGAGTTCAGCCGTTGGACCGTTCGATGGGGACACCGACTATCTGGCCCATGCTCATGATCACCACGCCCGCTCCGGCGGTCCGGCTCCGATCATTGCTCCGACCGTCTTCGGCGGGCCGGGCGAGTGTCGCAACCGTCAGATAGGTTCTCTCCCGCGCACGAAAGGGAGGCGACTGTGGCGGTGGATGCTGGTCTGCCCAGGGCATGGCTGATGCTTGCTGTCGGTGCGGATCGACAGCACGGCGGGAACGACGGCTACGACGACGACCCGGACGCCCACTACAGCTGGGACGGCACCGTTCCGAACGCCCGGACCGTGGCCGTTGGTGACCGGATCGTCCTGTGGGACAGGGAGGCAGTCATCGGCGCCTCCCTGATCGAGGAGATCGAGACCGGCCACGCTGAGAAGATCCTTTACCGGTGTCCCCGCTGCAACAGGGCGGACATCAAGAGGCGTAAGCGTCAATCACCGCAGTTCAGGTGCTTCCCGTGCTCGGACACCTTTGACGTTGCCACCACCCGCGTGGAACGTGTCGAGACTTTCAGGTCGCGCCACGACGCCAACTGGCTCGACCTCGGCCGCTGCCTGGACGGAAGGACTCTGCGCAGCCTCTGTGTCTCCCCGAAATCCCAGCTGAGCATGCGTCCGCTCGTGTGGGACGCTTTTGTCAAGGCACTGCGCAGTGCCGGCAGGGGAAGGGGTGCAACTTTCCTCGAGGACGCAACCCGGTGGGTCCAGTCACGTCCGGAAGGCCATCGACCGGCGAGAGTGCGCGTCCGTGTGGGTCAGCGTGGGTTCAGGCAACGCCTACTTGCGTCCTTCGGACCGGTATGCGCTTTCACCGGTCCCGGCCCCGTTGCGGCGCTGGAAGCGGCGCACCTGTACAGCTACGCAGCAGTCGGCCAGCATCACGACGATGGCGGGCTGCTCCTGAGACGGGATATTCACCGGCTCTTCGATCAGGGGGACATTGCCGTAGACCCGGGCACCCTCACGATCAGCCTGCGGGATGAACTGGCCAGATACCCGGCCTACACGCCTCTGCAGGGCCGGCCGCTCGCGATCAGGTTGGATCGCGGACAGATCGGCTGGATAGAGAAACACTGGCGGCAGCACCGGTCCGACTTCTCCTGAACAACCGCCGCCCGCACAACTTGGATCGAGGTAGACGTTGCCGGTGTACGTATCTCGGTTGCGTCCACGGGAGTGGTGTACGACTTGCCCGTGATGGGCGTGTTGCGTAGATGAGAGACGGCCATCGCGTCGATCCTTCAAGACGACCAAGTCAGAGAAGGAAGAAGGAACGCGATGGCCGCTTCAGAGAGCGTGAACCCTGTTGACCTGCTGCGCGAGCAGATCGAGGGCGCGTCGCCGGATGTGTTGCAGGCGATGATCAAAACGTTCGCGCAGGCGGTGATGTCCGCCGAGGCTGACGCGATCTGCGGCGCTGGCTACGGGCAGCGCAGCGACGAGCGGGTCAACTCGCGCAACGGCTACCGGGCTCGGGAGTGGGACACCCGGGCGGGGACGATTGACCTGGCAATTCCCAAGCTTCGTCAGGGCAGCTACTTCCCCGACTGGCTGCTCACCCACCGGCGGCGGGCCGAGCAGGACTTGGTCTCGGTCGTGGCCACGAGCTATCTGCTCGGGGTGTCGACGCGGCGGGTGGAGAAGCTGGTTGAGCAGCTCGGGATCCGGCAGTTGTCGAAGTCGCAGGTCTCGGAGATGGCCGCCCACCTCGACGCCCAGGTCGAGGCGTTCCGCAACCGGCCGCTGGACGCGCCCACTACACGTTCGTGTGGATGGACGCGTTGACGATGAAGGTCCGCGAGGCCGGACGCACCGTCAATGTCCACGCCCTGATTGCGGTCGGGGTCAACGCCGACGGTCAACGGGAAGTCCTCGGCGTCGACGTCGCCTCGGACGAGGACGGCGCCGGCTGGCTGGCGTTCCTGCGATCGCTGACCGCCCGCGGACTGTCCGGCGTCCAGCTCGTCATCTCCGACGCCCACCGCGGTCTCGTCGCGGCGATCGGCGCGGCGTTGCCCGGCGCTACCTGGCAGCGGTGCCGCACCCATTACCTGCGCAACCTGCTGACCAAGGTGCCGAAGTCCGCGCAGCCGTGGATCGCCACCCTGGTCCGCACGATCTTCGACCAGCCTGATACCGACGCCGTCCACGCGCAGTTCCGGCGGGTCGTCGCCACGATTGAGGCGAAGTTCCCGGCCGCCGCTGAGCATCTCGACGCCGCCCGCGACGACCTGCTGGCCTTCACCGGCTTCCCGCGCGAGATCTGGCGTCAGATCTGGTCGAACAACCCGCAGGAACGCCTGAACAAGGAGATCCGCCGGCGCACCGATGTCGTCGGGATCTTCCCGAATCGGGCGGCGATCATCCGCCTCGTCGGCGCCGTCCTGGCCGAACAGACCGACGAATGGACCGAAGGACGCCGCTACATGGGCCTGGAACTCCTCGCCAAAGCCCGCCTGATCACCGTCGACACCAGCCAACACGACACCGACCAGACCGACGCGGCATCGATCGCCGCATAACATCAGACCGGATCACACGATGGCCGTCTCTTACACCACCAGCGCGGACGTGACCCGTATCTCCTCACCGGGGCCGTTCGAGATGCAGACAGGCCACGACCACCAGCACTCAGAGGACGTCTGATTCACGTATTTTGCGTGTGTTGTGGTTTAGTCGTCTCGCCAGGTTGGGGTGGTTTCGGTGGTGAGGCGTTTGGCGAGGTTGTCGATCATGGCGATGGTGATCATGCTGGCGGAGTTGTCGGGTCGGGTTTCGTAGTCGCGGACGAGTCGGCGGTGGTGCATGAGCCAGCCGATCGTGCGTTCGACGACCCATCGGCGTTTGACCACGCTGAAGCCCTTGGCCTGCGGGTCTTTGGTGACGATCTCGACGTCGACGCCGAGTGCGGCGCCGTGTTCGACGACGCGGTTCTTGAATCCGGCGTCGACCCAGGTCTTGGTCAGGGTCGGGTAGGCGGTGGTGGCCCGGTCGAGTAGGTCCGTGCCGATGGCGTTGTCGCTGGCGCTGGCGGCGGTGACGATGACGGCGAGGAGCAGGCCGAGGGTGTCGGTGATGATGCCGCGTTTACGGCCGACGATCTTCTTTCCGGCGTCGGTGCCCTGTGTGGACAGTGGAACGTTGGTGGAGGTCTTCACGCTCTGGCTGTCCATGATGGAGGCCGTGGGTTGGATGGTGCGGCCGTGGTGGTCGCGGACGAGGCCGTGAGCTGGTAGTTCAGTTCGGTGAAGATGCCTTCCTTGCTCCAAGCGGCGAAGTAGCCGTAGACCGTCGCGTGGGGCGGGAAGTCGTGGGGCAGGTAGCGCCAGGCGATGCCGGTGCGGTTGACGTACAGGATGGCGTTGAAGATCTCGCGCAGGTCGTGGGTGGGGGCGCGTCCGCTGACGCCGGCGTCGGTGCGGGCCTGCCGCCAGGCGGTCAGGCGGGGTGCGATCAGGGCCCATCGGGCGTCGGACAGGTCGGACGGATAGGGTCGCCGTGCGGTCATGACTCAGGCGTACGGCGCGAGGACGCGGGCGTGACGGACTTCATGTCCGTCGATGTCGGGGTAAAAGTGAATCAGACACGATCGCGGGGCGGAATGCTCTGATTCCGGTCAGGGCTCAATCGACCGGGATGCGCCCTTTCCCGGTCAGGTCGGGCACCTTCCGCCATCGAGGCCCGAGACGCAAATCGGCCGCTACTCGCGCGAAGATGAAGCAAACGTCCAGTCAGGGCGTGTATTGCGACAGGTCCAGCAGATGCTTCGGTAAGGCGTCCACGAGCGCCGGCTCACCCACTCCCGAATACATGAAGGTGAGGTGACGCCGCGCCCGTGTGACGAGCACGTACAGGTTCATCCGCATGCTGTCGCTGGCGACGTCGCCGGGGACGGTCTGGAGTTCTGGGACCACCACCGAGTCGAATTCGAGACCCTTCACGCTCTGCCAGGTGATCAGCTTGATCCCAGGGCCGCTGAAGGCGGGATCGGAAAGAGTTCCGGTACGGCGTCCGCTGACGTAACCCTGCAACGGATTGACGGTGCGTTGGTTCAACTGATGGTGGTAGTAGAACAGGTCCCTGCTGCGGTGGGACACCACGCCGATGGTCTCGTTCGGGTGCTGCTTCTCCTGTAGGAGGAGCTGGTCAGCCACGTCGGCCTTGTGCGGCACCCTGATCAGGCGAGGTGCAGGACCGTCCGGCAGCAGGTCCGTGGTCCTGCTGCCGGGGCAGAAGTGTTCAGCGAGGTCGCGGATCTGCCGACTGTTGCGCACAGTGCGTGGAAGGGCCACAGGCGGCTTGGTTCCTGCCGCGGCGACGATCTCTCGGAGGGTGCTCTGACGGAGCCCGATGCGTTGGTTCTCGTCGGCGAACACGGTCACCGACGAGGACAGGGCTCCGAGGGCGAGGTAGAAGTCAGCCGGCATGTCCTGGCCCTCGTCGACGACGAGGTACGGCCGTTGTTCCATGACCGGCGGATCGCTGACGATCTTGGTCAGGCAGGCCATCCAGTCGATGTCGTACCGGTCGAGCTTCGGCGGGCTCCGGCGGTAGTGCTTCTGCCAGAAGGCGTGGAGCCATTTGTGGTAGGTGGTCGCGACATCAGCCGCTCCGATCTGCACCACTGCGGCGCGCGTGTAGGCAGACAGCACCTTGCTGTACATGAGCATGACGGTCGGTCTGCCTGATCGGTGCAGGGCCGCTGCCCGGTAGATCGCCGTGATGGTCTTGCCGGCCCCGGGACTACCGGTGACGAGGTGTGACTCCTCGAACGGCAGAGCGAGAACCTCCCGTTGAGCGGGACTAAGGTCCAGCAACGGCGGCAGTAGCAGAGTCACGTCGTGGCCGCCTGCACGGCGAGGAGCTCGGCGAGGGGGTCACGCATGAACCCGTATTCGTCGTCGATCACGAGAGTCCGGTCCAGGAGCACGTTGCCCATGGTGCAACTGGTCTCGGGGACGAGCGCGCAGGCGTGGCAGGCCGCCATCGAGAGTCCGGCCGGGCCCTGGGCTTTCGACTCCCGGCACACCGGATCGAGCGAGCACCATCGGGCGGCGGCGAGGGTGGCGGCGAGGGTGGTGACGAGCCGCTCAGCCTGGCCGGATCGGGCGAGCCCACCGAGAGTGCCTTCGGCATCGCCGGCAGCGGTGTAGATCAGCACTCCGGCCATCGATGTGTCGGCATCCGGAGTGCTCGCGTAGATGCGTTCGCGCAACGACGAGGAGGGATAGCCGGCGTCGAACGTCAGTTGCCGCATCAGAAGGTGGGCGATGGTGTGCAGAAGGATGAGTCGCGGTGTGGGTGTGCTCTCGATCCACCTGGCGTGCATGCTGCCGGCGAACCGCTTGTGGAGTGTGGCCGCGTTCCGCACCACCGGGGTCTGCAGTTCCCACCGCTGAAGGTTTTCCTCGTCGAAGACGATGAAGATGCCCTCGCCGTACACCTCTACGGCGGGTAGGGACGCACTGCGTGTTCCGAGGTCCGCCGGAATACGGACATCCATGGTGTGACGGCGGAAGCCCTTCAGAACCCTGACCTCGCGCAGGCGGTCGACGAGAATGATGTCGGAGATGGCCGACTTCATCTGATCGACGACGGGGTCCAACCGGCCGTGCCCCTCCGACGCCGGGAACGGGGTGCGCCGCGTGATGAGGCGGTCGTCCGGGTGGTGTCCGCCCCTGGGGTTGGTCAACGCATGCCACTCGCGCTCCGCCAGCTCCTCGGAGGTGCCCGAGCCGGCCTGGGCGCCGGTGACGCCGAGCCGGTCGTTCAGGATGGCGATGACCTGTTGCTCCTTGACGTTCTCCTGCTCGGCGATCATGCGGATCAGGTGTTCACGGATGCCGCTCTCGGGTTCCTTGTGGAGTAGAAGGAAGTACTGGTTCTGTTCGACCCGCGCAGCCGTGCCGCCCCAGGTGACCCAGTCGGAATCGGGCGGAAGGTCGATCGCGGATCCGGTATCCGGGAAGTAAACGCTCGATGCACCCCGCTGCAGGACCACGGGTGTCTGATCGCAGGTCACCGCCTCGGTATCACGCTGCCAGGGCTGCCGCCCGCGGCACTGGATGTTGATGCGTCCGAGGGCGCCGGGCGACGTGAGGTCCGCGAGGTTCCTGTCGGCCCGGCAGGTCCGGCACCGGACCCGGAGTGACTCCAGTCCGCCGCCCACGGTCGTCAGGTGATCGAACTGCAGCTCGGCGCGCCCGCACTGGCGTTGCTCGCGTCCCCGGCCGCCCCCGGAGTGGGCCCACCGCACCCAGGGGACGTCGTCGAGATGGCCGTTGCCGCACACCGCCACAAACCTCATAGGTACCAGCTGGGGATTACGATTGCAGTGCTGGCAGCGGGGTATTCTCCCCGGCTGCTCCCGGCGGACGCTCCACTGCGTCATCGTGCGGCACGTGCCGCAGAACAGCCACTGCGGGAAGCGGTAGTAGGGTAGCCTACCGTCACGCGGCGCCGGGGGAAGGCGTAGCTCCTCGACGCCGAAGTGTGCCGCGATGCGTGGTGCGGCCAGAGTCATCCGCCGCCCCTTCCAACGGGTTACGTCCTCCGCGACGAAGGATTCACCCAGCATGTCCACGATGGCGCCGACGCCGAACGGCGAGAGAGCCTGCATACGCCGCAACCGACGGTCCGTCACTGCCCCTCCCCCCGCACCAGCACCCGGGCGTCCGTGTCGACGTTGCGCATGGAGTCGAGTGTCGGCCATCCCGGCCCGGGCTTGTCGAACTGCCTCAGCAGCTGGATACGTTCACGCCCGCCGTCGGTATATCGGAGCCCTCCCAGCGGATGTGCCCGGTCGACGAGGCCGGCCCAGTGTTCCTCTAGCTGTTCCACGTGTCGGGCGACGTCGGCAGCCTCGTCCGGATCCGCCGCCCGCGCGCGCGTGATGAACTCCTCCACCAGGGCCCGCCACGCGGGATCCTCAGGGTCGAAGTCAGCAGCCGCGCGGTCGTCACGCCAGATGTGCACGTGACGGGCCAGGATCACAAGTCCCGCATGCAACGCGCGGGTGCGGGCCGGCACCGAGAACGGTGTCACGGAGGTGGGTTCGACAACCCGGTAGAGCGAGGTGTGGTACGGGATGAACGACTCGTAGTGTGAGCGGTCACGGGGTTTTGACGGCGAGTAGAGGGTGACCACAAGGCCGGGGTGGCGACGCCCGACCCGGCTCGTGGCCTGGATGTACTCGGCGGTCGTCTTCGGCTGGCCGACGACCAGCATGAGGCCCAGTCGCGGGACGTCGACACCGACGGAGATCATGTTCGTACTGGGCACGAACGACACCGCACCTGGCTGTCCGCGCTCCACGAATAGCCGCTGAAGGTGACGCGGGATGTCCGCCGGGGGAATGTTGCTGGTCAGTTCCATGATCTCGGCATCGTCGAGGTCACGTCGGTCGTCCTCGGCAGGTGCGATGACGCCGAGCCGCGCCGGGATGTCGTCGTGTGCCAGGGTGACCGTCTTACCGAGTTCGCGGAGGCTGTTGTGATAGGCGACAAGGGTCCAGTAGGCGTCCGCGGACTGCGGTCCGAGCGGTAGTTCGATGGGAGCGTTGAGCATCGCCGCCGAGAGGTGGACCATCGCGGTCAGAGGTGTGTGCCCCTGGGGCATGACCCCCGCGTAGAGCCGGCCGGGTCGGCCGTGGTCCGATCGGACGAAGTACGAGTCCTCCGCGTCGAGGCCGGAGGGTGGAAACAGGGCGATGGGGCGTCCGAAGACGCCGCGCGACTGGGCATCGGCACGACGGATGGTGGCAGTGGACGCGACGATCTTGGGGCGGGTGCCGTGACGGGTCATCGCCACGTCGAAGGCAGCCTCGTAGAGCCCGACGATGGTGCCGAGCGGCCCCGAGATGAGGTGGAACTCGTCCTGGATGATCAGCGCCGGACCGGGATCGGCGCCGGCGCCGATGAACACGCCCGCCCGCGGTTCGCGGGTGAACCGGGCGAACTTGTCCACGGTGGCGACGAGCAGCGTCGGCGGATCCGCGTAGAGCGCGTCATCGACGGACGAGACCGGCAGCGATCTGTGGAAGTCACAGTCGACGTTGGGGCAGTTGATCCGGAAGCTGTTGTTGTCGGCGTGCACTCCCCATGCGTCCTCCGGGGCGTCGCCGGACGGAAGGATCTGTGTGCCGCACCAGGGACAGCGTTCGACCTGGAAGCTCTTGGTCGTCGGCTCGCGGTTCCTCACCGTCTGCAGCAGGTCGGCCGCGTCGGCGAAACTGTTCGGACTGTTGTTACCGCCGACCCAGATCCCGATCGAGACCGCCCGGCTCCCCAGTTCCTCGACGCGCTCCTGCCGGATCAGCTCACAGGCACAGATCAGGGTGGCCGCCCGCTGGAACTGCTGCGCCGTCAGTAGTCGCAGTGTGTAGCGGGTGACGACAGTGGTCCCGGCGCCGGCGTCCCCGAGCGTCAGGCGCCGGTGGAAGACGGTGAAGGCGACCAGGCCGAGATACGCCTCGGTCTTGCCGCCACCGGTGGGAAACCAGATCAGGTCGACGAGTTCGCGATCATCATGCTCCGTGTCGACGATGGAGGGCAGGGACAGGAGCACGAAGGCCAGCTGGAACGGTCGCCAACGGCGCTGCGGGTCGTCGTACTCGGGCGCGGCGGGGAGACGGTCGTTCCAGGCGCGGCCCGTGCCGGCGAATTCAGGCCCGCCCCGGATCATCTGCATCAGCATGGCCCTGTTCGCAAGGACGAAGGCACGCCGGGCGGTGGGATCCCGCTGGAGCAGCTCCACACCCTCACGCATCCGGGCCCGGGCGCGATCGACGCGTTCGAGGAGCCGGTCAGCCGCCGCAACGAGGGGCTGCGCGAGCTTGTCCCGGCGTGTGTGGTTGCTCCGGGCCCAGACGTCGTAGTCGTCCACGAAGTTGTACAGCCTGCTGATGATTCCTTCCGTGTCCCGCTCGAGCCCGGTGAGGAGATTCAGACTCAGTACCTCCTGGTCACCCGGCAGTTCGAACGCGACATCGGGGACGACGTGGCTGGGCACGAAGGTCGTCTGCACCGACGTGGCGAGGTCTCCTTCCGCCTGCCAACTGGCGGCGGCGCCGTGGCCCAGGGCGAACACAGGAACCTTGCGGTAGAGGAGCGCGAGTTCCTCTTCCTCAGGGTCCGAATGGAGTCGCAGTGTCGACGGATACGGGGTTATGGCGCCCTCGACCGGGCTGCACCCTAGCGTCACCTGCAGCAGACAGTCAGCGGGGTCGAGTTTCCCCTGCTCCGACAGCTTCCGTTCATTGACGAGCGATACCGTGACCAGTACGCCGTCGCCGAACTCCCGCCAGACGACCACAACGGAGGCGTCCCCGTCGAACAGGTGGTGCTCGGTCCGCCGTCCCCTTGACGGCGGCTCGACGTACAGGGCGGCGCTGCCGGTTGCAGCCATCGGCTGACGTCGCCACGTCTGCCGGTCCTCGCGCAGGTAGCGGGCGGCTGTCACCTCGATCCGGAGGGTCGACCTCCTGGAGATGACGAAGCTCAGTCCTACCGAGCTCGGCATCAGTTGCCCGGCCAGCGCCACGGGATCCTCGTCGCTCTCGGCCTCGTCGTTCGATCCGGCGGCTGGATTGTCGTCCACGATGTCGTCATCGTGCGTGTCGAGGGGTACTTCACCGGGAAAGAGAATGCCGGCCAGGTAACGGCGGTCCGGTCGCTCGGCGAGAACCTCGTCCTCGCCGTACCAGGGACCGACAAGCTGCCGGCGGAGGTAGTCCAGGACCGAAGCCCGGTCCTCCGAGCCACTCTGAACGAGCGTCGATGTCACCGGTCGTCCTCCTGCCCCTGCTCCTGCCCACCGGCAGCCATCCAGAGTCCCACTCTCGCGCGTGTCATTCCTACGTAGAGGTTGCTGATCCGACGGGGATCGACCGGGCCGATGTCGGCCAGGAGGATGAACCGGCTCTCCAGTCCCTTGAAGTCCTCGACCCTGGCGAAGGCGATCCGGCCCCGTGCAGGTTTCCGCAGCGTGTGCAGGTCCAGCACGTCGATGCGGTGTCGCCAGCGGGCCGGCAGGTCGGCGAACAGGGAATCCGCCAGGGGCAGCGGTGACAACAGAATGATGTCCGTGTTCGGGATCCCGTTGTCGTGGAGCCGTTCGAGCTCTGCGGCGGCTGCCGCGGCCCGACGGGAGCGGGACGGTTCCTCGACCACCACCACCGCGGGTCCTTCCCCCGCCGATGAGACACCGGTGTCCGCTCCGGTCATCTGCTGGGTCGACGTGACGATCTGCCGCGTGTTGCGGCAGTTGTCCTGCAGCCGCACCTGCGTGGGCCGTAGGGATCTGAGATATTCCAGTGCCTCGTCGTCGCAGGAGCCGACGAGACCACGCTGGTTGTTGCTGTCGAGCAGCATGTACCAACTGCCGTCGGCGAGGCCGCCGGCAAGCCTGCTGTCCAGGTACGACAGGTCGGCGAAGTTGATCAGGTCCTGTGCCTCGTCGACGACGACGGTATCGAAGGTCCCCTCGCTGCCGCCCGCGAGGTTGGCGAAGGGCACGACATGGACGTCCTGCATTCCGGGTTGGTGTCGCACGAACCCGGCGACCACCTGGCTGCGGCAGGTGAACAGGGTCCGTTTGCCGCTCGCGGCCGATCTACGGGACATCTCGGCTGCGAGCATCGTCTTACCCGTGCCCGCGCCGCCCTCGACCAGTAGCCGCGGGTTGTCTCCCACGTAGTCGAGCGTGCGGTACTGGCTGGCGGTCAGGGCGACGAGGTCGGCCTCTGCGTCGGTGACGATCTGGCGCAGCGTGGGAACGGCGTCGAAGTCCGGCCGCAGGGCCTGCAGTACCTCCCGCAGGAGAGGTTCCTCGAGCACGGCCCGACGTCCTCCGGGCTTGGCCCGCCAGTAGTCCGCCATCCGGCCCAGGCTGCGTTGCAGGCCGTCGGTGCGGTCGAGCTGCCGACGGTCGATCAGGGTCTCCTCGTCCCACTCGACCGAGGGCTGCTCAGGTAGTCGGCAGTCCGGGCAGACGACGGCGAAACCGATGGGAATGTCACGCATCGTCTCGCGGCCGAGGCGGTCCTCGAGACGGCGCTGCAGGGTGAACATGGCGCCTGTCGCCTGCGCGAAAGGGCTCTCCCTCCGCCGTCGCTCCGTGCCGGTGCGGTCGCGGTAGGTCCAGACACCGTTGGCGCAGCCGACGTACCCGCCCTTGACCTCGATGACGTACACACCGCGTCGTCCCGCCACCACGAAGTCGATCTCGCTGACGCGCTTCCATCCGTGCTCGGGAAGATTGAGGCTGTGCAGGGCGAAGCTCCATCCAGCATCCACAAGTTTGAGACGTCTGTAGATCTCGGCCTCGGCGGCACTCTTCATCGACGGGGAGATCGGCTCAGGAACCATCCGCACCCGCAGGATTGTGCACGATGAGGGAGCCTCCCGCCGAACCTCTCTGTTGTCCGTGGGGGCCACAATGGCCGGTGTGACTTGTTCAGCCGATCAGGAGGTTGTCGACACGTGCGTACAACTGATATTGGCGCACGTACGGGACAGGTCGGTCGGGGACTGGGAGGTCGACAGCGTTCTCGAGCTGGTCGGCGACCCACGTGCGACGGTGCGGCAGCAGGTCCTTGAAAGGCTGGTCAAGCTCGGTGTCGCCGTCGTCCCACCGGGTGGCGACGAGCTCGATGGCCGTGGGCCGGCTCGACTGGTCGAATCGTCGCACAAGGAACGCTTCCTTTCCGACGCCCGGAGGCTCCTACGTAGGGACAGGACGTCGTCCCGGCCATGGAACCGCCTGCTCACGGCCTCCGAGGAGGTCGGCCTGGCGCTGCTGCTCCGTGGGGAACAGTACCGGCCGGACGAGGAGGTTCCGCACGGCTACCGCGCAGGTCTCGAGCTCCCGGACGAACGGGCGCGGGCATTCGACGCCATGGTGCTGCACAACCGGCGGCTCGTTGCTTCGGTCGCCGGCAGCCTTGTCGGACAGGGGGTGGAGAGCGAGGACCTGGACCAGCACGGCGTTGTCGGCCTGATGCGGGCGGTCGAAAGGTTCGATCCCACCCGCGGTCTGAAGTTCTCCACCTATGCGGTCTGGTGGATCCGCCAGGCCGTGACGAGAGCAGTCGCCAACGAGAGCCGCTTGATCCGCCTGCCGGTCTACAAGTCCGATCAGGTACGTCGGGTGGTTGCGAGCCGGAACCGGCTCTTGACGCATTCCGGCAGGGCGACGGTGTCGGAAATCTGTCACGAGCTCGGCCTGGAACCGGGCACGGTAATCGAATGCCTCAGGCTGCATGCCGGAGTGGTGTCGCTGGATCTGCTGATCGGGGACGGCAATGCGTCGCTGGCCGAATTCGTGACCCCGGACCGCGACACACTGCGACCCGACGTGGTTGCACAGCGTCAGGAGACACTTACTCTTCTCCGGGCCTCGCTGGCGGACCTCCCCGGACGCTCGGCGGCAATCCTGGCCTGGCGGGCCGGTGTCGGAACCGGCGTCCCCATGACCCTCGACGAGATCGGACGCCGACTCGGAATCACCCGCGAGCGTGTCCGCCAGTTGGAGCAGAAGGCACTGCCACAGCTCCGTGAGCGGATGAGGGCGCGCCTGGGTGGCGCAGCGCCGGACGCCGACGATCTGATGAACTGATGTCCGTTCTGCCACATATCCGAGGCGGGAGACAGCGCCCCGGCACCTCGCCGTTGGTTCGACACCATCTCGTCGGTCGATCCCCCGGGGCCCGGCGCCCCACCGCCGTCCGCCGCAGGCATTCACTCGGGGCGGAACGGGACGGGCAGTAAGCCCGGACCCGGACCATCCGAACGCGGCGGTACCACCGTGAAGGCCCTCCGGCCCGGGAACCACCGGCGGCGGGCGTGCCGCGTTGGGGTAGGTTGTCGGCAATGACGGGACGTCCCACCGCTCTCAACGCCGCCGTGTCGGCGCAGATGAGCCGGATGCCGCGGTCGCGGACGAAGCCTGAGATGTCGGTACGACGTGAGCTGCACCGACGGGGGCTACGGTTCAGGGCGAACCATCCCGGTCTGCCCGGCCGACCGGACATCGCCTTCACACGGGCACGTCTGGCCGTGTTCGTCGACGGATGCTTCTGGCACCTGTGCCCCGAGCATGCGGTGCTGCCGAAGAACAACGCCACGTGGTGGCGGGAGAAACTGGAACGTAACGTGCTGCGTGACCGCGAGAAGGACGAGGCCCTGACAGCACTCGGCTGGACAGTGCTGCACTTCTGGGAGCACGAGGATCCCGTGGCCGTTGCGGATGTCGTCGAGCAGCTCTGGCGGGAACGGTGCCGATCCGGGAGCACAGCGTGGGCGGTCGGGTGAGGCAGGGTGGGTGTGGCATCCTGGTCCTCACGGACGACGTGAGCGGAGGTGCCGATGCCGGGTAGAGCGTGGTACGACGTGGCGCCCTCGGCCGCGCGACTGACCGGGTCGCTGCGGGACATCGGGTACGAGTTCCCGACCGCTGTGGCGGACATCGTCGACAACAGCGTCGCTGCCGGGGCCACCCGCATCGACGTCACGGTCGAGTTCGACGGGGAGGACTCCCGTGTCGTTATCGCCGACGACGGCCACGGGATGTCAGCCGGCCAGCTCACGGAGGCTCTCCGGTTCGGCACCAGACGTTCGTACCGTCGCGGCGAGCTGGGGCGGTACGGCCTCGGCCTCAAGACCGCGTCGCTCTCCCAGTGCCGGACACTCACCGTGATCAGTCGCAGCAGCCGAACGGTTGCGCGGACGAGCGCACGGCAGTTGGACCTCGACCTTGTCGAGGAATGGGACCAGTGGGTCGTCGTGGACCCGTCCCCGCAGGATCCGGTGGTCGGCAGAGCCCGGCAATGGCTGGCCGAGGGAACCGGCACCGTGGTCGTCTGGCAGGCGCTCGATCGCGTACTGCCCGAGAAGCGCCCGGCGGGCGGCTGGGCCCGACGGCGTCTGGAATCCCTGGCAGCGCGCACGTCGGACCACCTGAGCATGGTCTTCCACCGCTTCCTGGAGGGGTCCGACGGACTCGCCCCGATCGTGATCTCGGTCAATGGACAAAAACTGCGCCCGTGGAACCCGTTCGCTCTGCAGGAGCCGCACACCTCCGAGCTGCCTCGGCAGCAGTTCGAGATCGAGATGGCGGGCACAGCGGGACTGGTTCAACTCCGACGCTTCGTTCTACCGCCGCGTGACTGCTTCACCTCAGCCGCAGAATTCGAACGGCATTCCGGCCCTCTGAACTGGAACCGGCAGCAGGGCCTGTACGTGTACCGGGCCAACCGACTGGTGCAGTGGGGCGGGTGGGGAGGGATCCGCGGTATCGACGAGCACACCAAATTGGCCAGGGCGGCGCTGGATTTTGACAACGACCTCGACAGCGCATTCAACATCAACGTCGCCAAGATGCGCGTCAGCCTGCCGGCCCAGTTGCGCCACATCCTGGAGGCGCCGGTCAACGAACTGTGCGTCCTCGCAAACGATGCCTACCGCAGAACCTCGCGGCGACAGGGACGACCGTTCCCGACGGATGTGGATGTATCACCTGAGGTGCGTGCAGCCACCCAGGCGGCCACGACCGCCGGCCTCGCTCTGCGGATGGCCGCCATGCAGGCGGATCAGTGGGGAGCATGGCAGCGCATCGAGGAGACCCTCCGCACCCAGTCGCCGGAGGTGGCCCAGCTCCTCGGGCTGGACCGCTGACCCGGACCGGAAGTCAGAACAGCTGAGGTCGGTCGATCCGCGCACCGGCGCACTTCTTCACCAACGGGCATTCCTGGCACAGCGGCTCGACCGGCCGGCACAATGTGTTCGCGAGTTCGATCAGGCCCAGATGCGCGGCGCGCGCATCGCTGTCGATCCCGATCATGCGGGCGACTTCCAGCCGGCCGTCCGTCAGACGGTTGCGTCGGTCGACGGGATGGCCACTGAAGCGGGCTGCCACCCGCAACACACCCTTCGTGACGAGTACCGGCTCCTCCGATTCGTCCTCAGCGCCCGCGGGAACGACCAGCACGGCCAGGTCAGCGATGGACTCGTTGAGACCGGGAACCCGCCGCAGTTCATCGTCGTCCCGCAGTGCCCGGGGATCATCGGCGAGTCGCTGGGCGAGCTCCACCACCGTCCCGGCCCGGTTCGCCCTTGAGATGAATCCGCCGGTGCGACGGAGATTCTCCTCCGCCGCCACCGTGTCCTGTGGCTGGCGCCATGTCCGTAGCAGGGTCCACACCTGGCGCATCACGTCCGGGTGGGCACGGTCGAGCAGTATCTCCGCCTGGATGACCTGCCACCGTGTCTCCGCACGCAGCCATGGAATGCCGCTCACCTGACCGGAGGCGAACCAAGTTGCGAGCGTCGAGGCGACCTCCCGCGTCGACACGTGTGCCGGCCGGGGGTTGTCGAGCGCACCGCGCACGGCCCGGGACAGGTGCTCACCGAGCAGCGGGGGTACAGCGTTGCCGATCTGCTTGAACGCGGCCGACGGCGGGCCGGCGAAGCGGAACCAGTCGGGGAAGGTCTGCAGACGGGCTGCCTCACGAACGGTGATGGTGCGGTTCTGCCGCGGGTGGATGTACCAGTAGCCGTCCTTCGCGATGTGCGCCGTGATGGTCCGTGACAGTTCGTTCTCGCCAAGGCGCTTGTACTTGTCGTCGAAGATGTCGTCGCGGTACCGCTTTACCTCGTCCGGTAGATCGGAATACCGGGTCGACGGATCCATCATCTCGAACGCACGCAGGTCGTCCTCACGTACCGGGCGGGTGATGTGGTCGAAGACCTTGTGCGTATCCGGTTCAGCCACACCCTCCCGCATGCGCTTCTGGAAAGTTGTCAAGGGCACGTCGTAGGGGGCCCAACCCTCGGCACCCCCTTCCGGACGCCAGCCCCCCTCCACCTCCGGTAGGTCGCCGATCGCGTTCCACACGGTGACCCGCTCCGGCTGCTCCCCTGGCCAGTCGAACGCCAGACCGTCCCGCAGGCCGACCAGAATGAGCCGTTGACGGAACTGCGGAACGCCGTACCGGAAGGTGTCGACCGCCTTCTCCTCCACCGCGTAACCGAGCGATTCCAGCTCGTGCACCATCGTCCGGAGGATGAACATCTCCTTGTCGAGAGCCATGTCCGTCACGTTCTCCATCAGCACCGCCGGGGGACGGGCAAGCCGGATGACCTCGAGGAACGATCGCCACAGATCGCGCCGTTCGTCATAGGGATCACGCAGACCGTGGCGCACCTTGTGGCGGATCATCGACCGGCCGGCTTTGGAGAACGGCTGACAGGGAGGCCCGCCGGCCAGCAACTCGACGCCTGCATGCCGGACGAGCTCGGCGACCTCCCGGATGCGCGCGGGGTCACCCAGGTCCCAGTCCACGCTCAGACCACCGTGGTGGTGGCGGTGGGTCTCGACCGCCTCCGGGTAGTGGTCCACCGCGAGGACCACGCGGTAGCCGGCGTTCTGCATACCGAGACTCAGACCACCCGCTCCGCTGAACAGGTCGACCGCCAACCGGTGCCCTCCCCTACGGGACGCCTGTGCGTACCGCAGGAGCTGGTCGCTGTCGGTGACGGCGTCGGGGTGGGGCGCCAGCTGCACGAACGGCCCACGTACCAGTCTGACCTTGTACTTACCGCGACGGGCGGTGGGATCGGGTGCGTTGGGCTCGGCGGCGCGGTCGGTCACGTGCACGAACGTTACCGGTGACGGCGCCCGCAGCCCAGCACGCCCCGGCGCGGACGCCGGCGCCGGGATGCGGCTCTTTCCCTGGCTCGGACAGCGCGGAACCGACGACCGGTGTGGGATCGGATCGCTTCGGCGCGATCCTGCTGGCCGGCCGGACAACCGGACGGTCCCGGAGGAGGGTGACCTGCGCCACCCATGCTGTATACGTGGTTACCGGACAATGCTCCGCCGGGTGTCCCCACTGGAACCACCCCATCGGCACCACGAAGACGGAAGGGCACGGATGCACCGGATCAGCGACGAGGACCTCAACGATCTGGTCGAACAGATCGCCAGTGCCGTGTACGGCAACAGCACGATCCCGGCGATCCGTCGCCAATTGGGCAAATTCGTTCCGGCCGATATCCTCGACGTCGCCATCACGGAGTACCAGGCCCGGGCCGGGCGCCCCCGTGACCTGCACGAGCCCCGCTCCCTGACGGATCCATTGACACAACTGGAACCCTGGTACATCCCCCGGTCCGACGACGTCTTCTGGCCGTCGGTGAGGCGCCGCCTGGAGGGCACGGGTCTCGACGACGAGCCAATCAAACGTATCAACGACTCGTCGAGCAAGATCGTCTCGTTTGTTCCACCGCCCGGGACCGAGCGGTTCAGCAGTCGCGGCCTGGTTCTCGGACACGTCCAGAGCGGCAAGACGACCAACTTCATGTCCGTGGCGGCGAAGCTGTGCGACGCACGCTACCGGTTGGTCGTGGTGCTGTCCGGCATCACCGACAACCTGCGGTCACAGACGCAGCAGCGGATGGAACAGATTCTCGTCGGTGACGACCGCGGCCGTTGGCATCTGCTGACCGATGGCGAAACGGACTTCGACGACAGGCAGGCCCGCAATGCCGCCAACCTGCTCAGCAATCCCGACCAGCGGCTCCTCGCTGTGGTCAAGAAGAACCCGTACCGCCTCCGTAAACTGGCCCGTTTCCTGGAGGCCGCCGGCACCATCCTGCAGGACTGTCCCATCCTCGTCATCGACGACGAGGCCGACCAGGCGAGCATCGACGTGGGCAACAGGGGGCGGCAGTCGACCATCAACTCCCTGATCCGCCGCATCCTGAGTAAACCGAAGGTCGCCTACGTCGCCTACACCGCGACACCGTTCGCGAACCTGCTCGTGGATCCGACCGTGCCCGACGACCTCTACCCCGCCGACTTTATCGTCGACCTTCCCCCTTCCGACGACTACTTCGGTGCCGAGCGGATCTTCGGACGCGACCTGCTGACCTACGAGGCCGGGCCGGTCGACCGGGGCCTGGATGTCGTACGGACGGTCCCTGACGACGAGGTCCCCTCGGTCCGGCCACCCGGCGCCCGTGCCGGCTTCGGCGACTGGAGGCCGACCGTCACCGGCAGCCTCGGCGACGCTGTCCGCTGGTTCATCCTGGCCACCGCCGCCCGCCGCTGCCGCGACGGTGCACCGGCCGATTCGACCATGCTGATCCACACGTCGATGCGCGCCGTCGCACACCAGCGGACGGCCGAGGTCGTGCAGGCGTACCTGGAAACGCTCCGTGGCGGCTGGTCGACCGCCACCCTCCGCGACCTGTTCCACCAGCAGTGGGAACGGGAGACGGGCCGGGTGCCCGCCGCCGATCTCGGACTTCCGGCCGTACCGTGGCCGCAGGTCTACGACCGGATCCCCGGCGTCATGGCCGACGTCCGGGTGGTGGTCGACAACTACCAGTCCGACGTCCGGCTCAGCTACGGAGAGGAGCCGGTCACCGCCATTGCGATCGGGGGCAACACCCTCTCCCGTGGGTTGACCCTCGCCGGCCTGGTGTGCAGCTATTTCGTCCGGGCGGCCTCGGCCTACGACACGTTGCTGCAGATGGGTCGCTGGTTCGGCTACCGCCACGGCTACGAGGACCTGCCCCGGATATGGATGACAGGCGAGCTCGCAGCATGGTTCGTGGACCTGGCGACCGTGGAGGCCGAGATCCGGCAGCAGATCCGCCGCTACGAGACGGAGCACAAGACGCCACGAGAGTTGGCGGTGATGATCCGTAAACACCCGGCCATGGCAGTGACGTCGGCCGCCAAGATGCGCGCGGGCGTCACGGTCCGCTACAGCTTCGGCTCCCAGGTCATGCAGACGATCAAATTCCACCATCGGGACGAGGGGTGGCTGCGACACAACATCGACGCCGGCGACCGTCTCCTCACCGCCGCCCTTAAGCTTCCCGGAGTACGGGAGGTTCCCGTGCGGGCCGGCCGCACCGCATTGACCGGGGTGCCGGCCGCGAGAGTGATGGCCTTCCTGCGCGACTACCGCTTCCATGAGCGCAGCCCCAGCCTCCGCCCGGAAGCCCTGTGCGAGTACATCGCCAAGCAGAACGACTACGACGCATTGCGCACCTGGAACATCGTCGTGATCGACCAGGGCAGCGACCGCCTGGGCGGGATGGCGCTGGCGGGCCGCAAGTACCACATGATCAACCGCAGCCGGCTCAAGGTGCCGGAGGACTATGCCGACATCAAGGCACTGGTTTCGACCCTGGACCGCGTCGCCGACCTACCGGCCTCCATCAGAATCAGCGACATGATCGACGGAGACCCCACCGACCGGAGGTTACGGGAGCTGCGTGACGGGCAGCTGGGGGGCACCGGGCTCCTGTGTCTCTATCCCGTGAGCAGGAGGTCCACGGTCGAGCGCAGCAGTGGCAAACGCGGTTATCCGAGAACCGAACTCGCGGCCGTGGAGGACATACTCGGCGTGGGTCTGTTCTTTCCCGAGGCCCGGGGACCCGAGGACCGTGACTACGTCTCGGTCGACCTGTCCAGCCTCGCGCCGGTCGACGAGGAGCTCGAGACCGTCGACATCGACGAGATCGACGCCGCCGACGAACGGGCGGGTGAAGCCTTGACCGACGGCGCCGCGTCATGACAGGCAGCGCCGAGGAGATGTTCCGCCGACTGGAGGCGACCGATCCGCCACGGGAGATGCGCGTGCTGGACAGTGCGGTCGAGGTGGCCGCGGGGCCGGTCGCTGTCGGCGTCGACGCCTCCGGGCGCCGACATCTGCTCATCCCGCTGACCGACCGGCACCCCACCGTGCAGGACACCACCAGCCGCGGCGTCACCGTCACCACCCGGAGCCTGGAGGACGACTCCGGTCACCCGGGACGGTACGCGGATGTGGTCTGCCAGCTACCTGAGCTCAACGACATCTTCGCGGCATTCACCGACGACCTGAGCCGACAGTTGCAGCGCCGCCCCGGCGATCCCGGACGGGTCTGCCTGGAGCTCCTGCACCGGTGGCGCGAGCTGCTCTCCCCCGCACCCGGTCCGATACTCGGACCGGAGGCGCTGCTCGGCCTGCTCGCCGAGCTGCACTTCCTCGAACGGATCTGCGGGCTCGGCGGCCCCGAGCCGCTCCAGCTCTGGACCGGTCCCCACAAGGCACGCGCGGACTTCACCTCCGTCACCGCTGCCGTTGAAGTCAAGGCCACAACGCACCGCGACCGTCTGGTCGTCGGCGTACACGGCGCCGACCAACTGGAGGAACGCCCAGGCACCGATCTCTACCTGTACGTCGAGCAGTTCGAACGTGACAGCGCCGGCGACAGCGTCCCCGACGTCGTCGACAGGCTCCTCGGTACGGGACTGGACAGGCGTATCCTGCTGGACGCCCTGGCCACAATCGGTTACCGCAACGACGACGCCGATGCGTACCGCCGGGACCGGCACCGGGTGAAACGCGCCGCCGCGTACCACGTCAACAGCCCGGGTTTCCCCCGGGTGACGTCCGGGCAGCTCGATGCGTCACTGCAGCAGCACCTGGTCCGCCTGAACTACAGTATCGATCTGTCAGCTTTCGATCATCATCTCACCGACCCCTCCGCGGCAGCCGCCGCGCTTATGGAACAGCCATGACGCGCATCGCCATGTACGCCGAGCCGCTCCCACCATCAGGAGGGATCGACGCGCGGTCGGTACGCCGGACACTCGGCACCTACTCCATGGACTTCTGGGAGCTGTTCCTGCGCGAGACACTGCAGAACAGCTGGGACGCCGCCACAGAGGGCCGACCCGCCGAGTTCTCCGTGGACGGCTGGCCCCTCGATCCCGGGCAACTGCAGAGCCTGCGTCGTCTTCTACCCGGGGCCGACCTGGACAACCCGGGCCTCAGGGTCCTCACGGTCACCGACACCGGTACGAAAGGGCTCACCGGTCCCACCAGGGCGGACCGGGTGGGTGAGGATGATCCACGGAATTTCGTCGACCTCGTCCGGAACATCGGCCGACACCCCGACAAGGGGTTCGGTGGCGGAACCTACGGCTACGGCAAGGCCGTGCTGTTCGAGGCGAGCAGCATCGACACCGTGGTGATATTCACCCGCATCAGGACCAGCGCCGGTGCCGAGTGCCGACTGATCGGCATGTCACTCACCGATCCCTACCGGGTCGGGCGACGCCAGTACACCGGACGCCACTGGTGGGGAGTTCCACACAGCGACGTCGGCGTGGAACCGGTGACCGGCCCGACGGCGGAGCACATGGCCCGGGCCATCGGACTGACGCACCTGTCCGGGGACGCAACCGGCACCTCGGTCATGGTCATCGCTCCCCGGACCGGAGAGGAGCACCTGTCCGACGTGGTCGCCGTGATGGCCGACACCGCCACGAGGTACGCGTGGGCCAACACCGTCGGGCAAGTGGGGTCACCTCCCGGGCTCACGTTGCGGTTCACCTGCGACGGGTCACGGATAGATCTTCCCGACCCGGCGACCGATGCACGGCTGCGGTACTTCGTCGAGGCGCACC
This sequence comes from Verrucosispora sp. FIM060022, assembly GCF_003977705.1. Classification (NCBI taxonomy): domain Bacteria; kingdom Bacillati; phylum Actinomycetota; class Actinomycetes; order Micromonosporales; family Micromonosporaceae; genus Micromonospora; species Verrucosispora sp. FIM060022. Next base: position 21,859 of record NZ_RQIV01000018.1, read on the forward strand.
GGCGCTGCCGCTCGGTCTTCGACGGCGCAGCAGGAGACCATCCATGGCCCTGGGCTGTCCAGGAGATCGTCGGCAGCCGTCCGGAGCAACGTCTCGGCGTACTGGCATGGCGGACGTACAGGGCGGCCGCCTCAGGCAGCCATGCCCGGCCGCCCGCGGAGATCGCCCTCATGCGCCGACCGGGCCTCGTTGTCGAGTACCGCAACGTCACTCCGGATCCGTTCGGGCACGCCATCAGCGGCGTGTTCATCGCCGATCCCGAACTCGACGGGGATTTCGCCCGCGCCGAACCACCGACGCACGACAGGTGGCAGCCGCGGCTGGCGCAACGGCAGCGGTACGCCCGTAACCCGGTCAGCCAGGCACTCAACCGCATCGACCGGATTTTCAAGGAACGCCGTACGGACAACGCGACGACCCCCACCACCGAGGCCGCGACCGGGGTTTCACGGCTGGCGAACGTCCTCGGCACACTCCTCGACACACAGGCGGGTGGCACGGACATCCGCATCCCGGCCGGGTCGGACAACCCGGTGCACGATCCACCGACCACTTCGTCGGGAGCACCGGCAGGCCACAACGACACACCGACAGTGCACAACGGCGGCAAAGGACGCCAGCAGAGGCACCACGGGCGGGGGTCGCGCTCCACGACCGGTCCGACACTGCGTTTCCACCCCCGTCCCCGCCAGATCGTGTTGAGGGACGGCGGCCGTGCGGTTGAATTCGACATCGACCTCACCGGAGCCTCCGGTGCGTCGCTGACCCTCATCGCCCAGCCACTGGTCGCGATCGCTGACGGAGCACCGGAGCCCGCCGACGAGACCACTCCGGTCGAAGTACTGCACTGGCGTGACCGGGACAACGGAGACCTCACGCCCGGTCCGCAACTGACCCTGACCACCGTGACGTCGGAACACTGGACCGTCACTCTCACCCAACCGGCTGATGCAGCCGTCACCGTGCGGATACGCCAGGAGGAGGTGACACCGACGTGAGCGCCCCGATCAGTGCGGGCCACCTGACCCCGGCCGAGGAGCGCATCCAATCCGGAACCGTGACGGTAACCGGTCCGCAGGGCACACCCGTCCCCGAGGGGGAGCCGGTGCCTGACTGGGACTACTTCACCGATCTCACCGCGAACTGGCCCCTGCATGTCGACCTGCCCGGGGTACTGCAGGACTGCGGCCTGTCGCCCGCCGCAGCCGTACACTGTCTGGTCACCTGGCACAGCAGCAGCACCAACCGCCGCGACAATTCCACCCCGGCCAGACTGGTTGACGGTGAAAACCGACTGACGGTTGCGATCCCTGGCACCGAGATCGGCGGAAACCTCACCCTGACCGCCCGGATGGTCCTGGCTGCACCTGACCCGACACCGATCTCGCCGCTGGCAGCCTTCCGACCCGGCGCCATCCTCTGGCAGGCCCGGCGGCGCTTCACCCTGGAAGGCAGCGGCAGCCGGTTCCCCGTGGTGGCCACGAGCTTCGCCGAAAGTGGGCTCGCCGAGGGACGCCGCTCGCTGTGGTACCTCTCCTGCGCCCCGGATCTCGACGGGTCGGACACCGGCAGCATCCGGCTGTACCTCAACTCGGACCACCCCGCCGTCACCACGATGCTCAACCAGCCGGAAGCGGAAGCCTCCAGGACACTCGCCGAGGTGCTCCGGCACGATGTCGTCCGTCAGCTCATACAGACGGCGCTACGCTGCGAGGACCTCCAGGACGAGCACGACCACGGCGAAGGCACACTCGGCGAGCTGTTCATCAACCTGATACGCAGGTACTTCCCCGACCGGTCGCTCTCCGACCTACGTAGTCAACACCGCAACGACCCGAGCGAACTGGAGGCGGTCATCCAAGGTCTCGACCGGGTCCTCGCATGAACCGGCTGTACGTCTACCCGCGTCTACCTGCCCACGTCGCGGAACGGCTGCTAACCCTCCACACCGGCCGGGACCTCGTCGAACTGCGCAGGCTGTCGGCCACTGCCGATGCGCGCACCACCTGGTACCCGACGGCACCCCACCGCGTAGCGGAGGACGACCTCCGTGCCCTGCAGCAGACCGTCCGCGGGATCGCCGCGGAAGCCAACTGGCCGGCACCTCTGAGCAGAACGAACGGCACAGCCTTCGACCGGCTGCTGGCACCGGCCCTGTACCGGCAGATGACCATCGTGCCCGCCGACGCGGCGAGCGAAGAGGTCTGGTCATTTCTCAGCCTGGTCCTGTTGCCGGATATCGCGCTCTGGCGGTGGCCCAATCCACTACGCCGGCCAGGCTACGAACGCATCATCGGCCGTCCACGCAACGTGTTCCGACGCCTCTGGACCCGTGTCCACAGCTTGGGCGAGGACCTCGGCGCCCGACTCTACGAGGACGAGGCCGTCGCAATCCTCGAGCGCCCGACGCTCGGTGCGCATCCACGCGTCGCCCGCGCCATTGCCCATGGCCACCTGACCGTAGCCGGGCAGGCCGGCGCTGCAAGGACGGACATCCTGCGGATCACCGCGCGCAGACTGCGGCGACTTGCGGTGGTGGTCAGCCTCGAATCACTCGACGATGCGCACTTGGCCGAGCTGGTGGGCAGGTACACGGAGGAAGCCATCGACCAGTTGCGACCCGCTTTAACTACCAGCACATATAAGCACCAGGTTCCTGCTCAAGTGCAGACGAGGTCAGGAACCAGCTCGTAACGGCAGGAGCAACGGTGGAAGCTGGGCCGGAGCCGCGGACCACAGGTTGACGTGTGTCTAAAGACGCCTGTTAGACGGCGTTACCACGATGGCTTGAAGGCCACCTCCGATCAACTCGAAGCCACTTTCATCCTGCGTAACGGCCGCTTCGAGGTGTTTAGGACAACGCTCTTCCGTGTCTTCTGCCTGCCTGATAGCTTTGAGCTGAAGCGGCGCCGCTTGAACGACGTTCACAAGCTGCCGGGGGCACCCGGCAACCATTAAACTTGCACGGACATGAGCCGCGCCAGCCTCGTTTGGAAAATGCTGCAGGCTCGGACAGCGCGGGCAATAACATGATGGCAAGTCCCAACAATTCAAGATGCTGCTCATCACTGACGAATCGGGAGCGTCGGAGCGAGGAGCCAGTCGGGAAAGGCCAATGAAGTCATCAATGCTGCCACTCAGAAGGCGGCGGAGCGCCTGACGCAGTCTCGACCATGAAGGCGACCGAAATACAGCGGCAGCTACGCTGGGAGGAGCCGTAGGTGGACTCGTCGACGACCTCCACCACCCAGCCAGCGTCGTCGTATGCGTCGCCGTGCGTGTCGTATGCATCGCCTGGTGACCATCGGATTGCAAATTCCGCCATGCCTTTGTCGTCTGCGACAGCGGTGCCTCCACCGAACATGTCGTTGCACAGCACGCTGTCGTTCACAGTGCACCCGGGCCGGTCACCGTCAACGAGGGTCCCGAACTGCCAGCGCACCTTGCCATTCGGCGTCGCCCGAGCGATGGTCACACTAAGGGTTTTCACCCGTCCGTCGTTACGGACGGTGTAGGGGCTGATCGAACCGCCCAAATCCACGTTCGTCAGATTTGTGCTTTTCGTTGCAGTAGTCGTCGCACGTGCCGGTGTCCTCGGCGGCGTCGACCCCTTCGACGCGGCCGTCCTTGCGGGCGAGGAGGTGGAGCTCGTCGCTGGCTTTGGCATCGGCGTAGCGGGTGGAGACAGTGCCGGGCTTTCCGGCGCTGCTGTGGGCGCGCTACCAGCCTTAGGCCACGGCGCTTTTCCATCGGCCGCAAGTGCCACGTACGCAATGGCCGCCGCGATCAGAACCAGCACGACGACGACTTGGCCGGTGGTAATTCCCTGAGGCTTGGGTAGCCATCCGCTCACGGCATTGGCAAGAATGCCCAACGCCGCTGCTACCAGAGCTGCGACGACGATCCACAATGGGGCCATCACCCATCCCGATCATTTCGCCCAATTTAGAAATCAACCATCAAGCTTTGCTCTTGGCAAAGCGCGGGTGCAGTGTGCTGCCATTGGCACGGTTGACCGCAGGACCCTCAACGACCCACGCCCGCAGTCACTGCAGCCCTCCCCCTGCACGGTCGGCAGTGACCGGCATGTCGGACACCACCCGCCTCCAGAGTAGGTTGCACTCTCCAACGAAGTTCACCGACGTCCCGATCATCGCTTCGGGTCCGACTCCCGGTAGAAACGCACCGCACGTTCACGCAGCTCATCGGAGTACTTCTTCGTACTGCCTCGGATGACTCCCTTCAGCTCCATCAGAGCATGATCGAAAGCCTCCGAGCTACCGGGGGAACCTCACTGGAACAACTCAATGATATGAGTTGCGATGCCTGCGAGCAGCCCTTGTCATCTGAGGATAGCGCTAGCCACTACATGCTCAGCAGGCCGAGCGTCTCCTGGAAGCTCGCGGTCAGGCTAGCAAGAAGCAGGCGCCCCTTGTCGGTCGAAGCGAGCGAGGGCCGCCCAATGACTCCTGACTCTGTGTAGGCACGCATGCCCATCGTGAGCAGATGCGGATGCTCGGCCACGTGATCTCCCAGCTCATACCCGTCACGCACCATCTTGGGTGCCACTTCGAGCAGAATCGAGGTCTCAATCTCCCCGGCGTGCATGTCGTCATGCAGAGTGCCGACGATGCCAGCGTCCCGGCAGGCAACCTCCCAGGCTGCCCGGTCCGGGAACAGCGCGAGCTGAGGCTCGGCAACATTTGCCTGCTGCACAATGTTCGAGAGCACGTAGTTGCCGCCGCGGAACCTGTCAAGTCAAGTGAGACGTTTTCGTGGTCAGGTGTTGTGTAGCTCGGTGGGTTGAGCTGCGGGTTTGTTGATCCACACGGTGGTCGGTAGGGCCGGGGGTCGGGGCGGCGGGTGAACCGGTCGGGGTGGGTGTGCCAGGCGTTGTCGAGGGTGGCCTGCCGTTGGTCGTGCACGTCGGCGGCGGTGTCGTAGTGCACTGAGGCGGGGGTGTGCAGGCCGATCCCGTTGTGGCGGTGTTCGTGGTTGTAGTAGGTGAAGAACTCGGTGCAGAACTGGCGGGCGTGTTCGAGTGAGGTGAACCGGTCGGGGAACGCGGGGCAGTATTTCAACGTCTTGAACTGCGCTTCGGAGTACGGGTTGTCGTTCGATACCCGGGGTCGGGAGTAGGAGCGGGTGACGTCGAGGTCGGCGAGGAGTTCGGCGACGGGTTTGGAGGTCATCGACGAGCCGCGGTCGGCGTGTAGGACCTCGGGTCGGACCCGGTTGCGGGTGATGGCGTCGTCGATGAGTTCGCGGGCGAGCATGGAGTCCTCGCCGCCGGCGACGTGCCAGCCGACGACGTACCGGGAGTACACGTCGATGATCACGTACAGGTGGTAGAACACGCCCCGCCCGGTGGTTTTCAGGCGGGTGATGTCCCATGACCACACCTGCGACGGCCCGGTCGCGGCCAACTGCGGAATCGTCCGCGGCGGGTGGGTGGCCTGCCGGCGACGTTCCCGGCTCTCACCAGCGCCGCGCAGGATCCGGTACATCGTGGACTGTGAGCACCAGTAACGGCCCTGGTCGAGTTCCCGGGCCCACACCTGCGCCACGGACATCTCCGCGTACTCATCCCGATGCAACACATCCAGGACCGCGCGGCGTTCGGCCTCGCTCAGCGTCGACGGCGGGAGTGTCTTCGGCCGCAGTGGCCGGGACACCACGGGCGGCTGCCGGTGCCGGTAGTGCGTGGCGCGGGACCGGCCGGTCAACCGACACGCCCCGGCCACGCCCACCACCGGCAGCAGGTTGTCGAACGCCGTGTTCAGCGCCTCCTGCCCGGCCGCGGCGTGTCGTCCGCGCTCTCGGACAGCGTTTCCAAGAGCGCGTGCGCTTTTCCCATGATCTCCAACGCGGTCTTCGTCCGCGCCAGGTCCGCTTCCAGGCGCTCGTTACGCCGCCGCAACCGCTCCAACTCAGCCGCCTCCGCGCTCCGGCGCCGGCTTTCCCCAACAGGACTCTTGCGGGAGCCGAGAGCGGTCAACGCGCCGGCGTCCCGCGCGGCACGCCACTCCAGGATGTGGGAGTGGTACAGGCCCTCCCGACGCAGAATCGCCGCCCCCTCACCCGAGGCCTTCGCCGCGTCGTACTCCGCCACGATCCGCAGCTTGTACTCCGCCGTGAACGTCCGACGCTTCGGCCGTCCGCCCTGCTCACCCGGGGTGTTGGGTAGTGTCACGATGATCCTCTTCCTGTCACCCGTCGAGCCTAGCTCGCCCGGGAAGGCTGTCTCATCTCAGCCTGGCAGACAGGGCCATCTCCGATATCTACGGCGTCTTCAGGTGGACAACAGAGACTGACTGCCGCCGAACCAGGTCGGTTCGATTGAAGGTAGCGACCCGGTCTCCTCGGGCAGAGCGACTATTCGACGGCAAGGATATTGAGGATCGCCTGTACGGGGACCACGTACCGCCGGCCGACGCGTAGGAGACGCACCGGGAACTCGCCGGTTCGAGCGAGGGCGTAGGCCTTCGTACGCCCGATGCCGAGGATCGCGGCGGCGGTCTCCACATCAGTCGTGAGCCCGAGCTCACGCACCTCTTCAATCGTCCATACCTGGCCAGCTTTGCGCTCACCCGTCGTGGTGGTTGGCATCGTCCGCGCCCCTCCCCGCAATCGTGAGTACGCCGGTACCGGCGTAACCCCACGATGCAGGACGCCCCTTACCTGCTGCGTTGCCGAATGTGAGAACCATCAGCACGAGTGGCGTTGCCAATCGAGTTCACGCCGCAGGTGACCAGGTCGCAGCGTCTCCGAGCACCGCCTCCATCAGCTCCGCTGCCCGACGCTCGCTCTCCGGCAACACGTGGGTGTAGACCTCCCGCGTGGTCCGACTGTCGGCGTGACCGAGCCGCCGCTGCATCACGTGCTCGGGAACGCCAGCGTCAGCACCGGTGGTAGCGGAGGTGTGCCGCGCATCGTGCAAGGCGATCACGGGAACGCCGGCGTCAACGCACGCCTTCGCCCACTGGTCGGTGAAGTACTTCGGGTAGTACGGCTCCCCGTCCTCTCGGCAGAACAGGTAACCGCCGTCGTGGTAGAGGACGCCAGCGTCGGCCTTCTCCACCGCCTGGCGCGTCTGGTGGGCGAGCAGCTCCGCTACCAGGGCCGGTCCGAGCGCCACCGCCCGCTTGCTCTTGCCCTTGGGCGCCTTCTCCACCACCCCGTTGCTGGTCGTGGTGCGCTGCCAGTGCAGCAGCAGGACACCCCGGTCGAGGTCGACCCGCGGCCACTTCAGACCGGCCAGTTCCCCTCGCCGGGCACCGACCACGATTGCCAGCACCCACGCGGCACGCAGCCGGTGGTCGGCGTGGTGCTTCAGGAACTTCGCCGACTGCGCCGGCGTCCAGACGCCCTTACGCCCCATCGTCTCCCGCTCGGCCTGCCGGGGCTGCCGTACACCGTCGACGTTGACCCCGAGGTCGCCCAACGCCTTCATCAGGATCCGGTGGACGATGCGGACGGTGGTCGGCGACAGCGGCCCGCCGTTCTTGCCGCCACTTTTCAGCAGCTTCTTGTAGAGGTCGTGGATGACCCGCTTGTCGAGTGCATAGAGCTGCCGGCCGCCGATGTGCGGCACCACGTAGCAACGAATGACGTCCCGGTAGTTGCTGAGCGTCGTCTCCTGGACGTCCAACTCGCGCTCGTTGAGCCAGCTCTCCAACTCCGCGGCGACGCTGCCGTCGGCGCCGAGATCCGCTCCGCCGTACGCGGCGCGCGCATCGTCCTCCGCCTTCAAAGCGGCGGCCTGGTTGGGAAACCCCTGCCGCTTGTGTTGACGGCGGCGCCCGTTGGTGTCAGGCGGAAGATCGATGATGAAGAACCAGCGGGCTTGGCCGTTGGCGAGGCGGTAGCTGTAGACAGCCATGCGGCTGCACCTCCGCAGTAACGGGATCGAGGGATGCAGCCCACGTTAAGCGATCTCCGTTACCGCCAGCGTTACCGCAAGATCACATATGATCTTCTATATCCGCTGGTGAATACCAGTCGGGACGGCCGGATTCGAACCGACGACCCCTTGACCCCCAGTCAAGTGCGCTACCAAGCTGCGCCACGTCCCGTTGCTACCGCCGGACCTTGCCCGCGACAGCCGGTACAGCTTAGCGCAGCTTCTCCCATCCGTCGCACAGCCCCCACCCCCACCGAGACCTTCGAGCCAGGCAGGTCACCACCCCTAAAGCGTCCTAGGAAGGAGGGTGAAGAGGGCGGGCCCAGTTGGGAGGGCAAGCAGCCTCTCACCTGGGCCCGGGAAGCAGATCAGCCGTGTGCTTTGCCTCGGCCGCCGGGGCCGAGCTTCTTGCGGGGGCGTACCGAGATCTCGATGGGGCTGCCCTCGAAGCCGAACTCCTCGCGCAGCTTGCGCTCGACGAAGCGTTGGTAGCCGGCGTCCAGCGGGCCGGTGGTGAACAGCACGAACCGTGGCGGAGCCACGCCCGCCTGGGTGGCGAACAGGATCCGCGGTGCCCGTCCCCCACGTACGGGGTGCGGGGTGGCCTGGACCAGGGCGGTGAGCCAGGCGTTGAGCTGCGCGGTGGGGATACGCGTCTCCCAGCTGTCCAACGCCCGGTGCAGGGCGGCGGCGAGCTTGTCGACGGCCCGGCCGGTCATCGCCGACAGGTTCAGCCGGATCGCCCACGGGATGCGGCGCAGTTCCCGGTCGATCTCCTTGTCCAGGTAGTACCGACGGTCAGCGTCGACCAGGTCCCACTTGTTGAAGGCGATGACCAGGGCCCGGCCGGCCTCGGTGACCATGGACAGGATCCGCTGGTCCTGTTCGCTGATCGGCTCGCTGGAATCGAGCAGCACCACCGCCACCTCGGCCGCCTCGATCGCGGCGGCGGTACGCAGGCTGGCGTAGTACTCGGTGCCGCTGGCCTTGCCGACCCGCTTGCGCAGCCCGGCGGTGTCCACCAGGTGCCAGGTCTCGCCGCCGATGGTGACCAGGCTGTCCACCGGGTCGACGGTGGTGCCGGCGACCGAGTCGACCACCGCGCGTTCCTCGCCGGAGAAGCGGTTGAGCAGGCTGGACTTGCCGACGTTGGGTCGGCCGACCAGCGCCACCCGTCGTGGGCCGCGCGGGCGGTTCTCCACGATCTTCGGTGCCTCGGGCAGCGCGGCCATGATGGCGTCGAGCAGGTCACCGGAACCACGGCCGTGCAGCGCCGAGATCGGGTGCGGTTCGCCGAGGCCGAGCGACCACAGCGAGGTGGCCTCCAGCTCGATGTTGGCGTTGTCGGCCTTGTTGGCGACCAGGATGACCGGTTTGGCGCTGCGCCGCAGCATCTTCACCGCCGCCTCGTCGACGTCGGTGGAGCCCACCGTCGCGTCGACCACGAACACCACCACGTCGGCGGTGGCCACGGCCGTCTCGGCCTGCGCGGCGATGGCCGCGGCCCGGTCCTTGGCGTCCGGTTCCCACCCGCCGGTGTCGACCACGGTGAAGGCCCGGCCGGACCACTGCGCGTCGTACGGGATCCGGTCGCGGGTCACCCCGGGTACGTCCTCGACGACCGCCTGGCGGCGGCCGATGATCCGGTTGACCAGAGTGGACTTGCCGACGTTGGGTCGGCCGACCACGGCAACCACCGGCTGCGGGCCGGTCGGCTCCTCGGTGTCGAGGTCCGGTTCCCGCAGCTCCACCCAACCGTCGTCGTTGCTCACGCCACGCCCCGCTCGGTGAGCAGCTCACGCAGTCGGGCCACAACCTCGTCGATGCCCAGTTCGGTGCTGTCGAGCACCACGGCGTCGGCGGCCTGGGCCAGCGGGTCGGCCTTGCGGGTCGAGTCCAGCTGGTCGCGCCGGGCCAGGTCGGCGGCGGTGGCGGCGACGTCGGAGGCGTTCTCGGCGCTGCGGCGGGCGGCCCGCGCGGCAGCCGAGGCGGTGAGGTAGACCTTCAGGTCGGCGTCGGGGGCCACCACGGACCCGATGTCGCGGCCCTCGACCACGATCCGGCCCGCCTTGTCGATCATGTCGCGTTGCCGGGCGACAAGCAGCGCCCGCACCGCCGGTACGGCGGCCACCGCGGACACGGCGGCGGTCACGTCGGCGCCCCGGATGTCGGTCTCGACGTTCACCCCGTCGGCGGTGACGGCGTACCCCTCGGGGTCGGTGCCGATGCGCAGGTCGACCTCGCCGGCGACCTTGGCCACCGCGTGCGCGTCGTTGAGGTCGACACCGGAGCGCAGCACCGCCCAGGTGATGGCCCGGTACATCGCGCCGGTGTCCAGGTAACGGGCGCCCAGGCTGGTCGCGAGCCGTCGCGACACGGTGGACTTACCCGAACCGGACGGCCCGTCCACAGCGACGACGCAGCGCCCGATCGGTATGTTTTCTCCCACCGTTGTCCTCCTCAGCCCGTACCTCACGGTCCGCCGTCACCGACGTCACGCAAGCGGTTGACACACATGTCCCATCATGCCCGGCGCCGAACCCCACGGCCCGCCGGGCCGTCCGCGAGCCTACCCCCAGCGGTACCCGCGACCGCGCGGTCAGTCACCCACGGCCTTGAACAGGGCGGCGACCTCCGCGTTGGTCAGCCGTCGGGTCCGCCCGCTGCGCAGGTCGCCGAGCCGGATCGGCCCGATGGCAGTACGCACCAGCCGGCTCACCGGGTGCCCGACCTCGGCGAGCAGCCGCCGGACGATGTGTTTGCGTCCTTCGTGCAGGCTCAGCTCGACCTGGGCGGTACGCCCCAGACTGTCCACCACCCGGAACGCGTCGACACTCACCGGCCCGTCCTCCAGCTCGATGCCGGCAGCCAGCCGCTTGCCCAGGTTGCGCGGGATCGGCCCGGCCACCTCACACAGGTAGGTCTTCAGCACCCCGTAGGAGGGGTGCATCAGCCGGTGCGCGAGGGTGCCGTCGTTGGTGAGCAGCAGCAGGCCCTCGCTGTCCGCGTCGAGCCGCCCGACGTGGTAGACCCGCTGCTCGACCCGGTTGTTGAGGAAGTCGGCCAGCGCGGTGCGGCCCTTCTCGTCGGCCATGGTGGAGACGACCCCGCGGGGCTTGTTCATGGCCAGGTACACCAGCCGGATGTCGGCCTGGAGTCGTTCACCGTTGACGTGGATGACGGCGGTGGCCGGGTCGACCTTGTCGCCGAGCTGCGCCACCCGCCCGTTGACCGTCACCTTCCGCCGGAAGATCAGGTCCTCGCAGGCGCGCCGGGAGCCGACACCGGCGGCGGCGAGCACCTTCTGCAGGCGTTCCGGGCCGGTGTAGACGGGCGCGTCGGGCGAGGGGGTGCGGTTATCGCGATGCATCAGCAAGCTCTTCTACGTCGTCGGGGAGGAACGGGGCCAGCGGCGGCAGGTCGTCGAGGCTGTTGAGGCCGAGTTTCTCCAGGAACATCGTGGTCGTCCGGTACAGGTACGCCCCACTGTCGGACTCGGTGCCACACTCTTCGACCAACCCCCGGGAGACCAGGGTACGGATCACCCCGTCGCAGTTGACACCGCGGATGGCGGAAATGCGCGACCGGGTCACCGGCTGCTTGTACGCCACCACGGCCAGGGTCTCCAGGGCGGCCTGGGTGAGGCGCACCGACTGCCCGTCCAGGATGAAGCGTTCCACGTAGCTGGCGTATTCCGGCCGGGTGTACAGCCGCCAGCCACCGGCCGCCCGCCGCAGGTCGAAGCCGTGTCCGGCGGCGGCGTAGCCGGCGGCGATGTCGTCGAGCATCGGGCCGATCCGCTCCGGCGGCTGCTCCAACACCTGGGCCAGGGTCAGCTCGCTGACCGGCTCGTCCACCACCAGCAGGATCGCCTCCAACGCGCCCCGCAGTTCGGTGTCATCCAGCAGCGGTGTCGGCTCGGGTGCCGGCCTGGCCCGCCCGGACCGCTGCCTGCGCGCCCCACCGGCCTCCCCCACCGCCGTCCCGGCCCGCTCACCGGCCGCCTGCCCATCGGCACCCGGTGCACCGACCGCAAGCGTCGACGACGCATCTGTCGCCTGTTCGTCGGCAACCGGTGCACCGACCGCAAGCGCCATTGACGCATCCGCTGCCGGCTCGTCGGCAGCCGTTTCGCCGGCGGGAAGGGTCACCGACGCGTCGGACACCTGCCCGTCGCCGGCCGGCGGCGGGGTGTCGCCGGCACCCTGTTGCGGCGGCTCGGTCGGGCTCTGCGGGCCGGACTCACCCGTGTCGTCCACGGCATCGTCAGAAGGCCGTGCCTGGGCAGGCACGGTGGTGGCGGTCTCGGCGGGTGGGGCGGGACGCTGCCAGGGTGGGATCCAGGTGGCTGCCTGGTCGGCAAGCGAATCCCGGCGTTCCTCGTGACTCATCCGGCGTGCTCCTGCCTCGTTGCCGTCCCGTCCGTGCCTGCTTCGCTTCCCGACACGGTCCCCGAGTCCGCCACCCTGTCGACCACCGGCGCGGGCCCCGGATCCGTGTCGACCACCGGCGCGGGTTCCGTATCCGTGTCAGCGGCCGGTGCCGCCGGGTTCTCCGCCGGCTCGGCGGGGGCGCCGGCGTACTCGTCGATGGTCAGCGCCGGTCCACCGTCGGCGGGTCCGGTCCAGCGTACGGTCAGCTCCTCCAACGCCTGTTCCTGCACGAAGGCCACCACCCCCTGCCGGTACAGCTCCAGCAGGGCGAGGAAGCGGGCCACCACCTCCAGGGTGGCCTCGCAGTCGGCGCAGAGCAGGGAGAAGGTGGCGGTGCCGACGCGGCGCAGTCGTTCGGCGATGATCCCGGCGTGTTCCCGGACACTGACCCGGACCATGTGCACGTGGGCGATGGAGACCTCGGGGATCGGTTTCGGGGTCATCGCCTTCACGGCCAGCTTGAGCAGCCGTTGCGGGCCGATGCCGAGCACCAGGTCGGGCAGGGCTTCGGCGAAGCGAGGTTCCAGGGTCACCGCGCGCGGGTAGCGGCGTCCGCCGACCTCCTCCAGCGCGGCGATGTGCGCCGCCGCCTCCTTGTACGCCTTGTACTGCAACAGCCGGGCGAAGAGCAGATCCCGCGCCTCCAGCAGGGCGAGGTCCTCCTCGTTCTCCACCTCGGCGGAGGGCAGCAGCCGGGCCGCTTTCAGGTCGAGCAGGGTGGCGGCGATGAGCAGGAACTCGCTGGCCTCGTCGAGGTCCCAGTCGTCACCCATGGCCCGGATGTAGGCGATGAACTCGTCGGTGACCTGGTGCAGGGCGACTTCGGTGACATCCAGCTTGTGCTTGCCGATCAGTTGCAGCAGCAGGTCGAACGGGCCGGTGAAGTTGGCCAGCCGTACGGTGAACTTGCCGGTGTCGGCACCGTCGACCGCGTCCGGATCGGCCACCGGCGTCTGATCGTCCGCGGCGGCGGGGTCGAGGGGCGGGGCGGTCACGCCGACGACCGTAGTCCACGGCCTGGCCACGGGATTGCGGAGCCTACCGCTCCGCCTGCGCGGCGATCACCTCGCGGGCGAGCTGGCGGTAGTTGCGGGCTCCGGAGGAGGCCGGGTCGAGGGTGGTGATCGGGGCGCCGGCGACGGTGGACTCGGGGAACTTCACGGTCTTGGTGATCACCGTCTGGTAGACCTTGTCGCCGAATGCCTCCACCACCCGTTGCAGCACCTGCCGGCAGTGGGTGGTGCGGCTGTCGTACATGGTGGCGAGGATGCCTTCGAGTTCCAGGTCGAAGTTGAGCCGTTCGCGGACCTTGTCGATGGTGTCCAGCAGCAGCGCCACGCCGCGGAGGCTGAAGAACTCGCACTCCAGCGGGATGAGCACGCCGTGCGCGACGGTCAACGCGTTGATCGCCAGCAGGCCCAGGGAGGGCTGGCAGTCGATCAGGATGTAGTCGTACTCCTTGCGGACGCTCCTGAGCACCCGCGCCAGGGCCATCTCCCGGGCGACCTCGTTGACCAGTTGGATCTCGGCGGCGGAGAGGTCGATGTTGGCGGGCAGCAGGTGCAGACCGGCCACGTCGGTCTTGATCAGGACGTCCTCGGCGGTGACGTCGTCCTGCATCAGCAGGTTGTAGACCGACAGGTCCAGGTTGTGCGGGTTGACCCCCAGGCCGACCGAGAGGGCGCCCTGCGGGTCGAAGTCGACGAGCAGCACCTTGCGGCCGTACTCGGCCAGCGCGGCACCCAGGTTGATGGTGGTGGTGGTCTTGCCGACGCCGCCTTTCTGGTTGGCCATCGCGATGATCCGCGCCGGGCCGTGCCGGTCGGTGGGCATCGGCTCGGGGATGGGCTTGCGCATTGTGTAGGCGGCCGGGTCGGCGGGCCCCAGGTCCGCACCGAGGGCGTTCTGCTGTTCGCGGAGCTCCGACGTCCAGGTCTCGGCACGGTCACCGTTGCCAGCCATGTCCTCGTTGCCCCCTCCCGACGACCATCCGGCGTCGGAGCCGCCCGACGTCCTTTGCGGCGCCGCTGCACACCCCGGTCATCTCACCGCCAAGGCTGCGCTGCCGACTGTACGCCACCGGCGAGCAGGGCGTTCGGCACCCGCTCGGCGTGTCGGCCAGCGGCACCGACCAGGGCCGCTCAATCGCGGGCACGTGGGTGGGCGGTGGCGTAGACCTCGCGCAGCCGGTCGACGGTGACCAGAGTGTAGACCTGGGTGGTGGTGACCGAGGCATGCCCCAGCAACTCCTGCACCACCCGCACGTCGGCGCCGCCGTCGAGCAGGTGGGTGGCGTACGAGTGGCGCAACGTGTGCGGGGAGACCGCCTGCGGCCCGTCGACGGGCAGAGCGGCGCGTTCGGCGGCGCGGCGCAGGATCATCCAGGCGCCCTGGCGGGTCAACGGACCGCCCCGGGAGTTGAGGAAGACCCTCGGGGTGCCGCGGCCGGCGGCGACCAGCCCGGGGCGGGCCCGGACCAGGTAGGCGCCCAGCGCCTGCATCGCGTACCCACCGATGGGCACCAGGCGGTCCCGCCCGCCCTTGCCGCGCAGCTGCACCACCGCGTCGGTGAGGTCCACATCGTCCACCGCGAGGCCGACGGTCTCGGAGATGCGGGCGCCGGTGCCGTACAGGAACTCCAGCAGCGCCCGGTCACGCAGCGCGAGCGGCGCGGTGTCCCCGGCGGCCTGCACCGGCCCGGCGGCGTCCAACAGTCGGACCACGTCGTCCAGCGACAGGGCGCGCGGCAGCCGGCGCGGCGGGGTGGGTGGTCGCACGTCGCGGCTCGGGTCGGCGGCGGCGAGGCCCTCGCGCAGCGCGAACCGGTGCAGGCCCCGCACGGCGCTGGCGGCGCGGGCGGCTGATGAGGCGGCCAGCGGCGGATGCCCGTCGTCACCGGCGCGCAGCCGGGCCAGGTGGCGTTCGATCTCGCCGGCGGGGACGGCGGCCAGGTCACTCACCCCGGCGGCGGCCAGGCTGTTCAGGTAGCGGTCCAGGTCCCGGCGGTAGGCCACCAGAGTGTTCGCGGCCAGGCCCCGTTCGACGGTGAGGTGGTCGAGGTAGCCGCGCAGGGCGCGGCGCAGAGCCGGCGCGGGCTGGTGGCCCGTGCCGGCTCCGTCCGCTGCGGCGGTCGGGGTGCGGCCGGTCAGGCCAGCACCTCGGCCAACGGGGTGGTCGGCAGGTCGTGTGCCTCCGCGACCGGGCCGTACACGACCTGTCCGTCGTGTGTGTTCAGGCCCAGCGCCAGCGCCGGATCGCGGCGGGACGCCTCACGCCAGCCGTGGTTGGCCAGCTCCAGCGCGTACGGCAGGGTGACGTTGGTCAGTGCGTACGTGCTGGTGTTCGGTACTGCGCCGGGCATGTTCGCCACGCAGTAGAAGATCGAGTCGTGCACCTTGTAGACCGGGTCGGCGTGCGTGGTGGGCCGCGAGTCCTCGAAGCAGCCGCCCTGGTCGATCGCGATGTCGACGAGCACGCTGCCGGGCTTCATCCGGGAGACCAGTTCGTTGGAGATGAGCTTGGGGGCCTTCGCGCCGGGCACCAGCACCGCGCCGATGACCAGGTCCGCGTCCAGCACCGCCCGCTCGATCTCGTACGCGTTGGAGGTGACAGTCTGCAGGTGGCCCCGGTAGATGGCGTCGGCCTGCCGCAGCCGGCCGACGTTCATGTCCAGTAGCAGCACCTCGGACTGCAGGCCCAGCGCGATCGCGGCGGCGTTCATGCCGGAGACACCGGCGCCGATGACGACGGTCTTGGCCGCGTAGACGCCGGAGACGCCGCCGGGCAGTACGCCCCGACCCCCGCCGGTACGCATCAGGTAGAAGGCGCCGACCTGCGGGGCGAGTCGACCGGCCACCTCGGACATCGGGGCGAGCAGCGGCAGCGACCGGTCGGGCAGCTCCACCGTCTCGTACGCGATGCCGGTGACCTTGCGGTCGAGCAGCGCCTGGGTGCAGTCGGGGGACGCGGCCAGGTGCAGGTAGGTGAAGAGCACCTGCCCCTCACGCATCCGGTGGTACTCCTCGGCGACCGGTTCCTTGACCTTGAGGACGAGTTCCGCGGTCTCCCACACCTCGTCGGCGGTGTCCAGGATCTTGGCGCCGGCGGCGGCGAACTCCTCGTCGGTGATGCTCGACCCGACTCCGGCGCCGGCCTCGACGAAGATCTGGTGACCGTTGCGGGTGAACTCGTTGACTCCCGCAGGCGTGATCGCCACCCGGTACTCGTGGTTCTTGACCTCGCGGGGAATGCCGACCTTCACGATGCAGACCCTCTCTCCGCCGGACCGCTAACCCGACTACGCGGCATGTGGTGGCCCCTTTGCCACTACACGGACAACCGGTCCTGTCGGCGCAGTTTATTCGGGCTCAGCACCACGTCGGAGCATGCACTGTGACACCTGGTGCCCGCGGACGTTGACGAAGTGTCAGGTGCGGCACCCCACCCTTCGGCGGAGTGACAGGTCAGCCGTCCAGACGGTGATCGGTCACAGCGTCCCACTCATGGCATGCCGGTCACACGGACCGCCGGATGGATCACTACTGTGTCGCCTCATGACATATCCCCCTCAGCCCGGGATTCCCCAGGGCGTTTCTGACAAGAGCAAAGTCGTCGCGGGCATCCTGCAGATCCTGCTGGGCGGATTCGGTGCCGGCCGCTTCTACATCGGCGACACCAAAACCGCTGTCATCCAGATCATCGTCACCTTCGTGACCTGCGGTGTCGGCAGCCTCTGGGGCCTCATCGACGGCATCCTGATCCTGGTCAACGGTGGCACCGACGCGCAGGGGCGTCCGCTGCGCGACTGACCCGTGACAGCACGCAGGGGCCGGGCGATGTTCGCCCGGCCCCTGCGCGTCGTCTGCTCCCGGCTCAGCCCGGCAGTGGGGCGTCCGCCCGGCGTAGCGCCGACCAGCCGGCGTCGCGGGCGCGGGCGGCGGCGAGCAGCCCGGCCACACAGGACGCATTGGTGATCTCGCCGGCCAGCACCATGCCGACCGCCTCGTCCAGGTCGATCCGGACGATCTGCAGGTCGGCCTCCTCGTCGTGCCGGTCGTGGCGCTGCTGCTCAGGCACGTCGGCCAGATCGCGGGCCAGGAAGACCCGGACCAGTTCGTCGGTGAAGCCCGGCGAGCTGTGCAGGTCGACCAGGACGTCGAGACGGCCGGCGGTCAGGTCGACCTCCTCGGCCAACTCCCGTGCCGCGGTGACCGCCGGGTCCTCGCCGGCCACGTCGGTCAGCCCCGCCGGCAACTCCCACAACCGTCGGCCGACCGGCTGGCGGTACTGCCGGATCAACACCACCTGACCGGCGTCGTCGAGCGCCACCACCGCCACCGCGCCGACGTGCCGGACCAGGTCACGGGTGGCGGTGCCACCGCCGGGCATGGTGACCTCCTCGGAGACCACCTCGAAGATGCGCCCGGAGTAGCGCACCTGGCGGGAGCGCACCTCGTAGCGGTGCTCGACCGCGCTCACGACGCGGACGTCGCCGGCGCGGCGGTGCCGTTGCGGGTGACCCGCTCGGCGGCGTCCAGGTCGACCGGAAGCTGGTCGGCCTGCGAGTACGCCACGGCGGCCTGCACGAACGCGGCGAACAGCGGATGCGGCCGGGTCGGACGGCTCTTGAGTTCCGGGTGCGCCTGGGTGGCCACGAAGAACGGGTGCAGCTCGCGGTCCAGTTCGACGAACTCGACAAGCCGCCCGTCCGGCGAGGTGCCGGAGATGTGCAGCCCCGCCTTGGTCAGCTGGTCACGGTAGGCGTTGTTCACCTCGTAGCGGTGCCGGTGCCGTTCGCTGATCTCGGTGCTGCCGTACGCCTCGGCGACGATCGACCCCTCGGCCAGTTTCGCCGGGTACGCGCCCAGCCGCATGGTGCCGCCCAGGTCGCCCTTGCCGGCGACGATGTCCTCCTGGTCGGCCATGGTGGCGATGACCGGGTGCACGGCCTCGGCGTCGAACTCCACCGAGTTGGCCCCTTCGAGTCCGGCCAGGTGTCGGGCCACCTCGATGGTCATGCACTGCAGGCCGAGGCAGAGCCCGAGCAGCGGGATGCCGTTCTCCCGGGCGTACCGGGCGGTGCCGATCTTGCCTTCGATGCCGCGCACCCCGAAGCCACCCGGGATGACGATGCCGTCGACACCGGCCAGGGCGGCCGCCGCGCCCGTCGGGGTGACGCAGTCGTCGCTGGGCACCCAGCGCAGCTGCACCCGGGCCCGGTTGCCGAACCCGGCGGCCCGGATCGCCTCGCTGACCGACAGGTACGCATCCGGCAGGTCCACGTACTTGCCGACCAGGGCGACGGTGATGGTGCGCTGCGGCTGGTGCACCCGCTCCAGCAGGTCGTCCCAGCCGTCCCAGTCCACGTCGCGGAAGGAGAGCCCGAGCCGACGCACCACGTACGCGTCGAGCCCTTCGCGGTGCAGCACCTTGGGGATGTCGTAGATGCTCGGCGCGTCCGGGGCGGCGATGACCGCCTCGGCGTCGACGTCGCAGTACAGCGACAGCTTGTGCTTGAGCTTGTCCGGGATGTCGCGGTCGGAGCGGCAGACGATCGCGTCGGGCTGGATGCCGATGTTGCGCAGCTGCGCCACCGAGTGCTGCGTCGGCTTGGTCTTCAACTCCCCCGACGGCGCCAGGTACGGCACCAGCGACACGTGCAGGTAGAAGCAGTTGTCCCGGCCCAGGTCGTGGCGGACCTGACGGATCGCCTCCAAAAACGGCAGCGACTCGATGTCACCGACCGTGCCACCCACCTCGGTGATCACCACGTCGGGGGTGCGGCCGTCGTCGTCCGGGTCACCCATCGCCAGGATCCGGGATTTGATCTCGTTGGTGATGTGCGGGATCACCTGGACGGTGTCGCCGAGGTACTCGCCGCGCCGCTCCTTGGCGATCACGTCGGAGTAGATCTGGCCGGTGGTGACGTTCGCCTTGCCGGACAGCGCCCGGTCCAGGAAACGCTCGTAGTGGCCGACGTCGAGGTCGGTCTCGGCGCCGTCCTCGGTGACGAAGACCTCGCCGTGCTGGAACGGGTTCATCGTTCCGGGGTCGACGTTGAGGTAGGGGTCGAGCTTCTGCATCACCACGCGCAGTCCCCGCGCGGTCAGCAGGTTGCCGAGGCTGGAGGCGGTCAGCCCCTTACCCAGCGAGGAGGCGACTCCCCCGGTGACGAAAATGTGCCTGGTCGTCCGTGCTGTTGGGGCCAAGGCCTGCTCCCGTGTCGTCCGTCGCGGTCGTGCAGACCGCCGAGCCGATCAGCGAAGTGATCACGCGATCCACGGGATTCCACGCTAACACCTTCCCGGTGCGGGCCTGGTGGCGCACCCGAGGTACGCCTCATCGGCTCACCCGGTCGCCACCTCGGCCGATGACCGTATCGCCCGGCCCCGGTCGCGTCGCGGCTCGTGCGACGCCCCGGCGTCGCCCGCCGGGGCGGTGCCGCTGCCCTCGTCGCCGGCACCGACCGCCCCGGCGCCCGACGAGTCGGCATCCGACGCCCCGGCCTGCGGCGAGGCGGCATCAGAGCGGTCGGCGTCAGCGGGCCCGGCATCGGACGAACCGGCATCCGACGGCCCGGCAGCAGGCGGCCCGGCATCGGACGGCCCGGCGTCCTGGGGGCGGTCGGTGGCGGGTCGGGTCCGGTCCGCGGCGTGGTCGAGCACCCGCAGCGCGGACAGCGCCGCCATCGGCACCACCACCGCCGCGGCCGCACCGGCCACGTCCAGGGCCACCGCGCCCAGCACGCCACCGATCCCGACCGCCACACCGGTGCCCGCCATCGCCGCACGGATCGCCGGATAGATCCCGAACAGCCGCCGCAGGCCGCCCCACGGTTGCAGCAGCGCGAACCACAG
Organism: Verrucosispora sp. FIM060022; assembly: GCF_003977705.1. Taxonomy (NCBI): domain Bacteria; kingdom Bacillati; phylum Actinomycetota; class Actinomycetes; order Micromonosporales; family Micromonosporaceae; genus Micromonospora; species Verrucosispora sp. FIM060022. Next base: position 42,051 of record NZ_RQIV01000018.1, read on the forward strand.
CAACAGCGCCCCGACCAGCGCCAGCACCGTCAACGGACTGTTGACCAGGGTCTGGAAGCTCGACGCGCTGGACCGCTGCACCGTCAACCCGCCCGTACCGTCGCCCAGGGCGGCGAGGAACCGGCCCAGGCTCCCCCGCTCGCCGGGCGGACGACCCAGGTCCACCACCGCGAACCCGATCATCACCGCCAGCCCGGCCATGCCCGCCCAGGCCAGCCGGGTCATGGTCAGCCAGCCGCCGGTACTGATCGCCGCGGCCACGCTCACCCCGGCGGTCAACGCGATCGCCCCGATCGAGTCGGCGCCCAGGTAGGGGCTGCCGACCACCACCACGGCAGCACCACCGATCAGCACCATCACCGTCGGCCGCCACTCGCGACGCACCCGCTGGGCCAGCCATCCGGCGGTCAGCAGCGAGGCGGCGATGAACACGCCGAGCCCGACGGTGCCGAGCCCGGCGTACCGGCCGCCCTCCAACGCGGAGTAGCCGATGACCCCGTTGAGTTGCAGGCGCGCGCCGGTGACCACGTCCAGACCGACGGCCAGCATGGTCAACCCGGCCACCGCGCCCAGCGGGCCGAGGGTGCTGCGGTAGCCCGGCGCGAGCCGCACCAGCAGCGTCGCGGCGGCGAGCAGCGCAGCCGTCAGCCCGGCGAAGGTGAGGGCCGGGTAGGTGTTGCGCCACCAGGGCACCGCCTCGGCCAGCAGCGCCGCCGGCATGGCCAACGCGGCGGCGACGAGCAGCAGTTCCACCACCGCCACCACCCGCCGGGACACCGGCTTCGGACCGTACGGTCCGGCGTGTCGGCGGGCCCGGCGCAGCAGCGGCAGCACCGCCACCGCCAACACCACCTGCACGCCGGCCAGCAGGATGAAGAACCCGCCGGCGACCTCCCGCTGCGCGGCGGCCTCCCGGTCGGCGTCGGCGGGCTCGGCGATCGCCGCGGCCAGGTCGTCCGGCCGGCCACCGACCGACTCGGCGGGTCGGCCGAGGAACTGCCGGTCCGGCATCGGACGACCCAACGCCGTCAACGCGGTCGGCGCGAGGTCGATCAGTTGCAGGTAGCCGCGACGCCCGGTGGTCGGCGAGGTCAACCAGCCGTTGTCCCAACCCGGCCCGTCGGCGACGGCCACGTGCAGCCGCGACGGCTGTTCGGTGTCCGCGACCCCGGCCACGATCACCAGCGAGTGCGGTGGCCGGGCGGCCAGCACCCGGGCCAGTTGCGCGTCGGCGTCGCGGGCCGCCGCCGCCCGCTCGGCCGGGTCGGTGCCGGCGACCGTGCCCAGGTCGACGATGCTGAGCACGCAGGAGCCGAGTAGCCCGGCTGGATCCGCCGGCAGGGTCGGCTCGTACCGGTCGACCCGGCCGAAGGGTCGGGCGGCGGCCACCGCCGCACCCGGACCGACCGCCACCGAGCAGCGCACCGACTCCGACAGGGCGCCGGGCACCGTGCCCCACGGCAGCCGGTCCTGGTTGTGCATCACCACGCTCTCCTGCTCCGGCAGGTTCGCGCCGATACGGTCCGGCTTGTCCACCCTCACCTCGGTCGGCGGGCACGTGCCGTCCCGCTGACCGCCGGTCCACCCGGCGAAGCTGCCCGCCCCCAGCGTCAACCAGCCGTCCAGCGGGCAGGTGGGCCGGTAGGCCGAACGCACCGACAGCGACCCGATCGACCCTTCGCGGGCCAACTGCCACAGCGTCGGGGTGCGCTGCGGGTCGACGTCGTCCCACCGCAGCCCGGCCACCCCGACCAGCACCACGAAGTCGGCGCCGGGTCGAGGCGGCGGCGTCCGCGGCCCCGCCGCCAACGCGAAGATGCCCACCACCACCACGACCAGGGTGAGCACGATCGGAGCGACTCGTCGCAGCATCACCGACGTCCCGTCGACGAGGCGTCGGCGTCCGGCGCGGCCAGTTCGGCGTAGAGCGCGACCACCTGGGCGACGGTGTCCGTCTCGGTGGGCCACGTCGCTGCCCGCGCCGCGCCACGCCGCCCCCACTCGACGCGGCCGGCGTCGTCGTCGAGCAGACCCTGCACCGCCGCGTCGACCGCGTCGACGTCGCCCGGCGGCACCAGCACGGCCGCATCGCCGACCAGCTCCGGCAGGCCGCCCACCGCGGTGGCCACCAGCGGTACGCCGGCACGCAACGCCTCCTGGGCGAACAACTGACGCGCCTCCCAGTCGCTGGTCACCACGGCCAGGTCCGCAGCGGCGAGCAGGTCCGCCACGTCGGTGCGGTGCCCGAGCAGGGTGATCGGCGCGCGCACGGCACTGATCCGGGCGGCCAGCGGCAGATACGCCGGCCCGCTGCCGGCGATCACCACGACCGGGGGCGGGGTGCGCTCCCGCCACCGGGCCGCGGCGTCGATCAACACGTCGTAGCGTTTCTGCGGGTGCAACCGACCGACCGAGAGGATCAACGGCTGGTCGGCGGCGACGGCGAACTCGGCCCGTACGGCGGCGCGCCCTCGACGCGGCGCAGGCAGCACCGGCGCGGCCACCGGCGCCAGCCGGGCGTCGGGCGCACCGAGCGCGACCGCACGGTCGACCAGGTCGGCCGACGCGCCGAGGGTGACCCGGGCGCCCCGGGCGACGATCCGCTCGACCAGGCGCGAGATGCGGCCCCGCAACCCACCGGTGAGCACCGCGTTGTGCCAGGTGACCACCAGCGGGGCGGACGGTCGGGCGAGCACCGCCACCAGAGCGGCGCGCAGTCCGTGCGCGTGCACGACCCGGACCTGCTCGTCGGCGAGCACCCGACGCAGCACCGCGACCGCCCGGGCGTCGCCGGGGGCGGGGCTGGCCGGGATCTCCACCGCCGCGAACCGGGCACCGGCCGCTTCGAAGTCGAACTGGTCCTGGGTCGCCGCGGGCCCGCAGACCAGCACCGGCAGCCCGGCGGCGGTCAACCCGCGGGTCAGTGCCCGCACGTGCTGTCCGACACCACCGGTGCTGGAGGCCAGCAGCAGCACCACCGTGCCCGTCCGCTCAGGCGTGCCCACCGGCTGATCACCCCTTCCCGTCGGCCTGCTCCGGGCGGTTCCCGTCCGCCTGCCTACCCCGTACGCGGGCCGGCAGCCGTCGGCGCAGCCCGGCCAGCACCGGACGCACGTCGCGTCGGTCGACCAACCAGACCACGGCGAGGAACACGACACCGACCAAGGCTCCGGACAGCATGCCCTGCCCGAGGGCCACCCACCGCGTCGGGGTGCCGTCGGCGTCCGCGAGCAGCCGCAGCAGGCCCAGCGCGGCCAGCGTCCCCGCGGTGGCGCCCAGCAGTCCCGCGCCGGCGGCCCTGCCGGCACCGGCCAGCGCCACCGGCCCGGCGGCGCGCCGCACGGCCAGCAGCAGCAGCCCGCCGAGCAGCAGCATGCCCACCGAGTTGGCAAGTGCTGCGGCGAGCACCCGGTCGGCCACCGGCAGCAGCGTCGACAGCGGCAGCAGGGCCAGCGGGACGACAAGCCATCCGGCGGTGATGGCGGCGGTGGCCGAGCGGGTCGCCCCCCGGGCGTACAGGGCCCGGGAGAGCACCGCGAACAGCCCGTACCCGAGCAGCCCGGGGGCGTACCCGGCGATGGCGTGGGCGGTGGCGTCGGCGTTGAGGGGGAAGAACCGCCCGATCGGCCCGGCCGTGCCGACGAGCACGGCAGCGCCGAGGAAGCTGAGCAGCAGCACCCCGCGCAGGGTGGCCGCCAGGGTGTGACGGTAGGTCTGCTCGTCGCCGCCGGCGGAGGCCGCGGCGAGGGTGGGGTACGCGGCGGTGGCCAGCGGCACCGCCAGCACCGCCCAGGGCAGCAGGTAGAAGGTCTGGGCGAGGTTGAACACCTGCGGCGCCTCGGTGAGCCCACCGGCGACCCGGTACAGGATCACCGCCAGCGCGACCTGCTGGGCGGTGACGGTCACCACCCCGGCCACGGCCAGCCCACCCACCCGGGCCCGGGCGTCGGCGGTGAACGTGTAGCCGAAGCGGGGCCGCAACCGCAGCCGGCGGATCGGGATCAGCAGCGACAGCGACAACACCGCCACGCCGAGGGTGGTGCCCGCCGACAGGATCAGCTCCGCGCCACGGCCGGCCTGCGCCACGCTCGCCCCGGGCCCGGCTACCCCGACGAAGACCAGGTACACGACGATCACGGTGAGGCTGGACAGCAGCGGCGCGATCACCGGCCAGGCGAAGCGGCGGTGCGCCTGCAGCACACCGCTGAGCACGATGCCGATGCCGTACAGCGGCAACTGCGGCGCGAAGACCCGCAGCATCCGGGCCCCGGCGGCGAGTTCCTCCGGCGACCGGCTGTCCCCCAGCAGGTTGATCAGCGGGCCGGCGCCCAGCGCCAACAGCACCGCCAACGGCACCAGCAGGGTCACCGTCCAGGTCAGCAGGGCACCGGTGGTGGCCGCCACCGCCCGCCGGTCACCGGCGGCGACCGCACCGGCGAGCAGCGGCACGACCAGGCTGGCCAGCGCCCCACCGGCCACGATCTCGAAGATGATGTTGGGTGCGGTGTTGGCCAGCACGTACATCGCACCCAGGTCGCTGTCCTGGACCACCCAGGTGAACACGGCCGTACGCCCGAACCCGGCCACCCGGCTGAGCACGGTGAGTACGGCGATGAGCGCGGCAGCCGAGGCCACCCGGCCGGCGCCGGCGAGGGGGGCCGGTCTGGTCACGTCAGTCGGGGCGGCGGCCCAGCGCGTCGAGGTCACGCAGCCCCGGCGTACTCGCGATGACCTTCGTGAAACTGACCTTCTCGCTGGCGGCGGTGAGTCCGGCGAGCACCGCGAGCAGGGCGGCCCGACCGACCGGGCCGGTGCGGGCGGCCAACGCCACGCCGAGCACCGCGCCGAGGGCGTTGGCGCCGCTGTCGCCGAGCATCACGTCCTCGTCCAGGTCGGCGGGGAGCAGCCCGGCGGCGGCACCGACCGCACCGGCGGCGATCCCACCCTGCCGGCCCGCGGTCAACGGTGCGCCGAGCAGCAGGCCGGACTTCAACGCCCGCCCGGGCCGCAGGTCGAGCAGGTTGAGCAGGTTCGCGGTCCCGGCGATCACACCCGCGCCGAGCAGCACGTCGACGCCGCGACCCAGCGGGCCCTGCCGCTGCCGCCGCCGATGCCCGGCCACGCCCTGGTCGGCGGCGAGCAGCGTCGCGGCACCGAGACCGGCCGCACCCACCCCGACGATCTTGACCAGGCCGGCGGTGACCCGGCCCTGCCGCAGCGCGGCGAGGTGCCCCGCGAAGCCCTTGTACGCCTTCTGTTCCGGCCGCGCGCCGACCACGTCGTCGTACAGGCCGACGGCACCGGCGCCGAGCCCGGCCAGCAGGGTCGCCGCGCCGGCCGGCACGCTCGCCGCCCCGCACGCCGCCGCGCCGCTGGCGCCCGCCGCGAGCGCCGGCCCGGCCGCCAGGGTGACGGTACGGCCACGGAAGTTGGTCCGCGCAAGCCCGGCCCCGGCCGGGGAGGTCCGCACCTGACGCAGCGCGTACCGGGCGGCAGCCGCCCCGATGCCCGCCGCCAGCAGTCCCCGCACGATCGTCACGCCGCCGCCTCGCTCCGCACGCTCACACGGCCCTCCTGCCAGTCGGCGGACATCGTCGAATTCGGTGCACCGGGTGCACCGGCGCTCACTGGGGCAGTTTAGGCAGCAGCGACGCGGCATTGTCACCCACGCCGTACTGACCGGCCTTGCGCTCGGTAAGCTGCTGCACCAGGGCCAGCGTGGTGACCAGTTGCCCCTGCACGGTGTTGGCGTTGTCGATGGTCGAGATGGTCTGCGCGAGCACGGCGTCGCCGCGGACGAAGGCCACCAGGTTGCCGTTAGCGGAGCCGTTGCCGGCCACCACGATGCCCCCGGTCCGGTCGAACTGCTCGGCGATCTTGACGACCGATTCGTCCTTCTTGGCGGAGTCCTTGTCCACGTACGGCAGCCCGCTCACCACCACCACCGCCTCGGCCGCCATGGTGATCCGGTCGGCGGCGCTCAGATAGCTGGCGTTGCTGTACGCGGCCAGCACGGCCCGCCGGTCGGCCTCGGTGACCGGTTCCGACCCGGCCGGCTGATCCAGCAGCACGGTGGCCAACAGGGCGCTGGAGGTCTCCACCCCGTGACCGTTGCCGGGCAGGTTGGCCGTCGGCGCCCCGGTCGGCCGGGCCGCGGTGACCGCCAGCTCCAGCAGGTTGTTGTTGTTCTCCGGGTTGATGAACTTGTCCTGCAGATCGATGCGGCCGGTGAGGTCGGCGCCCGCCAACTGCAACATCTTGATCACACCTTCGGCGTGGTCACGGCCGGTCGGCGTGGTCAGCACCAGCACCCGCTTGCCGGTCAGCTTGCCCGGCAGCGTGATCTGCGCCATCTCGGCGGCGAACTGCTCCTCCAGCTCCAGCTCCCGTTCCATGCTCTGGACCGTCTGACGCATCTGCTGGTTGGCCTTGCTCAGCGCGTCGACGTGTTCCTTGAGCGAGTCGGCCACCGGGCCGTTGAGCGCGGCGGTGCCGACCACCAGGCCGATCGCCAGTGCCAGGAAGACCGCGGTCAGGGAAACCACGTGGTAGCGAAAATTGATCACGCTTGCAGCCTCTTGAATCGGTCGGGGGCTAGAAGAGCTGGCCGAGCTGGAACACGAAATTGTCCCACCACTCGGAGACCACACCCAGGTACGCCTTACCAACGGTGGAGACGGCCACCGCCGATGCCATGGCCGCGACCGCCGAGAGCACCAGCAGCAACAGGGAGGAACCGGAGATGCCCTGCCGGTAGAGCCGGCTGACGCCCTTGGCGTCGACCAGCTTCCCGCCGACCTTGAGCCGGGTGAGGAACGTCGAGGCCATGCCGCCGCGGCCCTTGTCGAGGAACTCGACGAGGGTGGCGTGGGTGCCGACCGCCACGATCAGCGAGGCGCCCTTCTCGTCGGCCAGCAGCATGGCCAGGTCCTCGCTGGTGGCGGCGGCGGGGAAGGTCACCGCCGACACCCCCAGGCCGTTGACCCGGGGCAGGCCGGGCGCCCGCCCGTCCGGGTAGGCGTGCACGATCACCTCGGCGCCGCAACGCAGCACGTCGTCGGTGACCGAGTCCATGTCACCGATGATCATGTCCGGTGTGTAGCCGGCCTCGACCAGCGCGTCGGCGCCACCGTCGACGCCGATGAGCACCGGCTTGAACTCCCGGATGTAGGGGCGCAGCACGTCCAGGTCGGCCTTGTAGTCGTAACCCCGGACCACGATCAGGCAGTGCCGGCCCTGGACCTCGGTGACGATGTCCGGCACGCCGACACCGTCGAGCAGCAGGTCACGCTCCTGCCGGAGGTAGTCCATGGTGTTGGCGGCGAACGCCTCCAACTGCACCGACAGGCCCTCCCGGGCGTCCGTCATCGCCTTGGCCACGCTCTCGGCGTCCTGCAGGCTGCCGTGCGCCACCGGGTCGTCACCCAGGAAGACCGTGTTGCCCTCGATCCGCACGGTGTCGCCCTCGCGGATCCGCTCGAAGATGCCCTCACCCAGGTCGTCGAGCAGCGGGATGCCGTTGGAGACCAGCACCTCCGGCCCGAGGTTGGGGTACCGGCCGGAGACCGACGGCTTGGCGTTGAGCACCGCACCGACACCGACCGCGACCAGCGAGTCGGCGGCGACCCGGTCCAGGTCGACATGGTCGATGACCGCGATGTCACCCGGGCGGAGCCGCCCGACCAGGCGTTTCGTCCGGCGGTCCAGGCGTGCGGTGCCGAGGATCTGTCCCGGTTCCGCGTTCCGGGCCCGGCGCAACGTGGGTAGACGCATCGTGACCATCCTGGCATGTGAGGCAGGCGAATCCGTCGCGACATGCCTGAGCAGGGCCGCCTACCCAGGGAAGCACATACCGGCGAAGGCCGGTGTGCCTCCGCTCACAATGATGGTCTCACGACCGCCTTTCCCGGGCCGCCACGGCCAGCAACTCCTCCGCGTGAGCGATACCCAGATCCGAGTCCGGCAAACCCGCCAACATCCGGGCCAACTCCCGCGCCCGCTCGGTGTCCTCCACCACCCGCACCCCACTGGTGGTCACCGCACCACCGGTGTCCTTCGCCACCACCAGATGCCGGTCGGCGAACGCCGCCACCTGCGGCAGATGGGTCACCACCAACACCTGGTGACTGCGGGCCAACCGGGCCAACCGCCGCCCGATCTCCACCGCAGCCTGACCACCGACCCCCGCGTCGACCTCGTCGAACACCAACGTGGGCGGGCCACCGGAGCCGGCGAAGACGACCTCGATGGCCAACATCACCCGCGACAGCTCACCACCGGAGGCACCCCGCTGCAACGGCAACGACGGCGCACCCGGATGCGCCAGCAACCGCAACTCGACCTCGTCGCCACCGTCCGGCCCGACACCGACCTCCACCCCGTTGACCGGCAACGTGGGCTCGGCCCGACCCGCCGGTCGGGGCAGCACCGCCACCTCCACCCGGGCGTGCGGCATGGCCAACCCGGCCAACTCCGCGGTGACCTGATCGGCGAAACGAGCCGCCGCCTCCTGTCGGGACACCGACAACCGCCCGGCCAACTCGGCCACCTCACCGGCCAGCCGCGACGCCTCCCGGTCCAACTCGTCGAGCAACTCATCCGAGGTGTCCAGCTCCGACAACCGGGCACCGGCCCGCTGCGCCCAGGCGATCACCCCGTCGACGTCGTCGGCGTACTTGCGGGTCAACGCCCGCAACGCCGCCCGACGCTCGTAGATGGCCTGCAACCGGGCCGGATCGGCATCCAGGCCGGCCAGATACGTCGACAGTTCCACCGACACGTCGGCGACCAGGGTCGCCGCCTCCTCCAGCCGCGCCGCCAACTCACCGAGGACCGGATCCGTGCCGGCCTGCGCCTCCAACGTCCGCCGGGCGGCGCCCAGCAGCGTCGACGCGTCCGGCGTGTCGTCGGTGGCCTCCAGACCACCGGCCACGCACTGGTGCGCCAACTGCGCCGCGGCGCGCAGCCCCTCGGCATGCTCCAGCCGCTGCACCTCCGCCTTCAGCTCGTCGTCCTCACCCGGCTGCGGATCGACCCGGGTGATCTCGTCGAGGCCCAACCGCAGCAGATCCGACTCCTGATGACGCTCCCGCGCGTTACGCCGCCGGTCGGCCAGGTCGTCGACCACCCGCCGCCACTGCGTGTACGCCTCCCGCGTCGCGTCCAGCAACTTCTCGTGCTCCGGGCCGGCGAACCGGTCCAACGCGGCACGCTGCTCGGCCGGCCGCAACAACCGCAGCTGATCGGACTGGCCGTGCACCGCCACCACCTGCTCGCCCACCTCACCGAGCATCGACACCGGCATGCCCCGCCCGCCCAGATGCGCCCGCGACCGCCCCTCGACGGTGACCGTACGGCTCAACAGCAGCGCACCGTCCTCGTCCGGCTCACCACCGGCGTCACTGATGCGCGCGTGCACCGTCTCGGCGAACCGCCCGGTCAGCCGCAACCGCCCCTCCACGACCGCCCGACCCGGCTGGGCGCGCACCCGCCCCGCGTCGGCCCGGCCACCGAAGAGCAGACCGAGGCCGGTCACCACCATGGTCTTGCCCGCACCGGTCTCGCCGGTGATGACGTTCATCCCGCCGGTCAACGGCAGCGTGGTGTCCTCGATGACGCCCAGTCCGGTGATGCGCAGCTCTTCCAGCACAGCACCCGACAGTAGACGCGGTGCCCGACAGTTGACCAGCCGGCGCGGGCCGCGGCGCGCCCCGACCGCAAGCGTCGTACAGTTCAGCCCCATGTCGGAGGTGGTCGGCCTGACCCCGGCCGAGGAGGAGCTCTACCGCTGCCTGGTGCAGCTCACCACGACCCACATCGACGAGCTGACCGAACGGCTGCACCGCCCCCGTACCGACATCATCACCCACCTCGACGCCCTGCGCGCCCAAGGACTGGTCCTGCCGGCCGACCCCGAACCGGACGCGGCGCTGCGCCCCCTTCGCGCCGGACGTCCCGCTCGGCAGGGCACTGCTGCGCCAGCAGGAGGCCCTCGAGTGCTCGGAGTCTGCGACGCGCCGCATCGCACGGTCACCAGTCGCGGCACGCCACACCGGCGACACGTCGCCAGGTGGACACCAGGCGGACCGCCGGCCGGCAGGCAGGTGTCCGTCCGATTACCGCCGGGGCCTCACGAAGCGGGCCCGGTCAGCGACGGGAGCCCCGCCAGCCCTGCACCGGCAGGTCGAACTTGGCCACCAGCCGATCGGTGAACGGCCGATCCCGCAGCCGCACGACCCGCACCGGCAGCGCCCCGCGCCGCACGGTGATCCGCGCCCCCGGCGGCACGTCGTAGACGCGCCGACCGTCGCAGGACAGCACCGCGAGCGTGGTGTACGGATCAACCGTGATCGAGATGGTCGACGTGGGTGCGGTGACCAGCGGACGGCTGAACAGCGCATGCGCACTGATCGGCACCAGCAGCAGCGCCTCCACCTCCGGCCAGACCACCGGCCCGCCACCGGAGAACGCGTACGCGGTGGAGCCGGTCGGGGTGGCGCAGACGACGCCGTCGCAGCCGTACCGCGACAACGGCCGCCCATCCACATCGACCATCAGCTCCAGCATCTGGGACCGCTCGCCCTTCTCGACGCTGATCTCGTTCAGCGCCCAGGACTCGATGGTCGGCCCGCCGTCGAACTCGGCCGTGACGTCGACGGTGAGCCGCTCGTCGACTGTGTAACTGCGGGAGACCACGTCACTGACCGCACTGTCCAGGTCATCGATCTCCGCCTCGGCCAGGAAACCGACCTTGCCGAGGTTGATGCCCAGCAGCGGCACCTTCGCCGGTCGGGCCAGCTCCGCCGCACGCAGGAACGTGCCGTCGCCACCGAGCGCGAAGACGATCTCCGCGCCTTCGGCGGCCTGCGGGCCGCTGACCGGGATGACCCCGGGCAGGTCCAGATCCTCGGCCTCCTCGGCGACCACCCGCACCTCGAAACCGGCGGCGATCAGGTCGCAGGCCACCGCCCGGGCATGCTCGGTGCTGCGGCGACGACCGGTGTGGGTGACCAGCAGAGTGGTCCGGCTCACCGGCCCCACCCTCCGGTCACGGCAGCATCCCGCCGACCGGCGAGCGGCCGGTACGGGTACGCCGTTCGACGCCCACTGTTCGCGCTCACCCTGCGACCTCCTCCGTCGCCGCGCCCGGCACCTCCCCGGACATCGTCGGACCCTGCGGCCCGGCGGCGACCACCGCCCGGACCCGTTCCGGATCGGCCGGCGGCGCGCCCCGGCGTAACCATACGAAGAACTCGACGTTGCCGCTCGGCCCGGGCAGCGGGCTGGCCGCCACGTCCACCAAACCCAACTGGTGCCCGGCAGCCGCTGCCGCGACATCGAGCACCGCCTCGGCCCGCAGCGCCGGATCCCGCACCACCCCGCCCGCGCCGACCCGTTCCTTGCCCACCTCGAACTGCGGCTTGACCATCAGGACGAGGTCCCCGTCGGTGCAGCCCGCCAGCGCCGGCAGCACCAGCCGCAGCGAGATGAACGACAGATCGGCGACGGTCAACTCGACGGGCCCACCGATCACGTCGGTGGTGAGCGTCCGCACGTTTGTGCGCTCGAAGACCCGTACCCGCTCGTCGTTACGCAGCGACCAGGCGAGCTGCCCGTAGCCGACGTCGACCGCGACCACCTCGGCCGCACCGGCGCGCAGCAGCACGTCGGTGAAGCCCCCGGTGGACGCGCCCGCGTCGAGGCAGCGCCGACCGGCCACGGTCAACCCGCCGGGAGTGAACGCGGCGAGCGCCCCGGCCAGTTTGTGGCCACCCCGGGACACGTACTCCGAGGTGGGATCGTCCCCGGTGACCAGCAACGGATCGGCCGGATCGACCATGGCGGCGGCCTTGTGGGCCCGCACCCCCCGCAACTGGACCCGACCGGCCTCCACCAGAGCGGCCGCCTGCTCCCGCGAACGGGCCAGGCCACGGCGGACGAGTTCGGCGTCCAACCGGTTTCGACGTGCCATTGACCGACGGTCTCCTCAGGCCTGATCGATGGTGGCCAGCGTTTCCCGCAACGTCTGGTACGCGGCCTCGTACTGCGCGATCTGGTCGGCCGGGGCCAGGGCCGCGGCGTTGGCCATCGCCTGGACCGCGGCCTGCACCGCCGGGTGCTCGACGTCGTCGGTGTCCTCCGCGCTCCAGCGACGTGGCGGCGGACCCGGACGTGGCCCCGGCGCACTCATGCCGCGCCGTCCGCGTCCGCCCGACGTGCCGAGGCGGACCCACCACCGGCGGCCTTCTTCGCCACAGCCTTCTTGGCGACCGTCTTCTTCGCGACCGTCTTCTTGGCCACCGCCTTCTTGGCGACCGTCTTCTTCGCCACGGTCTGCTTGGCCAGGGCCTTGCTGGGCGGGGCAGCCGCAGCGGTCGCGGGCGTACCCACCGACGAAGCCTCGCCGGACGTCGCCGGCCCGCCCGCCGCGCCGGCCGTACGCAGCCGGCGCTCCAACTCCCGCACCCGGCGCTCCAACTCGGCCACCTCGTCGGCGCTGGCCAGCCCCACTGCACCGAGCGCCCGCTCGACCTCGAACCGCACCAGCTTGGTCAGCGACTCCCGGTTCGCCGCTCCGGTCGCACGGAGTTCGTCGGCGAGCGCCTGGAGTTGAGCGGCGGTCGCGCCGGTCGAGCCCATCGCCCGACGCACCGCGTCCTGCGCCTTCTTCCGAGGCGCCTCCGTCAAGCCCATGGCCAGTTCGAGGTAGGCGCGCCACGCGTCCTGCATGCCTGATTCCTTCCACCCGGCGGGTCTGCAGGTGTCACGCTACCGGGCCACCCGGACCACCCCGTGCGGTACGGTGCCCGGGGGATGACGTGGTGTGGCGAGGAGGCGATGGTGGCCACGGTGGACGAGTGCCGGCAGGCGTTGCAGGATCTGGCCGCCCGGCTGGAGAGCAACGCGCAGACCGTCCGTGAGCGGGTCGACCTGGATCGCACCCTGGCCTGCCGGATCACCGACCTGGAGACTGCCTTCCACGGCCGGATCAGCGACGGACGGCTGATCGACCTCGCCGACGGCGACGACCCCAAGGCCAAGATCGCCTTGAGTACGACAAGCGACGACCTGGTCGCCCTGGTCCGCGGCGAACTCGACGTCACCCGCGCGGTGGCCAACCGCCGGGTGTCGATCAAGGCGAACCCGTTCGACCTGATGAAGCTCCGCAAGCTGCTCTGAGCGCGGTCAGGAGGCCAGGCCGAGAGCGTCCAACGCCTGCGCCGCCTCCGCCGACGCCGCCCGGGGTACTCCGGTCGGCCGATGCCACCAGGCCACCGCGCAGAGCGCCGCGAGCGCGTCCAGAGGGCGCCCCGCACCGGCCAACTCCCAGCCGTCGGTGCCGGTGACCACGTGCCAGCCGCCGACGTCACTCGCCGGCGCCGGCACCCGCACCACCTCCGCCGGGTCGAAGAGCCCGGCCAGATTCCACCCGACGTACGTGGGACGCCGGTCCGACGGCGCGGCAAGCAACTCCGGTACGTCACTGACACCGGTCAGGACCAGCAGACTGTCCAACCCGGCCCGGTTGGCGCCCTCGATGTCGGTGTCCAACCGGTCACCGACCACCAGGGTCCGCCCCTCACCGGCGCGACGCGCGGCGGTGGCGAACAACTCCGGTGCGGGCTTGCCCACCACCTCGTCCGGCTGCCGACCGAGCGCCGTGGCCAACGCGGCCACCAGCGCACCGTTGCCGGGCAGCGGTCCCCGACCGCTGGGCAGCGTCCGGTCGGTGTTTGTCGCGATCCAGGACGCACCCTGCCGCACGGCCACCGCCGCCTCGGCCAGGTCGGCCCAACCCACCTGCGGACCGTAACCCTGAATCACCGCGACCGGCGAGTCCTCGGCCCGCGACACCGGCTTCAGCCCGACCGCAGCGACCTCGGAACGCAACGCCTCCGCACCGACCACCAGCACGGGTGCCCCGGCGGGCAGCCGCTCACCCAGCAGTTGGGCGGCGGCCGCAGCGCTGGTCAGCACCTCGTCCGGCCGGGCCTGCACACCCATTCCGGTGAGCAGATCGGCGACGTCGGCCGCGCGACGCGACGCGTTGTTCGTCGCGTACGCCACCGCCCGGCCCTCATCATGCAGCCGCGCGACGGCCTCGACCGCGCCGGGGATCGGCCGGTCGATCAGGTAGATCACGCCGTCCAGGTCGAAGACGACCAAGGCGTAGCCGTCGACCAGCCGTTCCCCGCCACCGTTCATCGCCGCTGCGTCTCCGACTCCGGCGAGCCACCCTGCTCGGACCGGTCCGCACCGTCGACGGGCGTAACCGTCGGCGGCACCACCGCGTCGGCGTCCCGCTCCTCGTCCGCAGCCTCCCCGGCCACGTCCTCGACCGCGTCGCCCTCGACGACCGCGACGACCGGGCTGTCCTCGACCGCGCTGTCCTCGACCGCGTCGCCCGCGTTCGCAGCGTCACCGGGCTCGCCTTCGAGGGCGACGGCGACGGTCACGTCCTCGGTCGCGCCGTCCTCGTCCTCGTCGTCGTCCGCGTCATCGTTGTCCGCGTCATCGTCACCGGCGTGTTCGGCGAACGCGACAGCTGCTCCGGACACGTCGGTGTCCGGCTGGGTCTCGACAGCTCCGGGCGCACCGGGGCCGGCAACCAGTTCCTCGGCCGCCTCGTCCTCTTCGTCGCCCTCGATGAGCACGCCGTCGAGTTCGAGCAGCCGCTCGGCCGCGTCGGTCTCGGCGTCGGCGTCGACCTCCGCCGCACGGGAGAACCACTCCCGGGCCTCCGCGCGCCGTCCGACGGCCAGCAGAGCATCGGCGTACGCGTACCGCAGTCGCGCCGTCCACGGCTCCGCCGTGTCGGAGGTCAGCTCACGCACCTGGAGCATGGCCACGGCCGCGTCCCGCTGTCCGAGGTCGCCTCGGGCACCAGCGGCCACGATCAGCAGTTCGATCGCGACGGCCCGGTCGAGCTTCTCCTGGTCGGCGCCGCGGAACAGGTCGATCGCCCGCTCGGGGCGGCCCAGGGCCCGCTCACAGTCCGCGATGACCGCCAGGTGACTCTGCAACCCACTCATCCGGTGGTACGTCCGCAGCTCCGCGATCGCCGTCTGCCACTCGCCGGCGTGGTACGCGGCCAGCCCGACGGCCTCCCGGACCGCGGAGATCCGCGATGCCAGGCGACGCGCGGCCAGGGCATGCGCCAGCGCCTGCTCCGGGTCCTCGTCGATCAGCTGTCCGGTCGCCACCAGGTGACGCGCTACCGTCTCCGCGACCGGCTTGGCAATCGAGAGCAGCTCAGCGCGAACGTCCTTGTCGAGGTCGGTCGCGAGGATCTCGTCGGGCAGCGTCGGGGCCGCCGTACCGTCGGCCTGCTCCGCTCCGTCCCGCCGAGCACGCGCGTCGTCGCCGCGCCCCCTGTCGTCGCGGAAGCCACCCTCACGGCGGTCACCGCCCCGGACCCCGCCCTCACGGCGGTCACCATCACGGAACCCGCCCTCACGACGATCGCCGCCACGGAAGCCACCTTCACGACGGTCACCGCCGCGGAAGCCACCCTCGCGACGGTCTCCGCCGTCACGGAACCCGCCGGAACGCTCACCGCTGTCGCGCCGGAAGCCGCCTTCCCGGCGGTCTCCGCCCTGGAAACCACCGGAGCGCTCGCCGCCGTCGCGGCGGAAGCCGCCCTCGCGACGGTCGCCGCCTTCGCGGAAGCCGCCGGAACGTTCCCTGTTGTCGGGACGGAAGCCACCCTCGCGACGGTCACCGCCGCGGAAGCCACCAGAGCGCTCGCCATCGCGGGAGCCGCCTTCACGGCGGTCACCGCCCCGGAAACCACCGGGACGCTCACCGCTGTCACGACGGAAGCCACCCTCACGGCGATCCCCGCCGCGGAAGCCGCCTTCCCGGCGGTCTCCGCCCTGGAAACCACCGGAGCGCTCGCCGCCGTCGCGGCGGAACCCGCCCTCACGACGGTCACCGCCCCGGAAACCACCGGGACGCTCGCCGCTGTCGGGACGGAAACCGCCCTCACGGCGATCCCCGCCTTCGCGGAAGCCGCCGGAACGTTCCCTGTTGTCGGGACGGAAGCCACCCTCGCGACGATCCCCGCCGCGGAAGCCACCTTCCCGGCGGTCTCCGCCCTGGAAACCACCGGAGCGCTCGCCGCCGTCGCGGCGGAACCCGCCCTCACGACGGTCGCCGCCCTCACGACGGTCGCCGCCCTCACGGAAGCCACCCTCACGGCGGTCGCCGCCCCGGAAACCACCGGGACGCTCGCCGCTGTCACGGCGGAAGCCACCTTCACGACGGTCACCGCCGCGGAAGCCGCCCTCGCGACGGTCTCCGCCGTCACGGAACCCGCCGGAACGCTCACCGCTGTCGCGGCGGAACCCGCCCTCACGACGGTCACCGCCCTCACGGAAGCCACCCTCACGGCGGTCGCCGCCCCGGAAACCACCGGGACGCTCGCCGCTGTCACGGCGGAAGCCACCCTCGCGACGGTCGCCGCCTTCGCGGAAGCCGCCGGAACGTTCCCTGTTGTCGGGACGGAAGCCACCCTCGCGACGGTCACCGCCGCGGAAGCCACCAGAGCGCTCGCCATCGCGGGAGCCGCCTTCACGGCGGTCACCGCCCCGGAAACCACCGGAGCGCTCACCGCTGTCACGACGGAACCCGCCCTCACGACGGTCGCCGCCCTGGAAACCACCCTCACGACGGTCACCACCGCGGAAACCACCGGAGCGCTCGCCGCCGTCGCGCCGGAAGCCGCCTTCACGGCGGTCACCCTCGCGGCGGTCGCCGCCCCGGAAACCACCGGGACGCTCGCCGCTGTCACGACGGAAACCACCCTCACGACGGTCACCCTCGCGGAAACCGCCGGAACGGGAACGGTCAGCCCCGTCACCGCGTCCCTCACGGGAACCACGTTCCCGGTCACGATCGTCGCGGTACGACGGGCGGTCGTCCCGGCGGAAGCCGCGGTCACGGCCCTCGGGCCGGCCCTCCTGGCTCCGGGGACGGTCTCCGCCCTGAGCTCCTGAACTCACAGGTACATCCTTCCTCAGTGCGCCATTCCATGGCGCAACGCAGTCGAGGGCCGACCCGATTCCGGGTGGCCCTCGACTGTGACGTGTGTCCGGCGGTGTCCTACTCTCCCACACCCTCCCGAGTGCAGTACCATCGGCGCTGGAAGGCTTAGCTTCCGGGTTCGGAATGTAACCGGGCGTTTCCCTTCCGCCATAACCGCCGTAACCCTATCA